>JAXMGR010000006.1:0-199493 GCA_046352935.1 Steroidobacteraceae bacterium
GGATCGAGGTCGTCGATTCCGCGCCCGACCCGCTGGTGGCACGCGAGAAGATCAAGCAGCTGAACCCCGACGTGCTGACGCTCGACGTCGAGATGCCGCGCATGGACGGCCTGACGTTCCTGCGGAACCTGATGCGTCTGCGGCCGATGCCGGTGGTCATGGTCTCGACGCTCACCGAGCACGGCGCCGACGTGACACTGGAGGCGCTGGAGCTCGGTGCGGTGGACTTCGTCAGCAAACCGAAGGTCGACGTCGTGCACGGCATGGACCAGTGCGCCGCCGAACTCATCGCCAAGGTCAAGATCGCCGCGAAGGCGAAGGTTCATGCACTCCTGCGACCCGACGCCCCGGGCGGAGCCCCCCCGACCGTCGCCAAGGCCCCGCCGCCGCCGCGTCACAACGGCAGGGTCATCGGCGAGGAACGCATCATCGCCATCGGTGCATCGACCGGGGGCACCGAAGCCATCAAGGAAGTGCTGATGGCGCTGCAGCCCGATTCGCCGGGCATTGTCATCGCCCAGCACATCCCTCCCGTCTTCAGCAACTCCTTCGCCCAGCGCCTGGACCAGACCAGCGCCTTGCGCGTGTGCGAGGCGCGTGACGGCCAGCGCGTGCTCCCCGGGCACGCCTTCGTGGCCCCGGGGGATCGTCACCTGACGATCGTGAAGGACGGCGCAGGATATCGCTGCCGGATCGACGACGGACCGCCGGTCAACAGGCACAAGCCCTCGGTGGACGTGCTGTTCGAGTCCGTCGCCGCCTGCGCCGGCGCCAATGCCATCGCCGCCATCCTCACCGGCATGGGCCGGGACGGCGCCCAGGGTCTCAAGGCGTTGTACGACGCCGGAGCTCCCACGATCGCGCAGGACCGGGATTCCAGCGTGGTCTGGGGGATGCCGGGGTCCGCCGTCGAGATCGGCGCCGCCGGAACGGTACTGCCCCTGCCGAAGATTGCCGGAGAAATCCGGCGGTGCGCGGCGTCCCGGCCCGCCGGCCCTAAAGTCAGGGAAGTCGCCAACCGATAAGCGGCAGAGCGGCAGTGAGGCCGAGCGATACGGGGATCGAGAGCATGAACGTAATGATCGTGGACGACAGCGCCGCGATGCGCATGATGATCATCAAGACGCTGCGGCAGGCGGGCCTCAATGGCCACGAGTTCAGCCAGGCGACGGACGGCGCAGCTGCCCTGGAGGCCATCCGCAAGGCGCCGCCGGATGTCGTTCTCTGCGACTGGAACATGCCCAACATGACCGGCATCGAGCTGCTGACCACGCTCCGGAGCGAAGGCATCAAGATCAAGTTCGGCTTCATCACCACCGAGACGACCGGCGAGATGCGGCAGAAGGCCGCCGCGGCTGGCGCTTCGTTCATGGTGGCGAAGCCATTCACCGTCGAGGCGTTCCAGCAGGCGCTGGCGCCGATCCTGCAGTAGCCGCCGGCGGCACCTGCCGGCAACCGCGATCACCGGAGCGAGAATCCCATGCGCTTTCTGCTTCCCAACGACAAGGCTGTGCTCGGCATCCTGAGCGCCCTGTTCGGCGACGACACGAAGGTATCCACCGCACCCATGAAGGACCTGCCCACGGACTGGGTTGCGATCTACGTGGGTGACGACGACAAGCCTGTCGCCGCGTGCGTGTGCAACAAGGAGTTCGTTGCCTGGTCCGCTGCCGGTCTGACGATGCTGCCGGCCGCCGCGGCGAAGGAAGCAGCGACCAAGGGATCTTTCACCGAGGTCATGGTCGGCAGCTACCAGGAGATCATGAACATCTGCAGCCGCTTTCTCATGAGCGACAGCACTCCGCATCTGCGCCTCGGCCGGATCTGCCCGAGGAAGGACGCCCCCGAACTGGCCGAAGTGGCGAAGGCGGGAACACGCAAGGACTTCCAGGTCGCGATCCCGCGCTATGGCAGCGGGCAGATGGCCTGCCTCGTGACCTGACGGAGGCTCCCGGCAACCGCCCACAGAGCCGGATCGATGGCATCATTGCCCGCAACCTGCCCATCGTGCGCGGGAGGAGGCATTGCATGCGGGCCGAATTCTGGAGAATGGGGGCCACGCCGGTCCCGGTGGCCGAAATCGGCCGCATCGCGCGCGAACTCGAGACCAGTGGCTGGGACGGTCTCTGCGTGGGCGAGGCGCACGCCATCCTCCCGGATCCCTATGCCGCGCTCGCCGTCGCCGCGGCGCACACGACGCGCCTGAAACTCGGCACCGCAGTGGCAGTACCCCTGCGATCGCCGCTCCTCGCCGCCTCGGCCATGCAGAGCATCCAGGCCATCTCGGGCGGCAGGGCCGCGTTCTCGGTCGGACGCGGCGACGGCGCCATGAAGGTCATGGGCCGCGAGCCCATGCACGTCGATGACTACGCCCGCTACCTCGGCGATCTGCTCAGGTTGCTCGAGGGCGAGGAAATCGAAGTCGACGGCTCCCCGGTGTCGATGGCGAGGATGCCGGTCATCGACAGTTCCTATGAAGTGCCGCGGCCACGCATCGATGTCGCGGCGACCGGGCCCAGGATGATCGCGACGGCGGCAGCGATCGCCGATGGCGTGAGTTTCGCCGTGGGCGCCGACGTCGAGCGCCTGAAGCGCGGCATCGACGCGGCGCGTCAGGCGCGGCGCGCCGCGGGACTCGACCCCGATGCACTGATGTTCGGTGCCTACGTGCAGATGGCGGTCACGCAGCCCGGCGATGCCTCGGCGCAGGACGCCGTCCGTGGCCTCGTGCTGACCCACTCGCGCTTCTCCGGCTTCCAGGGCAAGGCGCTCGCCGATGTCGACACGGGCGATCACGGCCGGATCAGCCGCGCCGTCGAAGCCATGGACCGGACCCTGCGCACCGGACACCGCACCATCGCAGAGGCGCGTGGCGAGCACGCCAACGAGGTGAATTTCTATCCGGCGAACACGGTCGACGACGAATTCCTGCAGCGCTTCGGCATCGTGGGGCCGCCCGAGGTCTGCGCCGAACGCCTGGGCGCGGTCGTCGCCGCGGGGATCCACCGCGTCTACATCGGCACGCGCGCCGTCGGAATCGATCCCGCGGAGACGAACTCGATGCGCATCGGACGCGAGGTGCTTCCTCTCGTACGACGCGCGTTCGGCACGTGATGGCGTACCGGGTCCGCGCCCGGGCCTGACCGCACCGCGCCGTCGGCGATTCAGCCCTGGAGGGCGCGCGGCTGTGACGCCGTGCCCGGGCGCATCGGGCTCACGTGGTCCGCAGCCTCGTCGCCGCCGGCCGAAGCAAAGCTGTCGGCCCGCGCCATCGGCCAGTAGGTCCGGAACACCGGCAGGGGCAGTTCGCCGCGCAGCAGACAGCCCGGCTCGACGAAGGGCAGCAGGTTGCCGAGCAACATCGTCTCCTGGTCGGCACGACGATGCACGATGTGGGACGCCGAGATCTCGCCGGGGTGCCGCAGACCCGCCGCCTGCACGAGTTCCTTGAGCGCATGCAGTGTCTGCTGGTGAAAGTTGCGGACACGCTCGGCCTTGTCTGCGACGACGAGCGCACCCTGCCGGAGCGGGTCCTGCGTGGCCACGCCCGTCGGACACTTGTCCGTGTGGCAGCTCTGCGACTGGATGCAGCCCAGCGCGAACATGAAGCCGCGCGCGGAATTGCACCAGTCCGCGCCCAGCGCGATCATGCGTGCGATATCGAAGGCGCTGACCACCTTGCCGGCGCAGCCGATGCGCACACGGTCGCGCAGCCCGAGCCCGACCAGCGTGTTGCGCACGAGCAGGAGCCCTTCCTGCAGTGGTGCGCCGACGTGATCGCTGAACTCCAGGGGCGCAGCTCCCGTGCCACCCTCCGCGCCGTCGACGACGATGAAATCGGGCGTGATGCCGGTCTCGACCATGGCCTTGGCGATGGCAAACCACTCCCAGGGATGACCCACGCAGAACTTGAAGCCCGTGGGCTTGCCGCCCGACAGATCGCGTAGACGGTCGATGAAGCGCAGCAGCTCGACGGGTGTGCGGAATGCACTGTGACTCGCCGGGGAAACGCAGTCGGAGCCGGGCTGCACGCCACGCGCAGCCGCGATCTCGCGTGTGACCTTGGAGCCCGGCAGTACCCCGCCGTGGCCGGGCTTGGCGCCCTGCGACAGTTTCAATTCGATCATCCTGACCTGATCGAGGCGCGCGTTCTCGACGAAGCGCTCCTCACTGAACGTACCGTCCGGATTGCGGCAGCCGAAGTAGCCCGAGCCGATCTCCCAGATCAGATCGCCGCCCGGCTCGCGGTGATGGCGGCTGATCGAGCCCTCACCGGTATCGTGCGCGAAGTTGCCACGTCGCGCGCCGGTGTTCAGCGCCAGGATCGCATTGGCGCTGAGCGCACCGAAGCTCATCGCCGAGATGTTGAAGACGCTCGCGCTGTACGGACGCGCGCGGCCCGCACCGATCACGATGCGGAAATCGTGCGTGGCGAGCCGCGTCGGTGCGAGGGAATGATTGATCCACTCGTAGCCCGTCGCGGTCACGTCCTTCTGTGTGCCGAAGGGCCGCTTGTCCGGTTCGCCCTTGGCGCGCTGGTACACGAGCGATCGCTGCTGCCGCGAGAACGGCGTCGCCTCCGTGTCGCTCTCGAGGAAGTACTGTCGCATCTCCGGGCGGATGTATTCGAGCAGGAACCTCAGGTGGCCGATCACCGGGTAGTTGCGCAGCACCGCGCGCCGTGTCTGCCGGGTGTCGCGCACACCGAGCGCCGTGAGTGCCCCGAGGCCGAGCGCAAGCCATCCACCGCGATGGAACACGACCCAGCTCGCGGCGGCGGCCGCCGATCCGGCGGCGCAGAGCAGCCAGGCCGAGTAACGCACGGGGACGTGCTCGTCGAGACGGTTGAGCCACGGGAACATCCTGGTACTCTCCGGTCACCGGCCATCGTGGAACGGGCGACAGCGCGTCCGCCAACCCTACAGGAACTCGACCGGCAGGCCGGGAAGTTGAGTGCGCGTGCGACGGCCGGCGTCCGGCCCTGCTCGGGCAGGGTACCCGCCCCGTTCCGGTCCATGTCCCCGCCGATCTACCCCGGAGATCGGTGAAGAACCAAAAAAAAAGCGGGGCGTCATCGCCCCGCTGCGCATTTCACGCCCGCGCCAGGACAGGGTCCTGGCCCGCGTACCGCCCCGCCACCCGCGGCGCGGGTGCCGGGACCATCATCAGAACGTCGCCGTGGCCATCACCCAGACCTTCGTGGCGTCCGTCCCGAAGCCGTCGGCGTTGTACCTGCCGGCCTTGAACAGCAACTCGTAACGCTTGGCGAAGGTGAAGCCGACCGAGGCATTCCACTCCGTCCCGTAGTCACGATTCACCGCCTCGGCCTGATAGTCGTGCCAGAAGACCTGGCAGTTCGCCGGACCGACCTTCGTCATGAACCCGACATAGGTGTCCTCCACACCCTGCGGCGGCGTGGTGAGGAACTTGTCCACCCAGCCCTGGAAGGCGTGCAGCGTGGCGAGCGGGGTCCTGAACGCGGCACCGGCCCGCGTCGCGTGACCTTCGAGCACCTCGCGGCCGACCTTGATGGTGTGCGGGCCGTAGGAAATGCCGGCCTCGGCCTGCCAGTAGTCGGCGCTGTAGTTGACCGGGTTGCTCTTGTAGTCGTCCTGCGTCGCATACGAGAACGCGAACGGCAGCTTCCAGCCCTTCGCGATTTCAGGGCTGCCCGTCCACAGCACGCCATACGTCGCGTTCGACTGCGCGGCCGCGTTGTCGAAGTCCATCAGGTAGGCGAACGCGCTGACCGTGCCCGCCTTGCCGGCATTGAACTTCGCGTTGATGACGTGCGTATCACCGTGCCAGTTCGCCTGCTGCGCGCCGGTCTTGGGTCCGAACACCCGGTTGACGTTCCAGATCCAGGCATAGGTGAACTCGGTCCGCGGCAGCACCGAGCTCTTGAACGCCACGCTGTCGTAGGTCTGCTCGTTCTGGCGCCACCCCACGTTGCCGATGAAACGCTGGTTGTCGAGTACGACGCGCTGGCGCCCGCCGATCAGCTGGTTCTTGCCGATCTGCCACTTCAGGTTCGCCTGGTTCACCTCGGTGCCCTCGGGGTCACCGACGATCGGGTAGGTCGTCTTGCCGTTGGAGGTGCTGTTATAGTCTTCGACGATGGAGCGGATGTCGTCGACCTCGAGCATGGCGCTCACGCCATTCAGGGGCGCACTCGTCCAGGTCAGACGGGAACGCAATGTCAGCGCATTGGCGTCCTGATTCAGCGCGTCATCATCAACGTCCTCGTAGCGCATCCTGAAGGAAACCTGGGCTTTACCTCCCGTGATCGCCTCCGTGATATTGGCGGCCTTGGCCGGAGCGTCGGCACCGTGTGCGGCGCCCGCTGCCAGCAGCGCCAGCACGGCGACCTTCAAAGTTGTCTCGCTTCGCATACGCATTCTCCGAAATTGAGCACGTATCAACCGTAAGTTCATGTAAACAATGGAAAGTTTATGCGCAGAAAACCTTCTCCGCCTTGATGCGCATCAACTACAAAAAGCGCACCACCAAAGTATTTTGCAGCGCCAATGAAGCCCCGCGGTATTCTTCCGGCACCTATGAACCCCCTTCGACATGCCATCCTCGCCACGCTGATCGCCGCCAGCCCGTCGATCGCCGCGGAGAACACCACGACACCCCCCGCCGGCACCGGGCCGCTGCAGGACGAGTTGCCGACTGTATGGGTCTTCGCCAAGGCGCCGCGCCAACTCGTCGAGATCGCGGCGTCGGTCACGGTCGCGGATGAAGCATCGATCCACCGCGAACTCGCGCAGGACTTCCGCGACCTGACGCGCTATGTACCGGGCCTCTCGATGCGCAGCGATGCGACGCGCTTCGGCCTCGACACCATCAGCATCCGCGGCATCGGCGGAAACCGCGTGCTGCTCGAGACCGATGGTGTGCCGGCGCCGTCCGGCATCGCGGTCGGCGCGCTTGGCGATTCCGGGCGCCCGTATGCCGACCTCGACCTGGTGAAGCGCATCGAGATCCTCCGCGGACCCGCCTCGGCGCTCTATGGCAGCGACGCCATCGGTGGAGTGGTCAGCACCCGCACCCTGGATCCGCTCGATCTGCTGGGAAACGACGACGCCGCGCTGCGCCTGCGCTCGGGGTACAACAGCGACGATCACAGCATGGCGGCTTCGGGCCGGAGCCGCCCGCTTCCAGCCGGCGTCGAGGCGATGATCGCCGTCGCACACCGGGAAGGCGACGAGCTGCGGAATGAGTCATCTCGACTCCACGCCAATCCTCGCGATTACCACCGCAACACTGCTCGCGCGCGCCGTGCTGGCGGGCATGGAGCACCCCCTGCGCATCACGTTCGGGGCGAGCGCGGCCGCGCCGAAACCACCGTGAATTCACTGCGGCTGCAGCCGGCCGGTTCGCCAACACCATCAACATGGAAGGCGACGACCGGGCGCGCTCGTACCGGGCGCTGATCGACCAGACCCTCGCGGGTGTCGCCGGCTTCGACCAGATCGAGTGGCGTGCGTACTGGCAGCAGGCCTCGGTCGACCAGAGAACCTTCGAGCAGCGCCGTGCGGTACCGCCGCGCACACCGGCGGCCGACATTTCGCGCAGTTTCGACTACAGCGAGACCACGATCGGCACCGAGATCACGCTCGCCCGCGACATCACTGTCGCAGGGCTGGATCACCGGTTCGTGTTCGGCGGCGAAGCTGCGCGCAGTCGCATCACGGAAGCCCGTGATGGCCTGCAGACATCGCTGCCTTCCGGCGTCACGACCAAGGTCCTGCTCGGCGAGACGATGCCGGTGCGTGACTTCCCGCGTTCGACGACGTCGACCTTCGGGGTGTACCTCCAGGACGAGTTCCGTCCCGGCGGCGGCCGACTGGCGGTGCTGCCTGCGCTGCGGCTGGACCATTACCGGCTGCGGCCGAACGAGGATGCGCTGTATCTCGAGGACAATCCGCGGCAGACACCCGTCTCGACGACCCATACGTCGCTGACACCCCGTCTGGGTGTCACCTGGCGCGTCGCGGATCGCCTGGCCGTCTTCGGGCAATACGTCCGCGGATTCCGTTCGCCACCGTTCTCGGACGTCAACATCGGCCTCGACATCGCCCAGTTCAATTTCAGGGCAATTCCCAACCCCGATCTCAAGCCGGAGAAGAGCAACGCCTTCGAACTCGGTCTGCGCAGTACGCATCCGGGCCTGACGGGCTCGCTGAGCCTCTTCTACACGCGGTACCGCGACTTCATCGAGTCCAAGGTGAACCTCGGAGTCGATCCGGCCACCGGGACGACGCTGTTCCAGTCGCGCAACCTGGCGCGTGCCGAAATCTACGGCGCCGAGGCCGAGGGAATCGCACGACTCGGCGAATGGAACGCCGCGCTCGCACCCTGGACCGTTCGCTTCGCGCTGTCCTACGCACGTGGCAACGACCTGGAACGGAACCGGCCACTGAATTCCATCGACCCGCTGAAGGCGGTCGTCGGTGTCCGCTATACCGCGCCGAACGGTGTCTGGGATGCGGAGCTGCTGACCACCGCGGTCGCAGCGAAGGATCGCGTGAGCGATGGCGCCACGTCGATCGTTCGTACCGACGGCTTCGTGACACTCGACCTGCTGGCAGAGTGGCGCATCACCGGGCGGCTGAGTGCGCAGGCTGGACTGTTCAACCTGACCGACCGGTCGTATCTCGAGTGGACGGACGTCCGCGATCGCGCGGCCAGCGACCCGCTGCTGGAACTCTATCGCCGCCCCGGGCGCAACGGGTCGGTGTCGTTCACGTATCGTTACTGACGCTGCCGGCGTGTGACACCACGCCGGGCGATGCCTTCGACGCCCGGTGGGTCGAAGGCATCGCGTCGCACGCACCGGCCTTCGGTCCTGCCTGCCCCTGGCGGGCGACGACGGGTGGTGAGCCTCTCCTCACGGGCTCCCGCACCCGGCATCACTGCGGCAGCGAGCCCTGACTCCGGTCCCCATGTGAAAACGGGCGGCGCTTTCGCGCCGCCCGTCCGTTCCACGGACCAGGTCTCGACGATCAATAGATGTCGAGCGTGGTATTGAGCACGTTGAACTTGCCGGTCGGCGTGATCAGGCGCGGGTCCTTGATCACGGCCTTGAGCTGCAACGTGCGGTCGTCGATGACCACGATGGCCGATTCCTGGGTCTTGCCGCTCCACACCGAGAACCAGACCTCGTCACCGGTCTTGTTGAACTCCGGCTGCACGACGCGCTTCGGACCCTCGCCGAGGCCGGCCCACTCCGCGATCGGCAGCACCAGATACCGGGCATCCGGACTCTTGACATCGAACACGGCGACCGACTGGCTCACCTTCGGGTCCGGATTGAGCGGTGTGTCGACGTAGAGGTGCTTCGACGTCGGGTGCGTCTTCACGAACAGCGAGCCGCCACCCTGGCCCTTCAGCACACGGACCACCTTCCAGGCGCTGTCCTTGTGCTTCTCGGGATCCGTGCCGATCAGCGTGATCTTCTCGTTGCCGAGCGCGCTGGTCGCCCAGACCGGGCCGAACTGCGGGTCGACGAAGTTTGCGCCACGGCCCGGATGCGGGATCTTGTCCACGTCGACCAGCGCCGCCAGCTTCTGCTCCTTCGAGTCGATCACCGCGACCTTGTCCGACTGGTTCGCGGCCGTCAGGAAGTAGCGCTTGGTGCTGTCCCAGCCGCCGTCGTGCAGGAAGCGCGCCGCGCCGATCTGCGTGACCTTGAGGTTTTCGATGTCCTCATAGTTCACGAGCATGACCTGGCCGGTCTCCTTCACGTTGACGATCCACTCCGGGTGCTCGTGCGAGGCGACGATCGCCGCGACGCGGGGCTCCGGGTGGTACTCCTGCGTGTCGACCGTCATGCCGCGGGTCGAGAAGATCTTCTTCGGCTCGAGCGTCTCGCCGTCCATGATCGTGAACTGCGGCGGCCAGTAGGAACCCGCGATCGCCAGCTTGTCCTCGTAGCCCTTGTACTTCGAGGTCTCGACCGAACGTGCCTCCAGGCCGACCTTGATCTCGGCGACCTTGTCGGGCACGGGCATCCACAGGTCGACGAGGTCGATCTTGGCGTCGCGGCCGATCGTGTAGATGTAGCGGCCCGAGTGCGACATGCGCGAGATGTGCACCGCGTAGCCGGTCTTGATGACGTTGATGATCTTCTTGGTGTCGCCGTCGATCAGCGCGATCTCACCCGAGTCACGCAGCGTCACGACGAAGATGTTCTCGATGTTGAGATCGTTCATCTTCTTCGTCGGGCGCTTCTCTACCGGCACGAGCGAGCGGTAGGAGGCCTGCATCTCCTTCATGCCGAACTCGGGCGGCGTCGGCGGCTCGTGCTGCACGAAGCGCGCCATGATGTCGACCTGCTCGTCCGTCAGCTGACCCGAAGTACCCCAGTTCGGCATGCCGGCGGGCGAGCCGTACTTGATGAAGACCTTCAGGTATTCGGTACCCTTCTTCTGGGTGATGTCCGGGGTCAGCGGCTTGCCCGTCGCGCCCTTGCGCAGCACGCCGTGGCAGCCTGCACAGCGCTCGAAATAGATCTGCTTGGCCTGAGTGAACTCGGCCTCCGTCATGTCGGGCGCACCCGGTGTGATGTGCACCTGTGCGGCCTCGGACGGCACGGTCGAGGGCGCGCCCTGGTACTTCAGCTCGGAGACCGTGGCGCCGGGGTGCTCGGTGGGCGAACCGGCAGTCTTCTTCTGGGGCACGCCGCGTTCCTTGGCGACCTCGACTGCAGCCACCCTGAAGCCCTTGTTCCCCCAGTTGTTCGACACGAAGGTCAGGACGTTGGCGATGTCCTCGTCGGACAGCTGCGACATCGGCGGCATGACCGAGTCGAACTTCTGTCCGTTCACGGTGATCGGCCCGGTGCGGCCGTGCACGACCGTCGCGACTGCGCGCGCCTTGTCCTTCAGGAGGTAATCAGAGCCCGCCAGCGGAGGGAATGCGCCCGGCAGCCCCTTGCCATCGGCCTGGTGGCAGGCCATGCAGGCGGCCTTGAACGTCGTCTCGCCGGCCTTCATCTGCGATTCCATCTCGGCCGCTGCCACCTCGGCGGCATGAACCTGGAACGCGGGCTGACCGAGAACGGCCTGCGCGACCAGCGCAGCGGCCGACAACAAACTCACACGGGAAAGCTTCATGGGATCTCCTGAGGAATGACCGCACCCCGGCGACCGACACGGGCGCCCGGATTCGCTGGCTGGGGTGCGGGGAAGAGCGGGCGACAGACTACTGAGGCCTCCAGAGAGTCACTTTGACTTCAATCAATTCGCTACTGCCAATGCCGCAGCCGCGCCAGATCGCGGATGTCGATGCAGCGTCCCTGCACTGCGATCACGCCGGCGTCCACCAGCGATTTCAGGCTGCGCGACAGCGTCTCGGGCTTGATCGCGAGCCGCGAGGCGAGCAGTTGTTTGGATTCGCCGAGCGTGACGGTCGCCTGGCCCGCCGCACCGGCCCCCGCCAGGTCCACGAGATGGTTGACCACGCGGTTCGTGGCGTTCTCGAGGGCCAGGTTCTCGATCTGCCGGATGTGCCCGTGCAGCCGTCGGCTCATGTCGGCGAGCATGCGCAGGCAGACCTCGCTGCTCTCACGCAGGACGGACATGAACTCCGTGCTCGGCACGGCGGCCACGCAGCTCGCCTCGATGGCGATCGCCGCCACGGGGTACTGCGGCGCTTCCATGAACATCACCGCCTCGGCGAAGCTCTGACCGGGCACGATCCGGTCGACGACCTTCTCGTCGCCGCCGCGCGACTGCAGGCAGACCTTGATCTGTCCGTCCATCACCACGAAGAAATGCCGTGCCGCGTCGCCACGCTGGAACAGAAGCTGCTGCGGCGCGAGCTGGATGAGCTGGGTCACCGCGAGGACCCGATCGCACTGGGAGTCGCCCAGCGCCGAGAACAGGTGATGGGACCTGAGGTCGTTCAGGCATTCGGTACAGTTCTGCATGGTCAAAAAATAGCAGGCTGCGGGAGGTCTGAATATGCCTTTGGTGCCGGTTACCGGGGCGCTGCGCTGTCGGAAGGCCGGTCGGCGTGCGGTATTTCGTACGAGTCGGCCGAGTAACGCGGCCCCTTCATGATGATGACGATCACGCAGCCGATCGCCGTGACCACCAGCAGATCGATGAAGTAGAACAGCGCACCCAGCAGGGCGAAATCGGTCCGCCGGATCGCCGCCGCCATCTCCCACGAGGGACCGTCCGCCACGAGCAGCCGCGACAGCAGGGCGCCGCCCCCCAGCAGCAGCAGCCCCCCGACCAGGATCGAGGGCAGACGCTTCAGCAGCCACCACTCCAGCCCGGGCAAGGCGCGGTGCACCGGCTCGACCTTCACCAGCCATTTCACGACGGACCACCGCCTGTGTTGACAGACAGACCCATTATCGATCCCGCCGGCAGTGCTGAGAAGGCCCGCGCCGCAGTGGGCGACCCGTGGCGCGGACCGGGCCCTGTGGCATGATGCGGCGCAGGTTGCACCAGGCGACCCGTTGATGATGCTTCCAGGCGTGGGGATGGGCCCCGGATGGCGTCCACCATCCGGGGTTCCCCGATCCCGTATCCGGGCGTTTCCGCAGTTCCAGCATGCACCCGCACCGCAGTCGGGGCCGGTCCGATCCGGGCCTCTCATCCCATGGCATGGGCCGCGGATTCCGCGGCGTGTTCCGCTACAGCCGCCGCGCCGTGGGGCTGGTCTGGACGACCAGCCCGCGCCTGACCGTCGTGCTGGCGCTGCTGACGCTCGTGGCCGGCGTGCTTCCTGCCGCGATCGCGGGCGTCGGCGCCCTGATCGTGGACGCCGTGGTGACCGCCGTCGCGGGCGTTCGTGGCAGCCCGCCGCCCGAGGCGTGGCCCGCCCTGGAGTTCGTGGCCGTCGAGGGCGCCCTGGTCGCGGCCCTCGCAGCAGCGCAGCGCGGCATCTCGTTCTGCCAGTCGTTGCTGCGCGCGCAGCTCGGCCAGCGCGTCAACGTCATGATCCTCGAGAAGGCGCTGACCCTCGAGCTGCGCCACTTCGAGGACGCTGACTTCTACGACAAGCTCACGCGCGCGCGCCGCGAGGCCTCCAGCCGGCCGCTGTCACTGGTGATCCGCACGTTCGGGCTGGCTCAGAACGTCGTCTCACTGCTGAGCTTCGGCACGCTGCTGTCGCAGTTCTCGCCGTGGGCCGTCGCGATCCTGCTGCTCGCCGGGCTGCCCGCATTCCTGGCGGAGGCCAAGTTCTCGGGCGATGCGTTCCGGCTGTTCCAGTGGCGTTCCCCCGAGACGCGCATGCAGCTCTACCTCGAGCAGGTCATCGCCCGCGACGAGCACGCCAAGGAGGTCAAGCTGTTCGGGCTGGGCCCGCTGCTCCTGGACCGGTACCGCCAGATCTTCCACAAGCTCTACCGCGAGGACCGCGACCTCACGATCCGCAGGGACAGCTGGGGACTCGTGCTCGGCCTCGTCGGCACCGCGACCCTGTATGCGGCCTACGCCTGGATCGTGCTGGCCGCCGTAGGCCTGCGAATCACGCTCGGCCAGATGACCATGTACCTCATGCTCTTCCGGCAGGGGCAGTCCGCCGTGTCGGCCGGCCTGTCCGCCATCGGCGGCATGTACGAGGACAATCTGTACCTCTCGACGCTCTACGACTATCTCGGGACGCCAGTCGATCCTCCGCGCGGCACGGCCGACCGAGGCACCGCCCCCGACGACGGCATCCGCTTCGAGCACGTCGGCTTCACCTATCCCGGCGCCGACCAGCCGGCGCTCCGGGACATCGACCTGCACGTGCGCCCCGGGGAATCGCTCGCGCTCGTCGGCGAGAACGGCTCGGGCAAGACCACCCTGATCAAGCTGCTGACCCGGCTCTACCCGCCCACGACGGGCCGCATCCTGCTCGACGGCCTGGACCTGCAGGAATGGGACGAGGCCGCCCTGCGCCGGCGCATCGGCGTGATCTTCCAGGACTTCGCCCGCTACCAGTTGCTGCTCGGCGAGAACATCGGCGCCGGCGACGTCGAGCACTTCGGCGACGAAACGCGCTGGCGCGAAGCAGCATCGCAGGGCATGGCACAGGCGATCGTCGAGAGCCTGCCCCACGGCTTCCGGACGCAGCTCGGCAAGTGGTTCAAGGACGGGCGCGAACTTTCGGGTGGCCAATGGCAGAAGATCGCACTGTCGCGCGCGTTCATGCGGTCCTGCGCCGACGTGCTCGTGCTCGACGAGCCGACCGCCGCCATGGACGCCGCGGCCGAGGCGAACGTGTTCGAGCACTTCCGGGCACTCACGCGGGCGCGGATCGCGATCCTGATCTCGCACCGGTTCTCGACCGTGCGCATGGCGGACCAGATCGTCGTGATCCAGGAGGGGCGCATCGTCGAGCGCGGCAGCCACGACGAACTGATGCGCGCCGACGGTCACTACGCACACCTGTTCTCGCTGCAGGCCAGGGGCTACCGCTGAGCACGCGGCAGCCGCCCGCGATCACCGTGCCGCGGCACGGGTGTCGATCCAGGCATCGACTTTCCGCTCCAGGACGTCGAGCGGCAGCGCACCCTCGTCGAGGAACTGCGTGTGCAGCTCCCGCAGATCGAATCGCTCGCCCAGCCGCCGGGCCGCGCGATCGCGCAGCTCCAGGAACTCGAGCTGTCCCAGCTTGTATCCCAGCGCCTGCCCGGGGACCGCGATATAGCGTTCGATCTCCGCGACCGCGTCGGCGGTTCCGAGCGCCGTGCTGGCGAGCAGATAGTCGATGGCCTGCTCGCGTGTCCAGCCGCGCGTGTGCAGCCCCGTGTCGACGACGAGGCGCGCCGCGCGCAGGGCCTCGTCCGACAGCGCGCCGAACCGGTCGTACGGATCCGTCTGCAGGCCGAGTTCTGCGCCGAGCGTCTCGGCGTACATGGCCCAGCCCTCGAAGTAGGCCGTGTAGCCGCCGTGGCGCCGGAAGCGCGGCAGGCTCTCGTCCTCGTTCTGCAGCGAGAGCTGGAAATGATGGCCGGGCAGCGCTTCGTGCAGGAAGGTCGACTGCATGACGTAGGTCGGCCGGCTCGGCAGGTCGTAGGTGTTCACGTAGAAGACCCCCGGGCGGCTGCCGTCCGGCGTACCGGACTGGTACTCCGCGCTCGCGGCCGAACGCTCGCGGAACGGCTCGATCGGGCGCACCTCGAGCCTTGCGCGCGGCGCGATCGCGAACAGTCGCGGCATCTGCGTCTCGACCGTGCGCTGCAGGGATCGGTAGCCCTCGAGGAGTTCCTCCGGACTCCGACACTGGAAGCGCGGGTCGCTGCGCAGCGCGTCGAGGAAATCGCGCAGCTCACCCCTGAAACCGACCTCACGCATGATCCGGACCATGTTCTCGCGGATGCGGGCCACCTCGCCGAGCCCCAGGGCATGGATGGCGTCCGGCGCGAGATCCGTGGTCGTGTACTGCCGCACTCGCCAGCGGTACCAGTCGCCACCCCCGGGAAGACTCGACAGCCCCACACTCACCCTCGCGCGCGGGAGGTATTCACGCCGCAGGTAGTCCCGCAGCCGCCGCAGCGCGGGATCGATCTCCGCGCGGATCGCGATCCGGAACGACTCGGCGAGCCGTTCGCGCGCGGCGCCACGGATCGATGCCGGCATGCGCCGGACGGGATCGTAGAAGCCGCTCTGCAGCGGATCGGCGGCCACGAGCGCATCGAGTTGGGGCACGACGCGCTCCACGACGACCCGGGGCAGCACGATGCCACGCTCCACGCCCTGGCGCAGATTGACCACCGCCTGATCCGCCCAGGCGACGAAATCATGGATGCGCGACAACCAGTTCCGGTAATCCCTCTCGGTTGCGAACGGATGCACGCCGGCGCCGCCACCCATCTGCGCGAACTCGTTCACGCGCGACCAGAACTGGTTCAGCGGCAGCAGCTCCTCGGGATACTCGAAGCCCTCGAGCGCGATGCGCCGGTCGCGCAGGAAGATGTCGAGCGTCAATCGCGCCCGCTCGCCGAGCGCGGCGCGATCGACGAGCAGCGCGCGACCGAGGAACTCTTCTTCGAGCGACCGCGCGGCGCGCAGGTATCCGGGCGAGATCGTGTTCTCGAGCCGGTCGTCGTAGCGGTGATCGCCCGTGAACGTGGCCAGCGACGGATTCAGCGCGAGCTGCCGCTCCCAGTAGGCATCGACGAGCCGCATCAGCCCGGCCTCGACCGCCTCACCGGCGCGCGGCGCGTCTGACACCGGCGTCCCGGGTTGCGGCACGACCGAGGGCCGCACGGGCCCGGCACAGCCGGCGCACAGCGCGAACGCGAGGGTCAGCCACAGCGCCTGCCTTCGCATGCCCGCCGCTCACCGACTGGCCGGCGCCGTGGCCTGCGCATCGATCCAGCGCTGCACCTTCGCATCCAGCACGTCGAGCGGCAGCGGCCCGTCTTTCAGGAATTCCGTGTGCAGCGCGCGCACGTCGAAACGCTCCCCCAGTCGGCGCTGCGCCCGCGTGCGCAGCGCCGTGAACTCGAGCTGGCCCAGCTTGTAGGTCAGTGCCTGGCCCACGTAGGCGATGTAGCGCTCGACCTCCGCGACGGCATCGGCAGGGCCGAGAGGCGCATGGGCATTCAGGTATTCGATCGCCTGTTCGCGGGACCAGCCCATGGCATGGATGCCCGTATCGACCACGAGCCGCGCCGCACGCCAGCTCTCGGCCCCGAGGGCACCGAACCGGCTGTAGGGATCCGTGAACAGGCCGAGCTCTCCGCCCAGCGTCTCGGCGTAGAGACCCCAGCCCTCCACGTAGGCGGTGTAACCGCCGAAACGGCGGAAGCGCGGAAGGTCGCCCGCCTCCTGCTGCAGGGCGATCTGGAAGTGGTGACCGGGCAGCGCTTCGTGCAGGAACGTGGTCTCCTGCATGTAGCTCGGGCGGCTCGCGAGATCGTAGGTGTTCGCATAGAACACGCCGGGACGGCGGCCGTCCGGCGCGGGCTGTTCGTAGGATGCGTTGGCCGCGGAGCGCTCACGGAACGATTCGACGGCGCGGATCTCGAAATCGGCCCGGGGTGCGATCGCGAACAGTCGCGGCATCCCGGCGCGGACCCGCTGCTTCAGCGCCCGATAGCCGTTCAGCAGGTCCTCGGCGGTCGTGTAATGGAAGCGCGGATCCGTGCGCAGCTTCGCCATGAACGCCTGACGATCACCCTGGAATCCGACCTGCCGGATGATCGCGTCCATCTCCGCGCTGATGCGCTCGACCTCGTCCAGGCCGATCTGGTGGATCTGCTCGGGCGTCAGGTCCGTGGTCGTACGTGCACGGATCAGGTACTGGTACCAGCGCCGGCCGTCCGGCAGGGCCGAGATGCCGATGCTGTCGCGGCATTCCGGCAGGTACTCGCGTGCGAGGAAATCGGCCATGCGCCGCAGCGCCGGATTGATGTCCGTGACGATGGTCCTCTCGAACGCGGCCCTGAGCCGCTCCCGGTCCGCCGCGCCGAAGCCCGCCGGAATGACCTCGACCGGTCCGAAGAAGACGCTCCGCCGCGGATCGGGCGCGATCAGCGCCTCGATCTGCGGCACCGTGCGTTCGATCAGCACCTTCGGCTGAACGACACCGCGGGCCATGCCCTCGCGCATGCGCCGGATCGCGGTGTCACTCCAGACGACGAAGCCCTTCACCCGCAGGAGCCAGTCCTCGTAGTCCTTGACGGTCGCGAAGGGATGGAAGCCCTTGCCCGAGCCCATCTGCGCGAACAGGTGCACCGGGGAGTAGAACTGGTCGACCGGCAGGAGTTCGGACGGGAACCCGTAGCCTTCGAGCGCCACGCGGCGATCACGCAGGAAGACCTCGTAGGTCAGCAGCGACTGCCCCGTGAGGCCGGAAGCATCCAATGCGAGGATCCGGTCGAGATACTCACGGTCCAGGTCGCGCGACGCGCGGATGTACTCCTCCGACGAGACGTTCTCGAAGCGATCGTCGTAGCGGTAGTCGCCGTTGACGGTCGCTGACAGGGGATTCAGCCGGAGATACCGCTCCCAGTACTCGTCGACCAGCGCGTCGAGCCGCTTCGCCGCGTCAGCCGTCGCCACGGGAGCCGGCGGCAGCGCCGCGGCGACGCGCTCCGGGTGCGGTGCACAGGCGATCAGCAGGACGGGCAGGACAGCCGTGAGCGCTGCCCGGACCCTGTGGTGGCGCTTCATGCGGAGACCTCGCGGCGGGTCACCCCAGATTACCAGAGTGCCTGCCGGAGACGGCGGCAGTGGCCTCGGCCGGGGTCAGGCTGCGGCGCGCAGCGGCTCGGGACGCGCGACGGCGTAGCCCTGCAGGAAGTCGATGCCCATCGCCCGCGCGGTCTCGAGGGCGGCGGAATCCTCGATCTGTTCGGCGACGACGCGGAAATTCAGCGTGCGCGCGAGACGCACCATCGCCGAGACCATGGCCTGGTTCACCGGGTTGTGCGCGAGATCGCGCATGTACAGACCATCGATCTTCAGGAAGTCCATCGACAGGTTCCTGAGATTCGCGACGGCACCCAGGTCGTTGCCGAAGTCGTCGAGTGCGAACTTGCAGCCCATCCCGTGGAGCACGCCGATGAAGCGCCGCGCGTGGTCGATGCTGCCGATGACCGCGGTCTCCGTGACCTCGAAGCAGACCTGAGCGGGATCGACGCCCGAGTGGTCGAGGCAGTCCACGACGAATTCCAGGAAGGAGCCGTCCCCGAGCGTCTGGCCCGAGATGTTGATCGCGACGCTGCGCCGTTCGGGCAACCGGATCACACCGCCCGTGAGCGCGGCAAGGGTTGTCTGCACGACCCAGCGATCGACGAGCGACATGAGACGGTAACGCTCCGCGGCACGCAGGAATTCCTGCGGCAGCACCAGTCCGCCCGCGTCGTCCGCGAGCCGGACGAACACCTCGCAGGCGGGGCCGTCGCCGACCGTGCCGGTAGCCGCGACGATGGGCTGGACGTGCAGTTCGAAGCGATTGTCCCGCAGCGCCGCCTGCAGGCGCTGCAGCCAGTGGATCTCGCCGCGATGCCGCGCCACGACCTCGTCGCGGGCGGAGTAGACCTGCACGCGCCCGCCGCTGTGCTGCTTAGCGACGTAGCAGGCGGAATCGGCGGCCGCGATGAGATCCTCGGTGGAGCCGCTCTCGCGGCTCACCTCGACGAGACCGATGCTGACACCGATCGTGAAGATCTTGTCCTTCCACACGAAGCGGTAGGCCGCCACGCGCCGGCAGACGTCGTCGGCGATCTGCCGGGCCTTCTCCAGCGGACAGCCCACCAGCAGCAGCCCGAACTCGTCACCGCCGAGCCGCGCCACGGTGTCCGAGTCGCGCACGGCATCCCTGATCAGCGTCGCGAGTTCCCGCAGCAGGTTGTCGCCGGCCATGTGCCCGCAGCTGTCGTTGACGGCCTTGAAGCGATCGAGGTCCAGGTAACACATGACGTGCGCCTGCTGGCCGGACTGCGCCGCAGCCAGCAGGTCACCGAGACGCCGCTCGAATTCGCGGCGATTGACGAGGCCGGTCAGCGCGTCGTGGCTCGCCTGATAGGACATCTGCCGGGCCAGGCCCCGCAGTTCGGTCACGTCGTGCAGCAGCACGACCGCGCCCGTGACCTCGCCGCGTGCGTCGCGCATCGGCGTCGCCGAGACGTCGATGCTGCACTCCTCGCCGCCCGACGCTGCGACCAGCATCGCGCGGCGCCCCAGCGACACACGTGCGCCGGCCGTGAGCGCCTGGCGGACCGGATCGCCGAGCGGGCGGCGATCATGCTCGTCGACGAAGGCCGCGAGTTCGAGCAGGGGCTTGCCGAGGGCGGCGGCGGGTGCGACGTGCAGCAGGCCGGCTGCAGCCGCGTTCACGTAGTCCACGCGACCGGCGGCATCGGTGGTGAGCAGCCCCTCGCCGATCGATTCCAGGGCCCGACTGGCCTGGGCGACGGTGCTCCCGGCCATCACGGGTGCCAAGACCCCGGTCCCAGGCGCCCCCGCGGAGGGGATCGCCGCCGTCGCCCGCGGCAGCATCTCGACGAGCGTGCACAGCGTTGCACCATGCCCGTGAAACGAAATCGGGGCCGTCGTCATCTCGAGCCGGGCGACCTGCCCGTGGGAATCCGGCACCTCGATTTCCAGCCGCTCCGCGGCCGGCTCGCCCGCCTGGCGCCGGCGGAGCTGCCCGAGCAGCAGTTCACGATAGGCCGGCGACACGAAATCCCCGAGCGAACGACCCTCGATGTCGGTGGCACCCGGCGCGCCGATCAGCGCGACGAAGGCGGGATTCGCATAGCGAATCCGTTCGTCGTGGACGACGACCGCCTCCGGCAGGGTCCCTAGCACGCTCGCGAGCCAATGATCGGAAGCCTGCGCGGGCGCAGCGGACATCAGATCCCGGGCGCTGCGGGCGACGCGCCCGGCCAGCGAGGCGGAGTCCGGTTCTTCGAGCACGAGGCTCGTGGTGCCGGTCTCGGCGGCCCGCTCGAGCGCCTCGGCCACCTCGCGGACACGCCCGAGGGTGCGCCGCTGGAACAGGGCAAACACCGAGACGCCCGCGACCAGCGCCGCCAGCAGCAGGACCAGAATTTCCAGAACCGACATGCGCCCCCGGACGACCTCTCTCCCACCCCACCCGATGTCAGCTCGGGTTGCGGTGGGGGTGCCACGCACGGATCAATGATTGTCAGAACCCCGCTCGAAGCATAGCCCAGCGCTTACACGGGCCCCTCGATATTGACCATAATGACCGCGGCAATGCGACTTGTGGCCCCGGGGCACAGGCCGTAACCTCTCGGCCCTTTCCACCGCAAGTGATTGACCCGACGCCATGCACGCCACGATCGAAGCGACCCGCCGCCAGATGGTCTCGCAGCAGGTCCGGACCTGGGACGTACTCGATCCCCGCACCCTGGAGGCCATGGCAGCGGTGCCGCGCGAGCGGTTCGTGCCGGAGCAGTTCCGCGATGCCGCGTACGCCGATGCACCGATTCCGCTCGGCCACGGGCAGCACATGCTCCCGCCGAAGACCGACGGGCGGATCCTGCAGGCGCTCGCCATCAACGCCGGAGACACCATTCTCGACGTCGGCACCGGCAGCGGCTATCTCGCGGCCTGCCTCGCCCACCGCGGCGGCCGGGTGCGGAGCCTGGAAATCTTCCCTGATCTCGCGGCGAGCGCCATGCGGAACCTGGCGGCCAGCGGATTCCCGCAGGTTGCCGTCGAGGTCGCGGACGCCAGTCGCTTCTCGGAAGTGGATCGCTACGACGTGATCGCGGTCAGCGCCGCGCTTCCGGCCTACGATCGCCGCTTCGAGCGCGCACTTCGCGTGGGTGGTCGCCTGTTCCTCGTGGTCGGACGCCCGCCCGTGATGTTCGCGAAGCTCGTCGTCCGCACCGGCGCGGACGAATGGGTGGCCGAGAACCTGTTCGAGACCGAGATCGATCCGATGGTGAATGCGACTGCGCCCTCCGGATTCAGGTTCTAGGAGCCCGATCGAGTGGTGCGCGAAGTGACTCCAGCAGAATTCGTCGCCGGACGCGAGGCCGGGAGCGCCGCAGTCCTGCTCGACGTGCGCGAAGCGTGGGAGGTCTGCGCCAGCGCCGCACCGGGTTCCACGCACATCCCCATGGCCGAACTGCCGGGCCGTCTCGCGGAACTCGATCCCGCCCGGCCGGTCGTTGTCCTGTGTCGCTCCGGTGTGCGCAGCCTGCAGGTCGCGCAGTTCCTGGAACGACGGGGATTCACCGACGTCGCGAACCTCGCCGGCGGGATCCTGCAGTGGAGTCAGTTCGATCCGTCGATCCGGGCGTACTAGTTCCCGGGACGATGGCCCGATCCGCAGCTCCGGGCCCAGAATGAAGGACTCTTGCTCATGACAGTACGGCCGTTGTTGCGACAGGTCCTCATCGCGGGTGCGCTGTGCCTGGGTCCCGTGGTGCACGCGGCGGACCTCGCCGAGGTCTACCAGCGCGCGCTGCGCAACGATCCGCAGATCCGCGAGGCCGAGGCGAACCGCCTTGCCGCCCTCGAGTCGAAACCCCAGGCGCTCGCCGCGCTGCTGCCGCAGATCAGCGCGGACGGCGGGTGGACGAAGGACGATTCCGACGGTTCCTCGGTGTTCCTCTCCAGGACCTCGACCGGGGACGTGAACCTCGCGCGCGTCGCATCCAGCGCCAGGGTCGAAACGACCCGCTGGGAGATCAGCCTGCGGCAGAACCTGTTCAACTGGGCGAACTGGGTGGCGCTGCGACGTGCGAACTCCGAGGTCGCGCAGGCGGAATCCGATTACCGGGCGGCGCAGCAGGACCTCGTGCTGCGCGCCGCGGAACGATATCTCGGCGTGCTCGCGGCCAGGGACACCGTGGACGCCGCGGCGGCGACACAGGAGGCCATCGCCCGGCAGCTCGAACAGGCCGAGAAGCGCTTCGAGGTGGGGCTCATCGCCGTGACCGACGTGCAGGAAGCCAGGGCCGCGCGCGACCAGGCGAACGCGAACCTGATCCAGTCGAAGCGGCAGCTGGCCACCGAAGTCGAGCGCCTGCGCGAACTGACCGGCGAGTCCTTCGCGGAACTCTCGGCGCCGGTGGAGGACCTGCCGCTCAAGGCACCCGACCCTGCCTCGGCCGAGGACTGGGTGAAGCTCGCGATGGAGCAGAATGCCCGGCTCGTCTCGAGCCGGCTCGCCGCAGACGTCGCGCGCGAGAACATCGCCGGCGAGCGCAGCGGCCACCTGCCACAGGTCGACCTCGTGCTGGCGAAGTCCGACACCGAGACGGACGGCACGCGCGTGCTCTCCGGCATCCGCAATCCATCGGACACCGACAACAACGACAAGTCGATCAGCATCCAGGTCACGGTGCCGATCTTCAGCGGCGGCGCCACGGCTTCGCGCGTGCGCGAGGCTTCGTACCGGCATCGCGCGGCACGGGAGCGACTGGAGCAGACGGCGCGACAGACCGAGCTCGATACTCGCGACGCCTACCTCGGGGTGATGTCCGAGATCTCGCGTGTGCAGGCGCTGAAGCAGGCGCTGGAATCCGCGCGGACGGCGCTCGCGGCCACGGAAGCAGGGTACGAGGTCGGCACTCGCACGGCGGTCGATGTGCTCGATGCGCGCCGCCGCCAGTACGAGGCGCAGACCAACTATCTCGGCAGCCGCTACGACTATCTCGTGAACGTCCTCAAGCTGCGGCTCGCGGCGGGCATGCTCGACGCCGCGTCGATCACCGAGGTCAATGGCTGGCTCGGGAACGCGGTCAGCGTGAACTGACGCACGACGGCGGGGCCCGGACCGGCCCGCTGGACGATGTGCGCTCAGTCGGCCGTCTGCGCCCCGGTTGCCGCCAGCAGCGGCTCGGCAAGTTCCAGGACCGCACTGACGGCGCCGCGATTCGCGGTGATGATGCCGTGTCCCGCCGCCCCCGCCCGCTCGCGGAGCGCCGGGTTCCCGAGCAGCCGCGCGACGGCCTCGGCGAGCGTGGCAGCATCGGTCACGACACCGGCCGCGCCGGCGGAGACGAACTGGTCGAAGATCTCCTCTGCATGGAAATTGTGCGGCCCGGTCAGCATCGGCACGTGCATCGCCGCGGGCTCCAGCAGGTTGTGGCCGCCGACCGGCACGAGACTGCCGCCGACGAAGGCGGCATCGGCAGCGCCGTAGAGCATCGACAGTTCGCCCAGCGTGTCGACGAGCAGCACCGCACAGCCCGCGTCGGGCATCCGGCCCGTGGAGCGCAGGACGTACCGCACGCCGCGGCTCTCGAGCAGCGCGGCGACGGCTGCGAAGCGGTGCGGATGCCGGGGAGCGAGCAGCAGCAGCGCATCAGGGAAGCGCGCGCAGAGCCGCTCGTGCGCCGCGAGCACGACTGACTCCTCGCCCTCGTGCGTCGAACCGGCGATCCAGACGGGCCGCCGGTCCGCGTGCACCGCGCGGAAGCGGCGCGCCCGTTCCGGTGCATCCGCGCCCGGATCGAAATCGAACTTGGCGTTCCCCGTGACGTGGATCCGTTCGCGTGGCGCTCCGGCCGCCGCGTAGCGGGCCGCATCCTGTGCCGTTTGCGCACCGATGACGACACCGTGCGACAGCGCCTCGCGCAGGAGCGGGGCGAGCAGGCGACCACCGCCGGACGGACGCGGCGACAGACGCGCGCTCGCGAGCAGCAGCGGAATCCCGCGCCGGCCACAGGCCGCGAACAGGTTGGGCCACAACTCGGTTTCCATGATCACGACGAGGCGTGGCCGGGCGCGTGCGAGAAAGCGGGCGACCGCCCCGCGCAGGTCGAACGGCACGTAGCGGACATCGACCGCGTCGCCGAACAGGGTTCTCGCGCGGGCCCGTCCGGTCGGCGTGAAAGTCGTGATCAGCACACCACACTCCGGGTGGCGCTCGCGCAGTGTGTTCACGAGCGGTGCGGCGCCCTGCATCTCGCCGAACGACACGGCATGGATCCACAGCGTCGGTCGCACGACACGGGGGCCGTAGCCGAACCGCTCGGACAGGAAACGCCAGTAGCCCCGATCCTTCAGCAACCCGCGGATCAGCAGGTGCATCACGGCGATCGGCGCGACGAGGAGCAGCAGCAGGTCGTAGACGAAACGGATCATCGCGGCGCGCCCGTGTAGCCCGCGAGCAGCAGGTCCCAGTCGCGCTCGTCGAACCGTCCGTCGAGACCGCGCGTCACCCTGCGGAGCGATCGCCGCAGGCGTCGCAGATTGCCGCGGCACCACAGGCCCGGCCGCCGCAGGCGCCCGCCGTCGAAATCGACGAGGTGCACGGACTCGTCCGCACCCAGGAGGATGTTGTGCGCATTGAGATCGGCATGATCCAGTCCGGCCCGGTGGAAGCGCGCCAGGCAGACGCCGACCGCGGACCACGTCGCGGGCGCGAGGCACGACGCGGCGAGGCGCGCGGCCAGCGACGTGGCGCCCGGAACGAGCACGGTGACCAGATCCGCCACATAGCGGAATCCTTCGCGGCGATAGCGCGCAGCCACCGGCACCGGGACCGGCAGGCCCAGTTCGCGGAGCGCAGCATCGAGCTTCAGCTCGACAAACGCGCGCACACGCCGCTCGCCCGTGTAGAGATAGCGGTCCTCACTGAACCGCGCGGGCCATCCGCCGCGGTGGAAGTGACGCAGGACCAGCGCCCCCTGCTCGTGGTCGAGAACGGCGATGCCGCCGCGGCCGACGGGGAGCTCGCGCAGCCGTCCGGCGCGCCGCCAGTACTCGCGATCGAACAGGAATTCCGGTGCGTTGCCGCCCCAGCGGGGGTCATATAGGATTGCGCCGCCTCTGACGGCACAGCGCTCGAACTGCATGTCCGCCATTCTGCCGTCCCCGCCGCGCCGCGTCTGCATTCTCCGGCTCTCGGCGATCGGTGACACCTGCCACGTGCTGCCCGTCGTACGCATTCTGCAGCGCGCATGGCCCGCCACGCGATTCACCTGGGTCATCGGGCGGGTCGAAGCCCGCCTCATGCAGCTGGTGCCCGACATCGAGTTCATCGCCGTCGACAGGCACGGCGGCACGGGGGAGCTGCTGCGCCTGCGTCACCTGCTGGCGGGCCGCCGCTTCGACCTGCTGCTGCACATGCAGCTCGCGGCCCGCGCAAGCCTGCTGTCGCTGCTGGTGCGGGCGCCGGTGAAGCTCGGCTTCGACCGCCGCCGGGCCCGTGAGCTGCAGTGGCTGTTCACGACCCACAGCATCGCGACGCGCCGCCGCGAACATGTGCTGGACGCGATGCTCGGCTTCACCGCCGCGCTCGGCGTCCCGGACCGTGAACTGCGCTGGGACATCCCGCTGCCCGACGAGGCGCTGGACCATGCCTCCCGGCTGATCCCGGACGACCGGCCCACTCTCGTGATCAGTCCCTGCTCGAGCCATCGGCTGCGGACCTGGAGCGCGGCGGGTTACGCCGCTGTCGCCGCTCACGCGGTGCGCGCGCACGGCATGCGCGTGATACTGGCGGGTGGACCCGGTGCACACGAACGCGGGATGGGCGCCGCGATCGAACAGCTGTGCCCCGTGCCGTTGGTCGACACCATCGGCCGCGACACGCTGCCGAAACTGCTGGCGCTGCTCGCGCGTGCCGATGCCCTGCTCTCGCCGGACTCCGGCCCCGCGCACATGGCGACTGCCGTCGGCCTGCCCGTGATCGGCCTGTACGCCGCGACGAACCCGGAGCGCAGCGGGCCGTATCTGAGCCGCGAGTGGTGCGTGAATCGCTACGACGATGCCGCGCGGCGCTTCCTCGGCCGCCCGGCGACCTCACTGCCCTGGACGCAGAAGATCGAGCGTCCCGGTGTCATGGACCTCGTCACGATCGCCGATGTCACCGCGAAGCTCGACGCCCTGTCGTCGGCCGGGTTCGGCAGACACCGGGCGAACCTGTAATCCTGCGAGCCCCTCGGGAGCGGCCGCGACATGCAAGACATCCTCATGCCCGTCTCACCCGGCGAACTGCTGGACCGGATCACGATCCTGCGCATCAAGGCCGGGCGCATCGTCGACGTCGTGAAGCTCGCGAACGTGCGCCACGAACTCGCGCTGCTCGAGGGGATCTGGGAGAGCGCCGCAGGCCGGGATGCGGATCTCGCCGACGAGATCGCGGCACTGCGGCGCGTGAACGAACGTCTTTGGGACACCGAGGACCGGATCCGGGAGCACGAGCGTACACGGACGTTCGATGCCGGATTCATCGATCTGGCGCGCAGCGTATACATCGACAACGATGAGCGGGCGCGCATCAAGAGGCGCATCAACCTGCGCCTCGGCTCGGCGATCGTCGAGGAGAAGTCCTACAGCGAGTACCGCTGATGCACCCGGGCCGGTGGCGCCGGCTCGAGTTGCGATTGCCGCAGGCGCGCGGGCTGCAACGGCGGGCTCGCGTCGTCTCGCGCCAGATCTTCACGCTCGACTCGGCGACCCGCCTGCGCGCCCGCGCTCCCGATCGACGTCGTCCCGGGGAATGGCGAATGCGCCCATTTCCCTGCCCCCCTTTCCCTCAGCGCTGCAGCACGTACTCCGCGCTGCAGTAGGGACACTTCGCCCGGCCCGTCTTCTCGATCGGCAGGTACACGCGCGGATGCGCGTTCCAGAGGTCGGCACCAGCCATCGGGCAGGACAGCGGCAGGTCGGCAGCGGTCACGATGCGCGGCTCGAACGCAGCGGGATCGACGGGGGTGGTGCGGGACGCGGCAGCGTTCACGGCATGATGCTCCTCGGGACTCGCTGCGATTATAGCTGCCGCAGTTCCTCGCCCGCGACCATCACGCGGTCCCAGACCGCCGTGACGAACGCGCGGCACTCCGCCCAGGGTCCAGCCGGCACCACGGCCTTGCGGTCCTCGAGGGACCGGTGGTGGATCTCCTGGCGATAGCGACGATACGTATCGCGCAGCCGGTCCACGGCTCGATGATCGACGAGCGCTGCGGACCCCAGCGATTCCAGCTGCCGGATCGTGTCGGAGAACTCCAGCAGCGGCGGGTGTCCGGCGGCGTGCGCCAGCGTCCAGTACTGCGTCAGGAACTCGATGTCGGCGATGCCGCCGGTGTCCTGCTTCATGTCGAACTCGTCGTCCTTCGACCGCGCGAGCTCGTGCCGCATGCGCTCGCGCATCT
Organism: Steroidobacteraceae bacterium; assembly: GCA_046352935.1. Lineage (GTDB taxonomy): Bacteria > Pseudomonadota > Gammaproteobacteria > Steroidobacterales > Steroidobacteraceae > CAYWMY01. Next base: position 27,551 of record JAXMGR010000006.1, read on the forward strand.
GGCGCACCTCGTCGCGCAGACCGTCACGGCGCACGTGGCCCGTGAGCACTTCGCGCCTCACGCGGGCGAACTCCGCGCAGAGGGCCGCGTCACCCGCCACCGCGCGCGAGTGCAGCAGCGCCTGGTGTTCCCAGGTCCAGGCCTCCTGCTTCTGGTACTCCTCGAACGCGCCGATCCAGGTCACGGCGAGACCGCCCTTGCCACTCGGACGCAGCCGCATGTCGACTTCGTAGAGGCGGCCCGCGGCCGTGTGCACGGTGAGCAGGTGCACCACGCGCTGCCCCCAGCGCAGGAAGAAGACACCGTTCTCGACGACTTTCGGACCCGCCGTGCGCTGCACCGCGCCCTGCGAGTCATGGACGAAGACGAGGTCCAGATCGGAGCCGTAGCCGAGCTCGATGCCGCCCATCTTGCCGTAGCCGATCGCCGCGACTGCCGCATCACGCAGCGAGGCCTCGTCGGGCCCGCAGCGGGGCACGCCGTGTACCGCGACGGTGTGCTGCCACGCGAACCGCATGGCGCGCTCGAGGATCAGCTCGGCGATCTCCGTGAGCCGGTCGCTGACCTGCATCAGCGGCAGCCGCCCGGTGAGGTCGAGTACCGCGACCCGGAAGACCGCGGCACGCTGGAACTGGCGCAGCGCCTCGGCCTGCCGCTCCGGATCGTCCTGCGCGTGGTCGCAGCGCGCATCGAGTTCGCGCCGGAACTGCACGCGGTCCGGAGCCGCATCGAAGAGCCGTTCGTCGATGAGCTCGTCGAGCAGCAGGGGGAATGCCGCGAGCTGACCCGCCAGGAAGTCGCCGTACCGGCACAGTTCGACCAGCCGCCGCCGCGCGGTCGGGTGCTCGTTCAGGAGCGCGAGATAGGCGCTGCGGGTCGCGATGGCCTCGACGACCCGCAGGAGTCGTCGCAGCACGAGGCGCGTCGCGCCGGGCGCCGCGGCCTCGCCCGCCGCGCCACCGCCGTCGTGCGCGAGGGCGTCGAGCAGGCGCGGCAGCACCTGCGCCAGGCGGCGCCGGCCGAATTCGCCGAGACGCCGGAACAGCGAGGACTGGCGCAGTTCGGCGAGATCCTCGGCACAGCCGGCGCTGTCCGCGATGCGGGCCTCGACGAGCGCGGCCGTGAGCCGCGGCAGATCCACGACGTCGGCCCACAGCGCCACGAGGTCCGGGCCGGCGGTCGAGTGCGCCTCGCGGTTCTCCGGTCCGAAGACCTGCGCGCGGAAGTGCCCCGCGACCCGCTCCCGCTCGGCGTCCAGGGCCGCTGCGAACGCATCCCAGCCGGGGAACCGCATCGCCGCCGCCAGTCGCTCGCGCCCCGCGTCGTCGACAGGCAGCGAATGTGTCTGCGCATCCGCGTAGAGCTGCAGGCGGTTCTCCACCCGTCGCAGGAAGGTGTAGCTCTCGATCAGCTCCCGCACGGTTTCCTCGGGCAGGAGGCGCGAGCCGGCGAGCAGGGGAAGGGCCGTGAGCAGCGACTGGGTCTGCAGCCGCCGGTCGCTGCCGCCGCGGATGAGCTGGAATGCCTGCAGGATGAACTCGATCTCGCGGATGCCTCCGGGACCCAGCTTGACATTGCCCTGCAGATCGCGACGGACGACTTCGCGCTCGATGAGGCCCTTCATCTCGCGCAGCGACTCGAAGACGCCGAAGTCCAGATACCGTCGGAAGACGAACGGCCGCACCACGTCGGCGTACAGCACACGGTAGCGTTCCGCGCCCGTGATCGCGCGTGCCTTCACCCAGGCGTAGCGTTCCCAGTCCCGCCCGTGCTGCTGGAGGTAGTCCTCGAACGCGCCGAAGCTCGCGACCAGCGGGCCGCTGTCACCGAAGGGCCGCAGCCGCATGTCGACGCGATAGACGAATCCGTCCGCCGTCGGCGCGTCGAGCAGCCTGATCACGGCCTGCCCGAGCCGCAGGAAGTATTCGGCGTTGTCGACCGGACGCCGGCCGTCGGTCTCCCCGGCCTCCGGGTACAGGAAGACGAGGTCGATGTCCGAGGAAAAATTCAGCTCGCCGCCGCCCAGCTTGCCCATGCCGAGCACGATGAGTTCCTGCTCCTCTCCTGCCGCAGAACGGGGACGCCCGTAGCGCGGCTCGAGCAGCTGCACCGCGAATTCCCGGGCCACGCGGACGGCGGCATCGGCGCAGGCGGAGAGGTCGGCGAGCGTCTCGGCGAGCAGTGCGCCACAGAGGTCACGCCATGCGATGCGAGCGAGCTCCGCGCGCCGCAGCCGACGCAGCGCCGCCATGAAGACCGCCTCGTCCGCAGCACCGGCGGTGTGGCGGAGAAAGAGCTCGTCGATCTCCCCCGGACCACGCGGCCGATCGAGCTCACCTGCGGCCGTCCAGTGCGCGAGCAGCGGCGGATCCCGGGTGCAGGTGTCGGCCACGAAAGCGCTGCAGCCGAACACGGCCGGCGCGTTCACCGCCACCTGCGCCGGCAACGCCACCTCCGGGCCCTGAGTCGCGCGCCATTGGTCGAAACGCGCCTGACCCTCGGCGGCGACGGCGTCGGGCAGCGCCCAGCTGGAATCGGTCATCCGCGAAGACTGCACGTCCCGGAGAGTCGGGCGCAAGGCGCAGATGCCGCAGGGCGTGCACCGCCCCACGCCGGTGCGTGCGCGCAGCGCCTGCGCCGCGATGATCGGCCCTGCCCGCACGCCACGGATCCGCGCTTGCGGATTGGCCGGTCGAAGGCGATCATTTCCCCGCCTGCAGAGGACTTCCGGAGAAACAGATGGCCGACGTACCCTTCGACCCGATGGCGGCCTGGCAGAAGTTCGTGGGCGAGTGGGAGAAGCAGATCAACGAGGCTTCCGCCAGAATCACCGCGACGGAGGAATTCAGTCGCGCGCTGAACCAGGCCGCCAAGTTCCAGGTCGCGGCCCAGCAGCAGTACGACAAGCAGATGGAGCAGTTCCTGAAGACGCTGCACCTGGCCAGCAAGTCGGACATCACGGCCATCCACGACCGTCTCGCCGCGATCGAGGACGCCATCGCGCGGCTCGCACCCACGGTCGGGCAGCAAGGGGGCTCGGCGAAGATCCAGGTCGCACGGACGCGCCGTCCACCCAGGGAGGCAGGATGAGCGAGCCCTCGGGGGACGACGTCGCGGCCCGCGTCCGCACAGAGATCGACCGGGCGATCCTGCGCAACATCAAGGGACTGGAATTCCTCGCCGCGCCCAAGCAGCCGGTAGGCGCGATGGCGAAGGACACGCTGATCCGCCGCGGCACCCTGCAGTTCTACCGCTTCCGGCCGCTGGTGGACGACGTGTACCGCGTGCCGATCGTCATCGTCACGCCGACCTCGAACCGCGGCTACATCTTCGACCTCGCCAGGGGCCAGAGCTACGTCGAGTTCATGCTCGCGCGCGGCTACGACGTGTTCATGATCGACTGGCTGCCGCCGCGGCAGGACGAGTCGCGCCTCACGCTCGAGGACTACGTGCTCGACTTCATCCCGGCGTGCATCGAGCGCACGCAGCAGGAAACGGGCGAGCACGACATCACGCTGGCCGGCTACTGCATGGGCGGCGTGCTGACGATGATGTACACGGCGCTGCATCCCGAGGCCGTCAAGAACATCGTGCTGTTCGCCACGCCGCTCGATTTCGAGCACATGGCGCTCTTCAGCGCCTGGGCGAACGAAAAGCACTTCGAGGTCGACCGGCTCGTCGATGCGGTCGGCAACATACCCGGCGAATTCGTGCTGTCGGCCTTCCACATGACCCGGCCCGCGAACCGCCCGGCGGGCATGCTCAACACCTGGGCCAACATGTGGGACGACGAGTACGTGAAGTCCTACCGCATGTTCGATCGCTGGGCCGAGGAGACGCTGCCGCTCGCGGGCGAGTGCTTCCGCCAGGTCGTCAAGGCGTTCCTGTGGCGCAATGCGCTGCTGAAGAACGAGATGCAGCTGGGCGGGCGGCACGTCGACCTGTCCCGGATCACTGCGCCGCTCCTCAGCATCGTCGCGCAGCACGATCACATCGTCCCTCACGCGGCAGCCCACCCGATCATGGAGAAGGTGGGTTCGGCCGATCGGGAGGAAATCACCGTCAAGGGCGGGCACGTGTCGATCGTGGCAGGCCTGGGCGCTGTCAAGCGGCTCTGGCCCTCGATCGACCGGTGGCTCGGCAGAAGGTCCGTATGATGAACGACAAACCCCAGTACCCCCGCATCGTCCGCTGCGGCAGCACCGACGTCGAGATCCACCTGATGGGACCCGACGACGAGGCCGCCGTGCTCGCATTCGCACGCGAGCTGCCGCCCCACGACCTGCTGTTCCTGCATCGCGACATCCGCAATCCCAAGGTGGTCGCGGCATGGATCGAGCAGATCAGGCTGGGGGCGATCACGAGCCTGCTCGCCGTCGTGGACGGGCGCGTTCACGGCTGCACGGCGATCGTGCGCGACCTGCTGAGCTGGTCGCCGCACGTCGCGGAACTGCGCGTCGTGATCGACCCCGAGATGCGCGGCACGGGGCTCGGACGCACGCTGGTGCAGGACGCGTTCACGCTCGCCGTCGCCATGGGCGTCGAGAAGGTCCTCGCGCGCATGACTTCCGACCAGCGCAGCGCGATCGCGGTGTTCGAGGAGATGGGATTCCGCGGCGAGGCCCTGCTGCGCGACTACGTGCGCGACGCCGCCGGCATCACCCACGACATGGCGATCCTGAGCCTCGACGTCGCGCGCAGCCGCGCGCAGCGCCATGCATTCGGCTACAGCGAAGCGTTCTGATCTCCCGGCAGCGGGCGATCAGTCCTCTTCGCGCGGCTTCGGCAACATCGACACCATCGGACCCTTGGGACTGTAGGGCGCCCACGTGCCCTCCGCCTGCGAGAGGCGGTCCGCGAGGATGTGGAACACCACGGGATTCACGACCATGCCCATGTGGCTCGCGTGGATCTCGACGTTCTCGGACTGATGATCCTCGATCGCGACGCAGTTCTCCCACGCGGCGACGCCGTCGCTGCGGCTGTAGATCGACGTGGACGGCACCGGGAGCGGCTGGGGTCCTGCCTCGAAGCGGCGCTTCGAGGCGGGGGATTCCACCTTGTTGCCGGTCAGGTGCTCGTAGAGCTGGCCCACCCGGTTCGCGTGCGGATTGCCGCGGAACGGGCTGCCCATGGTGACGACCTGTCGCACGGCATCGGGATCCCGCCGCGCCGCCTCGCGCGCGATGATTCCGCCGAGACTCCAGCCGACGAGACTGACTTTCCGGCCCGTCGCCATCACGATGCGGTCGATCTGCCGGGCAACGTGTTCTCCATTCGCACCGACCGTGCGGTGATCGAGGTTCCACCCGAGCCGCCAGGGGTGAACGTCGTACCCGATGATCCGCAGGAACGCCCGCAGCAACGTCGTGGCGTGGTCATCGGTAGCGAACCCCGGCAGCACGAGCACACCATGGCCGTCACCGCGCGGCGCGCGTGCGAGGAACGGGCTCGCGGCCATGAGGCTCGCGATCTCGATCCCGACCCTGAGCGCCTCCATGGCCGAGAACATGAGCGGCGGCGGCCGGATCTCATCGGCGTCGCTGGGGATGCTCGCCAAGCTCGTCTCCACCGGCAGACAGACCTGCGTTGACATGAATATATAGCCGGGCTGTCAGGAAAAACACACGAACGTGCGGTATCGGCAGGATTTCGCGACCCGTTCGCATTCCGCATACCGCAGCCGCGGCAACAGCGCGTGAGGCCTGGAGCCACCGCTCGGGTGGGGCCCTGCGCCGGATCGCATCAGTCCGTCGCCTGGTCCGGCGTCACCGGCCGGGCGGCCAGTTCCAGCTTCTGCACCTTGCCGATCTCCGATCGGGGGATCGCCGCCATGATCTCGACGTAGCGGGGCCGCTTGTAGCCCGCGATGCGGTCCCGGCACCACTCGGCGAGTTCCCGCGGGCTCGCCGAGGCGCCGTCCCGCAGCACGACCGCCGCCTTGACGGCCTCGCCCCAGTACTCGTGCGGCACGCCGAAGACGCTGCAGTCCACGACCGCGGGGTGCGCGGCCAGCGCCTCCTCGACCTCGCGCGGATAGACGTTCTCGCCACCCGACTTGATGAGTTCCTTCTTCCGGCCGACCAGGTAGAGGAACCCGTCGGCATCGAAGCGGCACATGTCGCCGGTGTGCAGCCAGCCGTGGCGCAGCGCCTGGGCCGTCGCCGCCTCCTGGCCGCGATAGCCCTGCATGACACTGGGCCCTCGCAGGCAGAGCTCGCCCGTTTCACCCGCTGGCAGCGGCTCGTCGGCATCGTCGACGATGCAGGATTCCAGGTGCGGCATGACCCGGCCGCAGGATGCGGGCCGCGCGAGCTGCTCCTCGTGAGTCTCCATGCTGACGAAGCCGCCGGCCTCCGTCTGTCCGTAGCCGCAGACCGCATCCACGCGCAGCACATCGAGCACGGCGCGGACGAAACCGGGCGGATGCATGCCGCCGCCCAGGTTCACGCGGCGCAGCGCGAGCGAACGCGGCGCACGGCGCTGCTGTTCCAGCATGGTGTCGTAGAACTGCACGGGAATCGCGGCCGTCGTGCAGCGCAGCTCCGCGAGCCACGCGAGGCAGTCCGTCGCGGCCAGGCTGCGCGGCGCGATGTGGACCGCCGCCCCGCCGCCGAAGTGGCCCATGAAGATGCCCATGCCACCCACGTGGAAGAGCGGCAGGCAGCTGCCCAGACAATCTTCCGGCGTCGCGCCCCAGATATCACGCATGGCGAGTGCGGCAGCGTGCTGGCCACCCTGATCGAGCAGGCAGCCCTTCGGGCGTCCCGTGGTGCCGCTCGTGTAGAGCATGAGCCAGGCATCCGTCGGTCGGGCCTCCGGCAGCGCCGCATCGACGTCACCGGTGCGCAGAAAATCCTCGTACGCGCATTCTCCGCCGCCATCGGCGATGAGGATCGAGCGCGGCGGTGCGGCGAGCCGGCCCGCAAGCCCCGCGAGTCCGTCCGAGACGAACAGCAGCCCGGGCGCGGCATCACCGAGAATGTAGTCGAGCTCACCCGCGGCGAGGCGCCAGTTGAGCGGCAGCAGCGTAACGCGCGCCTTTGCCGCGGCCATGAACAGCTCGATCATCGGCACGCCGTTGTTGACGAGCGCGGCGACGATCGAGCCCGGTATCGCGCCGGAGCGGACCAGCGCCCGGGCCAGCGTGCAGGCACGGCGATCCAGCGTCGCGAAATCGGCGCTGCGGCCCGCGTCGGTGACCGCGATCCTGCCACCGTGGCGCTCCGCGAGCCCGGAGAGCAGCGCTGCGATGGTCTTCATGGCAGGTCCGCCGCGGGATGGTCAGCCCGCGCCGTCGGCGCGGGACGGCAGGGTGACCGTCGCATCCGCGACGCAGCAGTCCGCTCCGTCCTGGTTGCGGATCCAGACGTCGAGATCCACACGACCGTGGCCCGATTCGTGCCGGTACACACGCGTGACCCTGGCCGTGCCGATGATGTGGTCGCCGGCGCAGATCGCCGCCTTCATGGCGATCTTGCGGCGGTTGACGAAGGTGCGCGGTCCCGCCCAGTCCGTGACCACGCGATCCACGAAGCTCTGGTGGAACAGCGTGTTCAGGAACACCGTGCGCGTGCCCTGCGAGCGCGCGTACTCCGCATCGTGGTGGCCGGGCATGTAGTCCCAGCCCGCGGCCACGTGCAGCACGCATTTCCTCAAGGTGATGTCCATGTGCACGGGCGGGAGTTCGAAGCCCGCCTGCGCGTCTTCCCAGTACACCTGCCGGAACGAACCCGTGTAGCGCATGTCACACCGCCCGGTAACGGAACAGCACGTTGGTGCTGCGCGCGACGAGTTCGCCGCGCTGGTTGCGGTATTCGCCGACCGCCGTGATGAAATGGCCCGTGCCGATCTTCGTGGTCTTCTCCTCGGAGATCGACACCAGCGTGTCCGTCATGTTCATGACGTCGCCTTCACGCACCGGCAGGAAGTACTCGAACTCCGTGGTGACGTTGATGGGCTTGTCGCCGGGCAGCGGCACCTTGGCGGCCATCACCGACACGGTCCGCTTTCCTTCCGGCCGCCACTGCATCGGAATGGTCCAGGTCTGCAGCATGCCGGGGGGCGCGACGGGTCCGCCCCAGTACGCCTCGGCGAACTCGCGGTCCCAGTAAGTGAGGTTGCCGTCCTCGATCGACGAGGCGTAGAGACGGATCATCGACTCGCTGACCGTGACCTCGCCGAAGGTCGTCGTCGTCGAACGCCCGATCCAGGTCCGCGCCTCTTCGTAGGTGCCGAAATTGAGGCCGAGCCCGCTTTCGTCTCTGGGTGCAGTCATCGCGAACGTCCTCCGCTGTCTTCACCGGTCAGGGGGAGTTAAACAGCGCCCGCGCAATGGCGCAAGCACACGGCAGAAAGGGCGCGGCGCGGTTTCCCGCGCGCCCGCATCCATCGATGCAGCTCCAGGAGCATGCGTCCGGCGGGGCACCCGAAAGGCTCCGGGGCCGCTCTCGCGAACGGCCCCGGATTCCCGTCGGCTCGGATCAGAAGCTGTAGGACGCCTCGATGCCGTACTCACGCGGGTCGTTCATCGTGCCGAACGACAGCGTCGGCGCGGCGAACGACAGACGGCGGTAGTAGACCTCGCGCGTCAGGTTCTTGCCGTACAGGGAGACCTTGTACTTGTTGTCGGGATCGCGCCAGGTGATGCTGGCGTTCACGACGTTGGTCGCCTTGCGGTACGGGTCGATGCGCGTGCCGTCGAAATTGCCGAGCCCGGTGTCCAGGCCGTTCGGCGCACCCTGGTCGTTCGTGAAGAGCCGGCTGTTGTAGACCCACTCGGCCGACACGAGCACGCTGCCGAAACCCGTGTCGAACTTGTAGGTCGGGTTCGCGCGCACCGTCCACTTCGGCGCACGGGCGAGCGGCAGGAACGACTCATCGGCCGGCTGGATGGTGCCGAGCGGAGTGACGACCGCGGGACCGCAGTTCTGCAGCGACGGGTCGTTGGGCGCCGTGCCGTTGATGTCGACGCAGAAGTTCTTGTACTTCGCGTCCAGGTAACCCGTCGACAGGTTGAAGGTGAAGCTGTCGCTCACGAGCGCCGTGATCTCGAGTTCGGCCCCCTTGAACTTCGCGTCCGCCGCATTCTGCGTGACGATCTCGACCTGCGTCGTCAGCGGGCTGACACGCGAGATGTTGCGCTGCAGGTTGTCCACCTTCACGTAGAACACGGCGGCGTTCACACGCAGCCGCTTGTCGAGCAGGTCGGCCTTGAAGCCGCCCTCGAAGGTGTTGTTCTTCTCCGGATCGTAGGGACCGGCCGCGACGATGTTCGCGGCCTCGCCGTTGAAGCCGCCGGCCCGGAAGCCGCGCGCCCAGTAGGTGTACAGGAACACGTCGTCGTTCAGCTGGTAGTCCAGCCCGACGCGCGGGCTGAAATCCGACCAGCTCTTGCCATCCGTCTGCGTACGCGGCGTGCCCACGAAGGGACCGCTGGCCCACAGCCCGTCACAGGGCACGGCATTGATGGAGCAGATCCGGAAGTCCTTCTTGTCGTGGGAGTAGCGACCGCCGAGCACCATCGTGAGCGCGTCGGTGAAATGCCAGCGGACGTGCGCGAACGCACCCCACTGCTCGTTCGTCTGGCTGGACAGCGTGTTGTTCACGTCGTTCGACAGACGGTCGAGGGTGTACTTCTGCTTGAACCACAGCGCACCGGCCACGATGTCGATGGTCTTCGAGAAGTCCGTCGCGAAACGCAGCTCGTGCGACGTCTGCCAGTGCTTCGTGTCCTCCGTGTTCCAGAAGAGCTTCAGCGGACCGGCGTCGGTGTCGAGATCGGACGTCTCGTGGTTCTCGCGATAGCCGCCGACGTAGGTGAGCGTACCCGCCCCGGCGATCTCGTAGTTCGCCTCACTGGTCAGACCCCAGACCTTCAGCTGCGCCTCCGCTCCGTTGTTGACGACCGAGCGGTCCTGGTTGACGGTGTACTGGCTGCGCTTGGCGGGCTTCGCGCAGGCGCGATAGGCCGCATCGGGTCCGGCATTCGGATTGCCCGCGGCGTTCAGCGCGAACCCGCGCAGGAAGGTGTCGATCTGGGCCGGGTTCGGAGCCGCGATGTTGGCCGGGATCCGCGGATCCAGGCCGCAGTGGTACAGCGGCACGAGCACCGCCGCGTCATCGTTGTAATGGGCGACGTCACCGCGCAGGGTCACGTCCAGGTTGTCGCCCTTGAAGCGGATGCTCGGCAGCAGCGACCAGCGCTTCTGGCCACCGATGCGGTTGTTCTTGCCGTTGTAGGCATTGCGATAGTAGCCATCGAATTCGGAGTACTTCGCGGCCATGCGGAACGCCGCGGAACCCTGGGCGAACGGCATGTTGATCATGCCCTTGACGTCGTGCCGCCCGTAGTTGCCGAGGGTGCCGCCGACATTGCCCTCGAACTCGTCCACGTTGGGCTTGTTGTGGCGCACGAGGATCGCGCCCGCGGTCGCGTTGCGGCCCTGCAGGGTGCCCTGCGGTCCACGCAGCGTCTCGACCGCCTCGATGTCGAGGAAGTCCTGCATCGCCGTGTTCACGCGGCCGTCGGCCACGCCGTCCGTGATGACACCGACCGCCGGATCGATGAACGGTCCGCGGTTCAGCACGCCCTGGCCGCGGATGAAGAATGCGGCGGAATAGTTGGAGATGCCTTCGAGCTCGAGCGTCGTGTTGGGGATCGCACCCGAGATATCGGTGAAATCCTTGGCGAAGCGGACTTCCAGTGCCTCGCCCGTCACGGCCGTCGCCGCGATCGGCACGACCTGCAGCGACTCGGCGCGCTTCTGGGCCATGACGACGATTTCTTCGAGCTGGACCTTCTCGTCGGCGGCCAGAACGGCGGTCACCGGCGCCAGCGCCATCACGGCCGCCGAGGCGGCGAGGATGGCGCGAATGTCCATGGCGATGCTACGCATGCGGATCTCCCCTGGGGTACGAGTGTTATGTTTGGCGCGCGCGCCACACCGGGTGTCCGGCTTGTCGGCGCAAACGCTGCGAACAATTAATACAGACAGCTTCCTACCGTGTCAAATGGCCGGGCCGAGCGCGGCGGGTAGAGCAAAACCCGGATCTCCGCTGCATCGATACCGGATCCGGCCGCGTAGACCCGATCTTGTCAGGCCACCGTTCGGTCATGCTGTCGCAGATCCAGCCGGATACGCCGATGTTGCCGCAGGGCCACATGCAGCAGCAGCGCGATGAGCGGCAGCAGGCCCGCCGCGACGACGACCAGCGCGCGCGCGAGGGGGTGCTCACTGCCGGCGAAGGCATCGCTCAGCACTCCGACCAGCAATGGGCCCAGACCGGTGCCGAGCAGCGACGACAGCAGGCCGAAGAGCGCGAGCACCTGCGCCCGCACGCCGATCGGCGCCGAGTACTGGAACGGCAGCGAGGCCATCGCGACGATCGCGCTCATCAGGAACACGGCCACGCCGATGGCGGCGAGACCACCGTACAGCGTCGGCGCCAGCGGGGCCGCCACGGCCGGCACCAGCAGCAGCAGGACACCGAGACGCATCCAGCGCAGCTGATGGCCGATGGGGTCGTCCCCACCGCGCCCGGCGAGCCACCCCGCCAACACCGTGCCGGCGGCGCCAGCAAGCAGGTAGACGGGCCCGAACACGACGCCGATCTCACCGGGCGCCGCGCCGTGGCTGCGGACGAAGGACGTCGGCATCCAGCCGATGTGCGCGTTCAGCACCGTCACGAGCAGCGAGGTGCCGATCATGTAGAGCAGCGAAAAGCGCCATTCGCTCACGACATAGCGCAGCATCGCGCGCGTCGAGCCACCGCCCGCGGCGTGGGCGCGGTGCGGACGGGGCTCCCGCAGCACGATCGCGATGACGAGCGCCACCAGCAGACCCGGCGCACCCACCAGCATGAAGACCATCTGCCAGGGCCGGAGCTCCCCGAGCAGTGGCAATACGGGCGCGCGCCAGCTCTCCGCCATCGCGTACAGCAGGCCCCCGCCCAGCAGCGCGAGCCCGCCGCCGATGAAGGGCGCCAGCATGAACACCGCCGTCGCCCGGGGAAGCCGCCGCCGGTCGAAGGTATCGGCCATCAGTGTCAGGGCCGCGGGTGGCAGTCCCGCCTCTCCCGCCGCGATGCCGATGCGCGTGAGCAGCAGCTGCACGAAGCTGGCCGCGGCGCCGCAGGCCATCGTCATGAGACTCCAGAACGCCATGCAGGCCGCGATCACGCGCGGGCGATGCCCCCGGTCGGCGATACGGGCGAGCGGCAGCGACGCGATGACATAGAACGCCGAGAACCCGAGACCCTGCAGCAAGCCCATGCGCGTGTCGCTGATGCGGAGGTCCGCCTTGATCGGCGTGACCAGCAAACTCAGCACGTGCCGGTCGCAGTAGGACAGCGTGAAACCCACCGTCACCAGCACGACGGCGAGCCACGCCTGCGGCGTGGCCGTGCCGTCCGCCTGTGCCGGGGAACTCACCCGTCGCGCCTGTCGTCCCAGACAGCGAGCGCGTCCAGCGCCTCGATGTCCGCGCCGCGCGCGAGCAGCGGATTGACCTCCAGCGCCACGAGATCGGGCCCGAGCGCGAGCGCCGCATCGCCGATCGCCTTCAGCACACGGGCGGCCTGCGCCACGTCGACGGCCGGGGCACCACGGTAGCCGGCCAGCAGCTTCCGGCCACGCAGTTCATCGAGCATGCGCCGCGCATCGTCCTCGGTGATCGGCAGCAGACGCATGCTGGTGTCCGCGAGCACCTCCATGAACACGCCGCCGAGACCGGCGACGATCACGGGCCCCCAGTGCGAGCGCGCGATGCCGACGAACAGCTCCACACCACCCGAGCGCATGGGCGCCACGATGCAGCCGTCGATGCGGGCTGCCGGCTTCGCGGCGCGCACCGACGCGAGAATGGCCTCGAATGCGGCCGCAGCCGCCGGACCACCCTGCACGCCGAGCTTCACGCCGCCGATGTCGCTCTTGTGCTGGATGTCGGGCGAAGCGATCTTGAGCGCCACGGGCCCGCCCATGGACTCGGCGAAGCGCGCGGCCTCCTCCCCCGTACGCGCGCACTGCATCGGCACCACGGGCACGCCGCGGCCCGCGAGCCAGGTGAGGGTCTCGAGTTCCGACTGCGGACGGGCGCCGGCCGCGGACGCCACCACGGTTTCCGGCGGCGGCGGTGCGCGCAGGCCCTCGGACCACGTCACCAGCGACTTGAGCGCCCGCACGGCGTGATCGATGCCGCCGATCGCGTACGGGATGCTGCAGCGTTCCATGAGACCGCGCGAGTGCGCCGTGATCGGCCGGAGCGACTGGTTCATCATCACGCCCGGGGGGTCGCAGGCCGACAGGCCCCGGCCGATGCAGGCCAGCATCTGCTCGTTGCCGAAATCAGCCTCGGTGCGCGCGAGGTCGAAGATGCAGGCCGTGAAGCCGATGCCGGGGTCCTCGGCGAGGATGCCGAGCAGCTTCTCGAACAGCGTCGGGTCGCGCACCGCGGCGCCGGTCACGTCGAGCGGGTTCATCACCGCGCCGTAGTCCGAAGCGACCGCGCGCAGCTTCGCGGCCGTCGCCTCGCTGAACGGCGGCAGATCGAGCCCGACCGCATCGGCGCAATCGGCCATGATCTCGCAGCCGCCGCCCGAGATGGACACCGCGGCGACGCTGCCCGAGATGGGCCCGGTCTGCGCGAGCAGTCCCGCGGTCACGATCGCATCCTCCGGCGTCGAGACGCGCACGACGTTGTACTGGCGGCAGACCGCGTCGAAGATGCGGTCGTCGCCGGTCACCGAGCCCGTGTGCGCCTGAGCGAGCTTCGCCGAGAGCGGCGTGCGGCCGACCTTGAGCACGACGAGCGCCTTCTTCCGCTCGCGCGCCTCGCGCGCGATGCGCTTGAAGCGCTCCGGATCGCGGATGGACTCGACGAACATGACGACGACGCGGGTCTCGTCGCCATCGAGCAGGTGATCGACGATGCGCGCCGTGTCGAGATCCGCCTCGTTGCCGCTCGCGATCACGTGGCTGATGCCCACGCCCTGCTGCTGCGCGAAGTCGGCGAGCACGGACGAGGTCTGGCCGCTCTGCGAGACGATCGACACCGGCCCGAGCAGCGGCTGCTTCATGACCAGCATCGGCGTCACGGCGATGCCCGCGGTGTAGTTGACGAAGCCCAGACAGTTGGGGCCCATGATGGTCGAGCCGTAGGAACGCACGAGCTTCACGAGCGCTTCCTGCCGGCCGCGGCCGTCCTCGCCCGCCTCGGCGAAGCCCGACGTCAGCAGCAGGATGAAACGGATGCCCGCCGCGGCGGCTTCCTCGACCGCCTCGGCGACCGCCTCGCCGGGCACGAACACGTAGGCGAGATCCGGCACCTCGGGCAGCTCGCGGCAGCTCGTGTGCGCGGGCCGCCCGTGCGCGGGCGCACCGCGCTTGTTGACGAGGTATACGGGCCCCTTGAAGCCCGTGGTCACGAAATTGCGGTCGAGGAGCTGCGACCAGAGCGATTTGTCCGAGGCGCCGACCAGCACCACGGACCGCGGATTGAACAGCCGCTCCAGGGATTCGCCGTTCATGACCCGCTCCACTGCGGCTTGCGCTTCTCGAGGAAGGCGCGCGGGCCCTCCGCGAAGTCGCGCGTCCTGCCGAGGCGCTGGCCGAGCGCGTCGTTCATCGCCTCCAGTTCCGCCTCGCGCATCTCGGCCGCCACGCGCGCGATCACGAGACTCTCGCGTACGGACAGCGGCGCGTTCTCGCAGATGCGCCGCGCATAGTCGAGCGCGCGCGGCAGCACCTCGGCCTGCGGCACCACGGCGTTCACGAGCCCGAAATGCAGCGCGCGCGCCGCGTCAAGGGGCTCGCCGAGCGCGATCATCTCGAGCGCGATGGCGCGCGGCAGCTGGCGCGGCAGGCGGTAGACGCCGCCCGCGCCGGCGAACAGCCCGCGCTTGACCTCCGGGAGTCCGAGCACCGAAGTGTCGGCACACACGCGGAGGTCGCAGGCCAGCGAGATCTCCAGGCCGCCGCCGAGTGCCGAGCCCGGGATCGCGACGATCCAGGGTTTGGCCCGCTTCGAGCGCACGAAGCCTGCGAAGCCGCCGTCCGGCGTGCTGAGCTCGTGTCCGCGCCCGGCCACCACTTCGGAGAGATCGGCCCCGGCGCAGAACGTGGGCCCGCCGCTGCAGGTGAGCACCGTCACCCAGATGCCGGGATCGGACTCCGTGGTCTTCACGGCAGCGTCGATGGCGCGCGCGAGCGCACCGTTGATCGCGTGACGTTTCTCGGGACGGTTCAGGGTCACGAGCGCGATGTGTTCATCGACGCGCTCGAAGAGCAGGACAGGGGCGTCCGCCGTGGCGGGATCGGTCATCTCGTCTTCCTCCCGGGGTTCACGCCACGGTCCGCGACACACCGTGACCGGGCATCGGGATCGGGAGCGGTGCAATCGGTGTCATCGGCATGCCTCCCCCGCTGCATGCCCATGTGTCCGGCGGACGGCCCCGGCTTCTTGCGGCCGGCTGACCGATCAATGCGGCAGGGCTGCAAGCCCCGCGCGGGATCAAGCATAGGTGTACGCGAGGTGGCTTGTCACCCGCGGCGCGCCCCACGCTTGCGTGCGACGCGACCAGCGATACCATGGCGAACGACCGCAATCCGCGGTCCCTGTGACGTCATCCGAGAGGACAGACGAAGAACACGCAAGAGGGTCATGCGATGAAGACACGTCCGCGGACATCCAAGGCCGAGCTGCTGATCGGCCTGCGCACCGGCATCGACCCGAAGGCCTTCCGCGCCGCGTTCACGGGCATGGCGGAAGCCGCGGCGGGTGGCCTGCGGCCCGGCATCGGCCAGACCTGGTCGCTCGCGCTCCTGCCCGGCGAGATGGCGATCCTGCCGCACCAGGTCCTCATGAAGGACAGCCCGGCCCCGTTCGACGCCATCATCCAGTTCGCCTCCAACGATGCGGCCGACCTGCCTGTGATGACGGACGAGCTCGCGAAACTTGCGCGGGAACTGGCCCCCTGGCTCGATCCGGCGCGCTCGGCGGTGCTGGTCGGGCAGGAGATCCCGATCACCCGGGGCATCGGGCCGGTCATGGTCGCCATGCCGCTCAGGCGCCTGCCGCAGCTCACCCACGAGGAGTTCATGAAGCACTGGTTCGAGCGCCATGCGTCGCTGGGCGAGGCCGTGGAGGGCGTCCGCTACTGGCAGAACCACGTGGATGCCGTCGCGACCGGCGCCCTCGCCGTGCGCATCGGCCTGCGCTTCGAGCCCATGGACGGCCTCACGGAGTCCTATTTCATGACCACCGACGAGGCCGTCGAGCTGCTGTCGCGCGAGGAGGTCGCGGTGGGCGCCATCGACGACGAGAAGCGCTTCATCGACCACACGCGCTCGCAGTTCGGGCTGTATCGGGCCCTCGTGCAGCAGCCCCCGGCGGCCTGACCTCCGGTCCTTGCCCGGCACGGCGAGGACCGGCGCGCGACAACGCCGATCGACGAGTACGGCCCGTTCGCGCCGCGAATTACCGGCGGCACCGAACCGTCGAGCCACGCCGACCCGGTGCCCCGCCCCGTCAGCGCCGGTAACGGTCGGCCATGAACGAGTAATACATGAAGCCGAAACGGTTGTACCAGTCCGGCTCGTTGAAGTGCTGCGCTTCGCAGGCCTCGATCGCCTTCATGGCCTCCTCGAGCGTCTGCATGAGCTCCGTGTACTTGCCGTCGTAGGCGGCGTCGAGGTTGGCGACCGAGGCCTCGATCTTGCGCCGCTCGGTCTGCCAGGCAAGGCCGCCGATGCCGAAGGCACCCGCCGCGGTGTCGCCGAAGGAGAGCGCCTTCGCGATCCACGACTTCGTCGAGCCATACACCACGCGCAGCTTCTCGAAGCGCACGCGCACGGCGTTCAGCTTCCCCTGCGCGTCCTCGAAGCAGGCGCCACACTCCTTCGACTTCGCGCATTGCAGCGGCACCTGCGGCGTGCCCGGTGGCAGGTAGTTCGGATCGAAGGGCCCGTCCTGCGGCGTCAGGTGCTGGAATTCCTGCATCAGGTCATCGTGCTGCGTCTTCAGGTCGTAGGCCTGCTTTGCGATGCCGTAGCCGGTCTTCGCGTAGCCCCAGCCCTTCTGCGCCTTGGCCAGGGACTTCTGGAATGACTTGTCGGCGTGTTCCTGCTGGGCCTTCTTGATGTCGAATTCGCTCGGCTGGCCGGCTCCAGCCTTCGACCAGCCCCCGCTCAGCAGATCGTCGAGCGCAATCGGCTTCGGCCCGCTCTGGCCGGAACTCACGGATGCCACGAGCAGCGCCACGACGCCGAACACGATGCGTGTTCGCCTCATGACCGCCCCCGCTTCAGCACGAGCGCTCCGAGCAACGCGGCGATCACCGCGAGCAGGCCCGCGATGATCCACATCATGGGCGGGCCGCCGGACGCCTCTCCTGTCGAATCGGCCGCGGTGAACAGCGACGGCACCGCCGGCGTCGCCTCGTTACCAGCCCAGACCAGCAGACGGTAGGGGCGCGGGCCCTCCGGCGAGGTGACCGTCAGCTGCAGATCTCCCTGCGTGCGGAAGCGCGCCGTGGCGAAGCCGGTCCCCTTCGTCGAGAGCTTCTTCGCAGGCGCATCGAGGATGAACTTGGACAGGTCGAGCCGCAGATCGTCGTGCTCGTCGACGGCGAACAGCGTGACCTCGACGGGCTGCAGCACACTCAGGTCGGCTACAGCCAGCTTCTGTCCCGCTTGCCCGGCCGTCCCTTCGACCACGGCGACCTTGCCGTTCCGGATGGCCGGATCAGCGATGAGCTGCAGCGGGTAGACATCGGCGCCCCGTGGGACGTCCGACGCCAGCACGAGGCCCGGGCGCAGCGCCGGACCGACGAGGCAGGCGACGGTGAGCACCAGACGCAGGAGCACCGCAGACATCAGCGGGCGCATCGTGTGTTCCTCCCCAGCGGCCGGACGATAACACAGCACCGCACGGAAGCCGGCCCTCGCGGCCGCACGGACCGGTCCGCGCCCGTCGCCCGAGGGCTCGTCGCCCCGGGGCGCCACCGGTTTCTGGACAGCGTCCAATCTACCCATAAGGCCCTCATTTCAGTATATTTGCCGCCCTCATCGGGGGCCGCCGCATCCTGAGTTCCTGCCCGTCGGGCGGCTTCCAGCCACGAACAACACAAGGGAGACTAGCCATGGCCCTGGTCATAGGCGTGCCGACGGAAACGGCCGCGAACGAGAAGCGCGTGGCGACGGTTCCCGAAGTCGTCGAGAAGCTGGTCAAGCTGGGCTTCGCGGTTGCCGTGCAGTCCGGCGCGGGTGAGGCGGCCAACTTCAGCGACGACAGCTACCGTGCCGCGGGCGCGGAGGTCGTCGAAGGCGCGGCCGCGCTCTGGGCGAAGGCGGACATCGTCTTCAAGGTGCGCGGGCCGACGGCTGCGGAAGTCGGCCTGATGCGTGCGGGCCAGACCCTCATTTCCTTCATCTGGCCCGCACAGAACCCCGATCTCATGCAGCAGCTCGCCGCGAAGAAGGCGACCGTGCTGGCCATCGACTCCCTGCCGCGCCAGCTCTCCCGCGCGCAGAAGATGGACGCACTGACCTCCATGGCCGGCATCAGCGGCTACCGCGCGGTCATCGAGGCCGCCAACGCCTTCGGCCGCTTCTTCAACGGCCAGGTGACCGCCGCGGGCAAGATCCCGCCGGCCAGGGTGTTCGTCGCGGGCGCCGGTGTGGCCGGCCTCGCGGCGATCGGCACCGCCGCCAACCTGGGCGCGATCGTGCGCGCCAACGATACCCGTGCCGAAGTGGCCGACCAGGTCACTTCGCTGGGCGGTGAATTCGTCAAGGTCGACTACGAAGAGGAAGGCTCGGGTGGCGGCGGCTACGCGAAGGTGATGAGCGAGGGCTTCCAGCAGGCCCAGCGCGAGATGTACGCGAAACAGGCCAGGGAGGCGGACATCATCATCACGACCGCACTCATTCCCGGCAAGCCGGCACCGAAGCTCATCACCGCCGACATGGTGAAGAGCATGAAGCCCGGCAGCGTCATCGTCGACATGGCCGGCGAACAGGGCGGCAACTGCGAGCTGACCGTGCCCGGCGAGGCGGTGGTGAGGCACGGCGTCACCATCATCGGCTACACCGACCTGGTGAGCCGCCTGGCCAAACAGTCGTCGACCCTGTACGCGACCAACCTGTTCCGCGTCACCGAGGAGCTGTGCAAGACCAGGGACGGCGTCATCAACGTCAACATGGACGACGATGCCATCCGCGGCCTGACCGTCATCAAGGACGGCGAGATCACCTGGCCGCCACCGGCACCGAAGCTCCCCGCAGCGCCACCCGCCGCGGCGAAACCCGCCGCCGCACCGGCGGCTGCCGCCAGGGGACACGGCCATGGTGGTGGTGGCGAACCGATGTCGGCGGGCGCACTGGCAACGACGTTCGTCGTCGCCGCCGCGCTGTTCGGCCTCATCGGCGCCTTCGCCCCGGCCTCGTTCCTCGGCCACTTCACGGTGTTCGTGCTGGCCTGCTTCATCGGCTACATGGTGATCTGGAACGTCACGCCCTCGCTGCACACGCCGCTCATGAGCGTGACCAACGCGATCTCCAGCATCATCGCGATCGGCGCGCTGATCCAGATCGCGCCGCCGCTCACCGACGGCAGCGCCGGACGCCCGGATGAACTCATCCGCTGGCTCGCCGTGGCCGGCATCGCGCTGACCGCCATCAACATGTTCGGCGGCTTCGCGGTCACGCGGCGCATGCTGGCGATGTTCCGCAAGTAAAGGGAAGCGACCCATGACACTCACATCGAGCCTCACGACCGTCGCTTACCTCGGCGCGACCATCCTGTTCATCATGAGCCTGGGCGGGCTGTCCCACCCGGAGACCTCGAGGCGCGGCAACCTCTACGGCATGATCGGCATGACCATCGCGGTGCTCGCGACCGTGCTGGGTCCGCGTGTCGACCAGGGTGGCATCGCCTGGATCGTCGGCGCCATGGTGGCGGGCGGCGCGATCGGCCTGTACGCCGCGCGCACCGTGCAGATGACGCAGATGCCGGAGCTGGTCGCGCTGATGCACAGCCTGGTGGGCCTCGCGGCCTGCCTCGTCGGCTTCGCGAGCTACATCGACACCTCGATCGAGTTCGCGGGCGCCGAGAAGGCCATCCACGAGATCGAGATCTACATCGGCATCCTGATCGGCGCAGTGACGTTCTCCGGTTCCGTGATCGCCTTCGGCAAGCTCTCGGGCAAGATCGGCGGCAAGCCGCTGCTGCTGCCCGCGCGCCACTGGATCAACCTCGCGGGCCTGCTCGTGGTGGTCTGGTTCGGCCGGGAGTTCCTGCACGCGGAGACGGTCGAGGCCGGCATGACGCCGCTCGTCGTCATGACCGTGATCTCGCTGCTGTTCGGCATCCACATGGTCATGGCCATCGGCGGCGCCGACATGCCCGTCGTGGTCTCCATGCTGAACAGCTACTCGGGCTGGGCCGCGGCCGCGACGGGCTTCATGCTCTCGAACGACCTGCTGATCGTCACGGGCGCGCTCGTGGGCTCGAGCGGCGCGATCCTCTCCTACATCATGTGCCGCGCGATGAACCGGAACTTCATCAGCGTCATCGCGGGCGGCTTCGGCACGAGCGAAGGCGCGCCGGCCGCGAAGGCCGGCGAGCAGCCGGCCGGCGAGGTCGTGCCGGTGAACGCCAGCGAAACCGCCGAACTGCTGCGCGAGGCCAGGAGCGTCATCATCGTGCCGGGCTACGGCATGGCGGTGGCGCAGGCCCAGCACACCGTGTTCGAGATCACGAAGCACCTGCGCGATGCGGGCGTGAACGTGCGCTTCGGCATTCACCCCGTCGCGGGTCGTATGCCGGGCCACATGAACGTGCTGCTGGCCGAAGCGAAGGTCCCCTACGACATCGTGCTCGAGATGGACGAGATCAACGACGACTTCCCGAACACGGACGTGACGATGGTCATCGGCGCGAACGACATCGTGAACCCTGCGGCGCAGGACGATCCCACGAGCCCCATCGCCGGCATGCCGGTGCTGGAGGTCTGGAAGGCGAAGACCTCCATCGTCATGAAGCGCAGCATGGCCTCGGGCTACGCGGGTGTCGACAACCCGCTCTTCTACAAAGACAACAACCGCATGCTGTTCGGCGATGCGAAGAAGATGCTCGACGAGGTGCTGGTCGCGCTGAAGACCTGAGCGGCCCCGAGGATCGGTGCCGGGATACGGATCCGCTGTCGCCGGGCGCCGCGCGGACCGGGCGCCCGGCAGCCGGGGTCGCGCCCGGCCGGCAATGGAGCCGGCGCCGCGCCGGGGCCGGCGTGAGCCAGCCGATGTCCCCGGCGCAGCGTCCGCGGGGCCTTACTTGAACCTCTCCGGGAACTGCGCGGCGATGCCTGTCGCGAGCGCATCGGCGATCACCAGCATGTGGTCCTTCATGGCTGCCCAGGTCGCGGCCTCCTCGGCGTACTGTCTCGCGTGCAGCTGCCGGATCTGCTCGACGTGGTGCGCGCCATGGGCCATGAGCAGGCCACGCAGCGTTGTCGCCGGCAGGTGCGGATTTGCATCGCTCAGGAAGGTCGCGATCTCGTTCGCGTTCCGGACGAGCCGGTCGTAGGCCGCGTCCTGATCCGGCTTCCGCCCCGCGCGGACGCCGTCGAGATAGCCGCTGATCGCGGCCCAGTGACCCGCCAGCAGTTGGAACAGCTTCCCGGATGCGGCCTTGCCGTAGAAGGGCTCGATCGCGGAGGCGATCGCCTTTGCATTGGCAACGACCTGCTGCTCGGCGACCTGCGCGCGCGCCGGATCGCCGCCGAGCCGCCCCTCGACGACGTTGCGGACCCAGAAGATGTGCCCGAGCCACAGATCACGCAGCGCCGCCTTCATGTCGCCGGGATTCACCGGCGCGGATACCGCCCTGGATGGCTCTGCCGGCGGGGCGGCCAGGGCGCCGACAGGGGCGCTCAGCACGACGGCCAGCAGCAGCGAGCGAATGGACGTGTTCATCGGAGCCTCCTTCATGTCACGACGTTGAACAGGCTCCTCCTGTCTACCTCGACAATGTCACTTAAGAAATACTAATATGCCAAAAGGTCTCATTTCCTGTCCCGGAACAGCGGGGGGGCAATCGTGAACGAGATCTTCGGGGAGAGCCGCAGCAGGCTGTTGCGGCACCTGCTGCGGAACAAGACCGGAGCATCGGTCGACGAACTCGCCGCAGCCGTCGAAGTGACCCGCACCGCCGTGCGGCAACATCTCGCGGCGCTCATGCGCGACGGGCTGGTGGCTCGGGGCACGGCACGCCCGACCGGCGGGCGCCCCCGGCGACTCTTCGTGCTGACCCACCGGGGCAAGGAGACCTTTCCGCGGAATTACTCGTGGTTCGCCCGCCTGCTCGTCGAGGAAATCGCACACGAGCACGGCGCTGCCGGGCTGCGCACGAGGCTCGGGCGCATTGCATCCGCGGTTGTGGCCCAGCTCCCGCAGCCGGTGAACGCGCCCGGCCGGCGCGCGAGGATCAAGGCTCTCTGCGAAGCCATGGACCGCCTGGGTTACGACACACGCATCGGGCGTGACGGGGTCGGCACGACCATCGAGGCCGACAACTGCGTGTTCCACGAACTTGCGCAGCGGCACCCGGAGATCTGTCACTTCGATCTGGCGTTGCTGTCCGGGTACAGCGGCGAGCGTGTCGACCTGCAGGAATGCATGGCCCGCGGCGGGCGCGTCTGCCGTTTCCGCTTCACACCGCGGAGGTAGTCGACATTCCGCGCCGTCGCCCCCGCACAGGAGCGGAGGTGCGCGCACCTCCGCTCCGCGGACTCACGCAACCGTCACTTCGGCATCCGGGCCCCGGGAATCTCCTCGTACAGAGCCATCCAGGTCCCGGCGAGCGTGTCGGACATGCCGACCTTCCCTTCCGCCACGCCTTTCCACAGCCCGTCGAGCGCCTTCTTCGGGTCGTCGCACTCGCCCTCGTAGATGATGAGGTAACGAAACGGGTTCGGGTCCGCCGCATCGGGCGTCACGAGCCGGAACCGCTGGGCGCTGGTGAATCCCGAGGCGGCCAGCACCTCCGGCATGTGCACGTTGGTGTGCCAGTCGTTGAATTCCCTGTCCCGGCCGTCCACGACGTTCACCTGGGCTATGAATCTGATCTTCGGCATCGTTCACTCTCCGGTTGCTGACTGAGAAACGGGACTGCTGGCCGACCGGGACGCACCCGCTCCACACAGTCACAAGGATCCGGGGTTCACCCCGTTGCCCATCATATTGCCGACGGGCGCTTCCCGGCACGATCGTGTTTCGGGCGCGGCCCGTGCCGTGCGCTGCGCGTGCCGCTATATTCCATCGCACAGCTCGGCGGCGGGAACCTCACGATGTCGACATGCGACGGCAGATCCAGGCGCTTCTTCTGGGTGACGGCGCTCGTACCGGCGGCGGCGTTTGCCGCCGCCGCACAGGCCCCGTTCACCGAGAAGCAGCTGGCGGCACGCAACCGCGGCCAGTTCATCTACGAATCATTCTGCGTCAATTGTCACGGCGTGCCGGTTTCCCGCGCGCCGGTGCCGGCCGTGCTGCGCTCGATGACGGCCGACCAGGTGCTGCGCGCGCTGAACGAGGGCCCGATGCAGGCCCAGGCCGCCGCGCTGTCGGCGGACGACCGGCGCGCGGTCGCGGAATTCCTGACGAACCAGAAGCTGGGCAGTGGCGCGCACGAAAGCGGCATCCCCCGTTGCGGCAACGACACCTTCGACGCCGGGCGCAATGTCGCCGTGCGCGAGTGGGGCCTGGATGCGCACAACACGCGCCACCAGTCGCTCGCCGACGCCGGCCTCGCGCCCGGTGACCTGACTCGGCTCGAGGTGGCCTGGACGATCGCTCTGCCCGGCGCGATCCAGGTGCGTTCGCAGCCGACGTTCGCGGGTGGCTGGCTGTTCATGGGCAGCCAGGACGGCACGGTCTACGCCCTCGACGCGAAGACGGGCTGCCGGCACTGGGAATTCCATGCACAGAGCGAGGTGCGAACGACGATCTCGCTGGCGCCGTGGTCGCCGTCCACGACGGACCCGCATCCGACTGCCGTCTTCGGCGACCACCTCGGCAGCGTCTACGCCGTCGATGCGCGCGATGGCCGGCTGCTGTGGAAGGTCCGGCCGCATGCGCATCCGAACGCGCAGATCACCGGCTCGCCGCGCGTCGTGGCCGAACGCGTGCTCGTGCCCTTCTCTTCGCATGAGGACATCTCGGCAGCACGGCCGGACTACTCCTGCTGCACCTTCCGCGGCGCGGTCGCATCGCTGGACCTGAAGACCGGCGCCACGCAGTGGCTCAGTTACTCGGTGCCGGCCGAACCGTCACCGTCCAGGAAGAACGCCGTCGGGACACAGCTGTTCGCACCTTCGGGCGCGGCCATCTGGAACTCGCCCGCCGTCGATTCCGCGCGCAACCAGCTCTACGTCGGCACGGGCGACAACTACTCCGAGCCGCAGTCGGGCACCAGCGACTCGGTCATCGCGATGGACCTGACCACGGGCCGCCACAGGTGGGTGTACCAGGCGCAGGACGGTGGCGATGTCTGGAACGTCGCCTGCCTGAAGAGCATCCGCGGCCCCAACTGCCCGGAGAAGGAAGGACCGGACTACGACATCGGCGCGGGACTCGTCCTGACGGCGACGCGTGAGGGCCGGCCCGTGCTGCTCGCAGGCCAGAAATCGAGCCATGCGATCGCGCTCGACCCGGACACGGGCAGGTTGCTGTGGCGCGTGCGGCTCGCCCGCGGTGGCAACCAGGGCGGCATCCACTTCGGCATGGCGGCAGCCGATGGTGTCGCCTACATCCCGGTCTCCGACATGGAGATGAAGGAGGACGCGGCCGTCTACGACCGCGCAGCGCAACCCGGCCTGTACGCAGTCGACCTGACCGACGGCCGGCTCGTCTGGGCCTGGCATCCGGACGCGGATACCTGCAAGGGACGCGAGTACTGCGATCCGGGCATCAGCGCGCCACCCACGATCATCGGCGAGCACGTCATCGTGGGCGCGCTGGATGGCGTACTGCGCGTGCACGACCGGGCGACCGGCAAGGTCGTGTGGTCGTTCGACACCACCCGGCCGATGACCGGGATCAATGGCGTTGCGGGCCAGGGCGGGTCCATGAACGCGATCGGTCCGGTCGCACACGAGGGCCTGGTCTACGTCGCGTCGGGTTACGCATTCGCGTGGCACATGCCGGGCAACCTGTTCATCGCCTTCAGGCCGCGGCAACATGGAGACCAGGAGCGCCCCGGAAATGGTCCGGTGGCGGGGGGAGATCATCGATGACCAGGAACACCACGCTGACGCTGTGCTCGCGCCCGCAGGGCGCGCTCAAGGCGAGCGACTTCGAACTGAAGGACCTGCCCGTCCCGCAGCCGGCCGAGGGCCAGGTGCTGATCCGCACGCTGTACGGCTCGATCGACCCGGGCACGCGCATCCTGTTCGGCGTCGAGGACGGCTACATGACCCCGGTCGCGATGGGCGTGCCGCTGGTGTGCATGACGCTGGGCCAGGTGGTCGAGAGTCGCGATCCGAAGTATCCGAAGGACGCGCTGATGATGGGCTTCGGCGCGCTGGCCGAGTACAGCCTGATCACGCCGGGCATCAACACGGGACTCGTCGATCGCAGCCTGTCGCCGAAGCTCAGCAATCACATGAGCGTGTTCGGGCCGGCCGGGGTCACGGCCTACGCGGGCCTGCTGGCCGGCGGCTGGCCGAAAGCCGGCGAGACCGTGCTGATGTCGACCGCCGCGGGCTCGGTCGGTGCGCTGGCCGCGCAGATCGCGCGCATCCAGGGCTGCCATGTGGTCGGCATGACCGGCGGTCCGGAGAAGTGCGCGCAGCTGAAGAACGAGTATCGCCTGCACGAGGCGATCGACTACCGCGGCAAGTCGATGCAGGAGCTGGCGGGGGCGATCAAGGCCGCGGCGCCGAAGGGCGTCGACTTCTACTTCGACAACGTCGGCGGCATCCAGCTCGACGCCGCGCTCGCCAACATGAACTGGGAAGGCCGCATGGCCGTCTGCGGCATGATCTCGCAGTACGAGGGCCAACCCGCGCCGACGATGCACAACCTGTTCCAGATCGTCGCGAAGGTGCTGATGATCAAGGGCTTCCTGTCCTTCACGTACCAGGACCAGTACACGAAGATGCGGCAGGACATGGCCGGCTGGATGAAGTCCGGCGAGCTGATCGTGCACGAGGACATCGCCGACGGCCTGGCCAATGCGCCGAACGCGTACATGAAGCTGTTCACCGGCGCGAACAAGGGCAAGTCGATGGTGAAGATCGCCGACCTCTGACCCGCGCGGCGCGCGGCCGACTGCGTGCCCCCAGCGCTCAGCGGTTCGGGGAATACGAGACCGGCAGCCAGCGATAACCCTGCCCGTCCGGCACGAGCTGCCCGATGCCGGGGAAGGAGACGTGCGCAGCGGCCAGGTAATAACCCTGCGCTGCGGCCTCGGCGAAGGTCTTCCGGCGCTGCGAAGCCGCCTGCGCCGGATCGGTGTCGAAGACGATGGTGACGGCGGGCTCGGGGAACTGCACGGGCGCGATGTGCATCAGGTCGCCCCAGAACACCATCTTCTGCCCGCGGCTCTCGACCACGTACACCGCATGGCCCGGCGTGTGGCCACGAGCCGCAATGCCGCGGATGCCCGGCACGAGTTCGGTATCGCCGTCGAAGGGCTTGTAGCGCCCCGACCCGATGTAGGGCCCGAGCGACTGCTGCGCACCGAGGAACGCCGGCCGCGCCTGTTCCGGTGCAGCCGCCGCGAGGGCCGGACTGAGCCAGTGGTCGGCGTCGTGACGGTCGCCCCGCACGATCGCGTTCGGAAACACGGCCCTGCCTTCGGCCACGAGGCCGCCGACATGATCGCCGTGCAGGTGGGTCATGTAGATCTCGTCGACCTGCTCAGGCGCATAGCCTGAGGCGCGCAGGTTCTCGACGACACGCCCCAGCGACGGGCCGAACAGGCTGCCCGCTCCAGCGTCGATCATCACCAGCTTCGTACCGGTGTTCACGAGGAAGGCGTTGACGGACAGATCGAGCGGCGAGGTCTGCCACACGGCCCCGAGCGCCGCGGCGACCCGGTCGGCCGTGGTGTTCGTCAGCACCTGCTCGGGCCGCACGTTGAAGACGCCGTCCGACAGCGCCGTGATCTCGAAGTCGCCCAGCATCATGCGATACCAGCCCGGCGCCTGGCCCTTCACCTGCGGTGCGGCCGCCTGCGCGGCAGCGACCAGGCACGTGAACCCCGCCAGCAACAGCAGGCGAATACGCGTCGCGAACGTCGTCGTCACGGCAGCCCCCCGGATTGCAACGCACGAACACTAGCAGATCGCCCTGGCACCCGCGGAAGGGAGCGGCGAGGCGATCGAGTGCGGCCCACACAATCCTCCCGTCCCCTGCCGGCACGAAAAAGGCCCGGCGTTTCCGCGCCGGGCCCTTTCCTGATCCGAAGATCACCTGCGTCGTGCGACGCGAGGACGGCAACGCTTCCGCGTCACATCCCCATGTCACCCATACCGCCCATGCCGCCCATGCCACCCGGGGGGCCATGCGCGTGGTCGGCCTCTTCCTTCGGCGCTTCCGCGATCATGACCTCGGTCGTCAGCAGCAGGCCCGCCACCGAGGCGGCGTTCTGCAGCGCGAGACGCGTGACCTTGGTCGGGTCGAGGATGCCCATCTCGATCATGTCGCCGTAGGCACCCGTGCCGGCGTTGTAGCCGAAGGTGCCCTTGCCCTCGCGGACCTTGTTGAGCACGACCGAACCGTCCTCACCGGCGTTCTGCACGATCTGCCGCAGCGGCTCTTCGATCGAGCGGCACAGGATGCGGATGCCGATGTTCTGGTCATCGTTCGCGCCCTGGAGCTTCTCGACCGACTTCTGCACGCGCACCAGCGCCGTGCCGCCGCCCGCAACCACGCCTTCCTCGACAGCCGCGCGCGTGGCGTGCAGCGCGTCTTCGACGCGAGCCTTCTTTTCCTTCATCTCGACTTCGGTCGCTGCACCGACCTTGATGACGGCCACGCCGCCCGACAGCTTCGCCGCACGTTCCTGCAACTTCTCCTTGTCGTAGTCGGAGGTCGCTTCCTCGATCTGCTTGCGGATCTGCTCGATGCGGCCCTTGATCTCGCCGGCCTTGCCGGCGCCGTCGATGATCGTGGTGTTCTCCTTCTCCACGACGATCTTCTTCGCCTCGCCCAGGTCGTTCAGCGTCGCCTTCTCCAGCGACAGGCCGACTTCCTCGGCGATCACGGTGCCACCCGTCAGCACGGCGATGTCGGCGAGCATGGCCTTGCGGCGGTCGCCGAAGCCCGGCGCCTTCACCGCGGAGACCTTGATGATGCCGCGGATGGTGTTGACGACCAGCGTCGCCAGCGCCTCACCCTCGACGTCTTCGGCGATCACGAGCAGCGGACGGCCCGCCTTCGCGATGCCCTCGAGCAGCGGCAGCATCTCGCGGATGTTCGAGATCTTCTTCTCGTACAGCAGGATGAACGGCTTCTCGAGCTCGCAGGTCTGGTTGCCCTGGTTGTTGATGAAGTACGGCGACAGGTAGCCGCGGTCGAACTGCATGCCCTCGACGACGTCGAGTTCGTTGGAGAGGCCCGAGCCCTCCTCGACCGTGATCACGCCTTCCTTGCCGACCTTGTCCATCGCCTCGGCGATGGTCTTGCCGATCGACTCGTCGCTGTTCGCGGAGATCGTGCCGACCTGCGCGATGGCCTTCGAGTCCTTGCAGGGCTTCGAGAGCTTCTTCAGCTCGTCGACGGCCGTGACAACGGCGAGGTCGATGCCACGCTTCAGGTCCATCGGGTTGATGCCCGAGGAGACGGCCTTCATGCCCTCACGGATGATGGCCTGCGCGAGCACGGTCGCGGTGGTGGTGCCGTCGCCGGCCTCGTCGGAGGTCGCGCTCGCGACTTCCTTCACCATCTGCGCGCCCATGTTCTCGAACTTGTCCTTGAGCTCGATTTCCTTCGCGACGGACACGCCGTCCTTCGTCACGGTCGGAGCACCGAAGCTCTTCTCGAGCACCGCATTGCGGCCCTTCGGGCCCAGCGTCACCTTGACCGCATTGGCCAGGATGTTGACGCCGCGCACCATGCGGCTGCGCGCGTCGTCGGCAAAACGTACGTCTTTGGCTGCCATTGTCTGGTTACCTCAACTGAATTCTTGGGAGCGTAGGCGGCTTACTTTTCGATGATCGCCATGATGTCTTCCTCGCGCATCACGAGGAGATCATCACCATCGACCTTGACTTCGGTGCCGCTGTACTTGCCGAAAAGGATCTTGTCGCCGACCTTGACGTCGAGCGGACGGACGCTGCCGTCTTCGAGGATCTTGCCCTTGCCGGTCGCGACGACGCGACCCTTGCTCGGCTTCTCGGTCGCCGAATCCGGGATCACGATCCCGCCGGGCGACTTGCGCTCCTCTTCTTCGCGCTTGACGATCACGCGATCATGAAGCGGACGAATCTTCATGGGCCATCACTCCTTGGTGTGACTTGTTGGTGTGGTTACGGTTGGAAGCCAGGCGGGTGTTAGCACTCGCCATGGATGGCTGCTAATCATAGCGGCGAAGCTCCGGTTTTCAAGACGACTGCGCAACGGAAAGCCGGGCCGCGGAGTCCGAAGCGGCCTGGATGGAGAGCAACCCATTGACTGAAAACAACTTTGTCGTGCTGAGCACCGCGCCGGACGAGACCACGGCGGGCCATCTGGCGGCGACCCTGGTCGCGGAAGGCCTCGCGGCCTGCGTCAGCCGGCTGCCCGGTCTGCGCTCGACCTACCGCTGGCAGGGCCGGATCTGCGACGAGGCTGAAGTGCTGCTCATCATCAAGACATCCGCCGCGCGGCTCGCTACCCTCTGCGCCCGGCTGGAGACCCTGCACCCCTACGAGGTGCCCGAAGTCATTGCCCTGCCCATCGTGGCCGGTTCGGAACGCTACCTGGCCTGGCTCGGTCAGACAGGAGCGGAACCGGACCGGGAGCCCGGCTCGAAGCCCTGAGGGGAACCGGATGAAGAAATGGACGATGCGCGCCCTGACCGCACTCCTGCTGGCGGCGCCGCTCGCGGTACTCGCGCAGGGGCTGCTCGGCGGCACGAAACGCACCGGAGAAAATGAGGTCCTGCCACCGGACCAGGCATTCCAGTTCAGCGCCGTGTTCGCCGGCCCGGACCGCGTCGCGCTGCACTGGACGATCGCCGACGGACATTATCTCTACCGGCACCGGACCAGCGCGAAGACCGCGACGCCGCGGGTCGCGCTGGGCGCGCTCGCGATGCCCGCGGGCGAGAAGAAGACGGACGAGTTCTTCGGCGAGGTCGAGACCTATCACGGCACCCTGGATGCGAAGCTGCCGGTCCAGCTCGCGGCCGGGCTGCGCGCCTTCGACCTCGAGGTCACCTACCAGGGCTGCGCGGACTTCGGCTTCTGCTACCCGCCCATCACCCGGAAGGTGCGGCTCTCACTCGATGACGCGTCCACCCCGCCAGCCGGCACCACGGTTGCGCCGCCCCCCGGAAATCCTGCCGCGCCTGCGACTGGCAACGATGCAACGGGCGCTTCGCCGGATGCGCCCGTCGCAGAACAGGACCGGCTCGCGAGGCTGATCCGCGAGGGCAATCTCGCACTCGTGCTCGTCTCGTTCTTCGGCTTCGGCGTCCTGCTGGCGTTCACGCCCTGCGTCCTGCCCATGATCCCGATCCTGTCGGGCATCATCGCGGGGCAGGGAGAACGCACGAGTCCGCGGCGGTCGTTCACGCTGTCGCTCGCCTACGTGCTCGGCATGTCGCTGACCTACACGGTCGCCGGCGCCGGATTCGCCGCCGCCGGACAGCAGGCGCAGAGCTACTTCCAGCAACCGTGGATCCTCGTGACCTTCGCGCTGATGTTCGTCGCGCTCGCCATGGCCATGTTCGGCCTGTTCGAACTCTCGCTTCCCGCGGGGCTCCAGACCCGGCTCACCGCGGCCTCGGGCAGGCAGCGCGCCGGCACGTTGACGGGCACTTTCATCATGGGCGCCCTGTCGGCTCTGGTCGTGACGGCCTGCGTGGCACCGCCGCTGGTCGCCGCACTCGCCGTCATCGGGCAGGCGGGGGACGTCGTGCGCGGTGCCCTCGCGCTGTTCGCCCTGTCCTTCGGCATGGGCGCGCCCCTGCTGCTCGTCGGCGTCGCGGGCGGCCGGCTGCTGCCGAAGGCCGGCCCGTGGATGAATTCACTCAAGGCGCTGTTCGGCGTGATGTTCCTCGGCGTCGCCGTATGGATGCTCGGCCGCGTGCTGCCGGGCCCGTTCACGCTGGCGCTGTGGGCGCTCATCGCGTTCGTCGGCGGCTATTACTTCGGCGGCTTCGGCCAGGACGAGCCCGGCGCCAGCAGTGCGCGGCTGCTCGCGCGCGGTGCGGGGCTGTTCGCCATCGTCTACGGCGTCATCATGCTGGTCGGCGCGGCGTCCGGTGGTTCCGACCCGCTGCAGCCGCTCAAGGGCACGACGCTGTTCGGCGGCGCGACGACCTCGCAGGCCGCGGCAACCACACCGGAGCTCACGTTCCGCCCCATCCGGTCGGTGTCGGACCTCGACCTCGAACTTGCCGCGGCGAAATCCGCCGGCAGGCCCGTGATGGTCGACTTCTATGCGGACTGGTGCACGTCCTGCAAGGAAATGGAGAAATACACGTTCGCGGACGACGCGGTCCGCGGCGACCTCGCCTCCTATGTGCTCCTGAAGGCGGACGTGACCGCGAACAGCACCGACCACCAGGCGCTGCTCAGGCGCTTCGGCGCCTTCGGGCCACCGACGACGGCGTTCTTCGGCCCGCAGGGCAACGAGTGCCGCGCGCACCGTCTGGTGGGCTTCGTGCCGGCCGGCGACTTCCGCTCGCACCTGCAGTCGATCGCGACCCGCTGCTGATCGACGACCCCGGCGCTGCCGCAATGGAACGACCCCGGACGGGCTGGAGTCTGATCGCCGCAATCGTCGGAGCGGCGACGCTGGGCTTTCTTGTCTCGTACCACTTCGGCACCCGGGCCCCGCCCACCCTTCCCGCGACACCGGTCGCCGCCGTCACGGTCCCCGCTGTCCGGCCGGTCTTCTCGCTCGGCGACGCGACGGGGAAGGTCCGTTCGATCACCGAATGGGATGGCCGATCGCTCGTCGTGAACTTCTGGGCGACCTGGTGTCCTCCCTGCCGCCGCGAGATCCCGCTGCTCAACACCCTGCAGCGTGAGCACGCCGGTGCCGGCTTCCAGGTGATCGGGGTCGCCGTCGACCTCCGTGAGTCGGTGCTGGGCTACCTGAAGAAGACGCCGGTGGACTACCCCGTGCTGATCGGGGAACAGGACGCGCTCGACGCCGCGAAGGCGTTCGGGGTCGCGACCACGGGATTTCCGTTCACGGTCTTCACCGACGGGGCCGGCAACATCGTCACCGTCTTTGTCGGCGAGTTGCATCGCGAGGAAGCCACCGTCATTCTTCGCGCCGTCACGGACATCAATGCCGGCCTCACGACCCCCGCCCTGGCCCGCCCACGGATCGAGGAACAGCTGGACGCGATCCGGCGGGCGAACCGCTCCAGCGGCTGAATCCCGACCGACTGCCGGAGACCTGCGGGCCAGGCCCAGGAAAACGTCGGATTCATGCGCGATCGCGCCACGATCGGAACCAGATCGTGGCGGCATCACCGCCCATCAGTGGACATCACCACCCCGATCGGGTTGAATTGCGCCCTCCTGGGAGAGAGGCCATGACCCGGATACTGCTGCTGAACGGGCCCAACCTGAACCTGCTCGGCACACGCGAGCCCGGACACTACGGCCACGACACCCTGCCCGCCATCGAGGCCCGCCTGCAGCAGCAGGCCCGCGCGCGGGGTGCCGAACTCGTCGCCTTCCAGAGCAATGCGGAACACGCGCTCATCGATCGCGTCCAGCACCTGGTCCAGGACCCCATGGATTTCGTGATCCTGAATCCCGGTGCCTTCACGCACACGAGCGTGGCGCTGCGCGACGCCCTGCTGGCCGTGAAGGTGCCGTTCATCGAGGTGCACCTGTCGAACGTGCACGCGCGCGAGCCGTTCCGGCAGCACTCCTATTTCTCTGACATCGCGGCCGGTTGCATCGTCGGCCTCGGACCCAAAGGTTACGAGCTCGCGCTGGATGCCGCGCTCGACAGCATCGAGCGCGCCCGCGGGGCCGCGCCGAAAGGGGGATGAATGGACATAAGAAAGGTCAAGAAGCTGATCGAGCTGCTCGAAGAATCCGGCATCGCGGAGATCGAGATCTCGGAGGGCGAGGAGTCGGTCCGCATCAGCCGCTATCCGAAGGGCATGCCGCAGCTGGTCGCGGCCGCTCCCATGATGGCGCCTGCCGCAGCGCCCGCCGCACCCGCAACGGCCATCGCGGCGCCTGCACAACCCGCCGCCGAGGAAAAGGCGGGCTATCGCGAGGAAAACACCGTCACGGCACCGATGGTCGGCACGTTCTATTCCGCTCCCGCGCCCGGCGCCAGGCCGTTCGTCGAAATGGGTGACGAAGTGAAGATCGGGCAGGTGCTCTGCATCATCGAAGCCATGAAAATGATGAACCAGATCGAGTCGGACAAGGCCGGCCGCGTGCGGGCGATCCTCGCCAAGAACGGGGAACCCGTCGAGTTCGGGCAGCCGCTGTACGTCATCGAGTAGGGCGCATGATCGACAAAGTCGTCATCGCCAATCGCGGCGAGATCGCGCTGCGCATCCTGCGCGCCTGCCGGGAGCTGGGCATCAAGACCGTCGCCGTGCATTCGACGGCCGACCAGACCCTGAAGCACGTCCTGCTCGCGGACGAGACCGTCTGCATCGGTCCGCCGCAGTCGAAGGACAGCTACCTCAACATGCCGGCGATCATCAGCGCGGCCGAGGTCACCGACTCCGTCGCCATCCATCCCGGGTACGGCTTCCTGTCGGAGAACGCGGACTTTGCCGAGCGGGTGGAGAAGTCGGGCTTCACTTTCATCGGTCCGCGGAGCGAAACCATCCGCACGATGGGCGACAAGGTCTCGGCCATCCGCGTGATGAAGGAGCACGGCGTTCCGTGCGTGCCCGGCTCGGACGGGCCGCTGCCCGCGGCGCCGGAGGAGTGCCTGCGCATCGGGCGGGAGATCGGGTACCCCGTGATCATCAAGGCCTCCGGCGGCGGCGGCGGCCGCGGCATGCGGGTGGTGCACAGCGAAGCCGCGCTGCTGAACGCCATGAACATGGCCAAGGCAGAAGCCCTGGCCGCGTTCGGCAACGACACGGTCTACATGGAGAAATTCCTCGAGAAGCCGCGCCACATCGAGTTCCAGGTGATCGGCGACAACCACGGCCACGTGGTGTCCCTGGGCGAGCGGGACTGTTCCCTGCAGCGGCGGCGCCAGAAGGTCATCGAGGAGGCTCCCGCCCCGGGCATCACGCCGGCGCAGCGCAAGCGCATGATCGAGCGTGTCTGCGCGGCCTGTTCGGCCGTGGGTTACCGCAGCGCGGGCACGCTGGAGTTCCTGTACCAGGACGGCGAGTTCTACTTCATCGAGATGAACACGCGCGTGCAGGTCGAGCACCCGGTGACCGAACTGGTGACCGGAATCGACATCGTCAAGCTGCAGATCCGGATCGCCGCCGGAGACCGGCTGCCGTTCACGCAGGACGACATCCAGATCCGCGGCCATGCGATCGAGTGCCGCATCAACGCCGAGGACCCCAAGTCGTTCGCTCCCTCACCAGGTCCGGTGCGGCTGTGGCATGCGCCGGGAGGCCCGGGCATCCGCGTGGACAGCCACCTCTATTCGGGCTACTCGGTTCCGCCGTTCTACGACTCGCTGATCGCCAAGCTGCTCGCCTACGGCGAAAACCGTGACGTCGCCATCGCCAGGATGCGCAACGCACTCGCCGAGATGGTGGTGGAAGGCATCAAGACCAACAAGGAACTCCACCAGGAGATCCTGAGCCACGCCGCATTCGCGCAGGGCGGTCTGGACATCCACTACCTGGAGCGCCGGCTCGGCCTCAAGTAGTGCGCCGTGCCGGATCGGCCCATGGGCGGCTTCCTTGAACTCGTCACCGACACCTCGCGCGAACAGGCGGGGATCGTCGAGGAGGCGCTGTTCGCCGCCGGCGCGCTCGCCGTGACGCTGGAGGACGCCGCCGACGCACCCGTCCTCGAACCCGGGCCCGGCGAAACGCCTCTCTGGCCCGAGGTGCGCGTGGTCGGGCTCTTCGACGGCTTGGCCGATCCCGCCGGAACCCTGCGCGTCGTGGAAGCGGCGCTCGGTGCCGACGCGCACCGCATCCGGATCGCGATCCGTGAAGTCGCGGACCGGGTCTGGGAACGCGAGTGGCTGCGCGATTTCCGCCCGATGCGCTTCGGCAGACGGCTCTGGATCTGCCCGGGCGGCCAGGAAGTGGTCGAGGCCGGCGCGGTGGTCCTCGAGCTCGACCCCGGACTCGCCTTCGGCACCGGCACCCACCCGACGACGGCCCTGTGCCTCGAATGGCTCGACGCCGCAGCGCTCGACGGCCGGACCGTGCTGGACTATGGATGCGGTTCGGGAATCCTCGCGCTCGCCGCGCTGAAGCTGGGCGCGGCGCATGCCATTGGCATCGACAACGACCCGCAGGCACTGCTCGCCACGCGCGAGAATGCCGATCACAACGGCCTGCGTGGCAGGATCGACGTCCTGCCGCCGGACGAGCTCCCGAAGACCGCCAGCGACGTCGTTATGGCGAACATCCTGGCCGGACCGCTGATCGAACTGGCGCCGCGGATCGTGGCAGCGACCGCTGTCGGCGGCAGCATCGTGCTCGCGGGACTGCTGGACGAGCAGGCGGAACCGGTGGCAGCGGCCTATCGCCCGTGGTTTGATATCCGGACATGGGCCCGCCGCGCGGGATGGACGGCATTGACCGGGACGCGGTCCGGATAGCAGCAGCTTGTACACGCAGTGCCCGCAATGTGGCTCGGTGTTTCGCGTAACCGCCGGTACGCTCCGGATCGCGGCTGGAGTGGTGCGTTGTGGTGTCTGCAGCCGCGAGTTCGACGCCCTCGCCGCACTGACCGATGAACCTGGCATGCCGCAGGAATCTTCTGCGGCGCGGGATCCCGCCCCGCCTCCGGCCGAATACCCGAGCGAAGACA
This sequence comes from Steroidobacteraceae bacterium, assembly GCA_046352935.1. GTDB lineage: Bacteria > Pseudomonadota > Gammaproteobacteria > Steroidobacterales > Steroidobacteraceae > CAYWMY01. The sequence goes on from JAXMGR010000006.1 coordinate 63,710, forward strand.
CCATCACCGTCGAGGAACTGGGTACCGGGGAAGTCATCGAGATCAGTGCCGCGAGCGACGAGGCGATGATCGGAGAGTCGGAATCCGCCGCTGCGGTCCCCGAGGAAACCGTCACGGCCGAGGCCGATGAGGCCGATGAGGCCGATGAGGCCGATGAGGCCGATGAGGCCGATGAGGCCGATGAGGCCGATGACGCCATCGACGTCAACGAGTCCTCGGTCGTCGGCCTCGAAGCGATCACCCTCTCGAGTGAGGACGAAGAGCCGCCGACCGGGGCCGAGCCGTCGCATCCTGCCGCGGGGGCCCTCGAGGATGGACAGGTCCGCGAGGACGAGGCGGCAGCCCCGGCGCCGATCTCCGCGCCGCAGGCAGCGCCCGGGACTGCGGAGCCACCATCCCACGACGAGCCTCCAACGGCTGGCGCGGACGCAATCGTCGTCGAAACCGCGGACGCGATGGAGCCGGCGTTCCCGCCACCACTCACCGGCGCCGAGGCAACTGAAGCCTCCGCGGAAGCACTCGAGTTCAGCGGCTCGGAGGAGGATCTGGAGCGCGTCTTCGTTGCGACCCGGCCTCCGCTGGTGCCCGTCAGGCTCCATTCCCTGATCGAGAACCAGCCCATCGCCGCGAGCGAAGACCTGGCGATTGCTCAGGTGGTCGATGTCGCAGCGGCCGAGGATGATTCTGCTGAAGTCACCTCTGCCGCCGGCGGTGGCGCCGGTGACGTCGATGCGCCCGACGTCACCTTCGAACCGGCTGCGCTGATTTCTACCGAAGCGCCCACCGAAGCGCCGGAGGGCAGTTCGCGATACGCGGACCTCGATGCCACCGACGAATATCCGATCCTCGTCCTGGACGAGAGCGACGTGCCCGACGAAGCGACAGCACGGCGTTTCCTGCTGGAACCCGATGCCTCGCCCGCCGGCGCGACGACGTCCGGAACCGAGGGCTCAGTGACACCGGAGATACCGGCACAGGAGACCCCGCACATCCCCATTCCGGATGCCTTCCGGCGAGACGCGGCCGTGCGTTCCGGACCGGGTGAGGAACTCGCCGCAGCGGCTTTCACCCTCGATTCGCCACGCTGGTGGGAGCGAAGGCGCGTCTGGATCGCCGCCTCGGTGCTGTCGGCGCTCGCGCTGGCGGGCCAGGCCATCCACTACAACCGTGAGACGCTTGCAAGAAGCGAGGTCTTCGGCCCCTGGGTGCTCGGCACCTACGCCCTGCTCGGCCTCGAGCCGCCGACGCCGACCGACCTCGGCGCCATTGAACTGCGCCAGTGGGGCGCGTCGACCGACGCGCGCATGCCGGGCCGCCTGCGCCTGCGCGCAAGCCTGCTCAATCGCGCACCGTTCGCGCAGCCCTACCCGGTACTCCGCCTGACCCTGAACGACAGATTCGGCAACCGGATCGGCAGCCGCGACATCGGCGCGCGCGATTACCTTCCGGGCGGCGCGACCGGGCACCGCCTGTTCACCGCAGGCCAGCGTCTGGACGCCGAGATCGTCGTCGTCGATCCGGGCAAGGACGCGGTCGGCTACGAGATCAATCTGTGCCGCGAGGATCGTGAGGGCGTACGCTGCCTGGACGCGACTTCACCGCCGGCATGAAGATCGGTCCTCACATCCTCCCGGTGCCGCTCGCACTGGCACCGATGGCCGGTGTGACCGACCGGCCGTTCCGCATGCTGTGCCGGAGTCTCGGCGCCGCCTGGGCACCTTCGGAAATGGTCACCGCCGACTCACGCCTCTGGACCACGCGCAAGTCGCGGCTGCGTCTCGACCACCACGGCGAACCGGCACCGCGCGTCGTGCAGATCGCGGGCGCCGAGCCGGGGATGCTGGCGCACGCGGCACGGATGAACGTCGACCTCGGTGCGGACGTGATCGATATCAACATGGGCTGCCCCGTGAAGAAGGTCTGCAGCCGCGCGGCGGGCTCCGCGCTGCTCCGCGACGAAGCGCTGGTCGCCGCGATCCTGCGCGCGGTGACCGGTGCCGTGCAGGTACCGGTCACGCTCAAGATCCGCACGGGCTGGGACGAGCATGAACGGAACGCGGTCAGCATCGCGCGCATCGCGGAGGATTGCGGCATCGCCGCACTCGCAGTGCACGGACGCACGCGCGCGCAGATGTTCCGCGGCGCGGCCGAATACGACACCATCGCTGCGGTGGTCGCCGCCGTCTCGATACCGGTCTTCGCCAACGGCGACATCGATTCCGCCGACAGTGCGCGCGAAGTTCTCGCACACACGAGAGCGGCGGGCGTGATGATCGGTCGCGGCGCGCATGGCTGCCCATGGATCTTCCACGAAGTCAAGGCTGCACTCGCCGACACCGGATTGCGCAGTGCAGCTTGCATCGTGGATCGTCGTGGTGTCATCCTCGCGCACCTCGAAGCGATCCATTCCTTCTACGGTGAAGAGCAAGGTATGCGCATTGCGCGCAAGCATCTCGGCTGGTACTGCGACCGACTGGACGCAGGCGCAGACGGCCGCAAGGTGCTGCTCGCGGTGGACACCTGTGCAGCGCAGCTGGAACTCGCACGAGAGCTGTTCGCAGGCCTGAGCGGGCAAACCGCCAGGGCCGCCTGAAGCACAAGACCGGAAACCGGCCGCGGGGACACATCGATGGCAGCCAGCAGGAGCGCGTCACGTTCGCGCCGCGAAAGCGTCGCTCGCGTCAGCGTCAACGGACACGCGCAGAGCTCCGCGGCGCGACAGGTGCCGCTGCGCAATCACACGGCCGACGCGTTGAACGCCTATTTCGCCAGCCTGAACGGCCACCGTCCCGGCCGGCTGTACGACCTGGTGATGCGCGAGGTCGAGGAGCCGCTGTTCCGCACGGTCATGGACTACACCGAAGGCAACCAGGTCCGCGCGGCGTCGATCCTCGGCATCAATCGCGGCACGCTGCGCAAGAAACTGCGCGAGTATGGCCTCGCAGACTGACGTCGGCGTGGCCGGCGCGGATCCCTCGGCGCGCACGCCGGTGCGGCGCGCCCTCCTGTCGGTCTCGGACAAGTCGGGCGTCGTCGAACTGGCCCGGCGCCTCGCGGCGCAGGGCGTCGAGCTGCTCTCGACCGGCGGCACGGCGAAGCTCCTGCGCGAGGCGGGGCTCGGCGTACGCGAAGTCGCCGACTACACCGGCTTCCCGGAAATCATGGACGGCCGCGTCAAGACCCTGCACCCGAAGGTGCACGGCGGACTGCTCGGCCGGCGCGGTGTCGACGATGCAGTGATGCGCGAGCACGGCATCGCCGCGATCGACCTGCTGGTCATCAACCTGTATCCCTTCGCCGCGACCATCGCCCGTGCAGACGTCACCTACGATCTCGCCGTGGAGAACATCGACATCGGCGGGCCGGCGATGCTGCGGGGCGCAGCGAAGAACCATGCCCACGTCGGCGTGCTGGTCGATCCGGCGGATTACGAGGCGGCTCTCGCGGAGATCCCGGCCGGAGGCCTGACGTTCGCGCTGCGCCAGCGGCTGGCCGCGAAGGCCTATGCGCACACCGCCCGCTACGACGCCACGGTCGCCGGCTGGATGCAGCGGCAGTGCGGCGGCGACGTCGCGTTCCCGGATCCGCTCGAACTGCGCTTCACCCGGCAGCTGGAACTCCGCTACGGCGAGAACCCCCACCAGCGCGCAGCGCTGTACGTCGATCCCGCCGCGGGCGGCGTCTCGGTGGCCGGCGCACGACAGCTGCACGGCAAGGAACTGTCGTTCAACAACATCGCGGATGCCGATACGGCGTTCGAGTGCGTACGCCAGTTCGACGCACCCGCATGCGTGATCGTCAAGCACGCGAATCCCTGCGGTGTGGCGCTCGGGAAATCCGCGCGCGAGGCCTATGAGCGCGCCTACACCACGGATCCAACCTCGGCATTCGGCGGTGTCATCGCCTTCAACCGCGAACTGGATGCCGAGACAGCAGCAGCGATCGTCGCGAAGCAGTTCGTCGAGGTCATCGTTGCACCCACCGTGGCGGCAGACGCGCTGAGAGCGCTCGCCACCCGGCAGAACGTACGGGTCCTGGCGGCGGGAGACCTGGCCCTCGGCGCACCGGACACACCCGACCTGCGCGGCATCGCCGGCGGCGTGCTGGTGCAGGATCGGGACGCCGGCGGCATCGCGCCCGCGTCACTGCGCGTGGTGTCGAAGCGCGTTCCGACGCCCGCGGAGATCGACGATCTCGTGTTCGCCTGGCGTGTCTGCAAGTTCGTGAAGTCGAATGCGATCGTCTATGCGCGTGACGCCATGACCCTCGGCGTCGGTGCCGGCCAGATGAGCCGCGTGGTGTCGGCGAAGATCGCCGCCATGAAGGCCCGTGAGGAAGGCCTCGAGGTCGGCGGCGCGGTGATGGCCTCCGATGCCTTCTTCCCGTTCCGCGACGGTCTCGACGTCGCCGCCGGGATCGGTATCCGCGCCGTGATCCAGCCGGGCGGATCGGTGCGCGACGGAGAGGTCGTCGCCGCCGCCGACGAGCACGGCATGGCGATGGTGCTCACCGGCATGCGGCATTTCCGTCACTGACGCGTCGCCGTGGCATGAAGCTCCTGGTCATCGGCAGCGGTGGTCGCGAACACGCTCTGGCGTGGAAGCTGGCACAGTCGCCGCGCGTGCGCGAGGTACTCGTCGCGCCGGGGAACGCGGGAACCGCGCGGGAAGCGAAGTGCCGCAACGTGGACGTGGCGGCCGACGACATCCCGGGTCTGCTCGCGCTCGCCGGGCGCGAAGCCGTCGCGCTCACGATCGTCGGCCCGGAGGGCCCCCTCGTCGCGGGAGTCGTCGATGCGTTCGAAGCGCGTGGCCTGAAGTGCTTCGGCCCGCGGCGCGCCCCCGCCCGGCTCGAGGGCAGCAAGGCGTTCACCAAGGAATTCCTGGTGCGCCACGGCATACCGACGGCCCGCTACGAGCGCTTCACGCGCGAGGACTTCGATCCGGCCCGGGTGGCTGCGCAGCGCCCGCCCATCGTCGTCAAGGCGGACGGGCTCGCGGCCGGCAAGGGCGTCGTGATCTGCGAGAGTGCCGCACAGGCCGTGGCCACCATCGAGCGCATGTTCTCGGGAGCGTTCGGCCGTGCCGGCGAGACCGTCGTGGTCGAGGAATTCCTCGAAGGCGAAGAAGCGAGCTTCATCGTGATGGTCGACGGCACCCACGTCGTTCCGTTCGCCTCCTCGCAGGATCACAAGCGCGTGCGGGACGCCGACGAAGGACCGAACACCGGCGGCATGGGCGCGTATTCACCCGCTCCCGTCGTCACGCCGGCGGTGCACGAACGCACGATGCGCGACGTCATCATGCCGACGGTACGCGGGCTCGCCGCCGAGGGCATGCCCTACACGGGATTCCTCTATGCCGGGCTCATGATCGCGCCGGACGGCACGCCCAACGTCATCGAATTCAACTGCAGGCTCGGCGACCCGGAGACGCAGCCGATCCTGTCGCGGCTGCGGACGGACCTCGTCGATCTCGTCGAGGCCGCACTCGACGGTCGTCTGGACCGGACACAGGCCGACTGGGATTCCCGTGCCGCGCTCGGCGTCGTGCTCGCGGCCGAGGGCTATCCCGAATCGGTGCGCAAGGGCGACGCGGTCGCAGGCCTCGACGAGGCAGCGAAGCTCCCGGGCAAGGTGTTCCATGCGGGCACGTCGCTCTCGGGCGACCGGATCGTGACGAGCGGCGGCCGGGTGCTGTGCGCGGTGGGCCTCGGCGACACGGTCCAGGACGCGCAGCGCGAGGCGTACGCGCTCGTGGATGCCATCTCCTGGCGCGGCATGCACTGCCGCCGGGACATCGGCTATCGCGCCATCGCTCGCGAATCCGCGTCGAAGGCGATGCGCCAGGATCCGTCGACGCGACGGAAGTAGCGGTGGCGGGCGTCGCCTAAGCCGGTCCGAACGCGCGCTGCAGGGCCGCCGTGCGTGCCGGAAGCTCGCGTGCGACGGCATCCAGGTCCTCCGCCCGCAGACCGACGATCCCGAGGACCGCTTCCGGAAAGGGTTCCTCCGCGGTCTCGCTCGCGATACCCACGCCGCAGCGGCGGGCCACGACGTCGCCGAGCGCGATCAGGGAAGCCAGTTCCCGATACGCCGCGGGAGCATCCGCGGCGGTGTGGTGGTAACTCGCGGCCGCCACGAGCGGCGCGGGCAGCCTCCACGCCTCGAGGATCACGGCACCGCAGTGGGCGTGACCCACGGAGAGACTCTGTCCCTCGAGCTGCCGGACGTCCTGCGACGGATCGGACCGGATCGCCGCGAACATCGCGCGCACGCCCTCCTCCTCGAGGCGGAGCTGGACGAGCATGCCGAAGTCGTGCAGCAGGCCTGCCATGAAGGCGTCGCCCGCAAGCGCACGATGGCGGATCTTCGCGAGCATCTCGGCTGCGGCAGCCACGGCCACGCTGTGGCGCAGGAGCCCGTCGACCTCGACCGCCGCGTCGCCCCTGGCGCGCGGCAGCGCACGGTCGAGGCATGCCGCCGCAGCGACGCCGCGCACCGCATCGAGCCCCAGGACGACGACCGCCCGTTCGATGGTGGCAACGGTACGCGGGCGACCGTAGAAGGCGGAATTCGCCACCCGCAGCACTTTTGCGGTCAGGCCGGGCTGTCGGCTGATCAGCGCCGCGACATCAGCGGCGCTCGTGTCCGGTGCGCACAGTGCAGCGATGACCCCGGCGGCGCCTTGCGCCGCGCCACCCAGCAGCCCGATCGACGCCGCCGCCTTCAGGATGACGTCATCGTCCAGCCGACGGCGGTCATCCGCCGCGGGAGCATCTGCCTGCACCTTGGGTTCCAGTCCTGGGTCCTGCTTGGTGAACGCTATCACACCCCTGCAATGAGAACAGCGTCACGACAGAAGCTCCGTGGAGTGCTGCCGATAAGCGAAGCGGGCCGATGAACGCGCAGCAGCGCACGAAACCGCGGCCCGGCAGGGACACACGGAAGCAGCGCAGCAGCGCCCGGCGCACGACCGGGACGGCGCACCCGAAAGACAGGAAGGGCGGACATGACGGATACGATGACGGCCGAACCGGCGTCCCGACACGGCGGTTGCGCCACGCAGCTCACGGCCGGCGACCGCCGCCGCGCGAGGACACAGTCCATCTATCTGTGCATCGCCGCGGCGCTGTCGGCGGGGGCCGCGATCGCCGGCCTGTGGTTGACGTTCGAGAACACACTCCGCAACGACTATCGGCACTATCTGACCGGCCTGGCCCGGGCGGCCGCGGAGCTGGTCGATCCCACACTCCATGAGCGCATCCGCGACCCTTCGGGGATCAACGGGGCCGAATACCGCCGGGCGGTGGCGCCATTGCGCGCAATGCGCAAGGCGGTGCCGGACGTGAAGTACATCTACACCGCGGTACTGGACGGATCGGAGGTGCGGTTCGTGCTGGATGCCGCGGATCCGGGCGATCACGACGGCGACGGGGTGGAGGACCAGGCGGGCGTCTGGCAGGCCTACCCCGATGCACAGCCCGCGATGTTCGTTGCGCTGGGTGGACGCGCGAGCCCGGGACGCGCGACGGCCGCCGATGGTCCGTACACGGATGCCTGGGGCACGTTCATCACGGGCTGGGCCCCGATCCACGACGCGGCAGGGCACCAGATCGGTGTCGTCGGCGTGGACGTCGACGCCGGCGTCTACCTCGCACGCATCACCGCCGCGCGCCGCTGGGCCCTGTACGGGCTCGCGCCGTCGGCGCTGCTGATCCTCGTTGTCGGAGTGGCCTTCTACCGCCTCCGGCTGCGCAGTCTTTCCGCGGCGCGCGCAGTCGCGCTGGAGCAGCAGCAGACCCGGGACAGCGAGCGCCGGTTCCGCAGCCTCTTCGAGCTCTCGCCCGTCGGCATCGCACTCAACGATTTCGCGACGGGCCGGTTCCTGCAGGTCAACGACGCGCTGCTCGCACCCACCGGCTACAGCCGCGAGGAACTCCTGCGGCTAAGCTACTGGGATCTCACGCCGGAATCGTATGCACCGGCCGAGCACGAACAGCTGGAGGCCCTTGCCGACCACGGTCGCTATGGGCCGTTCGAGAAGGAGTACGTCCGCCGGGACGGCAGCCGCTATCCGGTACTGCTCGCGGGCATGCTGATGACCGACGGTGGCGGGCAGAAGGTGATCTGGTCCATCGTCCAGGACATCTCGCAGCGCAAGGCCATGGAGTCCCGGCTCGCCGAGGCCGCGCGCTGCGACCTCCTGACGGGGCTCGCGAACCGGTCGCTGTTCATCGACCGCCTGAAGCGTGCCCTGGGCCGCCTGCAGACGGGCGCCCAGGAACGTTTCGCCGTCCTGTTCCTGGACTTCGACCGCTTCAAGCTGGTCAACGACACGCTCGGACACGACGCCGGCGACGAGCTGCTGCGACAGATCGCCACGCGGCTGCGCGGATCACTGCGCGCGACCGATGCCATGGGCGACGACTCGACGGGCAACCTGATCGCACGCTTCGGCGGCGACGAATTCGTCATCCTGATCAACGACCTGCACACGGGCTCGGATGCCGTCGGCATTGCCGAGCGGCTGCTCGCCCGGCTCGAGCCGGCCTACGACATCCACGGGCGCGAAGTGCACTCGAGCGTCAGCATCGGCATCGTCACCAGCGAGCAGTGCGTCGAGAGTCCGGAAGCCGTGATCCGCAACGCGGACGTCGCCATGTACGAGGCGAAGCGCGCCGGCCGGGGCTGCTGGGCCATCTTCAACGAAGACATGCACACGCGCCTCGCACGGCACGTGACCGTCGAGGGCGCCCTGCGCAGGGCGCTCGGCACACCGCAGCTCTCGCTCGTCTACCAGCCGATCATCGAACTCGACACGGGGCGCATGGTCTCCGTCGAGGCGCTGATGCGCTGGCGGCACCCGGAACTCGGGGTCGTCTCCCCTGCGGAATTCATACCGATCGCCGAGGACTCGGGCCTCATCGTGCAGCTGGGCGCGTGGGCGCTCGAGGAAGCGTGCCGGGAGCTCGCACATTGGCGTGACGCCGATCCGGAGCGCGCACCGGGCACGGTCAGCGTCAACATCTCGCGGGCCGAACTCGCCCTGGGCGGGCGCCTGCTGACGCGCATCCGGGACACACTCGCGCGTACCGGGCTGCCACCGTCGTGCCTGCAGATCGAGGTCACCGAACGCGAAGTCATGCGCGATCCCGCCGCGGCGCGCGAGCTCATGCGCGAGCTTCACGCCATGGGTGTCCGCCTCGCCATGGACGACTTCGGCACGGGCACTTCCTCGCTGGGATGCCTGCGCGACTACCCGTTCGACACGATCAAGATCGATCGTTCGTTCGTGCAGGACCTCGCGGCGAACCGGGACGTGCTGGCGGTGATCCACGCCACGCTGCTGCTCGTCGAGAACCTCGGCATGGCGAGCGTCGCGGAAGGCATCGAGCACGCCTCGCAGATCGCCATCCTGCAGTCCCTGGGCTGCCGCTACGGGCAGGGGTACTACCTGAGCCGCCCGGTCCCGGCCGGTGACCTGCTCGCGGTCATCGATCATCCTCGCACCGAGATCGCTCCCGCGGCATGAACATCTGTCCGCGGGAGAGCGGTCACGGGAACGATGGGGAAGCGCCCCCGCGCTCCGCTTCACGACGGTTGCGCGGGGGATTGCCCCGAACGAGCGGACACGCTGGGCAATGAAGCGAGACTAGAACAGCCGTTCCACGGAGGCACCCGTTGCTGTCGTACGGTGGCGACACCCGCACCACCTACGCCCCCGGCTGACCCGCCTCAGGTCGTGTCGCGCCCGCCGAGCGGCAGTTCGAGCACGACCTCGAGCCCACCGCCGACTGCATTGCGCGCACGAACACTGCCGTCGTGTGACCTGAGCACACGCGCGGTGATCGCGAGACCGATGCCATTGCCGCCGCTCGCACGCGTACGATCGTCAGCGACCCGGTGAAACGGCTCGAAAATCCGTTCGAGCTCGGATTCAGGGACGCCGTGCCCGTAATCGCGCACGACGACGCGTGCACGCCCTCCCCCGGATCCGCAGTTGATCGCCACCCCGCGGCGCGCATCGGTGTAGCGCACCGCATTGCGCACGACGTTTTCGACCGCGCTCTGCGGCAGATCCGGATCGCCCGATACCGGGAGCGGCTCGTTCACGGCATCGACTTCCACCTCGATCCCGCCCGACTCGCTCTCGAACTGCGCATCACGCGCAACGTCGCGCACCAGCGCGACGAGGTCCACGACATCGCGCCTGGCATGTTCCGTGGCCGCGTCGAGGCGCGACAGACGCAGCACCTGCGCGATCAGTGCCTCCAGGCGTCCCGCCTCGCGTTCGATCCGTCCCAGCTGCACCGACACGTCGGCTCCGGGCTGGCGGGCCAGCCCGAGCGCCACCTGCAGGCGCGCGAGCGGCGAGCGCAGCTCGTGCGAGACGTCGCGCAGAAGGCGCTCGCGACCCGCCAGCAGTGCGCGCAGGCGCTCTGCCATGGCGTCGAATTCACGCGCGAGCACCCCGATCTCGTCCCGCCGCGCACCGATTCCCGCCGCCACGCGCCCATCCAGACGGCCGGATGCGATGTCCCGGACCGCCGCGGTGACGCGCCCCACCGGCCGCGTCACCGAGCGCGCCAGCAGCCAGCTGACGAGACCGGTGACGAGGATCGCGATGCCGCGCTCCATGTCGAGGCCGAGTTTGCGCCGCAGGTTGCTGACGTGTGTGTCGATACTCCGGTCATGGACCTCGAGCCGCCGACCCAGTGCCCGCTGCGTGAGTTCCTCGCGCCCGAGCACGCGCCCCGGCGCCCTCATGAACTCGGCGAGCACCCGGAATTCCGCGCCGGTGAGCTCCACGACACGCCCGTCCAGCTCGACACGGTGCTGGGGGAAATCCAGCGTCAGCCCGCCCGCGTGCAGTCGATCCCGCTCCGGCGACGGTGTGGCGGCGATCCGACGCAGGACGGCGCGCAGTCTCGCCACCAGTTCGCGCGGATTGAACGGCTTCGGCAGGTAGTCGTCCGCACCGAGTTCCAGCCCCACGATACGATCGACGTCGTCGCCGCGCGCCGTGAGCATCAGGATCGGCAGGCGCGATCCGCGCGCACGCAAGATCCGCAGGACGTCGAGGCCACTGCCGCCGGGCAGCATCACGTCGAGGACGATCACGTCGGCGCAGCCAACCGTATCCGGATCCAGAGCGGCGGCCACGTCGTGGGCCTGGCGCGTGCGGAAGCCCTCGTGCGCGAGGTACTCGGCAAGCATCCCCGTGAGCTCGCGATCGTCGTCGACGAGGAGCACGTTCGGCTGCACGGGAAGATCGATCGGCACGGCGGAGCCCCCGGATCCGATGTTGCCGTCACCCGGCGAGGCTGTCACGCCGCGCCGGCCGGCTTTGCAGAACTTTGCAGTCTCCTTGCACCACGATGCGCGCACCGATGGAACGGCGCGGCTACTCTCGTGTCTCAGAAGAAACCGATTGCAACCGCTCCGACGGAGAACCCGATCATGAAACGACTTCTGCCTGGACTCGCAGCCGCCAGCGTGCTGGCCGGCGGGCTGGCATTCGCGGCCGGTGGCGACCGCTGCCCGATGATGGACGGCAGCCGCCCGCACCACGGATGTCCGATGCACGACTGCCCGATGGATTCGCGAGGTGACGACGGACCTGGCGGCCCGATGGGCGGCATGGGCCCGATGGGCGGCATGGGCCCGATGGGCGGCATGGGCCCCATGGGCGGCTCCGGGCTGATGCACGGCCCCGAGCGGCTACTCGGTCCGCTCGGCGACGAACTGAAGCTGACCGATGAGCAGCGCGCGAAGATCCGGGAATCGCTCGATGCCGCGCGACCCGGGATGGACCGGCTCCGGGACGAGATGCGCAGCACCGGCCAGGAACTCGCCCGGATCGCACCGGACGACAAGGCCTACGACGCGACCGTCGCGACCGCGAGCCGGCGCATGGGCGACCTGACGACGCAGATGATCCAGAAGGCGAGCGAGCTGCGTTCCCGGGTGCACGCCGTCCTGACCGCGGAACAGAGGAAGCAGATGACGGAGATCCGGTCACGCATGATCGAGCGCATGGAAGAGCGCCGCGAGTGGCGTGAGCAGCGCCGCGGGAAGATGCGCCCCGGTGCGGCTCCCGATCCAAAGGCACCATCGAAGCCCGAGGCAGGCTGAGCGCGGATTCCCCGGCGCGAATCTCCCCTCGCCCGCCGATGCGACGGGCGTTCGCGGCGGCCGACTCAGGTCGGCCGCTTTCTTTTTTTCGCAGCGCCGCGCGGCCCGCGCTGTGCATCGCGATGCAGGTCCACCGCGCGCCAGAGCAGCCACGCGGCGGTCGTCCGGCAGGGAGCCCAGCGCCGACCGAACTCGGCGAGTTCACGCGGCTTCGGCATTGCGTCGAGGCCGTATGCGATCCGGAAGCCGTTGCGCACACCATAGTCGTCGACAGGCAGCACATCGGGCCGCGCCAGCGTGAAGATCAGGAACATCTCGACGGTCCAGCGGCCCACACCCCTCACCTGTACGAGCCTCTCGACGATGGCCTCGTCGTCGAGGCGCGCCAGCGAGCGGCGCGTCGGAATGACGCCGGCGAGGGTCTTCGTCGCGATGTCGAGGAGCGCGAGCGACTTCGCGTTCGAGAAGCCGGCGCCGCGCAGGGCCGCGAGCGACGTGGCCGCGAGTTCGCCGGGCTCCGGCAGGTCTCCGTGAGGATAAAGAGCCCGCAGGCGCCCGAGCATGGTCCTCGCGGCAGCAGCGGTGAGCTGCTGATGCGCAACCGCCGCGACCAGGGCCCGGTACGGTGACTCACCACGCACCGGCCTGATCGTGCAGGGCCCTGCGCGCCGCATCAGGTCGCGCATGACCGGGTCGACGCGCGCGAGATGGCGGTGAGCCTCGGGATTCATGGTGCCTGCATTATCGCCCCTGGCGACCTCTGCTACCCTTCTCGATCGAACGGGGGAGGCAGATGCTGCGCTCGCTGAACGATCTCGACCCGTCGGCCCGGCTCGAGACGGATGTCTGCGTGGTCGGCGCCGGGGCGGCCGGTCAGACGGTGGCAAAGGCACTGGCCGACGCGGGCCGTGACGTGCTGCTGCTCGAGTCGGGTGGCATCGACTTCGATGCGACGGTGCAGGCGCTGAACGAAGCAGAAAGCACCGGCCTGCCCTATTACGACCTGCTCCGCGCACGCCTGCGTTTCTTCGGTGGTACGACCGCCATCTGGGGAGGGCGTACCTGCCGGCTCGATCCCATCGACTTCGAGGCGCGCGACTGGGTGCCACTGTCGGGGTGGCCATTCGGTCCCGCCGAGCTGGAACCGCACTACCGGCGGGCAGAAGCACGGCTCGGGTTGATCAGCGAACACATGGACCGGCACGTGTTCGACCGGGTGCCGCGCACGCCGCAGCTGGACCGCGGCCGGATCGACGCCTCCTACTGGCAGTTCGACCACCACATCGACCGCTTCACGGCCGCCTACCGCGACGACGTGCTGCGCCATCCGCGCATCCGCGTGCTGACGCAGGCCACCGTCACGCGCATCGCCGCCGGCGGGAGCGCCGTCACGCAGCTCGACCTCGCGAATCACGGAGGCCGAAGCGCCCGCGTCTTCGCGCGCGACCACGTGCTGGCCTGCGGCGGTATCGAGAACGCGCGGCTGCTGCTGGCGAACGGCCTGGGTGGCGACTGGGTCGGGCGCTGTTTCATGGAACACGTGCACTGCCGCGGCGGCGAGATCCACGCCGAGCGGCCCATCTCCGTGCTGCGCATCGGCAAGTCATTCCGCTTCCGCGGCAGCCGCTTCGCAGCGGCCATCCGTCCCGGCGTGCCGCTGCAGCGCCGGGAGCACATCCTGAACGCGAGCTTCACGATCAACGTGCGCAAGCCGCCGGGGCGCCCGATGGGCGCGTTCATGACCGGGTTCAACTTCATGCGCCATTCCATGGCGGTGCCGAACAAGGTGTGGCGCAAGTGCTGGTACGCGCTCAAGCACAGCGGCACGCGCGTCCAGGAATGGGCCGACCCGTACCGGCCGTGGCTGCTGACGAAAACTTCGGACCGGCGCATCTACGCCGTGGTGCGCACCGAACAGTCCCCGAATCCGGAGAGCCGCGTGACGCTCGATCCCGCGCAGCGCGATGCGCTCGGCATGCCGCGCGCGCAGTTGCACTGGGCCGTCAGCGAGATCGACAAGCGCACGGTGCTCGTGACGATGCAGGCGCTCGATGCGGAGTTCCGGCGGCTGGGCCTGGGCCGTGTCGAACCGATGCCCTGGCTCACGGACCCGGCGGTGCCATGGGAATTCGACCAGCTGATCTCGAAGAATCCGATCGGCGGCTATCACCACATGGGCACGACGCGCATGAGCGCGGACCCTGCGCGCGGCGTCACCGACGGCAACGCCCGCGTGCACGGACTCGCGAATCTGTACGTGGCGGGCAGCTCACTGTTCCCGACGAGCGGCTGGGCGAACCCGACGCTGACCATCCTCGCGCTGTCGTTCCGCCTCGCCGACCACCTCGCGGCGCAGCGCGGCTGAGCCATTGCGCCATGCAGTGGCCGCCGGCCGCGGTGCTCAGCCGCGCTTCATCGAGTCGAAGAAATCGGCGTTGGTCTTCGTATCCTTCATCTTGTCGATCAGGAACTCGACCGCGGCCAGTTCGTCCATCGGATGCAGCAGCTTGCGCAGGATCCACATCTTCGCGAGCTCGTCCGGTGCCGTGATCAGCTCCTCGCGGCGCGTGCCGGAGCGGTTGATGTTCACGGCCGGGAAAACGCGCTTCTCGGCGATGCGGCGGTCGAGGTGGATCTCGGAGTTGCCCGTGCCCTTGAACTCCTCGTAGATCACGTCGTCCATGCGCGAACCGGTGTCGATGAGCGCGGTTGCGATGATCGTCAGCGACCCACCCTCCTCGACGTTGCGTGCCGCGCCGAAGAACCGCTTCGGGCGCTGCAGCGCGTTCGCGTCGACACCGCCGGTCAGCACCTTGCCCGAGCTCGGGACCACGGTGTTGTAGGCGCGTGCGAGGCGCGTGATCGAGTCGAGCAGGATCACGACGTCGCGCTTGTGCTCGACGAGGCGCTTCGCCTTCTCGATGACCATCTCGGCCACCTGCACGTGCCGGCTCGCGGGCTCGTCGAAGGTCGACGCCACGACCTCGCCCTTCACCGTGCGCGACATCTCGGTGACCTCCTCGGGCCGCTCGTCGATGAGCAGCACGATGAGATACACCTCGGGATGGTTGCCCGTGATGGACGTGGCGATGTTCTGCAGCAGCATGGTCTTGCCGGCCTTGGGCGGCGAGACGATGAGCCCGCGCTGCCCCTTGCCGAGCGGCGCGCAGAGGTCGATGACGCGCGCGGTCAGGTCCTCGGTGGAACCGTTGCCGCGCTCGAGCTTCAGCCGCTTGGTCGGATGCAGCGGCGTGAGGTTCTCGAACAGCATCTTGTGCCGGGCGCTCTCCGGCGTGTCGAAGTTGATCTCGCCGACCTTGAGCAGGGCGAAATAGCGCTCGCCGTCCTTGGGCGGACGGATCAGGCCCGAGATCGAGTCGCCGGTGCGCAGATTGAAACGCCGCACCTGGCTCGGACTGACGTAGATGTCGTCGGGACCGGCGAGATAGGAGCCCTCGGCCGAGCGCAGGAACCCGAAGCCGTCCTGCAGGATCTCGAGCACCCCGTCGCCGTAGATGTCCTCACCGGAACGCGCATGCGCCTTGAGGATCGAGAATATGACGTCCTGCTTGCGCTGGCGGGCGGCATTCTCGACGCCCATGGACTCCGCCATGCGCACGAGTTCGTTGATGGGCTTGAGCTTGAGCTCCGTGAGGTTCATGGACCGGCGCGACGCTGCCAGTTCCTCGGGAGAGATGATGTCTCCCTCCCCCCCCTCGACGAAATCGTCCTGCGGCAGGTCGTCCATGCGCCCGCCGCGCTGGCCGCCGCCGCCCCGGTGCTGGCCCTTCTGGCGGCCGCGGGCCTGGTTGCCGAGGTAGCCCCTCACAGGTTTGCGTCCAGGAGGGCGGCGATCTTGGACTTCTGCACGAGTCCGACCTGCTGGGCCTGCGGGGCCCCGTTCTTGAAGAGAATCAGTGTCGGAATGCCGCGGATGCCGTACTTCTGCGGCGTCTGCGGGTTCCGGTCGATGTCGATCTTGGCGATCTTGACGCGCCCGTCGTAGTCCTTGGCGATCTCGTCGAGGACCGGGGCGATGGCCTTGCAGGGGCCGCACCACTCAGCCCAGAAATCGAGCAGAACCGGAACGTTGGCCTTGAGAACGTCCTCGGCGAACGAGGCATCCGAGGTATGGACGATGTTGCCGCTCACGCGGGGTGACCTCCGAAAGAGGATGATGGGAAAGGAATTTGGCTGTCGCTGGACTGGCGATCGGGTCACAATGACGGACGTGTGCCCGATACGGCAGAATTGTGGGTCTTGACGGACCGTGTGCTCTGTCTGAGTGTTGGGCGCCGCGAACGCCGGGGGCGTCGCCTGGGGTTGCTGGGTGGGCCGGTTGGATCGTTGTCTGCGCGGGGAGCCCGCGTCCCAGCCGTCGTTTTAGCGCCTCGTCAGCCATTTTTCAAGACTCCGTTTTTCCTCAAGAAGAAATCGTGACCGACAAGCATCTGACAGAACTGTCCTTCAACAGCCTCCACCTGCCGGACTCGCTGGCTCGTGGAATCGCCGATGCGGGCTTCGAACGCTGCACCCCGATCCAGGCCGAGACGCTGCCCAAGGCGCTGGCCGGCCTGGATGTCGCGGGCCAGGCGCAGACCGGCACCGGCAAGACAGCGGCCTTCCTGGTCGCGCTCTACGCGGCGCTGCTCAGGCACACGCCCGCGGCCGACCGTCCCGGCAACGCCCTGCGTGCGCTGGTGCTGGCGCCGACACGCGAACTCGCCGTGCAGATCCATCGCGACGCGGAGATCCTCGGTCAGTACACGGGGCTCACGCTCGGGCTCGCCTTCGGGGGCGTCGACTACGAGAAGCAGCGCCGCCAGCTCGAGGAGGGCGTCGACGTCCTGATCGGCACGCCCGGTCGCATCATCGACTACTACCGGCAGCACGTCTTCGACCTGCGGCATTGTGAAGTCATGGTGCTGGACGAGGCCGATCGCATGTTCGACCTGGGCTTCATCCGCGACATCCGCTTCCTGCTCCGGCGCCTGCCGCCACCCGATCAACGGCTTTCGATGCTGTTCTCGGCCACGCTCGCCCAGCGCGTGCTCGAACTCGCCTTCGAACACATGAACGAGCCGGCTTTCGTGCGCATCGAGCCCGAGCGCATCACGGCCGAGCGCGTGCGCCAGCAGATCCTGTTCCCGTCGATGGAGGAAAAGCTGCCGCTGCTGGTGCACCTGCTCTCCACCATGCACGCGACGCGCACCATGGTCTTCTGCAACATGAAACGCACGGCCGAGCGGCTGGAACAGGCCCTGACCGCGAACGGCATCGAGGCGCGCGCCATGTCCGGCGACGTGCCGCAGAAGAAGCGACTGTCGATGCTGCGCGACTTCCACGAAGGGCGGCTGCCGGTGCTCGTGGCGACGGACGTCGCCGCGCGCGGGCTGCACATCCCGGATGTCAGCCACGTGTTCAACTTCGATCTGCCGCAGGATCCGGAAGACTACGTCCACCGCATCGGCCGCACCGCGCGCGCGGGCGCCGAGGGTGACGCGATCAGCTTCGGCTGCGAGGACTACGTGGTATCGCTGCCGGACATCGAGGCCTTCATCGGCAGCAAGATCCCGGTGGGCAGCATCGATCCCGCGGCATTGCCGCAGGTGAATCGCGTCGATCACCGGCGCGACCGCTTCGAGCGCGGACCGCATGGCCGCAGCGGCGGCGATCGCGGCCCGCGCGGGCGCAGGCCGGGAGGGGGCGGTGGCTCGCGCCCATCCCCGGGCACAGGACGCGGCCCTGCACCTGAAAGGACTCCTGCGGCGCCTCGGCCGGCCACGGTCGAGGCAGGCGCTGGAGAAGCGTCCGGCGTCGGTCCAGGCACCGAGGGATCCGCCCCGGCCACGGAGCGCCGGCGGCGACGTCGTCGCCGCGGGCGCGGCACCTCGGGGGGAACGCCCGGCGGCGATCAGCCCCCGACCCCGCCCAGCACCACCTGATCGCAGAGGGGATCGGCCGGACCATCCGGACGAGCGGGCCCGGACACACTGCCACCCTTCCGCTCGCGCCCGGCCAGGTCGAGCCCCGCGATCAGATCACGCACGCCCGCAACGGCAGAGAAACCGTCGAGCGAACGTGGGGGAGCCCCGGCGACCGGCTCCCGCATGCCGATGACGTGGCCGATACCGAAGCGCAGCGCGGCACGCAGCACCTCCGGGCTGTCGTCCAGGAAAACGGTACGGGCAGGCTCGATGCCTTCCCTCGAAGCCAGTGCAGTCCAGAAGACGTCGTGCTCCTTGGGCGCACCGAATTCGTGCGAACTGATCGCGCGATCCAGCCACCGGATCACACCCGCGTGGCTGTCCTTGATCGCCAGCGCCTCGGGATGGGCGTTGGTGACGAGCACGAGCCGCCGGCCCGTGGCGCGCACCCGCCCCAGGAATTCGCGCGCGCCCGGCAACCAGGCAACCTCATGGCGCGCGGCGCGCTTCAGCGCCGCGATGTCCAGGTCGAGCGTGCGACTCCAGTAGTCGATGCAGTACCAGTCGAGCGTGCCGCGTGTCGTCTCGAACAGCCCGGCCAGGCGGTGCCAGGCCTCGTCGGGCCCGATTCCGTGGTGCGCGGCGTAGGCGCGCGGGATGCGCCCGCGCCAGAAGCGGTCGTCGAAGCCGAGGTCGAGAAGCGTGCCGTCGAGGTCGACCAGCACTGTATCGACCTGATTCCAGTCCGGATCCGCCGTTGTCATGCGGGTATTATAGGAGCCGTTCCAACCGCAGGCTCAGCATCGATGGTTCCGAATCCACACGACCTGCTGCACGAAGTCGTCGCGATCGCCCGCGCCGCGGGCCGCGCCGTCCTGCAGGTCTACGCGTCCTCGTTCGCGATCGCGGAGAAGAGCGACCGCTCGCCGCTGACCGAGGCCGACCTGCGCTCGCAGGAAGTCATCAGCGCCGGACTCAGGCGCGTCGCACCCGAGATCCCGGTGCTGTCCGAGGAGGCCGAACAGACGCCGTTCGCCGAGCGCTCGCACTGGGACTGGCTCTGGGTCGTGGACCCGCTCGACGGGACGAAGGAGTTCATCCAGCGCAATGGCGAGTTCACGGTCAACATCGCGCTGGTCCACGCGCATCGCCCGGTACTGGGCGTGGTGCACGCCCCCGTGCTGCAGCGGGACTACTACGCGGTCGAGGGCTATGGCGCGCTGCGCGTCGATGGTGACGGCACCACGAAGCCGATCCGCGTCCGGCAGCCCCCCGCCCGTCCGCTTCGCATCGTGGGCAGCCGGTCCCATCGCGGCGACTCGCTGGACGGGTTCCTCGCCCGCGCCGGAGAGCACGAACTCGTCGCGATCGGCAGCTCGCTGAAACTGTGCCTCGTCGCGGAAGGCGCGGCCGATGTGTACCCGCGGCTCGGACCCACGATGGAATGGGATACGGCAGCAGGCCAGGCCGTGGTCGAGCAGGCCGGCGGCCACGTCGTGGGACTCGATGGCCAGCCACTCGCCTACAACGCCCGGCCCGAGCTGCTCAACCCCCATTTCCTCGCGTACGGCGACGAGCGTGGCGACTGGCTGCAGAAGATCTAGCGGATCGCGCCTGGCCCGGCGCCGGTCATGCTGACCACGCTCGTCGCGATCTCCGGCATCGGCGTCATCGTGCTCGTCTGGCACGCGGCGATGGAGGCGCGCGAGTTCGCCAACGAGATCGCGGCCGACACCTGCCAGGAAGCGGGGGTGCAGCTCCTGGACGGAACGGTGTTCTTCCAGTCGGCACGCATCGCACGCGACGAATCAGGGTGGCCCTCGCTGCGGCGCACCTATATCTTCGAGTACACCGAGGACGGTGACCGGCGCCGGCGCGGTTTCGTGGTTCTCCTCGGCCGCCGGATCGAGACCGTGGGCCTGGGCCCCAGGGCCGTGAATTGACCGGCACCATCGACCTGCACCTGCATTCGCAGGCCTCCGACGGCGTGCTGGCGCCGGCCGCGGTCGTCGCACACGCCGTGCAGCGTGGCGTCCGGGTCCTCGCGCTGACCGACCACGACACGCTGGCCGGCCTCGAGGAAGCCTCCACCGCCGCCCGGACCCTCGATGTCGCGTTCATCCGCGGCGTCGAGCTGTCCGCGGGTCATGCGGGCCACGCGCTGCATGTCGTAGGACTCGGGCTCGGCACCGGCACCGCCATCGCCGCACTCGAGGAACTGATCGCGGCCACCGCGACGCTGCGCGGCGCGCGAGCCCGGGAGATCGCACACCGCCTGGACCACGCCGGCGCTCCGGGCGCCGCAGCGCTCGAGCTCGCCCTGCGCGGAACGACCCTGCCGACGCGCACGCATTTCGCGCGGGCACTCGTGCAGCTCGGCCATGCCCGCGAGCCACAGCAGGCGTTCGACCGCTACCTGGGCCGCGGCGGCCGCGCATACGTGCCGGGCGAGTGGCCGACGCTGGAATCCTGCATCGCCGCCGTCCGCGCGGCCGGCGGCGTCGCCGTGCTCGCTCACCCGCTGCGCTACAGGCTGTCTGCCGGACAACGCCGGCGACTGGTCGCGGAATTCCGCGACTGCGGCGGCGAGGCCGTCGAAGTAGTCTCCGGCGCGGGCTCGCGCGAGCAGTTCGAGGCCGGCGTCTCGCTGGCTCTCCGTGCCGGACTCGACGGGTCCGTGGGCTCCGACTTCCATGATCCCGCGATCGCATGGAATCAACCGGGTCGATTGGCTAAGCTTCCCGCCACCGTCCGGCCGGTATGGCGGCGCCTGGGAATCGGCGCAGATGCGGGAGCTGGAACATGACGGTCGAAGACGACAAGGTCAACACGGAGCTCATCGAACGCATGCAGAAGCTTCGTGAACTGCGGATCGAACACCGCGATCTCGATGACGTCATCGCACGCCTGTCGCTGGACCTCTATGTCAACGAGCTGCAGCTCAAGCGGCTGAAGAAGCGCAAGCTGCTCATCAAGGACCAGATCGCGCGGCTCGAGAGCGAGCTGATCCCGGATCTGAACGCCTGAACGTCCGCGTCTCGCGGCAACGAGACAGGGAGCCTGTCCGCGCATGGCGGAACCCGGCATTCTCGATCGACTCCTGGAACCCGCGGTGATCACCGAGGTGGCGGCCATGCTCCTGGCGGTCACGGTGGCCTGGGTCGCGATCCGCCTGGTCGAGCGCTGGTATGCCTCGCGGCCGGATCCGCACCACGGTCTCCCCGCGCTGGCCCGGGAAGCCGCCGCTGTGGCCGTGCCCTATCTGGTGGCACTCACGCTCGTCTGGGGCGGGCGCCAGCTGTTCCGCGCATTCGACGTCGAGACCATGTTCCTCACCCGCGCGATTCCGCTGCTCGCCGCGCTGGTGGCGATCCGCCTGGGGGTCTTCCTGCTCTCGGTATCGCTCGGCAAGGACCGCCGTCTGCGCGTGCTCGAGAACCGCACCACGCTGATCGTCTGGTTCTTCGTCGCGCTGCATCTGCTGGGCTGGCTCGAGGCCCTGATCGCGACGCTGGATGCCGTCGGCTTCACAGCGGGCGGCGCGCGCATCACGCTCTGGTCCGTGTTCAAGTCGCTGTTCACCGTCACGCTGTTCGTCATCGTCAGCATCTGGGTCGCCCGCTGGATCGAGCAGCGTGTCCGGAACCTGGAACCGCTCGCGCCTGCAACGCGCATCGGCATCGCGAAGTTCATCCAGGCCGTGCTGATCGGATTCGGCGTGCTGCTGGGACTGCGCGCATCCGGCGTCGACCTCACCGCACTGACGGTGTTCTCCGGCGCCATCGGCATCGGGCTCGGGTTCGGCCTGCAGTCCATCGCAGCGAACTTCGTCAGCGGCTTCGTGCTGCTCATGGACAAGTCCATCAAGCCCGGCGACGTGATCAGCTTCACGGGCACGCCCGGGACCAGCACCGAGGGCTTCGGCTGGGTGCAGGAACTGCGCGGCCGCTACGTCGTCGTGCGCGACCGCGACGGCGTCGAGACGCTGGTACCCAACCAGCACGTGATCACCAACATGGTGATCAACTGGTCCCACACGGACCCGAAGGTGCGCCTCAAGCTGCCCATCCGGATCTCGTACCGGGACGATCCGGAAGTCGCGCTCGCGGTGCTGCTCAGGGCCGCCGAGAACCATCCGCGCATCCTCGTCGACCCCAAACCCGTCTCGCGGCTCATGCGCTTCGGCGAGTACGCGATGGAACTGGAACTGCGCTTCTGGATCATCGACCCGCAGGAAGGCGTCAACAACGTGCGCTCGGACGTCAACCGCCGCATCTGGAAACTGTTCCGGGAACATGGCATCACGATTCCCGTGCCGCAACAGCAGGTGCGGCTGCTCGACGACGGCGACACCCGCGGTGCCGCGGGCGTGCCACCGTCATCGCCCGCAGGCGACGTGTGAGCGGCTGCGGTACGCATGGCCGGCCGGCTCGGAGTACCGCATGAGCCCGGGCGCTGACGGAACGAAGCCGCCGCCGGCGATCCCGGCCGGTGAAGTGAGATTCGCATTCGTGCGCTCGCCGGGTCCCGGCGGACAGAACGTGAACAAGCTGGCGACGGCCTGCGAGCTGCGTTTCCACGTCGCATCGAGCACGCTGCTCGATGCCCCCGGCAAGGAACGCCTGCGGCGCCTCGCCGGCCGCCGGCTCACGCGCGACGACGAGATCGTCATCGAGGCCCACCGCCTGCGCACGCAGGAACAGAACCGCCGCGACGCGCTCGACCGGCTCGGCGCGCTGATCGCCGCGGCGCGTCATGTACCGAAGGCACGCAGGAAGACGAAGCCCACGAAGGGCTCGGTCGAGCGCCGGCTGGAATCGAAGCGGAAGCGGCAGCGGACGAAGCGTCTGCGCACAGACTCGTACGACTAGCACCCTCCGCACGGCGCCGCGCGGGCCGCGTCGCGAGCTTGGTTCCGGGCGCAGCGTCCGCCACGCCCCCTCCTCGGCCACCACGCCACCCGAGGCCTCGCTGTCAGAAGCACTGCAGCCGCTTCACGAGATCGTCACGGGCCGGGTCATCGCCGGCGGCCTCGTCGGTCATCGGGTACAGGATCCGCTCTTCCTTGATGTTGTGACTGCCGAGCACGTCCATCAGGCTATCGAGCGCAGAGTCGGTACGGGCGTGGTCGGCCGCCTCCAGTGCAGCCGCCGTGTCGCCCATCAGCTGGCGGATATCGACATGCTCGCTGCGCATCACGAAGGTGGGACCACCTCCCGTCATGCCCGTCATCTGTTCGAACAGCGGGAACAGGATCTGCTCCTCGACCTCGATGTGACGGTCGAGCCCGCAGCCGAACTCGGCGAAACGCGCACCGGCCTGCGCGAACGCACCGGCGGCCACGTGGTTCCTGACCTCCGCGGCGAGGTCATCGAGGCGCCGGTGGTCGGTCTCCAGATACTCCGTCACATTGCGCGGACCATCGGATTCCCGCCGACGGATCTCGACCCGGAACCGGGCCGGGCCGGCCTCGAGGACGTTCCATTCGAACATTCCGGGCCGCGCACTCTGGAACTCGTCGAGCAGCGGCCGCGGATAGTGGTCGTTGACGATCACGAGTCCCTCGTCTCCCCGAAGCGCGTCGAAGATCCCGAAGATCTCCCCATGTCGCTGCCCGGGCGGCAGCGTTCGAACATCGAGCTCACGAATCACCGGCTTCATCACGTCTCCTCGTGGGGTCGCTGCGGGCGACCTCATTGCACACGTTCACTCTCGGCACGCGAGCGGGCGCGCCGCATCCGAAGCATCTGCGATCCCGCACGAGCCGCGGCGGCGACTGCGGCTTCGGCGGCAGCATCGGCCACCCCAGGGCCCGGCTCCCCGCCACGCTCCGGTCGGGCTCGCAAGAGCAGGACCGCGATCACCACGGCCGGAACGGGAACTGCATCCGGCCTTGCCCTCGGCGGCTGGCTCCTGCGACCATGATCGCAGGATTTCATGCAGCAGAATCACAGCAGAGAGGGATCCCATGGGCAAACTGACAGGGCGCGTCGCGATCGTCACCGCGGCGGCCGACGGCATCGGCGCGGCCACCGCGGAAGTCCTGGCGAGTGAAGGCGCGACCGTGGTCGCCACGGACATCAACCAGACCGGTGTCGAGGCCGTGGCCGCGAGGATCGGCGGACAGTCGATCGGCCTGCACCACGATGCGGGCGACGAACAGCACTGGCAGCGCGTCGTGAACACCGTGAAGGAACGCTTCGGCCGGCTGGACATCCTCGTCAACAACGCCGGAGGCACCGGCGCCGGCACCATCGAGAACATCAAGCCGCAGGAATTCCGCGATGCGATGCGCCTCAACCTCGAGAGCACTTTCATCGGCTCGCAGCTCGCCGTCGAGATCATGAAGGGCACCGGCGGAAGCATCATCAACGTCTCGTCGGTGCTCGGGCTGCGGGCTTCCTGGCACGCCACCGCGTACGGCCCTGCGAAGGCCGCTGTACGGATGCTGACGAAATGCGTCGCGCTGCACTGCGCCGAGAACCGCTACAACATCCGCTGCAATTCCGTGCACCCGGGCTACATCCTCACGCGGCAGACGAAGAAGTGGTTCGACGAGCAGCCGAACGGCGCCGAGCTGCTGGCCGACGTGATCCGCAAGCATCCCATCGGTTTCCTGGGCGACCCGGCGGACATCGCCAAGGGGATCCTCTATCTCGCGAGCGACGATGCGCGGTTCATCACGGGCGCGGAACTCGTCATCGACGGCGGCTTCACGATGTAGGCCCGGCCGCACGCCCCCGCCGGACCGGCCTCACCTGCAGGCGGGCCCGGTCCGGGCGGGGGCCGTCTGCAGCAGGATCTCCGGCAGGGCGGCCGCATCCCTCCCCGCCCCCCGGAATCCCCGGCGCCCGCCGGGTTCCCTCCGCGCCCATCGGGGGCGTACCGGTCCCGGACGGGTCCGGTACGCCGGTTCGGGGACGCCTGCCTTCGGATCAGCCGGTGGCCCGGCAGGGCGAGCCCGGATGCCGGGAATGATTTCCGGAATGCTGCCGACATCTTCAACCGGCTTTTTCGCCGCCGGAAATGGCTCGCGTCTGCTCGTGAAGGTACCTGATCCGTACCGGTTTTAGACAACCTTTATGCGTAGTTCCCGCGATCGTCGCGTACGGCGAGACGCGTATCCTTTCGCGACGTTCAGGGCTGTGCCCTGCTTTCGGGAAAGGGAGAAGATCAAATGCGAAAAGTCAGTTCCGTATCCGGCGCGATCAGGCTGGCGGCGTTGCCGCTGGCAATGGCCGGGCTGTTCAACCTGGCCCAGGCGCAGGATGCCGCGGGCAGCGCGCCGACGCTGACGCCCGAGGAGAAGGCCGCCGCCAAGAAGATCTACTTCGAGCGCTGCGCTGGCTGCCACGGTGTGCTGCGCAAGGGCGCGACGGGCAAGAACCTGGAGCCGCACTGGACGAAGAAGCTGCCGGACGGCACGGTGCAGGAAGGCGGCACGCTGAAGCTCGGCCAGAACCGGCTCGAGAAGATCATCAGCTACGGCACCGAAGGCGGAATGGTCAACTTCGACGACATCCTGAGCGATGCCGAAGTGGCGCTGATGGCGAAGTACATCCAGACGACTCCGGATGTCCCGCCCGAGTACAGCTTCAAGGAGACGACCGAGTCCTGGAAGGAGATAGTGCCCGTCAAGGATCGCCCGACGAAGCAGATGAACACGTTCAATCTCAAGAACATGTTCTCCGTGACGCTGCGCGACACCGGCGAGGTGGCGCTGATCGACGGCGACACCAAGGAAATCCGCAGCATCGTCAAGACCGGCTACGCGGTGCACATCTCGCGTCTGTCGGCCTCGGGCCGCTATGTCTACGTGATCGGCCGCGACGGGCGCCTCTCCCTGATCGACCTGTGGATGGAGAAGCCCGCGGTCGTGGCCGAGGTCAAGGTCGGCTTCGACGCACGTTCCGTCGACACCTCCAAGTTCAAGGGGTACGAGGACAAGTACGCGGTCGCAGGCTCCTACTGGCCGCCGCAGTACGTGATCATGGAAGGTGAGACGCTGAAGCCGCTCAAGGTCGTCAGCACCCGCGGCATGACGGTGGACGGTGAATACCACCCCGAGCCCCGCGTGGCCTCGATCGTGTCCTCGATGATCAAGCCCGAGTGGGTGATCAACGTGAAGGAGACCGGCCAGATCCTGCTCGTGGACTACAGCGACATCAAGAACCTGAAGACCACGACGATCGAGTCGGCGAAGTTCCTGCACGACGGCGGCTGGGACGCCTCGAAGCGCTACTTCCTGGTCGCGGCGAATGCCTCGAACAAGATCGCGGCAGTCGACACCAAGACCGGCAAGCTGGCGGCGCTGATCGACACCAAGAAGATCCCGCATCCGGGCCGCGGCGCGAACTTCGTGCATCCCGAGTTCGGTCCGGTCTGGGCGACGGGCCACCTGGGTGCCGATGTGGTGACGCTGATCAGCACGCCGTCGGAAGACAAGAAGTTCGCGAAATACAAGCAGAACAACTGGAAGGTGGTGCAGGAAGTCAAGCACATCGGCTCCGGCAACCTGTTCGTGAAGACCCACCCGGTGTCGAAGCACCTCTGGGCGGATGCGCCGCAGAACCCGGAGCGCGAGATCGCCTCTTCCGTGGCGGTGTGGGACCTGGCGGACCTCTCCAAGCCCGTGAAGGTCATCAACGTCGCGAAGGACTCGGGCCTGCCCGAGACCAAGGCGACGCGTCGCGCCGTGCATCCCGAGTACAGCGCGGATGGCTCCGAGGTGTGGATCTCGCTGTGGGGCGGCAAGACCGACCAGTCGGCGATCGTCGTGTATGACGACAAGACACTGGCGCTCAAGAAGGTGATCACCGATCCGAAGATGATCACCCCGACCGGCAAGTTCAACATCTACAACACACAGCACGACATCTACTGATCCTTTCGGACCCGGCGTCCGGGGACCCTCGGTCCCCGGATGACCGGCCGGTCATTCGACTCCCGGCCGCCATCCTGCGGCCGGTTTTCTTCAAGACAGGACTTCCACGATGGCTGACAACGATTCGCCGACCTCTTCCGGCGGCTTCTGGCGCACGCTGCGCCGGCCCAGTGCCCGGTTCTCCCTGCTGACCCTGCTGGTCGTCGGCTTCTTCGGCGGCATCATCTTCTGGGGCGGCTTCAATACCGGGATGGAGGCCACGAACACGCTCGACTTCTGCATCTCCTGCCACGAGATGCGCAACACGGTGTACCAGGAATACAAGCAGACCATTCACTACTCGAACCGGACCGGCGTCCGCGCGATCTGCTCGGACTGCCACGTGCCGAAGGACTGGGTCCACAAGATGGCCCGCAAGGTCCGCGCCTCGGGCGAGCTCTATGGCAAAATCGTGGGTACCATCGACACGGTCGAGAAGTTCGAGGCCAAGCGTCTGTACCTGGCGCGACGCGAGTGGGCGCGCATGAAGGCGTCCGATTCCCGCGAGTGCCGCAACTGCCACACCTTCGAGGGCATGAATACGACGGTGCAGAAGCAGCGCGCCCGCAAGCAGCACGAGCTGGCGCAGGAAGACAAGCAGACCTGCATCGACTGCCACAAGGGCATCGCCCATCACAAGCCGCAGGGCATGACGGAACAGGACGCAGAGTGAACGCCATGAAGGAACCGACCATGAACAAGCTGATGACCCTCTCCGCACTCGGCACGGTGCTCGCGCTGGGCGCGGGCAGCGCATTCGCCGCACCCGACTGGAGCAAGGTGCCGTCCAGGACGATCACGGTGTTCTACCCGGGCGTCTCGCCGATCGAGTGGATCACGAAGGGCACCGAACACGGTGGCGCCAAGGGACTGAAGAAGGGCGAGACCTGCGCGGGCTGCCACGACGAGGAAACCGCCGACATGGGCGTCAAGATGGTCACCGGCCAGAAGATCGAGCCGAAGCCCATCAAGGGCAAGGCGGGTTCGATCCCGGTGGCCGTGCAGGCCGCCTTCGACGCGAACAACCTGTACCTGCGCTTCTCTTGGAAGGCGCCGGCGGGCGGTGCCGAGAAGATGGACAAGGACAACCAGGTCAAGCTCGGCGTCATGCTCGAGGACAACAAGATCGAGCGCGCCAGCCAGTCCGGCTGCTGGGAGACCTGCCATCAGGACGTCCGCACCATGCCCGAGGGCAAGGACGACAAGAAGACCAAGTACGTCGTCGGCGGCGACGTGAAGGCCGGCAGGTTCTACGACCTGATCCAGTGGACCAGCAAGGGCGAGAAGCACGACGGGTACGTCGCGGACAAGCGGGTCATGGAAGGCGGCAAGGCGCTCGTCGACGCGAAGGGCGAGAAGAAGGGTGACCAGCAGGTCGTGACCTTCACGCGCAAGCTCGCGGGTGGTGGCGAAGGCGACATCACCATGGTCGCCGGCAAGACCTACAACCTGGGCTTCGCGATCCACGACGACTACACGCATGGCCGCTTCCACCACGTCTCGCTCGGCTACACGCTGGGCCTCGGCGCCGACGCGGACATCAAGGCCGTCAAGCAGTGAGCACCCGGCCCGGGCGGTCCGCCTTGATCAGGCGCCTCGCCCGGGCCGCGATTCTCGCGGCCGTCGGCCTGCCGCTCACGGCCTGCCTCGCGCAGCCCCCGGTGGCACAGGACTCCCCGCCCCAGTCGGCCGCTCCATCCCCCGCCCAGGCTCCCGTGCCGGATCAGGTCGTCGAGATCGCGATCCGCGACTACAGCTTCCAGCCTGCGGAACTGAAGATCCGTGCCGGCACGACCGTGCGCTGGACCAACCAGGAAAAGCGCGTGAGCCACTCGGTACTGTTCACGGGACCCGGAGGATTCGAATCCGACCGCATCTTCCCGGGTGAATCCTGGGAGCGGCGATTCGACAAGCCCGGTGTCTATCCTTTCACCTGCGGGCCACACCCGGAAATGCACGGCAACATCGAGGTCACGGGACAATAGCCCCGCCCCGCGGCATGCATCGCCTCCCGATGCCCAGCGACGGCGGGCAGACAGGTTCCGCCTGATCACGCCGCGGCGCACAGGCCCGCCGCGGCGTCGGGCGATATCAGTTGCTGGCCGCCGGCTGCTTCTTCGGTGGCGCGCCGACGAAGCTGTTGCCCACGAGCGGCGGTGCGTCGAACTGCGGCACGTGGCAGAGCGTGCAGCTGTGCCGCCGCTCGTCGGTGCCCGCGAGCGTCTGACCGTCGCGGCCGACGAAGTGCGTGACCGGGATCTTCGGCGCGTTCTTCTTCTGGAACACGTCGGCGCCGTGGCAGTCGAGGCACTGGTTCGCGTCGACCGTGACCTCGTCGAAGTTGTCGGTCGCATGCGGAATCAATGGTGGCTGGCCATCGAAGGTCCGCACGATCTTCTGCTGCAGTCCCGGCTTCTTCCCGAGTTGCGTGTGTACGACGGGAGCCTGGTCGGTTGTGGCGGCGTCGCTGCCCCGCAGGCTGGCCACCGGACCGGCCGGAGCGGCCGAAGCCGTGGGGGCCGACGTACAGGCCGCGAGCCCCATGCCTCCGGCCAGCACTGCCGCGATCGCGGCCATCGTGATCCTGTTCATCGCTCATCCTCCTGGCGCAATCCGAAACGAAACACGTTCTTCGAGCACACGTCGATGCATCGCCCGCAGTTGGTGCATTCGGGCGACAGGATGACGGGGCCCAGGCCACGGTCGGCACCCTTCAACGCAGGCTTGATCACCTGCAGTTCAGGGCACACCGCATAGCAGTCCAGACAGTCGTTGCAGTCCCCGCGCCGTGCCGCGATCACGCGCACCGGACTCTTCAGGCCGAGAAGGCCGTAAAAGGCGCCCACGGGGCAGAGGTGCCCACACCAGCCGCGATGGGAAAACAGCAGATCGAACAGGAACACGGCGAGGACGATCGCCCACGCCGCTCCGACTCCGTAGATCAGGCCCCGGTGGAGCATCGACACGGGATTCACGAGTTCCCACGCGATGGTTCCGGTCGCCGCCGCCAGCACAAGGGTTGCGGCCAGCAGCCAGTAGCGCACGCTGCGATCGATGCGCACCGATTTCGTGATGCCGAGGCGCGCCCGCAGCCACGCAGCGAAGTCGGTGACCGGATTGACCGGGCAGACCCATGAGCAGTACACGCGTCCGCCCACGAGCAGGTAGAACACCAGCACGATCGCCGCGCCGACCAGCGCCCGGCTCTCCGCCACGTGCCCGGCCACGAGGCTCTGCAGCAGCACGTAGGGATCAGTGAGTGGCAGCGCGCCCAGCGTGTAGCTCGAACTGAGGTTGCCCTTGACGATCCAGACGCCCGCGAGGGGCCCCAACAGGAACAGGGCGAGGATCCCGAGCTGCGAGACCCGCCTCGCGATCAGCCAGCGATGGCTCGCGAACCAGCCATTGACGGCCGTGGCTTCGGCACCCGGACGGCGCTTCGGAACGGCCATCAGCCCGATCCTCCTTCCGGCGGCGGCATCGGCGCACCCTCGTCCGGAACGAGCCCGCGCCCGCCGGATTCATAGCGATAGCCTTCGGGCAGGTTGTAGTGGTGCTCGATGTCCGGGGCGACGAGGCTCTCCCCGGCCTGTTCCTTCTCCTTCCAGCCCAGCCGGTAGTGCTCGCCGATGCGGCCCTTCGCGACCGCGGCCGGCAGAACCTTGATGGCCGCGGTCTCGAGCACACAGGACTTCTCGCACTTGCCACAGCCCGTGCACGCATCGGAGTGGACCACCGGAATGAACAGCGTGTGTTTCCCCGTACGAGGGTTGTGTTGCGGCTCGAGCGTGATCGCCTCGTCGAGGAGCGGGCAGTCGCGATAGCAGACGTCGCAGCGCATGCCGAGCCAGTTGAGGCAGGTCTCGTGGTCGATGAGCACTGCGAGGCCCATGCGCGCACGCTTGATGTCGGTCAGCGAATGATCCAGCGCTCCCGTGGGACAGGCCTTCACGCACGGGATGTCCTCGCACATCTCGCAGGGCAGCTGCCGCGCGACGAAATAGGGAGTGCCCGTCGCGAGCGGCTGCTCGGGCCGTGCGAGTTCGAGGATGTCGTACGGGCAGTCACGCACACACAGGCCGCAGCGGATGCAGGCACCCTGGAACTCGGCCTCCGGCAGGGCGCCCGGCGGCCGCAGCAGGCCGGGCGGAAGCGCCCGGGCCTGCTTCGCGTAGAGTGCGAGCCCGCCGGCAGCGACGCCGACCCCGCAGGCCATGGTCGCCGCATCCCGCAGGAACCGGCGGCGGGCCGCACTCGATGGGCGGGCGTCGCTCGTCACACCTTGATGACCTTGACCGCGCACTTCTTGAAGTCGGTTTCCTTCGAGATCGGGCAGGTTGCATCGAGCGTGAGCTTGTTGACGAGGCGGCCCTCGTCGAAGAACGGCACGAAGACCATGCCTTTCGGCATGCGGTTGCGGCCGCGGGTCTCGACGCGCGTCGTGATCTCGCCGCGGCGGCTCACGATCTTCACCGTGT
The DNA here is from genome assembly GCA_046352935.1 of Steroidobacteraceae bacterium. Classification (GTDB taxonomy): domain Bacteria; phylum Pseudomonadota; class Gammaproteobacteria; order Steroidobacterales; family Steroidobacteraceae; genus CAYWMY01. Next base: position 95,174 of record JAXMGR010000006.1, read on the forward strand.
CACCGCGCTTGAGATCGCGCGCCTTCGCGTCCTCCGCGTTCATGAACATCCAGGCCTCGGGGAAGGCACGGTGCAGCTCGGGCACGCGCCGGGTCATGGTTCCCGTGTGCCAGTGCTCCAGCACGCGGCCCGTGCTGAGCCACAGGTCGTACTCGGCGTCCGGCGCCTCGGCAGGCGGCTGGTAGGGCAGTGCGAACACCCAGGCCTTGCCGTCCGGCTTGCCGTAGAACCGCAGGCTCTCGCCCTGCTTGATGTACGGATCGTAGCCCTCGCGATAGCGCCAGAGCGTCTCCTTGCCGTTCACGACCGGCCAGCGGAGCCCGCGCACCTTGTGGTACACGTCGAACTCGCCGAGGTCCTTGCCCTTGCCGATGCCGAACTGGCGGTATTCCTCGAAGAGCCCCTTCTGCACATAGAAGCCGAAGGCCTTCGACTCGTCGTTCGTGTAGCCCTTGCCGTTCACCTTCGCGAGCTCGGCCACCGGGTACTTGTTGACGCTGCCGTTCGCGTACAGCACGTCGTAGAGCGTCTTGCCGCGGTACTCGGGAGCCTTCGCGAGCAGCTCCTCGGGCCAGACCTCCTCGACCTTGAAGCGCTTCGAGAACTCGATGTACTGCCAGAGATCGGACTTCGCCTCGCCCGGTGCCTTGATCATCTGCCGCCAGAACTGGCCGCGCCGCTCGGCATTGCCGAAGGCACCCTCCTTTTCGACCCACATCGCCGACGGCAGGATCAGGTCCGCGGCCAGTGCCGTGACGGTCGGATAGGCGTCCGACACCACGATGAAGTTGTCGGGATTGCGGAATCCGGGATAGCGCTCCGTGTTGAGGTTCGGCCCGGCCTGCATGTTGTTGGTGGTCGATGTCCAGTAGAAGTTGAGCTTGCCGTCCTTGAGCATGCGGTCCTGGAGGACGGCGTGGTAGCCGTTCTGGCCGACGATGGTGCCCTCGGGCAGGTGCCACTTGGCCTCCGCCGCCTTCCGGTGATCGGGATTCACCAGCACCATGTCCGCGGGCAGACGGTGCGCGAAGGTGCCGACCTCACGCGCAGTGCCGCAGGCGGAAGGCTGGCCCGTCAGCGAGAACGGGCTGTTGCCGGGCTCCGAAATCTTCCCGACCAGCAGGTGGCAGTTGTAGATCTGGTTGTTGACCCAGGTGCCGCGCGTGTGCTGGTTGAATCCCATGGTCCAGTAGGACGTGACCTTGGTCTTCGGATCGGCGTAGGCCTTCGCGAGTGCCTCGAGCTTCTCCGCCGGCACGCCCGAGAGCGCGCTCACCTTCTCCAGCGTGTATTCGGACACGAACGCCTTGAACTCGTCGAAGGTCATCGGCGCCGATGCGTTCGGGTCACCCTTGGGCTTGCCCTCGGCGTCCGGATAGCCGTTGTTGTTCGCCACCTGCTCGAGCGGATGCTTCGGCCGCAGACCGTAGCCGATGTCCGTGACGCCCTTGCGGAACGTCACGTGCTTCGCGACGAAGTCCTCGTTCACCGCACCACTCTGGATGATGTGGTTGCAGATGTAGTTCATGATCGCGAGGTCGGTCTGCGGCTTGAAGATGAGTTCGACGTCGGCCTGTTCGCTGGAGCGGTGACCGAAGGTCGACAGCACGAAGATCCGCACGTGTTTCGCCGTGAGCCGCCGGTCGGTGATGCGCGACCAGAGGATCGGGTGCATCTCCGCCATGTTCGAGCCCCACAGCACGAATGTATCGGCGTGCTCGGCGTCGTCATAGCAGCCCATCGGCTCGTCGGCGCCGAAGGTCCGCATGAAACCCGCAACGGCCGAGGCCATGCAGTGGCGCGCGTTCGGATCGAGATTGTTGGAGCGGAAACCGGCCTTCATCAGCTTGTTGGCGGCATAGCCTTCCCAGATCGTCCACTGACCCGAACCGAACATGCCGATCGCGGTCGGGCCCTTGGCCTTCAGCGTCGCCTTGCACTTCTCCTCCATCACATCGAAGGCCTGTTTCCACGAGACGGCCTTGAACTCGCCGTTCTTGTCGTACCTGCCGTCCTTCATGCGCAGCAGCGGCGTGGTCAGGCGGTCCTTGCCGTAAGGGATCTTGGCGAGGAAATAGCCCTTGATGCAGTTGAGCCCCCGGTTGACCGGCGCGTCCGGATCACCCTGCGTCGCGACGATGCGGCCGTTCTTCACGCCGACCAGCACACCGCAGCCGGTGCCGCAGTAGCGGCAGACGCCCTTGTCCCACTTGATGCCATCGGCGCCCGCCTGCGCGAGTGCCTCCTGGGCACCAAGACCCGTCACGCCGGCGGCGGTGGCCGTGGCGGCAATGGCACTGTTGCGGATGAAATCGCGGCGGCTCGTAACGGACATGGATTCCTCTCCTCGTCAGGGATTCGATTCTTCGTCGAGCGGTTCGTCGTGGTGGTAGATGAGTGCGGTGGACAGGACACCGTCGACGCGACCGATGGCATCGAAGGCTTCCTTCACCTCGCGATCGTCAGGGCGTTCGACCGTAACGACCATCCGGCCCTCGGGGGTGACTGCGTGGACCTCCACGCCAACGATGCCGGTGAGCGCATGCCGTACGGCGTCTGCGCAGCCGGGGCTCGCATTGACCACGATGCCAGTGATATTCATGGTGCCCTGCGCACGACTGACGGCAACCCGGGGCTCCACAGCGCCCCGTCACTTGCCTTTTCTTTGCGTTGAATGCTATTCAGTGAAAAACCGCAGGGACTACAGGGCTACTACGTAGCCGCGTATCGGCACACTGCAGTGCAGATGGCACGGCAGTCGCGGTGAGCCGCATGGGGCTCAGTGCTGCCGCGGCCGGAATTCACCTCAACGGGGGGCGCAAGGGATGGACATCCAGACGGTTCTCGATCGGGCAGAGATCAACGACCTGCTGTGCAAGTACTCGCGCGGCCTCGACCGCGTCGACGAGGCCACGCTGCGGTCGATCTACTGGGACGATGCGATCGAGGACCGGGGGCCCGGCCTCTACATCGGCAATGCGCAGAAGTGGGTGGACTGGACCCTGGGCGTACTGCCGGTCTTCGCCGTGACGCAGCACGGCCTCATGAACATCCTGATCGAGGTCGAAGGCAACGTGGCCTGGGGCGAGACCTACTTCCAGGCCTATCACCGCTTCGGCCGGAACCAGCAGCAGCAGGCCGCCGCCGCGTTGCTGCCCGCGGACAGGACCGACATCGTCTGGCCCGAGGGCGACACGGAAATGATCCTGGCGGGACGCTACCTCGACCGCTTCGAGAAGCGCGGCGGGGTATGGAAGATCGCATACCGCAGGATGGTCAACGACTGGTGCCGCACGCAGCCGGTCGCCGAGGACTGGTTCCGGGACAATCCGACCGCCTATCGCAGCCGGAAGACACTGGAGGACGCGCGCGCGCCGACCCGCTGAGCGATCGATGCGGTCCGCGCGGCGGTCAGACGTCGGGCGTTTCGTGGTAACGCTCGCCGAGCCAGCGTACGAAGTGGTTGTGGCCGTCGACGAGCGCGGCCTTCGGGTGCAGCGGCCGCTCGGTGAGCTCGAAGCCCATGATGATGATCTGCTCGCCGGCTTTGATCAGGTGGGCGGCCGCGCCGTTCATGCAGATGCAGCCCGACCCGCGCGGTCCGACGATCACGTAGGTCTCCAACCGCGCGCCGGAGGTGTTGGAAACGACCAGCACTTTCTCGCCCGGCCACAATCCGACCTTGTCCAGCAGCTCTTCATCGATCGTGATCGACCCCACATAGGCGAGATTCGCCTCGGTGACCGTGGCATTGTGGATCTTCGAGCGCATCACCCAGCGCATGTCCGGCGTTCTCCATAGGAACCGCCGCGGGTCCGGGCGGGCGGCCGGGCATTGTTCTCGATCGCCCCTCCCACGGCAAGCATGAATCGATCACCGCGTGCCCGCGCGGTATCCTGTTGATAATGAAAGCGATCCTGCGGACTCCGCTGTTCAGCCACGGCTTCCGGCCGTTCTTCCTGGCCGCCGGCGTCTTCGCGCTGCTGGCGGTCCCGGCCTGGCTGTGGATGTACGACGCCGGGATGTCGCCGCTCGCTCCGCTGCCCGGCCGACTCTGGCACGGCCACGAGATGGTCTTCGGCTTCATCATCGCCGCGGTCACCGGGTTCCTGCTCACGGCCGTGCCGTCCTGGACCGGGCGGCGCGGTTTCGCCGGGGCACCGCTCCTGCTGCTCACGGCGACGTGGCTCGCCGGCCGTGCGGCGATCGCGGGTTCAGCCTTTCTGCCACTGCCCCTGGTGGCGCTCGTCGAACTGGCGTTCCTGCCGGGCCTGCTCGCGCTCATCGCTCCGCCGATCCTGCGCGAGCGCAATCGCAACATTCCCATGCTGTTCATCGTCGGCGCGCTCTGGCTCGCCGATGCGGCCTGGCTGCTCGCGGTGGCGCGCGCCGACGTCGCGCTCGGAGGCGCCGCGCTCGCCGCCGCCGTGGACGTCGTCCTCCTGCTGCTCACGATCGTCGGCGGACGCGTCGTGCCGGCATTCACCGGCAATGCGCTGCGTCGCGCGGACCGCAGCTTCACGATCCACACCCATGCCCCGATCGAACGGCTGCTGCCGGCCACGATGGCACTGAACGTGGTCGCCGACCTGTGGCAACCCGGGTTCCCGGTCCCGGCCGGCGTGCTGGCGCTCGTGCTCACGGTGCTGCACGGCTGGCGCCTGTCGGGATGGCGCAGCCTGCGCGCACGCGGTGAACCGATCCTGTGGGTGCTGCACCTCGGGTACGCCTGGCTGCCCGCGGGCTTCGCGCTCAAGGCCGCCTGGCTGCTGACCGGTACGGCGTGGTCCGCCTTCTGGCTGCATGCGTTCGGCATCGGAGTCGCGGCGACGATGATCCTCGCGGTGATGACACGCGCGTCGCTCGGCCACACGGGCCGGCCACTGGCGGTCGGACGCCTCGTCGCGGCCGCCTACGTGCTGCTGTGCGCGGCCGCGCTGATCCGGGTGCTCGGGCCCGCGGTCCGGCCCCACGACTACTTCCACGTGCTGCTCGCGGCCGGCCTGTGCTGGACCTTCGCGTTCGCGATCTTCCTGGTCGTCTACGCGCCGATCCTGCTGCGGCCGCGCGCCGACGGCAGGCGCGGCTGAGGCGCCGACCGGACACGCACCTCCCCGACGCATCGAACCTCGAATGCAGATGCTCGCTCAGCTCCGCTGCCTGCCCCGCACCGTCTGGCTGATCGGCGTGATCAGCCTCCTCAACGACGGCGCCAGCGAGATGATCTATCCGCTGGTGCCGCTGTACCTGTCGTCCGTGCTGATGGCCGGACCGAGGGCGCTCGGTCTGATCGAGGGCATCGCGGAGGCGACCGCCAGCCTGTTGAAGCTGGTCTCGGGCCTGATCTACGACCGCACTCGACGCGCGAAGCCCTGGATCGTGTTCGGGTACTCGCTCGCGGGTTTCGGGCGACCACTGGTCGCCTGCGTCACCCACTGGCCCTGGCTGCTCGCGATCCGGTTCGCCGACCGCGTCGGCAAGGGCCTGCGCACCTCGCCGCGCGATGCTCTGCTGGCGGCCAGCGTGGGATTCGAGCACCGGGGACTCGCCTTCGGGCTGCACCGTGCGATGGACAACGCGGGTGCCGTGCTCGGCCCCCTGGCTGCCGCAGGGCTGCTCGCTTCCGGGGCCACGCTGCGGCAGGTATTCCTGTGGAGCGCCGTTCCCGCATCGGCCTGCCTGCTGCTCGCGGCTGTGCTGCGCGAGCCGCCGGCGGGCAACACAGCCCATGTTCCGCGCTTCGACTGGCACTGGCACCGCCTGCCAGTGGCGCTCCGGCGCTATCTGCCGATCGTGGCGCTGTTCGCACTCGGGAACTCGTCGAACATGTTCCTGCTCCTGCGCGCGCAGGAACTCGGGTTCGCCCAGGCACAGGTGCCTCTGCTGTGGGCCGGGGTCGCCGCGGTGGCAGCCGTGTTCTCGACACCGCTGTCGGCCTGGTCCGATCGCATCGGACGCATGCGCGTGCTGACGGCCGGCTTCGCCGCATACGGCCTGTTCTATGCACTGTTCGGCATGCTCGACGCCCGCAGCAGCGGGACGCCGTACGCACTGTTCGGGCTGTTCGCGTTCTACGGGCTGTTCATGGCCGCAACAGAGGGTGTCGAGAAGGCGCTGGTCGCCGACCTGGTGCCGGAACCACAGCGCGGTGCCGGCTTCGGCTGGTTCAACCTGACGGCGGGCGCCATGCTGCTGCCGGCCTCCATGCTGTTCGGCTGGCTCTACGAGTCTTGCTCGCCGCAGGCAGCCTTCATGTTCTCCGCCGGCTGCTCGGTCCTGTCAGCGGTGCTGCTGCGCGTAACGGTCGCGCCAACCGCTCGAACTAGCCGTAGTGAGTGACCTGCAGGATGCTGTGCCGGATCTGCTCGGACAGCACGACCCGCGCGTCGACCGCGACTTCCTCGAGCGCCTCGTCGAACTCCAGCCTGCCGTCCGTCCCGCTGCGCACGACATCGCGCGCACGCAGCAGGTCGATGAACGCGCGGAACATGGGCTTGTCGAAGAACTCGGGGGAGTTGAGTCCGTAGAGCAGCGCCATGCGGCTCGCCGTGTTGACGCACTGGGTCTCGAGCTGTTCCTGCGTCAGCACACCGCGGCCCGCCTTGAGCAGCAGCGCGATCGCGAGGTAATAACGCTCCACCATCTGGATCGTGCCCTGCGCGAGCACCGAGAGCTGGACGGCTGCGGCACTGCCGGTCGGCGGACGGCGCCAGAGGTCCCCCGGAGCCCGCTCCAGCACACCGATGCCCGCGAACACCTCCAGCGTGCGCGCCACGACCGGCTCCAGTTCGTCCTCGCTCCAGCGCAGGAAGAGCTCCTGGCGCGCATAAGGGTAGATGCGCCAGGCGAGCCGCTGCAGGTCGGCACCGCGCATTTCGGCGTTGTTGAGGAATGCGCAGGCCAGCAGCGAAGGCAGCGCGAACACGTGGATGACGTTGTTGCGGTAGTACGCCGCGAGGATCGCGTTCTCCTCGTTCATGCGAATGACGTCGCCGAGCGGATGCTGGCGCCGTTCGAGAATTCCCATGCGTTCGCCATAGGCCACCATGTCGCCCCCCGCGAGCGACGGCGGCTCGATGCCCGGAGCATAGGGCAGGCGACGCAGCAGCTCTGAATAGAGGTCCAGCTGTCGCACGAGGTCGGCCTCGCTCATCGCCTGCCTCGGCATGGCGAGCAGCGTGAGTGCCAGCAGGTTGACCGGCGTCACGACCGCGGCGGCGTTGATCCGCGTCATGATCTCTCCGGCGACGCGATCCACGGCCTGGCCGAACCACGCGGGCCGCGCGTCCTCGGTGAGCGGCTCGGCGCGCCAGTCCGGGCAGCTGCGGTCGAGGACGTCACCGAGCGGCAGCGGCTCGCCGAAGCAGACGTGCACCTGGCCGTACTTCTGCCGCAGCACGCGCGTCGCGCGCAGCAGACCGAGCATGCTCTCCTGTTCCTTGGGCATCCCCGAGAGCTCGCCGACGTAGGTCTTCGCCTCGACGATGCGCTCGTAGCCGAAATAGACGGGCACGTACACCACGGGCCGGCGCGGATCGCGCAGGTAGCTGCGGACCGTCATCGCGAGCATGCCCGTCTTGGGCGCGAGCAGCCTGCCCGTACGGCTGCGCCCGCCCTCGATGAAGAACTCCATGGGGTGCCCGCGGTTCATCATCACGTCGACGTATTTCGTGAACACGACGGGGTACAGGCTGGAACCGCGGAAGCTGCGCCTGAGGAAGAACGCACCGCCCATACGCAGGATGCCGCCGACGACCGGCAGATTGAGGTTGATGCCCGCGGCGATGTGCGGCACGACGTACTTGCGCTGGTAGATCGTGTACGAGAGCAGCAGGTAGTCCATGTGGCTGCGGTGACACGGCACGTAGACCAGTTCGCAGCCGGGCGGCAGGGCATCGAGGCGCTCGGCGTGACGCATGTCCACGCCGTCGTACAGCCGGTTCCACACCCGCCGCAGCACGACGTTAATGAAGCGCACGAACTCCGGCGAATAGTCCGCGGCGATTTCGAGCGCCAGTGCACGCGCGACGCGCACCGCCTCGCGGCGCGCCAGGCTCTTCTCGCGCATCAGCCCGCGCACGGCAGAGCGCACGGCACGCGTGCGCAGCACCTGCGCGACGATCGCGGCACGCGGCGCGAGTTCCGGCCCGATCGTCTCGACGCGCATGTGGCGGAAATCGACGCGCAGATCCTTCAGCAGGCGACGTGCCACTCGCGCCGGATCCTGGCCCTCGGCGGCGAGGGCACGCAGCGAACGCGGCTCGCCGAAGCGGATCACCGTCGCACGACCGCGGAACAGGACGGACAGCAGCCGTCGGAACGGGCCGACAAGCGCCCAGTCCTCCGACAGCACGGCGTCCCAGACCGAATGCACGCGATGCGGGGAGCGGCCCCAGTAGACGCCGACCGGGACGACATCGATGTCGAGTTCCGGGCTCGCGGTGACCGCGGTGATGGCCCGCCCCAGGTTCGGCGGCAGGCGCCGGTCGGGACGCCGGCGCAGTACGCCGCGGCTCCGCTCCAGCGCGACCATCGACTGTGGAAGCGACAGGTCACCGCCACGCAGCCGCTTCAGCGGGTGACGCAACCCGGCGCGCCGGCACGCGATCGTGATCGCGATCGTGTCGGAGAGGCTGCGCTCCTCCTGGACGTACAGCGTCATGCGCGAGCGCCCGCCGAGCCGCGCGCGCACGTCGTCGGGTGCGACGGCCGGGCGGATCAGCAACCTGAGCGGCCCCGACAGCAGGGACGTGATGCTGCGACGCAGGCCTGGAACGACGATCACGGCAGCCGTCCGACCGCCAGCCAGTGGCGGTCCGACACACTGCGGACCTCGATGCCCGCGAGTCCCGCCGCCGCGAGCTGCAGACGCACCTCTTCCGGGGTGTACGCCGCGAGCAACGAGTTGTGGAAGTCCTCGCGCAGCACCGCAGGTTCGCCGGCGGCATGGGTCGCGACGATGCGCGCGGCATCCTCCACCGACGGCGGGCGCGCGAGATCCATCACCACGACCGTGGCGCCACGGCGCCCCGCGCGCGCGACCACGCTCCACAGCAGCGCCGGATCGGGAAGATGATGCAGCAGGCTGTTCGAGACAACGGCATCGACGCCGGCGATGTCCTGCGGCAGCGCTCCCAGCATGGCGTGCACGAACCCGACGCGCGGCGCCAGACGCGGGTGCGCGGCGAGCGCCTCGTGCGCCAGCGCCAGCATGGCGCCGGCGCCGTCGACGCCGATCACGCGCGCATCGGGGAAGCGCGCGGCGAGACGCAGGGTGATGTCGCCCGGCCCGCACCCGAGGTCGAGAATCGTGGAACGACGGAGCTCCGGGAGCGCTGCGGACACGTGATCGACGAACGCCGTGTTGGGCTCATTGAAGTCGGCTCGCGCGTAGGCGAGCGCCTGTGCGGCATCGTCCATGAGTTCGGGCTCGGGCGTGCGCTGCATCACCGCTCACTCATCGCCGCCCGACGACGGCCGGGGCGCGTCCTCCGAAGCCTCGATCTGCTCTTCGAGCGCGCGCTCGTGGCCCTCACGCGTGGCGTCGAGCCGCCGCTGGACCCGGCCGGGCGCCCGTGTCATCGGATCGAGAACCGTCGACTCCGGAACCTCTCCGGCCGAACCGCCTTCATCCTGCGACCTGCCGCCGCAGGCCTGCAGCAGCAGCGCCGCGGCAAGCGCGGTGATGCCACGCACGATGTATCGCGTTGTCATGGTGACCTGCTCCCCTGTCGGCCGGCGCACGATCGTCGCAACCGGCCATCTGCCCGACCGCACTTCACTGGTCCCGCATGCGGCTGATGTCCAGCGCCACGAGGAAATACTCGAACAGGTAGTTGATCTGCGCGACGTTGTCCTGCATGCGGTGGTCGGCATCGATGATGTGCAGTGCAGCGCGGTACTGGCGGGCGAAGCGGATGCTGTTGTCGACCGGCACCACGTCATCGCGCCAGCCGTGCACGATCGTGATCGGGCACGGTGCAGGCTTGGGCGTCTGCGGCTCGTAGCCAGGCATGTAGAAGGCGGGAGCCAGCAGGAACAGTCCCTGCGCGCGCAGCAGCACGGAGGCGCTGGTCGCGACGTGCCCACCCAGGCTCGACCCGACCAGCACCAGATCGCCCTGGAGGTCGCGGCAGAAGCTCAGGAGGCGGGTGACGCGATCCTGCGGCTCTTCCACGCCGCGGTAGTCGACCGATTCCGCCTGCCATCCTTCACTGCGCGCGACGTCCGCCATCGCGGAGATCTTGGTGCCCCACGGACCGCTCTCCTTGCCGTGCGAAAAGACGACGTAGCGTGCGGCCATCAGGGACTCCAGCGGTTCGAAGGAACGAAGGGCGCCTGCACCCGGGCGTCGGCGCGGCCGGGATGTTAGCAGCGGCACCCGGGCAAAAGAATCAGCGACCGCCGCGACGACCTCCCTGCAGCGGGGGCGGCCCCCACAAGGCCCGGTCCAGCGCCTCCCGCCCCGCGTCACGACCCGGGACGACCCGTCGACCGCGGATGCGGAGTCCCTCGGCCACGAGACGCCGGCGCTGCTCGCGATCGGCCGCGCTGCCCTCGGGCAGGCAGAGTCGCCCGCCCGCGCCCACCACCCGGTGCCAGGGCAGCCCGAGCTTCCCGGGAGCGACCCGGAGCGCGTGGCCGACGAGGCGTGCGCGACCGGGCAACCCGGCCGCAGCCGCCACCGCGCCGTAACTCGCGACGCTGCCGCGCCCGATCGTGGCGACGCTGGCCCAGATCTTCTCGAGCGACTGACGGTCCGCCGCCATGGAAACCTCCCGGTTCCCGGTGTGCGCTCAAGATTCCAGCCGGCGCGCCGACGCGAAGGCGATGCCGGCGGGCAGAACCTGCACGCCGCGGGAAACTCCATGGTGTCACGAGACGATCCGGCAGACGATCTCCCGGAAGCGACGTCGGTCATGGCGGCCGGCGATGTCCTGTACACCACGCGCGCACTGCCGCTGCTGCAGGGCCTGGCTCCTGGAGTCATCGACGAGATCGCCGCGGAGATCTCGTGGTTCACGCTGCCGGGCGGTTCGACGCTGTTCGACCGCGGCGAGCCGCCCGATGCGATCTACTTCGTCACGGCCGGCTCCCTCGGCGTGATGCCCGCGGAAGATGGCGCGACCCGCCCTCTCGCGCGCCTCGGTGCGGGCGAGAGCGTCGGCGAGATGGGGATGATCTCCGGCCGGCCACGCAGTGCGCGTGTGGTCGCGATGCGCGACACCGTGCTCGGACGGCTGAGCCGCGAGGCCTTCACGACGGTGCTCCTGCGCCATCCGGCCGCCGTCATGCGCTTCGCCGCACTCATGGCCGAGCGCATCACCACCCCCGGCCTCCAGGCACGCGATGCACGGCCGCGCACCATCGCGCTCGTGCCGCACGGCATCGACGTCGACGTCGCCGGCTTCGCGGTCGACTTCGTCGACGCGCTCGGCGGAGCCGGCCGCGCGGAACTCGTCTGGAGCGTGCGCGGCGGCTCGCACACGAGCGAGTGGTTCCACCGGATCGAGGCGCGCAACGACTTCGTCGTCTATGCGACGGACCCCGGGAACTCGCCATGGACGCGCCTGTGTACGCGCCAGGCCGACATCGTCCTGCTGCTGGCGCGCGCCGACGGCGAGCCGGGGCCGTGTCCGGCGCTGGAGGACAGCCAGTTCGCCGCGGCTCGCAGCGAGCTCGTGCTGCTGCACGATGCCGCGATCGCGCCCGGCATCGCGGCGCGCTGGCGCGAACGCATGCCCGGCGTCGCGCATCATCACGTGCGCGGGGAAGGCGACATTGCGCGTGTCGCGCGGCTGCTCACGGGCCGCAGCATCGGCGTCGTGCTGTCGGGCGGCGGGGCCCGTGGATTCGCCCACCTGGGCGTCGTGCGGGCATTGCGCGAGTACGGCATCCCGATCGACCGGGTCGGCGGCACCAGCATGGGCGCGATCATGGGCGCCGGCGTCGCGGCGGACTGGAGCCACGAGGAGATGATCGAGCGCTTCCGCAGCGGCTTCGTGGCGACCAACCCGCTGGCGGATTTCACGCTGCCGATCGTCTCGCTGGTGTCGGGGCGGAAAGTAACCGGGCTGCTGAAGCGCACATTCGGCGAGATCGACATCGACGACCTGCCACTGCCGTACTTCTGCGTCTCGGCGAATCTGACGAGCGGCAGGCTGGGCGTCCACGACTCCGGCGAGCTGTGGCGCTGGCTGCGCGCGTCACTCGCCATTCCGGGAGTGCTGCCACCCGTGTTCCGCGGGGGCGAGATCTACGTCGACGGCGCGACGATGAACAACCTGCCGGTGGATGTCATGCAGGAACGCCGGAGGGGCGCGGTGATCGGCGTCGATGTCGGCGCGGACAAGGCGTTCACCACTGACCTGGAAGAGACCGACCTGCCGCCGCTGTGGAAGCTCGCGGCGCTACTCGGCGGCAGGCGCCATCGCCCGAACATCCTGCAGATCCTGCTGCGCACCGGCATGGTGAACAGCGCCGCCGCGACGGCGCAGCTGCGACAGCAGTCCAGCCTGCTGCTCCGGCCGCCGCTCGAATCCATCGACCTGCTGAACTGGCGATCCTTCGATCGCGCGATCGCGATCGGCTACGACTACACGCGACAGGTGCTCGACGAGCGGGGCGGCACGATCGACGCCGCCTGAGAACGCGGCGTGTCAGGCGCGCCGACCCGCGAGGGCCGCGGTCATGGAACCGGCCACCACGAGCAGCGCGCCGGCGACCACCGGCAGGTCGATCGGCTCCGGCGAGATCCACGCCACGCCGAGCCGGGCTGCCAGCAGCATGAACCCCACCGTGAACAATGGCGCGACGGAGACCACGGCCGACACGCGCGTCACGTCCCAGCGGTCCAGTGCGGCCCCGAAGGCGCCGTAGCCGAGGACGCTGTTGAGGATGCAGAACAGCAGCGCCACGACACCGACACCGTCCAGCCCGAGCACCGCAGCGGGCCGGACGAACGGCAGCAGCAGCGCGGTGCAGGCGACGAACAGCAGCCAGAGGGTCTGCAGTGAGCCGAGCTCACGCGCGAGCACCTTCTGCGCAACACCGTAGGCGGCCCAGGTCACGGCGCCCGCGACCAGTGCGAACACGCCGAGCGTCCAGCGATCCGTGAACTGCAGCAGCAGCGGCAGCCGGCGGTTGAAGAACAGCAGCATCCCGACGAGCAGGACCACACAGCCGACCCATTGCCGCACCGAGAACCGCTCGCGGAACACGATCACGCCGGCGAACAGCAGCAGGAACGGCGCGAGCTGGATCACGACCTGTGCGACCGACGGCGCGGTGAGATGGAGACCGGCGGCGTAGAGCACGTAGTTGCCGGCGAGCCCGGCAACGGCGATCGCGAGCCAGCGCCAGGTCCGCCGACCGAATCGACGTACCACCGGCAGGCGGCCGTGGTACGCGAGCCAGACGCCCACGATGCACGTCGCGCCGACGAAGCGCCACCAGGTCACGGTCCAGACATCGAGACGCGCGAGCGCGACCTTGAGCCCGATGGGCAGGATGCCCCAGGTGATTGCGGTCGTGAGCGCCAGCGCGGCGCCGGCCTGCCGATGTCGGAGATCGCGATTCATGCCTGCTGCCCGCGGGGCGCGCCAGCATAGCGGAACGGGGCCGTGTCGATCGCCCGACGAGCGTGCGGGCCGCGCCATCACAGCGTCGTGTGTTAACCTGATGCAATAACGACGGGGATGGGCGGTGCTGGAGCTATCGGGCGGAATCGAGGTCGCTCAGGAAGCGACCGCCGAGCAGTCGATCGCACGCGCGCCGACCGCGGTGTGCGCGTTCGTCGGCCGGACGCTGCGCGGCCCCGTCAACCGCCCCGTCACCGTCACCAGCTTCGCCGAGTACCAGAGCGTCTTCGGAGGACTCTGGCAGCCGAGCCCCCTCTCGTACGCGGTCGAGCAGTTCTTCGACAACGGCGGCGTCACGGCGATCATCGTCAGGGTCGTCAACGGAGCCCGGCCCGCGACACTGTCGCTCACGTGCGGCGATGAGACGCTGACCCTCGTCGCCGCAGCACCGGGCACGCGCGAATTCCTCAGAGCGGCTGTCGATTGCGACGGCATCGGCACCAACGAGGGCGACCGGTTCAACCTCGTGCTGCAGCGGGTGCGCGCCCCCGGGTCCGAGCACATCGAGGACCAGGAGATCTACCGGCGATTGTCCGTGCGTCCCGACTCGTCACGGTACGTCGCGAGCGTGCTCGCAGGCTCCGCACTGGCGACGGTACGCGGCGCCGTTCCAGCCCTGCGTCCCGACCGGACCCCGCACCCCGGAGGCGTCGGGCTCGCGGGATACACGGGCTCGAACTCCGATGGCGACGACGGCGACCCGCTCACCGACTACGACGTCATCGGCTCGGCTGCCGAGGGGCGTGGCATCTTCGCGCTGGCCGGCGGACCGCTCTTCAATTTCCTGTACATCCCGCCGCTCGCCCGCGAATCCGACATCGGCGCGAGCACCCTGCTGGTGGCGAGCCGCTTCTGCCGTGATCACCGCGCGATGCTGATCGTCGACCCGCCCGCCGCCTGGGACTGTGCCGAAGCGGCCGTTGCGGGCCTGCGTGACTGGCCTTTCGCCAGCGAACACGCACTGATGTATTTCCCGCGCGTGCTGGCGTTCGACAAGCTTCGCGGGCGCTTCGAATCCTTCGCGCCCGGCGCCGCGGTCGCCGGCATGATCGCGCGCGCCGACGCGACCTGTCCCGTCTGGACGCCGGCGCAGGGCGACGACGCGATCCTGCGACCGGGGTTCCGGCCGCTGTGTCTCGTGGGTCCCGCCGATCGGACCCGCCTTGCGCACGCGGGCGTCAACGTCCTTCAGCCCGTGCGATCGCCGACGGCGCAGGAGCCGGCGCGGCCGCGCACCCTCGCGGGCGCCATCGCCCGGTCACCGGCGGCGCGCTGGCTCGGCGCGAAGCGCCTCGCACTCTTCGTCGTGACCTCGATCGAGCGCGGTACGCGCTGGATGCTGTTCGAGCCGAACGAACCGCGCACCTGGCGGCGTGCGACGCGCCAGCTCGAGCGGTTCTTCGGTTCGCTCGAGGACGAGGGCGCTTTCGCCGACCACGAAACGCAGGACCGCTGGTTCGTGGTCTGCGACGAACGCGTCAACCGCGACCGCGAGCGTGGGCTCGGCGTCATCAACCTGCTGTTCGGCATCGGCGCCGGCCGGCCGGGGGAGTTCCAGGCCTGGCTCGTGAGCCACCGCGCTGGCGATTCGCGCGTCCAGTCGGTGACCCTGAACCGCCTGCAGCTCGATGGCCTCCACGTCGAACGCGCCATCGAGGAGCTCGTCCGGCGCGCAGCGGGCTAGGGCCTGTCCGGGTATCGTGCTCCGCCGGCACGTTCACGACCTCAGGCGGTCGCGAACGGCCCGCTGACCTCGAAGGTCATTCCGCCCGAGTTGCGACCGGTCGTGCCCCGCTGCGAGCTGAAGTACAGCCGCCTGCCCGAGGGATCGAACGCGACACCGGTCAGCTCCGACGCGCGATGTCCCGGAACCTGCAGCACCGGCAGCACACTGCCGTCGGGCCGTACGGCCACGATCTGCAGATCCCCGCCGTCCTCGGCCACGAGCAGGTCACCATTCGGCGCCAGCGTGCAGTTGTCGACACCGGTCAGCAGGGGATTCGACGCACGACGTGCGTCGTACAGGACGCCGAGCCTTTCGCGCTCGATGTCGTAGAGCCAGACCCGGTCGTCGCCCTTCGTCGTGAACCAGACGCGGTCGTTCGCGCACCAGATCCCCTCACCACCCCGGAAGCGCGTCACTCCGGGTACCTGGTGCCGCATCGCCCGGCTGCGGGCGAAGGGATCGTGAATGCGCAGCCAGCGCACATGGCCGGTGTCGTCGACCTGCGCGGCCTCGAGCCTGCCCATCTCCAGGCTCATCGGCCCGCCCGAGCCGGCGAGCGGCACATAGCGGTACCACAACCCGTCCGTCGCGTCCTCGGTGAGGTAGACGTGCCCGCGGCGCGCATCGACCGCCACAGCCTCGTGGACGAAAGTGCCGAGCGCGGGCCGCAGCTTTGCGGCGCGCCGGCCCTCCGGATCGCACTCCCAGACCTGGCCGTGCTCGTGTTCCTCGCAGGACAGCCAGGTGCCCCACGGCGTCGGGCCGCCGGCGCAGTTGCGCGTCGTACCCTGGAGGATCGGGTAGCAGTCGATGATCGTGCCGTCCGCCGCGAAGCGCAGGGCTCCGGCGCCACCACGAGAGCCGTCGAGCTCCGAATTGGAGACGTAGATCCAGCCCCCATCCGCCGACCGGAACGTCGCGCCGCCGTCCGGTGCGTCGTGCCAGACGCGCTTCGAACGCGGCGCCGGCGGTTGACCGGAGCGCGCGACGATGCGGCTGCGGAAGCCATCGGGCAACGCAACCCCGTTGGCATCCGGGTCGCGCAGCGGGCCGCGAACGACGGCCGGGGCCGCGAACGACGCACGCGGCGAAACGGCCGCGACGAGGGCCGCCGCGGCGAGACCACCGATCAGGTTCCTGCGATTCAGCACGGGACGCTCGTTCATTGACGCTCGATGCGAGTGTATCGAAACAGAGGGATCCCGGGGCGGCGCAGGAACGGCGTCAGCAGCATTCCGGCGACGAAACCGCCGACGTGCGCACGGAAGGCCACGCCCTCCCGACCATCACCCAGCAGGGAACTCGCGAGCTGGATCACGAACCACAGGACGAGCACGATCACTGCCGGCAGCCGGCGCACGTCGAGATAGAAGCCGAGCGGGATCGCGACGAGCACGCGAGCGCGCGGGTACAGCAACAGGTATGCCGCCAGTACACCGGACACCGCCCCGCTCGCGCCGACCATCGGCACCTGCGAGTGCGGATCCGGCATCACCTGCGCCGCGACGGCCATGGCTCCGCAGGCGGCGTAGAACGCGGCGAAGCGCAGGTGGCCAAAGGCATCCTCGACGTTGTCGCCGAAGATCCACAGGTAGAGCATGTTGCCTGCCAGGTGGAACCAGCCGCCGTGCACGAACATCGATGTGAACACCGAGAGCCAGGCGGGCACCCGGACGAGCTGCGGATCGAGCCGCACGTCGCCGGTCAGTACGGCCGGAATCGCACCGAGGGAGAAGAACACGCGCTCGAGGCCCCTCGCATCGAGGCCGGCCTGCCACAGGAAGACGACGACGCACACGACGAGCAGCGCGACGGAGACGACCGGCCTGAGTTCGGACGGGTTGTCGTCCCGGAGCGGAATCAAGGGCGTGCCACGATCACTGCCCGCCGCCTGCGCCCGCTCCGGCCACGACGATCGCATCGAGCGACGCCTGCGCGATGGGGTGATAGCCGGGACGGGCGAGCGCATAGACGCGGCGCGCGAACGCGGCACCCTGCGGTGTCTGCATCAGGGCCACGTAGAGGGGCCGGATGAACCTGCGCCGCCCTATGGCGATGAGGTAGCGTTCGAGCGCAGGGTACACGGCGCGATGATCGCTGCGAACGGCCTGGCGGAACCAGCTGAACGCGATCTCGCTGTTCTCCGTCGTCGAGAACGAGAACACCGCGTCGAGTTCGGCCAGACGCGCGGGCGCCACTCCTGCCGGCAGGCCATCGAGGAAATGCTGGCGCTGCTGCACGCTCCAGCGGGCGATGTCGAGATCCGGCGCGGCGCGGCGGCCATCGAGCCACGCCGCGCGTTCGCGATCGACCTCGTCGAAGCCGGGCGCCTCAGGCAACACCGCGAACGCGGGCAGTCCGGGCCGGTAGACCCATTCGTCCACCTGGGCGCGGGTCGCGGCACCGGGATGCGCGGCGACGAACGCGGCATCGAGATGCTCCAGGAACTGCTCGGTCGTGATGCTCCGGAACGCGAAGCGATCGAAATATCCGCGCAGGAACGCGTCGAACGCGTCACGGCCGAAGCGGCTCTCGAGCCAGTACAGGAACAGCCGGCCCTTCTCGTAGGGCACCTCGTTCAGCGCCTCGTCGGGATCGCGGCCACGCAGGTCGACCGCGAGCACCTCGTCGGCGGGCGGCACAGTGGCGAACTCCTCCCGCAGCTGCTGCACGCCGAGCACGGCCTCCTCCTGCGCGCGCGCCAGGCCGTAGACCGCCTCGACGATGCGGCGCTCGAGGTAGACCGTGAATCCCTCGTTGAGCCAGAAGTCGCGCCACGTCGCGTTGCTCACGAGGTTGCCCGACCAGGAGTGGGCGAGCTCGTGCGCCACCAGTGACACCAGCGAGCGATCTCCCGCGATGATCGTCGGCGTCACAAAGGTCAGCCGCGGGTTCTCCATGCCCCCGAACGGGAAGGAAGGCGGCAGCACCAGCAAATCGTAACGCCCCCAGCGATAGGGACCGAACAGGCGCTCTGCCGTCTGCAGCATCGACTCGACGTCGGCGAATTCATGCGCCGCACGCTCCAGGGTCACCGGTTCGGCATAGACACCGCTGCGCGGACCCGTGGCACGGAACCCGAGATCGCCGACCGCGAGCGCGATCAGGTACGGTGGCACGGCCTCCGGCATGTCGAACTCGAAGCGGCCGTTCAACGGCGCCGACGGATCGTTGCCGGCGCTCATCACGGCGCGCAAACCCGGCGGCGTGTGGATCACCGCATGATAGGTCACGCGTACCTGCGGCGAATCCTGCAGCGGAATCCAGCTGCGCGCGTGGATGGCCTCGGACTGCGTGTACAGGAAGGGCCACCGTCTTCCCGCAGTCTGTCGCGCCTCCAGCCACTGCAGCCCGGTCGCCTCCGGACGCGTCTGGTAGGAAATGCGCACCCGGAACGTCGCTGCGTCCGCAGTACCCGCATTGCGGACATCGATACGGAGCGGACTGCCGAGCACCGGGTCGCGCAGCCCCGGCGTGAAGGACAGGGGATCCAGTGCTCCACCGGCGCCGACGAGCCAGACGGCGCGCACGACGAGGTCGCGCGTGTCCAGCACGAGCTCGTGCGCCGCAGGATCCAGGCGTCTGACCGTCAGATCGACGGCGCCCGAGAGCCGGCGCGACGCGAAATCCGCCTCGAGGGCGAGATCCACGTGCTCCACACGAAAGCGGCCGGGCTCGGCGAAACTGTGATGGTCGCGGCCCGGGTCGGGCGGGACGCCGCGTGCCTGTGGTGCCAGGACCGCGAAGCACAGCAGCACCACGGTTCCGATCCGCGTGATCACGCGGCGACTCGATCGCGTGTGACGCCAACGCGTCGCCCGAAGCGACGCGTCGCCCTCAGCGCACCGCAGCCGGCTTCGCCCCGGAAGCGGCGGGCTCACGCTCGGACACCAGCTCACGGAAGGTCGCCTCGTCCGCGTACTGATCCTCGTTGCCGTCCCACGTCGCTCCCTTCGGCAATGCGTTGCGCACGACCGGGGCTGCCGCGAGCACCGCTGCCGGTTCGACGGGCGTTGCCTTCATGACCGGATTGGGGATGCCGGTATGCGCCTGCGAGAGTTCATAGGCGCGGTCCCAGTCGATGCCGGCGTCCGCGTCACGGATGCGCGACCACAACGGTGATTTCGACTTCGCACCCTGGCGGCGCAGGCCCTTCGGGCCGTGCTTCCAGTCGCGCTTGTCGTCCTCCATCGGGCCATAGGCCTGCACGTACAGCGCGCCACCCTTCCAGCCGAGCAGATAGGGCTGGTTGACGACCCGGAGCTTCGTGCCGATGGGCACGGAGTCGTAGAGGATCTCGATGTCCTCGGGATAGAGCCGGATGCACCCATGGCTCGAGCGCATGCCCACGCCATAGGGCTTGTTCGTGCCGTGCACGAGATAGCTCGGCCATCCGAGCCGGAACATGTGGCGACCGAGTGGATTGTCCGGGCCGGCCGGAACCTTCGCGGGCAGGATGTCGCCATCCTTCGCGTGTTCCTTGCGCACCGAGACCGGCGGGATCCAGACGGGATCCTTGATGCGCGACAGGATCTTCGTCTCGCCCTCCGGCGTGGCCCAGCCGACCTTGCCGATGCCGATCGGATGGGTGATCACCCGCACGGGTTCGCCCTTCCTGCGAGCGGGGTAATAGAAGAGCCGCATGGCGGCGACATTGATCACGACGCCCTCGCGCGGCGCGTCGGGCAGCACGAACTGCGTGGGCAGATGGATCCTGCGGCCTTCGCCGGGCAGCCAGGGATCAACGCCCGGATTCGCGCGGACGATCTCCTCGTAACCGATGTTGAAGCGCCGTGCGATGTCCGGCAGCGTGTCCTCCTTGCTGGCCACGGTGACCTGGACCAGGCCGACGACGTCGTCCTCCGGGGGAACGATGAAATCGTGCGTCGCTCCGGCGAGCGGAACCTCCGGTTTCGGCGGCGGCAGTGGTGGTGGTGGCGGCGGCGGCTTGTGGCGCAACGACGCGAACGGCGCGCAAGCCGCGAGGCCGAGCGCGGCAACGGCGAGCACGCCCGCCCTGAGCAGGCTCTTCAATGGATCTCCCCTCACCATGGCCGGGATTATGGCATCAGGGCGGCGGCCTTCCCAAACGGGCCGTCCGCGGCCGGCGACAGGGACCCGCCGGGCATCGTTCCATCCGATCGCGGTCGGATCCCCGAGGCCGGCATACAGGGGCCTCGGCGACAGCGATGTGTTGGCTACAGCAGCACCGGACGATCAGGCAGTTCGTTGCGGCCACCGCCGACGGCCGGAAAGTGCGCTGCGATGAGCTCGTGCACTGCAGCGATGCCCCGGCACGCGCCCTCTTCGTAGTGCCCCGCCCTGAACTCGCTTTCGATGGACGCGCAGATACCACGCCAGACCTCCGGCGCAACGCGTCCGTTGAATCCGCGATCCGCCACGATCTCGACGGCACGGTCGGCGAGCAGCACGTACACGAGCACGCCGTTGTTGCGTTCCGTGTCCCAGACACCGAGGTGTGCGAAAACCTCGATGGCGCGATCGTGCGGTGTCCGGTCCCGCCAGAGAGCCGACGGATCGAGCTCGGCCTCGACCGCGAACCGCAGCTCGCCGTCATGACTCTGTTCGCCGCGGTGGACCGCGGCTTCGATCCGGGCAAGCGCCGTGGCGGGGAAACGCCTGTGCAGTCCGAACCGGGTCTGCACGACGTGTCGCAGCAGGCGGGCGATCTTCATTCACCAGCCTCCCGACGCACCGCCGCCACCGAAGCGGCCGCCGCCGCCGCCAAAACCACCACCGCCGCCGAAGCCACCACCGCCCATCCCCCCGAATCCACCAAAGCCCCCGCGATGTCCCGACGACCAGCCCGATGACACGCCTCCGGCAGCCGTGAACAGGAACGCGCCGAGGGCCGCAAGAAGCGCGACGACCACCACGCCGAGCACGGACCAGACGATGCCGCCGATCAGGACACCGGTGGTCGCGGCCCCGCCCAGGCGGCCGAACAGCCGCCGCAGCACGGACCCGGCCACGAGCGCCACCATGACGAGCAGCGGCAGCAGATTCATGAGGCCCGACGGCGCGCCCTGCGCAGCGCGCGGTTCCGACCCGGGCAGCGGTTCGCCGTCGACCAGGCCGATGAGCGCGTCCACACCGGCGCGCACGCCGCCGGCGAAGTCACCGGCCCGCAGGCGCGGCGCGATGATGTCGCTGACGATACGCTTCGCGGCGATGTCCGGAACGGCCCCTTCGAGTCCGTAGCCGACCTCGATGCGCATGCGGTGATCGTCACGCGCGATCAGCAGCAGCGCGCCATCGTCGACGCCCTTGCGGCCGAGCCGCCACTGTTCGGCGACGCGCAGCGAATACTGCTCGATGGTCTCGGGCCCCGTCGTCGGCACGACGAGCACGGCGATCTGGCTGCCCTTGCGTCGCTCGAACGCCACCAGCGTCTGCTCCAGCGCCTGGCGCTCGCCATCCGTGAGCGCACCCGCCAGGTCGGTCACCGGTGCGGCGAGAGGCGGGACCGGCACGGAGTCCTGCGCGCCCGCACCCGTGCCGGCGAGGACCAGCACCAGCAGCAGTCCCGACAGGATCGAACGCGGAGTCACGTCAGCGGCCCGGGGCATCGATCGACGGCCCATGGACACACCCAGCCCCCGCAACCGCCACCGCACACACGGCCCCTGCCCTGATCAGCGGCCCGCCGCAGGAGCCGGCGCGGTGTTGCCGAAATCGACCGCCGGCGGCCTGCTGATCGCGGCTTCGTTCTCGACCGTGAAATTCGGCTTCACCTTGTGCCCGAACACCATCGCCGTGAGGTTCGTCGGGAACTGGCGCACCGTGACGTTGTAGTCCTTCACCGCCTGGATGTAGCGGTTGCGCGCGACCGTGATGCGGTTTTCCGTCCCTTCCAGCTGCGCCTGCAGGTCGCGGAAGTTCTGGTCGGACTTCAGCTCCGGGTAGTTCTCGGTGACGACCAGCAGGCGCGACAGCGCACTCGACAGCTCGCCCTGCGCGGCCTGGAACTGCTTCAGCTTCTCGGGATCGTCCAGCACGTCGGCGGTGACATTCAGGCTGCCGACCCGGGCGCGCGCCTGAGTGACGCCGAGCAGAACCGCCTGCTCCTGGGCCGCATAGCCCTTGACCGTGTTGACCAGGTTGGGGATGAGGTCAGCGCGACGCTGGTACTGGTTCAGTACCTCCGACCACCCGGACTTGATGCTCTCGTCCTGGCTCTGCAGCGTGTTGTAGCCACAGCCCGTCAGCACGAGCGCGGCCGCGACCATCACCATCGTTCTCAGGAAATGCATGACGACCTCCCGGCCACGAAGCGCAGCCTCGAACGCCTATCGTTGTGGCGATCGCCCCGTCATGCAAGCCCCGGAAGGCGATGGCGGACGGCCGCGCGATCGCGGCTGGCGGGAGGACTCCTCGTGGCCCCCGCCCGATGACCGGCCCTGCCTGTCGCAGCAGCCATGCCGCCGGTGCCGGCAGGCAAAAAAAACCCCGGGGTTCAAAGCCCGGGGTTCGAGAAGCGGACCAGTGAAGGGACTTCAGTCCGCTAGGGGATTCAGGGGAGCATCAACGTGGGTGAAAATGTACGATCCAGCGCGCCCGGCGGCCGTGATCCGCCCCACAGATCCGCTGCGGTGACGAGGATCGGCGGGCCCACGGCGCGCGGCACCCGGATCCCCGTCACGGTACGGGACGATGGCGGGAACGGGAGCCCGTGCTGATCACCGAGGAAGAGCTTCATGGGTCGCTGGCGCCCGCCCACAGCAGCTGGATCGAAATACATCACGCCGGCCGGCGCTCGCCGGATGCGTGCCGAACTCGATGAACTGTGGCGCACGGAACGACCGCGGGTCACACAGGCCGTGGCCGAGGCGGCCGCGCAGGGTGACCGCTCCGAGAACGCGGAATACACCTACGGCAAGCGCCGGCTGCGCGAGATCGACCGCCGCGTCCGGTTCCTGCGCCGACGGCTCGACGGCATGCGCATCGTGGCCGATTCCCCGTCGGATCCCGCGCGTGTCTTCTTCGGCGCGTGGGTCACGCTGGAGGACGAGGAAGGCCGTGAGCACCGCCACCGCATCGTCGGGCCGGACGAGTTCGACCTGGCGCCCGGCTACATCAGCATGGATTCGCCGCTCGCACGGGCACTGATGCGCCACCGCGTCGACGACGAGGTGAGCGTGGATCTGCCCGGCGGAGGCCGGCGCTACGTACTGACCTCGATCGAGTACGCGCCAGCCGAACTCCCGGACATCGCGCCCACGCTGCCGACTCTCGATGAACTGCCGGACGACCCGGCCGACGACGACGTCTGAGGCCCCGCGTCCCGCAGGCAGCGCTCAGCCCGCCACACGCACGTTCTTGAACTGCCAGGGATCGCTGGGATCCACGTCCTCCGGGAACAGGCGGCCACGGTCGACCAGCGGGTGCCAGTCGGTGTACTTGCCGACGACCGGCCCCAGGTAAGGCAGGCACACTTCGAGATTGCGACGGAAATCCAGCTCGTCGGGCTCGACCAGACCCTCGTTGGGGTTCTCGATCGCCCAGACCATGCCCGACAGCACGGCGACCGTGACCTGCAGCGACGTCGCGTTGTTGAAGGGCACGAGTTCGCGTGCCTCGGCGATCGACAGCTGCGAACCGTACCAGTACGCGTTCCTGCGATGACCCGCCACCAGCACACCGAGTTCATCGATGCCCTTGGTGATGTCGTCCATCATGATCCGCTTGCGTTCCTGCAGGTGGTAGTTGCGGCCCGCGAATTCGTGCACGGACAGCACCGCGGCGTCCGACGGGTGATAGGCGTAGTGCACCGTCGGCCGGCTCACGACCTTGTCGCCCTGCTTGACGGTGTAGTAGTCCGATATCGAGATGGACTCGCCGTGCGTGATCAGGAAGCCGTGGATGTGACCGGCGAGCGGCGTCCAGGTGCGCACGCGCGTGGCGCAGCCCGGCTGCATCAGGTAGATGGCCGACCTGCGGCCGAAATCGTGCTGGCGGCCGTCGCGCGGGAAGTTCTTCTCGTGCGCGCCCCAGCCGAGTTCCGCCGGCTGGCAGCCCTCGCTCACGAAGCCGTCGACGGACCATGTGTTGACGAACTCGCCCGGGTCCTTCGGCGTGTGCGACACCTGCGTGTCGCGCTCGGCGATGTGGATGACCTTGACGCCGAGATCCATGGCGAGCTTCGCCCAGGCCTCGCGCGTCTGCGGATCCTCGCCAACGGTGATACCCGTGTCGGCGGCGATGTCGAGCAGGGCCTGCTTGACGAAGTGGGACACGAGCCCCGGATTGGCACCATGCGTCAGCACTGCCGTCGGCCCCTTCGGATGGGCCTTGCGGAGCTCGAGCGCTTCCTCCCGCAGGGCGTAGTTCGAGCGGCGTCCCGGCGGGATGTTCGGGTCGGTGTATCCGCCCGGCCAGGGTTCGATGCAGGTGTCGAGATACATCGCGCCGCGCTCCTGGCACATGCGGACGAGCGCGATGCTCGACACGTCGACGGACAGGTTCAACAGGAAGTCACCGCGCCCGACCAGCGGCTCGAGCACCTGACGGTGGTTCTCGCGCGTGAGCGGATGCACGATGAAGCGGATGCCGTATTCCTCGGCTTCCCGGCGCCCGGCGTCGTCCGCCGTGATGATGGTGATGCGCTCGGGCGCGACGCCACCGACGTGACGCAGGATCAGGGGCAGGACGCCCTGGCCGATGCTGCCGAAACCGACGAACACGAGGCGCCCGGGGAAGTGCGTGTGAATCTTGTGCGTAGTCATAGTGCCGGCTAATTTACATGAACTTTCCCGGCGCGCGAATGCGCGTGGAGTGCGCCGGCGCCCGATGCGCGAACACGGCGGTCGTCCGTGCGGGGCGCCGTGCCGACCCGGCGATCCACGATCCGGCGCCGCGGGTCGCGGCGGACGCGAGGGCACACGTGTGACCGGCGCCGGTGGTATCGTCCGCGCCGATGCGGACCGACGGTCCGCCACCGGACTGGCGACGACGAGAGGAAGACATGGCCGGAGCGGACAACGGCTCGCGCAGGACACCCGCCGCACTCGGCCACCGCGTCGAGGACTCGGTCGATCTGTATGCAGTGGATGCCTGGGGTGCCGGCTACTTCGGCGTCAACGCGGCAGGCCACGTCGTCGTTCGCCCGTCCCAGGAGGCGGCCCGCGAGATCGACCTCTACGAGGTCGTCACCGCACTGCGCGCACGCGACCTGACCGCGCCGATGGTCATCCGTTTCTCCGACATCCTGCGTCACCGCCTGAAGGCCCTCGCGGATGCATTCAACGCCGCGATCGCCGAGAACGATTACCGCGGGCGCTACACGGCGGTGTTCCCGATCAAGGTGAACCAGCAGCGCCTCGTCGTGGAGGAGGTCTACCGCTGCGGCGCGGAGCTCGGTTTCGGTCTCGAGGCAGGCTCCAAGCCGGAGCTGCTCGCGGTGATGGCGATGACCGAGGGTGCACCGGACCGGGTGATCGTCTGCAACGGCTTCAAGGACGACGACTACATCGAGGCCGTGATCCTCGCGACCAAGCTCGGCCGCACGATCATCCCGGTCATCGAGAACTACTCCGAGCTCGACTACATCCTCAAGCACGCCGAGCGCTACCAGGTGCGGCCGCGCATCGGCGTGCGCGTGAAGCTCGCCGCCGAGGGAGCCGGCCGCTGGCGAGACTCGGCCGGCGAGAAGTCGAAATTCGGGCTGTTCATCAGCGAGATCCTGGACGTGGTCGAGAAGCTGCGCGCGCACGGCATGCTCGACTGCCTGAAGCTCGTGCACTGTCATCCCGGGTCGCAGCTGCACGACATCCGGCGGGTCAAGGATTCGGTGAACGAACTCGCACATGTCTACGCAGAGCTCTGCCGCATGGGCGCGGGCCTCGAATACATCGACGTCGGCGGCGGACTCGGCGTCGACTACGACGGCTCGAAGACCAACTTCGAGTCCTCGATGAACTACTCCGTCCAGGAGTACGCTGCCGACGTGGTCCATCGCGTCGGCAGCGTGTGCAACGCCTACGGCATTCCCCACCCGACCATCGTCAGCGAGTCCGGCCGGGCCATCGCCGCGCACCACGCGGTGCTGGTGTTCAACGTCCTCGGCGCATCTCACATGGACCAGTTCCGCGTGAGTGGCGACGTCGCGCAGGACTGGCCGGCGGGCGGCGACCTGCCCCAGCCGGTGCTGGACCTTTTCGACGCCTACCGCTCCGTCAGCGAGCGGCGCCTGGTCGAGTGCCTGCACGATGCACAGCAGGCCCGCGAGCAGGCACTCGCGATGTTCAATGTCGGATATCTGACGCTCGCCATGCGCGGCCTCGCCGAACGCCTGTACTGGGCCGTATGCACCCGCGTGCGCGATCTGAGCCGCCGCCTGCCGCGACTGCCCGAGGAACTCGAGGGGCTCGAATCGCTGCTGTCCGACAACTACTTCTGCAACCTGTCCGTGTTCCAGTCGCTGCCCGACAGCTGGGCCATCGACCAGCTGTTCCCCATCGTGCCGCTGCACCGGCTCGACGAGAGGCCGACCCGGAATGCGGTGCTGGCCGACATCACCTGCGACTCGGACGGGAAGATCGATCGGTTCGTGTCGCTCCGCGACGTGAAACGTTCGCTCGAGCTGCACGAGCTGAGGAAGGGCGAGGACTATTATCTCGGCGCGTTCCTCGTGGGCGCCTACCAGGAGACTCTCGGCGACCTGCACAACCTGTTCGGTGACACGCACGTCGTGCACATCCGCCTGCACGACGAGCACGGGTGGTGGATCGAGGAGATCGTCAAGGGCGACACTGCCGCGAAGGTGCTCGCCTACATGCAGTACGACACCGACGAGCTGTATCCCCGCTTCGCCCGGGACTGCGAGCGCGCGATGCGCGAGGGACGGCTGTCGGTCGCCGAGGGCCAGGCGCTCAAGCGGTTCTACGAATCGGAGCTCAACGGCTATACCTACCTGGAGCCGGACGACACCTCGATGACATCCGCGTCCTGAGCACGCCTGGCGTGTCGGTGCGGCGCACGATCGGCACCGTCTTTTGCGGTGCGGAAATGAAATCGTTTGCCGCTTCGGAAACCCGCGCGTAGCATCGGTGGCGGTTGTCGAGCCGGAATTGTTCCACGGGCGACCGATTTCGTGGTTCCGTTCTTCAGCGCCCAGATCCCGCAGGAGACGATTGCGCGCACGACCGGGGTACCGGCGGGTATCGCGGCGCGTCGCCGTGCCTGACGGCACGACGGCCCGTGCTGCCGCGACCGGAGTTCTTGTGAACCGCGGTGACGGGAACCGCCGAGGACCCCGGATTCCGCCCGACGAGCGAGTATCTTTCGATGACGACGATATATGTTGGCAACCTGCCTTTCTCCGCCACGGCGGATGATGTCCGCGCATTGTTCGAGCGCCACGGCAAGGTGGACTCCGTCAAGCTGATCAACGATCGCGAGACCGGCAAGCCGCGAGGCTTCTGCTTCGTGGAAATGTCGGCGGCCGATGCCCAGACTGCCATCGCGCAGATGAACGGCCATCAGATGGGTGGCCGGGCCCTGCGCGTGAACGAAGCCCAGGAACGTCCGCGCGGACCAAGGCCGCCGGGAGGCGGTTTCGGAGGCGGTGGCCAGCGGCGCTTCTGACCCGTTCCTCCGCGGCTCGCGCAGGGGCCCCGCCGATCCGGGGCTCGTTTCTTCGGGCCCGGCGAAGCGCGTTCCCGGATGCCGCACGAGGCCAGCTCCGGAGATCGCCGGTTGCCGTCCCGACGGTCTCTGGACGACGATAGCTGGCGCTCTCGTTCGCGAGGATCACATGAAGACCCCACGACGCCTTCTCGGGCCCTTTCTGCTCGCCCTGACGCTCACGCTCATGTCGTGCACGGCAGGACCGCCGCGCTCCGCCGTTCAGGTCACGCCGCCCCCGTCGGCACCGGCATTGCCCGTCACCGATGAAGCGACTGCGGCCGCGATCGATGCCGCGCTCGCGGGCGATCATCGCCTCGAGAGCAACCGCGCGCGTGACCGCTACCGCCACCCGAAGGAAACCTTGACCTTCTTCGGACTCCGTCGCGAGATGACCGTTCTCGAGATCTGGCCCGGCCCTGCGGGCTGGTATACGGAGGTCCTCGCACCCGTGCTGCGTGAGCGCGGCCGCTACATCGCCGCGCAATGGGACCCGAACCTCAAGGTGCAGTACTTCCAGGATGGACTGCGCACGTTCCGCAGCAAACTCGAATCACGCCCCGACGTCTACGATCGCGTCGAGATCACTGCGCTGCAGACGCCGGAGGCGATGAAGCCCGTGGCACCCGACTCGGTGGACATGGTGCTGACCTTCCGCAACATCCACAACTGGATGTCGCGCGACGAGGCACGCCGGTACTTCGAGGTCATGTTCACGGCCCTCAAGCCGGGCGGCATTCTCGGCGTGGTCGAGCATCGCGCTCCGGACACGCGCCCGCAGGATCCGCTCGCGCGGGACGGCTACGTCCGCGAGGACTTCGCCATATCGCTGATCGAGAGCGCGGGCTTCAGACTGCTGGCCCGCAGCGAGATCAATGCGAACCCGAACGACACGAAGGACTACGACCAGGGGGTCTGGACACTCCCGCCGAGCCTGAGGCTCGGTGACCGCGACCGCGACCGCTATCTCGCCATCGGCGAGAGCGATCGTTTCACACTGCGCTTCCAGAAACCCGGGCGGTGATGATCGCGGACATCTGCCGGCTGTCACCACATCTCGAGCGCCCGGCGGGCCAGGTCGAGCCGTGCGCCACCGTCGGTCTCCGGGCAACCTGCCGCATCTCCCGGCTCGGCGCGCCGGAACGCGCGCCGTTCCAGACACGCGAGCACGTTCTCTTCCAGGAAGCGGCTCCGCGCACCATAGACGTGACGGTCGCCGCGGCGTGATTGCGCCGTGACGTAGTAGCGCTGCGGCTCCATGAGGTACAGCCAGTCGCGGGCGCGGGTCATCGCGACGTACAGCAGGCGTCGCTCCTCGTCGATCCCCGCCGGATCGCCGGTCGCGAACTCGGACGGGAAGCTGCCGTCCGCCACGCACAGAAGATAGACGGCATCCCATTCCTGGCCCTTCGCCGAGTGCACGGTCGAGAGCACCAGGTAGTCGTCGTCCCGCAGCGGATCACCGGCCAGGTCGCCGGTGACCTGCGGCGGGTCGAGGGTCAGCTCGGTCAGGAAACGTTCGCGATCAGGGTACTGGCCGGAGAGCTGCTCGAGCATGTCGAGATCCGCCGCGCGCACCGAGGCGGACTCGTACAGCCGTTCGAGCAGCGGTTCGTACCACCTTCGTACGCGCCCGACCTGGCCCTGCCACGGCACGGCGGGCCCTGACAGCGCGACGAGCAGTTCCACGAACGCCAGCCAGGCCGGTCCCGACGCGACGGGGGCGTCGAATCCCCGCAGTGCCGCGAGATCGTGGCCGCAGGCCGACACCCGGCCGAACGCACGGGCCGCCGTCGCCGGGCCGAAGCCCTGCAGCAGCTTGAGTGCGCGGAACGCGGCGATGCCGTTGTGCGGATTGTCGGCCCAGCGGAGGATCGCGAGCAGGTCCTTGACGTGTGCCGCCTCGAGGAATTTCAACCCACCGTATTTCACGAAAGGCACGTTCCGGCGCATCAGTTCGATCTCGAGCAGGTCGCTGTGGTGTGCATTGCGGAAGAGCACGGCCTGGCGCCTGAGCAGGATGCCGGCTTCGCGATGCTCCAGCACACGGTCGACGACGAACGCAGCCTGCGCGACGTCATCCGTGACAGTGACGAGCTGCGGCCGTGTGCCGCCCTCGCGGGATGCGCACAGCGACTTGCGGTACTGCCGGTGGGCACCCGTCATCAGCGCGTTTGCCGCCGCCAGGATGGGACCGGTGGAACGGTAGTTGTCCTCGAGCATCACCACCGTCGGCGCCGCGAACTGCTCCGCGAACTCGAGGATGTTGTCGACGGTCGCGCCACGGAACGAATAGATGGCCTGCGCGTCGTCACCGACCACGGTGAGCCCGTCACCCCCGGGCCGGAGGGCGGCGAGTACCCGCGCCTGCAGCACATTCGTGTCCTGGTACTCGTCCACGAGCACGTGGTCGAACCACCCGCTCGCCTCCTGAGCCATCGCCGGTTCCTCGAGCATCTTCTGCCAGTACAGCACCAGATCGTCGAAATCGAGCACGCGATGCGCCTGCTTTCGCTCGACATAGGCGCGGAACAGACCTCGCAGCGCATCGTGCTGGTCGCGGCACCACGGGAACTGCGCCGCCAGTACCTGTTCCAGGGTTCGACGCGTATTCACGCATTGTGAGTAGATCGCCAGGCAGGTGTCCTTGCCCGGGAATCGCCTCTCGCCGCGGGAGAGGCCGAGTTCGTGCCGCAGCAGGTCGAGGAGATCGGCGGCATCGCCACGGTCCAGGACGCCGAAGGCGGGATCGAGCCCGAGCCGGGTCGCGTGGGCGCGCAGCATGCGGGCGCCGACCGCATGAAAAGTGCCGGACCATGGCAGCACGATCCGCGGACCCGCGCCGGAAGGTGCGCGGGCTCGATACGCCTCGGCGACGATCTGCTCTGCACGGCGCGTCATCTCGGCCGCGGCCCGGCGCGAGAACGTCAGCAGCAGGATCCGCTCGGGCCGCACACCGGCGACGAGGAGATGCGCCACCCGGTGAGCGAGCGTTCCGGTCTTGCCGGTGCCCGCTCCGGCGATCACCAGCAGCGGACCGGCGAGGAAGCGCCCGTCGGCCTGCTGCGACCCATGCGTCGCAGCGGCCCGCTGGCGCGGATTCAGCGCACGGAGATGACCTGCTGAACTCATCGTACGAGTCTACCGGCAACCTGTATATGCATCCAGCCCGAGATCCGGAGCGTCACCGCCGCGCAATGCTGTCGTTCCGCTGCCCCGCAGGGCATGATCCTCGGCCTTTGCCCCGGTGTGCGCACCCGATGGACAACTCACTGACCTTCAGAGGCTTCCTCTACCGATTCCTCGCGGCGCTCGCTCTCGTGCTGCTGACCTTCAATCCCACGGGGTGGTCGTTCGTCCACTGGGTCCAGGCGACCCTGCCGCGGTTCGAACCCCTGCAGGCGCTCGCGGGCCTCTCGCTGGTGACGGGCTGGGGATTCTTCGGACACGCGACACTGCGCTCCATCGGTACCCTTGGGCTGCTGATCGGCGCCGCGTTCTTCGCCGCGCTGGTCTGGCTTCTCATCAGCTGGGGATGGCTCTCGCTCGCCGACCAGAATGCGCTGGTCTGGATCTCTCTGCTGATGATCACTTTCCTGCTGTCGGTCGGCGTCTCGTGGTCGCACGTGCGCCGGCGGGTGTCCGGCCAGGCCGATGTCGACGATGTCGATCAGCGCTGAACCAGCGCGACCGCCGCCGCGATCGATGGCTCACCTTCGTCGTCGATCGTCGTGTCGATTTCCAGGATCGGGCCCGACAGGGGCAGCGGGTCATAGCGCCCCCGGAGCAGTTCGTCGCGAAGTCGGGGCAGTGCGTCGAGGTCGGAATGCGCGGGGTGGCGCAGGCCTGCGCGTGCGCGCGCAACGAAGCGCTCGAGCAGCCGCTCACCCGCGCCCACGCACTGAACCTGCAGAACCGCGGGCCGATGTCCGCTGACGAGCCGGGCAATCGCCGCCCCGTGATCAGCGGCGCGCCAGTTGCCTTCCAGGATCGCCGACTCGCCGCGGAGCAGGAGTTCCGCAACCTGCTCGAGTGCCACGATGCAGGCGCGCCGGCTGAGATCCCGCCGGTCGCCGGCCGACACGATGGCTTCCGCGTCGAACAACCGCTCCTTGATGTCGTCCTTGGCGACGACCGCGAACCCGAGATGCGAGCGCAGACTGCGTGCAATGCGACTCTTTCCCGACGCGGGTGGACCGGAGACGATGATCAGCACGGACCGGCGCATCGGGCGATTCTAGTGTCTGGGAAGCACGCCCGCGCCACGCGCGACATGGCCTCGGCCGGGCGGGGCTACCCGTGGCGACCGATCCCGCCGGAACTCCCGAGACTCGAAGGTGAAGCATCATGCTGATTTCCCGCCGCACGCATTTCACGGGCCGCGTCGTGCGGGTCGACGTCGACGAGGTACGGCTGCCGAACGGTCACGAGGCGACACTCGAAGTCGTGCACCATCCGGGCGGTGCGGCCGCGGTGGCCATCGATGCCGATCGGCGCGTCTGCCTGCTGCGCCAGTACCGTCATGCGATCGGCCAGTGGATCGTCGAACTGCCGGCCGGCAAGCTCGACACCGACGAAGGCCCCGAGGCGACCGCACAGCGCGAACTCGCGGAGGAAGCAGGCGTCACCGCCCGAACCTGGCAATCGCTCGGTTGCAGTATCAGCTCACCCGGGGTGTTCACCGAGTTCGTACACCTGTTCCTCGCCACGGAACTCGGATCGGCGAGCCTGCAGCGAGAGCACGGCGAGGTGCTCGAGCCGTTCTGGATGCCGCTCGACGAGGCGTTGCAGAATGTCCTGGATGGACACTGGTCGGACGCGAAGACCGTCGTCGGACTGGTGCGGGCGGCCGCGCTGCTGCGACGCGGAGATCTGTGACGCTCCGCACGCTCTCACGGGCGACACGCCGATAGTCTGTGAAGCGGACGGCAATTCAGGGACCGGGCCGCGGTACGGGCACCATGAGCGATACAGGCACCTACGAGATTCCCGCAAGCCTTCGTCGTCCGTCACCGGTCGAGGATGCGGGCGGCGTCGAGTTCGACGAGCGCGGCAACGCGGTCTGGATGCCGCGGCCGGGCGTCGACCAGGACGCCGCACTTCGCCGTCTGCTCACCCACCCGTCGCTGGCCATCGTGCCCGATGCGCCTTCCCCGCAGGGCAAGGCCGCGCCGAATCCATCGGGCCTGCGAGGCGGGTACGACCCATACGACAGCGGCACACTCGAAAAAAAGAAGTGGCACGCCAGGAAGGATCTGCGCCGCCTGTCGGAGTGGATCGTGAACAACCGCGAAGGCGGATCCGACGGCAAGGACTGACCCGCCACCGGCGGGCCGTCGTGCGCACGCGTCGGCGTGCGGTCAGTCGCTCACCAGACAGTCGGCGAGGTGCATCAGGTCCGTGACGGACCAGTGTGGTGCAGCCAGGTCTGTGGGCCAGGGCTGGCGCGCTCGATTCACCCAGGCCGCGCGGAGGCCTGCGCCCTGTGCACCGGCGATGTCGGTCCGGGGTTCGTCGCCGACGTAGAGCACCTCCTCGGCGCAGAGCCCGGTGCGCTCGAGCAATGCAGCGAAGATCCGTGCGTCGGGCTTGGCGCAGCCGGCCTCCGCCGCGGTGACGGAGCACTCGAACCATCCTGCGATACCGATGCGTGCCAGGTCGGCATTGCCGTTCGTCAGGGTCATCAGCCGGAACCTCGCGCCGAGGCGCTCGAGCGCGGGAGTCACGTCGGCGAACAGATCGACGCGCTGGCGCGCGGCGAGGAACACGTCGAAGGCGGTCATCGCGAGTTCGGGCGTGTGACCCGTCGCAACCAGCCGGCGCCGCAGAGCTTCCTGGCGCAGGAACGACACGTCGTGCTGGCGATGCGGATGAGACCGGGCAACATCCTCGCGATCACGTCGCAGCGCTTCGATGTCGTCGCCCGCCAGCGCGCCCGGGCAGTGCGTCGCGAGCCAGGCATGGAGTTCACGCTCGGCGCGCGCGATCACCGGCACGACGTCCCAGAACGTGTTGTCGAGATCGAAGCAGATGGCCCGAAGCTGCTGCATGCGCAGGAACCTGTCCGGTCAGTGCCCTGTGAGCGGGTTCGACCGCGCGCAGCGGCGGTCAGTCGCCCGTCCGCCGCCACTCGGCGCGGTACGCGAGCCCGCGCGAGATGATGCGCGCGAGCAGTTCCCTGTAATCGACCCCAGCCGACGCGCCCGAACGTGCGAAATCCTCCTGCGCGCTCAGATTCGGATTGGCATTGGCCTCGAGGACGTACAGGCGTCCATCCGCATGCAGCCGGAAGTCCATCCGCGCATAGCCCGAGAGGTGCAGCGCGCGATAGATGCGCCGCGACAGCCGCTCCAGCGCGCCACGGATGACTGGATCGAGATCGACCGCAGCGGATGTGGTGATGCCGTGCCTCTGCTGGTAGCGCCTGTCCCACTTGACCTTGCGCGTGGCGATCGCGGCGGCGGTGTCGCCGAGCGAACCGAACGACAACTCCCACGGCGGGAACACGGTCAGACGCTCGTTGCCGAGCACACCGACGTAGATCTCCCGCCCCTCGATGTACTCCTCGACCAGCGCGTCGGTGCGGGTCTGCTCATGGATGAACTGCACGCGTTCCCGCAGATGCGCCGGGTCGGCGACGACCGACGCCTGCGCGATCCCGAGCGAAGCGTCCTCGGTGGCCGACTTCACGAACAACGGGAAACGCAGCCTCCTGGGCACCATGAACTTTCGACCGCGCGGCACGACCATGAAATGCGGGGTCGGAATGCGGTGGAAGGACAGCAGCTGCTTCGACAGGACCTTGTCGCGTGACAGCAGCAACCCCCGGGGGTTGCAGCCCGTGTAGGGCTGCCGCATCAACTCCAGGTACGCGACGACGTGCTGGTCATAGGTGACGATGCCGTCGAACTCCTCCAGCAGATTGAAGCAGATGTCGGGGTGCCAGTCCGCGATCGCCGCGCGCAGGTCGGTCAGGCTGTCGCGCACGCCCAGCGGCCGCACGTCGTGACCGTCGGCCCTGAGGCGCGTGATGACGTCGTACTCGGTGCGCCACTCGTCGATCTCCTGCTCCGAATAGCCTTCCAGCGTATCGGGTGGCACGAGGCTCTCGTGCGTCAGCACGAGGATGCGCAGACGCTTCAAACCGGCAGCCTCGGACCGGCACCCCGGTGCCGGTCCCCGACCAGCCGCGTCAGCAGGCGCTCGAAGCGCCGTGCCGCCAGGCGGCGGTCGCCGCGAACGACGACCCCGAGCGCATCACAGCGTGCGACGACATCGCGCAGGGCCTGATGCACCTCGTACTGGCTCGCCCCGGCGGCTTCCGCGACCCGCGCACGCAGTCTGCGCCGCATCCGCCGCAGCAGCGTCGCGGCCCGCACGTCTCCCGGACCCGACGCGCCGCAGATCCGGGCGATCCGCGCGTCGATCGCGAGGACGCCGACATCCCTGTACCGCTCGATCTTCCTGCGATAGTGCTCCCGCAGGCTGCAGCGGTCGTCCGCGAGGGGCTCGATGTGCATGCGCGAGCGCACCAGCGGCGCCACGTTCCGCAGGTCGGCCATCAGTGACTGGACGCACTGCAGCTTGGCGAGCGCCGGCCAGCCGATGTAGTCGTGCCGCCAGCGCGCGCCCGGCCGCAGCCACACGGCGAAGGTTTCCGCGAAATCCTCGGTTGGATGGCTCTGCGCGTACCAGGCACCCAGGTGCTGCACGAAGCGCCGGCTGCCCGGCCTCGGCCGGTAACTGCGGGGATAAGGAAGCGAAGCCGGACCGAAGACATCGCGCCAGGCACGGCGGCGGCGGAGCCGGTAGGCCGTGTCGACCGCGTGCCCGGCTTCGTGCCGCAGGATGCGCATCAGCCAGTTGACGTTGCCACCCTCGACCTCGTGCATCATTCGCCGCTCGAGGCGCATCAGACGCGGATGCAGCAGGTAGA
Source organism: Steroidobacteraceae bacterium (assembly GCA_046352935.1). Lineage (GTDB taxonomy): Bacteria > Pseudomonadota > Gammaproteobacteria > Steroidobacterales > Steroidobacteraceae > CAYWMY01. The sequence goes on from JAXMGR010000006.1 coordinate 131,121, forward strand.
AGGGTACGGCGATCCCGGGGACGCCATCCGGCGAGAACCACTCCTCGGCGACCCAGCAGTGCGGACGACAGCGCAGACCTCTCGCATCGAGTTCGCGATACAGGCGATCGACATACGGCTCGAGCCGTGACCCCGGGACGGAAAGACCCAGATCGCAGAACCGCAGGTCGAGCAGCTCCTCGTCCGACAGCCGCGCCCACCAGGGTCGCTGGCGCACCCGGGGACGGCGGGACTTCGTGGCTCTGCCTGCGGTGGTGACTTTCGGCATCGGGCTGACGATTACGGGGACGCCGCCGCCGCAACGCGGTGGCTGGGGAGCTCGACACTCCCAAGCTTAATGGGCCCGGGCCGATCGGTCAGCCCCGTGGCTGACCGGGCGACACCTGGATCTGTCCGAACGCACAGGCCAGCAACCGGTCGGCGAGCACGCGTATCTCCTGGTGACGGACGAGCATACCGCGCCATTGTGGCGGGATCCCGTTGGCGCCGAAGATCGCGCCGGCCAGCTGTCCGAAGACGGCCCCGAGGGTGTCCGAATCGCCGCCCAGGTTGACGATGGCGAGTGCGCCATCCCGGAAGCTCCGCGCATGTCCGAGCGCCCACAGCGTGGCCTCGAGCGCATGCGGCGCCTGCCCGCTGCCAGTGATGCGCGGCGGCGCCCGCTCGACCCACGCTCCCCGTGCCACGGCTTCGATTTCCGGTTTCAGGGACTTTCGCCTCCACATCCCCTCGATCGGGCTGAACAGGGGCCGCAGGAGTTCGGCCTGACCCGCACCCTGCAGCGCCCCGACGAGCAGTGCGGCGAGGTAGCGAACGGCATCGAGGGTGAGTGGCGCCTGATGCGTGACACGAGTCGCCTCGACCGCAGCATCGATCGCGGCTTCCGGATCCGCGAGCAGGAACGCCACGGCCGGACCGACCCGCGCGAGAGGCTCCTTCTCAGCCCGCGTCGGATCGTGGGACCCGGCGTACGGATTGCGTGACCAGTTCGCCGCCGCGAGCGCCCTGGCCGTCGATGCGCTGATGCCGAGACAATGGCCGGTGGCGGACTGGTGTCCGTCGCGCTGCCACAGCAGGTAGCGCCTGACCTGATCGGCCGCATCACAGCGCCCGGTCTCGACCAGGCTCTCGGCAAGACAGAGCGCCATCGCTGTCTCGTCCGTCCAGGCTCCAGCGGGCAGCTGGAAGGGTCCGCCACCCAGCAGGTCGCCCACGGGCGTGAAGGTTCCCGGACGCCGGTGATGAGTCGCCTGCCCGAGTGCGTCGCCGACAGCCAGCCCGAGCATGAGCCCGCGGTAACGGTCCGCGAGCGTGTTCGCGATCGCGGTGTCCCCGGTTCTCTCGATCGCCGCGCGTCCCCTCTCCTGCCACCGCAGCACGAAATCGACCTGGGCATCGGTCTCGGGCGTGGTCGGCCAGGTGAGTGCCCGACCGCAGTCCAGCCAGAGCTGGTTGAGGCGTTCGAGCGCCTCGCGACCGCCGAGCCCCCGTCGCGCGAGCCAGCAACCGACCACCGTACCGGTGCGGCCGATGCCGGCGCGGCAATGCAGGTAGACACGCGCCCCCCTGCCGATCGCGCCATCGATCTCGTCGAGGATCGCGGTCATCGTGGCCGTGTCGGCGGGTATGCCGTGATCGGGTATGGGCCTGCGCACGTGCCGCACCGTGAGTCGGCCGTGTTCCCTCGGCAGCCAGACGTCGTAGCGATCCAGTTCGCCCTCGGCGGTCAGGTCGACGAAGCAGTCGACCCCGGCCTCGACGAGCGCCCGCACGCGCCTGCGCGTCGCATCCTCGCTGCGTGCGCCGGGGTATTCACCCGCCAGCAGCCGGCCGGGCTCGACCCAGTAGCAGTTGGCGAAGGGCTTGGGAGCCTGCGAAGGGCCGGTGTTCACGAAGCGGGGCCTTCCGGTGTCTGCGGCACTTCACCCGGCGGGAAGAACCGCAGCGTCATCTCGTCCGGCTCGAGCCGCAGGACACCCAGGTCGGCGTCGTTCGTGCCGAGACCATCCTCGACGTCTCCCTGGCCGGCGGGTCCGCGCGACAGGCCACGGAAATCGAACCGGTGTCGATCGGCCAGATGCGAGGGCCGGATGTTGCAGATCGCATTGAAGATGGACTCGGTGCGCCCCGGGTGCTCACGCTCCCAGCCCGCCAGCATGCGACCGATCGCCTCGCGCTGCAGGTTGGGCTGGGAACCGCACAGCGTGCACGGGACGATCGGGAAACGGCGTGCCCGCGCGTAGCGCTCGATGTCGCGCTCGGCCACGTAGCACAGCGGGCGGATCACGATGTGCCGGCCATCCTCCGACCGGAGCTTCGGTGGCATGGCCTTGAGCGTGCCCTGGTGGAACAGGTTGAGGAACAGTGTCTCGACGATGTCGTCGCGATGGTGACCGAGCGCGATGCGAGTGATGCCGTTGTCGAGTGCGTAGCGGTAGAGCGCGCCGCGCCGCATCCGGCTGCACAGCCCGCACTGCGTCTTGCCGTCCGGGATCACACGCTTGACGACACTGTAGGTGTCCTGCTCGATGATGTGGAACGGCACACCGAGTTCGGAAAGGTAGCGCGGCAGGACGTCAGCGGGGAATCCCGGCTGCTTCTGATCGAGATTCACGGCGACGAGTTCGAACCGTACCGGAGCCTTGCGCTGCAGCGACAACAGCAGATCCAGCAGGGTGAAGGAGTCCTTGCCGCCGGACACGCAGACCATCACCCGGTCGCCGTCCTCGATCATGCCGTAGTCCGCGATCGCGCGGCCCACCATTCCCCGCAGTCGGGCCTGCAGTCGCCGGAAGTTGTTCGTTGGTCGGTCAGTCGGCTCTTTCATGTCGGATCCATGGGCTCGTGCGTCCCGTTCCAGGGACCATTCCTCGGTCACGCGCACGGGTGCGAGGTCCCGCATGCGGCAGATCGCCCGCGCTTCCGTCGGACGTGACGATACGAAATGCTCAGATCGTCTCGAGGTACTTGCGCTCGACGTAGCGCAGCCAGGCCGCGGCGGTCAGCGGCTTGCCGGAGACCTGCCGAAGCAGCTGCGGCGCGGCCATGCTGGCGCCGTGCGCGTGTACGTTGTCCCGCAGCCAGGACACGAGCCCGGTGAAGTCCCCGCGACGGATGGCCTCGTCGAGACCCGGACAGTCCTCACGCAGACTCTCCCACAGCTGCGCCGCGATCGCGGAGCCGAGGAGGTAGGCCGGGAAACAGCCGAACGAGCCGACTGCCCACTGCATGTCCTGCAGCACGCCTTCCACGTCGCCGGCGGGGCGGCATCCGAGACGCGCCTCCATCGCCTCGTTCCACGCCTCGGCGAGATCGGCGACGCGCAGCCGGCCGGACAGCAGCCGCCGCTCGATGTCGTAGCGCACCATGATGTGGACCGGGTAGGTCAACTCGTCGGCATCGACACGCACGAGGCTGCGCCGGACGCGCAGCAACCGCCGGTAGATGTTCTCGTCGGTCCAGGCCGGGCCTGAAACGCCGAGGTGCTTCTCGACGAGCGGCCTGACACAGGACACGAAGGCAGGGCTGCGCCCGAGCTGCATCTCGAGCAGCAGGGACAATCCCTGCTCGAGCGCGAGGCCGCGATCGCGCCCCACGGGCTGATCGCGCCACTCGGCCGGCACGCCCAGGTCGTACAGCGCCTGCCCCGTCTCGTGCAGCGCCCCGAGGAGCCCGATGAACGGGTCGGCCGGATCGAATCGCGTTGCGACGCGGATGTCGCCGGGGACGCCCTCGGTGAAGGGGCGCTCGCTCTCGTCGAGCCGGCCGCGGTCGAACGGGAAACCGAGCGCCTTCATGACCTCCGTACACAGTGCGCGCTGGCGCGACGGCCCGAACCTTCCCTCGAATGGCAGCAGCGTGTGCCCGGACTGCAGCTCGATGGCACCGTCGATGAGCTCGGGCAGGCGCCGTGAGATCGCCGTCATCAGCGCTTCGAAATCGGCCGCCTTGACGCCCGGCGCGAATGCGTCGAGCAGCGCGTCGTACGGATCCATCCGCAGGTGCTGCCCGAGATGCGCAGCACGGTCGCGCACGAGCCGGACGACTTCGTCCAGACCGGGCACAAGGATGCGGAAGTCGCCCTGGCGGCGCGCCTCGAACCACAGGGACTCCGCGCGTGAGACAGCCTTGGCCAGGCGCGCGACCAGGCTCGGGGGGGTTGCTATCGCATGATCGCGCTGGCGCTGCATGATCTTCACGTTCGCGCGCTGCCATGCGTCGAGTCCCTGCTCGTTGGCCTGTGCGCGCTCCAGCAGGCGCGTCAGACGCGGCGATGCGAGCACCGCGTGGCATTCCGTCTCCAGCGCGGCGATCTGCTCGCCGCGCACGTCGGCGCTGCCCCGCGGCATCATCACGGCCGCATCCCAGCGCAGCAGCGACAGCGCCCCGCGCAGGGCGTGCAGACGCCTGAACTCCTGTTCGAGTTGCTGGTAGGGGGTTGCCGCCGGCATATCGACTCCGCGCGGCTCACCCGCCGCGACGCAGGGCCTCGAGTTCCTCCTCGACTTCCCGCAGACGCCGGCGAAGGGTCATGACGCGACGGTTGACCGTGTTGAGCTCAGCACGGGTCGGCAGATCGAACAGATGCATCCACGATTCACCGATCTGCTGCTGCAGTTCACGCAGTTCGAGAATCGCATCGTTGAGCTCCTGCTGTGCAGCCGCGAACTCCGCGCCGCGCGTCGCCGCGGCGTAGGCTTTCTCTCCACACTCGACCCAGAGGTCATAAACGCCGCGCAGACTCGTGGGCAACGCCTTGGCATCGGGACCGACCAGCTTCGCAAGGGAATCGATGGCTTCCCCGCCGACGCCGGTCAGCAGCGATGCCATTCGCGCGAGTGCGGTCTGATAGCGCAGTCCGGCCTTGGTCAGGCGCGGCCACAGCTCCATCGGGATCCCCGGCAGGCCCGGGAACTGCGGCATCAGGCCGGTCATGCCCTGCAGCGTCTGCCCCGCATTCGCGAATGCCGTGGCGAACTGCTGCCAGGCCGCCAGCCAGGCGCTCTGGTCGGTCGGCAGTGCAAGCAGTTTCGTGAACTCTCCCCGCATCCCGCGCCGCATCTGCTCGAGTGCCACGCCCCAGTCGGCCGATGCGGCCGCCGGCGCCCTGCCACCCGCCGCATTGCGCTGCTGCGTGAGCTCCCAGAAACCGCGTGTCAGGCCGAGGAACGATTCGCCGAGCTGCATCATCCGGCGCGCGGCGTCCTGTGCCGAGCGCGGCACTTCAGTGCCGAGCGAGAGGAGCGGATTCGCGGGCAGTTTCGCCGCCGAAGCAGCCTGAGCCCCGGGCAGGCCCGGAAAGAGGCGTGTCCACGCCTCGCGTTGCGATGCGAACCACTGCTCCATCCAGTTCGTCGAGCCGATCGGATCGCCCATAGTCGCCTCCAGGTTGCTCAAATGGCCTCGTGCGATGCACAATGCGCAGGTTCGGAGCGAGATCTCCGTTCCCGCGTGGCCCAGCGTAATAAAACTGTCAAGGCATTGTTTTATATGAAATCAAGGCGCACCAAGCCTGCTCTGCTGAAACCGGCGAAAGCGCCCTCGAAAAAATCTCTTGCATCGCCAAAAAACCCCGCCTATACTGCACCGCAACAGATGGTTGAAGCAGCGACGGCAAGTCCGGCGCGACGCGAACTGGCAGGAGCAGTCCCCTTAACAGTGCAGGCGAAGCCTGGACTCACCGAGGCACCTAACATGACTAACGCGATGTACGATTTCAATGCTTTCGTCGATATGTCCAAGAAGGCGTTCGCGCCTGCCCTCAAGCTCAACGAGCTGGCCGTGCGGGGCTTCGACCGCGCCGCCCGCCAGCAGTACGCCTATGCGGGCGAGCTGCTCGACCTGACCCTGCGCCAGATGCAGGCCCTGTCCACCGCCAAGGACGTGAACGAGTTCGCGGCGAAGGCCGCCGAGTTCACGGCCCAGGTCACCGAGAAGGCGACTGCGCGCGGCCAGGACCTCATGAAGCTCGCGACCGAGGCCCAGTCCGAAGTCAGCAAGTGGTTCGACGAGACGGCGGCCGAGGTTGCCGCTGTCGCCAAGAAGGCTGCCTGATCAGCCTTCCGACCCTCCCCCCTCGGGACGGTGTGCCTTCGGGCCACCGTCCTTTTTTCTTTGCGCGACATACGTAGTGCGCCGCATTAACGCACTGCACCACGATTCGGTAGACTGATCTGATGAGCACAGAGCGCCTGATCAAGAAGTACGCGAACCGTCGTCTCTACGACGCCTCGATCAGCAAGCATGTCACGCTCGAAGACATCCGCGATCTGATCGTGAAGGGCGAGAAGATCCGGGTGGTCGAGGACAAGACGGGCGAGGACATCACGCGCCTGATCCTGCTGCAGGTCATCGCCGAACAGGAACAGTTCGGCAAGCCCATACTCTCGACCCGGGTCCTCGAGTCGATCATCCGCTTCTACGGCGGCCCGATGCAGGATTTCATGGGGCGCTACCTCGAGAAGAGCGTCGAGGGCTTCATGAAGCAGCAGGAGTCGCTGCAGCAGCAGATCGCCAGGCTGATCAGCCAGGCACCTCCACCGATGAACCAGATGGCGGAGGTGGCGCGCCAGAACATGGAGATGTGGAGCCGCGTGCAGGAGAGCATGCTGTCCGCATTCATGGGCTCACGGCACGACGCGAAAGAAGAGAAATCCGATGCGCCGGAGGTCACCACGTCCTCCCTCCCCGACGCTACATCGGGCGACACCGGCAGGTCCGGCTGACCCCGCGTGTCGGGGCGGCACTCCGCCGCTACCGCAGGTCATCGATCGAGATCCTGCCCTCGTCGCTGAACGGTATCGACCGCAGCATGCCGATGCGCGTGTCGACTTTCCCGGTCACGCGATAGGGAATCCCTTCCTGCAGACCGCCCCGACGCGTCACCAGCTTGAGCAGCGTGCCGGCCAGGTTCGCCGTGACCTGCAGGTCGAATTCCGCTTCACTGCGCGCCGGCACCACGAACGAGCGCACCGAGACTCCCTCCGCCACGTGGTGGCCGTCGAGGTCGAGGCTGAGGTTCATGCCCTTGACCGGCAGCTCCCGATCGTTCGGATTGACGACGCGGACACCGACGAGCAATCGCTGCTCCAGCAAACCGCTGCCTTCCTGTATCTGGACGCGCGCCAGTGACAGGTGCGGCTTGTCGAGTTTCGGCGCCAACGCCGAGCACCCCACTGCGGCAGCGAACACGGCGAACACCACGATGAACCGCATCATGCGACTGGCTTCCTCCCGGGGCATTGCACCGGCTTCATACACCAGCCAGCGCCACCATTGCACGGCGCGCGTCGGCGGACACCGACAGGCTCAGACTACATCGGATGACACGACACAGCCGAGCGCCTCCGGTGGTGCTTCGCCCAGGATCTGGTAGAGATTGACGAGATGCCGCTCGAAGGCCGCCAGGGCGAGCCGCGCGCGCCGAGGGTCGCCGTCACCGATCGTGAGCGGCCAGTCGGCGCTCTCGCACACCGCGAGCTGCCGCTCGGCGAGGCGCTGTTCCTCGTCGGTGAGGCTGCCCTCCACGACGCACTGATCGAACAGGATCTTGGCGCCGCAGAGCAGATCCCACGCACGATTCCTTGCCACGTCGCCGATCCAGGACGAAAGGCTCCCGGACATCTCGCTTCCGGCGACGAGTGTGCGAAGCGCCTTGATCTCGATGCCGGCCGCCAGGCACTGGGACGGTGTGACGGTCACGATGCGCGGGTGATCCGACAACCGGGCGTGCAGCTCGCCGAGGAACTCCCAGGCCGCCGCGGCTGATCCTTCGAAGGCAGCGTCGACGTCCGCGACGACGGTGACGACCCGGTTCGCCGGATCGCTGGACGACATCGCGAGCCACTCCAGCGCGTGCACGACCGCGGCAGCGCCCGCGGCCCCCCCCGGACGCGTGCAGGCCTCGGCGAGCAGGCGCGACAGCCGTTCATCGGCGAAGAAGACCGGCACGCTGCGACCCGCGAGGCGATGGGGGTGGTGGACACGATCCGTCACCGTGTCGCTGCTCTCCGCTTCCGCGAGGGAGCGACGCAGCACCGGTTCGGACGACAGCAGCCAGTCGACGCCGAACGCCTGGACAACGTCGAGCGTCGCGACCGAGATGGCCGCATCGGCCGGGGCGAGGCCACGTGGACGCACGCCGAACGCGGCGCTGTATTCCTGCGCGGCGCGAGCAAGGTGCCAGCCCACGCGACCTTCTCCACCCGGGTAACCGGCGTGCGAAGGCAGTGCGAGACCCGGCTGGGCTTCGCGGGCCACCGAGAAATCCAGCATCAACGGCAACACCGGGTCGCCCCAGGGCGCGGTCGCGAGTTCGATCCGGCCGCTTCCGACCAGCCGCCGGTAGCGGGGCACGAGCCCACCCACGGCATCGGCCAGCACCTCGAGCAGCAGGCGCTGATGCCGGGACTCGAAGCCACGCGCTCGCCACTCGAGTTCCTGGACCCGCGGATCGCCCCGGCGGAGCGACTCACCGACCTGCTCGAGGTGGTGCCAGACCGCGAAGTCCCGGAGGAACTGCGGGGACGCGTAGCCGATGGCGGCCGGACTGACCAGCAGGCGACCGATCTCGGCGAGTTCCGCATAGGGGGCGAAACGCGCGTCGAGCTGCCCGGGTACCGTGGACAACAGATCCCGGAGCAGGCCGTGCCGGGCGTCCGGACACTCCGGCAGCCCCTCGGGGGTCAGCAGCGCCAGCAACGGATCCTTGAGCGTCGTTCCATGGCGCAGGTGGCTCGCAATCTGGACGCCGATCTCGCGCAGTTGTTCCAGCAGGACGGGCGAGAGAGCCACTGTCGCGCTGACGCCGGGAGCGGTTTCGAGATGGACCGCCAGATCGAGGCACTCCCGCAGCGACCCGAGAGCGTGCGCCGGGAGCAGCGGCTCACCGGACAGCAGATCGCGCCCTTCCGGCTGGTGAAGGCGCCAGCACAGAGCCACTCTCAGTCGCGGATCGCGATCATCCTGCATCTGGCGTATCGGCCTCCTGAACGACGATCCACGGCCCGTGAGGATTCCGGGCCCGGGAGTGCGCCGGCAGTCTAGTGTCGCGCTGCCCGGATATCCATAACCTCCGCGTCCATGGTTCCGGCTGCTGCGCGCAACCCGCATCGCTGGCAGACTGCGCGCCGCGGCCCGTCCGGTACCGGCGCGCCGCCCGGACCACTGCAGCCAGGACCATCGTGCGCCGACTCGCCCTGACCCTGCTCGCATTTGCGGCCTCCGCCGGCGCGGATCCCGCCCCGATACAACCGGCCGCGACATCGGCGGGCGGGTGCCTCGACGCCGGGGACGCCCTGCTGCGCGCCCGTCTGCGCGGCGCAATCGAAGCCGACCTCGACTGGCACGGCCAGGCCCTGGAGTGCGAGGGCATGCCGCGACCGGACGGCGCCGGCGTGAGAGTGCGCTTCCGCAGCCACCTGCCCGACGGTCGCGCACTCGCGGTGCTGTTCGCGGCAGGTGAACTCGTGCCCGGCGAGGTCCGCGACGGTGTCCCTGTCAACGTCACGCTGCTCGTCGAGGACGCGGGCGAGATCTACGGCACTCAGGGCAGCGACCGGTGCCGCCTCGACCACGTGGAACAGCGCGAGATCCCATCGCCTGCGTCCCGCACGCGGCGCTTCCGCATCGAGGGTCGCGGCTTCTGCTTCGTGCCGGCGCGCGCGCCCCACGGCAGCTCCGCGGTGCTCGTCAACCGCTTCGACTTCGTGGGTCGCGTGGACGTCCCGCCGGTCGAAGCCCCGGGGGACTCGACACCATGACGCGACGCCTGCTCCTGCTGTTCCTCCTGAGCCTCGTGTTCACCGGCGCCCGGGCGGACGGCGACGCCCTGCCGCCGGACTATCAGCCACTGCAGCGTTTCCCCGCGGGAAGGGTCACGGTGCGCTCGGCCGGGAGATCGCACGAATTCCGCGTCTGGATCGCGCGCACACCGCAGCATCGCTCACAGGGACTCATGTTCGTCCGCACGCTCGATCCGGATCGCGGCATGCTGTTCGTCTTCCCCGCACCGCTCGTGGCGTCGTTCTGGATGCAGAACACGTACCTCCCGCTCGACATGCTGTTCGTGCAGGGGAACGGACGGATTTCGAACATCGCCGCGTCGACACGCCCCCTCACGACCGACCCGTACAACGCCGTGGCGCGCGTCGTCGCCGTGCTCGAGGTGCCGGGCGGCACCGCGGAACGGCTCGGCATCCGCGCCGGCGATCGCGTCGAACTGCCAGCCCGCGTCCTGCGCGAGGCGCGCTGAGCGACGCGGCAGCCGGGGACCTTCACGGTGTCGCCGCACAATGCAACAGCTGCGCGGGCGTGCAGGAGGGTCGGCGAATCGAGCGAGATCTTCCCGCGGGACGAGGCGCGCCCTCCGTTGCAGCCCGCGCGACCTGCAACGGAGCTTTGCAGCGCCGTGCAGGTCCCCGGCTCCCGAGTCGCTCATACGCCGGTTGTGGACGCGAACTGCAGCCGCGCGAGGCGCGCATAGAGATCACTGGCAGCGAGCAGTTCCTCGTGGGTGCCCATGGCAACGATGCGCCCGTGATCCATGACGACGATGCGGTCCGCCCTGACCACCGTGGCGAGTCGATGCGCGATCACCAGCGTCGTACGCCCCTCCATGAGCCGCTCCAGCGCAGACTGCACCAGCCGTTCGCTCTCAGCATCGAGGGCGCTGGTTGCCTCGTCGAGGAGCAGGACCGGCGGGTCCTTCAGCAATGCGCGTGCGATCGCGAGCCGCTGCCTCTGCCCTCCGGAGAGGCGGACGCCCCTCTCGCCGAGGAAGGTGTCGTACCCCTGCGGAAGTTCCCGCAGGAAGGCGTCCGCACCCGCGGCGACCGCCGCCGCTTCGATCTCGGCGTCGCTCGCACCCGGACGTCCGCAGCGGATGTTGTCGCGTGCCGAGGCGCCGAACAGCACCGTCTCCTGCGGCACGAGGCCGATCCGCCCACGCACGACTTCCGGATCGGCACGGGCGATGTCGACGCCGTCGAGCGAGACACAACCGGCCTCCGGATCGTAGAAGCGCAGCAGCAACTGAAACGTCGTGGACTTCCCGGCACCCGACGGGCCCACCAGTGCGACCGTCTCACCGGACCGCACGTCGAGCGTGAAGCCGTCCAGCGCCCATCGACCGGGACGCGAAGGATAGGAAAACTGCACGCCCTCGAAACGGATGGCGCCGACCGGCGGGGACGGCAGCGCATCGGGATCCGCCGGCGCGTGGATCGCCGGGCTGACGACCAGCAGCTCGGCGAGGCGCTCCATCGCGCCGGCGGCACGCTGGACCTCCCCCCACATCTCGGTGAGTGACGCCGCCGCCGTGCCGACGAACATCGCGTACAGCAGGAATTGTCCGAGTTCGCCGCCCGACATGCGACCGGCAACCACGTCGTGCGCACCGAGCCACAGCACGAAGGTGATTGCGCCGAACACCAGCAGGAAGCCGGCACCTGTGAGTGCGGACCGCACGCGCGCGCGCCGTGCGGCGGTCTCGAAGCCGGCCTCGACCGCCGCGTCGTAGCGCCCGACCTGCAGGCCTTCCAGCGTGAACGCCTGCACGGTCTGGATCGCATTCAGGGTCTCGCCGGCGAGTCCGCTCGAGTCGGCGATACGGTCCTGGGACTCCCGCGACAGCCGCCGGACCTTGCGCCCGACGTAGATCAGCGGACCCACGATCACGGGCACGAGCACCACGATGATCCCCGTGAGCCTCGGGCTGGTGACCGCCAGCATCACCAGGGAGCCCGCCAGGTTGACGGCCGACCGCAGGGTGATGGACAGCCCGACGCCGGCGATCGACTGCACCAGCGTGGTGTCTGTCGTGAGTCTCGAGAGCACCTCGCCGGTCCTGGTGACCTCGAAAAAGGCGGGATCCATCCGGATCACGCGCCGATAGACGGCCTCGCGCAGATCTGCAGCGACACGCTCGCCGAGCCAGGTCACGAGATAGAACCGCAGGGCCGCAAACCCCGAGAACAGCGCCGCAGCGCCCAGGAAACCCAGGAAATAGCGGTCGATGATCGCCACGCTCTGGCCGGAGATGCCCTGATCGACGAGCAGCCGGGCGGCAGGCGGCAGGGCCAGCATGGCCGTCGAGGCGAGCAGCAGCGCGGCCAGCGCCAGCGCCAGGGTGCCACGGTACCTCCGCAGAAATGGCAGCAGCGCGGCGAGCGGGCGCAACGATCGGGCTGAGGGTCGGGACGGGACGGATTCCATGGTCGCTCGCAGTGGCCCCGCCGACACCGTGCGCCGGTGGCGCGGCCCGACCCCGCGGCCGGCACGCGAGGCCCCTCCCTCCTGCAGGCGAGTATCCCACAGGCTGAACGGGCCGCGGCCAGTCTGGTAGCCTTGCGCACCGCGAGGGGGCGTGCCCCCCGAATCCCTCAGGCAGGATCCAGAATGAGCTTTTTGTCGAAACTGATGCCCCGCGAGGGCCAGTTCTTCGTGCTGTTCAACCAGCACGCCACGAAAGTCGTCGAGGGGGGCAAGGCGCTCGCCGAGCTGCTCGCCAACAACTCCGACCTCGAACGGCGCGACGCACTGATCCGGCGCATCCAGGAACTCGAGAGCGCGGCCGACCGGATCACACACGAGACCGCGTCGCTGCTGCATTCGACCTTCATCACGCCATTCGACCGCGATGTGATCCACCGGCTGATCGCGCGCATGGACGACATCCTGGACCTCATACAGGACACCGCGGAATCACTGGCGCTGTACGACATCCACTCGCTGACGCCGGAGACGCAGCACCTGGCTGATCTCGTGCGCATCTGCTGCGAACGTGTCCAGGCCGCGGTCGGTCTCCTCAACAACATGGACCACGCGCCGGAGATCCTGCGCATCTGCCACGAGATCGACGGTCTGGAGTCGGATGCCGACCGGGTGATGCGCGCGGGCGTGTCGAAGCTGTTCCGTGGAGAAGAGGACGTACGGCAGATCATCAAGCTGAAAGCCGTGTACGAACTCCTGGAGACCGCGACGGACCGCTGCCAGGACGTCGCCGACGTGATCGAGGGCGTCGTGCTGGAGAACGCCTGAGATGACCGGCGAGATAGCGCTGCTCGCGCTGGTCGGACTCGTACTGCTGGCGCTGGCCTTCGACTTCATGAACGGCTTCCACGACGCCGCGAATTCCATCGCGACCGTCGTGTCCACGGGCGTGCTGAAGCCGTATCAGGCGGTCGCGTGGGCAGCGCTCTTCAATTTTGTCTCGATCGCGCTGTTCCACCTGAAAGTCGCCGCGACCGTCGGCAAGGGAATCGTCACACCGGACGTCGTGGACCAGTACGTGATCTTCGGCGCGCTGGTAGGCGCGATCTCGTGGAACATCATCACCTGGTACTTCGGCATCCCGTCGAGTTCCTCGCACGCACTGATCGGCGGCATGATCGGTGCGACGATCGCCAAGGCGGGCACCGGCCCGCTGGTCACCTCCGGCATCACCAAGACCGCGACCTTCATCTTCGTCTCGCCGCTCGTGGGCATGCTGCTCGCGGGCCTGCTCATGATCGCCGTCTCGTGGATCTGCCGGCGATCCCCGCCACGGCGCGTGGACCGGTGGTTCCGTCGCCTGCAGTTGCTGTCGTCTGCGCTCTACAGCATGGGGCATGGCAGCAACGACGCACAGAAGACCATGGGCATCATCTGGCTGCTGCTGATCGCGGCCGGTGAAACGACACAGGACCACCTGCCGGAGTGGGTCATCGTCAGCTGCTACATCGCCATCGCGCTCGGCACGCTGTTCGGGGGCTGGCGTATCGTCAAGACGATGGGCCAGCGCATCACCAAGCTCAAGCCCGTGGGTGGCTTCGCCGCCGAGACCGGCGGCGCGATGACGCTGTTCATGGCTTCCTTCTTCGGCATCCCGGTGTCGACCACGCACACGATCACCGGCGCCATCGTGGGCGTCGGTACCGTGCAGCGCGCGCGCGCCGTGCGCTGGGGCGTGGCCGGCAACATCGTGCTCGCATGGATCATCACGATCCCCGCCTCCGCGATGATCGCGGCACTCGGCTGGTGGCTGGGAACCCGGCTGCTCTGACGGTCGGCGACGACATGCCACCCTCGCCGCCGGCCGCAACGCGACGCCCGCTGGCCGAGCGCCGGTGGCCTGACGGCCGCCCTCCCCGGCCATGATCCGCCTTCAGGACGTCACGCTGGCGCGCGGTGCGCGTCGGCTGCTCGAACACGCCAGCCTGCAGATCTTCCCCGGTTGGCGTGTCGGAGTGGTGGGAGCGAACGGCAGCGGCAAGTCCAGCCTGTTCGCCCTGCTGCGGGGAGAACTCTCCGTCGATGCCGGCGAGTGCGGCGTACCTGCACACTGGCGCATCGCCAGCGTGGCGCAGGAAACGCCGCCGCTCGCGCGTGCCGCCATCGACCACGTGCAGGACGGCGACACCGCCCTGCGCGAGGTGCAGCGACAACTCGCTGCCGCCGAGGCGGCACACGATGGCAACTCGATAGGCGAGCTCCATGCGAAGCTCGCCGCCATGGACGGCTATGGCGCCACGGCACGCGCGGCCACGCTGCTGGACGGTCTCGGATTCGCGCCAGCCGATCTGGCTCGTCCCGTCGCCGAGTTCTCGGGCGGCTGGCGCATGCGACTGAATCTGGCGCAGGCGCTCGTGAGCCGCGCCGACCTGCTCCTGCTCGACGAGCCGACCAACCACCTCGATCTCGACGCCATCGTATGGTTCGAACGCTGGCTCGCGGGTTACGGCGGCACGCTGCTGCTGATCTCCCATGACCGCGAGCTGCTGGACGCCTGCACAACCCACATCCTGCATCTCGATGCCGGGTCACTGGTGCTCTACACCGGCAACTACTCGACGTTCGAACGGGAGCGCGCCGGCCGGCTCGCCATGCAGCAGGCACTCCACGCGAAACAGCAGCGACAGGTCGCAGCCATGGAACGTTTCGTCGCGCGCTTCCGCGCCAAGGCAACCAAGGCCCGCCAGGCGCAGAGCCGGCTGAAGGCCCTGGCACGCATGGAGCAGGTCGCACCTGCGCACGTCGACGCTCCGTTCGAATTCGAATTCCCCGAACCGGCACGCTGTGCGGATCCCCTGCTGACCCTCGAGGACGCCGGTGTGGCGTACGGCGACCGGCGTGTGCTCACCGGCGTGCAGCTGGCGCTGCGCAGCGGAGCGCGCGTCGGCCTCCTCGGCCCGAACGGTGCCGGCAAGTCCACACTGATGCGCCTGCTGGCCGGCGAGAGCGCGCCCGCGTGCGGCCGCCGTGTGCTCGGCACGGGTGTGCGCATCGGCTATTTTGCGCAGCAGCAGCTAGAGCAGCTCCGGCTGGATGATTCGCCACTCGGCCACTTCAGGCTGCTCGAGCCCAGGACCCGCGAACAGGAACTGCGTGACTGGCTCGGTGGATTCGACTTCCGTGGAGAGCAGGCGGATGCACCCGTGGGGCGCTTCTCGGGCGGCGAGAAGTCCCGACTCGCACTCGCGCTGCTCGTGCGCTCGGCGCCGAACCTGCTCTTGCTCGACGAGCCGACCAACCACCTCGATCTCGAGATGAGACACGCACTGATGAGGTCGCTCGCCGGATATGACGGCAGCCTCGTGCTGGTATCGCACGATCGCGCCCTGCTGCGCACGGTCTGCGATGAATTCCTGCTGGTCGCTGACGGTACCGTGCTGCCGTTCGACGGCGACCTCGACGATTACGTCTCTTGGCTGGAGGCACGGCGTGCGGCGGCCGTGTCCAGCGGCCCGGGAGGCACCGGAAGCGATGGCCGCGCACAACGTGAACAGCAGCGTCTCGCTGCCGCGCAGTCCCGGCGCGACTGGCTTGCCCGTCGCCGCCCCCTGCTGCGCGACGTGGAGGCGCTGGACTCGCGCCTGCAGGCCTTGAGGGCCCGCCTCGACGACATCCGACGCCAGCTGTCGGATCCAGAACTGTACGCGGGCGCCCCGGCGGACCGACTGCGCGAGCTGACCCGGGAGGACGGCGAACTGACGCGGCAGATCGGTGATGCGGAGGAACGCTGGCTCGAAGCCCAGATCGAGATCGAGGCGCTCGGCGTCGAGCCGGGGGCCGGTCAGGCTTGACCCTGCAGTCGACTACAGCTTCCCGCTCGACCGCGCCGCCGCATTCACCGGACCCGTCCGGGCGACATGACCTGCTCTTCACGGCCCGCCACGTTTCGCATAGCCTCGTGACACTGCCGTGGGGGGACCAAGACATGACCGACCCGGTGCGCCACCCGCTCACGATGAACGGCCGCGATCCCTCGCTGCTGCGCGGGGACCGCATCGACGGCGATCGCTACTGGTCGACCGCGTTCGCGAAGAAGGAATGGGACCGCCTCTGGACCCGCATCTGGCACGTCGCCGGACGCACGAGTCAGCTGCAGGAGCCGGGCGACTACATCATCCACGATTTCATGCATGAGTCCGTCGTCGTCGTGAAGCAGGACGACGGGTCCCTGCGGGCCTTCTACAACTCCTGCGCCCATCGGGGACAAAGACTCGTCTGGAATGCCGCCCACACCGACGGCTTCCACTGTCCCTACCACGGCTGGGTGTACGGTCGTGACGGCGTCGTCCGGAGCGTGCCGGACCCGGAGACGTACCTGCAGGGCGACCCCTGCGGCAAGGCGTCGCTGAAGGAGCTGCGCGTCGACACCTGGGGCGGTTTCGTCTGGTACGCCATGGACCCGGACGCGGAACCCCTGCTCCGCTTCCTCGAGCCGCTGCCCGAGCTGTATGCCGCCTATCCCCTGGACAAGGCCATTCGCGTCGGCTGGATGAGGATCGATCTCGACACGAACTGGAAATTCGCACCGGACAATTTCAGCGAGTCGTACCACACCCGCACCGCGCATCCACAGGTACCGCCGTGGATCGACCAGGACTGGTGGAGCGCACGGCACGAGATGTTCCCACGCGGGCACGGCCGCACCGTCCAGCCGATGCGTCCGTCGCTGCGTGACCGCCCGCCAGGCGGGACACCGCACTTCTTCGACGACATCCTGCGGCAATGGGGCATCGATCCGGCCACGTATCCCGACTTCGAGACGCGGGCCCGACAGGGCTGGCTCGACCTCAAGGCGCAGAAGCAGAAACTGTGGAAGGAGCGCGGCTACCTGCACTATGAACGGATGGACGACGAGCAGCTCACCGACAGCCTGCACACCGTGATCTTCCCGAACATCACCATCTCGTTCCTGCCGGACCACATCATCTTCTTCCGCTCCGAACCGCACCCGGACGATCCGAACAAGTGCAGCTTCGACCTGTGGAGCTTCGTGTTCCCGGTCGATGGCATCACCGAGGGTGAAGTCATCATGTTCGGGCGCCGTAAATTCGAGGAAGCGGAGTTCTGCGACCACCGGACGTTCGACCGCGGCCGCGGCGTTCCTGAGCTCGCCGGCCAGATCGTCCACCAGGACATGATGCTCGCCGAGGGCCAGCAACGCGGCATGCGCTCGCGTGGCTATGCGGACAGCTATCTCGCAGCACAGGAAACGCGCGTGCGCTTCTTCCACGAAGTGCTCAACGACTGGCTCGAAGGCCGCCGGTGATCGCGGCGGCGACCGCCGCGGGGACGAGCAACGGAGCCGAGTGACGAAGTCGGTCGGTGACGTCCGGCTCAGTGGTAGCCGAAAGTCCCGTTCGTGGGGCATAGTGCGCCCAGCCATTTCCGGCCAATGCGCCCGTAGCTCAGCTGGATAGAGTACTCGGCTTCGAACCGAGTGGTCGGGGGTTCGAATCCCTCCGGGCGCGCACCAACTCCGTGGGTCCGTTCCGGACCGGTCCGATCGACTCAACCGCCCCACCAGGTGTGACGCGGTTCACACTCCGGCAGCCGCGTCGCCGAGGCGGCGGGAGCATCCGTCAAGCGCGCTGGCCGTGCGGCCGATATGTGTGCCAAGCCGGGCTGCGCCGCGGCACGAACATCGGTATCGCGTCCAGACTCCGGAAACATCGCATGCTGACCAGCCTTTCGATACGCAAGGGAACGTCCCTGTCCCGTGATGCGCGCGAAGCCGCGCGCGAACTCCACACGGCACTGGACCAGCCGGACATCAAGCTCGCGGTGTTCTACTGCACTCCGGACATGGATCTGCCGGCACTCGCGCACGAGCTCCACGAGCGATTCGGCGCGGTCAACCTGATCGGATGCACGACCGCCGGCGAGATCACGCCGCAGGGCTATCTGTCCGGCGCACTGACTGGATTCAGCCTGGCCGGCGACGATCTCCAGGTGGTCAGCCACCTGATCCACCTAGATCCGTTCGACAGCGCGACCTGCGCAGCGGACACCACGGCGCTCCTGAGAGAACTTCCCGAAATGGGACCGACATCAACCGGGGGCACCGCCAGCACCTTCGGCTTCCTGCTGATCGACGGGCTCGCAATGCTCGAAGAGCTGGTCGTCAGCTGCGTACACCAGCACCTGGACGGCGTCGACCTGGTCGGCGGCTCCGCTGCAGACGACACGCACTTCGGCGCAACGCACCTGTACTACCATGGCACCTTCCACCAGAAGGTCGCACTGTTGACGCTGGTCCGTACGACGCTGCCCTGCATGGCCTTCCGCACGCAGCACTTCGTCCAGTCGGACCGGCGCATGGTGGTCACACGGGCCGACCCTGCACGCCGGATCGTTCACGAGATCAACGGCAAGCCTGCTGCCCGGGAGTTCGCGAAGCTGCTGAACCTGCAGATCACGGAACTGACACCGATGACGTTCGCGACACATCCGGTCGTCGTGCGCATCGGTGGCCAGTACTTCGTGCGGTCGATCGCCAAGGTGAACGAGGACGAGAGTCTCACGTTCTTCTGCGCCATCGACGAGGGCATCGTCCTGACCGTCGCCAGGGGCGTCGACATGGTCGAGAACCTCGAGCACGCTTTCGAGCAGGTCCGTGCCACCGTCGGACACCCACAGCTGGTCCTGGGCTGCGACTGCATCCTCCGGCGCCTGGAGAGCGAGCGTGAGGGCATCAAGGAGAAGATCGGCCGGATCTTCGTCGATCACAATGTGATCGGATTCGCCACCTACGGCGAGCAGTTCAACTCGATGCACGTCAACCAGACGTTCACGGGCATCGCGATCGGTGGAACGGGTTGACGGCTTGGGTACCCCGCAGGACATCGATCGGGAAGACGACGCGCGACTGCGGTCGCGATGCACGGAACTCGACGAGGAGATCTCGCAGCTCCGCTGCATCAACGAAGCGCTCATGAATCGTGTCGAGCGCGACATGGACCTGCAGGGAAACTCGTTTTCCCTCTTCCAGGCAGCCATCGCTCTCGAGGGCAAGGTCAAGGAACGCACCGCCGCCCTCACTCACGCCCTGCACAGACTCGAGCAGACGAATCGCGAGCTGCATGCCTCCAACGAGGCGGCACAATCGGCGAGCCGTGCGAAATCGGCGTTTCTCGCCGCAATGAGTCACGAACTGCGCACGCCGATGAACGGCGTGGTCGGCATGACCGAGATCCTGCTGCGCACGCGGCTCGACGAGAGGCAGCGGGAATCCGCAGAGACCATACGGCGGTCCGCGCTCTCGCTCCTCAGGATCCTGAACGACGTACTGGACTTCTCGAAGATCGAGGCCGGGCGCCTCGAAGCCGAGGCGACCGGATTCAACCTGCGCACGTCGACGGACAACGTCCTGCAGCTGCTGCGACCACAGATCGAGCACAAGGGACTCGAGCTCGAGGTCGACTGGCCCGATGACCTGCCGACCGCGGTGGTCGGCGACCCGACACGCTACGCACAGATTGTCACTAATCTCGTCGGCAACGCCCTGAAGTTCACGGAGCGGGGACGGATCCGGTTCAGTGCTCGCCTGCTCTCCGGGGAACCTCCTTCCCTCACGTTCCGCTTCGAAGTCGAGGACACCGGCATCGGCATCCGCTCCGATGTCCTGCCGCGGCTGTTCGAGTCCTTCACGCAGGCGGACAGCTCGACGACGCGTCAGTTCGGTGGCACGGGCCTCGGCCTCGCCATCGTCCGCCGCCTGTGTCGACTCATGGGCGGTGACTGCGGGGTGACCAGCCGTCTTGGCGAGGGATCGACCTTCTGGTTCACGCTCGAGTTCGGGCACGATCCGCGACCGCAGTCCGCCGACGCCGCAGCGACAACACCGGCAGCCTCGGCCACGAGCCGGGTACCGGCGCATCGCGGCAGGATGAGGGTGCTGGTCGTCGAAGACAATCCGGTCAACCAGATGGTGGCCGGTGGCTTCCTCGAAGCCCTCGCCTGCGAATTCGAGATCGTGAGCGATGGTCGTGCGGCTGTCGAAGTGCTCACGAGGACTCACCCGTTCGACCTCGTACTCATGGATTGTCACATGCCCGAGATGGATGGTCTCGAGGCCACACGGTGCGTCCGTGCCCACGAATCGACCGGCGGTCTGCACACCCCGATCGTCGCGCTGACCGCCAACGCGATGGCGAGCGACCGCGATGCCTGTCTGGAGGCGGGGATGGACGACTTCCTCAGCAAGCCGTTCAGGCTGGACGAACTCGACCGATTGCTGCAGAAGTGGTGGCGACCACTGAACGAGCAGCCAGCCACCTTGCGTCGCTACGCCTGACTCTTGCCGTAGTCTCCGCACGGGCAGCGCGGCGACCGCTCGCGCTCATCCCGTGGCGAGCACCAGCTCCGTGGGATCGACCCCCGCCCGCCGCCCCTCGATGGCGAGCTGGCGGAACTCACTCGGCGTGTGTCCCTGGTAGCGGCGGAACAGACGGGCGAAATACGATGCGTCGGTGAAGCCGGTCATTGCGGCGACATCGGCGATCGGTACGGCAGGATTCGCGAGCAGCCGGCGCGCCTCGGCAAGCCTGCAGTCACGCAGATACTCCTGGAACGTCGCACCGAAAGCCGCCTTGAACTCGCGGCTGAAACGCTGCGCGGACATTCCGCAGAGCCCCGCGACGGTACCGAGCGCGATCGGTGAACCCAGATTCCGCGAGACATGCGACAACGCCGGCAGCAGCGGCCGCTCGGTGCGAACCGGCCGGTACCGGGCCTCCTTGGGGATGCGCGTCGCGGCTGCGGCGACGCTCCTCGTGCCCTGCCGACGCCTCGCCTCCAGCGCCTGTCCGAGCTGCTCCATGCAGCGCGAGACGTCGTCCTCCACCAGCGGCTTCACGAGGTAATCGAACACTCTCGCTCGCAGTGCCCACAGGGCAAGGTCGGCGGAGTGCTGTGTCGTTAGCAGCAGGATCGGGACGGAGGGATGGCGCCGCTTCGCCTCGGGGATGAGTCGCAGCCCCTGCATGTCGGGGTAGTCGAACTCGAAGCAGAAGACATCCGGCACCAGCTCCCGCGGCGCTGAAGCCCCGGGCCCAGGCTCGGAGAACGCCGCGATGTCTCCGCGCACGATGCGGAAGTACGGGAGGAACGCGCCGGGCGGATCCGGCTGTTCCGCAACGCACAGGTTGAACCACAGAAACGAGGGTAGAGGCATCGGCATCGACGGGCGCAATTCCGCAGGTACCGTCACTGTAGTCGGTGGCTCCCGCGATGGACATAACCGCGGCCTGCGGCTGTGAGCCAGTGCACGTTGCCAGCCTGCAACAGGCCCGTCTTACGTCGCAACGCCGTTGCATGGATCCGACAGGACAGGCTTTTCAGCCTTCTTCGTGCCGATTTGTCCACCCGATCAGCAGGAACGTCCTAACGCCGTCGCGGTCGAAAAGGAGACAGTGAGCGCCACCACTCGGGGTGGTGTTGATGGAGGTGGATCATCGTGGCTAAGGAGACTCCTGCGATTCCCGTGGCCGTGACCGAAGCAGAATCGGCCGGGCTGCTGCGACGGATGCGTGAGGCTCAGCAGGCACTCGGCGACCGCGCTCTCGTGCCGGCAACCGGGCAGCCTTCCACGTACCGCTGGACGAGCGGCTTCAAGACCCTGCGGCGCAGCCCGCGGCCTTGCGCGAGAAACCTCGCCGCGGCGGCGATGTGACACGGGAGATTCTGCGCTGATCCGCCGGGCGGCCGCGTGGCGTCGGCTGCCCGGTGACAAGTGCGCGCACATGGGTGAGCATACGGCGCCCGCCGATGCGACGGGTTCGCGACAGACTGATCGGGGAGATTCGGGGATGGTGATCCGGGTGCTGGAGTTGCACCGTCATGCGGTGCGCGTGCCCGCATCCGGCCAGGCCGCCAGGGCGGCCTTCGACTTCTACACGCAGGTTCTCGGACTGGTGCCGGACGACACGCATCCACGAGCCCCCGGCGTCAACGCCCACTGGCTCGCCGCCGGCCGGCATGCCCAGCTGCAGCTGGTCGCGGCAGGCGGCTCGACCCTCTCGCCGGACCTGGGCTTCGATCCTTCACTGCCGCACGTCGCGTTCGCAGTCGCCGATATCGCCGCCGCGAAGGACGAACTGCAACGGTTCGGCCTGCCACACCGCTGCCTGCCCGGTCTCGTGGATCCCGGCGCCGAACGGGTACTGCTGCGGGATCCGGCCGGGAATCTGATCGAACTGCATCAGATCGGCACCTGTCGCTGCGAACTGCGCTCGCCGGCAGGGAACACGCATGCGCGGCTGTCCGGTGCCGTCATGTTCGCGGACATGCGTGGCTTCACGGGAATCTCCGAGAGGCTGAACCCCGCGGACGTCGTACCCCTCCTGAACGAGTTCTTCCAGCTGCTGACGGGCATCGCCGTACGCCACGGGGGAACCGTGTTCCACCTCGCTGGCGACGGGCTGATGGCGGGCTTCGGCGTACCCAGCCGGCTCGACGACGCACCGGGCCACGCAGTCGACGCCGCGTGCGAAATGCTGGATGGCTTCCGCGCGCTCGCGGCGGAATGGAAGCAACGCCTCGCCATCGACACCGGACTCGGCATCGGCATCAACGCGGGCGAGCTCATTGCCGGCGACGTCGGCTCGCCGCTGCACCACAGCTACACGATCGTGGGCGACACCGTGAACGTGGCAGCGCGACTCTCGCAGCGCGCACGTGCTGGCGAGGCGCTGTTCTCGACAGCCGTCAAGAGATCCCTCGACGACTCGCACCGCGAGCTGAACGTGGTCGGCCTGCCCGCACTGCAGCTGCGCGGCCGAGCGGCTCCGGTCGAGATCTGGTGCCTGCCCAGTGACGAAAGGGTCGATTTCCGCCCCTCGGCCGTGCCCGCAGCTGCCGTGGGCTGAGCCTCCCGGGAGGGGCGCCACCCGTCGATCCCGGGTCGTCGGAATCGTCAGATCATGAATCCGAGGTCCCGCGCGCCGAATGCGCCGAGACCCGGCGCCGCGACGTCGATCTGCCCTTCCGTCAGTCCGAACCAGCGCAGGAGCGTCGCAGCATACTGCTGCACGGCGATCGTCGGCACGATGCGCCCCCCGCCGACGTCGTCCGGCCCGTCGATTTCGAGACGCGGCATCCGGCCGTGGATGTCCCCACCTCGTACCGCAGCACCCAGCACCAGCTGATGCCCGGCCCATCCGTGGTCGGTGCCGTCGCCATTGCTGGTCAGTGTTCGTCCGAAATCCGACATCGTGAAGGCGGTCACCTGCGATGCGACCCCGAGCTCGGAGAGGGCGGTGTCGAAGGCTGCAAGCGCTCCGCTGACCTCGGCCAGCAGCCGAGGCTGCGACTCGTTCTGCGCATCATGGGTGTCGAATCCACCGGTGCCGACGAGGAAGATCTGACGGCGCATGCCGAGCTCCCCGCGCACGGCGATCAGTCTCGTGACCATCGCCAGCTGGCGACCGAGCGCGTCGTCGGGGAAGGTCGTGGTCGGCGCGGGAGTGCGCGTCAGGGCAGCCTGCGCACGATCCGCATAGAGCAATGCCCGCTCGTGTACTTCGTTCAGCGCACGTCCATAAATTGTCGGCTGCCGGGTGCGCACGAGGGCCTCGAAGGCGCGGCGCCGCGCGGCCCCGCCGAAGACCGAGTCGGTCAGCGCGATGTACTCGACGACGCCCTGCTCACCCACGACGTAAGGCGCCGCATGAGCCGCCGCGTGAAACGGCACGGTGCCCGCGATCGAAATGTTCATGGGCAACTGCTGCGTTGCAAGCTCGGCCTCCAGCAGATCGGCGACACGCCCCGCCCAGCCCGTCGCCACGGCGGCACGACCCTTCAGTGTCTGCCACTGGTCCTGCTGATCATTGTGCGAGAAGAGCTGCGGTGGCACTGCGACCCCGCGCGCGAGCACCGCGGCCTTGGTGGCTGGCTCGACCAGCGGTCCGGTGTTCGCCACGATGGCCGCGCGACCTGCTGCGAACAGCTGCCGCAGGCCGGGCATGGATGGATGCAATCCGTACGCGGCACCATCCGATGTCAGCGGCTGGATCGGCAGCAGCGTGGACTGCGGCACCGCGAGGTTCTGACGCGACGCCGCGTACACCGCATGTTCCGCGTTGCTGCGTGGCACGACCATGTTGAATGCGTCATTGCCACCGTAGAGGAACACCGCGACCAGGGCACGGTAGCCGGACGTATCGGCGCGCGCCGGAGCCGCGAGCAGGCCCGCGCCCATGGCACCCGCTGCCGCAGCAGTGAGCTTCAGGAAGCCACGACGATCCACACGCGCCGGATTCTGTGCCCCGCTTTCCGGACAATGTGAGGAATCACGGATCTGGAACTTCATGGTGTCGATCTCCCGGGCCCGGCAGAGTGCACTGGAATCATCAGGAACACGACGCCGGCGCTAGCGCTGCACCGCGAATTCGGCCGAGGTCGCGATCAGGTGTGCGACTTCCAGCACCCGCAGGTTCTCCTGGCCCGTCGGGTACCGGGCGGCCAGTGCCTCGGCCTCGCGGCGCAGTTCCGTCGAGATCGAGCCACCGAGCAGCCGGTCGGAGATGCGTGTCACGAGTGCTGCCGGATCGGCAGCCGCCGTTGCATCCCCGCTGAAGTCGATCGCGACTGCGTCCGTCGCAAGATTCGCGTCGAAACGGTTCCACGCGAAGACAGCGATGGTGAACAGGTTCGTGGTCATCGCGCTCGTCAGCTCGTTGGCGATCTGCATCTCGGGCGCGACACGCCCGGCGTCGGCGATCTCTCCGGGCGGCGCATGGTCGGGCCGGAAGAAATTGAACACCGAGGGCGACTGCAGCGGCGCCTGGCCCAGCAGGAAGCCCAGACCCTGCACCGCGTAGCGACCGTTCGCGGCCCGGGCACCGTATGCGCGCCACAACCCCGTGAGACGCAGCAGAGGCTCCTTGAGCTTGCCGTGGTGGTCCGCCGACGGAGTCGCGCGCGCCTCGGCATCCAGCAGGATCGCCTTGACGACGGCACCCAGGTCGCCGCGCACACCCCGACCGTTGTCGCCGAAGACACGCGCCACGCGCTCCACGTAGGCAGGCGAGGGATTGCTGGTGACGAAGCGCTGGATGAGCTGCCTCGAAACGAATGGCGCCACGTTCGGATGCGCGAAGATGTTGTCGAGCGCAGCGGCGAGATCCGTCCGCGCGGTGCCGCCGGCCGCCACCGTCGCGCCGTTCAGCAGCGTCTTCGCACCGGTGTCATGGAAAGCCTCGAAGGGCTGCATCGGCTGAAGCCAGTCGAACGACGGCTGATGGAAGGCCGGCGAGCCCCCGAAGGTCCATCCCGTGAACACGTGAGCGAATGCCTCGATCGCACGCTGGTCGTAGGTCGGCAGCGGGACGCCGGCACCGTCGACCCGCACCGTGCCGTCCGGCTCGAGCTGCACCAGGCCGATCGTGAACAGCTGCATGAGCTCGCGCGCATAGTTCTCGTCGGGCCGGATGTTGCGCGCACGATCGGGTTTCTCGTTGCCGAGCATGCTGAGGTAATAGCCCATCTCGGGTGACAACGTGACACGCTCCATGAGCGTGCGGTAGTTGCCGAAGGCGTTCTCGGCGAGCAGGTCCTGGTACCAGGCGAGCGCCTGCGGGAACTGGTTGAGCCCGCTGTTCTCGGACACCACCCAGATCTCGCTGAGCGCGAACGCCATGCGCTGGCGCAGCTGGTCGCGTCCCTGGATGGCGGCCTGGAACCAGGCGTCCTGTCGGTCGAGCTGGCTGTTCGGCTGCGGCAGGCCGCGCATGTAGTCGAGGTGCCTTGTCGCCGGCGTCCGCAGCTGTTCGTCGATCCAGCCTTCGTAGCCGAGGTCGATGACCCGCTGGACGGACGGCGCATCGGGTCCGAAGCTCGCCTGCACGAGAAAGCGATGAGCCTCACCCCGCGTGATCGCCGGCGTCGGGGGCGTGCCGACGCCACCGCCGCCACCACCGCCGCCGCCGCAGCCGGCAATCGACAGCACGGCCGCGACAGCGGCCAGACTCCGGCCCAGAAGACGCGTGGTGGCAGACATGAAGGCCTCCCCGGCCCGTGACCCGCTCCAGACAGCGCCTTCATAGCCTGCGACGGCTGTACCGTGCATGAACAAAGCGCACGATTGGCGTCCGTGATGCCCGTCCATGACGTAATGCGGGACGCTCGGCCAGAATAGACGTCCCCCTCTCGCCGGCCACGAGCCGCAGACCCTTCGAGGAGTCCCTACCGCATGTCCGCCGAATCATCCCCCGCATCCCTGCACACCGGACCCATCGTGACCCTGCAGGGTCACATCCTGCAGCAGCAGTCGAACTTCTCCGAGGCCACGGGGACGCTGTCCTGGATCCTCTCGGCGCTCTCGATCTCCTCGAAGATGATTGCCGCGAAGGTGCGCCGTGCCCGGCTCGAGAACGTCCTCGGCAGCGCGGGCGAGGAGAACGTCCAGGGCGAGCAGCAGCAGAAGCTCGACGTCATCGCCAACGAGATCCTCCTGCGCACACTCGGGGGCCGCGAGGGTGTGGCGATCGTGGCCTCCGAAGAGAACGAAGAACCCGTGATCCTGCGTGACCAGCGCAGCGGCGAGCGACGCTACTGCGTACTCTTCGACCCGCTCGACGGCTCGTCGAATCTCGATGTCTGCGGCGGCGTGGGCACCATCTTCAGCATCCTGCGCCACGACCGTCGCGTGTCGCGGGCCGAACAGTCGCTGCTGCAGCCCGGCACCGAGCAGATCGCCGCAGGGTATGTGCTGTACGGCTCGTCCACCGTGTTCGTGCTGACCGTCGGCAACGGCGTCGACATGTTCGTCCTCGATCCTTCCTACGGCGCATTCATGCTGGTCGAGCGCGGCATCCGCATCCCCGCCGCCTGCAAGAGCTACTCCGTGAACGAGGGCAACCGCCGCACGTTTCCGGAGGGCTATCAACGCTATCTCGACTGGGCGCAGGAGCAGAGCTATTCGAGCCGCTACGTCGGTGCCATGGTCGCCGACGTGCACCGCATCCTGCTCAAGGGTGGGGTCTTCATGTACCCGCCGACGAAGAAGGCACCGAACGGCAAGCTGCGCCTGATGTACGAGGCCAACCCGATGGCCATGCTGATGGAACAGGCGGGCGGCAAAGCGCTGGCGGGCCCGGGCATGCGCATCCTCGACGTCAGGCCGACCGACATCCACCAGCGTACTGCGGTCGTGCTGGGCAGTACCGACGAGGTCGATCACGTAGTCCGGCATCTCGCCTGATCCCGGCGCTTTCCGCGGCTCGCCGGGCATCGATTCCGGGCCCGCGACCCCGTACACCCCGCGGAGCGCGCCGGGCGGGCGGCCCGATCGCTGCGGTGCATCGCATTGACAACCGGATACCAGCGGGCCGATGCTGGCCGCGTCACCTGCCAGGAGGGCATGACGCCATGACGACTCCCGCCGCCGGCCCCATGCGCACGCGCGCCCTGGCGCTGCTGCTGTTCCTCGGTCTGTCGACGACGACGGCTCTCGCGGCGTCGCTCTCGGGTGGTGAGCGCATCGCGGGCCTGAAGGAAGCGCTCACCCAGGGCACGAAAGTGGCGATCGACCAGCTCGGAAAGCCGGACGGCTTCCTCGGCAATCCCGAAGTGAAGATCCCGCTGCCGAAGCCGCTGAAGAAGGCCGAGAAGGCCATGCGTCTGCTCGGGCTTCGCAAGCAGTCGGACGAGCTCGTGGTCGCGATGAATCGCGCCGCCGAGGCCGCGATGCCCGAAGCCAAGGCGGTGCTGGTCGATGCCGTCAAGAAGATGACCGTGCAGGATGCCGCGGCGATTCTCTCGGGTCCCGACGACGCTGCGACGCAGTATTTCAAACGCACCAGCACACCGCAGCTGCGTGAGAAGCTGCTGCCGATCGTCCAGCGCACGACCGGCAAGGTCGGTGTCGCGCACAAGTACAACTCGCTCGCCGGCAAGCTCAGTGATGCCGGGATCGTCAAGCCGGAACAGGCGAGCATCGAGTCCTACGTGACGGACAAGGCGCTCGACGGCCTGTTCCTGATGATCGCGAAGGAAGAGGCCGCCATCCGCAAGAACCCGCTCGGCCAGGCGAGCAGCATCCTGAAGAAGGTCTTCGGCGCGCTCGGCAAGTGATCGCGGGGCGGGGCATGCGCCCTGCCCGGCCGTTCAGCGGTAGAGCAGGAACGCCTCGCGTTCCTGCAGCCACGATGCCTCGTCCGGCTGCGCCAGGGCATCGAGGTCCGCCGCAGTCGCAGCGGGATCGTCGACCCAGTGCCGCAGCAGCTCGCTGCCGTTGATGAGGTCGATCGCGAGCCGGTCGCGCTCGTACTCGTAGGGAAAGTCCCGCCACAGCGGATAGCCGGGCGACAGACTGCGCATCGCCTTGAACGCCGCCGCCATGATCCGCCATGGCCGGAACCGTTCGTGGTCGTAGGCCGTGTCATCGACGTGGATCTGCAACCCGGCGCACAACCGGCCCACGTGTTTGTGGAAGGTTGGCTCGAACCAGCAGAGCCGCAGCCGGCAGCCGTGCAGCCATTCCGGTGCGATGACCCGCATCATCGCGAGCAGCGCGGGCGCATCGAGATCCGGGGCTCCGAGGAGTTCCAGCGGCCGCGTCGTACCACGACCCTCGGACAGCGTCGTACCCTCGAGCATCACCGTGCCGGCGTAGCAGCGCACCATCGACAGGTTCGGCGCATTGGGACTCGGGTTCACCCAGCTGCGCTCGCCCTGCGGCCAGCCATGACCCGGCCCGCGGCGGGGCTGCCAGCCCCGCATCTCGATGACGCGGTAATCGACGTCCAGGCCAAGGGTGCGCACGAACCAGCCGCCGAGTTCTCCCAGGGTGAGGCCGTGGCGCATCGGCAGCGGACCTGCGCCGACGAAGCTCTCCCAGCCCGCACGCAGCCGCGTGCCCTCGACCGGGCGACCCGCCGGATTCGGGCGGTCGAGGACCCATACCGACTTGCGATGGCGCGCGGCTTCCTCCAGCACGTAGCGCAGCGTCGTGATGAACGTGTAGATCCGGCAGCCCAGGTCCTGCAGGTCGACGAGCAGCACGTCGAAGCGGTCCATCATCGCCGCCGTCGGCCGGCGTACCTCGCCATAGAGACTGAACACGGGGATGTCGTGCACGGGATCGCGGTAATCCGGGGACTCGACCATGTTGTCCTGCTTGTCGCCGCGCAGCCCGTGCTGCGGGCCGAAGGCGGCCGTCAGCCGGATACCGCGTCGCGTGGCGAGTGCATCGAGGCTGTGGCGGAAATCGCGGGTGAGCGAAGCCGGATGCGCGAGCAGTGCGACCCGACGCCCTGCGAGGGGGCGACGCAGCGCGGCCTCGGCGAGCAGACGGTCGATGCCGAACCTGATGCCCATGCTGTCCTCTCAGTAAGCACCCGGCCGCAGCACGAAGCCGGCCGGATCGTGGAAATCGGGCTCCGCGCGCGGATGCGCGAGCGCGAAATACGACCGCGCGCCGGTCACATCCTCCACGACCGCGGCCAGACCTGCGCGCAGCGTACCGGAGACGTACACGTCGGCGGCCGCGAGTGACACGCAGAGTCGCAGCACATCGTCGTGCACGACGACCTCGATCCGCGGCGGCCGCGACAGATCCGGCGCAGCCATGCCCTCGCGCACG
Organism: Steroidobacteraceae bacterium; assembly: GCA_046352935.1. GTDB lineage: Bacteria > Pseudomonadota > Gammaproteobacteria > Steroidobacterales > Steroidobacteraceae > CAYWMY01. Next base: position 160,972 of record JAXMGR010000006.1, read on the forward strand.
GCCCGGAAGTCGTACGCCGCCCAGTCGCCCGACGGCGAGAAATTGAACTCACGATAGCCCGTGCCGGAGCCGGGTGCGAAGAACGCCTCGAAGCAGGTGTGGCGCCACAGTCCGTCGCGACGTGCCGGCACGCCGACTTCCGGTACCCGCAGCGAAACGACATCGCCCGTGAGCGCATAGTCGATATGCAGATCGCCCGCTGGATCCCGGGCGAGCGTGACATCGAGCGCGCGGACGATCGGACAGGGTGTTCGGGGATGCGCCAGCAGCTGGACGTGGCGCCGGGCTGTTGCACCACGAGGCTCCGGGTCGTCGTTCAGCGCCACATCGATCCTGGATTGCACGAGGAGCCTCGATGCTAGCACCGACAGGCACCGGCTCCCCAGGATCCCGTGTCGTGTCGCCTCGCGTCCGCGGCGTGGTCGGCAGCCGCGCCGTGCGCAGATGCCAGCGCTATACCTGACCGCCGCGCCCGAGATCGACGAGCGCGACAATGAGCTGCAGCTTGAAGTGCTGCGTGATGCGCAGGCGGCCGGCGGACACGGGCTGCTGCGTCCACTCGCTCAGCGAGTCGAGCAGCGACTGCAGGGACTGCGCGGCCGACGGCGGTTGTTCGGCATCCGTCACGGTCGCCGGCGAGGGCGGCTCCGCCACCGGCTGCGCTGGCTCCGGCTGTGGGGTCACGGGCAGCGCAGAGCCGGGCGCCGCCGGCAAACCCGCGGTGACCTGAGCAGCACTGTCTGGCCCGGTCGCGGCGGGTGCGGGGCCTGCCGCGGCCGCGCCGCTCACACCGCGCAGGTCCAGCCGCTCCCTGACCTTCATGCGCAACGCGACCTCCGCGAGCTGCGACGGATCGACCCGCAGCCCGCCGCCCGCCGCGATCGCCTGCTCCGGATCTCCGCCGAAGAACTGCTCCGCGATGGTCTCGGCCTGCGCCAGCAGGTCGCGAATGGCGCCGAGTTCTTCCTCGCTGAGGTCACCCTGGACCTCGACGCTCAGGCGGCTGGTGCTGACGATGCGGACGCCCGCGGTCGTGACCGACGCGTCCGCCCAGGCTGCTGCGGCGGCACCGTAGCTCATGGCCTGCCGGCTGCGCACCCGCAGCGACACCGTGTCGCCCTCCCGGGTCACGACATCGAGGCTGAAGGAGGTCTTGCGGACGAAGCGCGCTATGGTCGCCTCGACCGTCGCAGGCGTCGCCACCGCCGACTCGGACCGGGGTCGGGGCGACGGAGTGTCGCCCGACTGCTGCGATGCCGCGCGCTCTGCGGCGGCCGCGACCGAGGCGTCTGCGCTCCGCGCGTAGGCCGCGAGCACATCCGCCAGGCGTTCGCGGAAGCCGGCCACGAGTTCGCGCGCCTCGGTGGCGTCGAAGCCGGCTGCGACCAGCGTACGCTCCGCATCCGCGAATCCGGCATTGATGCGTCCGAGCAGCGCCTCGACGTCGCCGGCCGCAGTGCCCTCTCCGGCGGCGACCATCGCGCGCAGGGCGTTCGCGACGTCGTGCACGGCAAACCGGCCGGTGTCCCCGATGTCCGGGGATCGCAGCGTCGGCGTCATCCCCGCAAGGCTGTCGCCGAGCGCGCCGCCGATCGTCAGCCATGGATTCACGACGCCGTCGTGCCAGGCGCGATCGGCGCGCCCGGCGGCGTGGGTGGCATGCCGGTCGCCGCCCTCCTGATGACGCAGTGACTGCCTTGCGACCGTCTGCGATTGCAGCGTGTCGATCATGGTCATGAGCGTTTCTCCGCTCGAGACACCCGGTCCCCCTCATCCGGATATCGCGGGTTCGCGGCGAAACTTGAGCACGCCGGCAAACCGCGAAGCGCTGCTTCAGTCGCGGGCAGCGGCCAGCTGGCCCTCCAGCAACGCCCAGCGTGCGTAGGCCTGCTCGATCTCCTCGCCGAGCTCCGCCATCTGCGCAAGAACGGCATTCACCTGCTCGTGCGGCTGTTCGTAGAAGTGCGGACCACCGATCTCCTGCTCGAACCGCGCCCGATCACCCTCCAGCGCCTCGATGCGCGCCGGCAGTTCATCCAGCTCGCGCTGCTCCCGATAGCTGAGCCGCTTCGGCCGCGGCTTCGCCGTCGCTTCGGCCCCGGCGTCGACGGCACGCCCGCCGCCGCGCGGCGACTCCTGCCGCGCCTGTGCCGCAGCTGCCGCGCGCGCATCCCGGTCCCGCGCCCAGTCGCTGTAGCCGCCGACGAATTCGCGCACGCGGCCACCGCCCTCGAACACGAGCAGACTCGTGACCACGCGGTCCAGGAAGGCCCGGTCATGGCTCACCAGCAGCAGCGTTCCCGGGAACGCCGCAACCTGCTCCTCCAGCAGCTCCAGCGTGTCGATGTCGAGATCGTTCGTCGGCTCGTCGAGAACGAGCAGATTCGCCGGCCGGGCCAGCAGCCGCGCGAGCAGCAGCCGGTTGCGCTCGCCGCCCGAGAGCGCACCAGCCGGCGTGTTGAGCTGGTCGCCGCGGAACAGGAAGTCGCGCAGGTAGCTGGAGACGTGCCGCGCCTCGCCATTGATGTGCACGAACTCGTTGCCGTCGCAGACGTTCTCCATGACCGAGCGCTCGAGTGCCAGCTGTTCCCGCTGCTGGTCGTAATAGGCGACCTCGAGACGCTCACCTCGACGGACGCGACCGCGCGTGGGCTGCAGCTCGCCGAGCAGCAGCCGGATCAGCGTGCTCTTGCCCGCACCGTTCGGGCCCACGATGCCGATGCGATCGCCGCGCTGGATACGCACCGAGAACGCGTCGATCACGGTCCGCCCGCCGAAATCCATGCCCGCGTCCTCGGCCTCGAACACGAGCTGCGCCGAGGCCGCGGTCTCCTGCACGGCGAGGTTCGCGCGCCCGAGGCGATCGCGCCGCTGCCGGCGTTCCTCGCGCAGCCGGTACAGCGCACGCACACGACCCTCGTTGCGCGTGCGGCGCGCCTCGACACCCTTGCGGATCCAGACTTCCTCCTGGGCGAGCTTCTTGTCGAAGAGCGCCTGCTGCTGCGCCTCGACTTCGAGCGCGCGGGCCTTCTGCTGCACGTAGTCGTCGTAGCTGCCGGGCCAGGAACCGAGGCGGCCGCGATCGAGCTCCACCACACGCGTCGCCAGGCGATTGACGAACGCGCGATCGTGGCTCACGAACAGCAGCGCGCCGCGGAAGCCCTGCATGAACTCCTCCAGCCACTCGATGGCCTCGATGTCGAGATGGTTGGTGGGCTCGTCGAGCAGCAGCAGATCGGGTGCGCAGACCAGCGCGCGCGCCAGCAATGCGCGGCGTTGCCAGCCACCGGAGAGATCCGCGAAGCGTACCGCGCCATCGAGCCCCAGGCGTGACAGCACGGTTGCGACGCGCTGCTCGAGCTGCCAGCCGTCCACGGCATCGATGCGCTGCTGCAGATCCGCGAGCCTGGCGCCGGCCGCGGCGGCGTGCGTACGCTCGAATTCCGCGACGGCGGCGTGATACTCGCCGAGCAGCGCCGCAACATCGGCGAGCCCGCTCGCGGCCACCTCGGCCACGTTCGCATCGGTTTGATCGGCCGCATCCTGCGCCAGATGGGCGACCCGCGTGCCCGGACGGATCCAGACGGCGCCGGCATCCGGCAGGGTCACGCCCTGCACCAGCCGCAGCAGCGACGACTTTCCTTCGCCGTTGCGACCGACGACGCAAACGCGCTCACCGGCCTCCAGCGCCAGCGACACGCCGTCCAGCAGCGGGCGCGAGCCGAACGCGAGGGAAACGTTGTCGAGGCGCAGGAGCATGGAGGATCGCGTAACGAGCGGCGGAGCCGGGAGCCTGCCCGGCGCAGCGAGGGGGCGGCGAAATTACGCGAGCCGCCGCCCCGGGGCAAGACGACGTGGTCAGCGCACGCGCGTCTGGTCTCTGGCGTAGTCGACCGGCACGCTGTACCAGGGACCGTCGTACATCGGCCGCATCACCGGTGACACCATCTCGAGCCCGAGGTGGCGCGCACGATCGACCGCCGGCCGCTTCGCCATGTCGAGGTACCAGCGCTTCACCTCGGGATAGTCATCCAGCACCATGCCGTGCATCGGGTGGAACCACACCCAGCCCCAGCAGGCCATGTCCGCGATGCTGTATTCGTCCGCGATCCACTCGCGGCCCGCGAGCCTGCGATCGAGCACCCCGTAGAGCCGCCGGCATTCCTTCCTGTACCGCTCCGCGGCGTAGTCGTTGCCCGGGGGCGCGTAGCGCAGGAAGTGATGCGCCTGCCCCGCCATCGGTCCCAGGCCGCCCATCTGCCAGAACAGCCACTCGAGCGCGGCCGTGCGCTTCGGCCCCGATGGCGCGAGGAAGCGCCCCGTCTTCTCGGCGAGGTACACGAGGATCGCGCCGGACTCGAACACGGAGCGCGAACCCTCCGGCGCATCGTGATCGACGATCGCCGGCACGCGATTGTTAGGGCTGATGCGCAGGAAGTCCGGCTTGAACTGCTCGTCCTTCATGATGTCGACGGGCACCAGCCGATAGGGCAGGCCGCATTCCTCGAGGAAGATGCCGACCTTCCAGGTGTTGGGTGTCGGGAAGAAGTAGAAGTCGATCATGTCAGTAGTCCAGTGGCAGGCCGATGTGGCGTTCGAAGATGCGGTCGCGGTGTTCGAGCAGCAGCGGATCGAGGGTCGCCGCGACCACGGCGGGTGGCGCGCCGTAGAGTTCACGAACGTAATCAGGCACCGGATTCACGTTCTGCGGCAGCGGCGCGATCATCTGCGAGAAACAGGCCCAGTAGACGTCGATGGCCGTGAGCCGCGAGCCCACCAGGTATTCCAGGCCGCGCCCGCGCTGGGCACGCAACTGCTGCGCGAGGTTCCGCACGATGTCGGCCACACGGCCGGGCGCAGCCTCCGCGGCCGCGGCCGACATGCCGTACTGCTGCAGCATGTTGCGGTGGACCGGCGTCGTGGCCGTGGCCGGATCCGTGCCCATGAGCGGCGCCAGCATCCACAGGCGGGCATTCCACGCGAAGCCCTGCTGTGCAGCGATCTCCATGCAGAGACCCAGGCACTGCGAGCGCTCGGCTGAACGGACCGGCAGCAGCGAAGGTCCCGATCCCAGCCGCTCGGCGAGCATCAGGATGTCGTACCAGTTGTGGACCGGCGGCTCGTCACCGCAAATCGCGATCGGCGCGTTGCGGATGCCGGTCCATGCGACCAGATCGTCGTTCGACCCCATCGGCTCCTGGCCGACCGGTACGTAGGGCACGTTGCGGAGCCTGAGCACGGCCTTGGCCGATTCGCCCCAGGGCGCCGGCAGGCCCATCGTGAGCACGAGGCGCAGACCTCCGTGCACGCGACCCTCGGCAACGGACAGATATTTCATGAATCCCCCTCGTCGGTTCCACCATGCGGCCGGATGGCGCGCCCCTCGCAGCACCGCCGCGACCGTTCGCGCAAGCACCCGCCGTCGGACTGTAGCGCGAATCCGCGGCGGATCGCAGCGGATCGCGGCGGGTCATTTGCATTCCACCGGAGCAACCCTATGCTTGCCGGAGGGAGAGATTCACCATGCGCGTCCGGCAAGTTCCGATCAGCCTTCACCTCTGCACCCTGCTCGTCGCCATTTTCGTCGTACTGCCACTGGAATCTTCGCTGGCCGCGGCGACCGCGCCCACCGGCACGTGGCGACTGTTCAAGGACAGCGACGGCCAGGTACCGAAGTCGGGTGCCGTGGTCGAGATCACGTTCTCGGCCAATTCGTTCACGTTCCGCGCCGTGCAGCCCGGCGAAACCGTCGAGGACCGCGGGACCTTCGAGGTCGACGGCAGGCGCATCACGATCGAGTTCGCCGGGATGGAGCAGGGCCGCCAGTCGGGCCCTTTCAGCGTGTCTGCCGACACGATGGTGCTGCCTTTCCGGATGCTGAGCAACGGCCCCGGCAGCTCGACCTGGATGCGGCCCGCGGCAGTGGAATCGTTCCTGAAGAAAGTGCCTGCGCGGCCCGCGGGCCCCGAGACGATGCCGGCACTCCTCGCGCGCGTGCAGAAGGTTGCCGAGGCCTACGGCAACGACCGTGAGCGCGCCGCGATCGACCAGCGCGCGAAGGCGCGCGCCGGCGCCTACAAGGGTGGCGAGGCCGAGGCCTTCTACGCGCAGGGCGCCATCCTGTTCATGAAAGGCTACTACCGCGAGGCCTGGTACGCCTTCGCGCGTGCCGCGGTACTGAAGCCCGCGAACGCCGTGTACCTGCACAATCTCGCGACCGCGCTCCAGGAGATCGGCTCGGCGCGCGATGCGCGCACGATCCTCGAGTGGGTCACGAGGAACTACCCGAACCTGGATCCACCCTTCGGCGCGCTCGGGACCACCTGTCTGCAGCTCGGCGATGCGGCCTGTGCGGACGCCGCGCTCGCGAAGGCCCGCACGCTCGCGCCGGAGAACGGCCTCTACGACTACGCCACGGGCAGGCTGCTCGAATCGCAGGGGAAGAAGGCGGACGCGCAGCGCTATTACGACGCCGCGTTCAGCAAGGGTTACGGCGGCTCCGGCAACGAGGGAGGCCGGTCCGCGGCCGCGCAGAGCGCTGCGGCACCGAAGAGCGCGAGCGCGCAGCAGGCCGCCAACACGCCGAAGCCTAGGCCCGCGAAGCCGGAACAGCGACATGACCGCATTCCCGATGCCTGGGTGGGCCGCTGGCAGGCGAAGGTCGTGAGCGCGAAATCCGGCTTCGACGGCGACGCGGCGACGACCTTCGGCAAGGGCATGGCCTCGACGACACTGAGCCTGAAGACGCTGGCCTGCGCACAGACCTTCGACATGCAGATCTCGAAGTCCGGCGCGATCACGGGACGTGGCCGCCTCATGTATGTCTACCAGGGCGGCGCCGCGAGCCCGACGATGATGCTCGCACCCGCCGCGGCGGCCGCGGGCGCCGGCGGCTTCGCGGTGAACCTCAAGGACGGCAGGCAGTTCCGCGACTGGAACTTCCACGGCCAGGTCTCGCCCGACGGCGCGGTCGAGATCGAGGGCATCCCCGACGAGCCGATGGACCTGCTCAATGTCGGCAAGTGGGAGAAACACCGGCCGTGGTCGGCACTGCCGGCCGACGACAAGGCGCACATGCGCGGCCCGTTCCACATGACGCTCGCCTCCGAGCAGGGTGGTCCGCCGGCGATCCGCGTCGATCAGCGCCTGGCGCTCGGCGATGCGCTGATCCGCAACGTGCACTACCAGGCCTACATCTTCCGCAGCGATGCGGATGTGACACCGCAGTGCAGCCACGCGGAACCGCCGCGGCCGAAGTGCGCCGCGAGCGAGTACCTCAAGACCAAGGGCACGATCGGCGTCGATGGCGGCTACACCATCGAATCGTCGCGCGATCTCAAGACCGGCGAGACCAGCGTGACCTCGAAGGTCGGTGGCGATGCCACGAAGGGCTTCAGCGCCGATTCCGCGGGCAACGTCGGCTACGAAGGCAGTGCCGGCATGTTGTCGGGGTCCGCGCAGTTCAATCCCACGGACGGCTCGTACTCGATGTCGGTCGGCGTCGGCGTCGACACGGGCTCCTTCCTGCCCGGTCCCGCGAAGCTGTCGGAGAAGGTCGAACTCGTCTACGACAGCGCCTGCGGCTGGGGCGTCAAGGGCACCGGCAGCGTGAACGCCGGCGCAGCGGGCGCCGGCATCGAAGGCGCGATCTTCTTCAGCAAGGGCGTCTGAACCGGCGCGGTATCGCGCGACACTCAGTCGAGCATCAGGGGCATGCCCGGATCACCCTTCGCCATCGCACAGCGATAGGCCGGACGCTCGCCGATGCGCCGCAGGTAGGCGCGGATGTGCGGGAAGGGCGCGAGATCGCGTGGCGCGATCGCGCGCATGGTCGAGAGCGGGAACACGTTCATGATGTCGGCGGCGGTGAGGTCACCGCCCGCGAAGTACGGCACCTCGCCGAGGCGAGCCTCGATCATCGTCCAGGCGGTGTCGCTGCGCGCGACGAGGATCTGCATGATCGGGTTCTCGAGCTCCGGATCGAGCAGGCCGCCCACGAGGCGCATGAGCTCGTTCGGCATCATCGAGCCGTTCGCGAAATGCAGCCAGTACAGGTAGTCCGCGTAGTCGGGCTGGTCCGGCTTCACCGCGAGACGGCCGTTACCATGACGCGCGATGATGTACTCGACGATCGCGCCGGACTCGGCGAGCACGCGGCCGTCGTCCTCGATCACCGGCGCCGTGCCCTGGGGGTGCAGCGCCTTGTAGGCCGGGGGAGCGAGTCGCGTGACCGGATCGCGCGCATGGACGACAAGCGCGTAGGGGATCGCCAGCTCCTCGCAGAGCCACACGATGCGCTCGGACTGGGACATGTTGAGGTGGTGGACCGTGAGCATGGCCGGGCTCCTGTGACGGCGTTCAGGAATTGGCGGAAGCGTGCCGTGTCCGCGACGGAGTGCGCAACAGATTCAGGCGGGGTTCAGCCGCGGGCGGCAGACTCGTCGCATGAGACGCGAAGCCCACGATCCTCCCCGGCAACACCGGGCGTCTGCCCACGTCGCGCGCGCCACCGCCCCCGACGCCACGCGCCGCCGCCTGCTGCAGGCGCTGATCGCGGGCCCGGCGCTCGCCGGCGTCGTTTCCTGTGGTGGCGGTGGCGGCTCGTCATCGGGCAGTTCACCGTCCCCGCCCGCGGCGACGCGGACCTGGAAGCTCGGCTTCTCGCCGATGCCGCCGCGGCCCGTGGTGGAGGCCGTGATCGGCGGCATCGACCGCTGGTCGCAGCGCGCCGAACTCTCGATCCTCCACGAAGAAATGCCGTGGACCGACCTGCTGGCCGGCATGTCACCGGATGCGATTCTCGAGCGTGACAAGATCGGGCTCGTGAACTACCTGCGCGGCAAGGGCCTGCAGCTGGTCTTCATGGGCGATCCGAACGACGGCCTGTCCCGGGGAGAAGAAGCGCCGCAGCTTCGCGCCCTGGGACGCAGCCTCACGGAGCCCGCCGTGCAGCAAGCGTACAGGGACTACATCGTCGCCGTCGTCCGCCGTCTGCAGCCGGAGCACCTCGGGCTCGCCGCGGAAACGAACCTCATCCGTGCGGCCGCACCCACGGCGCTCTACCAGGCCGTGGTGCGCACGGCCAACGACACCGCGAACGCGGTGCGCGCGGCCGGCGGCGCGATGCCGCTCATGGTCAGCGTGCAGGTGGAGACCGCGTGGGGCCGGCTGGGCGGCAACAGCACATACGCCGGCATCGACATCGACCGCATCGACTTCCCGTTCATCGACATGCTGGGACTGTCGTCTTACCCCTACTTCGCCTACGCCGAGCCCGAGGACATTCCGGCGAACTACTACAGCCGGGTCCTGCAGGGCACGGGCCTGCCGGCGATGGTGACGGAGGGCGGCTGGCCGAGCGCGAGCGCCGGCAGCTTCACGTCATCGCCCGAGAAACAGGCGCGCTACATCCTGCGTCAGGCCGGACTGCTCGATTCCATCGACGCGCGCGCGCTGCTGCACCTGGAGTTCGCGGACCTCGACCTCGCGACCTTCCCGCAGCCTTATCCCGAGATCCTGCCGCTCTTCGCCTCGCTGGGACTCACCGACAGCGACTTCAACCCGAAGCCCGCGCTCGCGCGCTGGGACGAACTGCACCGGCGGCGGGTCGTGTAGACACGAGCGCGCTCAGGGTCCGGACGACCCGCGCGGCGCGCCCAGCACGACATCGGAACCGCACTTCGGCGTCGGATGCCGGACGAGCCGCATGCCGGCGAACATGCCGGCGAGCATCGCCGCGACGAACACGAACGCCGCGGGCGTGAGCCCCGCGAGCAGCACCAGGCCCGGCCCCGGGCAGATGCCCGAGAGTCCCCAGCCGAGGCCGAAGATCATCGAGCCCACGAGCAGCGGCCGGTCGATCGCCCCCTTGTCCGCGACCACCGCGAACTCGCCACGCAGCGTCAGGTGGCGGCGACGCAGGAACAGGAACGCGGGTGCCGCAACCGCGATGGCACCCGCCATCGTCAATGCGAGCGCCGGATTCCAGTCGCCGCCCACGTCGAGGAACGCCAGCACGTTCGCGGGATTGGTCATGCCCGAGAGCAGCAGGCCGGATCCGAACAGGAGACCGGCAACGAGCGCGGCGACGGCCTTCATGACGACCACCCGTGGCGTACCACCGCGACGGTGAGCATGGCGGTCGTCATGAACGCCGCGGTCGCGGCCAGCGAGCGCCGCGACAGGTGAGCGATGCCGCAGACGCCGTGACCACTGGTGCAGCCGCCGCCCATCTGCGTGCCGAAGCCGACCAGCAGCCCCGAGACCGCGAGCAGCGGCAGGCCGCCTGCCATGGTGGGCTCGCCGACCCCGGCGAACACCGCAGGCAGCAGCAGGCCGACGAGAAATGCCGCCTCCGAGGCCTGCGGCCCGAGGAAGCCGCGCAGCACGTTTGCCGTGATGCCGCTGATACCGGCGACGCGGCCGTTCAGCAGCAGCAGCACCGCGACACCGGTGCCGATCAACAGGCCGCCGCCGAGGGAATGGATGAGGTTCGCCGTGTTCATCTTCCTGCCGTTGTTCCTCGATTCACGGATCCTGTGTACTCAGCACACCGGCCCGATCACGAGTCCGGCCTGTGGACAGCATACCCGGCGAATCCCGGATTGCGGAATCCACCCTGCGCGCGACTTCGCGAAACCGGCAGGCCCGCCCGCGTTGGGCGTCCGTTGCGACGTGTGCTACGGTCCTCTCATCTCGACACATCGCGGAGACACCTGACCATGGACGAGATGCAACGCCTGCGCCGTGCCGCGGACATGCAGGAGATCCGCGACTGCCTCATGAACTACTGCCGCGGCATCGACCGCGGTGACGGCGAAGCCCTGCGGCGCGCCTATCACGCGGACGCCACCGAGGACCACGGGCCGTTCAGCGGCAGGGTCGCCGACTTCATCCCGTTCGTGCTCGACGTCCTCAGGAACGTCGAGGTCTGCCTGCACATGATCCAGAACGTGCTCATCGAGATCGAGGGCGACGTGGCGGTGAGCGAAGCCTACTTCATCGCGATCCAGCGGGAGAAGGACGCCGACGTCGAGGATTTCATCAGCGGTCGCTATCTCGACCGCTTCGAGCGCCGCAGCGGCGAGTGGCGCATCGCGCATCGCGTCGTGGTGCTCGACTGGTCGCGGCGCGGGAAATACGAAGGGCCATCGCCCTACGAACCGCTCGCGTCATTCCCGGCGTCGAAGCGCGGGCCGGAAGACCTGTTCTACCGCATCCGGGCCGGCGTCGTGCCGGGAACGAAGTTCCGGCCGGACTGACGCATCAGGCGCGGATACGTGGATTCATCGATGTCGACGGCATCTTCACCTTCCCCGTCCGGCTCCGTGATCGCACCCGGGACGCGGGTGTGCGTCACCGGCGCCAACGGCTTCGTCGGCAGCAATCTCTGCGACCATCTGCTCGCGTCTGGCTGTGACGTGCACGGCCTCGTACGCCGCGGGTCCGATCGCCGCTTCATCTCGCCGCTGCAGGAACTGCGGCTGCACGAAGGTGACCTCGGCGATCGCGCGTCACTGGAACGCGCGTTCGAGGGAGCGGCGCTCGTATTCCACGTCGCCGCACGCACGGCCGACTGGGGGCCCTGGCGCGACTTCGAGGCCACCAACATCGCAGGCGTCGAGCATGTCATGGCGGCGGCGCGCACCTGCGGCGTGCGGCGCGTCGTGCATTTCAGCTCGGTGAGCGTCTACGGATTCCCGGGAATCGCCGATGTGACGGAGGAGCACCCCTGGCGCGAGCTGCCGGGCGATCCCTACGTGACCTCGAAGCAGCGCGGTGAGGTCGCCGCACTCGGCTTCCACGGCCGCGGCATCGAGATCGCCGTGCTGCGCCCCGGGGGTCTGTACGGACCGAACGATCACGTGACCAGCCTGCGGCTCTTCGATGCACTCGAGAAGCATCGCATGCCCTACGTCGATGGCGGGCGCCACCTGATGGCACCCGCCTACATCGACAATCTGCTGCAGGCGGCGGTGCTCGCCGCGACCCGCGCCGAGGCGGCGGGGCGTGTCTACAACGTCACCGACGACGGGTACACGACCTGGCGGCAATACTTCGAATGGGCCTGCGCCGCACTCGGCTGCGCACCGCCCCGCCAGTCGCTGCCCTCTGCACTGGCGTGGCCGCTCGCCGCCTCGGTGGAGTCGGTCTGGAATTTTCTGCACCTGAATCGCGAGCCGCCGCTGACCCGCTACCGCGCCCGGGCCGTCGTGGCGGACAGCCACTATTCATCGGCGCGTGCCCGGCGCGAACTCGGCTACGCTCCTGCGGTCACGACGCAGGAAGGACTGCGGCGCGCCGTCGCCTGGTACCGGGAATTCCTGCGCACGGCATCCTGAGCGCGGCGCGCCACGTCCTCAGGCGACGAGGACCGCCTCGGTCGAGGCCTGCCGGAACACCCGAATCCGCCGGCCCGCGCGTACCAGCACGGCGGCGAGCGCGTCGAGATCGGCGAGCGGCATGCCGAAACCCTCGCGCCACGGCCGGTGCGCCTCGTAGAGCGCGACCTGCCGCGCGCCGGCGCGCGCGATCAGTTCCGGCAGGGAATCGACGTCTTCGGGTTCCACCGCGGCGAGCAGCACGTCGGCGGGCAGCTCGCGGCCCACGGCCGCGACCACATCCGCGCTCGCCATCCGGTGCAGGCCCTCGCCGTAGACGAGAATGCGCTCGCCGCCCGGGGGGACGATGCGGAACCCGAGCATCGGGAAGGGCCAGGGACCCCGGATCCCGTCGAGGACGATCCGCAGGGCACGCCCCGGTCGGGACGCCAGCGCGCGCAGGTGCGCGAGCTTCGGACCGAAGCCCGGCGGCAGGAGCGGCATGTGATGCCACGAGAAGACATCGACACCGAAGCCGGCCAGCTCGAAATGCTCCTGCGGCGCGCACACGCGCAGACGATCCGCGGGGTGCCTCGCGTGCCTGCGCAGGTGGCGACAGACCCCGGCTCCCGCCGCGACTTCGACGGGCTGCGTGCGTGCCGGGTCCCGCAGTTGCCCGAGCGTACCCTCGACGTGCTCCGGGTGACCGTGGGTGATGAGGATGTGCGCGGCGCGATCCGGCGCAAACGTCGTTCCGGCCGGCGGATCGATGTACAGCGCAGCACCGCCGGGACCGGTGACGAGGAACCCCGACCAGCCGAGCCAGACGAGCCGCGTGGCACCCGCGTCGTTCATCCCGGACGCCCCGGCCCGGCCGGCAGCAGCGGTGCGGCAGGGACGTGCTCGTGCGCACTCCAGAGCAACCGCTGGTTGCGGGCGAGTCCTGCCATCACGCGCAGCATGCGCCGCGAGAAGAGCACCCGCGGGTGCCAGAGCTTCAGGCGCCGGATGACCCGCCACACGACCTTCCCGTAGGACTTCATCATCAGCCGGTAGAGCTCGCGCGGCGGCAGCTTCGTCGGCAGCAGGAAATGCTGCAGGTCGTAGACCTGCCGGTCGTGGGTCAGGAGCTGCGACTTCGTCTTGCGGTACAGCGCCGTGCCCGGGAACGGCGTCATCGGCGTGAACTCGACCAGCAGGATCGAGCGGTGCTCGTCGACGAAACGATCGATGCGATCGAAGTCCCCGGACGTGAACTCGGGCTCGACGAGGAACCCCGCGCTCATGTTGATGCCGAGCTCGTTCAGCACACCGATCGCGCGCTCGTTCATGTCGAGGTCGACCTGCTTGCCGATCTTCTTCAGCCGGTCCGTCTGCAGGGACTCGAGCCCGGTCATGACCAGGAACAGGCCCGCCTTCGCCCAGAGTGCAAAGACGTCCCGGTCGGCGACGATCGAATCGGCCCGCGCATAGGCGAAGTAGCGCTTCCTGATACCCGCGTCGATCAGCATCTGCGCGAGCCTGCGCATGCGCTCCGGATCGTGGAACGAGTGGTCGTCGCAGAACATGACGAACTCCTCGTCCAGCGCGGCGATCTCTTCGAACACCAGCTCCGGCGAGCGCGGGATGAACGCGCCCTGCGAATAGACCCGGCAGGAACAGAAGACGCAGGGAAACGAGCAGCCCGCCGAGGTCCGGACAGCGGCAACCGAATCCTCGAAGAGGTAGTAATAGAGGTGACGGTAGCGCGCGGTCAGGCTGCGGTCCGGCTTCGGCTGCGCGTTCAGGTCCAGGGGCAGCGGGCGCGGCATCGTGCGCTCGAAGCCCTCGGCCGTGCGACGCACCAGTCCGCGGATGCCGGCGTAGTCGTCGCCGCGTGCGCGTGCCGCGCAGATCTCCGCGAAGGCCTCGATCCCCTCACCGATCACGATCAGGTCGACGACCGGATCGTGGAAGTCTTCGGGACACAGCGTCGGATGATGGCCGCCGACGACGGTCAGGCAACCGGGCGCCGCGGTACGCGCCTGTCGCAGCGCGGCGAGCGCCGTTTCGACGTGCACGATCTCGGACGTCACACCGACCACGTCCGGCACGAACGTACGCAGCGTGGCAGCCAGATCATCCGGTGCGACTTCCATGTCCACGAGCACCACGTCGTGATCGCGGGACACACCTGCACCGACGAGTTCGAGGCCGAGCGGCTCGATCCTGGCGATGTTCTTCAGACCGATGGTGCGTGAGCCGCAGGGCGGATTGATCAGCAGAATCTTCATGTCGTCATTCCGGTGGAACGCCGGACGCGTCGGTGCACGCCCGGACTTTGTCGAATCCGGAGCGAATTATATAGAGGAGGCGCGCGAAGGTTCCGCCGCGGCGAGTACGGATCAGGCGCGGCTTGCACGGACCGCGTGGAGAATCACTGCCTTCGCGCGTGGTGCAGCCGCAACGACATTCGTTGCAGTGACGCCGCAGATGGAACAGGACTCAGTCCAGGACGTGCGCCTGTTCAGGGCCGTGCATCGGGCTTCCACACGAAGCCGAATCCCGCGCGGCGCGCACCCGGGCTGCGGAACGGGAACACGCGGCCCGCGACACGCAGGTAGCCGATCACGCCGATCTTCTCGTCACCGGTTCGCCCGCAAGAGGTGAGCGACGCGTAGTTGTGCGTCTCGATGAAGCCGATCGCCATCGTGTGGCCGCGCTCGATGCACAGCTGGTCGGCGAAGGGCGAGATCGCCTCCTGTAGATGACGGCCGCGCCAGGCCGGCAGCGTGAGCGCCTTGTAGCCGTAACGGTAGGGCGGCCGGAAGGACAGCCAGACATCGTCCTTGTGGCGCGTGGCGACGAAGGCCCGCCATGTGTACGCGACCATGTCCTCGCCATCGAAGGCCGCGGCGCAGATGTCGCCCCGCGACAGGGCGTGGTCGACGAACGCGGGCGTCATCTGCAGGGCCGGATTCGCAGCCGCCCTGGCGAGGTCTTCACGGGTTGCGATCCGTATACTGCATCCGGCACATGTCAGGCGCACCTCGCGCACGCCGAGCGGGCGCGACACGGCAAAGGACACGTTCAGGACTGGAGCAAGTCTTCTCATGATGCGCCGGTAGAGCGAACGCAGCAGGCCCCAGCGCCGCAGATCGTCGCGCAGCAGCGCCATGCTGCGAGCCCGCCCTCCCGGTTCATCGGATACGTCGATATCCCGCGTCATCGTCCTCTTCCGGGGCCCCGTGGAGCCAGCCCTGACCGTGGCTGCTATCCTGCCCTCATGCGGCCCATTTTTCACGCCGGACTGACGAACCGCAGCTTCGGCGATCCCGGCGTCCACGTGGACCTGAAGTTCGAGCGCCGCGCCCTGCTCTTCGACATCGGCGACATCTCCTCGCTGGCGACCCGAAGGCTGCTGCGCATCAGCGACGTGTTCGTCTCGCACACGCACATGGACCACTTCTGCGGCTTCGATCATCTGCTGCGTGTGTGCCTCGGCCGGGACAGCGGCGTGCGGCTGTACGGCCCCGCCGGATTCATCGCGCAGCTCGAACACAGGCTCGCGGCCTACACCTGGAACCTGGTACAGAACTACGAGACCGCGTTCGTCATCGAAGCGCACGAGTACGACGGGCGGGATCGCCTGCTGCGGGCACGCTTCGACAGCCGGAAGCGCTTCGCGCGCGGGCCGCTGCCGGAGATCTCCGTCCGGGGTGGTGTGCTGCTCGAGGATCCGCAGTTCCGTGTTCGCGCCGTGCCGCTCGAACACCACGACATCACATCGCTCGCGTTCTCCTTCGAGGAGGCGACTCACATGAACGTGTGGCGGAACCGCCTGGAGGAACTGGGTCTGCCCACGGGTCCGTGGCTGACGGAGCTCAAGCGCCAGGTGCGCGCGAATGCGCCGGACGACACGCCCATCCACATTCACTGGCGCACACGGGAGGGCTCGCGGGACGAGACGCGACCACTCGGAACGCTCAGGCGCGAGGTACTGGAATCCGTACCCGGCCAGAAGGTCTGCTACGTGACGGATGTCGCCGACACCTCCGGCAACCGCGCGGTCCTCGATGAGTTCCTGCGCGGCACGGAGCTGCTGTTCATCGAGGCCGTGTTCCTCGACGCCGACCGGGACATGGCCGGGCGCAAGGGCCACCTGACGGCCCGCGCAGCCGGCACCATCGCGCGGGCCGCGGGAGTTCGGCGCGCCGTGCCATTTCATTTCTCGCCGCGCTACCTCGGGCGCGAGGACGAGCTGCGCCGGGAATTCCAGGAGGCCTGGCACGCAGCCTAGCCCGGCACCGGCTGCTCGAAGATCGCGTCCAGGCGCCCGAGGTCATCGATGGTGTCGTTCGACGACTGGATGGACAAACCAGTCGCCACAGGATCCGGATTCGGCGTGGCCGCTCGCCGCACGGAGGCCCGTAATTGTCGCGGCCCAGCGCCGGCCTCCGCAGCGGCGTCTTCGCACCCGGCCCGACGCGTGATCGCCGCGCGGCGTCCGTGCGGGCTCGCCGCCGACAGGCCATACTGGGCACGCATCGACGCTCCGGCAGTCCACCCGCCGGCCTCGAAGAGGATCGGTCATGTCGCCCTTGCAGCGAATCCTCATCATCACGTCCTCCGTCGCCTGCGCGACCCTCTGGGGCTCCCTCGCACAGGCCATGACCATCGCCGGCACCATCCGCGGCGAGCAGGGAGCCGCGATCCCGGGCGTCATGGTCTCCGCCACGGACACCGGCCGGGACATCATCACGACGGTATTCAGCGACGCCGCGGGCCGCTACCGCATCACGGAGCTCGCGCCGGGGACGTACACGATCGAAGTCCATCGGCCCGGATTCAACACGCAGGAGAACCGCGGCCTCGAGCTGCGCGAGCCCGGACCCGGCGCCCTCGACTTCCGGCTCTCGCCCGTCACCGACATCCGCGAGCAGATCTCCGGCACCGCATGGATGGCCCGACTGCCCGAGAGCGACATGAAGCGGAAGTTCAAGATGGCCTGCGCCGGCTGTCATCAGTTCGGCGATGCCCGCACGCGCAGGGCGCGCTCCCGCGAGGAGTGGGAAGCGACGATCCAGCGCATGAAGGGCATGTCGCTCGGCGGCTATTCGGTCGGACACACGCTGATGCCGGGCCTCGATGACACGAAGGCGCTGGCCGCATGGCTCGTCGCAAACGGCTTCGGGCCCGGCGAGCCCGAGCTGCGGATCACCCCGCCCCCACCCGTCAGCGGCGAGGCGGCACGCGCGCAGATCACCGAGTACCTCGTCGGCGAACCCGACTCCGTGTTCCACGACTCCACAGTGGGCAATGACGGCATCGGCTGGGTCATCGACTACCTGCACGGCACGCTCTGGCGCGTCGATCCCGCCACGGGCGCATCGAAGAAATACGACATCCCCGTCAAGGGCAGCGGCCCCCACACGATCCATCCCGACCGCGACAACGTCCTGTGGATCACGCTGCAGCTCGTCGACAAGGTCGCGAGCTTCGATCCGCGCAGCGAAAAGTTCCGCATCTACGACGGCTTCACGCCCGACTCCCTCGTGCACTCGTTCGCGATCGATGCCATGGGCCACATCGCCTATGACCGCGACGGCAACCTCTGGGTCAGCGGTTCCGGCAACAACACGGTCGCGAGCCTGAACCCGAAGACCGGTGCGGTGAAGGAGTATCCGCTGCCGCTCACCGGCGCGCTGCCGCCCACGCGCGTGGCCGTCTATGGCATGGCGATGGATTCACGCAGGAACGTCTGGTACACGAAGCTCAACGAGGGCGTCTTCGGTCGGATCGACGCGCGCACGAAGAAGATCACCCAGTACCGGATGCCCGAGGACCATTCCGGCCCGCGACGACTGTCCGTGGATTCGCGGGACAGGCTCTGGATCCCTGAGTACTCCACGAACCGCGTCACCCGCTTCGACCCGGAAACCGGAAAGTTCGTGTCGTACGACCTGCCGGAGACCGGCGACTACCCGTATGCCCTTCGCGTGGACGGCAGGCACGACATCGTGTGGATCTGCGGCACCGGATCGGATTCCATCTATCGCTTCGATCCGAAGACCGCACACTTCACGCAATACCGCCTGCCGAGCCCGCTCGCCTTCACTCGCCAGCTGTCGGTGGACCACCGGACCGGTGACGTCTGGACGTCCTACAGCAACATTCCGAACGTCTACGGCAGGCACGGCAAGGGCGTACTGGTCAGGATCGAGCCGAGGTGACGCGCCCGTGCTGACGGCGCGCCCGTCATCCGTGCCCGGGATGCAGCGCCCCCTCAGGCGCCGACTTTCCCGGCGTGGACGTCATTCAGCATCTTGGTGTCGAAGTAGAACACCTCGATGTCCTTGATCTTCCCGTCCTGGATGCGCATGACTTCCGTCACGTGGACCTTGAAGGGAATGCCGCTGGCCCTCCCCGCGCCACGCATCTCATAGAGGCCGATGACCTTGTCGCCGTCGGCCACCATGTCCCTGACGGTGACCTGGCAGTCCTTCCAGACGCTGAACACCTTTTCGGACAGCGCGAACATGCCCTCGTGGCCCTTCCACACGCCGCCGTAGGGCAACGATGCGGGTTCGACCACCTCCAGCTCCGGATGCAGATGGGGCCGCATCCCCTCGCGGTCGCCCCGCAGCACTGCAGCGAGAAAGTCCTGCACGATCTTCTTGTTGCTCTGGCTCAAGGCACATCCCCCTGCTGAATCCGTCATTGCGATTTCGACACCCGGAACCCGCTTCACCGTCGGATCAGGATCATCTTGCCACAGGGTACGGCCGCGGCAGGATCACCGCTCGCAGATCCGGGCGCGCGCACCACTACAATGCCGGCCGATGACCGCCCGGCCCCCTCTCCGACTGCTGACCGCGTCCCTCGTGCTCCTCGGCCTGGCCGTGCTGGCCGGCTGGTGGAACGATGGCCGCGCCGTGAACCTGCCCGATGCGCCGGACGGCAGACTGGACTGCGTGTCCTACGCGCCCTCCGGCGCCGGCAGCGTGATGCCCGAACGGGTCACACCCGAGAGAATCCGCGCGGATCTCGCGACGCTTGCCTCGATCACCCGCTGCGTGCGGACCTACACGGTGAGCCAGGGCTTCGACGCCGTGCCCGCGATCGCGCGGGAGTTCGGGCTCCGCGTCTGGCTCGGCGCATGGATCGGGCGTGAGGAGACGCATAACGAGCGTGAGCTGGCGCGGTTGATCGCCATCGCACGCCGCGACCGCGACGTGGTCCGCGGCATCATCGTCGGCAACGAGGTGCTGCTGCGCCACGAGCAGACACCGGCGGCGCTCGCCGCGATGATCCGGCGCGTGCGCGAGGCGACCGGACTGCCCGTGAGCTACGCCGATGTGTGGGGCCGCTGGCTCGCACATCCCGAACTCGCGCGCGAAGTCTCGTTCGTCACGGTGCACATCCTGCCGTACTGGGACGACGCCCCCCCCGGCATCGACGACGCGATACCGCGCGTCGCGGCGCTGTACGACGCACTCCGGCACGCGTTCCCGGACAGGCCGGTGCTCGTCGGTGAGACCGGCTGGCCCAGCGCTGGCCGGCCGCGCGGCGCCGCAGTGCCCTCGCGCGTGAACCAGGCGCGCTACCTGCGTGAATTCATCGCTCTCGCCGCGGCGCGCGGTATTCCTTTCAACCTCATCGAGGCCTTCGACCAGCCCTGGAAGCAGCGCCCGGAAGGAACCGTCGGCGGCTACTGGGGGCTCTACGATGCGCAGGGCCGCGCCAAGTTTCCCTGGCACGGGGAGATGCGCGAGGCCCCGGACGCGTCCCGCGTGCTGCAGGCCGCCGCCGCGGTGGCGCTGATCGCGTTCATCGCCGCGCTCGCCCGGGGCCCGCGGACGCGGCTCACCACCGCGACACTGTGGGCGGCAGCGGGCACCCTCGCGGTCGGGGCCGGCGCGCGGCAGTGGATCGACCTCACGCGCGCGAACCTGACGGCGCTCGACTGGGGCACGACGCTCGTGATCGCGGCGGCGGGCTGGCTCGCGTTCGCGGCTGCGCTGCGCGCGGCCGTGGCGCGATGCGCGCACGGCCTGGACATCGCTGCACCATCCCTCAGCGACGATCGCCGCGCGCGTGGCGGGATCCCGCATGCGCTCGCGGGCGGGCTGCTGCTCGCGGCGGCCTGGGTGTGCCTGGGCCTCGTGTTCGCCGGCCGGCACCGCGACATTCCCCTCTGGCTGTTCCTGCCGGCGGCCGTCGCGTTCGTGATCGCCGCCTGGGCCCAGGCGCGTTCCGTCGGTCGCGGGCTCGTGCGCCGTCGCGCCGTGGAGTTCCTCGTGCTTGCCACCTGGGTCGCGCTCGCTGGCCTGCTCGTGCCGATGCTGGAGAGCTTCGCGAACGCCCGTGCGATCGCCTTCGGCGCTTCAATGCTGGCGCTCGGCCTCGCCGTCCTGCTGCCGGTCGCGCTCGAGGCGCGCCAGCACGAGGGCACCGGCCAGCGTGCCGAGCGCTGACCACTCGAAGCGGTAGAGCATCATGCCGGAGACACCGGCCGCGACGGCGAGACCGGCGAGCGCCCGGCGTCGCCGCCACGCCGCCACCGTTGCCGCAAGCAGGCTCAGGATCGCGAATGCCTGGTGCAGGAATGCCTCGATCACGAGCGAGCGCGGCGCGCAGCGCCAGTCCGCGACGCCGGACTCGCAGGCGATGCCGAGGCTGTCACGTTCGACGAGACCGTAGCGCAGGGCCGCGCCGATCGCGCAGCCTGCGAGACCCGCGATCGCCACGCCGAACAGCGCGGATCGCGCCTCAGTGAGGATCGATCGCTGTGTTCGTGCGTGCATGCGGGGCTCCAGAGAGCGAGGCCGGGGCCGAGCGGCGACCGGTGATCACTTCCCGCTTCACGTGCCGGCGCTGCGGAAGCCGATCGTGCGGTAGAGACTGAACTGCGAGCGCGGGTGATCGATGAAGCGCCGCTCGTCCTCGATCGCGCCGACCGCGACGGCTGGGGCGCCCAGGATCTTCGCCGCCTCGCGGGGCCCGTCGAAGTACGACAGCGCCATGCCGTCGAGCTCCGTGCCGGCGAGCCCGAGACGGGCCGCGAGCGCGGCGCTCGCGGCGAGCTCGGCGTGGTTCTGCCGGTAGCGCACGCCCTCGACCTTCTCGCCGAGCTTCGCATGGCGACCGAACCATGCCTCCATGAAGGTCGCGCGGTCCATGGTCCGGTAACGCCGCAGCGTCAGCACGCAGAACACCGGGCCGTCGCCCTGCGTGATCGCGTACTCGTCGATGACCGCCGCATTGGAGCGCGAGACATCGAGAAGCGGCCGCAGTGCGGCGACGATCCCGGCCGCGACGGGCTCCGCCGCGGCGATGCCGGCACCGATGAACTCGACGATCGCATCGTGCGGCGGGACCTCTTTCATGATGTCCATGTGCGGCACGTGCACACGCTCCGCGCCATCGAGCTCCAGCGACCAGCGCTCACCCGGCCCCGCAGCAGCGGCGAGTGCGGCGAAACGCTCGCGGAACGCCGCACGCGCGTCCGCGCGCGCGGAGAGCAGCAGCACGATCTTCCGGGTCGGCACAGGTTCAGCCATGTCGGGATCCTCCTGGGGCGGCCAGTCTCGCGCAAGCGCCGCGGCGACTCAAACACCGCGCGAAGAGAGCATTGACACCGCGGAGAGCCCGGTCCAGCTTTGGCGCTGGCTGGCCGCTCATGCGGCCCCGAGCCGCCTGGCCTGTCCAACAAGGCCTGCGCGATCCGGACTCGTCATGGAGTGCATCACATGCTCGACGATATCTTTGGTTTGAGCGGCAAGGTCGGACTGGTCACGGGTGCGGGCCGGGGGCTCGGCCGCACGGCCGCGATCGGTTTTGCGGAGGCAGGAGCGGACGTCGCTCTGCTCAGCCGTTCCAGGGGAGAACTCGAAGAGACCGCCCAGGCCATACGGAAGCTGGGCCGGCGGGCGCTGGTGGTTCCGGCCGACCTGAGCGAGATCGAGGCATTGCCCGCCGTCGTCGACACCGTCATACGGGAATTCGGCCACCTCGACATCCTGGTCAACAACGCAGCCGCGATCGTGCGCGACCGCGTGACCGACGTGAAATGGAAGGACTACGACTTCCAGATGGACGTGAATGCCAAGGCGACGTTCGCGCTCAGCAAAGCGGCCGTGCCGCACATGATCGCCCGCGGGTCCGGCAAGATCATCAACGTGACCGCCTGCGCGGCGGAGATCGGCTTCGCGATGTTCCCCGTGTACGCGATGTCGAAGGCCGCGATCTCGCTGTTCACGAAGTCGCTGGCCATGGACCTGGCCAGGCAGGGCCACGACATCCAGGCCAACTGCATCGGCCCCGGCGCCTTCACCACCCACATGAACGCCGTGGAAGGCGCTGCCGACAGCAGCTTCGACCGCGAGGTGCTCGCCCACGTACCGATGAACCGGAAGGCACGGCCCGAGGAGCTGAAGGGGACCTTCATCTACCTGGCCAGCAAGGCCTCGAGCTACCTGACCGGGCAGGACATCTATGTCGACGGCGGGTGGCTGGGCAGCGGGGTCTGAAGGCGATTGCTTCCCGCACCGAGGGGCACCGGAACACGACCTGCCCCCGGTGGCGACCCTCGCGGCCCCTGCGCGCTGCCCGCATGGCAGCAGCGCGGGCAGTTGCCTACCATCGGCACCGATGGAGACGCCCGCCGCAACTTCTGCCGTCCCCCGCGCACCGACCTGGCAGCGCCTGCTGTGGGCGGCAGTCGGTGCGGCAGCGCTGGTCACCGGGATCGTCGGCATCGTCGTGCCACTCTTGCCGACGACACCGTTCGTGCTGGTCGCGGCGTTCTGCTTCGCGCGCGGCTCGACGCGCTGCGAAGCCTGGCTCGTCGGCCACCCGCGTTTCGGACCCGTGGTGCGGAACTGGCGCGACCGGCACGTGATCCCGCTGCGCGCGAAGCAGCTCGCGTGGTCGATGATGGCGCTGGGCTCGGCCTTCGCGTGGTGGACGCTGCCCGCACGCTTTGGCTGGCTGCCCGCGGCCTGCTGTGCGGCGGTGGTGCTGTGGATGGCGAGGCAGCCGTCGCGCTGAGACTGCCGCGACGAGCGTGACCGACCGACGGCGACGGTGCCGGCCGGTCCGCGATGGCGTCCTGCCGCCCCGGGGCTTCATGCGTGTCAGCACCGCCGCGGGTTCCGCGGCCGGCCGACAGGGCAGTGTGGCGCGCTTCTTGCTTTTCCCTCCCTGTCCCGCTCGTGGACCGGGAGGAGATCCGTGCTGACCCGCTTCTGGACAGGAATGCTGCTCATCGCCGTGCTGGGAGCGATCGTGCTGCAGCTCGCCGCACCCGGCTCGGCGCTCGTGGCATTGGTCGCGGGCTTCGTGCTCGTCGTGGCCGGCACGCTGCTCGTCGCACGCGTGAGCCACACGCCGGCGGCGCTGCCCGCGCTCATGGCGACGCTGCGCGAGATGCGCCACACACGGCGCACGAAGACCGAGGGGGTCCTGCAGCTCAGCGGTTTCCTGCAGGCGGCAACGCATTTCCGCTACGGCAAGATCCGGCCGGCCGAGGATGCCGCCCGGCAGATCCCGGACCCGGTGCTGCGGCGGGGCACGCTGCTGGTGTTCGATGGCTTCCAGCGCCCGCAGCTCGCGATCGCGCTGCAGCGGCAGATGGCCGAGGAACGCGAGCTGCTGCTGCGTCCCGTCGATCTGCTGCGCGCGATGGCGGGCTATGCGCCCTCGCTCGGCATGTTCGGCACGCTGCTCGGCCTGCTGCAGATGCTGTTCGGTGCGGGCGGCGGCGACGTGCACCAGATGGGCGCGGCCATGGGCTTCGCGATGATCACCACCGTCTACGGGCTGGTGTTCTCGAACCTGCTGCTGAAGCCGCTCGCGGCGCAGGTCGAGCAGCGTAACCGCCGCCAGCTGGCGCTCGGCCTCATGGCGGTGCAGGCAGTGATGATGCTCTATGACCGTCACCATCCCGAATACATCCGCGACGTGCTGAACAACCGGCGCGTATCGCAGGCCGCGCCGCAGACGGGCTTCTCGTCGGTGGTCGGGTTCGCGCGGTGAACGTCGCAGCGCGAGTCGAGGCCACCGATGCGGAGGCCATCCCCACGTTCATCGACCTGGACTGGGAGTCGAACAGCCACGACGACGGCTGGCTCGTCACCTACGCGGACATCATCAGCACCGCGCTCGCGATGGTGGTGCTGATCTTCGGTCGCGCCGCACTCGGGCCGGCACCCGCCGTGATCCCGACGCCGGTCCCCGTGGCGGCGGCCGCGACGGCTTCGATCGGAGCCGCAACGGCGGAGCCGGCCGGCGACGCTGCAGTGCCATCGGGCGACGCCTCCGGCGCGACCATGACCGCGGCGCCCGGCGAGCTCGACTCGCGCGACGCGGCCGATCCGCTCGCACCGATCGAGCCCGACGCCACCGCAGCCGAGATCGCCACACCGCCGCCGGCCGAACTGCTCGCCGCACTCGTGAGCACGCGCTTCGCGGGCCGCATCGCGGCGGAGCGGCGCAACGAAGGCGTCGTGCTCACGATTCCCGCCGTCGCGCTCTTCGGCTCCGCGCGTGCGGACCTGAGCCCCGCGGCGCGGCCACTCCTCGACGAACTCGCCGCCACGCTGCGCGAGGCCGGCGACGCGCGGATCTCCGTCGAGGGTCACACCGACGACCGGCCCGTGCAGGGCGGCACATTCCGGTCGAACTGGGATCTTGCGGCCGCGCGCGCCAACGCGGTCACGGCGTACCTGCTCGCGCACGGCTTCTCGCCGCAACGCCTGCACTCGGTGAGCTACGCCGACACCCGCCCGGTCGTCGACAACGGCACGGCGGAAGGCCGCGCCGCGAACCGCCGCGTGGAGCTCGCGATCGACTTCGAGACACCGCGGCGCTGAAGTGCTGTCCGCGGCGAGGCGCCGGACGGTGCTTCACCGTGCAGAGCTTCACGGGGCCCGGGCCACGTTCGGCTTCAGAGCCTGCACGCTGCCGTTGGTCCCTTTTCGGCGCCCTTCAGGGCCGGACCGATGCGCCTGCGCGCCAACCCGACCGCATCAGCGGCGGTTGGCCTTCTTTTCCCGCTTGGCTGCCCGCTTCTCCGCGGGCGTCCTGGCTGCCTTCTTCAAGGCCTCCTTCTTGCGATCCATCCCCTTGCTCATGCCGGCTCCTTCGGGTCAGGCTCAGCGGGCCGCGGCGCTTGCCGCTTCGCCAGGCGCTGCTGCTGTTCGCGCTTCTTGGTCTCTTCCCGCTGCTTCTTCAGCTGTCGATAGTTCGGTGCTCGCACGGAGCCTCGCTCGTTTGTTGGAAATCATGCCACTCGCAATCAGGGCCATTGTCGCATCGTTCGTGACCTGGCTGGTGCCTTCCGATCCGGCGGGGACGAGCACCATCCCCGGCACGACGTCGCGGGTGACGCAGGCGGCAGGCGACTCTCCGGCCGCTCGTGATCGCGGCCCGGTCGCCGGGCCTGGCGCCCTGGAGGTGGATCGCTAGGCTTTCACCGAGACGAACGCGCCGGCCCTGGCCCGCAGCTCGGCGGTCAGCAGCGTGGCGTGGATCGACACGGTGCCCTGCGCGCCCGGGCGGATGGAGACGACCTGTGCAATGCCGCTGAGCAGGCCGCCGTCGAGCTTGAGCACCTGCGCGACCTGCGGGCGGTACTGGCTCAGCAGGCTGATACCCGTCGTGGACACATCGCGCAGCTGTGCGGCATGGCCCTCGTGCGGCCAGGCGGGGTAGAGCTTCAGCTCGGCCGCCTTCCTGATGCGCGGTGCCGCGCGGCGCCCGAACAGCTCGCGCAGGTGCGCGCCCGGTCCGGCCAGCGTGAGGGTCATCGGGCTGCCGCAGCCGCTGCAGCGGGACTCAAGCCGACGCGGTCCGGTGATGCCGGTGCTGCAGAACGGGCACTGCGTGTACACGGGGCGCGGCGCCGGCCTCGGCTCGGTGTACGTGCCTTGACGCGGCCCCGTCCGGGTCTCCGTGTCCGTGCTGGCGCGACGGGGCCGCAGCGGACTCTCCGCTGGCGCCGGCCGGGCGGACGTCGCCGGGCCCTTCGTCGCGCGAAGCGTGGCGTCGTACTGGCGCCGCTTCTCGACGTTGCTCAGCACGGCATACGCCTGGTTGATCAGTACCGCGGCTTCGTGGTCGCCGCCGAGGTCGGGATGCGCCTTCAGCTTCGACATCAGGCTGCGATAGCTCGCCTTGATGACCTCGAGCGGCGCTTCGGGCTGCACATGGAGGATGCGGTAGAAGTTCCGTCGATTCTTCAAGGCTGGCGCTCCGGGCGCGGTCGAGGCCAGTTACCTATCGGCGCATGCCGGACGGGCTTGAGGCCCCCTGAGGACCCGGCGCCCTCAGCCGCCGAACAGCGCGCGCAGCATGTCGGGCCCGTTGGCCCACATGACGAGCACCACGCCCATCAGCGAGCCCCCGGCGACGATGCCCGAGGCGACCGGCCAGGTGAACTCCTCCGCCATGTCGGGACGGCGGCGCTCGATGACGCGCCCGATCACGCCGCCGAGGAAGAACAGCATCGCGTAGTACCAGTGGAACGTCCACGCGAGCCCGAGGGCCGTCGGCATCGGGATCCACTGGCGGTATTTCGGCAGCGCGCGGTCGGCCAGCGTGAGCACGATGCCGAGCGTGCCGCCGATGGCCATGAGCCAGACCTTCGCCGGTTCGAGCGCATCGAGCCCGCGCCCCAGCGCCAGCGCGACGACGCGCCAGGTCTGCGCCGCCGGTGCCGGGAACTGATCCGAGCCGAGCACGGAGGCATCGGGCACCAGGGCCTTGAACGCGAGCACGGTGGCCGCCGTGCCGACGAAGATCCCGGCGAACTGCGCGAGAAACTGCTGGCGCGGATTCGCGCCCAGCAGATAGCCGCTCTTCAGGTCGGTCAGCAGGTCGGCCGCCGAGCTGGCCGTGCTCGCGGTGACGTTCGCACTCATGAGGTTCACGTTGATGTTGCCCGGGCTCAGGGCGCCGAAGGCGAGCTGCATCACCTTGCCCATGGCGCCGACCGGCGTCGTGTCCGTCTCGCCGGTCACGCGGCAGGCGACGAGCGCGAGGAAGAACGACAGCAGCACGGCGAGCAGGCTCTGCCAGACGGGCATGTCGAGCGTGACCTGCGCCAGCCAGACGATGGCGGCGGTCGCACCGAGCTGCCCGATGACGAACCACGACATCGGCGTCTCCACCTGCGCCATCGGGTCCTGCGCCGCAGCCTGCCGCCTGCCGAACATGCGGCGCAGCGAGGCGATCGCCGTGACGATCGTGCGCCACTGCAGGAAGAAGCCGAGCAGGCCCGCGGTCACCATGCAGCTCACGCCGCCCCAGAGCGGCCACTGCACGAGATCCCGGTAGCCTTCGCCGGTGATGGTGCCGTTCGCCTGCATGAGCGGCACGAACACCACCCAGCAGAGCATGCCGCCGAGCAGCATGCTGGTCCCGGCGCGCAACCCCATCAGCGCACCGCCCGCGATGAAGATCGGATCCCACTGGAAGAACACCGTGCGGCCGATCCACGCCGGCCCGAAGACGGCCGTGTTGAGCTTGCCCAGCCACGTGGCGAGGCTCCACTTCGCGAAGCCGCTGCCGAGGAGCCCGATGCCGTCCATCCAGAACTGGTTCAGCGCAGCCAGCACAGCGCCGATGCCGAGCGCGCGCGCCGAGCGGGCCGCCTTCGCGCCGTGGGAGTGCAGCGCACGCAGCGTCACGGCCGACGCGATGCCGGAGGGAAAGCGCAGCTGCTCGATGTTGATCATCTGGCGCTTCATCGGGATCGCCATGGTCACACCGAGCACCGCGAGCACGAACACCCACGCGAGCAGCTGGGACACGGGCAGCGAGGTCCCGTTGATGATCATCCAGGCCGAGAACGCCGAGACCAGCGTGCCCCCCGTGCTGTAGCCCGCGGCACTCGCGGTCGACTGCATGCAGTTGTTCTCGAGAATGGTCATCGGCGTGCGCGCGACGCCGAGGCGCAGCAGCGCATTCCACGCCCCGTAGGACAGGATGCAGGCGGTGATCGAGACGCCGAATGCCCAGCCCGCCTTCAGGCCGATGTAGAGGTTCGTCAGCGACAGCACGCCGCCGAGCACCATTCCCATCAGCACCGCGCGCCAGGTGAGCTGGCGCATCGAGTCACCGCGCCCCGTGTAGACCTTCTCGAACCACTGCCGCTCGACTTCAGCGGCGCTCCCCTCGAAGCCGTGCACGAAGATCGCGTGGTCGTCTGCGCTCGTCGACGCCGTCCGGTCCGGCCTGTCTGCGTGGTTCAAGAGCATCCCCCGGGTGCGAGTCGCGGGGCAGTATAGTGGACGAGCTGACGGAGAACGCGCATGGCGCCGCGACATCGGCGCACCGACGACACGATGCGGTCCGGAGTTCGTCGCGCTCCGACGGCCGGCGTCAGGAATGGCAGCGGCGGAAGGCGCTCGGCGCCATGCGGAACTGTTCGCGGAAACGCCGTGCGAAATGCGACGGATCGTCGAATCCGCACCGCAGCGCGATTTCGATGACGGGAAGCTCCGTCTTCAGCAGCAGCTCCCGTGCACGGACCAGCCGGTGCTGGACGATGTATCGATGCGGGGTCTGCCCGGTCGAGCGGCGGAACTGCCTCAGGAAATGAAAAGTGCTGAGGCCCGCCACCGCCGCCAGGCCGTCGATGGAGATGTCGGCCTCGAGATGCTCGTCGATGTAGTCCAGCACGCGGCGCCGGACCGCGGTCGCCAGGCCGCAGCGCCGCTGTGACCGGGCGACCAGGCTTCCGTCCAGTCCGAGCAGGCAGGCGATGAGATACCGGGTCGCCACCTGGTAGACCAGCGCGGCATCACGGCGTGAGGTCCGCGCGACGCAGTGCAGAGATTTCATCAGGAAGAGCAGGCCCGGATCATCGAGCCGGAGCTTCGCCGAGAAATTGAGGTCGCCCGGCTCGCCGCTGAAGTGCTCGGTCCAGGCGACCTGCAGCATCTCGTGCGGAACATACACGTCGAGGATCTCGAAGGAGTTGCCACTCCAGTTCCATTCGCAGGCCGCGAAAGCCGGCGTCAGGGTCAGGGTGTCATCGACCAGGCTGGCAACGTCGCTCTCTCCCTCGACGCTGCGCTCCACGGTGCCGAGGGCGCCCACCTCGAGGCTCACCACCGGATCGCAGGAGAAGTCCACCAGGCGCCCGGTACGGGCGGGCAGGCGGTGCAGATACCAGCTGGCGGAGCGGCGCGTCGGGTCGTTCCAGGACGCCAGGTGCTCGGCACCCTCGGGCAGGGCCGAATACCAGGTGAAGCGCGGCGACGCCAGCTGCATGAGCTCGACTCCACGAGCGTCCGGACCTCCCGAAGCTACCGCCGATTCCCGGACCGGGCAATAGATCCGCAGCAATTTCCCCGGCATCGGCGCAAGTTTGGCCGCGCCCGGCGGGCGGCTTCGCCCTATCGTCAGGGCCCGCAAGGAGAAGCCCCCGATGAACGTGCCACGCGTCGACCTGAGGCCCGACTATTCCTGCCCCCGCATCATCAAGGGCAACTGGCAGATCGCGGACGACCACAGCGCCTCGGTCCGCGATGACGAAGAGATGTACCGGCACATGGCTGCCTTCGTCGACGCGGGAATCACCGCCTTCGACTGCGGCGACATCTACTACGGCGTCGAGGAGCGGATCGGCCGGTTCATCGAGCGCTTCCGGCGCGAGCGCGGCGTCGAGGCCGCGCGCCGGATCCAGGTGCACACCAAGTACATCCCGGCCTTCCTCCAGAAGGAAGAGCTGGCGAGCCAGACGCGCGCCAAGGTCGAAGCCGTGATCGACCGCTCGCTCGAGCGCCTGCGGCAGGAGCGCCTCGACCTCGTCCAGCTGCACTGGTGGCAGTACGACATTCCGGGCAACGTCGAGACGGCCCTCATCCTCAAGGAGCTGCAGAAGGCGGGCAAGATCCACCACATCGGCGGCACCAACTACAACGTGGCGGAGCTGCGCCGGATGGTCGACGCCGGCGTCGACGTCGTGGTCAACCAGGTGCAGTTCTCGGTGACCGACCGCCGCCCGCAGAACGGCATGATCGAGTACTGCCGCGCCAACAACGTGCACCTGGTCTGCTACGGCGTCATCGGCGGCGGGCTGTTCAGCCGCAAGTGGCTCGGGATCCCCGACCCCGGCAGGCCCGCGTTCGAGAACGTATCGCTGGACAAGTACTATCGCATCATCGTCGATTTCGGCGGCTGGGAGCTGTTCCAGCAGCTCCTCACCGTGATGGCGCGGATCGCGGGCAAGCACCGCGTGTCGATCGCGACGGTCGCCAGCCGCTACGTCCTCGAGCAGCCGACCGTCGCCGCGGTCATCCAGGGTGCGCGCCACGCCAGACACCTCGAGGAGAACCTCGCGGTCTTTTCCTTCGAGCTGGACCATGAGGACCATGGCGCACTGAACGAGGTGCTCGTGCGTTCCACGGGGCCGCGGGGCGATTGCTACGATCTCGATCGCGAGGAGAATCGCGATGCCCTCGAGAACGTCGCGACCGAGTACTTCGATGTCGAGAACGGCGCGCTCGTCGTCCGGCACCGGGCACCGATCACGGTTGCCGAGCCCTATGGACACCACATCAAGAGCTGAGCGCCCACCGCGCCCGGAGTCCCGCCTGATTTCGCGGAGGAAGCGTCGATGAAAGCCATTCAGCTGAGCACCGCCATCGCCGGCCTGCTGGCCGCCGCCGCATCGGCGCAGAGCGCAGGTCCCGTGACGACGTCACCTGCGGGTGGCGTCGAGATCGAAGAAGTCATCGTGACGGCCGAGCGACGTTCCCAGGACATCCAGGACGTCCCCGTGTCGATCACCGCCCTGTCGGGCGGCGCGATCGCGGAACTCGGCATGAAGACCAGCGTCGACGTCGCCGCCCAGGTGCCGAACCTGACCATCAAGCAGTCGTTCGCCGCGAGCGTGCCGCAGATCTTCCTGCGCGGGGTCGGCATCAACGACCCGAACGCCAATGCGAACGGGGCGATCGGCATCTATGTCGACGAGGTCAATCTCGTCTCGCCGATGGCGCTGACCTTCCAGCTCTACGACACGCAGCGGGTGGAGGTGCTGCGCGGGCCGCAGGGCACGCTCTACGGCCGCAACACCACCGGCGGCGCCATGAACTTCATCTCGCGCAAGCCGACCCGGGAATTCGAAGGCTATGCGTCGGTCGGCTACGGCCGTTTCCAGAGCCTCCGCGTCGAAGGAGCGGTGTCGGGGCCGCTCAGCGAGACCGTCGCGTGGCGGCTGGCCGGGATCGTCGAGGACAACGACGGGTTCCACAGCAACCGGGTGACCGGGAACGACGACCTCGGCGACCTCGGCCGTTGGTCGGCCCGCGGCCTGCTGCAGTTCAAGCCGAGCGATGCCGTCGAAGTGCTGATCAACCTGCACGGCGGGCACGTCAGCAACCACAGCACGCCCTTCGAGTTCGCCGGGACCGTGGACCCGGCGACGGGCGGGCCCTGCGACTATCGCTTCGCCGCGTGCACCGACTTCCTCGGCTACCGCGACGCGGATGGCGATCCCTACGCGCACGACATCGATTTCGAGGGCCACACGCGCTTCGAGAACGTCGGGACCTCGGCGACCGTCAACATCGACTTCGGGTCGATGAAGCTGACGTCGATCTCGGCCTACGAGAACACCGAGAGGAATCACCGGGAGGATGCCGATGCGTCGCCGAACAATGTCCTCAACACCTATTTCTTCGACGACAGCAAGCAGTACTCGCAGGAGCTGCGACTGGCATCGACCGGCGAGCAGAGGATCAGCTGGATCGCGGGCCTCTTCTACTCGCGGGAGACCACCGACATCCACAACCGCTACGACTTCTTCCGCGGCTATCGCGACCTGGTCGAGAGCTTCGGCTTCCCGGGCGGCTTCGATCCCGACGGCGCCAACCCCACGGGCCTGACTCCCTTCCTGATCGATCAGCGGTTCGACCAGAAGGCCCGGAGCTATGCGGCTTTCCTGCACACCGACACCCGGCTGTCCGAGCGGCTCAGCCTGACGGCCGGCCTGCGTTACACGTCCGAGAAGCGCCGGATCCGGCAGAACACGGTCTTCGACGAGGAGACCTTCGACATCCCCCTCGTCGACCAGTATTCGGACCAGACGAAGTTCAGCGCGGTGTCGGGAAAGATCGGACTGAACTTCACGCTCACCGACAATGCCCTGCTCTATGCGAGCGTGAGCCGGGGCTTCAAGAGCGGCGGATACAACGGCGCGCTGGTGTTCTCCGCCGACGAGCTGCAGCCCTTCGACAAGGAGACGATCACGGCCTGGGAGGCCGGCGCGAAGACGACCTTCCTCGACCGGCGGCTCGTCGTGAACGGCGCGGCGTTCTATTACGACTACAACGACCTGCAGCTCTACACCTTCACCAACGTGGGCGGCGTGCCGGTCCAGCTCCTGACCAACGCGAGTTCGGCCGAGATCTACGGGGCTGAACTGGAGATCTCGGCGCGACCGACCGAGCCCCTGACGCTGAGCCTCGGCGCCGGCCTGCTGCACACGGCGCTCAAGGGCTTCCGCAGCGACGGTGGCGTGGACCTCTCCGGGAACCGGCTGGTGCTCGCGCCGAGCACGACGCTGAACGGACTCGCCCGGTACGAGTTCCCGGTGCGGGACACGTCGTGGAAGATCGCCGTGCAGACGGACTTCCGCTACCAGGACAAGGTCTACTTCAGCACGGCGAACAGCCCCCTGCTGGCGCAGCCCGGGTACTGGATCTGGAATGCGCGGCTGTCGCTCCTCGAGAAGGACGACCGCTGGGAAATCGCCGCGCAGGTGCGCAACATCGGCGACAAGGACTACCGCACCGAGGCCTTCGACTTCTCGTCCGCGGGATGGAATCTCTATATCTTCGGCACGCCGCGCACCTACGAGCTGACGGCGACGGTCCGGTTCTGAGGGGAGTTCACCGTGAGCACCGCCGCGCACAACGATGAGTACCAGCTCTACGACCTGAAGGTCGAGGTCTTCCAGAGCGACAACGGCAAGCCCATGGTCTGCCGCCACCATGCGGGCGACTCCTTCATGCTGGTCGACGAGGACCGGCTCTACTTCCCGCCGGGCGTCATGTTCCCGATCTATCCGCTGGCGGCCATCCTGCCGCTGCTGCCCGCCAAGCAGCGGCCCCTGAGCCCGAACGACTGGATGGCGACGGATGCCGTCATCGCCTGTCCGGACCCGAACTGCGGTGGACGCTTCCGCATCACGCGCGGCGAGCTCAGGACCTACCGGCACAGCGAACAGACGGTGACGCCGCTCGTGAAGCCGTGATGCCGCGCATGCCGAAGGCGAGCCCGATCACGGCCGCGATGATCTTCGTCGTGATCGGCATGCAGGTGTTCATCATCCAGCCCGGCATCGTGCAGGGGTTCGTCAGCCGGCTCGGGCTGACCGAGGCGCGCGCCGGGTACCTCGCATCGGCGGAGATGTTCGGCATCGCCGCGGCGACCGTGCTGAGTGCCATGTTCAGCGCGAGGGTCAACTGGAAGTGGCTCTGCGGCGCCGCGCTCGCGATCCTCGCGGCTGCCGACCTCTCGTCCGCGGTGATCCACGACTATGCCGGACTCGTCGCGGTCCGCGCGCTCGCGGGCCTCGCCTCGGGCGTGCTGATCTCGCTCGGATACGCGGTCGTCGGCGCCGGCGCGCACCCGGACCGCAACTTCGGACTCCTGATCACGTTCGTGCTCGCCTACGGCGCGCTCGGCCTCTGGGCGATCCCGACCGGGCTCGACCGGATCGGCGTTCCGGGAATCATGCTCGTCCTGGCCCTCATGCCGCTCGGCGGCGGCGTGCTGCTCGTGAGCTTTCCGTCGGCCCTGCCCACGGCCGACGCGCAAGGCGGCAGCGTACCCGGGCAAAGGCGCCAGGGCGCCTTGATGCTGGCCTCCGTCCTCGCGTTCTTCCTCGGACAGGGCGTGATCTGGGCGTATCTGTTCCTGATCGGCACCCACATGGGAATCGACGAACAGACGGTCGCCAACGGACTGACGGTCGCGCAGTTCGCCGGCATCGCAGGCGCCTTCGCGGCCGCGGTGCTCGCCGCCCGGGTGGCCACGGCCGTGCTGTTCGTGCTCGGCATCGTGTTGTCGATCGCCCCCCTGTACTTCCTGTCCCTGCGCCTCGACGGCGTCGCCTACGGCGCAGCGGTGATCGTCTTCAACTGGGCGGCGAACCTGCTGACCCCGCTCCTGGTGGCGATGGTCGCGCGCCTCGAAGCGCGCTGGGTGCAACCCGCGGCGGCACTGCAGATGCTGGGCCTCGCCGTCGGACCGGCCATCGCGGCAACGCTGATGGACGCGAGCGGGTACTCACCGATCCTCGCGCTGTGCGGCGCGCTCTTCACCGCCTCGTTCATCCTGGGCCTGCGGCCGTCCCTCGTACCCGCGGCGCCGATCTGAGGAAGGCGGCGGGCAGCGTGGCGCTGGCTTCGCTCCCGCCACAGGAGTAGAAGTCCAGGAAAAGAAAGAGGGAGGGCGCCGATGTCCGGCGTCACTGGTCTCGCAGTCGTCGCGGCGATCCGCCGCCCGCGGCATGCCCTCGCGGCGGCAATGCTCGCACTGCCGCTGGCGGTCTTCAGCACGCCCGCGCGGGCCGTGGACATCAAGCCGCTGTTCAATGACCTGTGCCAGTACCACGTGCTGGACGGCGACACGTGCTCGGCGAAGGCCGTCGTCGACTGCCTCGTCCAGAGCGGCGGCAACATGGGCGGCATGCAGCAGTGCGCCGCGCAGTACGATCCCGAGGTGCAGAGGTTCATCGCCATCTACGGCGCGGCGACGAAGCCGGACTACGTCCGGCTGATCGAGCTGGCCGGGCCCGTCGTGGCGTGCAAGCTGCTGCCGCCCGGACCTCCAGCCGACATCCTGTGCGGGGCCGCGATCCGGCCCATCGTCGCGCAGGCCTTCGGGAAAGGCCGCGAAGATCTACGGCGCCGCCAGCGGGGCGACTGGCTCACGGTGATCTACGTCGTCGGCGATCCGACCGTCGCCCTGCGCGGTGGTGCCGTCGTTCCCGGGCAAGGACATCACCTGCGGCGCTCTCGCGCAGACGCTCGTGGCCGGCAAGCTGCTGAAGCAGGGCGCGGAGGCCGGCGTCAAGGCGCTCGAGAGCGGCGTGCAGGCACTCGGCAACGTGGCCATCAGCGGCCTGCAGAGCCTCGGGCTCGGCGGGGCAGGCGTGGCGCCCGTCGACATCTTCGACCGGAGCTTCGTCCGGCCGCTGCTGCATCAGCGCGCGCTGCAGGGCGTCATGTCATCCGGGAAACCTTTCCTGGGACTCGACCCGAAGGCGCTCAAGGCGTGCATCTCCTACTTGCCCATCGGCATCAACCAGGGACCGAGCGACTTCGACATCAAGTCCTGCAAGCAGAAGAGCCAGCAGTTGCACGACGAGGCGACTGCGCTCGCGAACCTGGTGCGTGTGGCCCCGGCCGCGTACTTCGGGAACGTCAACGCCAGCGCCTCGCTGCTGCTCGCGACCCACTTCTGGAACAAGAAGGCCGACCAGTTCATCGGCGCGTTCTGGTTCCTGCCGGTGCCGAACGAGTTCGCACCGGGGATCCAGCCGCTGCCCATGCAGAGCTGGTCCGCCGAGGGGTTCCAGTCCCTGCCCTCGCCTTTCTCGGCGGTGCTCGGCAGCTGTTACGAGACCACGCGCGCCGCATTCCCGGTCCCGCTCGCGCCGCAGCTCACGGGTCCGCTCGAGCCGCCCAGCCTGTGGGGCTGGGTCTGTGCCCAGGCGGGCATGCGCCTCGCCATGGCGATGAGCGCGGAGCGCAAGCGCATCCTGCAGCAGGTCATCCCGTTGGTCACCAAGGCCGGCTGCGTGGTCGCCAAGACCGGCGACCAGTCGCTGAAGTTCGACTGCAGCAACGGCGAGGTGCTGTCGATGTGCTACGCCCTGCTGCCGGACGCCAATCCGGGCAGCCGCTGCCGGCGCAGCGCAGATTTCAAGGTACCGACTGCCGCGGTGGTGCGCATGTCGGATCAGCCGCAGGCTGATCTGCGGGTACAGCGAGCGGCCACGGACGCGCCGGACCGGCCCGTCACTTCGCAGGGGGTTGCACCACCGGGTCGGCTGTCGGCGGCGGTCGCAGCAGGACTGAAGGCACGGGCGCTCACGATCGAGGCCGAGTCGTTGCTGCCGTCGAACGCGGTCAAGGTCGCGGGCGGCCGGGCCGACGTGCAGCCGATGGCCGGCTTCGGACCGGGCTGGAGCGGCGACGCGCAGCTCTTCTGGCACGGCGGCCCGGTCGGTGCGGTGCTCGATCTCATGATCGAGGTGCCGCAGGACGGCGCGTGGCTCGTCGAGATCGATCTCACGCGCGCGCCCGATTACGGCCAGGTGGCATTCGAGGTGGACCAGCACCCGGTGGCGCAGCAGTTCGACGGCTACGCGCCCGCGGTCACCGCGCCGGTCACGGTCACCCTCGGCACGTTCGCGATGAAGCAGGGACGACGACCGCTGTCGCTGAAGATCGTCGGGCACCATGGCAGCTCGACGGGTCTGCTCGCGGGGATCGATCGCGTCCGCCTGCGGCATTCAGGAGAATGAAATGAAGAAGATCCTCGTGGGCTCGGCCGCACTGCTCGCGCTCGCCAGCGCCCCGGCCGTGGCCGAGCTGCAGGTCTTCCCGTTGCCTGAATACGAGGGCCACCGCGTCGACCTGTGCCGCGTCTGGGGCAACGAATGCGGCCAGGCGGGCGCCGACGAGTTCTGCCGGCGCAATGGCTTCTCCAGCGCCGAAGGCTTCACCGTCGACCACGACATCGGCGCTGCGACACCGACCCGGACGCTCGTCGACGGCGGCATCTGCAATCAGGCGTTCTGCGACGGCTTCGAGTCCATCACCTGCACGCGGCCCGGCTCCGGCGCCATGAGCGGCACGACCTCGCCGGGCCAGCCGCAGCCGCCGGCCGAGCCACCCGCTCCAGCGGCACCGGTGTACAGCGAACCTCCCTGGACGCCCAGGGACGTGATCCGGCCGAACATCGACGTTCAGGCGCAGTACGCGCTGTTCCGTCTGCTCAAGGGTGACGCCCGGCAGCGCATCGAGGCCTCACACATCCTGAGTGCGATCCGGGCGGGCGCGCTGCAAGGCATTTACCAGGAAGACCAGCAGGCGCCGGCGCTGCGCGCGCAGGCGCTCGGCCAGTGGTGGGGGCAGATCCTGCCGAAGGGCGTCGATGGGGTCTGCATGACGCAGCCGGCCGCCAAGGCGCCGCTGATCGCGATGCGCCGCGGCACACCGGCCGACCGCGCCAGCTATGACCAGGCGCTGCTCGCGGCCTGGCAGCAGTGCGGCATCAAGCACGACTATCCGCTGCGGCGCTACGACCCGACGGCCGGCGGCGCCGGGAGCGAACCGGCCGGTGCCAATGCGAGCGCCCTGCAATGCCGGAACGATGGCGAGCGGGCGGCGCTGCATGCGCGCTGCGACGCGGCTTTCCAGTCCAACCTGACGTTCTGCGAAAAGGTGAAGGCGGGCTACGCGCTGCAGGTCGTGCAGGGCGTAGTGATCGATACCTATGACAAGTGCATGACGCGCATCAGCTCGATCCGTGAGGAATGCCACTGGATCACCGACAACGAGATCTGCCGGAGGTGACGGGCGACGGGAGCGACCAGCCGCGCTGCGAAGGAGGACTGGCGACGAAGTACGCGACCCGCCAGCAGCACGCCCGCGCCATGTGCCAGTAGCCACCGCGCGGGCGTGCTGATGCCGGAGAAGAAGCCAATGAGGTGCCGAGGCACGTGGCTGGTTCCGTCGTGCGCA
This sequence comes from Steroidobacteraceae bacterium, assembly GCA_046352935.1. Classification (GTDB taxonomy): domain Bacteria; phylum Pseudomonadota; class Gammaproteobacteria; order Steroidobacterales; family Steroidobacteraceae; genus CAYWMY01. Next base: position 199,046 of record JAXMGR010000006.1, read on the forward strand.
CTCATCGTCGCCGGCTGCGCTGCTGCGGCAATGGTGTGCGCCCAGTCGCCGCCCGCGGCAGGAGATCGCGTCTCGTGACCGAACTGCCGACTCTGGGTCCCGCCAAGTACGGCGCCGAGGTCTATCTGACCCGCGCGCCGGACTACGGGCGGCTGCGCATCGGCCTCGAGGCTGCGGAGAAGCCGATCGACTTCGACGGGTATGCGCCGCGAGTCGAGCGCGCGGACAAGCTCCGGGTCGGAGAGATGTTGCCGCACGACGGCCGGCTGTTACTCGACGTCAGAGTCATCGGTCGCCACCGCAGGTACAGGGGACATCTGGCGGGCATCGACCGCATCGCTGCCGGTTGGTGATTTCACCGACGATGCCGATGCGCTCCAGGTGCGCCAGCGACTTGTTGACCGTGGCCGGCGTGAGCCGCGTGGCCTTGACCGGCGCGAGCAGGGCA
>JAXMGR010000007.1:0-192307 GCA_046352935.1 Steroidobacteraceae bacterium
TGCGGCCGGACTACGCACAGATCGGTTACCGGAAGGGCGTGCCGATGGGCGGGGAGCTGATGAACGCACCGCAGGGCGGGGCCCCGCGCTTCATGGTGGTGGCGGCGAAGGACCCGGACGAGGCGAACCTCGACCGTGTGCAGATCATCAAGGGCTGGCTGGATGCGCAGGGCGAGACGCACGAGAAGGTCTACGACGTGGCGCTGTCGGACGGCCGCAAGGTCGACCCGAAGACGGGCAAGGCACCTCCGGTCGGCAGCACGGTGGATGTGAAGAACGCGACCTACACGAACGCGATCGGCGATGCGGAGCTCGCGACGGTGTGGAGGGATCCCGACTTCGACGCGAACCAGCGGGCGTTCTACTACGTGCGGGTCATCGAGATCCCGAAGCCGCGCTGGACGGCGTACGACGCGAAATTCTTCAACGTTTCGCTGCCGGCGAACATTCCGATGACGGTGCAGGACCGGGCGTACTCTTCACCGATCTGGTACCAGCCCTGAGCCGGGGCGAGTACCTGTCCGGATTCCCGATGCGACGCCGCGATTGACCGCAACCCGAGAACAAGGTGCCGGCACATGAAGTTACTGAGCCCGATTCAGGTTGGAAAGCACGAGATCAGGAATCGCCTGGTCTCCACTGCACATGCGGCGGACACCAGCTTCTTCCAGCCGGGGAAGAGTGGCGAAGGCTACATCGCCTACCAGGAGCGTCGTGCCCAGGGGGGCACCGGGCTCATCATCTTCACAGCGCAGCACGTGCACCGCACCTCGCCGAACTTCCTGCACTGGCTCTACGAAGAAGCCGACATGCGCAGGAAGTTCGCGGAGATCTCCACGCGCCTGCATCGTCACGGCGCGAAATGCGTCTCGCAGATCATGCATTGGGGTGTGGCGGGAGTGTCAGCGACCCGTCCCGACATGGCGCCGCTGTGGGGCTTCTCGGGGCTGCCCTCGCAGGAGGGCGAGGCTTCGCACAAGATGACCGACGGCGAAATCGAGGAGGTCATCGAGTCGTTCGTCGAACTGGCGGTCGTTGCCGTCGAGAGCGGTGTGGACGGCATCGAACTGCACGGCACGCATGGCTACCTGATCCAGCAGTCCTTCAGCCCCTGGGGCAACAAGCGCACCGACAAGTGGGGTGAGCCGCTGCTGTTCGCGAGGACGATTGCCGAGCGCGTGCGCAGGGCCATCGGGCCGGACAAGATCCTGGGGTTCCGGATTTCCTCGGATGACTTCATCGATCCGAAGGACGGTGGGCTCGGGCACGCGGGTCTGTGCCGTGTGGCGGCCGGGCTCATCGGCATGGGGATTTTCGATTACCTCAATCATTCCGAGGGTTCGGGCGGCGTGCACTATGCGCGCGCGATCGGTTCCTACCGGCATCCCTTCGGCGAGTTCCTGCCGCTGACGCGTGGCCTCAAGGAGGCCACCGGGTCGGCAGTACCGGTCATCGGCGTCACCAAGATTCCGACGACCGACCTGGCCGAGCGCGCGCTGGAGGCCGGCGACTGCGACCTCGTCGGCATGACGCGTGCGCAGATTTCGGACCCCGACATCATCAAGAAACTGCAGGCGGGACAGGCACACCGCATCCGCGTCTGTACCGGTGCGCAGCAAGGCTGCATCGATCGGGCGGTTTTCTACAACATCAGCTGTGTCCAGAATCCAGAAGTCCTCGAGGAGAATCGCATCAAGGCGCTGGACGCAGTGCCGGCCACGTCGAAGCGCGTGCTGGTCGTCGGCGGCGGTCCTGCCGGGATGAAGGCTTCTGAAGTCGCAGCCTCGCGCGGCCACGACGTCACGCTGGTCGAGGCGTCGGGACGCCTGGGGGGCCGCCTGACCCAGGTGGAAACCATGGGCGATGCGACGAACCTGCTGTCGGCGACGGCCTGGATCGAGCAGGAGATGCAGATCCACAGGGTCAAGGTGCAGCTGCAGACGCGCGTCGACGAGGCGTTCGTCGAGGGGTTCAGGCCGGACGTGATCGTGCTCGCCACCGGCGCGACGCCGTCGGCCGAACTCGGGGTGCCGAACGACGCGTCGGTGCCGGTGCTGTCGACGGACGAGGCCGGCCAGGGGCTCTACGGCGACGTGAAGATCGTGATGCAGGGGACGCGTTCGCTGTTCGTGGACCTGCGCGGCACCTACGAGACTTCGCTGGTGATCGAGGCGGTCGCGAAGCGCGGCAGCGCGGTGACCATCATCACGCCGTTCTACACCTGGGGCGCGAACATGGGCTTCACGAACGTCCACGACTACATGCTGCTGCTGCCGACGCTCGGCTGCGAGTGGCTGACCACCACGACGCTGGAGAGCATCCGGGACGGCAAGGCGACGTTCCGCAACGCCTACACCGGCCGGGTGACGACCGCGGAATTCGACTTCATCGTGGCCGGCGTGCATCCGCGGCCGCGCGACGAGCTGCAGGAAGTGCTCGCGAAGTACGCGAAGGTGATCGCGGTCGGCGACGTGGTCGCGCCGCGCACGGTGATGGAGGCGATCCGCGAAGGAGACCGCGCGGGGCGCACGATCTGAGGGGCCGGGCGGCTCCCGGAGCCCGCGGTTGCCGCGCTCGCCGCGGCACCGCAAGGACAGCAGGCCTCACCGGTGACGGCGGGCACGGTCCGCGATGTCTGCCACGAAGACAGCCCGCGCAATGCTCAGGGCTCGTACCAGATCGGCGAGGAGTACGCGCGGTCCTGGACCACCATCGGCACGTGTTCGGGCATCTTCGTGCCGAAGAATTTGGCGTCGTAGGCGGTCCAGCGCGGCTTCGGGATCTCGATGACCCGCACGTAGTAGAACGCCCGCTGCGTGGCGTCGAAGTCGGGATCGGTCCACACCGTCGCGAGTTCGGGATCGCCGATCGCGTTGGTGTAGGTCGCGTTCTTCACGTCCACGGTGCTGCCCACGGGCGGTGCCTTGCCGGTCTTCGGATCCACCTTGCGGCCGTCGGACAAGGCCACGTCGTAGATCTTCTCGTGCGTCCCACCCTGCGCGTCCAGCCAGCCCTTGATGACCTGCACGCGGTCGAGGTTTGCCTCGTCCGGGTCGCGAGCGGCGACCACCAGGAACTGCGGCGCCTTCCCCGCCGGCCCCTTCACGAGCACGCTGCCCATGGGTACGCCCTTCGCGTAGCCGATGTCCGCGTAGTCCGGGCGCGTGACGTCGCCGGCGGCGTAGTCCCAGCCGCCGAAGAAGCGCAGCAGGATCCGCGAACCCGTCGTGCCGTACACCTCGCGCCGCTTGAACGCCGCGAAGATCGCCTCGCGCGTGTTCTCGGGCGCCCACACCGCCGCGAGGCCCGAAGCGCCGAGTTCCCAGTTCTCCTGCAGCACGCGCGCCATGCGGTTGTGGACGCGCTCCGGGCCCGGCTCGGAATCCGGGAACTTGCCGAAATAGCGGTCCTCGGTGACGGTCGAGAGGCTGGTGTGGATGTCGGAACTGCCGATCATGCCGAAGCGGAACGGGTTCACGCCGAGCGCCGCCTCGTGCCGGAGTCCCTCGGCGAGTGCCGAACGCGCGTATTCGTAGCGGAACATCCAGGGCTCCGCAGGTGCAGTGCCCGAGATGTTCATCCTGTCCCAGCGTTCGAAGTCCGCGAACTCGTCGGACGGCGACAGGCTGCGATGTGCTTCGCCGTCGCCCTTGACCTGCGTGACCTCGACGAGCGGTTCCCAGCGGACGCGGCGCTCCGCGTAGTCGCGCGTGAACGGCTTGCCCGAGCGCGTCGTGGGCAGGAACATCTGGCCGTTGCTGATGTTGCCGTTGTGCGGGATGGCGATGACCTCACCGCCCGTCTGTTCCTCGTAGCGCCGCAGGGACGCCCAGAGGTCCTCGGGGTCGCTGCTGTCCTGCGCCGAGAAGGGCAGGATCCTGCCGACCCGGTCGGCGCTGTCCTTGAAGATGACGACGCGGTGCAGGTTGTTGCCCTGCGGCGTGGAGCTCCACTCGTAGCCCGAAAAGGTCGTGAAGCGGCGTGGCCGGTAGAAGCGGTCGGCGGTCTGGATCTGCTCGCGCCAGATCGAGGTCTGCACGGACTGCGGCAGACGGTACGCGGGATCCGGGTTCGTCATGTTCCTGCCGAACTCCATGATGAGCTTGCCCGGCACACCCTCGTCCATGATCGCGGCCCAGCGCCGGCCGACCGTCGTCTCCAGCACGCGCGGATCTTTCCGGCCGAGCAGCGGGAACCCGCCGAGGTACTCCGCGTGATCGGTGACGATGAGGAAGTCGAGCGGCTGCTTCAGACGCACGCGCAGGCCGTTGTGCGCCGTCACTTCCTCGCCCATCGCGAAGCGGAAGGCATCCGCAGCCGTGAGCTCGCGATTGCCCGAGTCGTAGGCATCGGCGGAAGCACAGGTGTGCAGATGGGTGTCACCGAAGAACGGCCGGTTCGAGACGGGATACGACGAGGTGTAGTGACCCTCGGCGGGAGGCGCCGGTGGAACAGGTCGCAAGGCGGCGGATTCCCGCGTCGACTGCGCGTGCAGCGGCGCTGCCGTGGTGACCGCGAGCGCGAGCAGGCCCGAGGCTGCGGCAAGGGTGTTGATGCGTGGGTGCATCGTGGGGCTCCGTGACGAGGCGGTACAGCGGATCGGCACGACGCCGCGCAGCTCCGCCACTTTGCGAGCTTGCCTGAACGCGAGTGGCTGTTGCATCTTCCGGTACCGGTCCACGAACAGTCTCGACGGTCGCCGGCCGGCATTGGAGGGGATATGAAGCGTACGCTCGCGATTCAAACGATGCGCTTAGGCATGGTGTCCGGGCTCGGCGTGCTGGTCTTCTGGACCGCCGCGATCCGGCCCACGCAGGCACAGCGGGCCGATGTGGCTGTGCCGGTCGCCACGAATGCGCCCGCGCGCGGCGGCGATCGCGCCGAATACTCGCCGGTCGTACGCGACCTCACCGCCACGAACCTGTACTGGGGCGACACCCACCTGCACACGCGCAATTCCGCCGATTCCTATCTGGTCGGCAACGAGACGCTGAGCCCCGAGGACGCGTTCCGCTACGCACTGGGCCAGACCGTCGCCGCTCACAATGGCATGCATGTCCGGCTGCGCCGGCCGCTCGATTTTCTCGCCGTCACCGACCATGCGGAATATCTCGGCGTGTTCGCGCGGCTGAAGCGTGAAGACCCGGCGCTCATGGGCTGGCCGCTCGGCCGGCGCTGGTCCGCGATGCTCGTGAAGGGCGACCGTGGCATCGGGCGCGAGTGGGTCAAGGCCATCCAGTCGAACGATGCCGAGACGCAGGTGCCCGAGGACGTGCGGCGCTCGATCTGGAAGGAGATCGCGGTGCTCGCGGACCGGTACAACATGCCCGGCCGGTTCACGGCGTTCACGGGTTACGAGTGGACGTCGATGATCAACGGCGACAACCTGCATCGCGTCGTGCTGTTCCGAGACGGTTCGGACAGGACTCTGCGGACGATGCCCTTCTCCGCGCAGGAGAGTACCGATCCGGAGGCGTTGTGGCGTGTGCTCGAGGCGTACGAGGCGCGGACCGGCGGCGAGGTGCTGGCGATCCCGCACAACGGCAACCTCAGCAACGGCCGCATGTTCGCGCTCGAGACGGTGGCAGGCCGACCGTTCACGGCGGAATATGCGACCCGCCGCGCCCGCTGGGAACCGCTGTACGAGGTCACGCAGGTCAAGGGGGATGGCGAGACGCATCCCGCACTGTCGCCTTCGGACGAGTTCGCCGACTTCGAACGCTGGGACGAATCGAATGCGTCCGGCGACACGCCGAAGCAGCCGTGGATGCTGCGGCACGAATACGCACGCCAGGCCCTGAAGGACGGTCTGCAGCTCGCGGCGAGCACGGGCGTCAATCCGTTCCGCTTCGGCATGATCGGCAGCACCGACGGTCACAACGGCTACACGGCGGTCACCGAGGACGACTTCTGGGGCAAGTTCGTCGATACGGAGCCTTCCGCCGGGCGGGCGACCGAACGCTTTCTGCGCCGGCTCCAGGAGAACTGGCGGCTCAACGCTTCCGGGTTGGCGGCGGTGTGGGCGCCCGAGAACACGCGCGACGCGATCTTCGCGGCGTTCAAGCGGCGGGAGGTGTACGGCACGACGGGTTCGCGCATCAAGCTCCGCTTCTTCGGTGGCTGGGAGTACGCCGACGAGGACGTGCGGCGTCCCGACTACGCGCGCATCGGCTATGCGAAGGGCGTGCCCATGGGCGGCGAACTGCTGGCCGCGCCGAAGGGCAGGGCGCCGCGCTTCATGGTGGTCGCCGCGCGCGATCCGGACGAGGCGAACCTCGACCGGGTGCAGGTCATCAAGGGTTGGCTGGACGCGCAGGGCGAAACGCACGAGAAGATCTACGACGTTGCGCTGTCGGACGGCCGGAAGGTGGATCCGGTCACCGGGAAGGCGCCGCCGGTAGGCAGCACCGTCGATGTCGGGAAGGCCGGTTACACGAATTCGATCGGCGATCCGGAACTCGCGACGGTGTGGACCGATCCCGACTTCGATCCTGCGCAGCGTGCGTTCTACTACGTGCGGGTGCTGGAGATCCCGAAGCCACGCTGGACCGCCTACGACGCGCAGTTCTTCAACCTCGAGCTGCCGGCGAAGATCCCGATGACGACCCAGGACCGGGCCTACTCCTCGCCGATCTGGTATCAGCCTGCGGCGCCCTGCAAGTGCGCCGCGGGTTCGAAGGCATCGCCCTGATCATGCAGGGGGCCGTGCAGTTCCGCCTGCCGCGTGGCCGCGAGTTGCGCAGTGCCGTGCGGCGCGCGGCTGGCTGCGCATTCACGCTGATCGCCGCTGCGGCTGGCGTGCTCGCGGATCTGCGGTCGCCGGCGTTCGCCGACGCGAAGGCCGATCACCGGCGCCTGCAGGATGAACGCGACGGTACGAACTGGATGGCCTACGGTCGCACTTACCGCGAACAGCACTTCAGCCCGCTGACGGCGATCTCCGACCGGAACGTCGGTGAGCTGGGCCTTGCGTGGTTCATGGACCTGCCTCGCGGGAATTCCGTCACGCAGCCGCTCGCCGTCGACGGCGTGCTGTATTTCGCCACGGGCTACAGCGTCGTGCGCGCGGTCGATGCCGCGCGCGGCGAGCTGCTGTGGACCTTCGATCCCGGGGTGCCCGCGGCCGCGGGGCGCAAGCTGCGGCGGGGCTGGGGCATCCGCGGCATCGCCTTCTGGAACGGCAAGGTCATCACGGGTACGCACGACGGCCGGTTGATCGCCATCGACGCGAAGAACGGCAAGGCGCTGTGGAGCCGCATGACGCTCGCGGCGGACGACCTGAGCTACATCATCGGCGCGCCGCGGGTGTTCGACGGCAAGGTCATCATCGGCCAGGCCGGCGCCGACATCGACTCACTGCGCGGCTACGTCACGGCCTGCGACGCGGAGACCGGTCGGCAGCTGTGGCGATTCCATCTCGTGCCCGGTAATCCTGCCCTTGGCTTCGAGAACGACGCCATGAGGATGGCCGCGAAGACCTGGTCGGGGGAGTGGTGGAAGCACGGCGGCGGCGGCACGGTCTGGAATGCCATCACCTACGATGCGGACACCGGCAGCATCATTCTCGGCACCGGCAATGGCGCGCCCTGGAACCACCGCGTGCGCAGCCAGGGGCGTGGCGACAACCTGTTCCTCGCCTCCATCGTGGCGCTGGACGCGCGGACGGGCGCGTATCGATGGCATTACCAGGTCAATCCCGGCGAGTCCTGGGACTACAACGCCGCGATGGACATGGCGCTCGCGGAACTGCGCATCGGTGGCCGGACGCGCAAGGTGCTGGTCACCGCGCCGAAGAACGGCTTCTTCTATGTCATCGATCGCACGAACGGCCGGCTGATCTCGGCGGAGCCGTTCGTGAAAGTGACCTGGGCGAAGCGCATCGATGCGCGCACCGGCCGCCCCGAGGAAGTGCCCGGCGCGCGCTTTCCCGGCGGCAGCACGTTCACGCTGTGGCCGTCGATGTTCGGCGCGCATTCCTGGCTGCCCATGGCCTACAGCCCCGCGACGCGGCTCGCGTACCTGCCGGCGATCGAGATGGCGGCCACCTACACCGATCGGGGGGTCGATGCGCAGGCGTGGGTGCGCGGCTCGGGTCGCGCACCCGACCGCGCGCTCGTCGCGGATTTCAACGTGCCGGATGCCGGCCCGTTGCAGGGTACCAGCGCGCTGCTGGCCTGGGATCCGGTGCGGCAGCGCGCGGCGTGGCGCGTGGCCACACCGGGTTTCTGGAACGGCGGCGTGATGGCGACCGCAGGGAATCTCGTGTTCCAGGGGCAGGCGGACGGCCGTTTCAACGCCTACGCGGCCGATCGTGGCACGCTGCTGTGGTCCTTCGACGCGCAGTCACCGGTGACCGCGCCGCCCATCACCTATGAAGCTGGCGGACGCCAGTACATCACGGTACTTTCGGGTCCGGGTTCGAACGGCGCGGCCCTCGGCGTCTACCTGCAGCGCGCCGGCATCGACATCCGCCGCGATGCGCGCCGCGTGCTGACGTTCGCGCTCGGAGGCCGCGCTGCGCTGCCGCCCGCGGTGTCGCGCCCGTTCAGGCCCATCGCGGACCCGGAGTTCCGGCCGTCCGCGGCGGTGGAGACCGGTGCGGCGCGCTATCGCGGCCATTGCCTCAACTGCCACGGCGTCGATGCGGTTTCGGGGGGCTTCGCTCCCGACCTGCGCGAATCCGCGTTCGTGCTCTCCGCGGACGCGTTCGCGGGTGTCGTGCGTGATGGCATGCTCGTGAGCCGTGGCATGCCGCGCTTCGAGAATCTTTCCGATGCCGACCGGGAGGCGCTGCGCGAGTACCTGCGCGCACAGGCGGCGCGGGCCCGGGCCATTTCCACCGCAAGTCATGAGTGAACACCAGTGCAGAGTCTGATGAAACGCCTGCGCGGCGAACCGCTGTTCCTGTTCCTGGTCGTGGCGATCGCGCTGTTCACCGTGCAGCGGGTCTTCAACCCCGCGGCTGCGCGGGACGACAACCCGCGTGTGATCCACATCGATCGAGCGACGCTGCTGCGCTTCGCCCAGTTCCGCAGCCGGGTGTTCGACGAGCAGGGCGCCGCTGCCCGCTTCGACGCGATGCCGGCCGACGAGCAGAAGCGGCTGCTCGCGAGCCTGATCCGCGAGGAAGCGCTCTACCGCGAGGCGCTGTCCTGGGGGCTCGACAAGGACGACTATGTCATTCGCCGGCGGCTCGTCCAGTCCCTGGAGTTCTCCGTCGGCGGGGATTCCACGGCGCCCGGCTCGATGGACGACAAGGCGTTGCGCGCGTACTTCGATGCGCACACCGATGCGTACGCCGAGCCGCCGACCGTGTCCTTCACGCACGTGTTCTTCAGCTTCGGCCAGGGTGGCCGCGAGCGCGCACGCGCCCGGGCTGACGCGGCGCTGGGGCCGCTGAACGCGGGACGTCTCGACGCCGCGTCCACCGGCGACCGCTTCCTCTATCACGTCAACTACGCCCACCAGAGCCGCGACACGATCCGCAGCCATTTCGGCGACGAGATGGCTGCGCAGCTGTTCGCGCTGCAGCCGGGCGAGAAGTGGCAAGGGCCGTTCGCTTCGCCCTACGGAATGCACCTCGTCAGGCTCGCGGATTCCAATGCGGGTGGCGTGCCACCGTTCGAGAGCGTCCGTGAACTCGTGGCGCGCGACGCGGCGCAGGCCGCCGCGCGGGATCGCCAGGAACGTGCCCTCGACCGCATCGTCGCGGGCTACCGCGTCAAGGTCTCCCCGGATCTGGAGGCCCTGCGCTGATGCGGACGCTGACTGCGGTACTGCTCTGGCTGTCGGCCGTCGTGCTGCCGCTCGCGGCGGCGCGTGCGCACGATGGCCTGCCGGTGGTCGTCACCATCGAGCAGCGTGCGGCGGACCTCTATCTGATGCGGCTGATCCTGCCGCCCAGCGTGCCCGAGTTCGTGCGGCCGGCCTTTTCGGTCGAACCCGGATGCCGCACGGTGCGGAACACGCCGGCTGCCGGGCCGCCGACCGCGGAGGCCGTGCTCTACCGCTGCCCGGAGGGGATCGGCGGCGGGGAGCTGCGGTTGCGCTATCCCGGCGGCAAGCCGGCGGTGCCGACGCTCGCACGCATCGTCTGGCAGTCCGGAGAAGTGCGCTCCGTGCTGGCCGAGCCGGGCGCGACGGAGCTCCGTCTACCGGCGCCCGAGAGCGCGCGCGGTGTGCTGCGCGACTACTTCGCCCTCGGCGTGCAGCACATCCTGGAAGGCTGGGACCACCTGCTGTTCCTGCTGTGCCTGCTGCTCATCGCGCGTACGCCGCGGCGCATCCTGCTGACAGTCACGGGTTTCACGCTGGGCCACGCCCTGACCATCACGGCGGTCAGCCTGGGTGTGGCGGGGCTTTCCGGTCCGCCGGTCGAGGCGTCCATCGCGCTCAGCATCATGTTCCTGGCAGCGGAAATCGTGAGGCCGCACCACGGCACGCTGACCTGGCGCCATCCGGTCGCCATGTCCTCGGCCTTCGGCATGCTGCACGGCTTCGGTTTCGCGAGCGCGCTGCGCGAGATCGGCCTGCCGCAGACCGAGGTCCCGCTCGCGCTGCTCGCGTTCAATCTCGGCATCGAGACGGGGCAGCTGATCTTCGTCCTGGGTTGTGCCGTGGCGCTGGTCCTGGTGCGTCGCGCCACCGCGCAGCGCGCGACCGGCGCCGTCGATCGTGCCGGCGCCGCGATCGGCTGGATGGCGGGCTGCATCGCAGCCTGGTGGTTCGTCGACCGGAGTCTCGGTCTGTTCTGATCCGGCGCCCGTCCCGGTGCGCTGCGCGGCGTCAGGCGTCGGCGCTCGTCATCACGTTCAGGCGCGTGATCCTGGAGCGACGGATCTGCCAGCGCCCGTCGGTGCAGCGGTATTCCTCGTGGTAGTGCCCGAAGCCGTGCAGCATGCGGCGGCGCGTGTCGCCGATCGAGGGCCACATGTAGTCCTCCATCGCGATGATGCCGCGCGCGTCCACGGGCGAGAGGATCTCGATCTCGTGGCAGTGCCCGTGGTGGGCCGTCGGACGGACCGCGACCGAGGCGATGAAATTCACGATGGTCTCGCGGCCCGAGTAGAGCCAGTCGTCGCTGCCCGAAGGACCCGCCTGGGTGCCGTCCCCGATCGTGAGACCGGCGCGCGCATCGAACACGGCGTCCTCGGTCCAGATCGTGCGCATGCCGGCCCAGTCCTTCGTGTCGAGGAAGCGGAAGTACCGGCCTTTCAGCTGCCGGATCTCCTCCATCGCCCAGAGCCTGTCGATCCTGTCCATTGAGTGCTCCTGATTCGTGTGCGGCGAGGTCGGCTCGGCGTCTCCCGGGCTGCCGGTAGCGTGTCGCGGGGCCGCGTCAGTGGAACGCAAAACCGGCATTCACGCCGACGAGGATGCTGCGCCCCGGCGCAGGGGCATAGAAGCGTTCGTTGGCATCGTTGACGTACACGGCGCCGACGTAGGCCCTGTCGAAGACGTTGTCCACGCGCACGAATTCCGAGAGCTTCCAGTGACCGGTCCGCTGCTCGAATCCGGCGCGCAGGTTGGTGACGAGGTAGTCCCGGGCCGAGGCCGAGTTCAGGTCGTTGACGTAGATCCTGCTGCTCCAGCGTGCTTCGAGGGCGGTGGTGAGCCCCGTGGGTGCGTGACGCCAGGAGAGCTCTCCATAGGCGGTGTACTGCGGCACGCCGGGAATGTGGTTGCCCTGCGGCACGAACACCTGCTGGGACGCCGTGCAGGGAATACCGGCACAGGCGCGGAAGCTGTCCTTGAACTCCGCGTGCAGCCAGGTCGCGGCCAGATAGGCGTTCAGACCACCCGGGAGCCGGCTGTCGAGCGCGAGTTCCACGCCACGACGCTGGCTGTCACCGGCGTTCTGGAAGCTCGTGCGGCCGCCGGCATTGGTGGCCGTGACGATCTCGTGCCGTGTGTCGATCTGGAAGATCGCGAGGTTGAGCCGCGTCTGCGCGCCCAGCAGCATCTTGGCGCCGACTTCGTAATGGTTGCTGCGGTTCGGCTGCAGGTCGAGATTGAGGCCGCTGCGGCCATCGGGCCGGTACGCGAGCTCGATGAAGGTCGGGGTCTCGAAGCTGCGGCCCGCATTCGCGTAGAGATGAACCGACCGGGACAGCTCGTACAGGAGGCCGATCGCCGGTGTCCAGGCATCGTAGCTCACGGCGCCGCTGTCGTCGGGATTCTGGCTGGTCGCGGTGATCGCCGCCGTGCTGCCGCTGCACGAGCCCGGCGTCGCGCCGGGTGCCGTGATCAGCGCTGTCGTGCAGATGAAGCGGTCGCGTGAGTCGAAACGGACCTTCGTGTAACGCAGGCCGGCGGACAGGCGCCAGGCATCGGCGAACCGCCACTCGGCCTGGGTGTAGGCACCCGCCTGCCAGACCGTGTTCGCCTCGTCGCGCTTGAGTGCGCCGCGCACGCCGAGATTGTTGAGATAGCCCTTGCGAGCATCCTCGGCACGCTCGTAGTCGGCGCCCATGGTGAGCATCAGCGCGTCGCTGCGGTGGGTCCAGCGCAGGCCGCTGCCCCAGAAGTCCCGGTCGAAGGTGCTCACGCCACCCGAATGGCGCAGCCCGTTCTGCGTCGCGGCGGGGATGGCGAGGTACTGCTCGTTGCTGCGCGAGCCGGCGTAGCCCATCAGCCGCACGGTGTCGGCGTCGGTGACCGCGTTCTCGTACACCGCGCCGGCCTGCAGGTTGTCCAGGTTGCGTCGCGTCCGGAACTGTCGCGCGACGGGACTCGCCTGGCGCCGCGAGGCGGCCATCTCGCCTGCGGTCAGGCCGAGCGGATCCAGGTTGTCGGGCTGGTTCATGTAGTTCAGCACGACGGTCAGTGACGAGCGGGCATTGATCGCCTGCCGGAAGCGCGCGTTGAGCTGGTCCTTGCGCGCGTCGCTCCAGTCGCGGTAGCCGCCCGTCTCGTAGCGGGACAGCGAGCCGGTGTAGTTGAGATCACCGTGCTGGCCACCGAACTTCAGTCCGGCGCGCCAGCTGTCGTAGCTGCCCGCGACCGCTGTCGCGGTCGTGGTCGGATCTGCGGGGCCGTCCTCGGTGAAGATCTCGACGACGCCGCCGGAGTGGTTGCCGTAGAGCGTCGAGAATGCACCACGCAGGACTTCGATGCGCCCTGCCGAGGCGAGGTCGAATAGTCCGCTGCCACCCTGACCGTCCGGCGTGCTGGCCGGGATGCCGTCTGCCAGCAGCTTGATGCCACGTACGCCGAACTGCGAACGCGCACCGAACCCGCGGACGCTGATCTGCTGCTCCTGGGCAAAGGTCTCGCGGTTCTGGACCACGGTTCCCGGGATGCGATTCAGCGTCTCCGAGATGTTGACGCCGGCACGCTGGGACTGGATCTGGTCCGCGTCCACGGTATCCACGGACACAGGCAGTTCGAAGCTGGATCGCTCATCGCGCGTCGCCGTGACGACGACCGGGCTCACGGCCGTCTCCTCGGCGGATGTCGTCGGGGAGGCGAGGCAGGAGGCGGCGAGGGCGATGCCGATGCCGGTGGACAGGGGGGTGACAGGGCTTCGTGGCATGATGATCCGCAGGGCTGGACAGTGGACGCGCAAGTCTAGAAGAACGCACGGTCCCCGACATTACGGCGGGATTAAGCCGCGACGCCTGCGGCGCCGCGCCGGGAGCGGCGCCGGCATGGCCCGCGGACCGCGTCGTGGAGGCAGACTCACTTGTCGTAGCGCATCGACCAGCGCGTGATGAGCCAGCGGCCCGCACGCTTCTCGAGCTGGTAGTCGTACTGGCCGATCATCTTCACGGCGACGGCGCCACCCGCCTGCGATTCCGCGTAGAGCATGCTGACGCTGGCATGGGCCGAGGTCGGCGTGGCCTTCGCGAGGATCACGTTCGTCGCGTAGTGGCGTGGCTGGACGCCGTTGCTGCGTGCGTGTGCGCGGGCCCCGCCGAAGAAGCCGCGCAGTGTCTCGTGGCCGGAGACCTCGTCGGGAGCGACGCCCGGCCAGTTCGGGTAGTAGACGGCGTCCCCGGCGATCAGCCCCATGAAATCGTCGATGCGGTCGTCGTCATAGTACCGGCCGTAGGCGGCGATGACGCCCATGACTTCCGCGTAGTCGTCGTGCGGCAGCGTGGCAAAACGCGCGCCGGTTCCCGCGGGACTGATATCGACGATGATCCTGTCAGGCACAACGGTGACTCCATCCGCGCGGCCTGCGTGCCCGCGCTCCAGAAAAATGTCCGGTTCCGGCCGCGCGGCTACTTCAGGGACGCGATCAGCTCGCGGTAAGCGGCTTCCGGGAACGCCTTCAGCGTCTTGGCCCGAACGAAGCCGAGCTGACCGAGCTGCAGCATGAAGCGTGCGGCGATGGCGTCGTCCGGCGCTTCATAGATGCCGACGAAGTCGTAGTCGCCCATCGTCAGGAAGTGGTGCCGGTACTCGCCGCCCATGTCCTTCAGCAGTTTCTTCGCCGCGTCGAGGCGCCTGGCAGAGTCCGTGACGGTCCGCATGCCCTGGTCGGTCCAGTGGGCCAGCATCACATACGTGGTCATGGCAGATCTCCTCCGCTCGCACCGGCCGGTCCCGTGATGGGCTGCAGCCGCAACGCGGGATCCGACGGAGGCAGCACCCCTCGGCTCTCCATCGCCGTCCGGCATCGCTCGATGGAGTATACCGCCACGGCCACGCGCTGG
The DNA here is from genome assembly GCA_046352935.1 of Steroidobacteraceae bacterium. Taxonomy (GTDB): domain Bacteria; phylum Pseudomonadota; class Gammaproteobacteria; order Steroidobacterales; family Steroidobacteraceae; genus CAYWMY01. Next base: position 14,661 of record JAXMGR010000007.1, read on the forward strand.
AACGGGCAGTTGCCGCGGCGGTCGAATGACCTGCGGCGGGTGCCTGCGGCACGGTCGGGGGTGTGCTGTGCGCGAGCAGCGCCGGCGACTACGACTCGAGCCCCTGCATGTCGAGGTACTCGTCGTACGTGCCGGTGAAGTCGACGAAGCTGCCGTCGGGCCGCAGTTCGATCATGCGGGTCGCCAGGCCGCTGACGAACTCGCGGTCGTGTGACACGAAGATCAGTGTGCCCGGATACTTCTCGAGACCGATCTGCAGCGACTCGATGGTCTCCATGTCCATGTGGTTGGTGGGCTCGTCCATGAGCAGCACGTTCGGCCGTGTCAGCATCAGCTTGCCGTAGATCATGCGACCCTTCTCGCCGCCCGAGAGCACCTGCACGGGCTTCTTGACCTCGTCGCCCGAGAACAGCAGCCGCCCCAGTGTCGCGCGGACGATCTGGTCGTCGTCGGCCTTGCCCGTCCACAGCGACATCCAGCTGAACAGGTCCGTCTTCGTCTCGAACTCCGCCTGGGGATCCTGCGGCATGTAGCCGGGCTCGGCGTTCTCGACCCACGAGATGCGGCCGCGCGTCGGGTGCAGCTCGCCGGCGAGCAGGCGCATCAGCGTGGTCTTGCCGATGCCGTTCGGGCCGATGATCGCGACGCGCTGCTCGGCCTCGATGGTGAAGTTCAGGTTCGCGAACACGTCCCGGTCCGCGCCGGGATAGCGGAAGCCGAGCTTCTCGACGGTGACCGCGGAGCGGTACAGCTTCCTGCCCTGCTCGAAGCGGATGTACGGGTTCTGCCGCGACGACGGGCGCACTTCCTCGATCCTGATCTTCTCGATCTGGCGCTTGCGCGAGGTCGCCTGGCGCGCCTTCGACGCGTTAGCGGAGAAGCGGCGCACGAACTCCTGCAGGTCGGAGATCTGCGCCCTGGCCTTCGCGTTTGCGGCCTCCACCCGCTGCCGCGCCTGCACCGAGGCGAGCATGAAGTCGTCGTAGTTGCCGGGGTAGATCTTCAGCTGCTGGTAGTCGAGGTCGGCGATGTGCGTGCAGACCTGGTTGAGGAAGTGCCGGTCGTGGCTGATGATGATCATCGTCGCGTCATAGTCGTTCAGCGCCCGCTCGAGCCAGCCGATCGAGTGGATGTCGAGATTGTTCGTGGGCTCGTCCAGCAGCAGCACATCGGGCTGAGAGAACAGGGCCTGTGCGAGCAGCACGCGCAGCTTGAGCCCCGGCGGCACCTCGCGCATGGGCGCATTGTGCTTCGACTCGTCGATGCCGGCGCCGATGAGGATGCTGCCGGCGCGCGCCTCGGCCGTGTAGCCGCCGTACTCCGCGAACCTGCCCTCGAGTTCGGCCGCGCGCATGTAGTCGGCCTCCGTCGCGTTCGCATCGGCATAGATGCGGTCGCGCTCCTGCATGGCGGCCCACATCTCGGCATGGCCCTGCATGACGACGTCGAGTACGCGCTCGTCCTCGTAGGCGAACTGGTTCTGCTCGAGCTTGCCGAGGCGCATGCCGGTCTGCAGCGCGACGTTGCCGGCGGAGGGCTCCAGTTCGCCGCCCAGGATCTTCATGAGCGTCGATTTGCCACAGCCGTTCGCGCCGATCAGGCCGTAGCGGTTGCCGTCGGAAAACTTGACCGAGACGTTCTCGAACAGGGGTTTCGCGTCGAACTGGATGGCGAGGCTGGTCGTGACGAGCATGGGGATCCGGTCGTTGGGGGTGCCGAGGTCCGGAGGCGCATGCCGTCCTGGTGGTTCGGGCGTGCTCCGGCGAAGGGGGCGGGATTCTAGCCGAGCGTGACGGCCGGCGCCGGAGTTCGCATCCGGACATCGGCGTCATGCGGCTGTCGCGGGTAGACGGCCGGGAAAACCGCCCTATCATTCCCGATCAGGGTGCGGACCGCCCGCGTGGAGCGGACAGGAGCGATGGACAACCCCCGGAGCCACGATCCCGAGGCGACGACGGTCAAGGAGAAGGAACTCCGTGTCGCACTCGTGTGCTACGGCGGTGTGTCGCTCGCCGTGTACCAGCACGGCATCACCAAGGAGATCCTCAAGCTCGTGCGGGCCTCGAAGGCCTATCACGCCGTGGTCGAGCAGCGGGTCAAGCAGCATCCCTCGCACACCTATCGCTCCACGGGCGGCGACGCCGGCCCGCCTTCCACCGAGCGGCTGTACTTCGACATCCTGAAGTCCTTCGGTGCCCGCGGGCTCGACCTGCGCGTCATCGTCGACGTGATCGCGGGCGCCTCCTCGGGCGGCATCAACGGCGTCATCCTCGCGCGCGCTCTCGCGCACGACCTGGCTCTCGATCCGGTGACGCGGCTGTGGCTCGAGGATGTCGACATCTCGCTGCTGCTCGCGCCGGAAGCGAGGGCGCATCGCTGGAGCAAGTGGTACGTGCGGCCGTTCGTGCGGCCGTTCCTCTGGTTCCTCGCCCGGCACCACCGGCTCGCCGGGACCGTGGACCGCGAGATGGGGCGCAAGCTGTCGATGTTCCTGCGCTCGCGCTGGTTCGAACCTCCGCTGGACGGCGGCCGGCTGACCGCGCTGCTGCTCGACGCGCTGCAGTCCATGGGCGAACCCGGGGATCGCGCCGCGTCGCTGCTGCCCGCGAACCTGCGCCTCGACCTGCTGGTCACGGTGACCGATGCGAGCGGCGCCGAGCGCCGCATCTACCTGCACGATCCGCCGGTGATCCGCGAGCGCGAGCATCGCCACGTGCTCCGCTTCGCCTGCGAGCACCTCGAGGGCGTGGGTGTGCGAGGTGACTTCGATCTCGAGAACACGCCTGCACTCGCGTTCGCCTCGCGCGCGACCTCGTCGTTCCCCGGGGCGTTCCCTCCTGCGCAGCTCGCCGAGATCGATGCGGTGGTCGCCGCGCGTGGCCAGTCGTGGCCGAGGCGTGAGCGGTTTCTCGCGCGCAGTTTCCGGCACTATCTCGCGCGGGGCCTGGATCCGGGGGCGGCGGCGCTGCTGGACGGCAGCGTTCTCGACAACAAGCCGTTCAGGATCGCACTCGAGGCGGTCATCACGCACGCCGCCTTCCGCGAGGTCGACCGGCGTCTGGTGTTCATCGATCCGCATGCGAAGAGTCAGGTGCCGCCGGGCCCGGTCGGTGTGCCGGGCTTCTTCGGCGCCATCCGCGGTGCGCTGTCGGACCTGCCCCGCTACGAGCCGATCTACGACGAGATCGGCTGGGTGGGGCAGCTCAACGAGCAGACACGCCGGCAGCGTGCCGCCATCGAGGTGACGCGTCCCTACATCGTGAAGCGCATCGAGGGCATGGCCGGGGAGGCGCTCGACGGGCCCGTGACGCCGGAGCGGCTGCAGAGCTGGCGCATGGAGGCCGGGCGGCTGCTCATCGCCGACGAGCGTGTCTCGTACAACGAGTACATGCGCCTCATGATCGACGAGGCCGTGGAGTTCCTCGTGCGCATCGTCTGCGAGGCCTGCGGCCACCCGCCCGGCTCGCCGCAGGCGGAACAGGTCGCCACGGCGATGGCGCTCTGGGCGCGGCGTCACGACATCTACCTGACCGATTACACGATCCCGGTGGCTGCCACGAGCGAGACGGGTCTGCTGCCGTCGATGCAGTTCATGGTGGCCTTCAATCTCGCCTACCGGTTTCGGCGGGTCCACTTCGTGATCGAAGCCATCAACGGACTCTATCCGCGCATCGGCGATCCCCGCTTCTGCGGCGCGTCGTCCGGCGTGCTCGATGCGTTCAAGGCCCGCCTGTACCTCTGCCTGCAGACGCTGCGTGTCTACGAGAAGCCCGGTTTTCCCGTCGCTGATGTCGCAGCACGCATCCGCGCTGTCTTCGGCGGCCTGCGGGATCCGTCGCCGGACTCCGGCACGGACCCGGCCTCTGCCTTCGTCGAGCGCAACGACGCGGCGCTGACCGCGCTCGTCGACGAGCTGGCCCGGGAATGCGATTTCGTGCGGTTGAACGAGGAGGCCGATGCCGCGCTGGCGTCTCCGGCCGTGCTGGAACTGGGGCCCGCCTGCCGCCGCGAGGTGCTCATCGCCTATCTGGGCTTCGTGTTCTGGGACATCGTCCTGCTGCCGATGATTCGTGCCCGCGAACTGCACGCGGTCGGCGAACTGGGCGAGATCCTGGTCGACCGCATCAGCCCCGACGATGCGACGACGTTGTCCGGTGGTTGTCCCGCGCCCTGCCTCAGAGGCGCCGAACTCGGCGGCTTCGGTGCGTTCTTCAGCGCCCCGGCGCGTGAGAACGACTATCTCTGGGGACGGTTGCACGGCGTCGATCGCCTCGTCGACCTGCTGGCCAGCAGCGCCGGACGGGAGATTTCCGGGGACATCGATTTCCGGGCGCTCAAGAAGCGCGGCTTCGAGATGGTGCTCCAGGAGGAGGCCGGGCGGCTCCGGCGCGTTCCCGATCTGCTCGCGCGCCTCGCTGCGGCCATCGACTGCCTCTGAGCGCAGACGACGCGGCCCGGATCACCGCAAATTGACAGTGCTCGGCGGATGTCGCGATGATCGTGACGCGCAGGTTGCCGGCCGCATCGCGTGTGCCGGATCCCGCGGGTCGTGAGGTCGCATGAAGGTCGCCGAGAGCCGATACCCCGATGCCAGCCGTTCGCCTCGTCGACACCCGGGGCGCGGCATCGGCCCGCTTGCGGGGATCCGCGTCGCGGACTTCTGCTGGGCCGGGGTCGGCGCCATAGCCACGCGCACGCTCGCGGACTACGGCGCCGAGGTCATCAAGATCGAGGATCGCCGGCGCGTCGACCTGACACGCCGGCTGCCCATGTACAAGGGAGAACCCGCCCGGCCCTACGGCAACGAGGACGTCGATCCGGACATCAACAAGAGCGGGTTCTTCAACAACTACAACCGCAACAAGCTGTCCCTCACCGTCGACATGCGCAGCCCGAAGGGGCGCGCCATCGTCGACGGGCTGATCCGGAAGAGCAGCGTGGTGACGGAGAATTTCGCGCCCGGCGTCATGGAACGCTGGGGGCTCACCTATGCGCGTCTGTGTGAACTCAACTCCTCGATCATCTTCGGACGCATGAGCGGCTACGGCCATTCCGGTCCGGATGCCGATTACCGCAGCTACGGCCCCGTGGTGCAGGCCGTGAGCGGTCTGTCCTTCATCAGCGGGCTCCCCGGTATGCCGCCGTCGGGCTGGGGGCTTTCCTACATGGACAACCAGGCCGCGTACTTCAATTCCGCGGCGCTGATGATGGCGATCTACCACCGCAACCGCACCGGGCAGGGTTCGGAGATCGATGTCTCCGCCGTCGAGGTCGGCATCAAGCTGCTGGGTCCGCTGCTGCTGGAGGTGTCGGCGAACGGCCGGCGTACCCGCGAGGACGCCTTCCCGGTCGGCAACCGCCTCGAACATCCGCCGGCTGCGCCGCACGGCGTGTATCCCGTCCGGGGTGACGACCGCTGGATCGCGATCGCGGTGTTCGACGACGATGAATGGCGCGCGCTGAAGACGGTGATGGGTGATCCGGCCTGGGCGGGTGCGGCCGGGTTCGACACGATGGCCTCGCGCGTCGTACGCCAGGACGAGCTCGACCGCCGGATGGCGGAGTGGACACGGTTGCAGGAGCCGCACGCGGCCATGCAGGCGCTGCAGGAGGCGGGCGTGAGGGCCGCGGTCGTCCAGAACGCGGAAGACCTCAACGAGACCGATCCGCAGCTCGCGGAACGCGGCGTGTTCTTCACGCTCGATCATCCGGTCATCGGGCCGGCGCGGTTCGAGGGATCGCCGATGCGCTTCTCCGGCATGCGGCAGGTGAACTGGCGATCGGGTCCGCTGCTCGGCGAGGACACGCACCATGTGCTCTCGGACATCCTCGGCATGGACGACGCGGAAATCGACGCGCTCGCCGCGGAGGGCGTGGTATGAGCGGCGCGCAGTCAGCTCCGTCCGGCGCGGCGGTCTATCACGGCCTGCGTGTGGTCGAGTACGCCGCCGACGCCGCCGCCGAATACACGGGCCGTCTGCTCGCCGAGATGGGCGCCGAGGTTATCAAGGTCGAGCCGCCGCGCGGTGCCGCATCGCGGCGCGTGGGACCGTTCGCGCGCGGCATCGACGATGGTGAGCACAGCCTGCACTTCTGGTTCTACAACGGCGACAAGCGGAGCGTCAGGATCGATCCCGACGACGAGCAGGGCCGGCGGCAGTTCGAACGCCTGATCGGTGCCGCGGACGTCTTCGTCTGTGACCTGCAGCCGCGGGAACTCGCGTCCGCCGGGCTCTCGTACGAGCGACTCTGCGAGCAGCACCCGGGACTGATCGTCGCATCGGTCACGCCCTTCGGTCTGACGGGTCCGCGCAGGGACTGGAAGTCCTCGGACCTCGTGGCGCTCGCGGCCGGTGGTCCCCTGCACATGTGCGGCTACGACGATCACAGCATTCCGCCGATCCGGCCGGGCGGCAACCAGGGTGCGCACACGGGCACGGCCTTCGCGCACATCGGGCTGCTGCTCGCGCTGCTCGAACGCCAGCGCACCGGTCGCGGCCAGGTCGTCGACCTGTCCGTGCAGGCGGCGCTCGCCGTGACGGTCGAGCTCGCCAATCCCTACTGGCACTATCCACGCGCGCTGGTGCAGCGGCAGACCTGCCGTCACGCGCAGCCGGTGCTGTCGCAGCCCACGCTGTTCCAGTGCGCCGACGGTTACATCTACTTCGCGCTGATCCTCGCGGAGACCAAGCCGTGGCAGGCACTGGTCGAATGGCTGCAGAGTCACGATCTCGCCTGCGGGCTCGACGACGCGGTGTTCCTCGATCCCGCCTACCGGCAGGCGAACTTCGGTCACATCCAGCAGGTCATCGAGGCGTTCTTCCTGGTGAATGCCGCCGAGCCGATGTACCGCGAGGGCCAGGAGCGCGGTCTGCCGATCGGTCCTCTGAACGCTCCGGAGGATCTGTTCCATGACCGGCACCTGCGCGCCCGTGGCTTCTTCGTGCCGGTGGAGCATCCGGGGCAGGGCGCCGTGGAGCATCCCGGCGCGGCCTACCGGTTCTCCGCGTTCGCACCCGTCTCGCCCCGGCCCGCGCCGCAGCTCGGCGAAGCGGATGACCGGTATGCGACGCCGGATGTTCCGGCGCGACCGACCTCGACCCCGACACGGTGACCCCATGCGCGACGACTACGCTCCGTTCCGCGACCGCTGTGCCATAGCCGGCATCGGCCGTACCGAATTCTCGAAGGATTCCGGGAGGAGCGAGCTCACGCTCGCCTGCGAGGCATCGCTCGCGGCGATCGCGGATGCGGGTCTCGCGCGCGCGGACATCGACGGGATCGTGCGCTGCGACATGGACCACGTGTCGCATGCGGCGCTCGTCGGTGCGCTCGGGCTCTCGAACGCCGGTTTCCTCGGCGATGTCGGTGTCGGTGGCACGGCGCCCTGCGGGATGGTCGGGCTCGCGGTTGCCGCCGTCGCGTCGGGGCAGGCCGGCGCCGTGCTCGTCTACCGCGCGCTCAACGGCCGTTCCGAATCGCGCTTCGGCGCGGCGATTGCGCCGCGGACCCGCGCCGGTGGCTTCGGCAGCTACGACGAGTTCTTCACGCCCTATGGTCTGCTGACCGCGCCGCAGACCTTCGCGCTGCTCGCGCGGCGGCACATGATCGAGTACGGCACGAAGCCGGAGCACTTCGGCGCCGTCGCGGTCACCTGCCGCGCACACGCGAACCGCACGCCGCATGCGCAGATGCACGGCAAGCCGCTCACGCTCGACAACTACCTGGCCGCGCGCATGATCTCGACACCACTGCGGCTGTTCGACTGCTGTCTCGAGACCGACGGGGCCTGCGCGGTCGTGGTCACGAGTGCCGCGCGCGCGCGCGACCTGCCGAACCCGCCGGTGCTCATCCGCGCGGTGTCGCAGGCGGCCGCCGACGGCGGCAGCGGCGGCATGATGTTCCCGATGATCGCGTACCGCGATCCGCTCCGGCAGCCGCCGGGGAACACCGCGCGCCGCCTGTGGGCGCGGGCGGGACTGGGACCGAAGGACATCGACGTGGCGCAGTTCTACGACTGCTTCACGATCACCGTGCTGCTGCAGTTCGAGGACTACGGTTTCTGCGCGCGCGGCGAGGGCGGACCTTTCGCCGCCTCCGGCGCGATCGCCGCGGGCGGCAGCATTCCGATCAATACCGACGGTGGCAACCTGTCGGGAGGCTACATCCACGGACTCAATCACATCGTCGAAGGTGTGCGCCAGATGCGCGGCACCGCCGACGTCCAGGTTCCCGGTGCCGGGACCTGTCTCGTCACGAGCGGGCCCGCCGGCCACAGCAGCGCGCTCGTCCTGCGGAGGGATGCATGAGCGAACGCATCGAGCCCGTCGACTTCGATCGCGACACCGGCCATTTCTTCCAGGCCGCCCGCGAAGGCCGCCTCGTCTACCGTGCCTGCAGGACGTGCGGACGCGGCCTGCACATGCCGACGCAGTTCTGCGGCGGCTGTGGTGGCCGCGACACGGAATGGCGCGATGCCGCCGGGACCGGCACGCTCTTCAGCTGGACCACGGTGATGCAGGGCGTGCATCCGGGCTATCCAGCGCCCTACACCATCGTGCAGGTCGCCCTCGACGAGGCGCCGGACGTGCGATACCTCGGATCCATTCCAGGCGAGATCGAGCTGCGCGCGGGCCAGCCGATGCGTGTCGTCTTCGACGAACGCAGCCGTGAATCCGGTCTTCCGCAGTGGCGGCCCGCCACCGCGGACGAGGCCGCATCGGGACGCTGAGCCGCCGGGACCCGAGGCCGCGGCTCCGGCCCCTTCTGCTATAATTCGCACCCCCCTCGCGCGGGCGCGCCCGCCGGTCCGCCGGTGTGACGCCCCCGCTTCAGACACAGTCCAGGAGCAGCGTCATGGCATTGAAGACCCCCCAGCAATACGTCGAAAGCCTGCGGGCACTGAAGCTCAACGCATACGTGGGTGGGCAGAAGATCACCGGCTCGGTCGTCGATCATCCGGCGGTCGCGCCGCACATCAACACCGTGGCCAAGACCTACGAGCTCGCGCACCGGCCCGAGCACCAGGACGTCATGACCGCGATCAGCCACCTGACCGGCGAGCGCATCCACCGCTACACGCACATCTTCCAGAACAACGACGATCTCGTGAAGAAGATCGAGATGCTGCGCCTGCTGGGCCAGGTGACCGGCACCTGCTTCCAGCGCTGCGTCGGTCTCGACGCGCTGAACTCGATGTACGCGATCTCCTACGAGTGCGACAAGGCGCACGGCACCGACTACCACCAGCGCTTCCGCAAGTACCTCACCTGGGTGCAGCAGAACGACCTGATGCTGGCCGGCGCGATGACGGACCCGAAGGGACATCGCGCCAAGCGGCCCGCCGAGCAGGCCGACGTCGACCAGTACGTGCGCGTGGTGGAGCGTCGCCCCGACGGTGTCGTGATCCGCGGCGCCAAGGTGCACAACACGGGCGGCATCAATTCGCACGAGGTCCTCGTGCTGCCGGGCACGGCGATGAAGGCCGACGAGAAGGACTTCGCGATCGCCTGCGCGGTGCCGGCGGATGCGCCTGGCGTGGTGATGATCTTCGGCCGCCAGTCGAACGACAGCCGCAAGATCGAAGGCTGCGGCATGGACATCGGCAACCCGCGCTTCGGCGTCGTGGGCGGCGAGGCGATGGTCGTCTTCGAGGACGTGTTCGTGCCGAACGACCGCATCTTCCTCAATGGTGAAGTCGACCAGTGCGCGAACATGGTCAACTATTTTGCGACCTGGCACCGCGCCAACTACGGTGGCTGCAAGGGCGGCAACGCCGACGTGCTGATCGGCGCCACGGCGAAGACGACGCGTATCCTCGGAACGGACAAGAACGCCGTCGTGCGCGACAAGCTCATCGAGATGGTGCACCTGACCGAGACGTCGTACGGCACTGCCATCGCGGCGAGCGCGCAGGGTCACAAGCTGCCCTGCGGGTCGCAGATGGTGAACCCGATGCTCGCGAACGTCACCAAGCAGAACATCACGCGCAACATCTACGCCGTGGGACGCCTCGCGCACGATCTCGCGGGCGGCTACCTCGCGACGATGCCGGACGAGGCCTCGTTCGAGAACCCGGAGATCGCAAAGTACGTGCGCAAGTACCACGTCGCCAATCCGGAATACGACGTGATGGACCGCGTGAAGATGGGCCGCTACATCGAGAACATGACCAGTGTCACCACGATGGTCGAGGCCATGCACGGCGCCGGTTCTCCGCAGGCGCAGCGGATCGTGATGATGGGGCAGGCGGGCATCGAGGCGAAGATCAAGATGGCCGAGGCCGTCATCGACGGCAAGGACGACGTGCCGGGGCTGCCGCTGCGGCGCGGCTGACCGCACGCGGCGGACCGCCGGCCCCGCGTGCCGGCAGTCGGCATCGCGTCGTCGATGACCCGATCCCGGGGGTTCGCGCTCCCGGGATTTTTTTTCGCCCGGCGCAGTCCCGCGGTGCCGATCGACGGCGACGGCCGGGGAGGTCGCGTCCTCGGTGTGACCCGTTCCGCAATCGTGTCGTGACCCCGGTCTCCGGATCTGCAGGCACCGGAGGAATGCGAACCGCGCCTGCGTCCGGCCGGCCCGCTGCCAGGACACTGCGCGACCTCAACGGAGGTCCACCCATGGCGCCAGTGCACCGGTTCATTGTCAGTCCGTCGGCGGCTCCTGCGGCCCCGCGCCGCCGGTTCGGGGTGCGATCGTGAGCGGCAGCCATCCGCTCCTGCCGGCAGCGGGTATCGACGGCTGCGCGGGCGGCTGGCTCGTGGTGCACGACACGGCGCGCGGGCTGGACGCCTACATCGCGCCGAACATCGCCATGGCGCTCGCGGCTCTGCCGCCGCAGACCCTCGCGGGCATCGACATCCCCGTCGGGATCCCGGAGCAGGGCCTGCGCCAGTGCGACGTCGAGGCGCGGCAGCTCCTGGGCGAGCGCGCCTCGTCCGTGTTCCCGGCACCGCTGCGCGGTGTGCTCGACGTCACCGACTACGTCGAGGCGAATCGCATTCAGCGCGAGGCTGGCCGCGGCCTGTCGCGGCAGACCTTCGCCATCCTGCCGAAGATCCGTGAAGTCGACACCTGGATCCGCCGCAACAGCGGGCTCGGTCCGACGCTGCACGAGGTTCATCCAGAACTCAGCTTCGCGATCTGGAACGGCGACCGGCCCATGGCCCAGCCGAAGAAGAGTCCCGGCGGCAAGGTGCATCGGTGGAAGCTGATCGATGCAGGCTTCCCGGGCGCACGGGCCCGGCTGACGCAGGTGCTGCGCGCCACGGCCGGGTCCGCCGCGTTCAGCGAGGACGACCTCTGCGATGCGATCGCCGCATTGTGGTCCGCGCGGCGCATCGTGGGTGGCGCTCACATCACCGTGCCGCGCCCGCTGCAGCGCGACGTCTACGGCCTGCCGATGCAGATCAAGGCCTGACGCGGCGGCGGCGACGCGGCACGCGTCCCGCATTCCTCAGAGGCGCAGCGAGATGCCGAGCAGTCCCTCGAACTGCCACAGTGCCTTCGCGCGCGCGTGGATCTCGCAGAACGCCTCGACGCTGTCGGACTTGCAGAACACGGAGCCGTCGGAGTCGAGCAGCGTCACGTAGCTGCGTGCCTCGAGGCGCACCGCCAGGCGCTTGGACAGCGGCACACGCAATCCGAGGCCGACGTTCAGCGAAGGCTTGATGCGGTCGTCGAGACCCGAACGTTGCGGACTGAAACGCGTGATGCCGAGGCCGCCGACGACATAGGGCGCGACCCTGTTCCGGCCCTCTTCCGACCAGAAGTAGGTGCCGCCGAACTGCAAGGTGTCGATGCGCAGGTCGAGCGGTCCGGACGCCGGCGCCCCGGCGTGGCGCTCGATCGTGGTGTCCTGGCGCATGAACGCGAGTTCCCACTGCGTGTCGGCGGAGCGGCCGAGGTTCAGCGCGACGCCGAAGCTCGCGTGCTCGCGCACGTCGCGGTTCGCGGCGATCGCGGTGTCGCGGAAGGAACCACCGGCGCGATAACCGACGAACGGCACGATCTCGAAATCAACGGCGGCCGCCCTTGCCGGACCCGCCGCGAAAGTCAGCGACGCACAGAGCAGGGTGGCGGCGCATGCCGATGCCCGGGAGCTGAATGTGCGCGTTGCATGTGTCATCGATCCTCCGTCCGACGCTGCCGGGTCCGCGACGGCAGTGCGCCGCCGCGATGGCCGGTCAATCCATGCTCGCGATCGCATCGACGGCGATGCGGAAGATCACGCGTACCTCACCCGAGGTTCGGCGCGGGTAGCGGTCGAGACCCAGGTATTTCTTCGACAGCCGGTCGATGTGCGCGTCCGCGCCGTCGGTCGTCTGCGCCGTCACATGGCCGCGGAGCATGTAGGCCCGGTAGGGGTTGTCTGTCGGGGTCACCGACAGCGCGACGCGCGGGTCACGCGTCATGTTGCGGTCCTTGACCCGGCCCCGGGCGGTGTTGACGAGGATTTCGTCCCCGTCGACATCGACCCATACCGGGCTGGACTGGGGGGTGCCATCGGGCATCAGCGTGGCGAGATGCACGAAGACCCGGTCCTGCAGCAGGTCCTTCAGGGCTTGGGGGAGGGTGGTTGCCATGGTGGTCTCCTCGGGTGGCTGACGGTGGAATGCCGGCATGTTCCCGGGCTCGGCCCGGAGAAAAGCATAAGCCCAAATCGGCGCCGTGCCATCCGGGGGGGGGCTCGAACCCCCGGTGGCAGGCCGATACCCCGCGGGCGCAGCGCGCGCGAGACCAACATCGAACTGAGCTGCCGGTTCGCAGCGTCGGACCGGCTCACCCTGCAGCCGGACCTGCAGTACATTGTCTCCCCCGGGAATGGATCCGGGGCTCCACGGTGCGCGGGTCATCGATCTGCGCGTCGAGTTGTCCTGGTCCGTGCAGAAACAAGCGGTCGGCATACCGACCAGGGGGGAATTCGATGCTCGCTGCCTCGCCCGCCGTCCTCTTCATGGTGCTGGGTTCGATCGTGACCCAGGTGCTGGGCGTGTCCCTGCTGCCGCGCACGCAGGGACTGACGCACCCGCTGTTCACGCTCGCCTGCGGCCTCAGTTTCGCGGTCGGCCTCGGACTGATGGCACGCATCGCGCACGCTGGTATCAGCCTCGGAATCCTGGTGCCACTGATGTCGGCCACGATTCCGCTCGCAGCCATCGCCGTGGGCATGGTCCTGTATGGTGAAGGCGCCTCGCCGCTGAAACTGGGGCTCCTGGTCGGCGCCTGTCTCACGATCGGTGTGGCGTCCAGCCTGCGTTGACGCGGCGCATGTGGGCCGGCAGTCAGCTCGAGTTCCACGAGCCGATCCGCATCGGTGATGATCTCCGTCGGGTGTCGACCATTACGGACGTCACCGAGAAGGCCGGGCGCTCTGGTCCTCTGGTGTTCGTGCAGGTCCGGCACGAGATCAGCCGTGTGCGGGACGGCGTGCCGTTGATCACCGAGTGCCAGGACATCGTGTACCGCGATGACCCGCGGCCGGGCGAGGCCGCGGTGGTGCCGCTGCCCGCGCCCGGGAACGCCGCATGGACGCGGGAGCTCCGTGCGGACGAGCCGATGCTGTTCCGCTACTCGGCGGTGACCTTCAACAGTCATCGCATCCACTACGACCAGCCATACGCGACCGGGATCGAGGGTTACCCGGGGCTCGTGGTGCACGGGCCGCTGCTCGCGACGCTGCTGCTCGATACGTTGCGCCACGAATGCCCGCGGGCCACGGTGCGGAGCTTCCGGTTCCGTGCGATGCGGCCGACGCTCCACATGCACCGGTTCACGCTCTGCGGCCAGCCGGAAGGCGACGGGCGTGCCGTCCACCTGTGGGTCCGTGACCACGAGGGCGGGCTGACGATGGACGCCGCCGCCACGCTGGAGTGATCGGCCCGAGGTCCGGGACGCGCGCTGTGCGGCGACCCCGCTCGTCGATTCCTCGTCGCAGCTCCACGTGCACGGCCGGTACGATGCAATTACTCTTGCATTGGAGCGAGCACCGCAGAGGGTGATTTCGCTGCAGCCGGCCGGCGGCGGCTTCCGGCACCGGACTGTCGACGTGCGCCGTAGAGGTTCCGGCCCGTTCGCAGCCACCAGCGAGGCGCGCATCGCGCGCCGGCAGATGAGGGACAGACTGATGCGTGTTGTTCTCGGGTTCGTGCTCTTCGGGTTGATGGCGCTCGCGGCCGGTGCGGCACCGCCGCGCGGAGCATCCGGCGCGGCCGCGCTCACGGGCGAGGTGCGCTCGGCGGCCGAGGGCGCGATGGAAGGCGTGGTCGTCATCGCCGAGCGCGAAGGATCGTCGGTGATGACGGCCGTGACGACCAACGAGCGCGGACAGTACGTGTTCCCGCGCACGCATCTCCAGCCGGGCCGGTACAGCGTGGCGATTCGTGCGGCGGGCTACGTGCTGCCCGGGGAGCGCGCGTCCGTACAGGTGGGCGCCGGGGCGCCCGCGCGTCTCGACCTCTCCCTCGCGAGCGCGACGCGCGAGCAACTCGCAGGGCAGCTGACCAACCTCGAGTGGTGGCACAGCATGCCCGGCACCGATGCGCAGAAGGACCTGCTGATCCGCCGGATCGTGAACTGCGGGTTCTGCCACGACATGGGGCGCATCATGCGCTCCCGACACACGGCCGAGCAGTTCGCGTCGGTCATCGCGCGCATGGCGACCTACGCCCCCGACAACACGTCGGCCTGCGGCACCGCCAGCAGACTGCGCTGCGACTCGACGACCAGTGGACGCGTGCAGCTCCTGTCCACCGCGGTAGCGCCCGAACAGCTGACGGACAACGACTGGCAGGCCCGCGCGCTCGCGGAGTACCTCGCCTCGGTCAACCTGAGTGGCGGCCGTTCGACCTGGAGCTTTCCGCTCCGGCCGTTGCCGCGGCCGAAGGGGAGGGCGACGCGCGCCATCGTCACCGTGTACCCGGTGCCGCGCCAGCCGACGCTCATTCACGACCTGACCGTCGACGGCAAAGGCAACGTCTGGTACGGCGACAGCGGATGGCCCTATCTCGGGAAGTTCGAGCCGAAGACCGGCTCCTTCCGCGAGTACCCGGCGCCGCAGCACTGGTTCGATCCGATGCCGGGCCTGCCGCGCCTCGTCGGCGTGCAGGATGTCGAAGCCGACTTCGCCGGCCGGATCTGGGCGGTGGTCGGATTCTTCGGCCGGAAGATGGCGCACTTCGATCCGGCGACGGAGCGCTGGACCGAGTTCGACATGCCGGCCCCCGTGTGGGCGTTCCTGCCGGGCTTTCACGCCCCGAGTCACGCCGACACGACCTGGACCGTCGGCCGTCTGCCGCAGGCGGAAGGGTGGGCGCCGATCATCGGCTACCGGTTGAACGCGAAGTCCGGCAAGGTGGACGTGGCGCATCCCGTGATGGTCGACAGGAACGGCAAGGACTTTTCCGGCCTGCGCCGCGTCGACGCCTATGGCTTCGCGACGCCGCAGCTGCCGATCTGCTATCAGATCGATCGCGACCCGCAGGACAACCTGATCTGCAACGACTTCTACGGCTCCAGCATCATCGTCCTCGATGCGAAGACCGGTGCGACGCGCGTGTACCCGACGCCGACGCCGAACGCGGGGCCGCGCCGCGGGCGTGCCGATGGTGAAGGTCGCTACTGGTTCGGCGAGTTCTGGGGTGACAAGGTCGGCCTCCTCGATCTGAAGACCGGCGCCATGCGCGAGTTCCCGTTCTCGACGAAGTACATGTCGGCCTACGCGGCGGCGCCGGACGCGCGCGGCGAGGCGTGGGTGTCGAGCAATGGATCGGACCGCGTCATGCGCGTGAATCCGAAGACCGGCGAGACGACGGAATACCTGCTGCCGGTCTACTACGACTCACGCAAGGTCGTCGTCGACCCGTCGACGTCGCGCACGACGGTCTGGCTCGCGAACAAGAACCTCGCGCAGCTGATCCGTATCGAGCCGCTCGACTGACCTGCGGGGCCGTATTACGGTCGGCGCGCCGGGTTTGCCGCCGCGCATCGACGGCCGACGCCGACGCTCTCGGCGTGGGTTAGGCAGTCAGCGGGGCGTGTTCAAGGAAGGTCCGTGCTGCGGCAGCGGAGCCAAGGAGGGTCGATCATGCAATCGGCGTTGGTCGCTCTGGTCTGCGCATTGACGTGCGTCGTATCGCAGGTGGCGCCTCCGTCGGTGCCTGGTCCTGTGGACGAAAGACTGGCGGTCGTGAGCGTTCACAAGTATCCCCGGCCTCAGGGGTTCGTCCGGGAGCAGCCTTCCGGAATCTACTATTCGAGCTACTCCGCGAGCGGCAACGATTTCGACCTCCTGAGGATCGACCCCTCCACTGGACTTCTCGAGACTCTGGTCGCGGATGCTGGATGGCGCAGGGAGTCGATGGCCGGCGATCGACAGCATGTGCTGTTCGGTGCTGCGGTGCCCGGCACGGGGGCCTGGCGCCTGGTGCTGCGGAATATCGAAACAGGTGTGGAAGCGCGGTCGATTCGCCTGCTCGACCGGGCCCGATGGGCCTGGGTCCGCGAAGATCAAGTTCTCTTGCTGCAATCGACCGAACTGCTGACCTTCTCTGTGCCTGACATGAAGCTCGCAGGCAAGGTGTCCGTCGATCTACCAAAATGGCGGGAGTCCAACGCATATCGCTTCATCCAGCCGTGGGGCGACAAGATTGTCTTCGCCGGTGCCGATCTCGTCGTGCTGGATCGGAGCGGCACAGTCCTCTCCCGTTACCCGTTGCCGCGAGGCGGCAACCACAATCTCTCGGCTTGCACTGTCAGCCGACTGCTTGTCGCGGCGGATACAGCGTTTGTCAATCTGGGCTGCGGCAAGATTCGCGCCGTCGACCTTCACACGGGTCTCCCGCAGTACGAGATCGAGGTTGGCGGACGGTTCACTCCGTCTGCGGTCAGCGACGAGATTCTATTTGTAGCCGACCTCCCGGAGTACGGGCTCGACCGACTACAGATGTTCGACGTCCGCACCGGCCGGTCTCTCGGCGTGGCGCGGGCCGCTGCGACGGAGATCGTTGCGGCGGATCACCGGCTGCTGTTGTTGAGGCCTGAAGGCTACGGTTCACTGGACCCTATCACCGCGACCGTGCTTCAGCCCAACGTGGCTGCCATACTCGATCCGGTCGCCGCCAAGGAACGCATGCTGGACGGGTGCGGTGCCGCCCTGTCTGACGGCTCAATCGACCTGTATCGAGCTATCGACGATTGCGAGGCAGCGGGCATTCGCCGCTTCTTGGACGCGCTCGGGATCGAGCCCATCGATGCGGAGGTGAAAGACATTCTAGTGGCGTACGCCGCCCGGCTGGCCCGAACGTACTCGCGGTTCGAGGAATCGATGGTCCTGCTGGAGAAGCTCGGGGCCGCTGCCGAACACGAGCACGTGATTCGCGCCGCGCATCGCAAGCTCGAACTCGTCGGCCGCCCCATCGATGAAGCGAGCCGGTTGCCGCTCCCTCCGGGAGTCCAGCCGGTCGAGCTCGCCTATTCCGGCTCATCGAAACAGTACTTCATCGGGCCGCATCTCTTCGAGTCATCGTACGTTGACTGCGAGCGCGATCCCTGGGGTTCTCCTGATCGAAGCTATATCAGCTTGACGGTCTTTGATCGCACTTCGATGCGCCGTCAAGCCCGCGCTCGGCTCGGGGATTGCTACGAAAGACCTGAGCAATTCGTGACCGGCGTACTCGTCGTCGCTGACACGGTCGTCGTCGGTGTCGAACCCGAATACGACACGGGCGAAGCGAACGTCACAGTGCTTCGACTCCCGGACCTGACCGATGTGGGGACTGCGCGTGTCGGGGGTGGAGTGTCGCGCCTCGTGGTCAGGAACAATCGTCTCGTCCATTGCGAAAGTGGTACGGAGCTGGACCTTCGCGATGCGGCACTGAAGCCGGCCGATGCGGCGCTGCTCGTTGGCTGTGATCGATCGCCGCCGGTAATGGAAGACGCACCCGAAGACCCCGCGGAACGAACATTTCGGGCGCCCCTGCACACCCGCAATTTCGTGCTGACACCGGTTTTTCCGAATCCCCAGCCGATACCGGACCTGCGCAGGTACAACGTTCGCAGGTCGGATGAACGTGGCCCGGAGTTTCCGCTCGATGTCGGTGTCTATCCGTCGATTCTGACGAGCGATGCCGATGACCTGGTTCTCTTCACGCGCAAGAGACTGGACGCGACACGACTGGTTGCCATGGATCTCGGCTCGCGCGAGCAGCGGACACTGCTGGAACTCGGCACTTCGTCCGACTGGGGTTCGGTGGCTCGCTGGCGTCACTATGTCTTCATCGCCCACGGCCGCGACCTCATGACCTACGACCTGGAGCGGCGGGCCGTCGTCGGCTATGAGCGGAACATGATCCGGGGCGGGCGGCAACCGTTCTGCAGTACCTGCTCGGATCGCAATCGAATCGACAAATTCCTGTTCGATGGGGAGCGGATCTTCCTGATAACGCTGGCTGGACCGACGTCCGTCGTGATCGACCTGCCGACTTACATCAAGTCCCTGGGCGCAGGCGAATTCTTCGGGTTGCAGTAGTGGACCAGTCGACGGTCAGTCTTGAATCGGATGTAGTCTTCGGCCGGATGGCCGCGCCGCACTTCGAGCCGTGACTTTACGAACCCATCCGTGGCACTGAAGCCCGGGGGCAGGTCAGCCGCGACCTGTCGCCAGATCTCGAAACCCAGCGCTGACAGAATGGCAATGCGTTAAGTAAGCGCCATTGCCACTAGAATGTCTTCGGCAATCCTGCATCCTTGAGGATGCCGTTAGCCGTGTGCCGTGACTTGATCTTCACCGGCACAGTGAAGGGCTTGGCAGCCTTGGGGCTGGTCCACACGTCATGATCCCCGCGCCCGTGTCGCAGGAAGGTACACCCGTTCGCCTCGAGGGTTTCACGGACGGCCTTGCCGTAATCATTCACGCCACCGAGAGGCGGACGCGCGTGCTGGCATGAGCAATCAACTCAACCGGCACATCTCTGGCATCAGTCGGCAGGTCGCCAGCCGCTTCAAGCAAGTCGAGGATGGCGCCTGGCAGCATATCGGCCAGCGCCTCCAGTGATTCAGCCTCCAGATGCAGGCCGGGCATGTCACTGGATTCGACGTACCACACGCCTGCTTCCGCATCGCGTGCCGCCTTCACGATGATTACGCTCTGGTCCATGGGCGCATTCTATCCTCGATAGCGCGGCTATAGTTCCTGTTGAGCGGGATTGAGTAATGCTCGGCATGATTCGCCGACTGCACCGCACAGAGGGTACTTCGGCTCGCGTGCTGACCCTTGGCTGACCCTGGCGCAAGAAGACAACCAGACGCTTGCCGGAGCTGCGTGTAATTTGTTGATTTATTGGTCGGGGTGACAGGATTTGAACCTGCGACTCCTACGTCCCGAACGTAGTGCTCTACCAGGCTGAGCTACACCCCGATGCGGAGGCGATCGATCCTCAGTGGCGGCGCGTCACCGCGAACTCCGCCAGGCTGGCGAGGGCATCACGGTAGGCGGATCCGGGCAATCCGCCGAGCGCCGCCAGCGCGCGGTCGGCCTCGCTGCGTGCGAGCCGCGCAGTGTACTGAAGGCCCCCCGTGCTTTCAATTGCGGCCCGGATCGCGGCCAGGTCGTCGAGCCCGCCGTGTTCGATGGCGTGGCGGATGGTCGCGGCCTGGGCCGGGGTGCCGTTCCGCAGCGCGTGGATCAAGGGCAGGGTGGGCTTGCCCTCGGCCAGGTCGTCGCCGAGATTCTTGCCGAGCTCGGACGCGTCGCCCGAATAGTCCAGGGCGTCGTCGACGAGCTGGAAGGCCGTGCCGAGGTGACGCCCGTAGGTCGCGAGCTGCTGCTCGACGGCAGGGGCGGCGCCGGCGACGATCCCGGCGACCTGCGCGCCGGCCTCGAACAGCTTCGCGGTCTTGCGGTGGATCACGTCGAGGTAGCGCTGTTCCGTCGTCCCGGGGTCGTGCGCATTCATGAGCTGCAGCACCTCGCCCTCGGCGATGGTGTTGGTCGCGTCCGCCATCACGCTCATGATGGGCATGGCCCCGAGCGTCACCATCATCTGGAACGCGCGCGAGTAGAGGAAATCGCCGACCAGTACGCTGGCCTCGTTGCCGAACAGCTCGTTCGCGGTGTCGCGGCCGCGGCGCAGCGAGGAAGCATCGACGACATCGTCGTGCAGCAGCGTGGCCGTGTGGATGAACTCGATGAGCGCCGCGGCGGGCACGTGCTGTTTGCCGTCGTAGCCGGCCGCCCGCGCCGCGAGCAGCACGATGAGCGGCCGCAGCCGCTTGCCGCCGCTGTGGATGATGTACTGGGACACCTGGTTGACGAGCACGACGTCGCTCGCCAGCTGGCGCCGGATCTCGGCGTCGACGGCGGCCCAGTCGTCGGCGACGAGCGCGCGGATCGGATCGATGGTCATCGGCACGGGGGTGACTCGCTCATGCGGCCGAATCGTACCCGTGGCGGCGACCCCCGTCATTGATGCGACCATGGATCAGGCCGGCCCGGCGGCTGCGGCCCGCCGCAGCGCGAGCGCCCGGCGCCATAGAACGAATCGAAGGATGATCAGCCCGGCGAGCCCGATGACGACGGGCCGGTACGGTTCCCAGAGTCCCGCGCGCCAGATGTTGATGATGACGACGGCGGCGATCATGGCGGGCCAGCCGAAGGGCTTCTGGTACTCCTGGGCGATCACGCGCCGGCTGTCGAAGGAATGGCCGCGCAGGGTCGTCGCCAGTCCCGCGAGCCGAGGCAGGAACCGCGGCACGCGGGCACAGTAGTCGTCGAACGGGGCGCCGAACCGGTCCCGCAGGAAGTGCTCCTCGGCCGCCACGATCGCCCGGTGGACGTAGAGGGCGATGGCGGTCCCGGCGATGAGGAACAGCCAGCGGTTGGACGCGAGCGCAAACCCCGCGATCAGGAAGAAGTTGCCGAGATACATGGGGTTGCGGACGTGGTTGTAGAGGCCCTGCGTCACGAGGGTCTCGGCATGGACCTTGTGGTCCTTGCCGCCGCGGATGATGTAGACGAGCCCGATGGTGCCGCAGCGGATCAGCTGGCCCGCGACCGCGATGCCGAGGCCCGCGAGGCCGACCGGCAGGGGATCGGGCGCCAGCGCCGGGGAGGGGATGAGCAGCAGGACGATCGATATCGGCAGCAGCGCGCCGCGGTGGCGGAACCAGAAATCGCCGTGTTTGACGAGTGCCGACATGCCTGATCCGCCCCACCCGGTCCGCGAAGGCGCGCATCGTACCCCGCGGTGGGCCGCAGCTGGCCTACGCTGCGACGATGAACCGGGGCGGCAGGAGGCGGGGCGCGGGGGCTGCGCGGCGAGCTGTGGTCCGCGGGACGGCCGCCCGGCGTGGGCTCGAAACCCGCCGCGAATCAATGGGTTTGACCGGCGCGGCGGCGGTCTTTACAATCGCGCCTCCTTTTTCCGGCCCCCGGGTCCGGGCGGCTGTCGGAGTGATGAAATGTTCGCCGTGATCAACACTGGCGGTAAGCAGTACCGCGTGAGTGAAGGCACCGTGGTCCGTATCGAGAAGCTCGATGCCGACGCCGGCGCCACTGTTGAATTCGATCAGGTCCTGCTCGTCGGCGAGGGCGCGAGCGTCGCCGTCGGCGCGCCGTATGTCGCGGGTGCGAAGGTCACCGCGACGATTCAGAGCCATGGCAAGGGCGACAAGGTGCGGATCGTCAAGTTCCGCCGCCGCAAGCACTACATGCGCCAGAAGAATCACCGGCAGCAGTACACCGAGATCAAGGTGACCGGCATCCAGTCCTGATGCGTCAGGCCGGGTTCGGGCATCGGGCAGTTACAGGGTTTCGAGGATCCAGCAATGGCACATAAAAAGGCCGGTGGCAGCACCAAGAACGGGCGCGACTCGCAGTCGAAGCGCCTGGGCGTGAAGAAGTTCGGCGGCGAGTCCGTGCTCGCCGGCAACATCCTCGTCCGGCAGCGCGGCACGAAGTACAAGGTCGGCACCAACGTCGGGCTGGGTACCGACCACACGATCTATGCGCTCGTGAACGGCAAGGTGCAGTTCCAGAAGAAGGGCGCGGACCGCCGCACCTTCGTGAGCGTCGTGGCGGAGTGAGACCGGTGCGTCGCGGCGGGCCCGTGGCCCGGCGCTGATCCGGTCGCGCGTCAGCGCCTCGGGATCGAGTCCCAAGGAAAGCCCCGGCCCGTCCGGGGCTTTTGCTTGGTGTGGGCAGGCCGCCGCGTGTGTACGGGCATGCGGCACAGCCGGCCCTCGGGTCCGAAACGGCGGGCCGTCACGGTGAGGGAGCGCGATGAAATTCGTCGATGAAGCGCGCATGGTGGCGCAGGCCGGCCGCGGTGGCCGCGGCTGCATCAGCTTCCGCCGCGAGAAATTCATCCCCTTCGGCGGTCCCGACGGTGGCGACGGCGGTCACGGCGGCAGCGTCTGGCTGCGTGCGAAGGACGGCATCAACACGCTCGCGGACTTCCGCATCCAGCGCACCTTCAAGGGCGAGGACGGCAAGGGGGGCAGCGGCAACGACTGCTCGGGGCGCGGCGGCGGGGACCTGTACGTCGACGTGCCGCTCGGCACCGTCGTGCAGGACCGCGAGACCGGCGAGGCCCTCGGCGATCTCACGCGCGTGGGCGACGTACTGCTCGTCGCGAAGGGCGGCAAGGGCGGCTGGGGCAACGCCAAGTTCAAGAGCTCCACGAACCGCGCACCGCGCAAGGCCATGCCCGGGCTGCCGGGCGAGCGGCGCGAACTCACGCTCGAACTCAAGGTCATCGCCGACGTCGGGCTGCTCGGCCTGCCGAACGCGGGCAAGTCGACGCTGATCCGCGCGGTCTCGGCCGCGAAGCCGAAGGTGGCCGATTATCCGTTCACGACGCTGCACCCGAACCTCGGCGTGGTCAGCGTGGGTCCCGCGCGCAGCTTCGTCATGGCCGACATCCCGGGGCTCATCGAGGGCGCGGCCGAGGGCGCGGGCCTCGGCATCCGTTTCCTCAAGCACCTGCAGCGCACGCGCGTGCTGCTGCACCTGGTCGACATCGCGCCGCCGGACCCGGACAGCGATCCAGTGAAGGACGCGCGCGCGATCGCGGCAGAGCTGAAGAAGTTCAGCGCCGACCTCGCGACCAAGGAGCGCTGGCTCGTCCTCAACAAGATCGACCTGCTCGACGCGGACGCCGCGGAGAAGCGATGCCGCGAGATCGTGCGGCGGCTGCGCTGGAAGGGACCCGTGTTCCGCATCTCGGGCGCGACGGGTGCCGGCACGCGCGAGCTGTGCGCGGCGGTGATGACGCGGCTGGAGGAGCTGCCGCGGCCGGATGCAGAAGAGAACGCCACGACCTGACCGGCGGCGCCGGTGTCCGAGACGGGGGCATTCACGACTTCCGCCGCGAGGCTTGCGAAGCGCGGGCGCGCAGGAGGGTCCGCGAGTCGAGCGTGAGGATTTCCCGCGGGACGAGCGGAGCCCTCCGTTGCAGCCCGCGCCCGGCATCGACGTTGCCGGAAGTCGTGAATGTTCCCACTGCCCCGGTTCGTGGGAGGATGCTGCCCGGCACGGCGCGTGACCCGGAGGCGCAATGGCGCGGTACGACAATCTGTTCCAGCCCGTCCAGGTCGGGCCTGTCACCATCCCGAACCGCATCGTGCGCACCGCGCACGGCACCTTCCTGAGCGGCGAACCGCTGATCGCGTACCACGAGGCGCGCGCGCGGGGCGGCGTCGGCATGTCGACGATCGAGGCCTCGAGCGTGGACGCGGCCGCGCCGTCGGGCCTGCCGGTGTTCGCGGATGCCATCGTGCCGTTCTACCGCGAGATCGCCGCGCGCATGCACCGCCACGGCATGAAGCTGTTCCAGCAGCTCTTCCACCTGGGCGCCTCGTCGGCCGCACCTGGTGGTGCCGCCGCGGCGTGGTCCGTGAGCGAGATCCCGAATCCGCTCGTCAACGTCGTGCCCGCCGCGATGACGGGATCTTCGCTCGACGAAGTCGCTGCCGCCTTCGGCGCAGCCGCGCGGCGCGCGCGTGACGGCGGGCTCGACGGCATCGATATCCATGCGGCCTCGGGCTACCTGCTGCACGAGTCCCTGTCGCCCGCGCTCAACCAGCGCACCGACGAATACGGCGGTTCCTTCGAGAACCGTCTGCGCCTGCTGCGTGAGGTGATCGCGGCGGTCCGCGCTGCCGTCGGTCACGACATCGCCGTCGGTGTGCGCATCCCGAACGAAGACTACGTGCCGGGCGGCATCGACGCTGCGCTCGCCGCGCGCATCGCCGCGGCCATCGAGGCCGAGGTCGACTACATCTCGCTGCACATGGGTTCCTACTGGCGCTTCCACAAGCTCATCGCGCTCGCGGACGACCCGCTCGGCGTGGAGATGGAGGCGAACGGCCCGATCCGGCGCGCGGTCAAGAAGCCCGTGATCGTGGTCGGGCGCATCATGACGCTCGATCATGCGAGCGCCATCGTCGCGGGCGGCGAGGCCGACCTGGTCTCCATGGTGCGCGCGCTCATCGCCGACCCTGAACTCGTGAACAAGGCGCGCCGGCTGGAGGAGCATCGCATCCGGCCCTGCATCGGCACGAACATCGGCTGCGTCGGGCAGCTCATGAGCCGCGGAGTGCTGAGCTGCGTGGTCAATGTCGCGGCGGCCCGCGAGTCGCGGACCCCGTTCGAGCCCGAACGCCGGATCGATCCGCCGAAGAAGATCCTCGTCGTGGGTGGCGGTCCGGCGGGCCTCGAGGCGGCGCGCACCGCCGCGTTGCGCGGCCATCGCGTCGAGCTGCACGAGGCCACGAAGCGCCTCGGCGGCCAGGTGCTGCTGGCGGCCGCGGCACCCCACCGCGCCGACCTCGGGCAGATCGTGCGCTGGCTCGCGAGCGAGCTCGAGGCCCTCGGCGTCGACGTGCACCTGAATTCGCCCGTGGATGCGGACCTCGTCGCCTCGATCGCGCCCGACGAAGTGATCGTCGCGACGGGGGCCACGCCGCGTGGCGATGGTTTCCAGGTGTCGGTGCCGGCCACGCCCGTCCCGGGTCACGACCTGCCGCACGTGCACGACGCCTGGGCACTCCTCGGCGTGGGCCGCAGACCCGACATCGTCGGGCCCGCACTCGTGTTCGACGACACCGGCACTTTCGAGGCGATTTCCGCGGCCGAGCTGCTGCTCGCGGCGGGCAGCGAGGTCACGTTCGTGTCACGCTTCGACAAGCCCGGCGATTCGCTGCCGTATCCGCCCGTGACGGTCGGCGCTGCGCGTGAGCGGCTCATGGCCGGCCGTTGCGACTTCATCGGCGGGCACTACCTGCGGCGCATCGCGGCTGATCACGTCGAGATCGGTGTGCTGTACACCGATCGGGTGCGGCGCGTTTCTGCGCGCACGGTCGTGCTCGCGGGATTCAACGCGCCGAACCGGGACCTCGTCGACGAGCTCGGGGCGCGTGGTGTGAAGCTGCACGTGGTCGGCGATGCGCGGGGTCAGAACGGCATCATGCACGCGATCCACGGCGCCGCCGAAGTCGCGCGCTCGATCTGAATCACGCCCGCGCGCCAGATCTGCGCGCACTCTCCGACGCCGCGGCAGACGCTCTACCTCGCGGCGTCTTCGAGGATCAGGTCGGAGGCCTTCTCGGCGATCATGATGATCGCGGCATTGGTGTTGCCCGAGACGAGCGTCGGCATGACCGAGCCGTCCGCGATGCGGAGCCCGCGCAGGCCATGCACGCGCAGGCGCGAGTCCACGACGGCGAGCGGATCCCGGCCCATGCGCGCCGTGCAGGTCGGGTGGTACAGCGTCGAACTGCGTTCGCGGCAAAAGGCCAGCAGTTCGTCGTCGCTGACGCAGCCGGCGCCCGGATCGATCTCGCCGGCGGAATATGCGGCGAGGGCCGGCTGGCGGAGGATGTCACGCAGCCGGCGCAGTCCGGCGACGGCCGTGCGCCGGTCCTCGTCCGCGGCGAAATAGTTGGGATCGATCGCAGGAGGCTCGAAGGGATCCGCGCTCCGGATGCGGATGCTGCCGCGGCTCGCGGGCCGCAGTGGACAGACCGACGCCGTGAATGCGGAGAACGGATGCAGGGCCTTGCCCATCCTGTCGGTGCTGAAGTTGATGAAGTGGATCTGCACGTCGGGCCGTGCGAGTTCCGCGCGCGTGCGGAAGAACGCGCAGGCATAGCCCGCGCTCACCGTGAGCGAGCCCTTGCGCCACAGGAGATAGCGCAGCGCCATGCGGGCCTGGCGGTAGAGGTTCGCCATGTCGTCGTTGATCGTGACCGGCTTGTGGCAGCGCGTGACGATGCGCACCTGCAGGTGATCCTGGAGGTTCTCACCGACGCCCGGCAACTCGTGCACGAGACCGATGCCATGCTCGCCGAGAAGTGCGCGCGGGCCGATCCCGGAGAGCTGCAGGAGCTGCGGTGTGGCGATCGCTCCCGCGGTCAGGATCACTTCGCGCGCCGCCGCCGCCCGGAAATCCTGTCCGTCGCAGCGCCACTCGATGCCAGTGGCCGCGCCGTCGCGGAACAGGATGCGTGTCGCGTGGGCGCGCGTGACCACGCGGAGATTCTCGCGTCCGCGCGCCGGGCGCAGGAAGCCGATGGCCGTGCTGCAGCGGCGGCCGTCGCGCGCCGTGGTCTGGAAATAGCCCGCGCCTTCCTGTACGGCGCCGTTGAAGTCGTCGTTGCGCGGCAGGCCTGCCTGCCCGCAGGCCGCGATGAAGGCATCGCAGAGCTCGTGGGGCTCGCGTGGGTCGGACACCGCGAGCGGACCGCCCGTGCCGTGGAAGGCGCTGGCACCGCGCGCCTGGTCCTCGGACCGGCGGAAGTATGGCAGCACGTCGTCGTAGCCCCAGCCGGCGTTGCCGAGGTCGCGCCAGCCGTCGAAGTCCTCGCGCTGCCCGCGCATGTAGACCAGGCCGTTGATGGAGCTCGATCCGCCGAGGACCTTGCCGCGTGGCTGGTCGATCACGCGGCCGTCGAGATGCGGCTGCGGTGTGCTGCGGTACATCCAGTTGAAGCGCGGGTCGACGAACAGCTTGCCGTAGCCGAGGGGAATGTGGATCCAGGGACTGCGGTCCGCACCGCCGGCTTCGAGCAGCAGCACGCGGTGACGTCCCGAGGCGCTGAGGCGGTTCGCGAGCACGCAGCCCGCGGAGCCCGCGCCGACGATGATGTAGTCGAAGGTGCCGGCGTCGCCAGCGGTCCCGTTCGGTTTCAAGGCAGTGCTTCCTGGACGAGTGCCGCGACGTGCTCGGCGATCGCGAGCGACGAGGTGAGGCCCGGGGACTCGATGCCGAACAGGTTCACGACGCCGGGCACGCCGTGGACGGCCGGGCCGTCGATGCGGAAATCCGCGGCCGGCTCGTCGGGCCCGGAGATCTTCGGGCGGATGCCCGCATAGGCGGGTGCGAGCCCGCCATCGGCGAGGCCCGGCCAGTAGGCTCGGATCGCCGTGTAGAAGCGTTCACCGCGCCGGGGGTCCACCGCGTAGTCGATGCCGTCGACCCACTCTACGTCGGGACCGAAGCGCGCGCGGCCGGCCTGGTCGAGCGTCAGGTGCACGCCGAGGCCCCCCGGCTCCGGAATCGGGTAGATGAGATGTCTGAACGGCGGACGCCCGGTCAGCGTGAAATAGCTGCCCTTGGCGAGATGCGCGCGTGGGACGTGCGCCGCCGGAAACCCCTTCATCAGGCCGGCGAGGCCCGGGGCGTGCAGACCCGCGCAGTTCACGAGCAGGCGTGCACGCACGGCTGGCTCCGCGCCGCCGATGCCGATGCACACGCCGTCATCGTCGACGGCCAGGCTCGTGACCCGGCTCTCGAACGCGAACGAGGCGCCGTGGTGTTCCGCCTCGCCCTGCAGCGCGAGCATCAGCGCGTGCGCGTCGACGATGCCGGTGCGCGGTGAGTGCAGCGCGGCCACGCAGGTGAGTGCGGGCTCCAGCGCGAGTGCCTCCTGTCCTTCGAGCCAGTCGAGCTGCACGCCGCAGGCCGCGGCGTTCGCGCGGAGTTTCGCGAGCGCGGGCTGCTGGTCGGCGTGGGTCGCGACGATGAGCTTGCCGCAGAGCCGGTGCGGCACGTCGTGGTGCGCACAGAACGCCTCGAGCAGATCGCGCCCGCGCACGCAGAAGCGGGCCTTCAGCGAGCCGGGCGGGTAGTAGATGCCGGCGTGCATGACTTCGCTGTTGCGCGAGCTGATCTCGCCGCCGATGTCCCGCTGCGCGTCGAGTGCCGCGACTTCGCGGCCGTCGCGCGCGAGAGCGCGCGCGATGGCGAGTCCGATCACGCCTGCGCCGACGACGACGATCTCGACTGTGTCCATTATTCAGTGGCTTCCCGGTGCGCGGAGGCTGTTGCGCGCATTCGTCCTGACTGGTATCAGCCGGATCATCGCATCGCACTCACGCCGCCGGTGGAGCGGGGCCCGTGCTGCCGCGCAGGACGAGTTCGGTGTCGAGCAGGACCTGCGCATCTTCGGGCCCGGTTGCGAGGGAGGCGAGGAGCCGCCGCGCCGCGAGGCGTCCCATCTCCGCGGCCGGCACGCGGACCGTCGTCAGCGGCGGCTCCAGCAGCGCCGCGAACTCGACGTCGTCGAAGCCGGTGATCGAGAGCTGCGCGGGAACCGCCACGCGCATCCGGCGCGCCTCGGCGAGCGCGCCGGCGGCGAGCTGGTCGGTGCACGCGACGATCGCAGTGGGCTGCGGCTGCAGCGCGAGTGCGCGGCGGAGCCCCTCGCGCCCGCCCGCGACCGAGAACGGGCAGACGATGATGTTCGCGGCAGGCAGCCGGATGCCGGCCGCGGCCAGCGTGTCCACGACCCCGTCGACGCGGCCGCGCGCGCGTTCGTTGTGCGCGGGATCCCCGGTCAGTACGGCGAACTCGCGATGTCCGAGCCCGAGCAGGTGCCGGGCCACGGGCTGCATCGCGCGCCGGTTGTGGATGCCGACGCAACCGGGCGAGGGGGCCTCGTCGCCGGACCAGGTCAGCAGCAGGGGCACGCCGGCCGCGTCGATGAGCCGGCGCACGTCGGGGTGGTGGCGGGAGCCCACGAGCACGAGGCCGTCCACGCCCCGGCGCAGCAGTCCCTCGACGATCGCGACCTCGGCCTCGCGGTCGTATTCGTGCGCGGCGATCAGCAGCTGATAGCCCGCGGCGCGGGCTTCCTTCTGCAGCGCCTGCGCGAAGTCCGAGAAAATCGGGTTGTTGACGGTGGGCAGCACCGTGCCGATGCAGTCGGTACGACCGCGGGCCAGCGCGCGCGCCGCGGCGTCCGGCACGTAGCCCAGCCGCTGGGCCGCGGCTCGAACCCGCTGCAGCGTTTCCGGCCGCACCGACTCCGGCGCCGACAGCGCGCGCGAGGCGCTGCCCAGCGAGACGCCGGCCAGGCTGGCCACGTCCGCGAGTCGTGTGCGACGGGATTTGGTCTGCGGCAAGCGTCCGGTCCTCGGGGCGGCTCGTCGCCCGGATGGAGGCGGAGTCTATTGAAAGCGGTTACGAAGAGTCAACATATGTGACAAATATGTATTCACAACAGACTGTATATATTGATTGATATGTTGATATCGGCTTTACTTGAAGCGCTTTCATTCATGGAGCCCTGCGATGACTGCTGGAACGACCGAGACCCGCGCACGGTATCTCTACTGGCGCGACCTGCAGAGCCGCTGGCAGGACGGCGATCCCTATGGCCACGTCAACAACGTCGTCTATTACTCGTGGATGGACGCGCTCCTGACGGCGATGCTCATCGAGAAGGGCGTGCTGCGGAACCCGGACTGGCGGGGCATCGGGCTGTGCGTCGAGAGCGGCTGCCAGTTCCTGGCGCCCGTGACGTTTCCCGAAGTCGTGCAGGGCGGCCTGCGCATCGGGCGCATCGGCAACACGAGCCTGCGCTACGACATCGGCATGTTCCTGCCGGGCCGCGAGACGCCCGCCGCTGTCGGCTTCTTCGTGCATGTGTTCGTCGATCCCGACTCGCGGCGGCCGGTGCCGATTCCGGACACGCTGAAGGCACGCATGCGTGAACTCGTGTTGCCGGCCGCGTGACCGGCATCGCATGGCGGCATGACTCGCGCGTTGCGCCGACCGAGGCGTTCGCGCAGGCTGCCGCCGCGCAGGTCGCACGGGCTGCAACGGAGGGCTCCGCTCGTCTCGCGGGAAGAGTTACGCTCGACTCGCGGACCCTCCTGCGCGCCCGCGCGACTGAAAGGCGGTGCGAAACGGGTTTGGCGCCGGCCATTGAAGGTGACGCACCGTGCAGCGGCACCAGCGACCCGTCGTCAGTGCCGCCGGCTGTGATCGGCCGCGCCTTGTTTGTCGGTTTCTCGCATTGAGGAGTGCCTGTGATGAATTCCGCGGCCGTGCAATCTATTTCACTTCGCGACGCTTCACTGCTGCGCGAGCGGGCGTTCATCAACGGCCGCTGGGAGCCCGCGCGTGACGTTCGCACGATCGCGGTCGTGAATCCGGCGACCGGCGGCGTGCTCGGTTCCGTGCCGAACATGGGCCGCGAAGAGACACGTGCGGCCATCGATGCCGCCCAAGCCGCACTGGGTGGATGGAGCGGGCTCACCGCCAAGGAACGTTCGCGGATCCTGCGCCGCTGGTTCGACCTCATGATCGAGAACCAGGACGATCTCGCGACGATCATGACGCTCGAACAGGGCAAGCCGCTCGCCGAGAGCCGCGGCGAGATCGGCTACGCGGCGTCGTTCATCGAGTGGTATGCGGAGGAGGGCAAGCGCGCCTACGGCGACATCGTGCCCACCCACGACCGCAACAAGCGCCTGCTGGTGCTGCGTCAGCCGATCGGCGTCTGCGCCGCGATCACGCCCTGGAACTTCCCAGCGGCGATGATCACACGCAAGGTGGGGCCGGCGCTCGCCGCGGGCTGCACCATGGTGGTCAAGCCCTCGGAGCTGACGCCGTTCTCGGCGCTGGCGCTCGCGGTGCTGGCCGAGCGCGCGGGCCTGCCGCCCGGCGTGCTGTCCATCGTCACCGGTGATGCGAAGCCGATCGGTGCCGAGCTCACCGGCAGTCCGATCGTGCGCAAGCTCAGCTTCACGGGGTCCACGGAGACCGGCAAGCTGCTGATGGCGCGGTGCGCCGGCACCCTCAAGAAAGTCTCGCTGGAGCTGG
Source organism: Steroidobacteraceae bacterium (assembly GCA_046352935.1). Classification (GTDB taxonomy): domain Bacteria; phylum Pseudomonadota; class Gammaproteobacteria; order Steroidobacterales; family Steroidobacteraceae; genus CAYWMY01. The sequence continues at coordinate 45,767 of JAXMGR010000007.1, forward strand.
GCGGCAACGCGCCGTTCCTCGTGTTCGACGATGCCGACCTCGACGCGACCATCGCGGGCGCGATCGCCTCGAAGTACCGCAATGCCGGGCAGACCTGCGTCTGCGCGAACCGCATCCTCGTGCAGAGCGGCATCCACGACCGCTTCGTCGAGCGGCTCGCCGCGGCGGCCGCTGCGCTGAAGGTGGGCGATGGCCTCGTCGCCGGCACGCAGATCGGGCCGCTGATCGACGAGCGCGCGATCGCCAAGGCCGAGCGCCACGTGGCGGATGCCGTCGCGAAGGGCGCGACCGTCGTCACGGGTGGCGCGAAGGGTGCGGGCGCGGGCAATTACTTCACGCCGACGGTGCTGGCGGGTGTGTCCCGCGATGCCTTGCCGATGCACGAGGAGACCTTCGGCCCCGTCGCGCCCGTCCTGCGTTTCGAAACCGAGGCCGAGGCCATCGAACTCGCCAACGCCACGCGCTTCGGACTCGCGGCCTACCTGTACACCCGCGATGTGAGCCGCGTCTGGCGCGTGAGCGAGGCGCTGGAGTTCGGCATTGTCGGCATCAACGACGGCATCATCTCGACCGAGAGCGCGCCCTTCGGCGGCTGGAAGGAGAGCGGCATCGGTCGCGAGGGCGGGCGCTACGGGCTCGATGAGTACACCGAGCTCAAGTACCTCGCACTCGGCGGCGTCGCGGCGGGCTGATCGACCGGCGACCGTACGCTCTCAGAGCGGCGTCTTCCCGTTGCTCAGGAACTTGCTGATCTGGATCGCTTCCTCGTAGGACACCGGCGGCGCGGCCATGCGGGTGCCGGGGTAGTACGCCAGCGGGTTGGTGATGAACGCGACCAGCGTGAAGTGATCCCAGGTCACGCGGGTGGCGTCGTTCGAGAGCGCCGCGGAATACGCGTAGCCGGGCAGCGTTCCCGATTTCCGTCCCATCACGCCGTCGAGGCGCGGGCCGATCTCGCCGTGGGCGATGTCACTGTAGCTGTGGCAGGTCCCGCAGCGCTCGGCCAGCAGTGCCTTGCCGCGGGCGGGGTCGAAGGGCACGGATTCATCGGCGACGCTCTGTTCCTGCAGCATCACCCCGTGCAGCGTGAGCTGCTCGCGGACCGCGCCCAGGCCCACCCCTGTGGCGGTGCCGGCGGGCAGCGCAAAGGGCCTGGCCACGTGCGCGAGCTGCGCCGCGTCGGGTTGGCCGGGTCGCAGCCGCAGGATGCGGCCGCGGGCCGCGTCGGTGCTCGCATAGATGTAGCCGTCGGGGCCGGTCGAGACGGAGCGGATGCGCTCGTTGAAATCCGCCAGCAGCCGTTCCTGGTGGATCGCCTGGCCGTTGACCACCCGCACCCGCCAGATCGACATGCCCACCAGCGCGCCGAAGAACAGGTCACCCTTCCAGGCGGGGAAGGCTGCTCCCCGGTAGACCATGAGTCCCGACGGCGCGAGCGACGGCGACCACACCACCACGGGGTCGACGAAGCCCGCCGCGGATTGCCGGTCCGACATCGCGCGCCCGCTGTAGTCGAAGCCCCAGGTCGCGAGTGGCCAGCCGTAGTTCTTGCCGGGTTCGACCAGGTTCAACTCGTCGCCGCCCGACGGGCCGATGTCGACGCCCCAGAGTCGGTTCTCGTCATCGAGCGCCAGGCCCGACGGCGAGCGGAAGCCGCCGGCCCATATTTCCGGCCGCGCGACCTGACCGGTGCCGCCGAAAGCATTGCCGGCGGGCACCGAGCCGTCGCGGTTGAGGCGCACGATCTTGCCGATGTCGCTGTCGAGGTTCTGCACCATGGCGCTGCCGGGCTGGCCGCTGCAGCCGATGCCGAGGAGCAGGGTGCCGTCGGGCATGAACATCATGCGCATGATGTTCGGGCCGCCGGTGGGCGCGGGCGGCGTGGTGCGGAACAGCTCCTTGCCGTCCACGAGCCGATCGCCTTCGAGGCGGGCGCGGTAGAGCACGCCGACTCGCGCCGTCAGGCTGCCGGTCGTGTAGGTGAGGAACACGTTGTGCGTGGTGGCGAAGTCGGGATCGGCCTTGACGTCGAGCAGGCCGTCGAAGGGGCTCGCCGCCATGACCGCGGGGACGCCGGCGATTTCGGCGACGACCTTGCCATCGGCGATGAGCTTGAGCTTGCCCTTGCGTTCCGTCACCAGCATCCGGCCATCGGGCAGCCAGGCCATTTCCCACGGGAATTCGAGGTTCGCGGTGTATTCCTCGACCCAGAACGGCTGTTCGAAGGGTCGCGCCGACGCTGCCGGTTGCGGCGTGTCCTTGACGGGCGCGCAGGCTGCCGCGAGCCACAGGATCGGGACGAGCAGGGCACCGAGGGCATGACGTCTGACCATTTTCCATTCACCGCTTGTTGTTGCGTCGGCCGCGATCGAGAGATCCTGTGACCCCGCTGTCCGCGGACGCATCCTGCAGGGCATACTCATTGTGATGGGTTGTGTGGTCCGGAGTACAGCGACGCCGGGGCCACTGTGCAACGGCGCGGCCCGGTGGCCGCGGGTCGATCGGAAGCTAAAGAGGATCAGCGATGCGGTTCAACTGGCTGGGTCGGACGGGTGTGCGTGTTCCGGAGCTGGCGCTGGGGCTGGGAACCCAGGTGGGCACGGCGGACTTCGACGCGAAAGTGAGTCTGAGTCTCGATGCGGGCGTCTGCCTGATCGACACGGCCGACGCCTATTCGGACGGCAAGAGCGAGGAACTGCTCGGCGAGGTGCTGGTCGGCCGCCGTAACCGCGTGCTGCTGTCGACCAAGGCGACCTACCGCGTCGGTCCGGGCGAGAACGATCTCGGTTCCTCGCGTCTGCACCTCGTCGCCGCGTGCGAGGCGAGCCTCAAGCGCCTGCGCACCGACTGGATCGATTTCTATCAGCTGCACGCGCCGGACCCGTACACGCGGCCCGAGGAGACCATGCGCGCCATGGACGACCTCGTGCGCTCGGGCAAGGTGCGCTACATCGGCTGCTCGAACTACTCGGGCTCGCAGGTCGTGCGCGCGCAGTGGGCCGCCGACTCGCTGCGGCTGCAGCCGTTCACCTTCCAGCAGATCCTGTATTCGCTGCTGAATCGCGAGGCGGAGTTCGAACTCTTCCCCGTGGCCGAGGACCAGGGCATGGGCTCGATGATCTGGGGGCCGCTGGCGGCGGGGTTCCTGACCGGGAAGTACCGACGCGACGAAGCACGCCCCGACGGTTCGCGCCTCGCCCGGCTGCCGACGCTGCCCACGGTTCCCGACTGGAATCACGCCTTCCGTGTCCTCGACGTCATGCAGGAGATCGCCGCGCGGCGCGCAGTGCCCGTGGGGCAGGTGGCGATCAACTGGCTCTTGAGCAAGCCCTGGGTGACGAGCGTGATCCTCGGCGCGAACACGCTGCAGCAGCTCAAGGAGCTGCTGGGTTCGGCAAGCTGGCGCCTGTCGGCGGAGGACGCCGCCAGCCTCGATGCCGTGAGCGAGGTCACGCCGCTGCGCTATCCCTACTGGGTGCAGCGCCTGGGCGCGCCCGAGCGCAATCCGCCGCTCAAGGGATTCCGCGAGTAGGACCGGGTGGGAACTGCCGCGACCAGCAAGCCGATTGGGCTGGCCATCTTCCTGCCCTCCGCGCCGAAGGTCATCGACGTCACCAAGATGTGCGAACGGGTGGGGATTCCACAGGCCGGCGACCGTCGGGGGAGTTGCCGGGTGCCTGCCGCTACTTTGCCTCCGCATGAAGCTTCATGCCCAATGCATCGATGACGCGCAGAACGGTGTCGAATCCTGGAGAACGATCTCCGGAAAGAGCCTTGTACAGACTTTCGCGAGAGAGGCCGGCTTCTTGCGCTACTTGCGCCATGCCTTTCGCTTTTGCGATGTTTCCCAGCGCCTTCGCTATGAAGGCCGCATCACCATCGGCTTCTTCAAGACATGCCTCGAGGTAGAGAGCCATCTCCTCCGGGGTACGCAGATGCTCTGCGGTGTCATATCGGTAGGTCTTGGTCTTAGCCATAACACTTACTCATCAAGGTCTCTGGCCAACTGAATAGCGCGCCTGATGTCCTTCGCCTGGGTCGACTTATCCCCGCCAACGAGCAGGACGACGATGGTCTTTCGTTGCCTGGTGTAGTACACGCGGTAGCCGGGCCCATAGTCGATACGAAACTCCGATACCCCTTCTCCAATCACTCGGGTGTCGCCGAGGTTGCCTTCAGATGCTCGGTCCAAACGTGCGAGGATCCGGACTCTCGCCCGAGCGTCTCGAAGACGATCCAGCCAGCTCGAAAACGCATCCGTCCGGCGGATTTCGTACATGCGATTAGTGTAGCCGCGTGGCTACACGACCTCAACCCTACAGATGGCAGCGCCTGGCGGTCCGTGACGTCAATTTCGACTTCTCCGCAGGGCGTTCGTGGCGGATCAAAGCCTCTCATCCCCTTGCTGGTCATTCGTCCGGAAATCGCTGAAGCTACCGAGCATCTGTTCAAGCAATTGTTCCGATTCCCGACCGTTGGCTGACCACAAGAGAAAAGACGGTTGTCAGACAGGGTGCATCGAGGAAACGGGCGTAACGAGAGTGTTGGAAGAACGGGAACTGCCATGACCAGCAAGCCGATCGGACTGACGATCTTCCAGCCCTCCGCGCAGCAGACCATCGACGTCATCAGGACCTGCGAGCAGCTGGGGATTCCGCAGGTGTGGGTTCCGACGCTGCCTTTCGCGCCCGATCCCCTGCCGGTGCTGGCGGCGGCGGCGGTGCAGACCCGCAGCATCGGGCTCGCGACGGGCGTGAGCGTGTCGTACACGCGCCATCCACTGGCACTGGCGAACGAGGCGTTCTCGCTGGCGCAGCTCGCGCCGGGGCGCTTCCGCCTCGGGGTGGGCACGAGTCACCCGTTCCTGATCGAGGGCATGTACGGCATGACCTTCGGCAGACCGCTGGAACGGCTGCGGGAATACCTGGCCATTCTGCGCCAGGCGCTCTGGACAGGATCGGTGAGCTACCGCGGGCAGCATTACAGCGCAGAAGCCGGGACCTCGGCATTTTCGCCCCCGCTGCCGCCGCCCAGGACGCCGATCGTGGTGGCGACGGTGCGCCCGAACATGTTCCGGCTGGCGGGTGAACTGGCCGATGGCGCGATGGTGTCGTGGGGGCCGATGTCATACCTGAAGAAGATGGCGTTGCCGGCGATGGAAGCCGGGGCGCAGGCGGCAGGGCGGCCACGCCCACCGCTGATCGCCAGTGCGCCGATTGTCTATGACACCGATTTCGACAACGTGCGACAGGCCGCTCGTGCGGCGCTCGCGATCTACGTGGCCATGCCGGCTTACATCGAGATGTTCGCGCAGGCCGGGTACCCGCTGCTGCCGAGCGGTCAGCCCAGCGATGAGCTGATCCGCGAGATGTTCATCTTCGGGGATGAAACGACGATCCGCCAGCGGCTGCTGGACATGTACGCGCAGGGAGCGGACGAACTCCAGGTGATGCTCTGCCCGGTGAACGACCCGACGGCCGAAGCCCTGGCGATCATGCGGGTGATCGGGAGGCTGTGAAGTCCCTGTCTGCTCGAGTGCCACGAGAACTCATAGTCAAGCTGGTGACACGAAGTGATCTCGGGTCACTCCCGCACAAGGTGACTGTCACCCGTGTCCCCGCACTAAGGTGTCACCTATCTCCTCGACCGGTCATCATGCCCTAATGACGCCCAACCCACCATTCGACGACCGAGCTGTCGCAAAGAAACACGACGAAAACGTCAAATGACATGCCGCTGCTCCGGCAGCTGAGTATTCGTACTGGAGCGCGTCTTCTATAACGCGTCAATCACCCGGACGGGTTGTGCGGCGCGTCCGGTGCTATTCCTCGCCGGCGCGGATCATGTGCGTCTGCGCGGACGCCTCGAACTCCATGTGGGCGGCCAGGCGATCGTAGGTCGAGAGATGCAGCGCCCGCTTGGTGACGCGCAGCCTAAGGCGCGGACCCTTCGCGAACTTGGTCGCGAGCTCCATGGCCTTCGCCATCAGGTGCTCGCGCGCGATCACGTGGTTGACGAGCCCGATGCGGTCGGCGTCCTCGAGCGGGATCGGCTCGCCGGTGAACATGATCTCCGCCGCCCGGCCCGCACCGACGAGGCGCGGCAGGATCCAGGTCAGCCCCATGTCGGCGGCGCTGCCGACGACGTCCTTGCCCTGGAAGCTGCGCGGCTGCGTGAGCATCACCGCCAGGCGCGCGTCGTCCGCGGCGATGCGGATGTCGCAGCATGCGGCGAGCAGGAATCCGCCGCCCAGCACGTAGCCGTGCAGCGCCGCAATGGTCGGGAGTTCGAGGCACTTCACGCGCAGGCCCATGCGGTTCCACAGCGCGACTGCGTCCCATATCTCCTCCGTGCCGAGCGCGGGCAGCGTGGCGACGTCCTTGAGATCGCCGCCCGCGCAGAACGCGGGGCCGGCGCCGCTCAGGATGACGCAGCTGACGGAACGGTCGGCTTCCAGCTCGTCGCAGGCCCGCATGACCTCGCGCGCCATCTTCATGCTGATGGCATTCATCTGCTGCGGCCGGTTCAGGATGATCTGGCCGATGCCGGCTTCTTTCTCGACGATGATGGTTTCGTAGTTCATCTCTCGAATCCTGGTGTCCTCGGTCAGAACGCGCCCTTTATTTCTGGCAGGTCCGCCGCGGTGGTGACGCCGCCTTCGCGGATGGCCGCCGCGATCTCCTCGTCGCTCATGCCGAGCAGTTCCCCGAGCACGTAGCGGTTGTGTTCGCCGAGGGCCGGCCCCGCGAACTGGCAGTCCTGGCTGCGCGAGAACCGGAAGGCGGGCCCGCGATTGATGTGTTCGCCGAGGGCCGCGTGCCGGAGCGTGCGGAAGAAGCCGCGGCGCTCGAGCTGTGCATCCTGCTCCATGAGGTACGAGGTCTTCGCGACCACAGCCGCCGGAATGCTGCGTGCGATGAGCAGCGACTCGACTTCATCGGCCGTCCGCTCGCGCGTCCATGCCGAGATGTGCCCGTAGATCTCTTCCTCGGCCCGCTTCCGGCCGGCGAAGCCGGCGAACTCCTCGCGCCGGCTCCATTCGGGCTGGCCCAGGACCGCGCACAGGTCCCGCCACTGCGCATCGCTCAGGATGGCGATCGCGCACCAGGAGTCCTCGCCGCGGCAGGGGAAGAACGCATGCGGTGACGCGTGGTCCGAGGCGTTGCCCTGCCGTTCGAACACGCGTCCGTTGGCGAAACGGTCCATGATCGCGGGCGCCAGCAGATAGCTGGCGCTCTCGGCCTGCGACTCGTCGATCTTCTGTCCCTTGCCCGTCCGCCGCCGGTACGCGAGCGCCGCGAGAATCGCGGCGGCGCCGAATCGCGGCGAGATGAAGTCCGTGAATGCGCCGGTGTAGGGAACCGGCGCGCGGTCGGGCCAGCCGGTGATGTAGGTGAAGCCCGCCATCGCCGCAGCCTCGTAGCCGCTGCCGGCGCGCGTGCGGTTGGGTCCCGTCGCGCCGAGCTGGCTCGACTGGTAGTAGATCGCCGAGGGATTGACCTGGCGCACGGCATCGTAATCCATGCCCCACTTCTCCATCTGGCCCGGGGCGAAGCTGCTCGCGACCACGTCGGCCCAGCGGATGAGCCGCCAGGCGATCTCCTTTCCCTTCGCGGTCTGGATGTTGATCGACGTGGAACAGGCGCTCGAATTGACGGCCGGGAACCAGGCGTTGTTGTCGATGCCCGGCACGCCGTTGCGGTAAGGGCCCTGCAGCCGCACCATGTCCGGGCGCGTGTGACTCTCGACGCGCACGACCGTGGCGCCCCACATGCCCAGGTAACGCACGGTCAGGGGACCCGCGGCCATCCAGCAGAAGCTCGCCACCTTGATGCCCGCAAGCGGGTTCTTCGACCGCTCTCGCTGCGTCATCAGACGACTCCCGCGCGCGCGAGGGTGGCCAGAGCGTCGTTCGACAGCCCGAGCTCGCCGTAGACCTCGGCATTGTGTTCGCCGATGAGCGGCGGCCGCCGGCGACAGGTGAGCGGCGTCGCGCTCATCTTCGCAAACGCGCCACAGTAAGTGACGGTCACACCGAGTTCGGGATGCGGGACCTGTTCCCAGAATCCGCGCGCGGCGAGCTGCTCATCCCGGGCGATGTCCGCCATCGTGTTCTGCGGCGCGATCGTGATGCCGCGGTTCCAGCCCTCGGTGTAGATCTCCTTCTTGGTCCTGGTGAGCAGGAAGGGCGCGATGCAGGCTTCGATGCGATCGATCGTCTCCTGGCGCACGTTGTCCGCGTTGTAGTCGTTGACCCAGTCGAAGCTCTTCAGCCAGTCCGGCGCCATGCCGTTCTCGTCCATCCACTTCACCAGGCTCTGCGAGGACTGGACCATGCGCACCGATCCGCCGCCGCCCTGCAGCAGGATCGCGAAGCCGTCCTTGCAGGGGAAGGCGAGGCGGCGCGCGGCGCCCGAGGTCGCCATCCAGGTTCCGCCGGAGCGCATGTACTCGTGCCGGGCGAGGTCCCACATCTCGACGGTCGCCTGCAGGATGCCGATGCCGCTCTCCTGGATCGACAGGTCGATGTGCTGGCCCTGGTCGGAACATTCGCGCTCGTAGTGCGCGATCATGACCGCGGTCATCGCCTCGGATGCGGCCTGCGCCGAGATCTGCGGTATGAAGCCCATGCACACGGGCGAGCGGTCGCGGTCGCCGGTGATGTAGGCGGCCCCGCAGCTCGCCCAGGCGGTCAGGTCGGACCAGGGGTTCCGCGATTTCGGGCCGTCCTGCCCGAACGGCGAGATCGACATCAGGATCAGGCGCGGGTTCACCGCCGCCAGCGCCTCGTAGTCGAGCCCCAGTTCCTGCAGACGCCCCGGACGGAAGGACTCGATGACGAAATCGGCCGAACGGACCAGCTGCGTGAGGATCCTGCCGCCTTCGGCCTGGTCGAGGTCGAGCGTGATGCCGCGCTTGTTGACGTTGTAGGCCCACCAGAACAGGCTTTTCTCGGGCTGCGGATCGTCGCCATGGAAGGGGCCGATCCGGCGCGACTCGTCGCCACCCGGCGGTTCGATCTTGATGACGTCCGCGCCGAAGTCGGCGAGCAGCTTGCCGCAGAGCGACAGCGGCCCCTCGGTGAGATCGAGGACCCGGCAGCCGGTCAACGCGCCCGTCGGGGCTTCCGCATCATTCACTCAGGACTCTCCTGCCATCCGCTCCGCTCCAGCAGCGCGTTGACCCGCTCGCGGGCCATCCGGGCGTGGCTGACTTCGCCATATTGCCGGATGCGCGCGAGGTTCGGGATTTCGACGCTGACGGGCAGCTCCGGCGGCAGTGCGCGCAGCAGTCCGCTGAGATCGATTCCACCTTCGCCCGGGTAGAGGCGCTCCTCGCGGGCCTGCCGGATGATCTCGTCCATCGTCGGGGGGCGCCCGGGCCGCGCATCGCACAACTGCACGTATGGAAAGAGCCGGGTGGGGAAGCGCGCGATGTCCGCCGCGCGGTGTCCGGAGCGGTCGAAGTGGATCGCGTCGATGAGCACGCCAACATTCGGTGCGCCCGCGGCGATCACGAGTGCGCAGGCCTGATCGAGTGTCGCCATGGCGAGGTAAGGCACGAACTCCAGCACCAGCGTGAGTCCGGAAGCGGCGGCCAGTCCGGCCAGCTCGGCCAGCCGGTCCCGGGCCCGGGAAGCGTCCGTGTCGTTGACGCAGACCACGAGCCGCCGGGCGCCGAAGCTGGCGCTGACCTCGAGCAGACGGGCGCAATCGCCGATCCGTGTCCCGGCGTCGATCACCAAAACCTCGATGTCCGTGACGCTGACCGGCTCGTCGCGGAGCCGTGCGCGGGTCTCGTCCAGCAGGGATGCGTGATTGAGCAGCGCTTCGGGTGACAACGGGCTGCCGTAGACGAGCCGCAGCGTGACCTGCGAATAGCCGGCCCGGGAGGCGCAGGAGATGAACTCCGGCGGCGAGAGCGCCGGAACGGTCAATGGCGCGAGCGATATGTTCCTCATCCTGTCGATTCTGCCGGTGAGGGTCGGGCGCTGGAAGCGCCGCCTTCGGGCTGCCGCGCCGTCGGTGGGCCGGGACGTTGACCGGTACCGCGGCCCGGCCGCCGGGCCGCATGGCGCCGACGCCGGGATCCGCGCAGTGTTTCGCCGGATCGGCGTTCGCAATTACACTCGCCGGTCGCGGGTGCAGCGGTTCACGGCCGGGGGGGAAGCATGAGGGATTTCGAGGGACGGATCGTGCTGGTGACGGGCGCGACCTCGGGGATCGGCCGCGCAGCGGTGCTCGAGCTCGTGGCGCGCGGGGCGCGGGTGGTCGCGGCGGGGCGCCGCGAGGACCTCGGCCGGGAACTCGTCGCCGAGGTGCGCGCCGCGGGCGGCGATGCGCTCTTCGTGCCCTGCGACGTGACCGACGAGGCGAGCGTGGACGCGCTGTTCGCGCGCATCGAGACGGTGTACGGCCGGCTCGACGCCGCGTTCAACAATGCGGGCACCGAGTCGGACCAGACGCCGGTCCCGGACACGCCCGTCGAGACCTTCGACCAGGTGTTCGCGCTCAACGTGCGCGGCACTTTCCTGTGCCTGCGGCACGAGATGCGGATCATGCGCACGCAGCAGCGCGGCGCGATCGTCAACACGGCCTCGATCGCGGGCATCATCGGCTATGCGAATTCGGCGGTGTACGCGGCGAGCAAGCACGCGATCGTCGGCATGACGAAGTCCGCGGGAATCGAATTCCCCGCGCAGGGCGTGCGCGTGAACTGCCTGCTGCCCGGTGCCACGCGCAGCGCGATGTCCCAGCGCTGGGCCGACCGCATGGAGGGCGGCGAGACGGCGATGGCCGCGGCCATCCCGATGAAGCGGCTCGGCACACCCGACGAACAGGCGTCGGTCGCGGTGTTCCTGCTGTCGGATGCGGCGGCGTACATGACCGGCGCCAGCGTCGTGGTCGACGGCGGTCTCAGCGTACCCTGAGCGCGGAAATGGGGGCATTCTTCATTTCCCGGGACGAGCGCTCTTGCCGCGCGGGCTGCAACGGGAGGGATCGGCTCGTCTCGCGGGAAATCTTTACGCTCGCTCGCCGACCCTCCCTGCGCGCCCGCGCGTCTGAGACGCAGGCTTCGGGAAATGAAGAATGTCCCCGTTCGCGCTCTAGAATACGATGGACCGTCAAGGGGGGAGAACATGACTGATCTCGAGAAACGGATCCAGGACATCGAGGACCGGGCCGCGCTGGAGCGGGTGCTCCAGCGGTACTACGCCGCCGTCGACTCCATGCGGGACATCGAGGGCCTGCTCGGCTGCTTCACGCCCGATGCGGTTTTCGACGTCGTCGATCTCGGCCTGCCCCTGCTCAAGGGCCACGAGGCGATCCGCGCCTTCTTCCGCGGCGTCTTCGACGAGACGCTGTATCACGTGCATCACGTGACGAATTTCCGTGTGTCGCGCCTCGCGGGTGACGAGGCGACGGGGCACGGCTATGTCTTTGCGAAGGCCGAGGGCCGCAATGGCGTGAAGGTCGTCGTGCACTGCAAATACGACATCGAGTACGTGCGCACGCCGGACGGCTGGAAGATCAGGCTCTTCGACGAAGACTCGGCCATACCGCTCGGTGGCGAGGTGGGCGAACTGCACGCCCATGCCGGCGGCTGAGTCCTGACGCGCGATGGAGCCCCTGCTCGAGCGGCGCGGGCCCGTCGTGCGGCGTGAGGGTGCGCATTTCTGACGAGACAGGATTCCTGACGAGACAACTTTCGGGGAGGGGACCATGATCCGGCACGTCGTGATGATCAAGTTCAAGAAGGACGCGAAGCAGGAGGACATCGACACCTTCATCCGTGAGGTGAAGAAGCTGCCGCACCTCAACAAGGAGATCCGGGACTACAGCCACGGGCTCTGCGTGAAGACGCGCTACCACAGCGGCGACTTCGACTTCGCCAACTGCTGCGACATCGACAGCTACGAGGCCATGGAGCGCTACATGTCGCACTGGGCTCACCTGCGCATGACGCCGTTCCTGCCGGACGTGCTGGAGAACATGCTGTCGTTCGACTGGGAGATCGACTACCAGGGCCCGCCGTTCGACGAGAAGGCCGCGGCGGAGGAGGCGGTGAAGGAGAAGGCACGCGTCGTGAAGCAGCATCCGGACCCGGCGAAGGCCTGGGTGCCCGAGATCCGCGGCCAGACCCGCAGGCGCGCGAAGGAGATGCTGGAGAGCGTCGGCCTGAAGCTCGACCCGAAGGAAGACGAGATCACGGGCTCGGTCTGGGCGCCTGACCGCATCATGTTCGCATCACCCGAGGTCGGCACGGAAGTGCCGAAGGGAACGGCGGTCCACATCGGCATCACCGGTGACTGGCTGTGCGGCCCGGCACTGCCGGAGCAGAAATCGGCGTGGTGACGCGCCGGTCCGATGCGTGCCGTGGCGACGGCCCGTCTGAAATCCTGAGGAGACCCGAATGATCTTTGTCGCAGGTTATCTCATGCTCGATCCGGCGCACGTCGACGCCTTCGAGAAGGCCGCCAGTGCGCTCGCCGACGGTGTGCGCAAGGAGGACGGCTGCGTCCACTATTCGCTGCTGGTCGAGGACCGCGCGACGGGCCGCATCAACGTGCTGGAGATGTGGCGCGACGAGGCGGCGCTGCACGTCCATCTCGCGCTGCCCCACATCGTCGAGTTCGCCAACCGCTTCGTGCCGCACATCTCGGGCGGGACGGCCCAGGTGTACGACGCAGTGAATCCACGCGCGCTGAACCATTGAGTTCGGCTCATGCTGCGCGCGTCGCAGCGATGACCGCCGTGTGACGCGCTCCGGTGCCGGACCCGACACCGGAGTCCCCGGCATCGCTACGGGTCAGATCGCCGACGTCGTGCCGCCCGCGGTGGGCGCGGCTTGATGGCGAGGAACAGCAGCAGCGCCGCGCCGGCCGCGCCGGCCGCGACGCCGAGGTCCGCCGGTTCGACGGCGCCGAAGTGGAACAGTCCGCGCAGCCAGTCGACGCCGAGGATCGTAGTGAGGGTGCCGATGGCGAGCAGGCTCACGATCCAGAAGGGCCGGTTCACTGCTCGCACCGCGACGTCGAGCCCGGTGTGCAGCGAGCGGTTCGCGACGATGAGCCCGACGTTCGTGAGTACCAGCGTCGTGAACCCGAGTGCGCGCACGACCGATTCGTCGTGACCCCGGCTGCGTGACAGCAGCACGATCCCGGCGACGGCGGCGAACGCGATCAGTCCCTGCAGCAGGGCGACCCGCAGCGACACCGTGTCCAGCATGCGGTCGACCATGCGCCGGGGCGGACGGCGCATGATGTTCGGCTCCTCCGGCTCGGCCTCGAACGCCAGCGAGCACGCCGGATCGATCACGAGTTCCAGGAACGCGACGTGCGCCGGCAGCAGCAGCAGCGGCCAGCCGAGCAGCACCGGCAGCAGCGACAGTCCCGCGATCGGGATGTGGACGGCCACGATGAAGCGCGTGGCCTTGCGCAGGTTGTCGAACACGCGCCGCCCGGCGCGCACGCCCGCGACGATCGACGAAAAGTCGTCGTCGGCGATGACGAGACCGGCGGCCTCGCGCGCGACCTCGGTGCCGCGCCGACCCATCGCGAGCCCGACGTGGGCGGCCTTGAGCGCCGGCGCGTCGTTCACGCCGTCACCCGTCATCGCGATGACTTCGCCACGCTGTTTCAGTGCCTCGACGAGCCTGAGCTTGTGCGCGGGCGTGGTGCGCGCGAACACATTGGCGCTGTCGAGCCGCCGGGCGAGCATCTCGTCGTCCAGGCCCTCGATCTCACTGCCGGTGATCACGCGCTCGCCCGCCTCGATGCCGGCCTGACGCGCGATCGCTGCGGCGGTCTCGGGATGGTCGCCCGTGATCATGATCACGCGGATGCCGGCCTCGTGGCACTCGGCGACGGCGTGCGCGGCATCGGCCCGCAGCGGATCGGCGAAGCCGACGAGGCCGAGGAACTCGAAGTCGACGTCGTGGGCACGCTCCGGCAGCGCGCCGCCCACGGGTATGCCGCGCGCGACGCCGAGCACGCGCAGCCCGTCGCGCGCCATGATGTCCGCGTGCTCGAGTGCCCGGGCCATGCGCGTCGGATCGAGGTGACACAGGTCGACGATGGCTTCCGGCGCTCCCTTGGTCGCGACGAGCCGGGCGCCGCTGCGCTGGTCGGTCCAGAGCTGCGAGACGGCCAGCAGTTCCGCGGTCAGGGGATACTCGCGCAGCAGGCTCAGGCCCTCCTGCGGAGCGCCGCGTTCCGCCGCGCGGCTCGCACGCTCCAGATCGTGCAGGGCCTGTTCCATCGGGTCGGTCGAGCTTGGCGCGCTGGCGAGCACGGCGTGCTCGACGAGCAGCCGGAACGAGGGAGCCAGGGGCGCCGAAGCGGCACCGGCGTTCCAGCGCTCTCCGTCCACGACCAGGCGCTGCACGCGCATCCGGTTCTCGGTGAGCGTGCCGGTCTTGTCGACGCACAGCACCGAGACGCCGGACAGCGCCTCGACGGCCGGCGGCTGGCGCGTCAGCACGTTGCGCCGCGCCATGCTCCAGGCCGCGAGCGCGATGAAGATGGTGAAGACGGCCGGGAACTCCTCCGGGATCATGCTGAGCGCGAGCGTGAGGCCCGCCAGCATGCCCGCGACCCAGTCGCCGCGCGTGAGGCCGTAGACCACGACGACGATGGTGCAGACGAGCAGCCCCGCGGTGCCGACACTGCGTACGAGCGTGGCGACTTCACGCTGCAACGGGGTGCGCGGCGGCACGATGCTGGCGAGGCTCGCGCCGATGCGGCCGACCTCCGTGCGCGGACCCGTGGCGACGACCTCGGCCACGGCGTGGCCCCGTACGACGAGCGTGCCGGAGTGGATGCGGCCGCTCCGGTCGTCGCCGGCCGCGTCGGCGACAACGGCTTTCGCGACGGCCACCGACTCGCCGGTGAGCAGGGACTCGTCGACCTCCAGCGTCGTGGCCTGGACGAGCCTGGCATCCGCGGGTACGCGATCACCGGCCTCGACGAGGATCGCGTCGCCGACCACGAGATCACGCGCGGCGATCACGGACACGACGCCGTCGCGCAGCACGCGCGCCCGCGGGCTCGACAGCGTGCGCAATGCGGCGAGTGCGTTCTCGGTGCGGCGTGCCTGGAAGACAGTGATGCCGACGACGAGGAGCACGAAGGGCGCGAGCGACAGCGCATCGTGCAGGGCGCCCACGAGGAAGTAGAGCAGCACGCAGCCGATCAGCAGCAGGAACATCGGCTCCCGCACGGCATGCCAGATGGTCTCCAGCAGGCTGCGACGCTCGCCGCTGGGCAGCTCGTTGTAGCCGTCTCGGGCGAGGCGCGTTGCCGCTTCGGCCGCGGACAGGCCCTGCACCGGCAGCCCGGGCGCAACACTGATCATGGGCGCATTTGACCATGGCGCCGCACGCTTGTCGCTGCGCGCGGCGTCAGCGGGTGCGTGCGCCCCCGCGAGTGGCGTCGAAGCGGAAACTGCGCAGGCTGGTCTCGAAGGTCGCGAGGTCGCGGGCGAAATAGTGGATCACCGGCGCGGCAAAGCCGACGATGCAGAGGCCGTCGTCGAGGGCGGTGGCGACGATGATCTCCCGGTAGCGCACGGTGTCCTCGTCGACCTTCAGCCGGTAGCCGATCTCCAGACGGAACGCCGGACGGCGATCGAGTTCATCGGGCTCGTTGCGCAGCACCTCGAGCTGCTCGACGATCTTCGTGGCGTCGTATCGTGCACGAGTCTCGGCGACGAAGCGCTCGGCGAGTTCCTGGGGCATCAGCGTCGGGCTCGACTGCAGCTTGCTCTTCCGGAACGCGCGTGCGTGTGTCCGGAACTTGAGATAGATCTGCTGCAGCATCTCGCCGTCACGCGTGGCCAGGAGCCCCGACTCGCCCGGCGTGCTGTGGGTACTCCAGCCAGGCGGGAACTGGAGCCGCGCTCCGCAGGATCGGGCCAGGTAGGGCGCGTCCGCGGCGACGGCGCCCCAGGTCTCCGCGCGGGCTGCCGCGCCCGACAGGCCGACGGCCACCAGCAGACCGGCGAGCATGCGGCGCATCACGGCGGACTCTCCCGTGCGAGCTGGTTCAGGTACTGCCGGGCGTAGGCCGCCTGGTTCCCGTCCGGCGCAAGCGCGAGATAGCGTTCGAAGCGCGCCCGCGCTCCAGCCCGCTGCCCCGCACGCAGGTACAGTGCGCCGAGCGCGAAGTGGGTCGGCGCGAAGTCCGGCGCCTCACCGAGCGCGCGCTCGTACTCGCCGAGGGCCCGCGCGGCATCGCCGTCGGCATTGCGGATCCGCAGTGCCTCGGCGAGGTAGTAGCGCGACTCCGGCGGGAGACTGTCGACCATCCGTTCCTGGTCGAGCAGGAACAGCAGCAGCTTCGTGTCGCCTGCCTGGTGGATCGAGGCGAGCACGTCGAGGCGGACCGCGAGCGTACGGGCCGCGTATTCCCCGCGGTGACGGTCGCCCTGCACGGCGGCCTCGCGGGACAGCTTCTCGAAGCTCGCGACGCGATCCATGACAGCGGGATGGCTCGCGAAGAAGAACGGAGCCTGCCTGATCTTTCGCGCCCTCAGCTCGCGCGCGAGCCGGGCGAAGGTCTCGCCGCCGGCCCGCGGGTCGTAGCCGGCGTCGAGCATGCGACGGAAGCCGCCGCGGTCCGCGTCGCGCTCGTGCTCACGCGAGAAGCCCATCATCGTCGAGACGCCGAGCAACGCACCGACCACCGGCAGGCCCACGCTCCAGCCGACGATGTCGACGGCGTTCGTCACCACGGACCCCCGCTTGACGGTCTGCAGGAAGCGGAACACATGGTCCTCGGTCACGTGCGTGCCCTCGTGCCCGAGGATCGACGCGAGGCCGGCTTCGTCGTCGAGGCGCAGCAGCGTGCCCGTGTTGAAGTAGATATGGCCGTTCGCGAGCGCGAACGCATTGAAGTCGGTCTCGCGCAGCACGCGCACCTGCAGCTGTCCGGCCTTGTCCGGGAACAGGCGGTCGAGGACCGACTGCAGATACGCATCGAGTGCCGGCTCCGCGTAGAGCAGTCCCGAGTTCTCGATCTCGCGCTCCATCTGCGCCGTCGTGAAGTCGAGGCGGCGGCGTGTCTCCTGTTCGGCCTCGGCCGCGGGTGACCGGCCCGCGAGCAGCGGCAGCAGCAGCACGAGAACCGTGCAGACCCGGCGGGTCGTGTTCACAGCATGGGTTTCCGGTGCAGCCGGCTCACGGGGAACTCGCGGAACAGCTCGTCCACGAGCGCGGTCGCATCGGCCGACGTACGCACATCCCGGTAGCCCATGCCGACCCAGGACATGTCATTGAGCGAATTGCACCAGCGGAGGTCGCCGGTGCGAAGATCGATGATCGCCGCGCCGAACGCAGTGCCGCCCTTGTACCAGCTGCCGAAGCCGACGCCCAGCATCGCGACCTGGGTCAGCACGCTGCCGGTGCTGCGGCTCACCTGTTCGCCGGCGCCGACGAACGCAAGGTCCGCGCCGGCGGCCTCCGCCAGACCCGCGAGGCCGTCGCCGATCGAGTAGTCGGACTGCGCGATCTTCTCGGCCCACGCGCCGCCCGTCCGCTTCACGTTCTCGTTCGAGGCCTGCAGGATGACTTTCACGAGGGCGCGGTGCTCGGCCAGCGCCCGCGGCGAAGCCAATTCGAACGCCGGCGGCGGCACGATCTCGAAGCCACCCTTGCGGGCGAGAACGGCGCGCGCGGCATCCGCCAGGTTCGACGCCGCGGTCTCCGACCATTCGGGCTGCGCTTCCTCGACATGGCTCGCGGTGTTCTCGTAGACGATGAAGTCGATGGGGAGGAGGACGATGCGCCGCGTCGCCGGTGCGACGCGCTGCGACGGCTCCGGGGTGGCCGATGCCGTGGGCTCGGCGCACAGCGCGGGCGCCATGTGCAGCACGGCGAGTGCCGTGGCAGTTCTGAGCCGGCGCCTCGTGGCTGGTATACGCACGCTCCCTCTCCCTGCGAGCGGTGACTTCCCTGACGCACGCTCACTCTACTGCACGGCCACCCCTGTGAGCGAGCCCTGTACGGACCAGCCGGGGGCGGTATCGGGTGGCGCCACCTTCACCGTGGCGATGCGCGCCTTCGGTGGGTGAGCACCCACTCCCAGCTGCGGTTCGCAATGAGGTTGGCGGGCACGAACAGCACCACGAGCAGCAGCAGGTCGGTCCAGGACAAGGGCAGCGCCCCACGCAGTACGACGAGCGGCAGCAGGCACTCCGGGAGCTGGTCGATGAACAGCGCGTCGGCGTGCGGCGGCAGTCCGCGCCGGCGCTTGACGAAGCTCGAGGCGAGGTCGCCCGCCATGGCCAGCGCGGCGAATGCGAGACCCAGGCCCGGGCGCTCGAGCAGCAGGCTCGTGGCGAGCGTGGAGGCGGAGAGGGCGAGTGCGAGTCCGCGCCAGGTCTTGGAGGCGCCGAACAGCGGCCGGCCGTCGCGCAGCATCACCCCGGCATCGATCGGCCAGGCCCAGCGCCGACCCATGAGACCACCCGCCACAGCAGGTGTGCTGTGCGAGGTCACGAGCAGCAGCGCCGCGATCCAGAACTCAGCGGCCGGCATCGATGCTCCTCGTCAGTTCCAGGATGCCCGCGGAGACCTCGACGGAACAGGGTGCCACAGGTGTCAGCAGCCGGAGCGCGTCAGGCAGCGCCGCGAGCTGCAGGCGTGCGCGATCGCGCGCATCCACCAGCGCGGGCAGGGGCGCGACGAGGCGGCCCGCGCGCATCACGGGCACGAGCAGCGGCTCGCCGTCGCCGGCCTCGTCCATGAGGTGCAGCGTGTCACCGGCGAAGCGGCCGTCGGCTCCCGACCGTCGGTGCACCTGCTTGCAGCCGGGCCATGTCGCCTTGCCCGCCGAACGCTTGCGCGTGGCGCGGCCCGCGTAGCTCTGCAGCTTGTAGGCCATGTCCAGCGACGGCGCATCCTCGGCGACGACGAGATGCGTGCCGACGCCGAAGACATCGACGGGCGTGCGCTGCGCCAGCAGATCCGCGATCGCGTATTCATCGAGGCTGCTGCTCAGCACGATGCCGACCTTCGGGAAGCCGGCCTCGTCGAAGATGCGGCGTACGTCGGCCGCGTCCGCGGCCAGGTCGCCGCTGTCGATGCGCACCGCGGCGATACGGCCCGCGGATCCTGACTGCTGCAGTTCCCGCAGCAGGCCGACGACGGCGCGCGCCGCGGCGCGCGTGTCGTAGGTGTCGATCAGCAGCGTGGTCGGGCCGGGGCGCACGGCGAGGAAGGCACGGAAGGCGTCGAGTTCGCACTCGTGCGCCTGGATGAAGGAATGCGCCATGGTGCCCGACACGGGGATGTCGAAGCGGCGTGCGGCCTCGACGGTCGCCGTCGCGTCGAATCCAGCGAGATACGTGGCGCGCGAGGCCAGCAGCGCCGCTTCGGCGCCGTGCGCGCGCCGCATGCCGAAGTCGACGAGCCGCCGGCCGCCGGCCGCCAGCACGCAGCGCGCGGCCTTGCTCGCGACGACCGTCTGGAAGTGGATCAGGTTGAGGATGCGGCTCTCGACGAGCTGTGCGACGGGCAGGGGCGCGGTGACCCGCAGCACGGGCTCGTTCGCGAAGAACACCGTACCCTCGGGCATGGCGTCGACATCGCCCGCGAAGCGCAGGCCGGCGAGATGATCGATGAATGCCGCGGGGAAGGGTCCGCGTGCCGCGAGCCATTCGAGTTCCTCCGCCTCGAAGTGCCAGTCGCGCAGGAATTCGACGACCTGCGCGAGCCCGGCGGCCAGCAGGAAGTTGCGGGACTTCGGCAGACGGCGTGCAAACAGCTCGAAGCTCGCCTCGGCCTGCATCCCGCGCTCGAAATAGGCGTGCGCCATCGAGAACTGGTAGAAGTCCGTGAGCAGCCCCGGAGCCGCCGCGGTCATGCGGTGATCCCGTCGCTGCGCACGAGCCGGGCACCGCCCGTTACCAGTTCGGCGAGCGCACGCTCGCCGTCGCCGGGTGCGACGTCGACGGCGCGCACACCGTCCTCGATCACGACGACCTTGAATCCCGCGGCGAGGGCGTCGCGCCCCGTGGCGCGCACGCAGTAGTCGGTGGCGAGGCCGCCGATCCAGATGCGGCGGCAGCCGAGGCTGCGCAGCATGTCGGCGAGAGGCGTGCCCTCGAAGCCGGAATAGGCCTCGCGGGCCGGATCGGTTCCCTTCGAGACGACGACGGCGCCGGGTGGCAACCGCAGCGTGGGATGGAAGTCCGCGCCGTGCGTGCCCTGCACGCAGTGCACGGGCCAGGGGCCACCGCGCTCGCGGAACGAGCAGTGCCCCGGCGGATGCCAGTCGCGCGTGGCGATCACGGGCAGGCCGCGCGCCTGGAAGGCGTCCAGCGCGCGGTTGAGCGGCGCGATCACGCCGGAACCCCGCGCGATGCCGAGCGCGCCACCCTCGAGGAAGTCGTGCTGGACGTCGACCACCAGGAGCACATCGCCGCTCGCGGGCTCGATCATGCGGGCTCTCCTACGCGCCCGCGCGCCCGACGGTGTCGCCGAAGGGATCCGTGGATGTCCCCGATTCCCGGAACGCCGCCAGCTCCGCGGGCCCCAGCGTCTCGCGCCCGAGCAACAGCGCCGCGCCGCGATCGAGGTCGGCGCGGCGGGCCGCCAGCAGGTCACGGGCACGGTCCTCCGCCGCCTGCAGGATGCGCCGCACCTCGAGGTCGATCTCGCGTTCGGTCGCGTCGCTCGCCTGCGAGCTGCGATCCATGAGCGCGGGAACGCCGAGCAGTGGCGGCGGCTCGGCCTCGTAGGACACGCCGCCCAGGCTCTCGACCATGCCGTAGCGCGCGACCATCGCGCGCGCGATCTGCGTCGCCCTGGCGAGGTCGTCGGCCGCGCCCGTGGAGAGTTCCCCGATCACCAGCCGTTCCGCGGCACGTCCGGCGAGCAGCCCGGTGAGCTTCGTTTCCAGCTCCGAGCGCGTCATGAGGAAGCGGTCCTCGATCGGCCGCTGGATCGTGTAGCCGAGCGCGCCGATGCCGCGCGGGATGATCGAGACCTTGTGCACCGGGTCGCTGCCGGGCAGGGACATCGCGACCAGCGCATGGCCCATCTCGTGAACCGCGACCGTGCGCCGCTCCATGGGGTTCAGCAGCCGGTTGCGTTTCTCGAGGCCCGCCACGATGCGCTCGATGGCGGCGGTGAAGTCCTCCAGCGCGGTTTCCGTGGCGCCGCGCCGCGTCGCGACGAGCGCGGCCTCGTTGACGAGGTTGGCGAGATCCGCGCCGGTGAAGCCCGGCGTGAGCGCCGCGACCTCGGCGAGGTCGAGTCCGGGGGCGACGTGGATGCGGCGCACGTGCACCTCGAGGATCTGGACGCGCCCGACCTTGTCGGGGCGGTCCACGAGGATCTGCCGGTCGAAGCGGCCCGGTCGCAGCAGCGCGGGATCGAGGATCTCGGGCCGGTTCGTGGCCGCCAGCAGCACGAGGCCCTGCCGGGGATCGAAGCCGTCGAGCTCCGAGAGCAGCTGGTTCAGCGTCTGCTCCTTCTCGTCGTGGCCGCCGAAGGCGAAGGCGCCGCGCGCACGGCCGAGCGCATCGAGTTCGTCGATGAATATGATGGCCGGCGCGCGGGCGCGGGCCCGGTCGAACAGGTCGCGCACACGGGCCGCACCCACGCCGACGAACATCTCGACGAACTCGGAGCCGTTGATGGAGAAGAACGGCACGCCGGCCTCACCCGCGACCGCACGCGCGAGCAGCGTCTTTCCCGTGCCCGGCGGTCCCACGAGCAGCACACCGCGCGGCAGCCGCGCGCCGAGGCGCCCGTAGCGCGCGGGTTCCTTGAGAAAGCCCACGATCTCGGCGAGTTCGGCCTTCGCCTCGTCGACGCCCGCGACGTCCGCGAAGGTGACCTTCGTGTCGGACTCGACATAGACGCGCGCCTTGCTCTTGCCGATCGCGAGCAGGCCACCCGCGGCGCCCTGCTGCTCGAAGGCACGCCGCACCACGAAGTACCACAGGCCGAAGAAGAGCAGTGTCGGCACGATCCAGGACAGCACTTCCGTGAAGACATTGCTGTCGGCGACCGCGCGATAGCTGATCTTGTGCCCGGCGAGTTCCCGGGCGAGTTCGGGATCGACGCGCAGGGTCCGGAAGCGCTGCGGCCGGTCCGGGCGCTCGTGCCGGAACGTTCCCTCGAGCCGGTCCCCCCGCACTTCGACCTCGGCGATCTCGCCGTTCGCGAGTGCGGTCTGGAAGTCGCTGTAGCTGAGTTCCTCGATGCCGGCGCCGGGGAAGAGGGTCTGGCGGAGCACGAACACCATGATGACCGTCACGATGCCGTACAGGACATTGACGAGCAGCTGGCGTCTCTGGACCCGCCGTTTGCGCTTGCGTGCCATGCGCTCAGTATGGCGTGCCACGGGCGCGGCTGCATGCGGGGATCACCGGGGGCACATGGTCATCGGGACGCACTGCCGCAACGCAAGGCACGGGCGCCGGTCGCGGGTGGCAACACACGATGCAGGGCGCTGCGGTATGGGGCTAACCTTGCAAAAAGCAGGGGAGCGCGGACGATGACGAAGATGTTCCAGGATCGGCGCGAGGCCGGCCGCGAGCTGGCGAAGCGACTCGTTGCGTTCCGCGGGGCGGACGACGTCGTCGTCCTCGGGCTGCCGCGCGGCGGTGTGCCGGTGGCGGCCGAGGTCGCGGAGTTCCTCGGCGTCCCTCTCGGCATCCAGCTCGTCCGCAAGCTCGGCGTGCCCGGGGAGCCCGAACTCGCGATGGGCGCCATCGCGAGCGGCGGCGTCATCGTCCGCAACGAGGACGTCGTCGGCATGCTGCACGTGTCCGCGGACGAACTGCAGGCGGTCGTACAGCGCGAGCGGCAGGAGATGGAACGCCGCGAACGCGCCTACCTGGGTGGCCGCCCGCGGCCCGTGGTCGCGGGGAAGACCGTCATCCTCGTGGACGACGGCATGGCGACGGGTTCGACGATGCACGCCGCGGTGCTCGCGCTGCGCGCGACCGGCGCGGGTCGCGTCGTCATCGCCGTACCGACCGCGTCGCACCAGGCCTGTGCGCTCCTGCGCGGACTGGTCGATGACTGCATCTGCCTGTCCGAGCCCGAGCCCTACTACGCGGTGGGCCAGTCCTATCTGTCGTTTCCGCAGACCCACGACGCCGAGGTCACGGACCTGCTCGATACGGCGGCGAGGCGCATGGGCGGCGACCACTGATCATGACGACGACGCAGGCCGCGCAGGAGCTGTTCGCGCACGGGGCCGACATCGGCGTGCGCGGCCGCGGCAGGACACTGGAACTGGCCTTCGCCAACGCCGCGCGGGCGCTCACGACGGTGGTCACCGATCCCGCATCCGTGCGCGCCGTCACCACCGTGGACGTACGCTGCGGGGCGCCCGACTGCGAGCAGCTGTTCGTCGCATGGCTCAACGAGATCGTCTACCAGATGTCCACACGGCGCATGCTGTTCGCACGGTTCGACGTCGAGGTCACCCGTGATGACGCCGGGCCGTGGCGGCTGTGCGCGCAGCTCGCGGGAGAGCCCGTGGACGTTGCGCGTCACCAGCCCGCCGTCGAAGTGAAAGGCGCGACCTTCACGGCGCTGGAGGTCTCCGAGCACGACGGCGAGTGGGTGGCCGGCTGCGTGGTGGACGTCTGACCGGGGAATCCATGGATCCTTCGCGATTCCGGCGCGTCGATGACTGCGAATGGCTGCTGGAGCCTGCGGGCGCGATGCGCGTCCCGGCGCGGCTCTTCGCCGACCGTGAACTGCTGGAGGCCATGGACGACAAGGTTGGCGAGCAGCTTGCCAACGTGGCGAGCCTGCCCGGCATCGTGGATGCCGCGTACGCGATGCCCGACGCGCACTGGGGCTACGGCTTCCCGATAGGCGGGGTCGCGGCCTTCGATCCGGAACAAGGTGGCGTGGTGTCGGCGGGTGGCGTGGGATTCGATATCTCCTGCGGCGTGCGCACGTTGACCACCGGGCTCGGACGCGCCGACATCCGGGCGGTGCAGAGCGAGCTCGCGCATGAACTCGGCCGCGCGATCCCGGCGGGCCTCGGCAGCACCGGCCGCATCCGGCTGGACGACGAGGAGCTCGATGCGATGCTGACCGGCGGGGCGCGCTGGGCCGTCGCGCAGGGCTACGGTCGTGAGTCCGACCTCGCACGCATCGAAGCGCAGGGCCGCCACCTGCACGCGAAGCCGGCGGCGATCTCCGCCCGCGCGCGCCATCGCCAGCGTGAGGAGATGGGCACCCTCGGATCAGGAAATCACTACCTCGAAGTGCAGGTCGTCGCCGAGATCCACGAGCCCGGGATCGCGGCTGCGTTCGGACTGGCGCGGGACCAGATCCTGGTCACGATCCACTGCGGATCACGTGGGCTCGGTCACCAGATCGGCACGGACTACCTGGCGCAGATGGTCGCCGCGGCGCCGGGTTTCGGGCTCCGGCTCCCGGACCGGGAACTCGCCTGCGCGCCGATCGACTCCGATCTCGGACGGGACTACCTGGGCGCGATGCGGGCGGCCGCCAACTGCGCGCTCGCGAACCGCCAGATCCTCACTCACCTGGTGCGTGCGTCGTTCGCGGGGTTCTTCCCCGCAGAGTCGCTGCCGCTGCTGTACGACGTCTCGCACAACCTCTGCGCCGAGGAGCAGCACATCACGGCCGGCGGGCGACGACGGCTGTTCGTGCATCGCAAGGGGGCGACGCGCGCCTTCGGACCGGGGCACGGGGAGATTCCGCCGGAGTTCGCCGCGGCCGGCCAGCCGGTCCTGATCGGGGGCTCGATGGGCACGGCGTCGTATGTGCTCGCCGGTACCGCGCGGGGCGAATCGCTGGCGCTCGGCTCCGCCTGTCACGGCGCAGGCCGCGCGATGTCGCGTCACGCGGCAACGAAGCTCTGGCGCGGCCGGGCTCTCGTGGACGAGCTCGGTGCCCGGGGTATCACCATCATCAGTCCGTCGCCGCGCGGTGTGGCGGAGGAGGCTCCGGGCGCCTACAAGCCCGTCGAGCGCGTCGTCGATGTTGCCGATCGCACGGGGCTCGCCTGCAAGGTGGCGCGGCTGGAGCCACTCATCGTCGTCAAGGGCTGAGTCGGCCGCGAGGCCCGCCGCCGGATCCGCGGGAAATGGGGACATGCTTCGTTGTCCCGGCGCAAGTCCTGGCCAAGTCGGGAGCGTGTATCGGGGAACTCGAGGCATGTCCCCGTTTCCGCTTCGCCTTCAGGCCCGCTTTCGCCGCCCCGGCTTGCCCTCGCTTCGCTGGGCGATCTCGGCCAGCCTGCCGTGCGGTGTGAGGATCTGCGCGAGCGCACGCGGCTGCTTCACGAGGTCGGCGAGCGTGTACCGCGAGAGGGCGTCATAGAACGCATCCACGGCTTCCCCGAGCACCCGCCGGAGCTTGCAGGCCGGCGTGATCACGCAGGAATTGTGCTCGCGGTCGAAACATTCGACCGGGATCGAGCCGGCCTCCGTCAGGCGCACGACCTCGCCGATGTTGATGCCCGCCGGCGGCAGCGCCAGCGTCATGCCGCCGCCCTTGCCGCGCACGTTGGTCAGCAGGTGCTGCTTGCCGAGGAAGTGCACCACCTTCATGAGGTGGTTCTCGGAGACCTTGAATGCGGCCGCGATCTCGCCGATCGTCGCGCGGCGGTCCGGGTCGATCGCCAGATAGATCAGCACGCGCAGGGAGTAGTCGGTAAAAGTGGTGAGTCGCATACCTCTTCATTATAGAGCGTGGGGAGCGCGGCTGCTGCCGCGCTCCCGCACGAGGCGAGGGGAGCTCGCCCTTGGACGCAGGGACCGGGATCGCTATGACCCGGCGGCCTCCGCCGTGACCGCGCCGTGGCGCGCCGGTGACCGGCGCCGCCAGCCGAGCAGCCTGGTGATGTAGACGACGAGGAACAGCGCGCCGACCGCGAACAGGATGTCACCGGGCACCCGCAGCCAGACGAAGGTCTCCATCACCGTGGAGTGGATGATCTCGGGTGAGCGCGCGTACCACAGACCCTTCGAGATGCTGGCGGCCGCCTGGTAGACACCGGCAGGCAGCAGCGACAGGAACACCATGAGCGCGAGACCGGAGTTGAGGCACAGGAATGCGGGCCTCAGCAGCCGGTCGTCGTGCAGGGCACGCGGGTACAGCCCGCGCAGGCAGAACAGCATGAGTCCGATGCCGAGCATGCCGTAGACCCCGAACAGCGCCGCATGGCCGTGCGCGGCCGTCATGTTGAGGCCCTGCACGAAGTACAGCGATGCCGGCGGATTGATCGCGAAGCCGAGCAGACCCGCGCCTACGGTGTTCCAGAAGCCGACGGCCACGAAGCACAGGATCGGCCAGCGGTAGGTCGCCAGCCAGGGCGCTGCGCGGCTGCGCCTCAGGGTCTGCAGACCCTCGAAGCCGATGAGCGCCAGCGGCACGACCTCGAGCGCCGAGAACACCGCACCGAGCGCGATGACCGAGGTCGGCGTGCCCGTGAAGTACAGGTGGTGCAGGGTGCCGAGGATGCCGCCGAACAGGAACACGACGGTCTCGAGTACGATCGCCGAGTTCGCCGTGGCGGCGCGGATCAGGCCGAGCCGGGTGAAGATCAGGGCGACAACCGCGGTGGCGAACACCTCGAAGAAGCCCTCGACCCAGAGGTGCACGAGCCACCAGCGCCAGTACTCGATCATCGAGTAATGCGTGTTCCGGCCCCAGACCAGCGAAGTCGCATAGAAGCCGCCGATGCACAGCGCGGCGAGGAATACCATGGCGATGAGACCACGCGTCTCCGAGGGACGCCGGAGCGCCGGCCACAAAGCGCGACCCATCAGGAACAGCCAGAACATCAGGCCGACGAACAGCAGGACCTGCCAGATCCGGCCCATGCTCGTGAATTCGAGCCCCTGGTTGCCGATCCAGAACGCGTAGTCGACGCCGCGCGCCTGCAGCGTGCCCAGCCAGCCGGTCAGTGTCGAGCCGACGACGATGACGAGGAGGGCGTAGAACAGCAGGTCGACGCCCAGCTTCTGCAGCTTCGGCTCGTGGCCCGACAGCAGCGGAGCGATGTACAGACCGGTCGCGAGCCAGGCGGTCGCGATCCAGAAGATGCCGAACTGTGTGTGGACCGTGCGGCTCACGACATAGGGCAGCACCTCGGCGAGCGGGAAGCCGAAGAACGACTGACCCTCGACCGCGTAGTGCGCGGTGATCGCGCCGAGCGCGATCTGCGCGAGGAACAGGCCGGCCACGACGAAGAAGTACTTGCGGGTCGCGAGCATGGAGGGGGTCGCTCGGGCATTCAGCAGCGGATCGTCCTTCGGCACCGCGGGCGGGGAGGGCTCGTGCCGCGCGCTGTGGTACCAGACCATCGCGGCGATGCCGGCGATCAGGAGCACGATGCTGACCATGGTCCAGATCGCGGCACCGGTGGTCAGAGTGTTCCCGACGAGTGGTTCGTGTGGCCAGTTGCTGGTGTAGGACAGCCCGGCCTCACCCGGCCGATCCGTCGACGACGCCCAGGCCGACCAGAAGAAGAACGCAGTCAGGGCTGCGCGATCGGCGGGATCCCGCACCGTATCGCGGGTCATCGCGTACTGCTCGCGCAGCGACGCGGCGGCGGCTTCGTCGCCGAAGAGGCCGCTGTAATGTGCGGCGACGCTGCGGATCGCCCGGGCGCGGTCGGCCGACACGGTGACCGTGTCGTGCGCGGTGTCGTGTGTGTTGCGCCGGAACTCCTGCCTGACGATGGAGTCGAGCGTCGCCCGGCGACTGGTGTCGAGGAGGTCGTAGGGCGCGCCGAAGAGCGCTCGTGCGCGGAGATCGCGGAACGCCACGGCCTCGCGGTGCAGCCAGTCCGCCGACCAGTCAGGAGCGACGTAGCTGCCGTGTCCCCAGACGCTGCCGAGCTGCTGGCCGCCGGCCGCGAGCCAGACCCGCTGACCGCGACGGATCTCGTCGCCGGTGAAGACGGTGCCGCCGTCGGTCGCGACGACCGACTGCGGGATCGGAGGGGCCGCCACGTAGATCTCGCGTCCGACCCAGCCGAGGACGCCGAAGGACAGGAGGAAGACGATGCCGAGCAGTTGCCAGAGCTTGCGGGAGGTTTGCATGACGGTTGGTCGCCGGGTGGTGTTGATAGAAGATGTAGAAAATATGAATGTTATATTACGCGGCGCCACTGTCTATAAGCAAGATAAAAAATACATGTTATGAGTGTGCCCGGCGGGACGCCTTCGACGCTGGCGTCCGGCGCATGGCCCGCATCGGGCCGGGGCCCGGCCGGCATCCGGCTCGTGTGCGGCCGGACTCAAGGAACGGCAGAAATCGCCGATGATCCGGGGCGTGCCGTCCCGGTGCGGCTCGCGGTTGCGAGCATCCGTGCGCGAACATCGCGGCGACTCGCGGAACGTAGGGTGCAGCGAGGCCCGGGAGAACGCTGCCAGGAATGGAGAGTCGGTACGTCATGCACGCCCAGGATCCCGTCAACCGCGTCATGACCGAGGCCGTGCTGTCGGTCGAGGCCGGGGCGCCGGCCGGTGAAGTACTGCGGCTCTTCGCCGCCTATCCGATCCACCACCTTCCTGTCGTCGACGGCGGCGCAGTCATCGGTGTCCTCGGTTCGACCGACGTGATGAAGATCGACATGCTGCTGCCGAAGGGCGGCGTGTCGGCGGTGGAGTATCTCAACCAGCGGATGTGCGTGCGCCAGCTGGTGCGGCGCGAACCGGTGGTCGTCGGCGAGCGTCAGTCGGTCGAGGAAGCCGCGGCCCTGATGGCGAAGCACGGCATCCATGCGCTGCCCGTCGTGAACGCGCGCCATCACCTCGTCGGGATCGTGACCACCACGGATATCATGAATGCCGTGCTCGGCGGGTCGGCCTCCGGGCGCGCGATCCGCGAGGATGCTGCCGCTTCCGCGCCGGCGGCCGACGCCGAGGCCCCGCGGCTCGCGACAGGAGAGCTGGCCTCGGCCATCGGTGCCGCACATCGCCGCCACATCGCGGGAGACGACCCTGAGGGCATTGCGGCAGCACTGCTCTGCCTGCATCACCACGTGGCGGTGCTGGAGCCGGTCCTCGAGGCGGCCAGGCGGTACCTGGCCGGGGGGCTGGACGAGCATCTCCACGCATCGCTGACCAGGGCCGTGGACACCGCATGCGCCGCGACGGTGCATGATGACCCCGAGGATGCCCACAGGCCGTTCGGCCTCGGCGGCTGACGAACCTCGCGCACGCGCTTCCTCAGCCGAGATCCGGACCCGGCGCGGCGTGCGCGTCCTTCTTCTCCGGCTTCTCGGTCATCGTGGCTTCGGTCAGGAGCAGGATGCTGGAGACCGACACGGCGTTCTCGAGCGCGATGCGCACGACCTTGGCCGGATCGACGATGCCGGCTTCGTAGAGATCCACGTATTCCTGGCGTGCGGCGTCGAAGCCCGTGTTGCCGCCGGCCGCGAGGGTGCGGTGCACGACGACCCCGCCGTCGACCGACGAATTCTCGGCGATCTGGCGCATGGGCGCCTCGAGCGCACGCCTCAGGATCTGCACGCCCGTGCGCTCGTCGCCCACGCACTTCGCCTCTTCCTGTACGAGGCGCTCCGTGAGCCTGAGCAGCGCGACTCCGCCGCCCGGCACGATGCCCTCGGCCACGGCGGCCTTCGTCGCCGCGATCGCGTCGTCGAGCGCGTCCTTGCGTGCCTTCATCTCGGCCTCCGAAGGCGCGCCTACGCGGATGACGGCCACGCCGCCGGCGAGCTTGGCGAGCCGTTCCTCGAGCTTCTCCCTGTCGTAGTCGCTGGTGGCCTTCTCCTTCTCGCGCCGGATCTGGGCCATGCGCGCGTCGATGGCCTTGCGATCCCCGGAGCCGCCGATGATGGTCGTGTTCTCCTTGTCGATGACGACCTTCTTCGCGCGGCCGAGCTGGGTGAGTTCCAGGTCCTCGAGCTTGAAGCCGAGTTCCTCGGAGATGACCTCGCCGCCGGTCAGGGTGGCGATGTCGGCGAGCATGGCCTTGCGCCTGTCACCGAAGCCCGGAGCCTTGACGGCGCAGCTCTTCAGCACGCCCCGCAACTGGTTGACGATCAGTGTCGCGAGTGCCTCGCCCTCGATGTCCTCGGCGATGAACAGGATCGGACGGCTGGTCTTGGCGATGTCCTCGAGCAGCCGCAGCATGTCCTTGAGGTGACTGAGCTTGCGGTCGGTGATCAGGATGTACGGATCCTCGAGCACGGCCTCCATGTCCTCGGGCGCCGTGACGAAGTAGGGCGAGATGTAGCCGCGATCGAACTGCATGCCCTCGACCACTTCGAGGGTCGTCTCCGTGGTCTTGGATTCCTCGACGGTGATGACGCCCTCGTCGCCGACACGCTCCATGGCGTTCGCCACCATCTCGCCGATCGCCTCCTCGTTGTGCGCCGAGATCGTGCCGACCTGGGCCTTCTCCTTGCGAGTCTGCACGGGGCGGGAAATCGCCTTGAGCCCCTCGACCGCCACCTTGAAGCCGCGATCGAGGCCGCGCTTGAGGTCGATGGCGCTCGCGCCGGCGGCGATGTTGCGCACGCCGTCCGCGTAGATGCAGTGGGCGAGAATCGTGGCGGTGCTGGTGCCGTCACCCACGAGGTCGCCCGTCTTCTCGGCCGCCTGGCGCAGCATCTGCGCGCCGAGGTTCTCCTCGGGATCCTCGAGCTGCATCTCCTTCGCGATGGTGACGCCGTCGTTGCAGACGAGCGGCGAGCCCCACTGCTTCTGGATGAGCACGGACTTGGACTTGGGGCCCAGCGTGATGCGCACCGCATCGGCGAGCAGCGAGGCGCCGCGCAGCACCTTCTCGCGCGCGGCAGAGCGGAACAGCACCTGTTTGGCGGTCATTCGATGTCCTCGATCAAGGTATCCGTCCGGGGAGTCATGCCTGAGGCCGCTCGCACGCCCGGGCGACCCGGTGCATGACGGCGCTGCAGCGCGCGCAGGGCGCACCCCCACCCGGCCACTCGCACGGGATACACGGGCGAATGGCGCGGGGAGACGGTACCCGCATCACTCATCACTGCGGGTACCTGGGCCCGATCAGTCCCTCTCGCCGCCCGGGGTCTGCAGCAGCGCCTCGATCTCGGCTTCGGCGGCGAGCCAGTCCTCGAGTTCATGGCCGGGCACGAAGCCCCGCGATGCCGAGTGATAGTAGGCGGCCTCGGCGATCATCGTCCGCCGCTCGGCCTCGCTGATCTCCCAGCACGGCACCTCGATCGGCGCATCGTGCTCGACGACGGGGGCGATCGCAGTCGATACGACTGCGCGAACCGGCTTGACGCTGCGCGTCGATTCTCTTGCGTGCATGTCTCTGGCTCCTTCCTGAGTGGATGTGCAGCCTGCCGCTGCGGGCCGGCTGAGTTTCCCGCGCGTCACTCGACGGCGATTTCCCGGCGTGCAGGCTTCGCAGCCACCCTGCGCGGCACCCGCACGGTCAACACCCCATCCTTGCTCTCGGCGCTGATGCGCGACGTATCGGCATCCTCCGGCAGCCGGAAGCTGCGCGAGAAGCTGCCGCGGAATGTCTCACGCCGCACGAACTTCTCGTCCTTCTCCTCCCTGTCCTCTTTGCGCTCGCCGCTGATCGTGATGATGTCACCCTCGACAGCGACCTTCGCGTCGTCCTTGCGGACGGCCGGCAGCTCCGCACGGATGACGTACTCGGTCGGCTTTTCGCTGATGTCGGCCGACGGCGTCCATTCCTTCCCCTGGAACTCGACCTCGGGCATCTGCATCCACCGCCCGAAGTGGCGCGGAGCGAGCCGCGTCATGAGATCGAACTCGCGAAATGGATCCCAGCGTTCGATGGCCATGGCATGCCCCTCCGGTTGTCCTCGTGAATCGCCTGCAACCCCATATGAGGATGCACCCGTGATCTTCAAGTCACCATTCGGATTGTTCGTACCTGTGCGATTCTGCTGGTGGCCCGGCACGGATGCATGATGAGCGTGCGGAATGAGGGAAATGCTCAGGCCACGATTCCCGGAACCAGGGATTGATGCTGTGCACAACGAAGACGTCGCGGCGGTTTTCGACGACATCGCAGATCTGCTCGACCTGCAGGGAGCGAATCCGTTCCGCATCCGTGCCTACCGGCGTGCGGCGCTGATGCTGCGCGGGCTGCCGCGGGACGTTGCGACGATCCGGGCCGAGGGTGGTGATCTCCGCGATCTGCCGGGCATCGGCGAGGATCTCGCGGCACAGATCGAGGAGCTTCTGCGCACGGGCCACGACACGCTGCTGGTCCGGCTGCGGCGCGAGTTCCCTCGCGGTGCCACGGAACTCCTGCGCCTGCCGGGGCTCGGGCCAAAGCGTGTGAGGACGCTGATCGATTCGTTGCGCGTCGGCAACGTGCGCGCCCTGCGACGCGCACTGAAGCAGGGGCGGCTCGCCGGCCTCCCGGGATTCGGTCCCGCGCTCATCGCGAAGCTGACGGCGGCGTCAGCACCGGAGGCCGGCGCACGGCTGCAGCGCGTACCACGCGGCAGCGCAGCGCGGCTGGCTGAACCGCTGGCTGCTGCATTGCGGGATGTGGACGGAGTGCAGGCCTGCGAGATCGCAGGCAGCTATCGCCGTGGTCGCGACACCGTGGGTGACCTCGACCTGGTGGTGTGTGCCCCGGATGCCGGCCCGGTGCGTCGCGCGCTGGAACGTCATCAGGAGGTGCGTCGGCTGGTGGCGTCCGGGCCGACGCGACTCACGGCAATGCTGCACAACGGGCTGCAGGTCGACCTGCGGGTCGTCCCGGCCGGGAGTTTCGGTGCGGCGCTGCACTACTTCACGGGCAGCAAGGCGCACAACATCCGCGTACGGGCCCGTGCACGCGAGCTGGGCCTCAGGATCAGCGAGTACGGTGTGTTCCGCGGCGCCAGGCGCCTCGCCGGCGCGAGGGAACAGGACATCTTCGACGCCGTGGGCATCGACTGGATTCCGCCCGAGCTGCGTGAGGATCGCGGCGAGTTCGAGGCGGCGGCTGCGCACCGGTTGCCCCGGCTGGTCACGCGCGAGGACCTGAAGGGCGACCTGCATGCGCACACGCGCGCGAGCGACGGCGCACTGTCGATCGAGGCAATGGCGCTCGCTGCACGTGCAGCCGGCCTGAAGTACCTCGCGATCACCGATCACGCCCGGCATCTCGGCATCGTGCACGGACTCGACGCCGACGCCCTCGCGCGGCAGGGTGACGAGATCGATGCGCTGAACGGTCGGCTGCGCGGCATCACGCTGCTCAAGGGTGTCGAGGTCGACGTCCTGCCGGACGGCAGTCTGTCGCTGCCGGATGCGGTGCTGGGTCGGCTCGACCTGGTGATCGCCGCCGTCCACACGCAGCTCGGTGCCTCGCGCGTGAAGCAGACGGCCCGCATCCTGCGTGCACTCGACCGCCCCTGTGTCTCGATCCTCGCGCATCCGGCCGGGCGGCTGCTCGGCGCGCGGGAGCCCATGCAGCTCGACCTGGGCCGCGTGCTCCGCGCGGCCGCGGCACGGCCCTGCTACGTCGAGCTCAACACCCAGCCGCAGCGTCTCGATCTCGACGACGTCGGCTGCCGCGCGGCGAGGGATGCCGGGGTGCTGGTCAGCATCGCGAGCGATGCGCACGACGCGTCCTCGTTCGAGACGCTCGGGACGGGCGTCCTGCAGGCGCGGCGCGGCTGGCTGGAGGCCGCGCACGTGCTCAACACGCTGCCCCTGCCGCGCCTGCGGCGCCTGCTGCGGCACACCCTGTGTCGCTGAAACAACTGTTGTATAACGACCGGTCTATGATAGTTTAACCGCGCGTGCGGTTTGCACGACATTCAAGCCGGGCCCGCCGACGTCCGCGGGGAGTCGCCGGGCGGGAGACGGGCGACAGGGACGAAGGGACAACCCGCTGCTCCGTGAGCGGCGGATCATCGACTCAGGGGGGAACATGGAGCTGAACGAAAGGAGCAGCGCTGCTGCGCTGCGCAGTCTGCTGTCGGCATCGGTGGCGCTGGCGCTCGGTTCGCTGGCTGCGCCCGCGGCGCTGGCCCAGGATTCCGGCACACAGGTCGGCGGCATTGAGGACATCGTGGTCACCGCGCGCAAGCGCGAGGAGAGCGTCCAGGACGTTCCGGTGTCGGTGAGCGCCATCACGGGCGAACAGTCGCAGAAGCTGGACCTCACCAGCCTCGAGAAGCTCGCCGTCATGACGCCGCAGCTCTCGGTCGGCCGCGCCGCCTCGGGTTCGGGTGCGCAGCTCACGCTGCGCGGCATCGGGTCGAACATCAGCTCCATCGCCATCGAGCAGTCGGTGGCGACGGTCGTCGACGGTGTCTATTACGGCCAGGGGCGCATCATCAACGAAGGCTTCTTCGACCTCGGCCGCGTCGAGCTGCTGAAGGGCCCGCAGGCGCTGTTCTTCGGCAAGAACGCCACGGCGGGTGTCGTGTCGATCACGACCGCGCAGCCGACGCGGGAGACCGAGTTCATGGCGCGCGCGGGCTACGAGTTCAAGGCGCAGCAGGTCTACGCCGAGGCCGTCGGCTCGGGGCCGCTGTCGGATACCCTGGGTCTGCGCGTGGCGGTGCGCGGCGCGGACTCGTCGCAGGGCCTGTTCCGGAACCGCGCGACGTCGCGCTTCATGGACATGCGCGACACCTCGACCGGGACTGCGACCAATCCTGCCGCGGTCTGGACGCGCTACACGGCGGAGCCGTCGGCCCGATACGAAGGCAGCCAGGAGCTGATCGGCCGTGCCACGCTGAAGTGGGAGCCTTCGGACGACCTCGACGCGATGCTGCAGCTCGGCATGAGCCGTTCGCAGTTCGACGATCCGGGCTTCAACAATCTCATCTACGTCTGTCCCGCGCCCAGCGGGACCAGCCAGCTCGACATCGGCGCCGCCTGCCCGAAGGACTTCGCCTTCAGCCACACGCGCTGGCCGAAGGAAGTCGCGGCCGTCGTCCCGTACGCGGGCAAGAACGGCGCGCTCTACAACAAGTACCGGTCGTGGTACGCGACGAACACCGTGAACTACGACGCCGGCGACATCGCGTTCGCCTGGGTCAACAACTACAACTGGAACCGCAACCGCTGGGCGGGTGATTCGGATTACCAGGCCTCCAGCCGCACGACGGCGGTCCTGGGCACGCCGCGGTACATCACCAACACCATGGCCTCGGAGAACACGCGCTACTACGCCTATTCGTCCGAGCTGCGCGCCATGACCCGGTACGACGGACCGGCGAACATCATGCTCGGCGTGTACTACCAGAAGTCGCGGCGTGACTTCGGGCAGTGGATCGTGACGGGAGGGCGCGAGAACAGCGCCGCCTCCGCCGCGAACCGCTACATCTTCTATTCGAAGGACTCCGACACCACGGGCAAGACACTCTCGCCTTTCGGTCAGCTGACCGTGAAGGTGGGGCCGAAGGTCGAGGCGGCGGCCGGCGTGCGCTACACGCACGAGACGCGCGACAGCCACTACGTCATGCCCTACACGAATCCCGAGGTCCGGGCCATCTACCCGATGAACAGTCCGCTCGTCGGCGACCAGACCTTCAACAACTGGTCGCCCGAGGCGTCGCTGACCTACAAGCCGGTCGACGACGTGACGGTCTACGCGGCCTACAAGACCGCGTACAAGTCCGGTGGCTTCTCCATCAGCGGCACGCAGACCGCGACGGCGGTGTTCGCCTTCGAGCCGGAACGCGCCAAGGGCTTCGAGGGCGGCATCAAGTCCGTGCTCCTCGACCGGCAGCTGCGTCTCAACCTCGGCGCGTACCACTATGTGTTCAAGAACCTGCAGCTCGACTTCTTCGATGCGGCGACGTTCGCGAACATCACGACCAATGCCGGATCCGCGAAAACCGACGGCGTGGAGCTGGAGTTCGAGTACGCGCCGATGGCGCTGGCGGGCTTCGATCTGCACGGCAGCATCAACTACAACGATGCGCGCTACGGCAACTACCTGTCGCCGTGCTATGCCGGGCAGTCGCTGGCGCAGGGTTGCGTCGTCGGGCTGTTCAAGCCGGGCGTGAACGGCCAGCAGCTCGCCGGTGTCGCGACCTCCGTGGCACCGAAGTGGACCGGGAGCCTGGGGGCGACCTACGAAACCCCGGTCAGCGGCAACCTGAACCTCGGTCTCACCGTCGACAGCCGCTACAGCAGTGGGTACATCGCCTCGGTCGCGGGCAACCCGATCAGCCGCCAGAAGCGCTACCTGAACCTGAACGCGGCGGTGCGCGTGGCCACGGCGGACGATCACTGGGAGTTCGCGGTGATCGGCAAGAACCTGACCAACAATTACGTCATCAACGGCGAAGCTGATTCGCCGTCGTCCGGCGGTGCTGCATTGAGCGGCATCCTCGCGGACCAGCGTGGCTATGTCGGCAGCCCGCGCACCTTCCAGGTGCAGGTGACCTGGCGCAACTGACGTCTCGAGGTCTGTCCCGGCGCGGCCAGTGCAGTTCGCACCGGTCGCGTCGGGACGGTCCGTTTCAGGATACGGCGCGTGCGTCCGCGGCAGCTGCGCCGCGCTCGGCACCTGCCGCGTGCCGCCCCGCGAGGTAGCCGAAGGTCATCGCCGGCCCGATCGTCGACCCGGGACCCGGATAGGCACCTGCGAACACGCTGACCTGATCGTTGCCGGCCGCGTACAGCCCGGGAATCGGCTGCCCGATGGCGTCGAGCACGCGCGCGTCGGCATCCGTCGCGATCCCCGCATAGGTGCCGATCTCGCCGGCGTAGATGCGCACGGCGTAGAACGGTGCGCGCTCCAGCGGTGCGAGGCAGGGATTCGGCTTGATCTCCTCGTCGCCCTGGTAGAGATCGTAGGTGCGGTTGCCGCGGTTGAAATCCGGGTCGATACCCTTGCGCGCGTTCTCGTTGAAGCGGCGCACCGTCGCCTCGAGTCCCACGGGATCGATGCCGGCCTTCGTGGCGAGCTCCGCGAGCGTGCGGCCGCGGATCAGGTAGCCGTTCCGCACGTACCGGCCCTTCGGCACGGGCCAGGGCCGTGCGAAGCCCATGCCCCAGTGACGCACCGCGCGTGCGTCGGCGACGAGCCAGGCGATGGCCTCCGGCTCGCCCTCGGCCTCGCTCGCGCGCAGCATGCCCGGCACGAAGTGGTGGTAGGAACTCGACTCGTCGGCGAAACGCCGGCCGCTGCGCGACACGGCGATGAAGCCCGGCTTCATTCGATCGACGAGATGCGGCCACGCGCCCGCGGTGCCCTCGACGCCCGGCATCTTCGACACCGGCATCCACGGCGCCGCCTGCGCGACGTTCCCCTCGAAGCGGCCGCCCGCGCGCTCGGCGAGGGTCACGCCGTCGCCGGTGTTGGTCTCGGGCACCACCGTGACCTGCTCGGCGCCGCGGCGCAGTCCGACCGCGACCCGCGGGTACACGGCCGTACGGCGCTGGGCATCGCGCGTGAAGCCGCCGCAGGCCAGCACGACACCGCGGGCCGCGTGCACGCGCACCGGACCCTGCGGCGTCTGCACGATCGCACCCGTCACGCGGCCGTTCTCCTCGAGCAGTTCCGTGATCGGGGAGGACAGCCACAGCGGGATGCCGAGGTCGTAGACCGTGCGCGCCAGCCGGCCGACGAGCGCGCGGCCGCGCACCATCTGCTCGCTGCGCCCGTAGACGATCATGTCGCGCGCATGCGCGGCGAGCTTCCTGAGCACGAAGCCGAAGGACTTCAGCGACCGTCCCGCACGCATGAACTCCTTCATCTCGACGCTGGAGCCGATCGCGAGACCGAGGAACAGCGTCTGCGGCAGCTGGTTGCGCAGGTTCTTCAGGTGCTCGCCCATGCGGCTGGTCTGGTAGTCCACGGTGCACAGTCCGCGGACCGTGCGCGAGTTCGGGTTCTCCGAGACGTAGTCGGGATAGTCCATCGCGTAGAACTTCACCTCGGTCTCGCGCTCGAGGAAATCGACCATCTCCGGACCCTGTTGCAGGTAGGCGTCGACCTTCGCAGGATCGACGGCGGCGCCCGCCTCCTCGAGGACGTAGCGGCGCGCGATCTCGAAAGAATCCTCGATGCCGGCACTGCGGCACATCTCCTTCGAGTGGCGGTTGCCGGGAATCCAGATCATGCCGCCCGAGAAGGCGGTCGTGCCGCCGAAGACGGCGTCCTTCTCGACGACGATGACCTTTGCACCGGCCTTCGTCGCGGCGATCGCCGCGGTGAGCCCGGCGCCGCCACTGCCCGCGACCAGCACGTCGCACGATTCGGTTCGGATGGTCATGTCCAGACGGCCTCTCTCGCCCTGATGTTCCGGTTCAGATGATGCGGGCGGCGCGATCGCCCTCGCGGTACGCCTCGAGGGCGCCGCGTGGTGCGACGACGTCGCCGGCCATCACGACCCTGCCGTGCCGCGCGAGCGTCTCGTACAGCGCGGCGTCGGGTCGTGGATGCATGCCGGCCACGACGAAGTCGTGGCGCTCCACCGTGACCGCACCCGTGAAGGCGTTGCGCAGCGAGACCTCGCCGTCGCGGATCCCCGTGACCCGCGACACCGTGAGAAAAGCGCAGCCCTGCCGCATCAGGACGGGCATCAGGTCCGCCATGTGCGTGAAGCCGATGCCCGGACCGTAGTTCAGGAACGGCGTGGCGATCGTGACCTGGCAGCCCCGCCGCACCAGCGCCTCGGCGACGAGCCCGATCTCGATGTTGCCGCGCAGGTCGACGAGCAGCGCGCGCGTGTCCCTCATCCCGATCTTCATGCCCTCGTGCTCGCCGCGTGCGGCCTCGTCGATGCTGAGGACGGGCACCGAGCCGTCCGACGGCGCGTCGAGCCGCGCCTGTGGCGTCGCGCCGGTCGCGAGCACGGCGCGCTGCGCGCCGAACGCGGCGACGAAGGCGTCGTCGACCAGGGTCTGCAGGCGGATCTCGACACCCAGGCGCGACAGTTCCTGTTCCAGCCACGCGACCGAGGACAGCAGGTTCGTGGCGGCCCCGAGGTGTTCGACGAGGTTCAGGCGCCCGCCGAGGCGGTGCCCGCGCTCGACGAGCGTGACCGCGAAGCCGCGGCGCGCCGCGATCTCGGCGGCCTTGAGTCCCGCGGGGCCGCCGCCCACGACGAGCAGCGGCTCGCGACGCGCGATGACGTCGATCTTCGCCGTGCGTTCCTGGCCCACCTCGGGGTTGTGGAAACAGGTGATGGGCCAGGGGCCCGCCTGGCGGTCGATGCAGCCCTGGTTCGAGCCCGTGCACGGGCGGATGCGGTGAACCTCGCCCGCGGCACACTTGCGGCCCACGTCGGGGTCCGCGATCTGCGCGCGCGTCATGCCGACGAGGTCGCAGTCGCCCGCGGCCAGCGCCTGGTTCGCGAGATCGACGGTCGGGATCTTGCCGACCCCGATCACGGGCACGCGGCCGCCGACGGCCTCGCGGAGATTGCGCGTGAGCGGCAGGAACTCGCCGAAACGGTGCCTGTAGGAGCCGACCGCGCGCGCGTAGTCCGCGCCGCCGCCGCCCTCCGAGTGATTCAGGTAATCGAACCAGCCGAGGCCCACGAGGTGCGCGGCGATCTCGCACAGGCGCTCGTGCCCGAGGCCGCCGGCCTCCTTCGGCTGGAAGTCGTCGGCCGACAGCCGCAGTCCGAGGATGCGTCCGGGGCCGATCGCCTCACGTACGCGCTCCGCGATGGTCGTGATCAGGCGGTAGGGCTCGCCCCATTCGTCGTGGCGCTGGTTGCCCCAGGGGCTCAGCGACTGGATCAGCAGGTAGCCGTGCGTGGCGTGCAGTTCCACGCCGTCGAGTCCGCCGTCTGCCGCCGCGCGCGCGGCGTCGACGAACCCCTGGATGACCTCCTCGATCTCGGCACGTGTCATCGCGTGGGAGGCCTCGCCATCGCGCGACACCGCGCCCGACAGGCTCCACAGCGGCGTGAGGTCGTCGCGCGCGTCGGACCTGCCGACCGCGCCGAAGTGGAAGATCTGCTGCACGACCGTCGTGTCGTGCGCATGCAGCGCGTCGGCCATGCGGTGGTACTTGGGCACGATGTCGGCGCGGTCGTAGATGAAGTGTCCGGCCTTCTGGCTGGAGCGGTGCACGTGCATCGCGGTCAGGATGACGAGCCCCGTGCCGCCCTCGGCGCGCCGCCGCTGGTAGGCGATGTAGCGTTCGCCGTCGCAGCCGGGCTGGTAGAAGTCCAGGAACGCCGCGTGCGCGGTCGAGACCAGGCGGTTCCTGACGGTGAGCGCACCGACACGGATGGGGGTGAGCAGCTGCATGAAGGCCTCCGGGACTCGCCAGCGCGCGGGATGCGGCTGGGGCGGTCGCGGGCACCCCGCCGCCGCAGCACAGGGTTCCCGTCCGCCGGGCGCGCAATCTTACAGGACAACTTCTGTTGTATGACAACTGTTGTAAATGGCGGCGGGCGGGTTACCGGCCATGCTGCGACACCGCATGCCGCATGTGACCGCGCCGATCCCGGACGCTACACTCAGGTGCTGACGGGGCCGGGGGGATCGAAGTGCCGATCGAGGTCGATGCAGAGCAGCGCAAGCGGGACGTGGTCGAGGCCGCCACGCGACTCATCGTGGCGGGCGGCCTCGAGGCCGTCACGTTCCGCAATCTCGCGCGCGAGCTGGGCTGCAGCACGACGGTGATCAGCCACTATTTCGACAGCAAGAGCGAGGTGCTGCGCGCCACCTACCTGTCCGTCATGTCGCGCGCCGAGCGCCGCCGGCGGGAGTCCCACGCGAGCGGCCGCACCGGTCTCATGTCCCTCGAGGAGATCCTGCCGATCGGCGAGGACCGGAGCCGGGACTGGGTGGTCTGGATCTGCTTCTGGAATTCGGCGCTCTTCGACCCGAAGCTGGCCGCCGAGCACAAGCTGCGCCTGCACCGCGCCGTCGGCATCATCGAGTCGGCGCTGCGGGAGTCCGGCGCTTCCGGTCCGGGTGTCGCGGCGACCGCGCAGGCGATCATGACGGTGGTCTACGGCATCGCGGTCCAGGCCGTTTTCGACCGCGAATACTGGACGCCGGAGCGGCAGCGGAAATCGCTGCGCCAGGCGCTGAAGGGCCTCGGCGTCGTACTCAGCGCACGAGCAGGACATCGCAGGACAGCAGCGGTATCACCGCGCGCGCCACGTCCCCGAAGGTCGTGACCGGGCTGCGGCCGCGCGTCGGACCGCCCGCGGCGCCGAGTGTCAGGCAATCCGCGCCGAGATTCGCCGCGTGATCGGGCAGCAGACGTCGCGGATCACCGCGCAGCAGCCGTGTGCCGGCCCGGCGATTCCGGGGCACGGCGGCCGTCGCGATCGCCGCCAGCTCCTGTCGCAGTCCGGCCGCCATGCCGTCGATCTGCTGATCGAGCCAGTGCGGGTCGAAACCATAGGCGTGGACCCGGCCCGCATAGGGCAGACCGTAGACGGTGAGCAGAGCGACCCGGCTCTCCGGCAGGAGCGCGCAGGCGCTCCGCACGACGTTCGCTGTCCGCGCACTCAGGTCCGCGCCGACGAGCTGCAGACGATAGTCCTGGCGCGCCGGCGTGCGCACCACCAGCAGCGCGGCGGGCACCCGGTCGAGCAGTTTGGCCGCCGTGCCGCCGAGCACGTTCTCGCCCAGCAACCGGTCGTGTTCTCCTCTGACGCCGATCACCACGAGATCGGCGCGTCCTGTCTTGCACGCGGCGAGAATTCCCCGGTGCGCGCGTCCGCTCGTGATGCTGAGCGCCGCATCGACGTCGTGCTGCGTCCGGATCCGGGCAGCCAGTGTCTCCAGCGCGAGATGAGCGGTACGCACCACCGTGGATCGAGCCGCGCGACGCTGCCGGCTGAGCAGGTCCAGCCGCCGGATCTCCGGGACCACGTGCAGCAGGCGCAACTGCGCACCGTGCTGGCGCGCGAGCCGCACAGCACGCAGCACGGCACGATCGGCGGCCGGCGAGAAGTCCGTGGCGGCCAGTATGCGACGGACAGTGGTCATGACGGCGCTCCCTCCGGTGTCGTTCCTCGGGCTTCCACGTGGTGGTGCATGCCCGGTCACTTCACCAGTGTGACCGGCACCTCGGCGAGCTGTACGACGCGCATGGCGGTCGAGCCGAGCACGAAGCCCGGCAGCCGGCCGAGTCCGCGGGTGCCCATGACGATCTCGACGCAGCCGTGTTCGCGGGCAAAGCGCGCGATGGTCGGCGCCGGTGCGCCGACGACGACCTGCCACTCGACGGGGATCCTGAGGCGTTTCGCGAGGGCGCGCGCGCCCCGCAGCGCCGTGCGGGATTCCCGCGCCTGATGGTCGGCGATCATGCCGCGCGTCACGAGGCGGCTCGGCGGCATCGGTGCCTGCACGTTGAGCCCGGTGATCGACGCGGACTCGCCGTCATGCACCCGGCGGCAGGCGTGCTCCAGCGCCCGCAGTGCGGTGGCGGAGCCGTCGAGCGGCACCAGGATGGACTGCTTCCGTTTCATGCTGGCGCTCCTCACAGTTCCGCACGACGGCGGTCATTCTATCGTGGTGGGATCATGCGGCGGTATCGACCGGTGCCGGCAACTCTCCGCTCGTCGTATCGGCGCCCTTGGGCTCCGGTCGCGACGGAGGACGCGGAGGGTCACAGTTGAACGACCCGGCGACATTCCGGCATCCACGAACTCCTGTCCGGATGCGATGATGTGCTGGCCGTCGTCCGTATGCCATCCGAACTCCCGGAGCCGAGCCGTGGGATATCGCGTTCTCGCCGATGCCGTCGTGCTGCTGCACGTCGCGTTCATCGCCTTCGCGGTGGCCGGCGGCCTGCTGGTAGTGCGCTGGCCGCGCCTCGTGTGGCTCCACGTGCCTGCGGCGCTGTGGGCCGCCGTCGTCGAGTTCGCGGGCTGGTACTGCCCGCTGACGCCGCTGGAGAACCGGTTGCGCGTGGCGGGCGGATCGGCAGCGTATGCGGGTGACTTCGTGGGGCGCTACGTGTTGCCACTGGTCTATCCCGCGGAGCTGACGCGCGGGCTGCAGATCCTGCTGGGTGCACTCGTGCTTGCCGTGAACGTCGGCGCGTACCTGTGGTTGTGGCGGCGGCAGCGCAGAACTGCGTATACCGCGCCGCGGCTTCGTGGCGGATAAGACTTCTGAAATCGTAAGGAGACCGTTCATCATGAGCGACCTGATCGTCGTGGCCGATCGTACGGAGGCGCGGCTCTACGGAACGCAGGAGTCCGATGGCAGCAAGCGGCTCGTCGAGCTCGCACACCTGCGTCACCCGGAGGGCCGCCTGCGGCCGCGCCAGATCGCCTCGGATCGCCCGGGAAGGGTGTTCGCACGCGCCAGCGGCGGCGCCGGCCCGGCCTCCACGCGTCGGGGTGGCACGGAGGGCGAAACCGATCCGCGCGAGGCCGAGCTCGAGCGCTTCGTCCGCAGCCTGCTCGCGCTCGTGACGGTCGAGCACCGGCGGCTCAGGGCCGGCGTGGTGCTCGTCGCCGGGCCGCGGCTGCTCGGGGTGCTGCGCAGCCTGCTGCCGGCCGCGCTGGCGCATGCCGTGACGCACGAAGTGCGCAAGGACTACCTGCACGCCACCGAGGAGCAACTGCTCGGCATCCTGCGTCGCAGCGCCGCGGTGCCGCCGTCGCGACCGGCCGGGAGCCCGCGGGCCCGCTCGTCGCGGCGGACGGTGAAGCGGCGGCGGGTCGCGCGGTCACGGGGCGACGACTGACGGCCACGCGCCGCGTTCAGGCGCGGCGCAGATGCCGCTCGAGGTAGTCGACGGCGCGATCGAGACTCGCGAGCTGGCCGTAGTCCAGTTCCGGGATGTCGATGCCGAGCGTCCGGTGCAGGCCAATCGCGAGATTGAGCGTGTCCATCGAGTCGAAGTCGAACTGGTCGCGGAAGCTCAGCGACGGCTCGAGGCCGGCCGTGTCGACGTTCGGCGCCACCTGCTTCAGTTCCTTCAGCACGAGGGCAGTGAGTTCTTCGCGGTTCACAGCTGCTCCGGCGCCTGCAGTGCGGCCTGGATGTCGGCGAGGAACTGCGCGCCGGCGCGACCGTCGGTCACGCGGTGGTCCGCCCCGAGCGAGAGCGTCACGGTCGAACGCGGCACCACGCGACCGTCGACGACCCATGGGCGCAGTGCGATCTGGCCGACGCCGACGATCGCGACCTGCGGCGGGTAGATGATGGGCAGCACGCCGTCGACGCCGATGTCACCGAGGCTCGTGACGGTGATGGTCGCGGCGGAGAGTTCCCGGCTGCGCAGGCGACCTGCGCGCGCGCGGGTCACGAGGTCGCGGAACTCCTGCATGAGCGCGGGCAGCGGCCTGGAGCCCGCGTCGAGC
This sequence comes from Steroidobacteraceae bacterium, assembly GCA_046352935.1. Lineage (GTDB taxonomy): Bacteria > Pseudomonadota > Gammaproteobacteria > Steroidobacterales > Steroidobacteraceae > CAYWMY01. The sequence continues at coordinate 89,967 of JAXMGR010000007.1, forward strand.
AGGGCCGGAGCGACGAGCCCGCCGCCGTGACGTGCGATCGCGACGCCGAGGTGCACGTCCTCGGCCGCCTCGAAGCGGCCGTCGCGGAAGTATCCGTTGAAGCCCTGACGCTCCATCGCCGTGATGGCGATCGCGCGCAACACCAGCGCCGGGAACAGCAGGCGCTCCGTGACGGCCACGCGGGCGTTGTAGGCCGCGAGCCAGTCCGAGGCCGCAGTGCAGTCCATCGTGAGCCACAGGTAGTAATGCGGGATCTCGCGCTTGGCGCGGCTCATCGCCGCCGAGATCACCTCGCGCGCGGGCTGCGCCGGCAGGCGTTCCTGCGGGGCTGCCGAGGGGACGGCGGGCGCCGCGGCGGGCGCTCCGGGCGTGGCCGGCGGCGTGGTGGCGGGTGAAACCGTTGCGGAGGTGGGCGGAGGCGCGGCCGCGGTCGTTGTCGTCGTGGGGGCCCGTTCTGCTGCGGGTGCCGGCGCAGCCGACGGTACGGAGCGCGCTGCCTGCGTCAGCGCGTGGATCGCGCGCTCGACGTCCTCGAGCGAGATCGCGCCGTCGGGTCCCGTGCCCTGCACCGTGGCGAGGTCGAGCCCGGCCTGGGCGGCGAAGCGGCGCGCCACCGGCGAGATGCGCATGCGGCCATCCGGGCCGGTCATCGCCGGAGCGGCGGGCGCGACGGGCGGCGGCGGGGGCTCCGCTCCGGGCGCGCCGCCGATGGAGCCGCTCTTCGCGGGCGCACCGCCGAGACGCGCGAGCACGGTGCCGACGTTGATCTTCGTGCCGGGTTGCACCAGCAGCTCCTCGAACACGGCGTCCTCGAAGATCTCGATGTCGATGGCGCCCTTCTCGGTCTCCACGACGGCGACGACGTCGCCGCGATGCACCCGGCCTCCCGGCTGTACGTGCCATTCGACGAGCGTCGCGACATCGAGGTCGGCGCCCAGCATCGGCAGACGGAATTCATGAGTCATGCTGCGTGAGACTCCTCGCGGCCGCGGCGATGGTCGCGACCTGGGGCAGGGCGGCCTCTTCGAGATGCCGCGGATAGGGAATGGGAACTTCGGCGGCGCAGAGCCGTACCACCGGTGCATCGAGATCGTAGAACGCCTGCTCCATGATGCGCGCGGTGATCTCGGCCGAGAGACCGCCACTGCGCCAGCCCTCGTCGACCACGAGCACCCGGTGGGTACGCCGCACGGATGCCATGATGGTCGCGTCGTCGAGCGGGCGCAGGCTGCGCAGGTCGATGACCTCCGCCTCGATGCCTTCCACGGCGAGCGTGTCCGCCGCCGCGAGGCATTTGTGCAGGCTCGCGCCATAGGTGACCAGGCTCAGGTCGCGGCCCGGCCGCCGGCAGGCGGCATGGTCGAGGTCCGCCGTGCGCCAGGCGCCGTTGAGCCGGCCCGTCATGTTGTACAGCGAGATGTTCTCGAAGATCAGCACGGGGTCGGGGCAGGCGAGTGCGGGCGCCAGCATGCCGCGCGCGTCGTCGAGGGTCGCCGGCGCCACGATGCGCAGGCCGGGGACGTGCGCGAACCAGCCCTCGAAGCTGTGCGAATGCTGCGCGGCGAGCTGCCGTCCGGCGCCGGTGCCCAGGCGGATCACGAGCGGCACGGGGAACTGGCCGCCGGACATGTGACAGAGCGTGGCCGCGTTGTTCACGATCTGGTCGAGTGCCAGCAGGCTGAAGTTGCCCGTCATGACCTCGACGACGGGCCGCATGCCGCCCAGGGCCGCGCCGATGCCGGCGCCGACGAAACCGAGCTCCGAGAGCGGCGTGTCACGGACGCGCGCCTCGCCGAACTCCGCGAGCATGCCCTTGCTCACCGCGAAGCAGCCGCCGTAGCGGCCGACGTCCTCGCCCATCAGGAACACGCGCTCGTCCGCACGCAGTGCCTCGCAGAGCGCCTCCCGCACCGCATCGCGATAGGTGATCGCGTCTTCGCCGGTCGCGGCCTTCATGGTGGGGCACCCTCCGCGCAGACGAAGCGCGTGAGGTCGCGGACCTCCTCCCATGCGGATTCCGTGGCGAACCGTACGGCGGCCTCGACCTCGGCATCGGCGGCATCGCGCAGCCGCAGGAAGTCCTCCTCGGTGACGAGTCCCTGCGCCTTCATGCGGTTCGTGAACGTGATGAGCGGCCCGCGGCCACGCCATTCCTCGACCTCGGCCCTGTCGCGATAGAGCTCGGTGTCGAACATCGAATGCGCGCGCAGCCGGTAGCTGCGGCACTCGAGGAAACGGGGGCCGTCGCCACGCCGGATCCGGTCGACCGCAGCGCGTGCGGCCGCCTCGATGGCCAGCACGTCCATGCCGTCGACGGCCTGCGATTCGATGCGATAGCTCGCGGCCTTGGCGTGGATGTCCGTCTCCGACTCCGAGATCTGCAGCGCCGTGCCCATGGCGTAGCGGTTGTTCTCGCAGACGAACAGCACGGGCAGGTGCCACAGCGCGGCGAGGTTCAGCGACTCGTGGAAGGCGCCTTCGGCCACGGCGCCCTCGCCGAAGAAACAGACCGCGATGCCGTCGCGCTCCTGCATGCGCAGGGCGAGTGCGAGGCCCACGGCGAGCGGCAGGCCGCCGCCCACGATCGCGTTGCCGCCGTAGAAGCGTGTCGCGGCATCGAAGAAGTGCATCGAGCCACCCCGCCCGCGGCTGCAGCCCGTGACCTTGCCGAAGAGCTCGGCCATCAGCGTGTTCATCGGCACGCCGCGCGCGATGGCATGCCCGTGTTCGCGGTAAGTCGAGACAATCGCGTCGCCGGGTCCGAGGGCCCGCATCGTGCCGACCGCGATGGCCTCCTCGCCGTTGTAGAGGTGCATGAAGCCGCGGATCGCGCCCGCGCCGTAGAGCTCCGCGGCGCGGTCCTCGAACTGGCGGATGCGCAGCATGCCGGCCAGCAGGCCCAGCACGTGATCGCGGCTGACCGGAATGTCGCTCACGCGCCGCCCTCCAGCGTCGAGAGGTCGCCTTCCGGCAGGCCGAGTTCGCGCGCGCGCAGCAGGCGTCGCAGGATCTTGCCGCTGCGTGTGCGCGGCAGCTGCTCGACGAAGGCGAGATCGCGCGGTGCGACGGCGGGGCCCAGCAGGCTGCGCGCGTGACCGAGGAGCGTACGGCGCAGCGCGTCGTCGCCCGTGACGCCGGGCTTCAGCTCGACGAAGGCCTTGACGACGGCGCCCATGACGGCATCCGGCAGGCCGATCACGGCCGCCTGCGCGACAGCGGGATGCGTCATCAGTGCGCTCTCGACCTCGAAGGGGCTGATGAGGTGGCCGGACGACTTGATCACGTCGTCGGCGCGGCCGACGAACCAGAAGTAGCCGTCGGCGTCGCGGCGCACGAGGTCGCCCGTGAGGTACCAGCCGTCGACGAAGCAGGCGCGGTAGCGCGCGTCCTCGTGCAGATAGGCCCGGAACATCGACGGCCAGCCCGGCTTCAGGGCGAGTTCGCCGACCTCGTCGGGCGCTTCGAGCACACGCACGTGGTCCTCGCCCGCACGCTGCACGACGGCGGCCTCGATGCCGGGAATGGGCTTGCCCATCGAGCCCGGCCGGACGTTCATCGCGAGGAAGTTCGAGATCATGATGCCGCCGGTCTCGGTCTGCCACCAGTTGTCGTGGAAGGGCTGGCCGAAAGCCTCGACACCCCAGACCACGGCCTCGGGGTTGAGCGGTTCGCCGACGCTGGCGGGCAGGCGCAGCGCGGGGTAACGGTGCTCGCGCACGGGCCCGAGTCCCGCCTTCATGAGCATGCGGATGGCCGTCGGCGCCGTGTACCAGACCGAGACACGCTCTTCGGCGAGGATCGAATACCAGCGCCGCACGTCGAATTCCTCGCGATCGACGATCATCGTCACGCCGCAGGCGAGTGGTGCGATGAGGCCGTAGGAAATGCCCGTCACCCAGCCCGGGTCGGCCGTGCACCAGAAGATGTCGTCGTCGTGCAGGTCGAGCACATGGCGCGCGGTGGCCAGGTGCGCGGCGATCGCGCCGTGCACGTGCACGACGCCCTTCGGCTTGCCCGTGGTGCCGCTCGTGAAGTGCAGCAGCGCGGGATCCTCGACCGTCGTCTGCGGTCCTTCGAAGTCCTCGCTCGCCGCGTCGTAGAGCGTGGCGAAGTCCTCCGTACCGGGCGGCAGCGCGGCATCGGGCAGCGTGCGTACGAGGAGTACGTGGCGCAGGTCGGGCAGTTCCGCGCGGATCGGTGCCACCTTGCGCGCGTAGAACACGTCCGTCGTGACCAGCACGCGCGCCTGGCCGATGCCGAGACGCGCCTTGACGGGCTCCGGTCCGAAGGCCGAGAAGAGCGGATTGAACATCGCGCCCGCGCGCAGCGTGCCGAGCGCCGTGATGTACAGCTCCGGTGTGCGCCCGAGCAGGGTCGCGACACGCTCGCCGCGTCCGACCCCGAGGCGTGCCAGCACCGAGCCGAAGCGGCGCATCGCACGCGCGAGATCGACGTAGCTGAAGTCCCTGGCCGGGGCGCCGGCCGCGAGGAAACGGATCGCCGTGCGACTGCCCCGGCCCGCGCGGACGTGCCGTTCGACGCAGCGGTCCGCGATGTTGACGTGTCCGTCCGGCGTGGCGACCTCGGCGATCGCGCACGCCCACGAGAACCCGGATACGGCGGCGCCGTAATCGTGCAGGTGCGGCGCGACGGGCAGGCGGTCCGGGTGCTTCTGGATCTCGTCCATCGATCATCCGCAATGGAACATACGGGCCACAGGAGCATCTTAGGCGACTGGAGGGGGCGGAACGGGTTTCGTTTTGCGCGATACCGCCCCTGGTCGGCCGCAGGAACGGTTGATCGCGGCCGGCGGGGATGGGATCGTGTCCGTCTCGACCGCAGGAGAAGGCCTGGAATGAAGACTCCGCATCCGTTGCCGTGGAGACGGCCGGCATGAGCGACGAGACCCCGGCGCCCGTCGAGCTCGGACCCGCGGCGCTGTGCTGGCGCTGCCCGCCGGAGGCGCTCGCCTTCGCGAGCACGGCCGATCTGCCGGACACGGACCAGCCGCTCGGCCAGGACCGCGCCATCGAGGCGCTCCGGTTCGCCGTGCACGTGACGAGCCCGGCGCACCACGTCTATGCGATGGGGCCTGCGGAGTCCGACCGCCACGCCATCGTCCGCGCCGTGCTCGAGCGCGAGGCCGCGCCGCGTGTCGCGCCGCGGGACTGGTGCTATCTGCACCGCTTCGACGACCCGCGCCGGCCGCGCATCCTGACGCTGGAGGCGGGGCGTGGCGCGCAGTTCAAGCGCGACATGGCCGCGCTGATCGACGACCTCAGGGCCGCCGTGCCGGCCGCCTTCGAGTCGGACAGCTATCGCGGCCGCGTCGGCGAGGTCGAGCAGGAGTTCGACGAGCGCGAGCGGCGCGCGACCGAGGATCTCGCCAGGGAGGCCACGCAGCACAGGCTCGGTCTCGTGCGCACGCCGGACGGCTTCGCCATCGCGCCGATCCGCGACGGCGAGGTCATGCCGCCCGACGAGTTCCAGAAGCTGCCGCAGGCCGAGCGCGAGGAGGCGCTCGCCCAGATCGCGCGCCTGACCGAGAAGCTGCGGATCCACGTCGAGCGTCTGCCGCAGTGGCAGCGCGAGAAGCGCCAGCGCCTGCGCGAGCTGGACCGCAGCGTGAGTGCGCTCGCGGTGCGTTCCCTGGTCGGCGAGCTGCGGGCGAGGTATGCGCAGCACGCGGGCATCGTCGCCTACCTCGGCGAGGCGGAGGCCGATCTCGTCGACAATGCGCAGCTGTTCCGGCCCGTCGAGCGCCCGCAGTGGATGATGTTCGGCCCCGACGCCGGGGAGCGCGCGCTGGGGCTCAGGCGCTACGAGGTGAACCTGCTGGTCGACAACGGCGCCACGCGCGGCCCGCCGATCGTCTACGAGACCAGTCCGAGTCACCAGAACCTCATCGGAAGGGTCGAGAACGTGGCGCAGTTCGGCGTGTTGTCCACGGACTTCACCATGATCCGCCCGGGCGCGCTCCACCGCGCGAACGGCGGCTACCTGGTGCTCGACGCCGCGCGCCTGTTCGCCCAGCCCTATGCCTGGGAGGCGCTGAAGCGTGCGCTGTCCTCGCGCCAGGTCAACATCGAGTCGCTGGGCGCGATGCTGAGCCTGGTCGGCACCTCGACCATCGAGCCCGAGCCCGCGGAACTCGACGTCAAGGTCGTGCTCGTCGGGCCGCGCTACATCCACGAGCTGCTCGCCGCGTACGACGAGGATTTCAGCGCGCTGTTCAGCGTGGTCGCGGATTTCACGGGCCACGTCGGGCGGACGGACGAGGTGCTGATGCCCTACGCGCGGATGCTCGCGACCCAGGCGCGCCGCGCGGGGCTGCGGGCGCTGGACCGCGGCGCGGTCGCACGCGTGATCGAGCACGGCGCGCGCATGACCGGCGACGCCGCGCGGCTGTCGCTGCAGGTGCGCAGCCTGCAGGACCTGCTGCGCGAGGCCGATTACCAGGCCCGTGAGCGCGGCGCGGCCATCGTCGGGGCCGACGACGTCGAACGCGCCATCGACGCGCAGCTGCGTCGCGTGGACCGCTGGCGGGAGCTGATGCAGCAGGAGATCGAGCGTCGCCATGTGCACATCGACACGGAGGGCGCGCGCGTCGCGCAGATCAACGGACTGTCGGTGGTCGAACTGGGCGCGGCGATGTTCGGTCATCCCTCGCGCATCACGGCCACGGTACGCGTGGGCGACGGCGAAGTCGTGGACATCGAGCGCGAGATCGAACTCGGCGGCGCCATCCACAGCAAGGGCGTGCTGATCCTCGCGGCGTACATTTCTTCGCGCTACGCCGCGGACACGCCGCTGTCGCTGCACGGCACGCTGGTGTTCGAGCAGACCTATGGCGGCGTCGAGGGCGACAGCGCGTCGCTCGCCGAGACCTGCGCGCTGCTCTCCGCGCTGTCGGGTCTGCCGATCCGCCAGTCGCTCGCGGTCACCGGCTCCATCGACCAGCACGGGCGCGTGCAGGTCGTGGGCGGCGTCAGCGACAAGATCGAGGGCTTCTTCGACGTCTGCGCGCAGCGCGGGCTCACCGGCGGGCAGGGCGTGCTGATCCCGGCCCGCAACGTGGAGCACCTGATGCTGCGCAGCCGCGTGGTCGATGCCGTCGCCCGCGGCCGCTTCCACATCTGGCCGGTCGACAGTGTCGACGGGGCGATCGCGCTGCTGACGGGCGTCGCCGCGGGCACGCGGGAGAAGGGCGAGGCGGGCGAGGGCTGGACGCCGGATTCGGTGAATGCGCGCGTGCAGCAGCGGCTCGCCGGCTTCGCGACCGTGGTGCGCGACTTCGCACGCAGTGCTGCCGGTCCGGGCGGTACCTCGGGGCCGTCCTCGTGAATGCGCGCCGCGGACGCGACGGCCGCATCGTCGTGGCCTTCGATCCGCATCGGCCGGACGCCGCCGCGCTCGAGCTCGCGGTGCCGCTCGCGCGCTCGCTGGCCCAGGCGCTCTACGCGCTCTACGTGGAGGACGTCGACACGCTGTCGCTCGCGGCGTTCGGCTGCGTCGTGGGCGTCTGCGCGGCGACCGGGGAGGCGCGACCGGTCAGCCGCGAATCCCTGGAGCGGGATTTCCGCAGGCTCGAACGCCAGGCGCGTGCGGCCTTCGAGGCCGCGGCGGCCGGAGCCGGACGCGCGGAGTTCGCGGCGGTGCGCGGACGGCTCGCGGAGGAACTGCGGCGCGCCTGCGATGACGCCGCGGCCGTGCTCATCACGCGGCCCGAGACCGGGCTCGCGACCTCGACTTCCGCCGCCGGCGTACTGGACACGCTGCTGGCCCTGCCCGTCGGCGTCGCGGGCATGATCGCGGCGCGGCGCGCGCGGGACACCGGCGTGCTCGCCGTGCTGCGGCCCGAGCGGTTCACCGCCGGTGGTCCGGGTCTGCTGCCGGAGGCGCCACTGTTGCAGGCGACCCTGCGCGCGCTCGGCGCCGCAGCGCATCCGGTCAGCATCAGCGGACGGGCGCTGGATCGCGACACGCTGCTGCGCCGTCTGCGAGCCGGCAATGTCGGTACACTGCTGCTCGAACGCGGCGCCACCGGGGACGACCGCGGACTCCTGCGCGAACTCCTGGGCTGCTGGCCCGGATCGCTGTTGACGCTGCAGTCCGACGAGACCTGACTGCCGCTCCTGTTCCGGTTCGTTCCACGAGGAGAGAGATGATGCCCGCAACCACGCCGAAGGCCCGCCGCCGCACTGCGAAACCCCAGGGCGAAATGCGCGGCGATTTCGATTTCTGCGACCGCAACCATGACGGCCGCGTCGATCGTCGCGAGTTCGCGGAGTTCATGAACGGCCTCGGCGCGGAGCTGTCCGCGGAAGAGGTGACCATCGGTTTCGGCGAGATCGATGCCGACGGCGACGGTCGCATCAGCTGGCCGGAATTCCTGGCCTGGTGGGGCGAGGACTGATGCGCGGAGCCGGCGGCAGCTCAATTGCCGGGATGACAGCTTTGAACGCGCGGGCTGCCGGCGGAGGGCCGCTCGTCCCGCGCCAGAGCTTCGCGTTCGCCTCGGGGCCCTCCTGCGCGCCCGCGCGTCCGACGCTCAGGTTCCGGCAAATGAAGAATGCCGCCATAGCCCTGGTGATCGTCGTGGCGGCGCTGCATCCCGGTGCGGCGCACGCGGCCGGCGCGGGCGTCATCGGCGAGAACCTGCTGTGGCTCGCGCTGATCCTGATGTCGGCGCGCCTGTTCGCGCCGCTGGCGCAGCGTCTCGGCGTGCCGGCCGTCCTCGGCGAGCTGCTGCTCGGTGTCGTGCTCGGCAACCTCGGACTCTTCGGACTGCACTACTTCGAGACGGTCGCCGCGGACCCGATCATCGCCTTCCTCGCGGAGCTCGGCGTGGTCGTGCTGCTGCTGCAGATCGGCCTGGAGACACGGCTCGCGGATCTCATGCGCGTGGGCGGCCGTGCCGTCGGGGTGGCGAGCGTCGGCATCGCCGCGCCCTTCGCGCTCGGCGCGCTCGTCGTCGGACCGCTGCTGCTGCCCGGTGTCTCGGCGAACGCGCACCTGTTCCTCGGTGCGACGCTCGCGGCAACGTCCGTCGGCATCACGGGCCGCGTGTTCCGCGACCTGGGGCGCCTCGATTCCACCGAGGCCCGAGTCGTGCTGGGTGCGGCGGTCATCGACGACGTGCTCGGGCTCGTCATCCTGGCCGTGGTCTCGGGCCTCGTGCAGGCGGGCAGCATCAGCGTCGGGGCGACGGTGTGGATCATCGTCGAGGCCGGCGTCTTCCTCGCCGGCTCGATCTGGGTCGGCCGTCTCATCGCGCCGCATTCGAGCCGCTGGCTCGCGCGCCTGGACGCCGGCCACAGCATGCTGTTCGCACAGGTGCTGGCGACGGGACTGTTCCTCGCCTGGCTGGCGCATGCGATCGGACTGGCGCCCATCATCGGCGCCTTCGCCGCGGGGCTGCTGTTCGAGCCGGTGTTCCTGCGGCACTTCGAGACGCCGCGCGTCGTGCAGGAGGCCGCGCCGCTGCTGCCGCCCGGCGAGCGGGGTCGCGAGCTCCGGGCCGTGCTCGAGAAGCACACGCGCCACCAGCACGAGTCCATGCTCGAGCCGATCGGGTATTTCTTCGTGCCCGTCTTCTTCGTGCTGACGGGCATGCAGGTGGACCTGCGTAGCCTCGGGGACCCGACACTCGTCGCGATCGCGCTCGGCGTCACCGTCGCCGCGGTCTTCGGCAAGCTCGCGGCGGGTTTCGCGGCGGGGCGGGGCGTGAATCCCTGGGTCATCGGCTGGGGCATGGTGCCGCGCGGCGAGGTGGGCCTGATCTTCGCCGCGGCCGGGCGCCAGCTCGGCGTCATGGACGATGCGATGTTCTCGATGGTCGTCATCATGGTCATCCTCACCACGCTGCTGACGCCGCCGGTGCTGACCGGACTGCTGCGCCGGGCGCGGTGACGCCGGCACCGGGTGCGGGTCGATGCGGCTGCCCGTCGGGGTGCCAGCCGCCCACGGGTCTACAATGCCGGGAGCAGGCGGAGTCGGGGGTGGCGTGCCGCCACTCGTCCTTCAGCTCAGTTGTCGGGCCCCATCGAGATGTCAGAGCCCATCTGGACGAACGATCGATTCGACGAGATGTCGTGGCACGACAACCACGTGCACGCGCTGCGCGTCGTCGAAGAGGCCTACGGTGCCGGACGACTGCTCCTCGACCTCGATTACATCATCGAGTGGCTGGGGCACTCGGACGGGATGCGCTTCCGGATCGTCCCGGCTACTCTGACGTTCTTCGATGTCACGTGCCTCAAGGTCTGCATCGACTACGCCACACCGACCGCAGCGCTCGGCCCTTTTTCGATTCACGCGATCGAGCGGCGTTCGGAGCAGCGCGAGCGGCACACGGCGCTCCTGTGGCGCATTCTGCTCAACTGGCCGGCCGGAGAGATCGCGTTCGAGGCGAGCGGCTTCGAGCAGCGCGGTCGAGGCACGCCAGTCGTGTGTGAGCGTCAGTACTTGAGCGCGGATGTCAGGGGGGGCTCATGAACAGATCCGGTGTTGTCGTCTGGTGCATGCTGCTGGCCGGCCTCGCGATCGATTCGGTTGCCGCCGACTGGGAGCCACTGCAGGGCAGCTACGCCATCACGGCGAGGAACTACCTCGATCCGTCGGACGCGGAGCCCCGGGACAGCCACATGAGATTCCAGCTCTCCGGTGATGCGGCACGGGATCTCTACTTCGCCATGAAGGTCGCGGAGAAGCGTGACGCGTGCACCGGTGCAACCGCCAGGACCGTCGGAGGAATGCAGTGCCTTTTCTACCAGGACGACCAGAGGTATGCCTGCAGTTTCTCGATCGACGTTGCCAGGCAGAAGATCGAGTACGGTGTCGCATGCTGACAGCCAGTCGCGCATTCTGCGGGATGCGCCGGATACGCGGTCGTTCCGGGCGGCCTCGATGCCCGGTACCGGTGCACTGCGGCACTGGCGGTGACGAGCGATGACATCGCACATCCCGGAGTACACGGACGCGGACTGCGAGCGAGTCCTCGCACGGGAGTTTCCCGGCGACGCTGCGGAAGAAGCGCGTGCCGTGCTGCGGGGCTACGGCCGGGAGTCCGGCCACTGCTCGCCATTGCGAGTGCGGATGGCGTGCCTGAAGCTCGCGGCGGGAGATCTGGCGCGACTGCAGGAATATGTGAGAGCCGCTTGCGGTGATCCGCGAGACGTCCTGGCGTGGGGAGAGTATGGTCATTCTTGGAATGCCAAGGGCGCGGCCGACAAGAAGGCGGCGAGGCAACGGGACTGGCACGAACTGCGGGAGTGGCTCGCGCGAGAGTAGTCCGGGACCGTTCGAGAAGACCGGGGGCTCGTAGTGCGCGGGCATGCATGCTCCTGCTCGTCGCGGCGAGGTCCTGCGCGAGTACCTGCCGGCGCGGGCCACGGTCCGCGAGCGGGCTCGCCAGCTCGGGGTGAGGCGACAGGCGCTGACGGCCTTGCTGAATCGCCGTGCCGCAATCTCTGTCGACATGGCGCTGCGGCCGGGATCGGCGCTGGGCACCAGTGCCGAGATGTGGCTGCAGATGCTGGCCAGCCACGACCTGTGGAAGGCCCGGCGCAGCCGGCGGCCCAGGGTCCGCCGGATCGTCGCCTGACGTGGACAGCCGCCGTGAACCCTCTTATTGTTGGCCGCCCGCAAGTAAAGTAACGGGCCCGTACAGCCCGTCCTCATTGGTCAACGCAGACTCCCATGAGCGTGCTTCCGCCCCGGCGTCCTGACGACATCGTCCTTGTGGCGGGACTGCGCACGCCGTTCTCGAAGTTCGGCGGCGCGCTGCGTCATGTCCCCAGCGTGGAACTGGGCGCGGAGGCGCTCAGGCGCCTGATCGCGCGCAGCGGGCTCGCGGCCGGCGACATCGACGAAGTCTTCTACGGCGTGACGCTGCCCTCGGAGGTCGCGCTCGACGGCCCGACCTCGGGCCGGCAGGCGCTGCTGCGGGCGGGGCTGCCCGAGGGCACACGCTCGCTGACGCTGGACCGGGGCTGCTGCTCGTCCATGACGGCCGTGCACCTCGCCGTGCACAGCCTGCGGCGCGGCGACTCGTCCTTCGTGATCGCGGCGGGTGCCGAGAACATGGGCCGCGCGACGTTCCTGGCGCCCGCGGGCCTGCGCTTCGGTCATCGCCACGGCTCGATCACGCTGCGTGACCCGCTCGACCGGCTGGGTGCCGACATCGGCGGCCGGCCCGTGACGGTCGATGTCGGCGAGGTCGCGCTCGCCTGGGACGTCTCGCGCGAGATGCAGGACGACTGGGCCGAAGCCTCGCACCGGCGCTACTTCGAGGCGAAGGCGGCCGGCTTCTATGCCGATCACGTCGTGCCGGTGGACCTGCCTGCCTGGAAGGCCGGGCTCGATCAGGACGAGATGCCGCGCGCCGACTGCTCGCGCGCGAAACTCGCGACACTTCCCACGGTCTACGACAGCGCGACCATCACGGCCGGCAATTCCCCGGGCCTCGATACCGGTTCCGCGGCGCTGCTCGTCACCACGCGCGCGCGTGCGGCCGAACGCGGCCTCACGCCGCTCGCGACGATCATGGGCGTCGGGAGCGCGGCAGGTCCCGCGCGCGACATCGCCGTGATCCCGGGGCCGTCGATCGTGAACGCGCTGCGTGCGCCGGGCTGGAGCCTCGCCGACCTCGACGCCATCGAGGTGAACGAGGCCTTTGCGGCCGTGCCGCTCGTGACCGCGCGCTGGCTCGCGGGGCGTGATGCGGGCATCGAGCGCGGGCTGCTCGCGAAGATGAACCCGCGCGGTGGCGCGGTGGCGATCGGTCATCCGACCGGGGCGAGCGGCGCGCGGCTCGTGCTGCAGCTCGCGCTGCACCTGCGTGCGCGCGGCGGTGGCCGTGGCGTGGCCGCGATCTGCGGTGCGCTGGGCCAGGGGGACGCGGTGGCCGTGATCGTGGATTAGAGAAGTGTCCCGGCGCGTGCCGGGCGCGGGTCGAGGGGGGAACATGCAAGCTGAGCCGAACAGGGCTCACCGGCGGACACGGCTGCAATGAGTGCCGCGATGCCGCGCTTCATGCCGATCCTGACGTCCTTTGCGGGGCGCGTGGCCGGCTGCGGCCCCGAGGATCTGCTGTCCTCCGGCGCCGTGCTCGCGCGCGCGCTGCGCGATGCGCAGAAGGTCGCCGGCCACGACGGTGTGTTGTGCCTGTTCGAGCCGGGGTTGCTCGCGGGCTGCTGCATCGAGGAGGGCGGCGCGCCGCGGCTCGTCGAACCGGACACGGTCGTCGCTGCACCCGCCTTCCAGGTGCTCGCCGACGCGGTCGGCGCGCTCGGTGCCCAGGTCCCCGCGAACGTCTCGACGATCTTCACGCTGGCCGGTCCGGCGCTGTTGCGCCGCGAACTCCAGGCGCGCTGCCCCGATGCTCCCGAACTCGACGACTGGGACTACGTCTCGGACGTGCTCACTGCGGCGCTCGGCGCGGCGTTCGACTCGCCGGCCCGCGGGCTCGCGCTCGTCGATTCCTTCGATGGCGTGCCCGATGCGGATCTGACGGCGATGTATCGCAGCGCGCGCAAGCTCGCGGATTTCTACGAGCGGCCGTTCGTGCTGTTCCTGCTGCCGGGCTCCGCGGCCGCGGAGCTGCCCGGCGGCCCGCAATGCATCTTCGCGCTGCCGCAGGGCGGCGATCCCTGCGCTCTCCTGCGTGCGGTCTCGTTCGATGGGGGCGGGGTCAGGGAGGCTCCCGCGACGACGGCGGGCGATATCCCGGCGGACACGCCGGTCGCTGCCGTTCGTGATCTGTGCAGGGAGGCGATGCAGCGGCCGGCGCCCGCGGGTGCTCCGGCGTTATCAGCTCCGGGGAGCACATGAATTCGATCGACGTCGATACCGGCGGCACCTTCACCGACGGCGTGTTTCGTTTCGGGGGGCAGGTCGTGACCACCAAGGTGGACACGACGCCGCACGACCCCGTGCGCTGTTTCGTCAACTGCATCGAGTCGGGTGCTGCGCTGCTCGGCCGCGGGGTGCCGGAGCTGCTGGCGGCGACGGACATCATCCGCTACTCCACGACGGCGGCCACGAACGCGATGATCCAGCGCCGCGGCGCGAAGATCGGGCTCATCGTCACCGCCGGAGCGGAGCGCCATCTGTACTGCGCCGCGGGGCGCTCGCCGATCTGGGCGATCGTCGAGCCGCGTCTCGTGCGCGGCGTCCAGGAGACCGTCGACGCCGAGGGCCGCGTGCAGCGCGCTCTCGATGGTGACGGACTGCGCACCGCGGCGGAGGAACTGCTCGATGCCGGCGCGCGGCTGCTGGTCGTCGCATTCGCCAACGCGGCGCTCAATCCGGCCAACGAGCGGCACGCCCGTGAGCTGTTCCGCGACTGGTTCCCGGGACATTACCTCGGCACGCCTTTCGTGCTGCTGTCCCATGAGGTCGGCACCCGCGGCAGCGATGCCGAGTGCCTGCACGGCGCCGTGCTGTCGGGCTACCTGCACCGGCAGCTCGTCTCCTACCTCTACAAGTGCGACGACGCGGTGCGCAGCCGCGGCTTCCGGCACCCGCTGCTCGTCGTGCACTCGAGCGGCGGCGTGGCGCGCGTCGCCAAGACGAAGGCGCTCAACACCTACAACTCCGGTCCGACGGCGGGCGTCTACGGCGCCGCGCGCATCGCACGCCGCTACGGATTGCCGTACGTGCTCACCGCGGACATCGGCGGCACGAGCACCGACGTCGCCTTCATCGTCGACGGTCGCGTGGCACTGTCATTCAAGGTCGAGATCGAAGGCATCCCGGTCAACATGCCGATGATCGACGTGCTGGGCCTCGGGGGCGGCGGCGGCTCGTTCGCGCATGTCGAGAACGGGGAGCTGCGCGTCGGCCCCGACAGTGCCGGGGCGGTGCCGGGTCCCGCCTGCTACGACCTCGGCAACACGCGGCCGACCGTGACCGACGCGGACCTCGTGCTCGGCTTCATCGACCCGGAGAACTTCCTCGGTGGCCGGCGCAGGCTCGACGCGGAAGCGGCGCGGCGCGCGATCGCCGAGGGCGTGGCCGGGCCGCTGGGGCTCGATGTGGCGAGCGCGGCGCAGCGTGTGCGCGAGGTGCTGGCGCAGGGCCTCGCGCTGTCGATCCGCGCGGAGGCCGGGCGGCGCGGCTTTCCGCTGGAGCGGGCGGCGCTGTTCGCCTACGGCGGTGCCGGCCCGCTGCACGCCGTGGACATCGCCGCAGCCACCGGCATCACCACCTTTCATGTGTTCCCGGAGAGCCCGGTGTTCAGCGCGGCCGGCTGCGCGACCATGAATGTCGCGCATCAGTACGAGCGGCGTGTCCGCGCGGGAGACGGCGGCGATTTCGAAGGCGCACTGGCTGCGACCTTCACGTCGCTCGCGCAGCGTGCGCGACGGGACATCCGTGGCGAGGGCTTCGATTTTTCGCACGCGACCATCAGTGCGCGCCTCGAAGCCCCCGACGGGCGCATCGTCGAGCTCGGGTCCGGCGGTGCCCTGCCGCCGGGCGCTTCCTGCCCGCGGAACGCGCTGCTGCAGCTGACGGTGATGCTGGAGGCGCCGGAAGACGGCGTCGCCGGTCGCATCGAGCCGGCGGCGGTGACGTCGGCGGCGGCGGAACGGGAGGTGTCCTGGCCCGAGGGTCGCGGCACCACGCCCGTGCATGCGTTCGCGGCGCTCGCCGAGGGGCGGACCATCGCGGGGCCCGCGCTGATCGAGAGCGGCGAGACGTCCTGCGTCGTGCCGCGGGGCTGGAGTGCGACGAAAGACCGTTTCGGCGCCGTCTGCGTGCAGAGGAGCTGAGGCCATGGCCCTGCGACCCATCACCGAATACCTGGCGATAGACCTCGACAAGGAACTGTGGGTGTGCCGCCGCTGCAGCCGCGAGCTCGGCAGTGCACGGCGCAACTACAAGGAGGGCCTGCTCCTCCGGGCGCGGGATCCGCGCGAGATCCACTCCTCGGGACTCGCGGAGCCGCGCTTCGCACCGGATCCCGAGTGGTGCCGCGTGGTCGAGATGTTCTGCCCGGGCTGCGCGACGCTCGTAGAGGTGGAGTACCTTCCTCCGGGGCACCCGCTCACGCACGACATCGAGATCGACATCGACGCCCTCGAGGCGGCCGGGACGCGGGGAGAGCCGTGATGCCGACGAACCCGCAGAGCGCGGCGACGATCAACATCGACGTCGGCGGCACTTTCACCGACTGCTACGTGACGAGCGGCGGGCGCGCCGCCTGGGGCAAGTCCGCGACGACGCACGACGACCTGTCGCGCGGATTCCTGAACGCACTCGCCGAGGCCTGCAAGGTCCTCGGCGTCAGCACGGAGGAGCTGCTGCGCGGTACCGACCTGCTGCGCTACTCGACCACCGTCGCGCTGAACGCGCTCCTGCAGCGTGCGGGTCCGCGGCTCGGGCTCGTCACCACGCGCGGCCACGAGGACATGCTGTTCATCGGCAACGGCCGCGCCTGGGGTGACGGCCTGCCCGTGTCCGAGCAGCGCCGCGTGGCGCAGGCGCAGAGCCCCGAGGCGCTGATCCCGCGCGACATGGTCGTCGGCCTGCGCGAACGCATCGACTGCTTCGGCGAGGTGGTGCGGCCCGTCGACGAGGACGACGTGCTGGAGGCGATCCAGTACCTCGTGGACCGCGGCGTGCAGGGCATCATCGTCGCGCTGATGTGGAGCTCCGCCAATCCGGCACACGAGCGTCGGGTACGCGAGATCCTCCGCGAGGAATACCCGGAGGTGTACCTCGGCAACATCCCGGTGCTGCTGTCGTCCGAGATCGTGACCAAGTGGCGCGAGTACACGCGCGGCACCACCTCGATCCTGAGCGGCTTCCTGCACGCCGAGATGACGAGCCAGCTGCTCGGCGTCGGCGACCGGCTGCGCGACCTCGGCTACCGCAAGCCGCTGCAGATGGTGCAGAACACGGGCGGCGTGGCCAAACTCACGCGCACGCGCGTCATCGACACCTATCAGTCCGGGCCGGTCGCCGGGATCATGGGCGGCGCGTTCCGCGCGCGGAGCCTCGGCATCGGCAACGCGATCTGCACCGACATGGGCGGCACGAGCTTCGACCTCGGCCTCATCGTCTCCGGGCGGCCACGCTACTACAGCCTGAGGCCCGTGATCGACCGCTGGGCCGTGGACCTGCCGCTGCTCGAAGTGAAGTCCATCGGCGCGGGCGGCAGCTCGGTGGCCTGGCTGAACGCGGCCTTCGGCAACCGGCTCGAGGTCGGCCCGCGGAGCGCGGGTTCGATGCCGGGGCCGGCGTGCTACGGGATGGGTGGCACGAAGCCCACCGTCACCGACGCGGACGTCGTGCTGGGCTACGTGAACCCGGAGAACTTCCTCGGTGGCCGCATGCAGCTCGAGGCGAAGCGCGCGCAGGATGCGATCCGCCGCCACATCGCGAAGCCGGGCGGCATGAGCGTCGAGCAGGCCGCTTACTCGATCAAGCGCATCGTCGACCAGAAGATGGGCGTCGAGATCTTCAAGGAGCTCGTGCTCAAGGGCTTCGACCCGCGCGAATTCGCGCTGTTCGCCTACGGCGGCGCGGGCCCGACGCACTGCTGCGGCTATGCCGAGGCGCTCGGCATCCGCCGCATCCTGCTGTTCCCGGAGTCCTCGGTGTTCTGCGCCTACGGCTCCTCGACGCTGGAGGTCACGCACGTCTACGAGCGCGCGCGGCCGCTCTCGCTCTACGACCCCGCGAGCGGCGCGTTCCTCTCCGACATGCAGGCCTTCAACGACACGGTCGAGGGGCTGGAGGCGGAGCTGCGTCGCGACATGGCGGCCGAGGGGCTCGACCTGACGAACATGCGGCTCGCGCTGGAGCTGGAGCTGCGCTACGGCGCCTCGCCCGTGACGCAGCGCATCCAGTGCCCGGAACTGCGCCTCCACGACGACACGGCGGTGCGCGAGCTCTACCGGGAGTTCCGCGAGCACATCCTGGCGCTGAGCCTCGGCATCGACCTGCCCGAGGCGCAGGTGCGCATCGAGACCTTTGTCCTGCACGGCAGCGTGCCGACGCACCAGCCGCTGCAGCCCGGGACGGACGGGGCGCAGGCCGTGCGCCGCGATGCGCCACCGAAGGGCCACCGTGACGTCATCTGGGACGCCTCGCTCACGCGCCGGCCGACGCCGGTCCATGCTGTCGAGGACCTGCGGGTCGGCGATGTCATCACGGGTCCCGCGATCGCCGAGGCGCGCGATACGACGTATGTGGTCGCACCGGGCTGGCAGCTTCGGGTGCTGCCGGGCGGTGTGAGTGAGATGACGCGCACGGTCGGCGACGGCGCCGCCGTCGGCGCGCCGAGTGCAATCGGAGGGGCATGACCATGGCTCTCGACACCAGCTTCCTGTTGAACCGGCGTTACAAGCCCGAGCCCTGCACCGGGCGCCAGCGCGAGGCGATGCAGCAGGTCTCGCACGAGGACTACTCCATCTACACGCAGCGCCTCGCGAGTGCCTGCGAGGAGGGCAAGGAGATCCTGATCCGGCTGGGCATCGCCGCACCGCTGCAGTCCGGCGACGTCTGTCTCGGCTTCCACACGGCCGACGGCGATCTCTCGCTCGCCGAGATGGGGACGTTCCTGCACGCGATCACGGCGTCCGTACCCATGAAGTTCGTGCTCAAGCATTACGCGAACGATCCGTCCGTTGGCCTGCGCGACGGCGACGTGTTCTTCTGCAACGAGGCGCTCTACGGCGGGCTGCACAACCCCGACCAGATCATGTTCATGCCGGTGTTCCACGACGGCGAGCTGATCGCGTGGGTCGCGTCCGCAGGCCACGAGCCCGAGACGGGTGCCATCGAACCGGGCGGCCAGCCCGCGGACGCGCGCGACCGCTACGCCGAGGGACTCAAGGTGCCGCCCGTGCGCGTCGGCGAGAACTTCCGGCTGCGGCGGGACATGCTCGAGTTCTTCGAGAACATGGTGCGCTACCCCGAGATGATGGCCATCGACACGGCCGTCAAGCTCTCGGCCTGCCTGCGGCTGCGCGAGCGGCTGCTGGAGATGGCGAAGGAACGCGGGAAGGAGTTCGTCGTCGGACTGCTGCGCAAGGTCATCGAGGACAGCGCGGTCGCGGCGAAGGATCGCGTGCGCCGCCTGCCCGACGGGAAATACCGCTGCGTGACCTTCCTCGACACCTACGGTCCCGGCGAGGCGCTGATCCGCGTGCCCTGCACGCTCGTCAAGCAGGGCGAGACCATGACGGCCGACTTCAGCGGCGCCTCGCCGCAGCTGCCCGGACCCTACAACGCCTTCGAGCACATCGTCTACGCGCACCTGACCTGCATGCTGTTCCAGTACTACTTCTCCGACCTGCCGGGGAGTTCCGGAACGCTGGTGCCCTTCGACGTGCGCTGCACGAAGGGCACGTTCCTGCACGCCGATCCGCAGGCCGCGATCTCGAGCGGCACGGCCATGGCGCCGATCACGGGCAACGCGTTCATGATCTGCCTCGACAAGGCCATGTTCGCGGCGAACGACCCCGCGATCACCGCGAACATCGCGGTTCCGCCGGGCGCCTGCACGCGCGCGTTCTACTTCGGAGGCACGAATCAGCTCGGCAAGGAAGTGGCCGGCGTGTCACTGCGCCCCGGTAACACTTCGGCGATCGGCGCGCGGCCCGACAAGGACGGCGTCGAGGCGGGCTCGTTCTGGTGGGTGGGCCGCGGCAACGCGGTCGATGTCGAGCACGAGGAGATGCTGTATCCCTACTTCGCCGAGTACTGCAACCTCGCGCCCGACAACGCGGGCCCCGGCAAGTACCGCGGAGGTGCCAGCATCAGCTACGGCATCCGCATGCACCACACGCCGGGCTTCTACGTGCAGACCTTCGGTCTCGCGAGCCGCTTCCCGGCGAACCCGGGGCTGTTCGGCGGCTACGCGGCCAACGTGCGGCCCGGCATCCGCATGACCGGCGCCGACTGGGAGCGCATCGATGCCGATCCGGACGTGCCGGCGGCGCGCAACGAATTCGACCTGTTCGAGCTGGCGCGCCGCGCGGGCGCGAAGCTGCAGCTCACGCCGGTGCAGATCACGGGCGCGCTGTACAGGGCGGGCGACTTCGTCGGCGTGGTCGGCGCGGGTGCGGCGGGCTACGGTGACGTGCTCGATCGCGACCCCGAGGCCGTGGCGCGCGACGTGCGCGCGGGCGTGGTCACGCGCTGGAGCGCGGAGCACGTCTACTGTGTGGTGCTGCGCGAGGACGGCGCCGTCGATGCCGCGGCGACCGAGGCGCGCCGCGCCGCCGAGCGCCGCCAGCGGCTCGCGGAGGCGAAGCCCTATGCGGAGTTCGTGAAGGAGTTCGCGGCGGGACGCCCGCCCGCCGATGCGCTGACGCTCTACGGCGAGTGGCCGATCCCGGGTGTGGCGAAGCCGGCCGTGCCCGCGGGCGCGCGGGTGCGCGAGGAAGCGCCGGCCCATGCCTGACGGAGCGGGCGGCTTCGCGATCGGCTACATGCCGGACACGAATTTCGGGCCGTACGCGCGCCCGGAGCCGGACGCCGCGACCGTCAATGCCTGCGTGAACCAGCTCGTCGCGGAGAGCCTGCTCGCCGAGGAAGTCGGCTTCGAGGGCATCTTCATCCCGGAGCGCCACATGCGCACCGAGACCATGATGCCGAATCCGCTGCTCTTTCTCGCGATGCTCGCGGCGCGGACGAAGCGCGCGCGGCTGGGGACCTTTGCGCACGTGCCGACCTACGGCTGGGACCCGATGCACATCGCGGAGACCACCGCGCTCATCGACCAGATCTCGGGCGGTCGGCTCACGCTCGTGGTCGCGATGGGCGTGCTCGAGGATTCGTGGCGCATGTTCGGCGTCGACGGCGCGCAGCGTCTCTCGCTCTTCACCGAGGCTGTCGAGGTCATCAGGCGCGCGTGGACCTCGGAGCAGCCGTTCAGCTTCCACGGCAGGCGTTTCCGTTACGACGAGGTCTGCCTGTGGCCGAAACCCGTGCAGCGGCCGCACCCGACGCTCTGGGGCGGCGCACAGGCCGAGGCCGCGATCCGGCGCTGCGGGACCTTCGCGAGCGGCTGGTGCGGCGACCCGTTCCCGCTCGACATGGACACCTGGAACCGCCAGACCGACGCGTTCCGCGAGGAGGCCGCGCGGCACGGCGTGACGAATCCGAAGATCGTGCTCATGCGCGACGGTTTCGTGGCCGGGACACGCGCCGACGCCGAGCGCATCTACGGCGAGGCCTTCGTCAACGAGATGCTCTTCTATCACGACCTCGGCATCCTCGCGCACCACGATCCGGGCATCCGCTCGCGCGCCGACGTGACGCTGGACCGGCTGCGCCGGTCGCTCGTGATCGGCACGCCCGCGGACTGCCGCGAGGCGCTGGAGATGTATCGCGACCTCTACCGCGTGGACTACGTCGTCATGCGCTTCCGCATGCCGCTCGGCCCCTCGTGGGGGGCGGTGCTCGACTGCATGCGGCTCTTCGGCGCCGAGGTGCTGCCGCATTTCCACGGCAGCGCGACGGGCTGAGACGGCAGGGCGGAGGCGTGGCGATCGGGCGATGAGACGACGAACGCGTGAGTCCGGGGGCTGCAGAGAATAGCGTCGGCGGAGGGTGAGCGATGTTCAAGGACGCGATGCAATACAGCGACGAGGAGCTGCTGCGCTCCTGCCAGGCCTTTTTCGGCGGGCTGTACTGGGCCTGGTACTCGGCCGCCGTGCAGGCGGTCGGCGAGGAGAAGACCGCCGAGATCATGAAAGTCATGTGTGGCCGCTTCGCGGAGCTCGAAGAGGTCTACATGAAGCAGCTCTGGGGCGGGGAGTTCCGCTCGCTCCAGGACCTCGCGAAGCCGCTCGACGTCGTGCACCGCATGCTGGCCTACGAAGGCCGCACGCGCGGCTCCGTGCCGGACTGGACCTGGAGCGACGAGAACAAGGGCTACGAACGCATCGGCTACTGCCCGATCCACGCGGCCACGCCCGAGGAGTTCAAGGACAAGGGACCGACGCCGCTCTGCACCGTCTACTGCCATTCCATCGGCCAGCAGTTCTATGGCCGCATGGGCTGCAGCATCCGCCAGGACTCGTGGCTGTCGAAAGGCGGGACGCACTGCGGCTACCACATCGAGAAGCGTGCGGATGCGAAGCCGGCCGCGGGCCCGGGCTGAGGTCGGACGACGGAGCAGGGCGATGGGCGAGACGCTGGAAGAACGCGTGAACCGGCTGGAGCGGCGGCTCGTGGAGCTCGAGGACCGCGAGGCCATCCGCAACGTGCTGTCGCGCTACTCGAAGGTGGTCGACGCGCGCGACGCCGGGGGGCTCGCCCCGCTCTTCGCGCGGGAGGCGCGCGTGCTCGTGACACCCTGGGGCGTGGACGTACGTGGCTACGACAACGTCATGGAATTCTTTCGCGCCTACTTCCAGACGGACTGGAAGGAGCCGCGCCACAACCGCGCCAACGAGGTCATCGAGCGCGACGGCGACGGCTACCGCGTGTTCAGCTATTTCCACGAGACGCTCTGGCGCGGCGACCAGTCGGTCGTGGGCTGGGGCACCTGGGACGACCGCTTCGTGTTCGAGGACGGCCGCTGGAAGTTCGGCGAGCGCATCATCACCATCCTGGCGCTCACGCCCATCGACAAGGGCTGGGCCGGGCCCGACAGGATCATGGGACTCTGACCGGGCGGGTCCCGCAACGCGCATGTCCAGCTCAGACACACAGTCGCTCATCCACCGCGTCGGCGGTCGGCGCACCATCGTCGACCGCTTCCTCGACAATGTGCGCGATCGGGCGGAGCAGTGCTTCGTGCGCTTCGCCGGCCGCGACCACACATACGGTGCCGTCGGCGCGCAGGTCGAGCGTCTCGCCGCGTCGCTCGCCGCGGCGGGCATCGGCCGTGGCGACCGTGTCGCGCTCGCACTCGGAAATCGCCCGGCCTTCGTGGTCGCCTTCCTCGGCGTGCTCCGCACGGGTGCGACCGCCGTGCCGCTCAACACGCTCTACAAGGCCGACGAGTACCGCTATGCGCTGGAGCACGCGGGCTGCGCCGCGGCGCTGACCGAGCCCGTGCACGAGCCGCGCCTCGTCGAGGCTGCGGCGCAGATGGCGAAGCCGCCGCTGCGCTTCGTCGCGACCGCCGAAGAGGGCGTTTTCGCAGCCGCACCCGGTGCGGCGGCTGCGGCGTCCGCGGGAAGCATCGCGGGAAATGCCGCGGCACTGCCCGTGCTCGAAGACCTGGCCGGCGTGTTCTACACCTCCGGCACCACCGCGCGGCCGAAGGGCGTGATGATCACGCATGCAAACCTGATCTGGTCAGCCGAAGTGACCATCCAGTCGCTGCGGCTCGGGCCCGGGGACGTGCCGCTGCTCGCGTTCCCGCTGTTCCACGTGAACTCCCTGTTCTACGGTCTGCTCTCGGCCGTCGTGATGGGCGGCAGCATCGGGCTGCTGG
Organism: Steroidobacteraceae bacterium; assembly: GCA_046352935.1. GTDB lineage: Bacteria > Pseudomonadota > Gammaproteobacteria > Steroidobacterales > Steroidobacteraceae > CAYWMY01. Next base: position 113,374 of record JAXMGR010000007.1, read on the forward strand.
AAGGCTTCTCGGTCTCGCGCTACTGGAGCGATGCGATCGCGACCGGCAGCACCTGGACACCCGGCATCACCGGGCCGCTGATCCGGCTGCTGCTGCGTCAGGACGCGCGCCCCGAGGACAGCGCGCATCGGCTGCGCTTCGCGGTGGGCGGTACGTTCCTGAGCCTCGAGGAACTCGACGCCTTCACCGCGCGCTTCGGTGTGCAGCTCGTGCCGGGCTGGAGCATGACCGAGACCGTGGGCTTCGGCACGCTGCATCCCGTGGGTCGCGGCCTGCCGATTCGGGCAACGACGGGCATGGGTTTCCCGACGCTCGGACAGGAAGTGCGCCTCGTGCGCGACGAGGGCGGCGATGCGTCGCCCGGCGAGCCCGGCGAACTGCTGTTCCGCTCGCCCGGCATCTTCGCGGGCTATCTCAACGATCCCGCGGCGACAGCCGCAGCCTTCGCCGAAGGGGGCTGGTTCCGTACCGGCGACCTCGCCTGCGCCGACGCGACGGGGTATCTCTGTTTCGTCGACCGCAAGAAGGACATGATCAAGTCGAAGGGCGAGAACGTCGCCGCCGCGGAAGTCGAGCGCGTGCTGAACGAGCATCCGGGGGTGGCGGAGTCGGCGGTCATCGGCGTGCGCGTCGGCGAGGGGCTCATGGGCGAGCGGGTCGAGGCCTTCGTCGTGCGTGCCGCGGGCAACGAGGTCGACGAGGCGACGCTGCAGGCCTTCGCGCGCGACAGGCTCGCCGACTTCAAGGTGCCCGCGGCCGTGCATTTCATCGCGGCGCTGCCGAAGACGCCGCTCGGCAAGATCCAGCGCGCGGAACTGAAGCGCAGCCGCACCGTGGCCGGCGCCTCGGGCGGATGACGGGGGCGCAGGGCATGAACGACGATCCCGCCCGGTTCTCCATCGGGCTCCTCATCGACACGGCCGCCGCACCGCCCGGCGGCCCGCCGCTGCCGCGCGACACGGCGCGCGCCGGCATCGAACAGATGATCGAGGAAGGCGTGCTCGCGGAGGACGCCGGTTTCGAGGGCGTGTTCGTGCCCGAGCACCACATGCGCCCCGAGACCGCGATGCCCGATGCGCTGGTGATGCTCGCCGCACTCGCAGGACGCACGCAGCGCATCCGGCTCGCGACCAGCGTGCTCGCGCCCGGTTACGGCTGGAACCCGATGCACCTCGCCGAGGCGACCGCGGTCGTCGACCAGCTCTCGCGCGGGCGGCTGACGCTGATGCTGGGTCAGGGCAATGGAGACGAGTCGTTCCGGATGTTCGGCGTCGATCCGAAGCTGCGCATTCCCTGGCTCATGGAGTCCGTCGAGATCATCCGCCGCGCCTGGACCGCGCGCGAGCCGTTCAGCCACGAGGGTCCGCTCTTCAAGTTCGACCGTGTCTGGCTCACGCCGAAGCCCTTTCAACAGGACCCGCATCCGCCGATCTGGGCCGCGGCGGACACCGACAAGGCCGTCGGGCGCATCGCGAGTTTCGCGAGCGGCTGGTGCAGTGCGCCGTTCCCGGTCGCGCGGGACGACTGGCGGCGGCGCGCGGCGCAGTACCGCGAAGCGGCGAAGCGCAACGGCATCGCGAACCCGCGCGTCGTGCTGATCCGCGACGGCTGCGTGGCTGAAACGCGCGCCGAGGCCGAGAAGATCTGGTCGCAGAGCTTCGTGCCGGCCTGGCGCTCGTATTTCGATGCGGGCGTGCTGAAGCCGCCCGGATCGGCGCTCCGCTCGCGTGAGGACCTCACATTCGACACGATGCGACCCTGGTGCGTCGTGGGTACGCCGGCCGACTGCATCGAGGCGCTGGAACGCTACCGCGACGACTGGGGCTGCGACACCGTGATCCTGCGCCTGCGCTGCGGCTTCGGTCCTTCGCGCGAGGCGACCGCGCGTGCGATCCGGCTCTGCGGCGAACAGGTGCTGCCACATTTCAACCGATGAGGACAGGGAGAACCGCGATGGCCGGAGACGGAAAGCAGGATTACGTCGACAGCTACGAAGACGTCTCGATGTTCGCGCTCGCGTCGGACGCCGAGGCGGACATGCTCGCCAGGCAGACCGAGTGCGTATTCATGTGGACCACGGCCGAGCACGACCCGGTGGGGGTGATCATGAGCTTCGTGCACAAGGACGGGCGCTTCTGGCTCACCGCCACGCGGCGGCGCAAGCGCATCCGCGCGATCGAGGCTCGCCCGCGCGTCGCGGTCGCGGTCAGCAGCCGCGGCACCAACATCGGCATCAGCCGCTCGGTCACCTACAAGGGCCGCGCGATCCTGCACGACGACGAGGCCACGAAGAAATGGTACTACCCGGCGCTCGCGGCGAAGCTCCGGCCCGGCAACCGCAGCCAGCAGGAGGCGTTCATCGCACACCTGAGCTCGCCGGGCCGCGTGGTCATCGAGATCGTGCCCGACAAGCGCATCGGCTTCGACACCGAGGCCATGTTCGCCAACTCGCCGGCGGGGCCGGATTCGACGCAGGTATGATCGGCGCACCAACCCCCGGCGGGTCGGTGCCGCCGGCGGGGACTGAACGGACAGGGAGGCGACCATGCAGATCACGGACATTCTCGGACAGATCGGCGGCATCCAGTCGATGGCGCGCGAACTCGGCGTCAGCGAATCGCAGGCGCAGAGCGGTGCCGCGGCGCTGATCCCGGCCATCCTCGGCGGCTTCAAGAAGCAGGCGCAGGCCCAGCCCGGCGGGTTCGACGACCTCATCGGCGTGCTCGGCAAGATGGGCGGCGGCGGCCTCATGGACGAAGTGCTCGCGCCGAAGCCCACGAACGTGGCGAGCGGCAACGACATCCTCGGCCAGATCTTCGGCTCCAAGGATGTCAGTCGCAACGTCGCGACCAGTGCGGCCACGCAGTCCGGCCTCGACCCTGCGGTGCTCAGGAAGATGCTGCCCATGCTCGCCATGCTGGTCGGCGGCTACATGTCGAAGCAGGGCGGCGCCGGCGCTTCCATGACGCCGCAGTCCGGCGGCAGTCTGCCGGGCGGCCTCGCCTCCATGCTCGACATGAACCGCGACGGCAACGTGCTCGACGACGTCATCGGGCTCGCGGGCAAGCTGTTCCGCTGAGCATCCGCGGCGGAAGAGCGACGCTGCGCGCCCCGGGGCCCGGGTGCGCAGCCTGCCGATATTGCGAAGAACGATCGCGCGCGATCACGAACGACACACAAGAGACAAGAGGGGAGCCATGAAGAAGTACCTTGCGGAATTCCTCGGGACGTTCTGGCTGGTGCTGGGCGGCTGCGGCAGCGCGGTGCTCGCGGCGGCATTCCCGGACGTCGGCATCGGACTGCTCGGCGTGGCGCTGGCGTTCGGCCTCACCGTCGTCACGATGGCCTACGCGATCGGCCACATCTCCGGCTGCCATCTCAACCCCGCCGTGTCGGTGGGCCTCTGGGCGGGCGGGCGCTTTCCCGCGAGCGAACTGCCGCCGTACATCATTGCGCAGGTGCTGGGCGCGATTGCGGCAGCCGCCGTGCTCTACGTGATCGCGAGCGGCGCGCCCGGCTTCGATGTCGCGGGCGGGTTCGCCTCCAACGGCTTCGGCCGCCACTCACCGGGCGGCTATTCGCTCGCGGCGGCGCTCGTCACCGAAGTCGTCATGACGATGTTCTTCCTGCTCGTCATCCTCGGCTCCACCGACAAGCGCGCGCCGGCGGGGTTCGCACCGGTGGCCATCGGCCTCGCGCTCACGCTCATTCACCTCATCAGCATCCCGGTGACCAACACCTCCGTGAATCCCGCGCGCAGCACCGGCGTCGCGCTGTTCGTCGGCGACTGGGCGATGGCGCAGCTCTGGCTGTTCTGGGTCGCGCCCATCGCCGGCGCGGTGCTCGGCGCACTCGCATACCGGACCATCGCCGGCGAGGAGTGACGGCGCGTCGCGGGAATGAGTGCGGGCGCGGCCCTGGGCGGCTGCGCCGGGTCTCGCGCGACGGTCATCGAGGGCGCGGATGGCCGCGTACTGAACGTTCGGCCGATTGACGTGTTATGCGACGGGTGCTGTAGTGGAACCAGCAACTTGCAAGGGAGGCGGCATGCTATTCGACACTTTCGTCGTGTTTCTTTGCGACGTTTCGGTCGTCGACTAAGAAGTTAGACGGCAGGGAGATGTCTCCGCATTGGGAAACGTTGCGGCACGCGTACGGAGCGGCAGGCGACATCCCCATGCTCCTCGCCGATGCCGCAACCGATCTTCGCCCTGGGCATGAGCCGAGCTCCACCTGGTTCCGGCTCTGGAGTGCTCTGTGCCATCAGGGCGATGCGTACTCGGCGAGCTATGCGGCAGTGCCGGAGCTAGTCCGACTTGCGCAAACAGCCGCCTACCGCGACAAATACGACCCTTTGCTTTTGGCCGCCCACATTGAATTGGCCCGCCTTGAGGGTACAGGCCCTGAACTACCAGATGACTATTCCAGCTCATATGAGGCCGCGCTAAAGCGTGGAATTGAATTGGCGGCAGAGGCCCTGAAAAACGAAACGCTGGACCTCGACTCTATCCGGGCCTTTCGTGGCTGCGTGGCGGCGTTTCGTGGTGAGTTGCGAGCTGCGCGCGATATTCTTGATCCGGACGATGAGAGTGCCGTCTAACAACTCGTATATGGACTCCCCCTGCAAGAGGGAGAAGTAATCGAGGGTGAGGGCTGATCGGGAGACGCCTGCAGTCGTATATCCGGCATCTGTGGTGGGATTCTGAGATCCCGTGCCGAGATGGAATCTGCGTTCGCGCGGCGCCAATCGCTACGAGCGGCGGCTGAAGCGCCGGAGTTGTTATCGGCGTGACGCGCGATGGGAGTGCCCGAGTTGGCCATGATGGGCGATTACTCTCCGAGCAAGCGTGGGTGGGACATGTCGGTGCTCAGGCGGGCATGGGGAACGCCTGACGCGTGAGTTTCTTGGGAGCGGGTGCGGCGCCGTAGGGCGCGTGATCACGCAGCGTGGCGAAGCAGATGCGCGCGAGCTTGTTGGCGAGTGCGCAGGTGGCTTTGTTGTGGTTGGCGCGCGAGTGCAGCGAGCGCCCATTGCCGCAGCGGATCGAGCGGCCAGCCGAGGCGTTGCGAGACGGTGGCGGCACCGAGATCCACCGCGCAGGCCGCCGTGGGTAAGCAGCATGCGCAGATACCTGTCGCGCGCTTGGAGATGCGGCCGAGACGGCGGTAGCTGCCCGAGGAGTATTCATGGGCGTGAGGCCGAACCAGGAGGCGAAATAGCGTGCGTCCTTGAAGTGGGCGACGCTGCCGCCGGTGGCGGCCACCAGGGCGGTGGCAGTGAGCAGTCCGACGCCGAGGATGGTGAGCAGCGTGGTGCGGGATCGGACTCGTGGGCCGCGGCGGCGATCAGCTCCTGTTCGAGCTGGGCGATGCGCGCCTCCAGCAGGCGGATCTCCTCGAGCAGTTGCTTCATCGGCTCGCGCAGCAGCATGGGGATCTCGGATCCCGGATCGGCCAGCACGCGGGCGATCTGCTCGGTGCCGACCCGACTGCCCGCCGAAATGCACAGACCGAACTCGCGGCAGCAGCCGCGCAGGGTATTGATGCGGGCGGTGCGCGTGGCCATCCACGCCGAACGGACCCGGTGCAGGCTCTGCAGCGCTTGTTGCTCGACGGATTTGATGCGCACCGGCACGACATCGGCGCAGCGCAGCGCTTCGAGCAGTGCGGCGGCATCGGCGGCGTCGGTCTTGTTGCGCTTCACGTAGGCGCGGACGTAGCGCGGCGGCAGCAGCGTGACGGTGATCCCCTGCGCCTGCAGGCGGCGTGCCCAGAAGTGTGCCGAGCCGCAGGCTTCCATGACGACACGCTCGACGACACGGTTGTGGAACCAGCGTTCGAACTGGCTGCGCGTCAGCCTTGCACGATCGACGATGCGCCAGTGGCCATCGGCGACGGCCAGCTCGAAGACGCTCTTTGCCAAATCGACGGCGACGGTCGTAGCATCCATCTCGGACTCCTCCTGGTTGGCGCTGACGGTCACACCACATGATGACAGCTGGCACGATGATGCCGAATCAAGATCAGGGGGAGTCCATCCCATCACTGGACGGATCTCGCGGCGGGTCGGGTCTTCGTTTGAGGCGGGAGGTACAAGGATGTTGTCGATAAAGAGTCTTCGGTCGGGTCGCGGGTCGCCGCGAGTCCGTCAGCTCAGCCGTTGGACGTCATGAAACTGCCGCTCGCTCTTATAGTTTTAGGTGTGGCGTGCGTCGCTTATTCAGTCGTGCTTTCGCCATACACCGATGATGATCTTTTCATGGAGCGATACATGGCTCTGTCCTCCGGGCAGAGCGCAGAGTACTGGAAACTCAGAGACGAAATGCTCACGCCAAAGTACAAGCTCCAAGATTACGGGTGCACAATTCTTTTGGGAGGCATTGGACTCTTTATCACACGCCGGAAGAGTCAATACTTCCTCAGATCCCCGAAGTCAAAAGCAATTTTGATCGTCATTGCGGTTTCGGCGCCTATCTTGTCTGTAGGCGCGTATGTGTTCGATCTGCTTCAAGGGATGTACCGAGGGGAGTATCCCCATTGGGCTGATTCGTTGGGTATTCCGTTTGCGGGCCTACCTTTTCTGTTGACGGTTGCAATGCTGTGGTCCCTGGCGCATCTAGGATTCATACACGGCAGTAATACTGCAGGCGCCAATCTTTCGCTAGCAGTATCGGCCCGTGCAAATTGGTGGCTGCTGTTCGTGTCAGGTCTCACAACTGTGCTTGTAGCACTGCTCGCAATTGATGGAGCGTACTGGTATGCACTCCCCGGGGTATTGTGGCTTTACTTCTATCTTTCATTGGCCGCTAATCGCATTGCCACAAATGACGTCCAACAAACCAGTGCAGCCGACAACGCTTCGCGTTGCGGCTGACCTTGCTCGTTAGGCGGCTACGCTGATCCTCGCTGGGGCCGAGGTCCATGGCCGGAGCGCGCAGCGCGTGCTACCTTCGAGTCGATGGACACACGCGCACGAGGCACGGCGCCAGTCGCGCCGGTAAGCATCCGGCCGGCGCAGGCGCGGACGCCGGACGCGATCTGGCCTGCTCGACCGGCGGCTGCTGGGCCGGCGGGCTATGCGCTACCGTCCGACCTCGGCCGGGGGGCCGCCCTCGCTTACTGGACCGGTTCCGACCGCGAGACCTTCGTCGCCGAGGCCGGCGGCGAGGTGCTGGGCACGTACTACCTCCGGGCGAACCAAGCGGGCGGCGGCACCCATGTCGCCAACTGCGGGTACGTGACCGGGGCGTGGGCCGGGGGGCGCGGCGTCGCCGGGCCGTAGTACTCGACGGCCATGCCGCGGGCGCTGGAGTTCCCGCGACCGTTCAACTTCGTCGTCAGCACGAACGAGCGCGCGGTGCGGCTGTGGCAGCGCCTCGGGTTCGCGATGGTCAGCCGGCTACCTCGGCGATTTCCGCCGGCCGTCGGGCAGTACGTGGATGCGCTGGTCATGTTCACGCCCGCTGTGACCGCCAGGCACAGGGCTCCCTGCCGTGGTAAACCTGACCCAGCGGCGTTGCGCACACGGCGCCGCCCTGGCGATGCACTGCAACTGGCAAAGCGGCCATAGCTCCTCCTCAGACAGGGCGCAGCGTGGGCCGCTTTGCAGCTGAGCTTGGGCGTTAGCAGTCCGTTGAAATTTGCGTTTCGCGCGGGTGTGGCATGGGGATCATAATGATCGGGGCATTCGGGCCGAGCGAAGAGGCGAGCAGCATGCGCGGAGCGGATGTGACGCAGGAGCGGCTGTTCAGCTACGTGACGCCGGAGGACTTTGCGCCGCAGGCGCATCCATTGCGACCGATTCGGGAGATCGTGAACGCGGCGCTGCGGGAGATGGACGGGACGTTTGCGGCGATGTATGCGCCGACCGGACGGGAGTCGATCCCACCGGAGCAGCTGCTGCGCGGCCTGCTGCTGCAGGCGCTGTACGGCCTGCGCAGCGAGCGGCTGCTGTGCGAGCAGCTGGGGTACAACCTGCTGTATCGCTGGTTCGTGGGGCTGACGCTGGAGAGCCCGCCGTGGGATCACTCGACGTACAGCAAGAACCGCGACCGGCTGATCGCGCACGAGGTGATGCGCGAGCTGTTTGAGCGGGTGCTGGAGCGGGCGCGCGCGGCCGGACTGCTGAGCGCGGAGCACTTCTCGGTCGATGGCACGCTGATCCGTGCCTGGGCGTCGCAGCGCAGCGTGGTGCCGAAGGACGGCCCGCCGCCCCCGACGAGCGGCAGTGCGCGCAATCCGGAAGTGAACTTCAAGGGCACGAAGCGCAGCAACGACACGCACCAGAGCTATACCGATCCCGACGCGCGCCTGGCGACGAAGTCCTCGAAGACGGCCGCGGTGCCGGCCTACATGGGCCATGTGCTGACCGAGAATCGGAACGGTCTGGTGGTCGCCAGCCGGCTGACGCAGGCCGGCGGCAGCGCCGAGCGCGACGCCGCCCTGGACATGCTGGGCGAGCTGCCGGGCACGCAGCGCAAGACCGTGGGCGCCGACAAAGCCTACGACACGGCCGACTTCGTTGCGGGTTGTCGGGACGTGAACGTCACGCCGCATGTTGCGCAGAACACGACCAATCGGGCGAGCCGGATCGACGGCCGGACGACGCGGCATCCGGGCTACGCCCTGAGCCAGGTCGCGCGCAAGCTCATCGAGACGGTGTTCGGTGACGCCAAGCAGCACGGCCTGCTGCGCCAGGTGAAGCTGCGCGGTCTCGATCGGGTCGAGCTGCTGTTCACGTTGGCGGCGACGGTCGTGAACCTGCGCCGGCTGCCGCCGCTGCTGGCACCGCAGCTCGGTCGATAGCGAAAACCAGGGAACGGTGTCGGGTGAGCGCACCGACGAGCCACGAATGAGCCAACACAGCGTCCTCAACCGAGAAAACCAGCTGTTCCAGCCGGCCCGCTTGATCGCTGACTCCACTCGCATCGCGTTCACTGGTCGCTTTTCAACGAACTGTTAGCAGTCCGTTGAAATTTGCGTTTCGCGCGGGTGTGGCATGGGGATCATAATGATCGGGGCATTCGGGCCGAGCGAAGAGAGGCGAGCAGCATGCGCGGAGCGGATGTGACGCAGGAGCGGCTGTTCAGCTACGTGACGCCGGAGGACTTTGTGCCGCAGGCGCATCCATTGCGACCGATTCGGGAGATCGTGAACGCGGCGCTGCGGGAGATGGACGGGACGTTTGCGGCGATGTATGCGCCGACCGGACGGGAGTCGATCCCACCGGAGCAGCTGCTGCGCGGCCTGCTGCTGCAGGCGCTGTACGGCCTGCGCAGCGAGCGGCTGCTGTGCGAGCAGCTGGGGTACAACCTGCTGTATCGCTGGTTCGTGGGGCTGACGCTGGAGAGCCCGCCGTGGGATCACTCGACGTACAGCAAGAACCGCGACCGGCTGATCGCGCACGAGGTGATGCGCGAGCTGTTTGAGCGGGTGCTGGAGCGGGCGCGCGCGGCCGGACTGCTGAGCGCGGAGCACTTCTCGGTCGATGGCACGCTGATCCGTGCCTGGGCGTCCTGGCACGGCGTGGTGCCGAAGGACGGCCGCCGCCCCGACGAGCGGCAGTGCGCGCAATCCGGAAGTGAACTTCAAGGGCACGAAGCGCAGCAACGACACGCACCAGAGCTATACCGATCCCGACGCGCGCCTGGCGACGAAGTCCTCGAAGACGGCCGCGGTGCCGGCCTACATGGGCCATGTGCTGACCGAGAATCGGAACGGTCTGGTGGTCGCCAGCCGGCTGACGCAGGCCGGCGGCAGCGCCGAGCGCGACGCCGCCCTGGACATGCTGGGCGAGCTGCCGGGCACGCAGCGCAAGACCGTGGGCGCCGACAAAGCCTACGACACGGCCGACTTCGTTGCGGGTTGTCGGGACGTGAACGTCACGCCGCATGTTGCGCAGAACACGACCAATCGGGCGAGCCGGATCGACGGCCGGACGACGCGGCATCCGGGCTACGCCCTGAGCCAGGTCGCGCGCAAGCTCATCGAGACGGTGTTCGGTGACGCCGTAGCACGGCCTGCTGCGCCAGGTGAAGCTGCGCGGTCTCGATCGGGTCGAGCTGCTGTTCCCGTTGGCCTTGTGGTCGTGAACCTGCCGGCTGCCGCCGCTGCTGGCACCGCAGCTCGGTCGATAGCGAAAACCAGGGAACGGTGTCGGGTGAGCGCACCGACGAACCACGAATGAGCCAGCTTCGCCGATACTCTTGAGAAAACCGGCTGTTCCAGCCGGCCCGCTTGATCGCTGACTCCACTCGCATCGCGTTCACTGGTCGCTTTTCAACGAACTGTTAGACGCCACGAACCCCCTCACATGGAACCTCTCCCGGAAACCCTCCGCAGTGAGCTCGCCGCAGGCGAGCAAGTTCGTTGGTGGGGGCAACCGCGCCAGGGCCTCGTGCTGCGCGGCGCCGATGCATTCCTCATTCCCTTCAGCTTGCTCTGGTGTGGCTTCGCGGTCTTCTGGGAGCTCTCTGTTCTTGCCTCGCCCAATGCGCCACTCTTCTTCGCCCTCTTCGGCGTTCCCTTCGTCTTGGCCGGTGTCTACTTCGTTGTTGGTCGCTTCTTCGTCGACTCGCTGCAACGCAGCAAAACGCACTATGCGGTCACCACCGATCGGGTACTTATCGTCTCGGGCATGCTCCGTCGAAAGGTAAAGTCGCTGAGCCTGCGCACCCTCAGCGACGTTTCACTCAGTGAGGGTCGCAACGGTGACGGCTCAATTTCCTTTGGCAGTCAGTTTCCGTTTGCAGGCATGTTTGGTGGCATGGCTGGCTGGCCTGGGTCCGATCAATTCATCGGTCCGCGCTTCGAACTCATACCCAAGGCGAAGTCCGTGTACGAGGTGATTCGTGGCGCGCAGCGTGGCGTCTAACCCGTCGTTGCACCCGACCTGCGTCAGCCCGCTTCGCGGGCTGCCACAGGCGGGTGAACTCCAACGTTAGGCAGCGCAAGTCCTCCTCCTCACCATGAAGCCCACGTACTTCGACCTCACGGTTCCGGACGTAGCACGCGCCAAAGCATTCTTCGAGGAAGTCCTGGGCTGGCGCTTCCAGAAGTTCGATATGCCCTACGAGTACTACCGCATCCAAGCTGGTCCCGCGAACGAGCCAGGGATTGACGGTGGAATCGGCGCTGTCAAAGACGCCCCACTCAGCGAGGGTCGACCGCTGACACAGGTCACTATCCCGGTGACGAGCCTTACTGAAACGCTCTCGCGTGTTGTCGCCAGCGGAGGCAGCATCGTCGAGGACCGCATGCCTATCCCTGGCATCGGCTGGTACGCAACGTGTGCCGAACCTGGTGGCCTCAAGTTCGGCCTCATCGAAGCAGATCCGACGGTCCAGTGAAGGCGCTGCCTAACCCGTCGTTGCACCCGACATGCGTCAGCCGGCTTCGCCGGCTGCCACATGCGGGTGAATAACGTTAGACGCCTTCATTTGCTGCCTCGCAGCGGCCAGCTGTATCGGACCATGATCGACTGGAGCGCCTGTTCCGCCGTTGAAAAGGACCCAAGCCGCGTCAGCGGCGCATGGGTGTTTCGGGGTACCCGCGTGCCTGTAACGGCGGCATAACACGGGAGCCTTGAAGACCCGGGCGCGGTCGCCGACTTTATTCAGTGGTTTCCGGGTGTCTCCCTGGAGCAGGTTCGCGCTGTTCTTGAACACGCCGCTCGCTCGCTCGAAGTTGCGTAAATGCGGGTCCTGGCTGATCGAAGACGCCCGTACCGCTGCGAGCACTGCTGACCGGTCACACGGTGGCGACCGTTTATGAGCTCGGTTGGAGCCGGCTCACGAACGGTGACCTTCTCCGCCAGGCGAAGTCGCTGGCTGTTTGAAATCTTCGTTACCCACTGACCAGAATCTGCGCTACCGGCAGAACATCAGTGGCCGTGATTTGGCGATTGCCGTACTGATGGCAACGAGCTGGCCCCGCGTCAACGGCATGCCGCACAGGTCGTCAAGCAGATCGAATCGTTGGCTTCTGGTGGATACGTGGAGATCCGAATTCCCTGAAGGCGTCTAACAACTCGTATATGGACTCCCCTGCAAGAGGGAGAAGTAATCGAGGGTGAGGGCTGATCGGGAGACGCCTGCAGTCGTATATCCGGCATCTGTGGTGGGATTCTGGTCCCGTGCCGAGATGGAATCTGCGTTCGCGCGGCGCCAATCGCTACGGCGGCGGCTGAAGCCGCCGGAGTTGTTATCGGCGTGACGCGCGATGGGAGTACCCGAGTTGGCCATGATGGGCGATTACTCTCGAGCAGCGTAGGTCAGGACATGTCGGTGCTCAGGCGGGCATGGGGAACGCCTGACGCGTGAGTTTCTTGGGAGCGGGTGCGGCGCCGTAGGGCGCGTGATCACGCGGCGTGGCGAAGCAGATGCGCGCGACTTCGGCGAATGCGCAGGTGGCTTTGTTGTGGTTGGCGCGCGATTGCACGGCAGGCGCCCATTGCCGCAGCGGATCGAGCGGCCGGCCGAGGCGTTGCGAGACGGTGGCGGCGCGGATCACCGCGCGGGCGCCGTGGGTAAGCAGCATGCGCAGATACCTGTCGCCGCGCTTGGAGATGCGGCCGAGATAGCGGTAGCTGCCCGAGGGTATTCCTTGGGCGTGAGGCCGAACCAGGAGGCGAAATGGCGTGCGTCCTTGAAGTGGGCGACGCGCGCCGGTGGCGACCACCAGGGCGGTGGCGGTGGGCAGTCCGACGCCGGGGATGGTGAGCAGCGTGGTGCAGGGATCGGACTCGTGGGCCGCGGCAGTCAGCTGCCGTTCGAGCTGGGCGATGCGCCTCCAGCAGGCGGATCTCCTCGAACAGTTGCTTCATCGGCTCGCGCAGCAGCGGGGATCTCGGATCCCGGATCGGCCAGCACGCGGGCGATCTGCTCGGTGCCGACAAACTGCCCGCCGAAATGCACAGACCGAACTCGCGGCAGCCGCTGGGGTATTGATGCGGGTGGTGCGCGTGGCCATCCGCCGAACGGACGGTGCAGGCTCTGCAGCGCTTGTTGCTCGACGGATTTGATGCGCACCGGCACGACATCGGCGCAGCGCAGCGCCCGAGCAGGGCCGCGGCATCGGCGGCGTCGGTCTTGTTGCGTTTGACGTAGGCGCGGACGTAGCGCGGCGGCAGCAGCGTGACGGTGATCCCCCTGCGCCTGCAGGCGGCGTGCCCAGAAGTGCCGAAGCGCAGGCTTCCATGACGACACGCTCGACGACGGTTGTGGAACCAGCGTTCGAACTGGCTGCGCGTCAGCCTTGCACGTTCGACGATGCGCCGGTGGCCATCGGCGACGGCCAGCTCGAAGACGCTCTTTGCCAAATCGACGGCGACGGTCGTAGCATCCATCTCGGACTCCTCCTGGTTGGCGCTGACGGTCACACCACATGACGACAGCTGGCACGATGATGCCGAATCAAGATCAGGGAGTCGGCTCCATCACTCGACGGAACTTGCGGCGGGCTGTAGCTTCGTTTGAGATGGAGGACCAGGGTCGTTTCTCGATAAAGTGCCTTCGGTCAGGTCGCGAGCCGCCGCTCGTCCGTCAGCTCAACCGTTGGGCGCCACTTTGCGCAGCGGCATCGCCGGGCGTAGGATCGGCCCTATGAAAGTCGCCACCGGAAAAGTCATCGCCGGCAAAGTCGTTGTGGACGGAGACGCCTTTGCAGAGGGCTCCGAAGTGACCGTCATTGCCGGGGACGACCACGAACAGTTTGCTGCGTCTCCTGAAGAAGCCGCTGGCCTTTTCGGCCGAGATTGAAGCTGGCCAAGTCGTGTCGGCAGCGGATCTTCTCGATCGGCTGCGTCGCATTGCGTGACGACACGCCTCCGCGTTGACATATCTCGGACCGCCGCTGCCCAGATCGAGCAGGCGGCGGCGTGGTGGAAGGACAATCGTCCGGCTGCTCCAGGTGCGGTTCACCACGAGCTTGAACGAGTCTTGGCGCTGCTGACCGTGCAGCCCAGCTTGGGTGCCAGAGCGACAAACTTGCGGCTGCGCGGTGTGCGCCGTGTGCATCTTCCGGGTCCTCGACACCCCGCGGCACTGCCGCCCACGCGATCGAAGTGCTCGCGTTCTGGCACACAAGCCGAGGTTCGCGGCCGAGCACTTAGGCACTGGCGCCGAACAACTCGACGGAGCTCGCGGCGTTGGTCTTCGTTTGAAGGTGTCGGAGGGGCCGGGATGTTGTCGATAAAGCGTCTTCGGTCAGGTCAGGCCGCGCCGCTCGTCCGTCAGCTCAGCCGCTGGGCGGCGCAGTCATGTCCGTTCAGCAGGCCATCTTCTCGTGCCATCGAGAGGATCGCGTCAGCTGCCGCAAGGCTTCTGGCGGCCATCTGGGTGTCCCGTGGGCAAAGCAAGGCAGCGTGGGCCCGGTTCTCGCCTGTCTTTGTCGGCGCGGGCTTGACCGTGGACTTCGACGAATGGACCGAGGAATTTCCAAAGCAGCACCTGTGCTTTCGGGTTGAGCAAGATGCCTTCAACGCAATCCTGTCTCGCATTCAGTCTTTCGGTATTGCATATCGCAGCACGCCACACGGCCCGGTTGACTACAAGGTCAATCCAGCCTTCGGCGGAAGTATCGTGTACTGGGACAAACCGGACGGTCATGTCTGGGAGTTGCTCACCATCAGCTACGAGCGCCAAGACCCGGCCAATGCGCAAGGCGCCGCCTAACCCGTCGTTGCACCCGACGTGCGTCAGCCGGCTCCGCCGGCTGCCACACGCGGGTGAACTCCAACGTTAGGTGGCACTTTGAGCCTTCTGCCAGTGGACATACGCGCACGAATCGACGTCTCGTTTGCAGAGGGCTGGCTCGTCGTAAACATCCGAGGTGCCGAGCTGTTCGACCTTGTGGACGACTACCTCACGCGTTCATGGGATGCGGATGCCCGCTGTCGGCTGCCCGTCGAAAACGCCGAGGTCGATCACTCACTCCACAGCATCTTCCTCCCAGCCTCGGTCGGATACGAGAAACTCATCCAGCTGCTGGTTAGCTTGCCGCTCCATCAAGCTCGGGCGGCAATCGAAGCCGATGACGCCAGTCGGTGCTGTTTACGATAGGATTTGGTTTGACCGGAGTGCCATATGGGTGGTGGATCTACGGTGCGGGTCTGCCCGGTAGTCTGTATGCGTTCACGTACCTGGTTCGTCTCGTCGGTCGCAGACGGTAGCGGCGCGCACCCGGCATGCCGACGGGTGCCGAAGCCGCAGGGATGCGCTGGCGCGGGCCCGACGCCGAGGAGTGTGCCGTGACCGATTCCGCCGAAGTCGTCGCCATCCTGAAACGCATGGAACAGGCGCAGCAGAAGGCGCTGGAACTGCAGGCAGAGCAGCTCACGCTCGCCCGCGGGCAGATGGAGCGCACCGAGGCACGCATCCATGAGAGCCTTGCGCTGCAGAAAGCGGCCGTCTCCCGGCAGGCGCAGGCGATCAAGGTGCTGGTGCCGATCATCATCGTCGTGCTGCTGCTCATCGGTTACCTGGTCTTTTTCCGTCTGCGCGGCTGACCGGGTTTGCGAACGCAGAGACGCCGCGCCAGGAGATCCGGATGCCCACGCACACCGTCCGCCTGCACCGCGTGCTGCGCGCGCCGCCCGAGCGGGTGTATCGCGCGTTCCTGACCCCCGCAGCGTTGGCGAAGTGGCTGCCGCCGCACGGCTTCACCGGCCACGTCCACGCACTGGACGCGCGGGTCGGCGGGCGCTTCCGCATGTCGTTCACGAACTTCAACACCGGCCACAGCCACGCGTTCGGCGGCGAGTACCTGGAACTCGTGCCGAACGAGCGGCTGCGCTACACGGATGTCTTCGAGGACACGAACCTGCCCGGCACGATGATCACGACGGTGACGCTGAAGCCCGTGTTCTGCGGCACGGAGCTCGAGGCCGTGCAGGAAGGCATCCCGGAGATGATCCCGCAGGCGGCCTGCCATCTCGGCTGGCAGGAGTCGCTGTCGCTGCTCGCGCAGCTCGTCGAGGCCGAAGTGCCGGGCTGAGCCGGCTGCCCGGACGAGACGCGGTCCGTCGCGGAGCAGGTGAACCGGCTCGGCCGCATGGATGCGGTCATTCACAACGCCGGCATCTACACCGAGCGCGGCTGGAACCTGGACACCGCCTATTCGGACAGCAAGCTCCACGTGACCGCGCTCGCGCTCGCGTTCGCGGTGGCGCGCTGCTGGCCGGAGGTGTTGAGCCATGCGGTTGATCCGGGCTGGGTGCAGGCCCGCATGGGCGGGCGCTTCGCGCCGGACACCCTGTCGCTCGGGCATGTCACGCAGGTCTGGCTCGCGGTCAGCGACGATCCCGCGGTCCGGGTCAGCGGTGGCTACTGGTATCACGGCCGGCTCGAGAGGCCCGCGGCGATGACGCGCGATCCCGCGTTCCGGAGTCGGCTCGTGGCGAAACTCGCCATGCTCAGCGGTGTGCCGCTGCGCTGATTGCCTCGAATCCGGCGCGCCGACGGCAAGGAGGTTCTCGCAGACCCCTCACGGCGCCGATTGCGGCAGGAAAACGGTCAACGCGGTGCCGCGGGCGCCGTCCGCGTGCCGGATCTCGAGGCCGCCGCCGGCCGTGCGGAACCGTTCGCGCAGTCCGAGGATGCCGAGGGAGCCGGGTTTCGCCAGCGCAGCGGGGTCGATGCCGATGCCGTCGTCGACGATGTCCATCAGCACCTGTGCCGCGGTTGCGCGCAGATGGATCCGCACCGACGCGGCGTGCGCATGGCGTGCAACGTTCGTGAGGGCTTCCTGGGCTGCGCGGAACAGGAGCAGGCCCGTCGCCTCGTCCAGCGTGGGGAACGACAGGTCCTCCGTCAGTTTGATCGTGAGGCCGGCGATGCGGCCGAAGTATCCGGCGTGCTCCGCAAGTGCGGCCGCGACGCGCGGGTGCGCCAGCGCCGTGGGCCGCAGGTCATTGGCGATCTGCCGCACGTCGGCCATGCACCTGGATACTGCGGCGGTGAGCTCCCTGCATGCTTCCCCGACCTCCTCCTGGTGCCCGGAACGGTCGCGCAGACACTGGAGCGACAGATTCATCGCGAAGAGATCCTGGGCGATGCCCTCGTGCATGAGCTGTGACAGTTCGCGCCGTTCGTCCTCGCGCGTGGTTGCGAGACGCTGGGCGAGCGCGCGCAGGCGGTGCTCGCTCTCGCGCAGCCGCACCTCGGTATCCTTGCGGTCCGTGATGTCGGAGATCTGAGAGACGAAGTACAAGGGGCGACCGGCATCGTCCCGCACCAGCGATCCAGAGACCAGCACCCAGACGGTATGACCCTGGCCGTGCCGATAGCGCTTCTCGACGTGGTAGTGCGTGCGCGTGCCCGCCAGCATGTCGGCGACCATGGCGCGGTCCTGCTCCAGATCCGCCGGGTAGGTGATCGCCTGGAACGTCGAGGCATCGTCGATGGCGGACAGGGACTCGCCGGCCAGCGCGCGGCGGTGGATGGCCCGCCATCGCTCGGGAATCTCGGGGAAGATCTCGTAGTGGCTCTTCCCCAGTACGTCGCGTTCGCCGAGGCCGTAGTCGCGCAGCCAGGAGGGAGTGACGGCGAGATACCTCAGGTCCGCATCCAGCATCGCGGCGGCGCCGGGCATATGGGTCATGAAGAGCCGCAAGAGCTCCCGTTGCTGGCGGCTCTCGGCTTCGGACTGCTGCAGGCGCGTCGCGCCGGCCTCGATGCGGTTGCGCAGTTGATCTTCGATGTTGCGGTGCAGTGCGGCGTTGCGGATGGAGCAGATGACCTTCGTGCCATTGCCGGTCGGCAGTGGCGCCAGGCTGATCTCCACCGGAACGCTGGACCCGTCGCGATGGCGTCCGTAGAGACGCAGTCCGCTGCCCATGGCGCGGGGGACGGGGACCTTCGCGAAGGTCGCGCGCTGCACGGCATGCGCGGCACGATAGGGCTCCGGCAGCAGCCCATCGACGCAGGTGTCGACGATCTCGCCGGCGGCATACCCGAAGATCGCGCTCACCCGCTCGCTGGCGAACTCGATGCGCCCGCCGGAATCCACGATCAGGATCGCATCGGGTGCGGCGTTCAGGGCGTCGGCGAAGTCTTTCGCTTCCAGCATTTCGCGGTGTCCCGGCTGGCAGGGCTGCGAGGGGCTGTACGTGGACTTCCGGCGCCGTGGGATATTGGAGCAGAATGCGGTCACGCGCCAGCGCTGTCGGGATCCCATGTTCACCTACGTCTGCCTCGGCTCGACCGACCTCGCGCGCTCCGCGCGTTTCTACGACGCGGTGCTGGGCGCGCTCGGCCATTCGCGCTGCGACACCTCCGGCGAACCCGCGTGGGACGGCTGGATCGGCTGGGGTACCTACGCGGACGGTGGCCGGACGGAACTCGCACTGTGGCTGTGCCGGCCGTTCGACGGCGCGCCGGCGAGCGTCGGCAACGGCACGATGGTCGCGCTCAGCGCCTCGTCCTGGCGGCAGGTGGACGAGTTCCATGGCGCGGCGCTCGCGAACGGCGGCAGCTCCGAGGGCGCGCCCGGGCTCAGGCCGCAATACGGCGCCGATTTCTTCGCGGCCTATGTGCGCGACCCGGACGGCAACAAGCTCGCAGCCGTGTGCCGGGGGCGCACCGCGGGACCTGCTTGATGACGATCGGGTTCACGGGCGAGCCGGACGCCTGCACGACCTCGAGTGGCGCAGCGCATGGAAGACCTCGTGACAACGATCCTGCTCGCAGTCTTCCAGCACCTCCACACAAGGTCGCCGGCATCGTTGCCGGGGGGCTCGATGATCGGTAGGGTATTGGCGCACTCGATAGCCTCGGCAAGCGGGAATGCGAAGTGCTCAGGCTCGTGGCAGACGTCCGCCCGAGTGATGCAATCGGCGGTATGCTTCAATGATCTCCGAAGACGGTCGACAGTCATCGAAGTCGATTGATGCGCAAGCGGAAGGTCACGCGGCTCGGGGGGCTGGTCAAGTTCGCCGTACAGCTTTGCTCGACGAAACTGAATTGAGCGCGGGACGGGGCACAGTCGGTTGTTCGGGAGAATCCCGGTTGAAGCGGCCATCGAAACGCAGTCGAAATGGCGGTGGGACAACCCGTAAACCCGCGACTGACGTCGGGCGCCCCGTCGCGGCCATCCGGCTCGAGCAGTTTCTGCGCGAAATGCCTGTGCTGCTGAATGCATTTGACGCACGCGGGCTCATCGTGTTCTGGAACCGGGAGTGCGAGCGCGTAACGGGGTACACTTCCAAGGAGATGATAGACAAGCCGGGAGCGCTTCAACTGCTCTATCCGGATCCGGTGTATCTCGCAGACCGGCTGGCCAACTGCCGGCGCCGCGGGCCCGCGCAGGTGTGGAGTCTTCGCACGAAGAACGGCGAAATTCGATCCATCGCCTGGACCAACGTGCCGGTCGAATCGGATGAGGCGGACCAATGGGAATGGGGATTTGGTCTGGACATTACAGAACGTCTTCGGCTCGCGGCGGCGCTCGACGAAGTCACCGAGCGCGAACGACGACGGCTCGGTCAGGAACTGCACGATGGCCTGGGCCAGACTTTGACCGGACTTTCCCTGATGATTCAGGGCCTCGCCGAGCGCCCCCAGCTTCGCAATCACTCGATCGCGGCGGAACTCAAGCAGGTGGCAAGCGTCGCGTCGAGCGCGGTGAAATCCTGCCGTGAAATCACCTCGGGCCTCCTGCCGGTCGGGGACGGTGGACTGTGCGCGGCTTTGCAGGGGCTCGTCCATCAATTACGACTTCAGGTGCCGGGCGTGCAGATCGATTTCGATCATCCTGAAGAGGCGGACTTGCGGCTCTCGCCCAACACCTGTGGGCACCTCTACCGAATCGTCCAGGAGGCGCTCAACAACGCGGTCCGCCATTCCATGGCCGATCGGATTCGTCTCGTATTCCGCACAACACCGGCGCTGGTCACGTTGCTGTTGCAGGACAATGGTTGGGGCATTCCCTCAACCTCCAGGATTCGTCGGGGCCTGGGCATGCGGACGCTCCATGACCGCGCGGCAGCCGTGAACGCGCGCCTTCACATCAAGCGCATTCCGCGAGGCGGGACACTGGTGCGAGTGGAGTGTCCCAACCACGGACTGAGTCGCGGGAGCTGACCCCGAGGATCTCGGTCCAAGTGTCGGACTGAGTCCATGGTTGCGTCGGCAACTGCAGCCAGCGCTGCGCCGGAAAGGCGCACGTTACGGCGGCATGCGCCTCGTCAGCATGCGACGCTCAGTTCGCACCTGCGCAGTCGCTCCAATTCCAGCAGCGCAAGGTGTGCCTCACGCAACTGCGGCGGATGGACGCCCGGCATGTTCTCCGCTTCCGCCTGTGGATCCTCCTGCGCGTCGAGCACCCAGGATTCCAGAATGCGCTTCCGGTCCTCCCAGCGCACGCGGTTGTCACGGACGACGTCCATCGGCGAGGCGTAGTGCTCCGCGGGATGTAGCACGAGTGCCCCGACGTCGAGCTCGGTGCATCGCATCATGACCATTACTCCTCCGTCACGTGATAGTTGGACCATTCCGGTCCGCGCGGGTTCGAACGCGGCGGGTACCTTGATACCGGAGCACTGAGGAGCTTCAGCGCGCGGGTTGCACGAGGAGTGCCGCAGCGTCGCGATCCACGTAGAGACGAGCCGGTGCGACGCTGATCCGGCCCGCCGGCAGCGTCGTATCGCCGGCCTGAAGCCTCGCGAGCACCGCCGCCTTGTCCGCGCCGATCACCAGCCACACGATGCGCCGCGCACGCTCCAGGACGGGCAGCGTCAGCGTCATGCGGCGCCGGCCGCGGTAGAGCCGCGTCACCGCGACATCCGCGTCCGTCACGCCGAGTACCGGATCACCGGGCACGAGCGAGGCGGTGTGGCCGTCGATGCCGAGCCCCAGATGGACGACGTCGATCTCGGGGGGTGAGCCGGCGAGGCGTGCGAGCAGTGCGGCATAGCGGCCCGCCGCTGCTTCGGGATCCGCATCCTCGACGGGCATGGCGTGGAGGTTTTCGGGGCGCAGCGCTGCGGGCACGAGCAGGCAGCGCCGCAGCAGTGTGAGGTTGCGGTCTTCGCTGTCGGCGGGCGCGATGCGCTCGTCGGTCTGCACGACGTCGACCGCGTGCCAGTCGAGTGCTTCGCGAGCCAGGGCGCGCAGCATCGGCTCGACGGCTCGCCCGCCGCTCAGAGCGAGGACGCAGCGGCCGCGCAGGCGGATCGCCTCGCGCGCGGCAGCAGCAATCTGCGCTGCGGCCTCGCGCGCGGCCGTGGCGGCGTCGGCCGATACGACAGCCTCCGCCCACGGCGCCCGCCCCGGAAACTGGCACGGCATTCCGGGCATCGTCTCTATCGCTCGACGGAGGGATCGCGCCAGCCGCCGAAGTCCGCGATCATCGCGTCGGCTTCGCGCGGCCCCCAGCTTCCCGGCTCGTAGTCGTGGAGCGGTGTCGAGTTGCCGAGGACCGGGTCGACGATGCGCCAGGCGGCCTCGACCGCGTCCTGGCGCGCGAACAGCGTGGCATCGCCGCGCATCGCGTCGCCGATGAGCCGCTCGTAGGCTTCCATCTCGTCGTCGCGGGTGTCGCAGACGAAGAGCTCGACTTCCTCACCCGTCATCCCTGTACCGCGGCGCTTGACGCGCGCGCCGAGGGCGATCGACACCTGCCGGGGCCCGAGGCGGAAGCGCAGGTAGTTCGCTCGCGCCGGCACGGGTTCGTCGAACACGCGCTGCGGCGGCTGGCGCAGCGACGCGACCACTTCCGTGGCCGTGACGGGAAGACACTTGCCGGCGCGGATGAAGAACGGCACGCCCTCCCAGCGCCAGGAGTCGAGATGCACCCGCATCGCGGCAAAGGTCTCGACGGTCGAATCGGCGGCGACACCGGGCTCCTGGCGGTAGCCGCGGTACTGGCCGCGCACGAGGCTCCCGCCCGTCAGCGCGCGGATGCCGCGGAACACCTTCACCTTCTCGTCGCGCATCGTCTCGCTGCCTTCGCCGATCGGCGGCTCCATGGCGAGGTTCGCGACCACCTGCAGCAGGTGGTTCTGGACGACGTCGCGTACGGCGCCGACTTCCTCGTAGAAACGCCCGCGGCCGGCGACGCCGATGCGCTCGGCCATCGTGATCTGCACGCTCTGCACGTAGTTGCGGTTCCAGACCGGCTCGAGGAAGGAGTTTGCGAAGCGGAAGTAGAGCAGGTTCTGCACCGGCTCCTTGCCGAGAAAGTGGTCGATGCGGAAGATCGCGGACTCGGGGAACCGGCTGTGCAGTGTGTCGTTGAGCGCCCGGGCCGAGGCGAGATCCCGCCCGAACGGCTTCTCGACCACGACACGCGCCTCGCGCGTGCAGCCGATGCGGCCGAGTCCTTCGATGACGGTCGTGAACATCGAGGGCGGGATTGCGAGATAGCAGAGCGGCCGTGCGGCGCCACCGAGCGCGGTGCACAGCCGGTCGAAGGTCGCGGCGTCACGGTAGTCGCCGTCGACGTAGCGGAGCAGGCCCGCGACACGCGCGAACAGCGATTCGTCGACGGGGCCGTCCGCTGCCCAGCTCGCACGCATGCGGGCGCGGAGGTCGTCGACCGTCCAGCCGCTGCGGCCCACGCCGATGACCGGTACCTCGAGCGTGCCGCGGCGCGCCATCTCGCGCAGCGCCGGAAAGATCTTCCTGAAGGCGAGATCGCCCGAGGCGCCGAACAGCACCAGCGCGTCGGAGGCGGGCGTGCTCACGGGCCGCGTTCCCGGGCAGGCGGTTCGGCGTGCCCGCCGAACTCGGCGCGCATCGCGGCCAGCACCTGGGACGCGAACCGGTCCTCGCCGCGCGAGCCGAAGCGCGAGTACAGCGCCGCGCTCAGCACCGGGGCCGGCGTGGCGGTGTCGATCGCGGCCTTGACCGCCCAGCGGCCTTCGCCGGAATCGGACACGCGCCCCTCGAAGCGCTCGAGCCCCGGATCCGCGTGCAGTGCGTGCGCGACGAGGTCGAGCAGCCAGGATCTCACGACGCTGCCTCGCCGCCAGAGCTCGGTGATGGCGGGGATGTCGAAGTCGTAGCGATAGGCCTCCGGGTCGGCGAGCGGTGCCGTCTCCGCGTCGCTGCGGTGTTCCTGCAGGCCCGCGTCGGCGTGATGCAGGATGTTCAGGCCCTCGGCATAGGCGGCCATGACGCCGTACTCGATGCCGTTGTGGATCATCTTCACGAAGTGCCCGGCACCGCTGGGTCCGCAGTGCAGGTAGCCCTGTTCCGCGGGCGCGGGTTCGCCCGTGCGGTCCGGCGTGCGCGGCGCGGCACCGACGCCGGGAGCGAGGGCGGCGAGGAGCGGCTCGACCTGGCGCACCGCTTCGGCGCCGCCGCCGATCATCAGGCAGTAGCCGGCCTCCAGTCCCCAGATGCCGCCGCTGGTGCCCACGTCGAGATAGCGGATGCCGCGCGTGGCCAGGCGGCCCGCGCGGCCGATGGCGTCGCGATAGTTCGAGTTGCCGCCATCGATCAGCACGTCGCCGGGCGCGAGCAGGCCGGCGAGCTCGTCGACGAGGCCACCGACGGCGGCCGCCGGAATCATCATCCAGACGGTACGCGGTGGCTCGAGTGCCGCCACGAGCTCCGCGAGCGATGTCGCGGCGACGGCGCCCTCGGCCGCGAAGCGGCGCGCGGTCTCGGGGCGCGCCGAGTACGCCACGCAGTGGTGCCCGGCGCGCATCGCGCGCCTCGCCATGTTGGCGCCCATGCGTCCGAGGCCGATCATCCCGAACTGCATCGTCGATTCTCCTCGTTGAACAGTGCCGCGGGTCCGGGCCGGCGGCGCGTGCCCGCACACGGTGGGCGTGCTGCACCCATCGCCCTGTCAGTGCACCACCGCGGCGTGCGGCATGCAAGCCGGTCGGGCGGGGCGATCGAGGGCAGTCCGATGCCATGCGACGGCCGGTTGTAAGGATCGGCAGGGACCCGCGACTAAAGGGGTAAGCGCGCCATCGGGACGCGCGAGTGATCGGGACGCTGAGTCCACCCACCACCGGCCGCGGACGCGGTCGGGAACCAACAGGAGCAACCCATGATCCAGTCCGGACGTTCCACCGGCCTCGCCCTGGCGACGGCCGCTGCCATGCTCTTCGGCTCGGTCGCGGCCCCGGCCGCGAGTGCCGAGGAGGCGAAGATCCACTGCAACGGCGTGAATGCCTGCAAGGGCCAGTCCACCTGTGCCACCGCGAAGAATTCCTGCCAGGGCCAGAACTCCTGCAAGGGCCAGGGCTTCCTGGTGCTGACGCCGCAGGACTGCGATGCGGCGAAGGCGAAGCTGGCGGCCGGCAAGGACTGACGCAGGGCGGGGTGGGGCGGCGGTGGCAACCGTCGTCCCGTCCCGCAATCCAGCATGACAGTCACCGGATTCGGGCTCGGGCTCCGGCCCGCACATTACGAGACGATCCTCGGCGGTAGCCCGCGTGTCGACTGGTTCGAGGCGATCACCGAGAACTACCTCGTGCCGGGCGGGCCGCCGCTGCACCACCTCGAACGTATCCGCGCCTCGTACCCGATAGTCCTGCACGGCGTGTCGCTGTCGATCGGCGGCACGGTACCGCTCGATCTCGCGTACCTGCGCGAGGTGAAGCATCTCGCCGCGCGCATCGAGGCGGCCTGGATCTCGGATCACCTCTGCTGGACCGGCACCGACGGCCGGAACCTGCACGACCTGCTGCCGCTGCCGTACACGCGGGAGGCGCTCGCCCACGTCGTCGATCGCCTGCGCCGCGTGCAGGATGTCCTCGGCCAGAGGATCCTGCTGGAGAACGTCTCCAGCTATCTCGCCTGGCGGCAGTCCGAGATGACCGAGTGGGAATTCCTGGCGGGCGTGGCCGAAGCCGCCGACTGCGATCTCCTGCTCGACGTCAACAACGTGTACGTCAGCAGCGTGAACCACGGCTTCGATCCGCTCACGTACCTGGCCGCCATCCCGGTGCATCGCGTGCGCCAGATCCACCTGGCGGGTCACGAGGACAACGGCGCGCACCTCATCGACACCCACGACGCGCCGGTCGCGCGTGCGGTGTGGGAGCTCTACGCGCAGGCCGTGAGCCGCTTCGGCGACGTGCCCGCGATGATCGAGCGCGACGGCAACATCCCGGCGCTCGACGAGCTCGTCGCGGAGCTGGACATCGCGCGGTCCGTCGCGGCCGGGCCGCGCGCGGAGGCGGCATGACAACGCTCGCCGGGATGCAGGCGGCGCTGCAGCGTGCGCTCTGCGGAGACGATCGGGACGTGGAGCTGCTGGTCGTGTCGGACGGTCGCCTGGATGCGGCCCGGCGCGTCGCGATCTACCGGCACGCCTGTGTAACGAGACTGGTCGGTGCGCTCGCGGAGGCGTATCCGGCTCTGCGGCAAGCGCTCGGCGAACGGCGGTTCGAGGATCTCGCGCGCGAGTATGTCGCCGCCCATCCGTCCCGGTCCGCGTCGATCCGCTGGTTCGGCCGCGAGCTCGCAGACTTCCTCGAAACACGCGGACGTGGACTGCGGTGGCAGGGGCTCGCCGAGCTCGCGCGCTGGGAATGGACGCTCGCACTGGCCTTCGACGCCGCAGATGCACGACCCGTCGACGAGCACGCGCTCGCGGGCCTGGCGCCTGCGGACTGGGGCCGGCTCTGCCTGCGGTTCGTGCCGTCGCTGCAGCGCATCGACCTCGCGACGAATGCGCTCGACGGGTGGCGCGCCGCGACGCAGGGCGCGCCGCGTCCGACGCGGTGGCGCCGGGAGTCTCGCGTGTCATGGGTGGCCTGGCGGAGGGAGCTCACGACATCGTTCCGCTCCATGGCCGCGGATGAGGCGTCGTGTCTGGATGCGGCCCTGCAGGGCCGCTCGTTCGCGGATCTGTGCGCGAGCCTCGCGTCGACGGTGGGCGCCGGCGAAGCGCCGCTCCGCGCAGCGACGCTGCTCAGGACCTGGATCGCGGAAGGATGGATCGGCGGATTCGAGCTGGCGTGACGGGCAGCAAGGGGACAGTGATGAACGCGTTGACGCGACTGAACGATCTTCTGGCCCGCGGACTGGCACCGCTCGCGGATCTCGTGGCGCTGGCCATCCGCGTGCACGTCGGCTGGCAGTTCATGAAGTCGGGGCTCCTCAAGCTCCAGGACTGGAGCACGACGCTCTACCTGTTCGAGAACGAATACCGCGTGCCCGTACTGTCGCCGCACGCGGCGGCTTTCGCCGGCACCACGGGCGAACTGCTGTTCCCGGTCCTGCTGTTTCTCGGCCTCGGCGGGCGCCTCGGCGCGCTCGGCATGTCCGCCGTGAACGCGATGGCCGTGATCGCCTACGCACACGTGCTGCTGCAGGACGGCTTCGAAGCCGCGATCGGCCAGCACGTGCTGTGGGCATGGCTGCTCGTCGTGATCGCGGTCCATGGACCGGGCCGGCTCTCCATCGACCGCTGGCTCGCGCGCCGCCATGCACCCGCGGGTCGCTACTGAGCTGCTGGTCGCGTCGGCCGTGCGCGGCCCTGCGCGCGACGGACCAGCGCTTCATGCCATGGGCCGTCGACGCGGGCGGTACCGTGCGATACTGCGTCCCGGGTTTCGTCGGTGCCGTGGCTCATCCGGCGTGGGGGCGGGGACGATGGTGGATCATGTTCCGACCGTGGAGGCCGCGGGCGGACTCGCCGATCCGCGCTTCACGGCGGAGCTGCGGGTACAGATGCTGAAGTTCGCGACCCTGCAGCTCGGCGATGCGGTGCTCGCCGAGGATGCCGTGCAGGAGGCCCTCGTGGGCGCGCTCAGGAACGCGGCGTCGTTCCGCGGTGCCGCCGCGCTCCGGACCTGGGTGTTCTCGATCCTCCGGAACAAGATCGCCGACGCGCTGCGCCAGCGCGCACGCTACGTCTTCGAGGGCAGTCTTCCCGCGGGCGCTGCCGATACCGACGACGACGCCGGCCCGCTCCCGTCGGTCTTCGATGCGCGCGGCCACTGGCAGGACGGGCAGCTGGCCAGCGACTGGCCCGATCCCGAAGCGTCGCTGGAGCAGGCGCAGTTCTGGCAGGTGTTCAGCACCTGCCTCGACGGACTGCCGCCCCGTCAGTCCCGCGTGCTCATGATGCGCGAGTTCGTCGAACTCGAGCCCGAGGAGATCTGCAGGGCGGTCGGCATCAGCACTTCGAACCTGCACGTGACGCTGCACCGCGCGCGCCTGAAGCTCAGGGCGTGTCTCGAGGAGTGCTGGTTCGGCAAAGGCGCTCGGCCATGCTGAGCTGCCACGATGCGACGCGCATGCTGTCCGAGGCACAGGAACGCAGGCTCGGCGTCCTGGAGCGTGTGTCGCTCCGGCTGCACCTCGCGATCTGTGCCGCGTGCCGCCGGTTCGATCGGCAGCTGCCGCTGCTGCGCCACGCGATGCGCGCGTTCCGCGACCGGAGGGAATGACGGTGCCGGCGGCGTTGAGGTCCCGCGGTGAGTCGCAGGGCGGGACGCCGCAGTGCCCTTGCGACGGGGTACAGTGGTGTCCTCCGGATTCCGGATCGGTGACGCCGTCATGATGCGCGAAGCGGTCCTGTCGTTCTGGTTCGAGGATCTCTCGCCCGCGCAGTGGTGGCGCGCCGATGCGGACCTCGATGCGACGATCCGAGCGCGCTTCGGTGCGCTGCACGAGGCGGCCGTCGCCTGCGAGCTCTTCGAGTGGCGCGGAACACCCGAGGGGCGCCTCGCCGAGATCCTCGTCCTCGATCAGTTCTCGCGGAACATCCACCGCGGTACGCCGCGGGCCTTCGCCGCGGACGCGCTCGCGCTCGGGCTCGCGCAGGAGGCCGTCGCGCTCGGCATCGACGCCGTGCTCAGGCCGCCGCGGCTCGCCTTTCTCTACCTGCCCTACATGCACAGCGAGTCGCGCCGGATCCACGAGATCGCGGTGCGGCTGTTCGACACGCCGGGCCTCGAGGAGAACCTCGCTGCCGAGCTGGAGCACAAGGCCGTCGTCGACCGCTTCGGCCGCTATCCGCACCGCAATGCGGCGCTGGGTCGTGCCTCGACGCCGGAGGAAGTGGAGTTCCTGGGACAGCCCGGCTCCGGGTTCTGATGGGGGTCGCTCGCGCTGCGCGCGGCACTCGTCGAGGCCGAAGTCCCGTGGGGACGGATTGAATCGGCGATCGGGCGAACCATCCCGGCGGCCCGGAATCCAATCGATCCACCGCATCCATCCCGGCTGCGGCGGAATCGCTGCGGCCTGCGCAGCCCGTAGACCGGACACTGCGTCCGGCGTCCGCCGGACACCCACTCGGAGGAGGCATCGGTCATGGACAAGCCATTCAGGTACACCCGGCTCTCGCGGGAGGATGCGGCCTGTCTGCTGGTGGACCACCAGTCGGGCCTGATTTCGCTGGTGCAGGACTTCTCACCGGCCGAGTTCAAGAACAACGTGCTGGCGCTGGCCGCGAGTGCGCGGTACTTCGGGCTGCCGACCATCCTGACGACGAGCTTCGAGAACGGACCCAACGGTCCGCTGGTGCCGGAGCTGAAGGAGATGTTCGCCGGCGCGCCGTACATCGCGCGGCCCGGGAACATCAATGCCTGGGACAACGACGACTTCGTCGCAGCCGTGAAGGCGACGGGCCGGCGGCAGCTCGTCATCGCGGGTGTGGTCACGGAGGTCTGCGTGGCGTTCCCCGCGCTCTCGGCCGTCGAGGCGGGCTACGAGGTGTTCGTGGTGACCGATGCCTCGGGTACGTTCAACGAAGTGACGCGCCACGCGGCCTGGGCGCGCATGGCAGCGGCCGGTGTGCAGCTCATGAACTGGTTCGGCGTGGCCTGCGAACTGCACCGCGACTGGCGCAACGACGTCGAGGGTCTGGGGGCATTGTTCTCGGCGCACATCCCGAACTACCGGAATCTGATCACGAGCTACCTGGCGCGGCAGTAGCGGCGCGACGAGTGCGTCGCCCTGCAACGCACGAGGCCCTGTCGCGTTGACTCCGCACGTCACCGGACATGTACCTATGGTAACCGGGCGAGTCCGGGCATAATATTAGAAAATGCTAAATTAGAGTGTACTGTAAGTCGCAGGGGCCGGAACGATGGGAATCGGGGCCAAGGTGCGACGGCGCGTGACCTGGACCGCCAGCGCGACCGTGACCACGCATGGCTCGGGGACCAGGAGCAGCGGACGGCGGCGGAGCGCGATCGACTGCAGGCGCAGGACCGTCTGCAGCAGCAGGACCGGCAGAGGGTCATGGGAACGGACAATACCGAGGCGGCGCGGCGACGCACGCTGGAGCAGGAGATGGCGCGCATCCGCGATCGCCAGCAGAGCGCGGCAGAGGAGCGCGAGCGGCTGCAGGAGCGGCTGCAGGAGCGGCTGCAGCTCGTCGATCAGCAGATGGAGCAGGTCCGCGCGCGCGAGCAGCTGCTGCAGCAGCAGGAAGCGAAGCTGCGGGAGCGGCTGCAGCTGGAGGCGGGTGGCTCGCCTGCAGCTCCGCGCTGAGGGCGCGCGCCTCGTTCGAGCCGTCCGCAGCGTTTCGGTGCGTGGGAGATCGCGCGGTGCAACAGCAGGATCCGGGAGGTCCCGGAGTGGAAAAAGGAGCTGACCCATGAATACACGGTTCTTGATGCATGCCTTCGTCGTCGCGGTCGGAACGACCGGCGCGTTGCTGTCGACGGCTGTGACCGCGGCGGATCTGCCCGCCCGCGGCCCGGTGCCGTTCGCGACCTACGATGCCAACGGCGATGGCGCCGTCAGCGAGGCGGAGTTCAACGCGGTGCGTGAGAAGCGCCAGACCGACGGACGCCCCATGCTGCGGGCGCCGTCATTCGCGGAGCTGGACGCCAACCACGATGGCCGGCTGTCGCCCGATGAACTCGCGGCGGGTCAGCGTGCCGGCATGGGCGGTGGCATGGTTGGCTCCAAGGCCGGACCCGGTCCGGGCGGCGGTCGTGGCAACATGCCGGCGTTCGCGGACTTCGATCTCGACAAGAACGGCAGGATGACCGAAGCCGAGTTCGACGAGGCGCGTGCCGCGCGCATGAAACAGCGCGCCGAGGAAGGCCGCATGATGCGCGGCATGGCGGACGGTTGCACTTTCGCGGAGATCGACACGAACCACGATGGTTCCGTGACTCCGGAGGAGTTCGCCGTGCACCAGGCGGCGCAGCGCCAGCGCAAGGGCCCGTAGCCGCGGGCGGGTCCGGGCTGCGCCGCGGGTTGTCGCGATGTCCCGGTTATCCGCGCCGGAGCCCGGCTTCCACGGTCCGCACTGCGGCAGATGAATCGACGGCCTGCGACCGCAACGGCAGCACGCAGCGCACCTGCGTGCCGCCGTAATGGCGGTCGGCGATCACCAGTTTGGCGCCGATCTCCATGGCACGGAATCGCATGCTGCGGATGCCGAGTCCGGGGAACGAACGGGCCTCGGCGCACATGCCCCTGCCGTCGTCGTCGATCGTGAGTGACAGCAGATCCGGCTGCTCGATGAGTTCGATGCCGATGTGTGTCGCGCCCGAGTGACGACGCGCATTGTTGACGGCCTCCTGCACGAGGCGGAAGAGGTGATGGGCGGTGGCTGCATCCGGTTCGCGGGCGAGCCTGTGGCCGGTGTGCAGCGTGATCGGTGCGCCGGGTCCCTGGTTCAGGAGCCTGCAGTAGCGCTGCAGGAATCCGACCAGTCCGTGTTCGTCGACGGTGAACGTCGCCTCCGAATAGGCGAGGTCGCGGCACTGCCGGATCGCCTCGGACGCCAGCATGCCGATCGTCGTGGCCTGTTCCTGGGTGGCCTCGTCGCAGCCCTGCAACCGCGCCTGCAGGGATGCGACGGCGAGACTGATGCCTGTGAGTTGCTGCCCGAGACCGTCGTGCAACTCGGCCGCGATGCGGCTCGCCTCGTGGATCTCGAGCTGGCGCAGCTGCTGTTCCCGTCCGCGCAGTCTTTGTCGGAGCGCGGTGGCGGCGCGCTGCTCGCAGTGCAGGACGATCAGCCGTTCAGCCTGCCGGGCGAGTGCGCGCAGCATTTCCAGCTGCCGTGCCGTGAACGTGCGCGGCACCGTGTCGACGACGCAGAGCACACCCACCGCATGGCCGCCCGCGACGCGGATGGGCACGCCGGCGTAGAAGCGGATGCCCGGCGAGTCCGTCACGAGCGGGTTCGGAGCGAATCGCGGGTCACGTGCGGCATCGGGAACGATCAGACCGCCGGGCGTCAGGATCGCATGCGCGCAGAAGGCGTATTCGCGCGGCGTCTCTGTGGCCTCGATGCCCACACGCGCCTTGAACCACTGGCGCGTCCGGTCGACGAGGCTCACGAGCGCGATCGGCGTGTCGCAGGCGAGGGCGGCCAGCTGGACCAGCGAATCGAAGGCCGGTTCGGGCGGCGTGTCGAGCAGGTCGAGTGAATGGAGGGCGCTGAGGCGGGCGGCTTCGTTGGCGGAATCCAAGGGATGCATGTCCTTTGCGGGCTGATGCCGCCCGTAGCGGTTCGACTCCCGGTGATCTTGATGGGGGCGCCCCCGTAACATGTATCGGAAATGCCTGTTTTATGCGTGAGGGAACCCCTACGACGGCTGGGCGGGGTCGGCGAGGCGGTGCAGTTCAGCCCTGCAGCAGTCCCTTGAGCAGCGCGTAGCGCGCGAGCGCTGCGTTGTTCTCGAGGCCCAGCTTCTCGAGGATGCGGCTGCGCCAACTCGTGACCGTCTTGGGCGAGACGTGCAGTTCTTCCGCGATCGAGACGAGCGACCGGCCGGCCGCGATGCGCAGGAAGACCTCCAGTTCGCGGGGCGTGAGCCGCTCGTGCGGCTCCAGCCCCGAATCGCCGTCGAGCACCGTGCCGGCCAGCCGCACGGCGACCTCCGGGCTCAAATAGCGGCCGCCGGCCGCGACACGGCGTACCGCCGCCGCAAGTTCGTCGGCCGCCATGTCCTTGGAGAGGAAGCCGGCCGCCCCGTGGCGCAGTGCCTGGATCGCGTACTGGTCATCGCGATGTGAACTCAGGATCAGCACGGGCGGCAGGGATGCACGCCGGGTCTGCGCAGCCTTCAGCAGGTCGAAGCCGCTGCCGTCGGGCAGTGCCAGGTCGACGACGACCACGTCGCAGGGCTGCGCCCCCAGTGCCTCGAGCGCCTCGGCTTTCGTACCGGCCTCTGCCACGACGACGAGATCCGGATGCTCGTTCAGGATGGTGCGCAGCCCCGCGCGAACGACGGCGTGGTCGTCCACGATCAGGACCCGGCGGCGCGCCGTGGCGTTCATGCCAGCCTCCGCGGCAGTTCGACCACGATGCGCGTGCCGGCACCCGGCCGGCTGTCGACGGTGGCGCGGCCACCGAGTTCGCGTGCGCGTTCCCGCACGCCGACCAGGCCGTAGTGGTCGCCGGCCACCTGCGTGGCATCGAAACCGCAGCCGTCGTCGCCGACCTCGAGGCGCACGGTCCGGGCGTCCGTCACGAGCCGCACCGTCACTTCGTTCGCGGCCGCGTGCCGCTGCACGTTGGTCAGCGCTTCCTGCAGCACGCGATACAGCGCGGTCGAGGTTTCGTCCGACACTTCGTTCGTGTCGCCTTCGACGGTCACGTCGATGGCGATGCCGCTCAGTGCCTCGACCTGCCGCGCGAGGTGACACACGGCGGCGGCGAGGCCGAGATCGTCGAGCAGCGGCGGACGCAGGTTGGCGACGAGGCCCTGCATCGCCTGAACTGCCTGTGTCAGCGCGGCGTCGACCTCCGCGACCCGTGGCGCCAGCGCGGGATCCCCGTCGCCGGCCCGGGCCAGTGCCGCGAGACGCAGACGGACCGCGGTCATGGCCTGGCCGCATTCGTCGTGCAGCGTGCGGGCGATGCGGTGCCGCTCCGCCTCGATCTCCTCGTGCAGACGCGCATTGAGCAGCCGCAGCTGTGCATTCTGGCGCTGCTCCTCCTCCCGTACGCGGGCCGAGACGTCGATGCCGACGACGAATATGCCGCGCACGCCCTCGGGGCCGGTGTCCGGCGTGAACGTGACGTGCATCGTGCGCTCGCCGTATCGCTGCGAGACGAAGTCGAAACTCACGGTCTCTCCCGCGAGGGCACGGGCGAACATCACCTCGGATTTCTCGTCGAGGTCGAGCAGCTCAGCGCGACGCCGACCGACCACGTCGTCGACGGAGCGTCCGACCCAGCGTGCGAATGCACGGTTGGCGAACTGGAAGCGCCCGTCCGGGGCGACGTAGAGGATCACGGCCGGCACGGCATCGGTGATGGTGCGCAGCCGCTGTTCCTGGCGTACGAGGTCGGTGCGCGCCGCGACGAGGTACCTTCGGTCGGCGCGCGCCTCGATCAGGGCCGTCACGATCGCAGCCAGGTTGCCGAGCGTGGCGACCTGGTCCGCATCGAGCCCGCGCGGTCGGTGGTCCATGGTGCACAGCGTGCCGAGCGCATGTCCGTCGCCGGTGACCAGCGGCGCGCCCGCGTAGAAGCGGATGGCCGGCGGTTGTGTCACCAGTGGACTGTCGGCGAAGCGCGGGTCGAGGGATGCGTCCGGGACGACCATGACCCGCGGCTCGCGGATGGTGTGCGTGCAGAACGAGATGTCGCGCGGCGTGGTCCTGATGTCGCCGAAGCCATGACTGGCCTTGATCCACTGTCGGTCACGGTCGACGAGGACGATGAGCGCGATGGGGGTGCGGAACAGCCGCGCGACCAGATCCACGATGTCGTCGAAGACGGCCTCGCGCGGCGAGTCGAGGATCCTCAGGGCTTCCAGCGTCGCCAGGCGCTGGTTCTCGTCGGTCGAAAGGGTGGTGCTCATCCCGTTGCATCCATCGCCGGCCACGGCACCGGGCCGCGCCCCTGCGATGCCGGATGATACCGCTTCGCATTCTAGGTGCCGAGCTCCGATGCCGCCGCCGCATCCAGCAGCAGCACCCCGTCCTCATCGGCGTACAGCCGGTCGCCGTCGCGGCAGACGACCCCGCCGATCACGATCTCGAGACCGGTCTGGCCTTCGCTGCGGCGCAGCGACTTGCGCGGTGTCGCGGCCAGCGCCTTGATGCCGAGCGGCAGCTCGCAGAGCGCGGCGCGGTCGCGCACGCAGCCGTGGATGACGATGCCCTCCCAGCCGTTCTTCACCGCATCCGCCGCGATCAGGTCGCCGAGCAGCGCGCAGCGCAGGCTGCCGCCGCCGTCGACGAGCATGACCTTGCCGCGACCGGGCGTGGCCGCCAGTTCCTTGATGCGCGAGTTGTCCTCGAAGCACTTGACGGTGACGACCTGGCCGCTGAAGGAATCGCGACCGCCGAAATCCTGGAACACGGGAGGCAGCACGCGGGCCGCTTCGCCGAAGCGGTCGTAGAGGTCGGTGGTCTTCATGGGCATCGGGCGTGCGTCGTTCGTCGACGGGCGGGCAACATAGCGCGCGCGGGAAGGGTCTTTCAACCGGCGCGGACCGGGTGCGGGCGGCGGCCTCGCCGGCATCGTCGCATCCGCGTCGGCCGGGGGCGTTGCGGGCACCGGGAGGCAAGTACGTAGTTGCCTCAGGGGCCCACGTACATTCCCCTGCGGGTGCTTCGCACATCCGCGGCTGTCGGCGCGAAGACCGCGTGTGAGAATCGCGTCCGATCGAGAGGTGGGTGCGCATCCAGGCCGCGAGGACACGGATGCCGGGCTCACCGGTCGATGCGCCGCCGGATCGCGGCGCGGTGCTACCACAAAGAAACGGGCGCCAGGCGCCATCAGAGGGTAAAACAATGAGCGGTCTTTCCAAGCGGGCTCTCGCGCTTGCGGTCGCGGCGGGGTCGGCGTTCGCGCTGAATGCCTCTGCCGAGACGCTGCAGGAAGTGATGCAGGCGCGCGGCCTCAGCCAACAGGACGTCCTCGCCGCGGCGAAGACGTACGTGCCGACCGGCGGTCGCGACGAGTTCGTGGTCTTCAGTTCCGGCGGACAGAGCGGCCAGGTCATCGTCTACGGCGTCCCGTCGATGCGCATCCTGAAGTATCTCGGTGTGTTCACGCCGGAGCCCTGGCAGGGCTATGGCTTCGACGAGAGTTCGAAGGCGGTGCTCGCGGGCGGCAAGATCGACGGCAAGTCGATCACCTGGGGCGACTCGCACCACCCGGCGATCTCCGAGACGAACGGCAAGTACGACGGGCAGTTCCTGTTCATCAACGACAAGGCCAATCCGCGCGTGGCGGTCATCGATCTGCGCGATTTCGAGACCAAGCAGATCGTGGTGAACCCGGTCTTCAAGTCGGAGCACGGCGGCACCTTCGTGACGCCGAACACCGAGTACGTCATCGAGGCGGCCCAGTACGCGGCGCCGCTCGAGTCGAAGAAGTTCTACCCGCTCGAGCAGTTCAACGAGAAGTACCGCGGCGGCGTGACCTACTGGAAGTTCGACCGCAAGGAAGGCCGCCTCAAGCCGGCCGAGTCCTTCACGATCGAGATGCCGCCGTACTCGCAGGACCTGAGCGATGCGGGCAAGGGTCCGTCGGAGGGCTGGTCGTTCACCAACTCGTTCTGCGCCGAGCGCTACGTCGGCGGCATCGAGAAGGGCCGGCCGCCGTACGAGGCGGGCTGCTCGGCGAAGGACACCGACTACCTGCACGTCGTGAACTGGAAGAAGGCGGCGGAGGTCGTTGCGGCCGGCAAGGCGCAGAAGATCAACGGCCACAACGTCATCTCCATCGCGACGGCCGTGAAGGAAGGCATCCTGTTCCTCGTTCCCGAGGCCAAGAGCCCGCACGGCGTGGACGTCACACCGGACGGCCGCTTCATCATCGTCTCGGGCAAGCTCGACACGCATGCCACGGTGTTCAGCTTCGAGAAGATCCAGGCGGCGATCAACGCCGGCAAGTTCGAGTCGAAGGACCCGTACGGCATCCCGGTGATCTCGCCGGCCGTCGCGACCGAGCGTCAGGTGCAGATCGGCCTGGGCCCCCTGCACACCCAGTTCGACTCGAAGCCCTGCATCGCCTACACCTCGGTGTACGTCGACTCGCAGGTCGCCAAGTGGAACTACTGCGAAGGCAAGGTGCTCGACAAGCTCAGCGTGCACTACAACATCGGTCACCTGATGACGATGGAGGGCGATTCGGTCAACCCGGGTGGCAAGTACCTGGTGGCGCTGAACAAGCTGGCCATCGACCGCTTCGTGCCGGTGGGCCCGCTGCATCCGCAGAACCACCAGCTGATCGACATCAGCGGCGACAAGATGCAGCTGCTCTACGACATGCCGCTGCCGCTGGGTGAGCCGCACTACGCGGTCGCCATCGCGGCGAACAAGCTGAAGCCGGGCGTGCGCTACAAGGTCGGCACCGACAGCCGCACCGACAAGCCGCATCCTGGCGCGGTGCGCGCGGGTGAGGAGAAGATCGTCCGCAACGGCAACAAGCTCGACGTGTATGCGACGCTGATCCGGTCGCACATCACGCCCGAGACCATCGAGGCCGAGGTCGGCGACGAGGTCACGATCTACATGACCAACCTTGAGCGCGCCGAGGACGAGACGCACGGCTTCACCGTGTCGACGTTCAACGTGCATGCCTCGATCGAGCCCGGCAAGACCGTCGCGGTCCGCTTCAAGGCCGACAAGGAAGGCGTGTATCCGTACTACTGCACGGAGTTCTGCTCGGCGCTGCACCTCGAGATGATGGGCTACCTGCTCGTCAAGCCGAAGGGCTGGAAGCCGGTGCAGGCCGCGCTCGCCAAGCAGGCGTACACGGAGAACGACTACAAGGCGACGCTGAAGAAGGTGGCCGACACGCAGGCCGTGATCGATTCCGTCGTGGGATACATCACTTCCGTGAACTACAAGGACTTCCCGGATGTCGTATCCATGGTGGAGGACGCCACCGACCAGCTGGGCAAGATGAAGGACGCGAAGGGCCGGCACGAGGCGGCTGCCGCGAAGAAGGACTGGGAGCAGGCCAATCTCTGGGCCGAGCAGGTCTTCCAGTACCAGGTCAAGGCGGCGGACTTGGGTCTGCGCGCCAAGACCTATCTCGAGCAGCACGGCGCGAAGAAGATCGCGAAGTAGGCATCCGCCGGTCGCGAACCTGGCCGGGGAACGGGCGAACCGTTCCCCGGCTTTCGTTGGGAACACGGAATCGGGAGGAACAATGCAGCGTCACTGGATCACCTCGGCCGCGGTGCTGGCCATCACGATGAGCGGGGCCGCCTGGGCGGACGGTGCAGCGCTCTACGCGCAGAAGACCTGTCTCGCCTGCCACGGCAAGGACGCGAGGACGCCGCTGATGCCGGCTTACCCGAAGATCGCCGGGCAGAACGCCGCGTACCTGGAACGGCAGATGCTCGACATCAAGAGCGGTGCGCGCGCCAACGGCAACTCGGCGGCCATGCAGGGCGTGATGGGCATCGTCACGGAGGCCGACATCAAGGAGCTGGCCGGGTATATTTCCACGCTCGCACCCTGAAGCCAGGGTGCACGGTTCCAGGATCGCTGATCAAGGGTGAGGAATTGTGAACAAGACGATCGCACTGCTGCTTGCACTGTCCGCCTCGACGACCGCCTGGGCCCAGGCTCCCGCGCCGGCCAAGGCGGGGATCGAGTCCCAAGGCTATGTCTGGAACGCCCAGGAAGGCGAGAAGATCGAGGCCCTGCACAAGACGGGCAATGTCGAGAACGGCAAGGACGCGTATGAAGTCTGCGGTGCCTGCCACCTGCCGTCCGGGGCCGGACGTCCCGACGGGACCTTCCCGCAGCTCGCGGGCCAGCACACGACCGTGCTGATCAAGCAGATGGCGGACATCCGCGCGGGGTTGCGTGACAACCCGACCATGTATCCCTTTGCGATCTCGCTCGTCGACCCGCAGGAGCTGGCCGACGCGGCCGCCTACATCGAGAGCCTCTGCATCCCGGTCGACCACGGCAAGTACGAGGGTGCGGACGCCGCCCTGCAGGTCGCGCGCGGCAAGGACCTCTACGAGAAGGAGTGCAGGACCTGCCACGGCGCCAACGGCGAGGGCGACAAGGCGAAGTTCTATCCCGTGATCGCGGGGCAGCACTACAAGTACCTGCTGCGCCAGATGACGGCGATCCGCGACGGCAAGCGCCGCAACGCGAATCCCGACATGGTCAAGGTCATCAAGAACTACGACGACGCCCAGCTGGTCGCCATCTCGGCCTACCAGGCGAGTCTCGTGATGCCGGGCGCCATGTGCAAGGCCGGTGCGGCGAAGCACTGAACCGGAGCGGGTGGAAGTGACGATGCAGGGACAGGCTTCGCAGGAACGGCGCATCGTGGCCCTGGCTGCGATCGCGATGCTCGCGATGATCGCGGCCTATTTCTCGCCGATCTGGTGGGTGTCCCTGACGGCGCCCAACTATCCGAAGGAGGCGTTCCCGCAGGGCATCCGCATCCATTTCCATTTCAACGGGGTCTACAACGGCTGCAGTGTGCAGCCGGCCACCGTCGGGCGTCAGGGTGAGGTCCTGCAGCAGGATCTCGGTGGCGAGGGCGAGCGCTACAACCCGGTGCTGAACGAGAGCGAGGACGTCAACAAGGGCGCCCAGGGCCTCGACTGCCTGCACGAGATGGACACCATCAACCATTACGTCGGCATGTTCCCGATCTCGACCGGCGCCCCGGTCGAGCGGGTGCTGGCGAAGTTCTTCTTCGCCTTCTTCGCCACGATGCTGGTGGGCTTCATGGTGCCGGAGTCGCGCCGGGGACTGCGCTTCGGCGTGCTCGCGGCGGGTTTCACCGCGGTTGCCGCCTGGATGCTCGTCGAGCAGTACGGCATGGGCCGGCTCGACGCGCACGTGCAGCGCTACGTGAGCGACGCGGCGGCCTACTTCAACGAGCCCGAGCGGGTCCGGCACTGGGGCGAGAACGTGCGCACGGTGACGCATTTCGTGATTGCCGGGCTCATCGCGGCGATGCTCGCCGTGCTGGTAGGCGTCAGGGTCTCGCGGGGCTTCTCGCTGCTCCTGGCGTTCGTACCGGCGTTGCTGCCGCTGTACTTCGTCGTCACCTATGCGGCGTGGCTCTGGTTCTTCGGTCACAACCTGCACCCCTGGGGCGCGTTCACTGTCAAGCCGTTCATGCCCACGCTGTTCGGTGAGGGCAAGGTGGCGCAGTTCTCGACCTACTCGTATCCCTACTGGGGCTTCGCGCTGCTGGTGGTGGTGTTCCTGTGCCTGGTGCCGGCTGCCCTGCTGCGACGCCAGCAGATGCGCGGCACTACGCCGGGCTGATCCCGGCGAACACGATGGCCCGCAGTACGCGACCGCTGCTCGCCATGGCGCTCGTCTGTCTCGCGGCCATCGGCAGCGCGAGCGGCCAGATCATCGTCGGCGATGATCCCGAGGACGAGCCGGATCCGGCGACGTCGCTCGCCGGCACCCACGGCGCCGTGCGCACCGACGTCGACCGGCCCAAGCCGGCCTATGCGCTGCGCGAGCGCGACCGGCGGGTCTGGGAACTCCGGCCGTTCCAGCCGCTGGTCGATGCCGCGCCGCCAGGCTCCACGCTGCGGCCGCCGGCGGGGACCTACGCGGGCCCGGTGCGCGTCACGAAGCCGCTCGTGATCGACGGCCGCGGCCAGGTGACCATCGACGCGGGGGGCAGGGGCAGCGTGTTCTCGCTGGAGACGGACCACGCCGTACTGCGCGGCCTGCACCTGACGGGATCCGGCGAGTCCTACGACACCGACGATTCCTGTCTCGACGTGCGCGGCCACGGCAACACCGTCGAGAACCTGACCATCGACGACTGCCTCTTCGGCATCGACCTGAAGCAGTCGAATGACAACGTCGTACGCGGCAACCGCATCCGCTCGAAGTCGCTCGACGTCTCGATGCGCGGGGACGGCCTGCGCCTCTGGTACAGCAACGGCAACCGCATCGAGGGCAACGAACTCACCGATTCCCGCGACATGGTGGCCTGGTACTCCAACCACAATGTGTTCCGCCGCAACATCGGGCGCCGCAGCCGGTACTCGCTGCACTTCATGTTCTCGAACGACAACCTGGTCGAGGAGAACCGCTACTACGACAACATGGTGGGCGTGTACCTCATGTACACCGAGCGTGTGCACCTGCGCCGCAACCTGGTGTCCCACGCAACGGGCGCGGCGGGCATGGCGCTCGGCTTCAAGGAATCGAGCGATTCGGACATCGAGGACAACGATTTCATCTACTGCGCGATCGGCGTGGGTTCCGACCTCTCGCCGTTCCAGCCGGGCTCTTCGGTGCGCTTCCGGCGCAACCGCTTTGCGTACAATGGCATCGGTGTGCACTTCACGAGCGACCTGGGCGGCAACGAGTTCTCGGACAACGTCTTCGAGGGTAACCTCAGCGATGTCGTGCAGTCGGGCCGGGGCCGGTCGGGTCTGAACCAGTGGCGCGGCAACTATTTCGACACCTATGCGGGATTCGACCGCGATGGCGACGGCCGGGGCGACACGCCGCACGCCGAGTACGCCTATGCGGACCGCATCTGGATCGAGATGCCGGTTGCGCGCTTCTTCCGGATGACGCCGGTCATGGAACTGCTTGACTTCCTGGAGCGCCTCGCGCCGCTGTCGAATCCCGAGCTGCAGGCGCTGGACGAGGAGCCGCGCTTCAGGCGGCCGAAGGCGGGCGTATGACGGACGGTGACGACACCAGCGCGCCCGGGCCCGGGGGCCGGCGCGCACCGGCTCCGGCGGCCGTGCCCGGGGCAAAGCCGCGGGCCGCTGCACCGCCGCGCGAACAGCAGCAGCGGCGCCGGCTGCTCAGGACCTTCCTGCTGGCGGGCGGCGTGCTGGGCGCCGCGCTGTCGGGTTACCTGCCGCAGGTCTATGCCCGTCGCAAGCGGTTGAGGCCACCCGGTGCGCTGGACGAAGAGGATTTCCTCGCCTCCTGCATCAAGTGCGGCCAGTGCGTGCAGGTCTGCCCGGTGCAGGCGATCCGGCTCGCGGATCTCGTCGACGGCTTCGGCGTCGGCGTGCCCTACATCGATGCGCGCGCGCAGGCCTGCGATTTCTCCTGCGACGCCGTGCAGTGCGTGCTGGCCTGCCCGACGGGTGCGCTCACCTATCACACGGCGGAGCTGCGTCCGCCCCGCGAAGGCGCGATGCTGCCCTCGAAGCCGGTGCTCAAGGCCAAGGAACACGACGTCGAGAGCACGCTGAACATCACCGAGCGCATGGGCGTGGCACGGCTGGTGCGTCCGGAGAGCTGCCTCGCCGTGAAGGGCAGGGGCTTCAAGGGGCAGGCGCGCGGCGCCGCGTTCGAGGGCCACCTGCGTTACATGGAGGTCGACCGCTGGAATCCGATTCCCGTGGCCGATCATCCCTACGACCTCGAGGAATGCGACCTGTGCGTGCGGGAATGCCCGATCAAGGGCGCGATCTCGATGGAGACGACGTACGCGCCGGACGGTAGCCGTCGCCGCCAGCCCGTGGTGCACGAGGCCTGCGTGGGCTGCGGGGTCTGCGAGATGATCTGCCCGGTCGAGCCGGCCTGCATCGAGGTCGAGCAGCGCGAGGTGTGGAAGGCATGAGCGGGAACGCGATCCGGCGGGCGGCCAGCGCGATCCGGCCCGGGAGGCGCGGCGCATGAAGGGCCGGCTGCTGGACCAGGTGATGATCATGCTGGGGCGCGAGCCCCGGCGCGACGGGCCCGTCACCGAGCGAGCGCAGCAGCTGCACAGGCTGCAGCGCGCCACCAACCGCGAGCAGCTCAAAGCGGCGCGCGCGCAGGCCCACGAGACGAAGGTCGAGAGCCACAAGTGGCGCAACCGCCGCTGGGCCACGCTGATCGCCGTGAACCTGCTGTTCGTGCTGTCCTACCATCTCGACATCCAGGTGCTCGAAGGTGCGCTCACGGGGTCGCGCTTCGTGGGCTTCCACCTCATCGATCTCAACTCCGCGCTGCAGGTGATGCTTGCGCACAAGCACATCATCGTGAACCTGCTGATCGGCACGCTCACGGTGTTCTGCTTCTGGTTCCTGCTCGGCGGGCGCACGTTCTGCTCGTGGGTCTGCCCGTACCACCTGCTGTCGGAGCTCGCCGAGAAGCTGCACCTGAAGCTCGCGGCGATGAAGCTGGTCTCCGACCAGAAGATCAACCGCGGATTGCGCTCCGTGCTCTGGATCGTGTTCGTGCTGCTCGCCGCGCTCACCGGCTACACGGTGTTCGAGTCCATCTCGCCGACCGGCATCGTGTCGCGCGCGCTGATCTACGGCCCCGGCCTCGCGCTGCTGTGGGTGCTCGCGATGCTGGTGTTCGAGGTCTTCTTCGTGCGGCGCGCGTGGTGCCGCTACGCCTGCCCGATCGGGCTCACCTACGGCGTCGTCGGGATCTTCTCGCCGACGCGCGTGCAGTACCGGCTGGAGAGCTGCCTGCACGAGGGCGACTGCCGCAAGGTGTGCCTCGTGCCGCACGTGCTCGACACGGTCATCAAGGGGCGGGCGCCGGACACCGTCGTCGACATCGGTCCCGACTGCACGCGCTGCGGCCTGTGCGTCGACACCTGTCCGACCGGTTCGCTGAAATTCGACGTCAAGGGCCTGTCGAAGCTGCTCTGAACGCAATCATGGATGCCACTGCCGCCCCTCCGACGCTCAGCTGCCGGAAGGTCTCGAAGACCTTCCGCCGGGTGCCCGTGCTCGACGGCATCGACCTCGAACTCGCGCGCGGCGAGCGTGTCGCGCTGATCGGCTCGAACGGCGCGGGCAAGACCACGCTGTTCCGCTGCCTGCTCGGCGAGTACCTGCACGGCGGCGAGATCCGCGTGGCGGGCCGCGATCCGCGCGTGGACCGCACGGGGGTGCTCAAGGCCGTGGGCTTCGTGCCGCAGCTGCCGCCGCCGCTCAGGATGTCCGTGGGGTTGCTGATCCGCTTCGCGGCGGCGCTGTGCGGCTCGGACCCCGCACGCATCGATGCGATCGCCGGCCGTCTCGGGCTCGAGCTCGACGCGATCCGTGACCGCCAGTTCGTGCGGCTCTCGGGCGGCATGAAGCAGAAGATCCTCATCGCCATCGCGCTCGGCCGCGACAGTTCCATCCTCGTGATGGACGAGCCCGCAGCCAACCTCGATCCTCCGGCGCGCAAGGTGTTCTTCGAACTGCTCGCCGAACGTGCGGGCGATGCCACGATGCTCGTCTCCAGCCACCGGCTCGACGAGGTCTCGACCCTCGTGAACCGCGTGGTCGAGATGGATCGCGGCCGCATCGTGCTCGATGACCGGATCGCGGGACAGGCGTCGCTGGAATCGCGGCTCGTCTGCCGCATCACGGTGCGCCAGGCCGAGCCCGCGCTCGTGAAGGCGCTGGCCGCGTGGAACCTGCGGGACCAGGGCGGCGGGCTCCGCTGGGAGGGCGTGATCGCCGGGGCGGACCGGCTGCGGTTCCTCGGCACGATCTCGCGCTACAGCACGCAGCTCGACCGGCTGTCACTGGGAGAGGACTGATGGACCGTCGCCGCTGGCTGTTCCGTTCGGCTGCGTTCGCGGTGACCGCGACTCCGCTCGCGACGCTGCTCACGGCCTGCGGGCGCGGCGCCGGCGACGAGGGGCCCGCGGAGGTGCACTGGGGCCGCGACACCTGCACCCATTGCGGCATGGTGATCTCCGACCGTCGCTTTGCCGCACAGGTCCGGGGCGGCCCGCAGCGCGAGGCGCGATCTTTCGACGACATCGGCTGCGCGCTCACCTGGCTCGGCGGACAGCCCTGGGGACGCGATGCCGGGGTGCGCGTGTGGGTCGCGGCGCTTGCGAGCGAGGGTGAGTCCGCGCGCTGGCTGGACGCGCGCCGGGCGCACTACGTCAGCGGGCCGCAGTCGCCCATGGGCTACAACTTCGGCGCGCAGGACGCGCCTTCGCCGGGCAGCCTCGACTTCGCGGCGCTGCAGGCGCGCGTGCCGGTGCCGTCCGCGCCGGGTGCGCCATGAGGCAGCTGTGGCTCACGGCACGGCTCGACATCACCGAGTCGCTGCGCGCGCGCTGGTTCCACGTCTACACGCTGGTGTTCGGCGGCATCGTGGCGCTGCTGTTCCTCTTCGGTCTC
Organism: Steroidobacteraceae bacterium; assembly: GCA_046352935.1. GTDB lineage: Bacteria > Pseudomonadota > Gammaproteobacteria > Steroidobacterales > Steroidobacteraceae > CAYWMY01. The sequence goes on from JAXMGR010000007.1 coordinate 157,268, forward strand.
ACCGAGTCGCGCGTGCTCGGCTTCGTCGGGCTGTCGCGCCTGCTCGTGACCTACATCCAGCTCACCATGGCGATCCTGCCCGTGTTCGTGCTGATCACCACCGTGCGTTCGGTGGCGGGTGATCGCGAGGCCGGCGTCTTCGAGTACCTGCTGTCGCTGCCGGTCTCGCTGGCCTCGTGGTTCTGGGGCAAGCTCGTCGGCCGCTACCTGATGATCTTCGTGCCCGTGATGCTGGCCATGGCGGTGGCCGTCGCGATCGCGCTCTTCCGCGGCATCCCGGTGCCGTGGGGCATCTTCGGCTACTACACGGCGCTGCTCGCGGCGATGTCGTGGTGCTTCCTCGGCATGGGCATGCTGATCTCCTCGCTCGCGCGCAGCACCGACCTCGCGCAGGGCGCGGCGTTCGTGCTCTGGCTCACGCTGCTGCTCTTCCTCGACCTCATCCTGCTCGGCGTGATGATCCAGGGGAAGGTCTCGCCGGAAGTCGCGGTCGCGATCGCGCTCGCCAACCCGCTGCAGGTGTTCCGCACCGCGGCGCTCGCACTGTTCGATCCGCAGCTCATCGTGCTGGGTCCCTCGGCCTGGGTGATCCTCGACCACTTCGGCCTGCCGGGCTACCGGGTGTTCGCGCTGGCCTATCCGGCGGTACTCGGCCTCGTCACCGCGGGGGCGGGCTACCTCGTGTTCCGCCGTTCCGACCTGCCCTGACCATGAGCACGCCCCTCGAACCCTCGCTCGCGCTCCTGCCGAACCCGCTGCTGCGCTACGTGGCCGCGGTGCGGCCCGCGTTCCTGGTCGTGACGCTCGTGGGCTGCGTGCTCGGCATCGCGAGCGCGGCCTCGGGCGGCGTCGCCGTCGACGCGACCTCCGCGACGGTGGCGCTGCTGTTCGCGCTCGTCGCGCACGCGGGCGTCAACGTCCTGAACGACTACTTCGATGCCCGCAGCGGCACCGACGCACTGAACGACGAGCGCCTGTTCCCGTTCACGGGCGGCAGCCGATTCATCCAGAACGGTGTGCTCTCCGAGCGCACGACCGGCCTGTTCGGCTATGCGCTGCTCCTCGCCGTGGTCCCCGCCGGGCTCTGGCTCACCGCCGTGAGCGCGCCGGGGCTGATCGGCATCGGCCTGTTCGGGCTCGTCGTCGGGTGGGCCTATTCGGCGCCGCCGCTCGAGCTCGTGAACCGCGGGCTCGGCGAGTTCGCCGTGACCTGCGGCTGGGTGACGGTCGTGGTCGGCACGGACTACGTGCAGCGCCATGCCTTCGCGTTCGCGCCGCTCGCGGCCGGCCTCGGTTTCGCGCTGCTGGTCGCGAACCTGCTCTACATCAACCAGTTCCCGGACGCGAAGGCCGATGCGCGCGCCGGCAAGCGCACGCTCGTCGTGCGTCTCGGTCCCGCGCGGGCGCGCTGGGGCTATGTGCTGCTCGTGCTGCTCGCGGCGCTGTGGATCCTGGCGGGCATCGTCGCGGGTGTGCTGCCGCGTGTCGCGGCCGTGTCGCTGCTGTCACTCCTGCCGAGTGCCGCGGCGTCGCGCATCCTCTGGACCGCCGCCGCGCGCCCGGCGCTGCTGCGCCCGGCGATCAAGCTCACCATCCTGGCGGCTGTCGCCCACGGGCTGCTGCTCGCTGCGGCACTGATGTTCGCCTGATCCCTCGCGGAGGATTGCCATGAGACCCGTGCCGGCCTGCCTGCTGATCCTGTCGATGTTCGCTGCCCCGCTGGTGGCCGCGGGCGAGCCCGGCGCCGCCCCCGGCCTGAAGACCATCGAACGCCTCGGCGAAGTCAACGGCCAGGCGCTCGCCTGCGGTGCGAAAGAGCTGAGTGATCGCGCGCGTGCCCTGATGCTCGAGTTCGCGCCGCGCAGGCCGGAGTACGGCGCGGCCTTCGAGCAGGCGACGAACCGCGGCTATCTCGCGCAGGTCCGGGGCGGGGCGGCCTGCCCGGAACCGGGCGTGATCGCGCTGCGCCTCGAGGAAGTCGCGACGGCGCTGCGTGCCCCCGACACCCCCGGGAAGTGACGCGGTGACACGAGAATCGCCGCGGGCTTCGCTCCGGGCCGCGCGGGTCGCGCTCGTCCCGGTGCTCGTGGCGCTCATGGCGCTCGCAGCCACGCCCGCAGCCGCCGGGGAAACGCCGGACACCACCGCACCCGCCGGCGATCGATCGGGCCCGGTCAATCCACGCTACGTGCTCCTCGACACGCGCGGCCGCATGGTCGGCAACGAGGACTTCCCGGGCCGCTTCCAGCTCATCACCTTCGGCTACACCTTCTGTCCGGACGTCTGCCCGACGACGCTCGCGACCATGGTGCAGGTGCGCCATCGCCTCGGCGCGCTCGGTGAGCGCCTGCAGCTCGTGTTCATCACGCTGGACCCCGAGCGGGACACGCCCGAGGTGCTCGCGAAGTATGCCGAGTACTTCGGGCCGGGCATCACCGCGCTGACGGGCCCGCCGCAACTCGTGCAGGCCGCCGCGGACCATTTCCGCATCACGGTCCGCCGCTACGCGGACCCGGGTGCGAAGGCCGGCTTCTACAGCATCGACCACACCACCGGCCTCTATCTGCTCGGGCCGGACGGGCAGTTCATCGTGCGCCTGCCCTACGACGCGGGCATCGAGCCGACGGCCGCGCGGCTCGACGCGATCCTGCGGGCGGAGGAGGGGCGATGAGGCGCGCGCTGCTGTCCCTCGTGCTGGCGCTGGCGGCGACGCTGGCCGGCGCGGCGGAACCCCCGGGTGCGGAGGCGCTGTTCGCCGCGAAGCTGCTGACACCCGACGGTGTGGCTGCCTCGCTCGCGGCCTCGCGCGGGCGGCCGATGATCGTGAACTTCTGGGCGCGCTGGTGCACGCCCTGCCGCGAGGAGATCCCCGAGCTCGTCCGCGCGCACGAGGCGCGTCGTGGTGTCGACATCGTCGGCATCGACATCGGCGAGGAGCCCGCCGCGGTGCGCGAGTTCATGCGCGCGTACGAGATGAGCTACCGGGTCCTGGTCGCACGCGACGACGGTCTCGAACTGCTCGTCGCGCTCGGCAACCCGCACGCCAACCTGCCGTACACGCTCGCGATCGACCGCCGGGGCCGCATCGCCGGCCGCCGGCTCGGCGTGCTGACCCGCGCGCACCTGGATGCCCTGCTGGAGTCCCTGCGTTGAGATACGGAATCCGGATCGCCGGCCTGCTGGTCCTCGTCGTCGTCGGTTCCCTGAATGCGGCGCGCGCCGAGGAATCTCCGGCGCCGGCCCACGACGACGAGAAGGGGCGCGACATCAACGGTGTCTGCGCGGCCTGTCACGGCGAGTTCGGGCAGGGCGGCAAGCAGGGCGAGTACCCGCGCCTCGCGGGTCAGCGTGCGGACTACCTCATCGACCAGCTGAAATCCTTCCGCGCGCGGCGGCGCATCAACATCCCGATGTATCCCTACACGCAGGACCGCGAACTCCCCGACGAGGACATCGAGGCCATCGCGCGTTACCTCGCGGCCATCCAGCTGCCTACACGACCGCCGGAGTTCCAGGAGAGCGACGACGCGCTCACGCGGCTGCTCGCCATGGACAAAGTCATGATCGTGCCGCGCCTCGAGGGCGACCTCGACAACGGCAAGGCGATCTTCCAGAAGGAATGCTTCAGCTGCCACGCCCGCGACGGGCGCGGCCGCGGCAGGTTCCCGTCGCTCGTGGGCCAGTACACGAACTACCTGCAGCGCCAGATCGACATCTTCCTGAAGGGCGAACGCCCGCATGACGAGGACGGCCCGACCGGCATCCTGAACACGCTGAAGGCGCAGGACATCCACGACGTGCTGGCGTACCTGACCAGCCTGCAGGACACGGGGGCGCCCTGAGCGGCTTTCGCGGACCCGGCCGCCTCGCTAGCATGCTCGCGCGGCTCCGTTGTGGGGCCGGAGGGGGTTCCACATGGCGACGCTTCCGGCCGGCTATCCGGCCCAGGCCTTCCAGGCCTTCGAGTTCCTGAGGTCGCGGCGGCCGCTGTCGGTCACCGACCTGCAGGTGCTGGCGCTGATCGAGGGCTTCGGCGAGTTCTTCTACCACCAGCTCGCCGACGGCGTGTCCGGCGAGGCCGCGGCGCTCCTGCGCCGGAATGGCCAGGAGGAGCGCGGCCACGCGCACCGGCTGCTCAAGGCCATCGAACTGAAGGGCGGGGCGCCGTTCGCGCTGCCGCCCGCCGCGGAGAACCCGTTCGTCGAGGGTGCGCCGTGCTTCACCGCGAGCGACGAGTTCCTGGGGATGCTCGCCGCGGCCGAGGTCGACGGGGAGCGGATCTACCTCGGCTGGGCCGAGGGCGAGCCGCTGGCGGAAGTCGCGAAGCTGCTGCGCCAGAACGCCAGCGAGGAAATGCGGCACAGCGAGCGTGTGGGCGAGGCCCGGCGGCTGCTGAAGGTCGCGACTGCGGGCTGAGGGATCGGCCGGTCGCGGCGCGGGCTCCCCGCGTCCGGCCTGGCGCCTTCCCGGTTCCTGACGCGGCGATCCCCGCGGGGTGAACGGGGCGCGGGGCGGTCCTGCCGTGTCGCACAGGGGGAGCGGAAACGACGAGGCCGGTCATCGACCGGCCTCGCGGGTGTTCCTCGAATGGAACGTGCCTTACTTGGCGAGCGCCTTGATGCTCTGCGCCAGCCGGCTCTTGTGCCGGGCCGCCTTGTTCTTGTGGATGATGCCCTTGCGCGCCATCGCGTCGATGACCGGCGTGGCGGCCTTCAGCGCGGCGGCTGCCTCGTCCTTCTTGCCGGCGTCGACGGCGGCGACGACGTTCTTGATCGCGGTGCGGACGGTCGAGCGCTGCGCAACGTTGCGGGCACGGTGTTCGGACGCCTGACGGGCGCGCTTCTCGGCGGATTTCGAGTTGGCCACGGCCACTCCCTGCGGGGGATGCTTCGAGAGCCGCGCATTCTGCTGACGGTTCAGGGGGTTGTCAACGGGCGAGGGCCCTTTCGATCGGCTATAGTCCCCGCCCCATGAGAATCGCCGACAGGGCCCGCGCCGGCCGCAGGCATCGCGGGTCGCCGGGCCCTTCAACCGGCCGCGGTCCGGCCCGCGGATCACGGTCCTGCGGCGGCAGTCCCTTCAGCCGCCCGCGCATGAACGGCGCACGCCCGGACGCCGGGCAATGACCCGCGGCTTCCTGCGCAGCACCAGCCTCGTCGGGGCCATGACGCTCGTCTCCCGCGTCACGGGTCTCGTCCGCGACATGGTCTATTCGCAGGCCTTCGGCGCCGGCACGCTGATGGACGCGTTCCTCGTCGCGTTCAAGATCCCGAACTTCCTGCGGCGGCTGACCGCCGAGGGCGCGTTCTCGCAGGCCTTCGTGCCCGTGATCTCCGAATACCGCGTGCGGCGCCCGCACGAGGACGTGCGCGGGCTCGTCGCGGGGATGAGCGGCACGCTGGGCGTCGTACTGTTCGTCGCGACGGTCATCGGTGTCCTCGCCGCGCCCGTGCTCATCTACCTGTTCGCGCCGGGCTTCCGCCACGACGGCGGCCGCTTCGACATGGCCGTGGAGATGCTGCGGTTCACGTTCCCCTACCTGCTGTTCATCTCGCTGACGGCGCTCGGCAGCGGTGTGCTGAACAGCTACGGCCGCTTCGGCGTGCCGGCGTTCAACTCGACGCTGATGAACCTGGTGATGATCCTGTTCGCGGTCGGGATCGCGCCGTTCTTCTCCGATCCGGGACTCGTGCTCGCGATCGGCGTGTTCGTCTCCGGCATCGCCCAGCTCGTCGCGCAGTATCCGGCCCTGCACAAGCTCGGCCTGCTGACACGGCCGCGCTGGGCCTGGAACCATGAAGGCGTGCGCCGCATCGGCCGGCTCATGCTGCCCGGCATCTTCGGCTCGTCGGTCGCGCAGGTGAGCCTGCTGCTCGACACCGTGATCGCCTCGTTCCTCGTGACGGGCAGCATCGCCTGGATGTACTACGCGGACCGCCTCGTCGAGTTCCCGATGGGGGTGTTCGCCATCGCGCTCAGCACCGTGATCCTGCCCGGGCTCTCGGCGCAGCACGCGGCGAAGTCGGTCGAGCGCTTCCAGGCGACGCTCGACTGGGCGCTAAGGCTCACCTTCGTGATCGCGCTGCCCGCGGCCGTGGGGCTCTTCGTGCTGGCGGGGCCGCTCACCGCGACCATCTTCGGCTACGGCGAGTTCAACGCGCGCGATGTCGAGATGTCCTCGTACGCGCTGATGGCCTATGCCCTCGGACTCATGGGCTTCAGCCTCGTGAAGGTGCTGGCACCGGGCTATTTCGCGCGCCAGGACACGAAGACGCCGGTCAAGGTCGGCATGATCTCGCTCTGCGCCAACATGGGGTTCAACGTCGCCGTGGTCGTGCCCGCGCACCTGGCCGGCTTCGTCGCACCGCACGCGTTGCTCGCGCTGTCGACCGGGATGTCGGCGATGCTGAACAGCACCCTGCTGTACCGGGGGCTCCAGCGTGCGGATGTCTACCATCCCTCGGCGCAGTGGCGCCGGCTGTGGCCGCGGCTCCTGCTCGCCAATGCGCTGCTCGCCGCTTTCCTGTGGCTCTCGGCCGGCGACTGGGCGGCCTGGAACGCGTATTCGCCGGTGACGCGCATGGTGAGGCTCGGCGCCTGCGTGGGCGGCGGCGTCGCGCTGTACTTCGCGGCCCTGTGGTTCTCGGGCCTGCGCTACCGAGACCTCAAGGTCGCGCCGCCGCCCTGAGCGGTGCCGGCAGCGCGGCGCCGGGACCCTCCGTCAACAGCCCGCGCGTCCGGCGTCGAGCCGTCGGGAAATGATGAGTCTCCCCCGTTTCCGTCGATCAGACCGTCAGCTCGTCACCGACGGTGACACGACCCGGCTGCCGCACGTTGCAGTAGACGCTGATGCACTGGCGCATGGTGCGCACGATGGTGCGGGTGATGCGCGCGTCGCGCCGGATGCCGCCGGCCTGCTCGGCCGCGATGATCGTGCAGCGCGGGCATTCCATCACCACGTCGAGCCCGGCGTGGCCCAGGCGCAGGCTGCGTCCGACCCAGTCGCGCTCGCGCATCGCGTCGCTCCCGCCGCCGTCGTCGACGAGGAAATTCGGACGGAACCGGCGCACGTCGAGTGCGACGTCCTCCGGGAGCTGGCGCTGGAAATGCCGCATCGACGAGGTCGTCAGCAGGTCGATCGGGAACGCGTCGAAGTAGGTGCCGCGTGGCGCCGCCAGCTCGCCGAGCTCGCGCAGCAGCTTCGGCGGCACGCCGCTGAGGTCGGGCAGCGGCTCGTCGTCGTTCAGGCCGAACAGCATGCGCATCTCGCGCGTCGCATCACCGGTCACGAGTGCTTCCGGCCCGACGCGGAGGTGCTCGATCTCGTCGGCGGGTTTCAGGGACCACAACGTCAGCCGGCGTCCGATCGCATCCGACAGGCGCTGATCGACGTTGCGGTCGTCGGAACGGACCGTGGATCCGTCGGGCAGCGTGATCTCGACGTGGGGCACGAGCCCGGCGTCGGTGCCCGGCAGGTAGCGCGCGCTGCAGAGCAGGAGCCGCGGAATGTAGCGTGCGCTGCGGATCGCGCCCGCCTGCTCGTCGCGGACGGCCCAGCCGCGATCGAGCGGAATGCCGCGCGGGCCGACGTCGGCGGCCTCGATGCGCTCACCCGCCATCGACTTGACGGGATAGCGCCAGATCTCCGCGATGCGCAGCGTGCCGGCGCTCATCGTCCGCCACTGGCGTTGCCGAGGAACGCGGTGACCTTCACCTCGGCGCGTCCTCCCGGGATGCCGAGCGCGGCCACGCCGATCGCCGTCCAGGCGGGATGCGGCGCCTGCATGTATTGCGCGCGCACCTCGTTGAACACGAGCAGGTCCGCGACGAGGTCCTTCGACACGTGGAAGCTGTCCAGGGCGACGATGTCGGCCGGGGTCGCGCCCTCGACGGCGAGCAGCCGGCCGATCGCGCGGAAGGTCGCGTGGTACTCCTCCCGCGGATCGGCACAGGCCTTCCCCTGCGCATCGGTGCCGATGACCCCGGAGATGTAGATGAAGGCGCCCGCCCGCACCGCGGGCGAGAACTGGAACTGGTCGTAGAGGGCTCGGTCATCGCCGTCGAAGATCGGGCGTGCATGGCGCATGTCGGTGGCTCCCTCGTGTGTCGCCCTCGGCGGCGAGAGCGGTTCGGCGCGTCGGTGGGGTGAAGGGTTCGCGGGTATCCTGAGACGATTCCCGCGGAGCGGTCAATCCGGCCGTGAGGCGCGGCTTCCCCGGGGACCGGCCGCCTCGACGGGCGTGGAATCTGGTGTGCAGGCTCCCCGCAAGTCCCTATAATTCCAGCCCTTTTCCGCCTCCCCCGGCCGGTCCACGATGGAGCTCATCCGCGGTCTCGCCAATCTGCGTCCCCGTCATCACGGCTCCGTCATCACGATCGGCAGCTTCGACGGGCTGCATCGCGGTCATCAGGCCGTGATCGGGCGGCTGCGCGCGCTGGCGGAGCGGCACGGCGAGCCGTCCGTGGTGATGACCTTCGAGCCGACGCCGAAGGAGTTCTTCGAGCCGCGCCAGGCGCCGCCCCGGCTCATGCGGCTGCGCGAGAAGGCCGAGGCGCTCGCCGCCCTCGGCGTGGACCGCTTCGTCGTGATCCACTTCAACGCCGCGGTGTCGCGCATGCCGGCCGCCGAGTTCGCGAACGGCGTGCTGCATCACGGGCTCGGCGCGCGCCACATCGTGATCGGCGAGGGCTTCCGCTTCGGGAGCCGGCGCGCCGGCACGGCGGCGATGCTGCGCGAGATCGGCGCGGCCCAGGGCTTCACGGTCGAGGAAGTGGCGCCGGTCGAGTTCGACGGCGAGCGCGTGAGTTCGACCGCGATCCGCGCGGCGCTCGCGCGCAACGATTTCAGCGGGGCCGCGCGGCTCCTCGGCCGGCCCTACCGCATCAGCGGCCGCGTGATCGAGGGCCAGCGGCTCGGACGAACGCTCGGCTTCGCGACCGCGAACCTCCGCCTGTACCGGCGCGCATCGCCGGTCGCGGGCATCTTCGCGGTGCGCGTGCACGGCGTCGCCTCCGGGGTCGTCGAGGGCGTGGCCTCGCTCGGCACGCGACCCACGGTGAACGGCATCGAACCGCTGCTCGAGACGCACGTGTTCGATTACGCGGGCGACCTCTACGGCCGTTACATCGGCGTCGAATTCGTCGCGAAGATCCGCGACGAGGAGAAGTTCCCGGACCTCGACAGCCTCGTCGTGCAGATGCACGACGACGCGCGCAAGGCGCGGAGCCTGCTCGCGGAGAGCCGTCTGAACTGACCGGCCGCCCGGCGCGCGCGGCACGCCGCGTGGATCGCGGCAGCAACATGCAACGCGGCGTCCGAGCGGGTCGCCGACAGATTTCTGGAAAAGGACTGGATCGCAGCGTGGATTACAAGAACACCGTCAACCTGCCCGCCACGGACTTCCCGATGAAGGCGGATCTCGCGCGCCGCGAGCCCGACATGCTCGGGGCCTGGGAGCGACAGGGCCTCTACCAGCGGCTGCGCGAGCGTGCGCGCGGCCGGCCGCAGTTCGTGCTGCTCGACGGCCCGCCGTACGCGAACGGCACGATCCACATCGGGCACGCCGTCAACAAGATCCTCAAGGACATCATCGTCCGCTCGCGCACCCTCGACGGCCGCGACGCGCCCTACATCCCGGGCTGGGACTGCCACGGGCTGCCCATCGAGCAGCAGGTCGAGAAGAAGCACGGCCGCGTCGGCCAGAAGCTCGACGCGCGCGCGTTCCGCGCCGCCTGCCGCGAGTACGCGGCCCAGCAGGTCGATGCGCAACGGGCCGACTTCAAGCGCCTCGGCGTGCTCGGCGACTGGGAGCAGCCGTACCTCACGATGCTGCCGCGCTTCGAGGCCGAGCAGTTGCGCGCGTTCGCGACCATCATCGACAACGGTCACCTGCTGCGCGGCGCGAAGCCCGTGCACTGGTGCCTCGACTGCCGCTCGGCGCTCGCCGAGGCCGAGGTCGAGTACGAGGAGAAGACCTCGCCGTCGATCGACGTGCTGTTCCTCGTGGCCGATGCCGCGGACCTCGCGCGCCGCTTCGGCGTGGCCGCGGCCGAGGGTGCAGCCGTCGTGATCTGGACGACCACGCCCTGGACGCTGCCCGCGAACCAGGCCGTCGCCGTGCATCCGGAGCACGAGTACGCGCTGGTCGAGTTCGAGCCGGACGCGGCCGCGGCAGGCGGCCGGCGACTGCTCGTCCTCGCGACGGAACTCGTCGAGTCCGTCGCGAAGCGCGCGGCGGGCCGCACACGCACGCTCGCGACCGTGGCGGGATCGGCGCTCGAGCACCTGAGGCTCCGTCATCCGTTCTACGAACGCGACGTGCCCGTGATCCTGGGCGAGCACGTCACGCTCGATTCCGGCACGGGTGCAGTGCACACCGCGCCGGGCCACGGCATCGAGGACTTCATCGCGGGGCAACGCTACGGCCTCGCGGTGGACAACCCCGTCGGGCCCGACGGCCGCTTCGTCGCCTCGACGCCGCTGTTCGCGGGCCAGCAGGTCTTCGCCGCGAACGAAGCCGTGGTCGCGACGCTCGCCGAGCGGGGCGTGCTGCTGCACCACGAGCCGTACCGCCACAGCTATCCGCACTGCTGGCGCCACCATACGCCCGTGATCTTCCGCGCCACGCCGCAGTGGTTCATCGGCATGGACAGCCACGGGCTGCGCCGCACGGCGCTCGCCGAGATCCCGAAGGTGCAGTGGGTGCCGGGCTGGGGCCTGCAGCGCATCACGGGCATGATCGAGAACCGTCCGGACTGGTGCATCTCGCGCCAGCGCACCTGGGGCGTGCCGCTCGCGCTGTTCGTGCACCGCGAGACGGGCGCGCTGCATCCGCGAGCGAGCGAGCTCGTGCGCGCGGTTGCGGAGCGTGTCGAGAAGGACGGCATCGATGCCTGGTTCGAGCTCGATGCGCGCGAGCTTCTGGGCGCGGAGGCCGATCAGTACGAGAAGCTCAACGACGTCATGGACGTCTGGATGGACTCGGGCGTCGTGCACCACTGCCTGCCCGCGATGCGCCCTGAGATTCCGGCGCCCGCGGATCTCTATCTCGAGGGCTCCGACCAGCACCGGGGCTGGTTCCATTCCTCGCTGCTGACCTCGGTCGCGATGCACGACCGGGCGCCCTACCGCGCGGTGCTGACGCACGGCTTCACCGTCGACGACAAGGGCCGCAAGATGTCCAAGTCGCTCGGCAACGTCGTGCTGCCGCAGAAGGTCGTCGGCAACCTCGGCGCGGACGTGCTGCGGCTGTGGGTCGCGGCCACGGACTACAGCGCCGAGATGAGCGTCTCGGACGAGATCCTGAAGCGCATGGCCGACAGCTACCGGCGGCTGCGCAACACCGTGCGCTTCCTGCTCGGCAACCTCGCGGGCTTCGATCCCGCGAAGGATCTCCTGCCCGTGGACGAGCTCGTGGCGCTCGACCGCTGGGCGCTGGAGCGCGCAAGCGCGCTGCAGGAGGAGATCATCGCGGCCTACCGCGACTACCAGTTCCACCTGATCTACCAGAAGCTGCACAACTTCTGCGTCGTCGACCTCGGCGCCTTCTGGCTCGACGTCATCAAGGACCGGCTCTACACGACGCCGGCGGGCGGACTCCCGCGCCGCTCCGCGCAGACCGCGCTCTACCACGTCGCCGAGGCGATGGTGCGCTGGTTCGCGCCGATCCTGTCGTTCACGGCCGAGGAGATCTGGTCGTTCCTGCCGGGCCGGCGGGACGAGTCGGTCATGTTCTCGAGCTGGTACGAGTTCCCGCAGGCGTCCCGCGCGGCGACCGTCGCCGTCGACTGGGACGCCGTCATCGCGCTGCGCGCGGAGGTCGCGCGCGAGCTCGAACGGCTGCGCGTGGCGGGCTCGATCGGCGCGCCGCTCGAGGCCGAGGTCGAGGTCTACTGCGACGCCGCGTGGCGGGAGAAGCTCACGGCGCTCGGCGACGAGCTGCGCTTCGTGCTGATCACCTCGGCCGCCGTCGTGCACGATGCCGCCCGGCGTCCCGCCGACGCCGTGGCCGCGAAGGACGGCGTGTGGATCGCGGTGCGTCCGAGCGGCGCGCCCAAGTGCGTGCGCTGCTGGCACCGGCGCGCCGATGTCGGCAGCGATGCGACGCATCCGGAACTCTGTGGCCGCTGCGTGTCGAACCTGACGGGTGCCGGCGAGACGAGGTGCTGCGCATGACCGGGATCCCGGGTCTCCGTGCGGTCTGCGCGACGCCGCGTGGCCGTGCGCGGGACATCGCCGGCGCGCGCATACTCCGCAGCATGACGAGGCATTTCCCGTGAACGACATCGCGACTCCGAAGCACGGGGCACTTGCGTGGCTGTGGCTGGCCGCGGGCGTGGTCGCGCTCGACCAGGCCACGAAGTGGGTCGTCGTGCGCAACTTCGGGCTCTACGAGGTGGCAACCCTGCTGCCCGTGCTCGACCTGACCCGGCTGCACAACACGGGCGCGGCCTTCAGCATGCTCGCCGACGCCTCGGGCTGGCAGCGCTGGTTCTTCATGACGCTCGCGCTCGGCGTGAGCGGCGCGATCACGCTGTGGCTCCGGCGCATCGATCCCGCCCGGCAGACGCTGCTGCCGGCGGGGCTCGCGCTCGTGATGGGCGGGGCGCTCGGCAACGTCGTGGACCGCGTCTGGCACGGACACGTGATCGACTTCATCCACGTGCACTGGCAGCAGCACTACTTCCCCGCGTTCAACGTCGCGGACAGCGCCATCACGGTGGGCGCGGCCTTCCTCGTGATCGATTCACTGCTGGACGGCCGCCGTCGCAGGGGCGCGGCGTGAAGATCCTGCTCGCGAATCCACGCGGCTTCTGTGCCGGCGTCGATCGCGCCATCGGCATCGTCGAGCGCGCGATCGCGCTGTTCGGCGCGCCGATCCACGTGCGCCACGAGGTCGTGCACAACCGCTTCGTCGTGGACCGGCTGCGCGCCCTGGGGGCGGTCTTCGTCGAGGAACTGGACGCCGTCCCGGACGGCGCGACGGTGGTCTTCAGCGCGCACGGCGTCTCGCGCGCGGTGCGCGACGAGGCGGCGCGGCGCGGACTCACCGTGTTCGACGCGACCTGCCCGCTGGTGACGAAGGTGCACATGGAAGTCGTGCGCTATGCGCGCGAGGGGCGCGAGGTCGTGCTCATCGGTCATGCCGGCCATCCGGAGGTCGAGGGCACGATGGGCCAGTTCGATCCCGCCCGGGGCGGGCGTATCGTGCTGGTCGAGACGCCGGCGGACGTCGCGCGCATCGAGCTCCGCCACCCCGGGCGCGCCGCGTTCGTCACGCAGACCACACTGTCGGTCGACGACACGGCGCGCATCGTCGAGGCGCTGCGCGCGCGTTTTCCCGCGCTCGCGACGCCGCGCAAGGAAGACATCTGCTACGCGACGCAGAACCGCCAGGACGCGGTCAAGAAGCTCGCGACGCTCTGCGACGTGATCGTCGTCGTAGGCTCGAAGACCAGCTCGAACTCGAACCGGCTGCGCGAGATCGCATCCATGCGCGGCATCCCGGGCTACCTCGTCGACGGCCCGGAGAACCTCGAGCGTGAGTGGTTCGCGGGCAAGGCCGCCGTCGGCGTGACCGCGGGCGCCTCGGCGCCGGAGGTTCTGGTCGAGCGTGTCGTCGAGCGCCTGCGCGAGTGGGGCGGCGCGGCGCCCGAGGAAGTCGTCGGCACCGAGGAGCACGTGGTGTTCGCGCTGCCGCGGGAGCTGCGCGTCGCGGGCGGCGCTCCGGCTGACTGAGCCGTTGCGGTGGTGCGCCGGGGTGCTCCGTGAGGTGCGCCCGCGTCATCGCCAGCAGCGGGTGTCGCTGCGTGTCCCCGCGACATCCTCCGCGCGGCGCTCGCCCGTTTCGTCGATCAGCAGCACCGCGCACTGCGCATCCCCCGCCTGGCTGCCGTTCGCTGTCGCGCGCGCCGTGAACGTGAGATCGTCGCCCGCATCGATGGCGAGCCGGTAACGGCCACCGTCGGTGGTCGTGGCGACGGGCAGCCGCTCCGCGGCGGCGTCATCGGCACCACCGAGCGCGGAGGCATAACGCCCGTGCCGCAGGTGATGGCGTTCCTGCGCGGCGGCGAGCGCGAGCAGCGCGCGGATCGCCTCGGTGCGATGCACGCGCCTCACGTGCGCACGCCACGAGGGAATCGCGGCCGCGGCCAGCACGGCGGCGATGCCGACGGCCACCATGAGCTCGATCAGCGAGAAGCCGCGTCGATGGCGAGCTCGCGCCATGTGACTCTCCTCGGTGAGAAATCCAGGGACAGCGGCAGGACCTCGCTGCCGACGACGACGTTCGCGCCGCTGCCGCAGGCGGTGGCTTCGCAGGCGACATCGCCGGGCAGGGCGATGCGCGTCCGGCCGGGCCACAGCGGATCGGCGAGCTCCCGCGAGGGGTCGTCGTCGGGTTCCTCTTCCGCCTCGCGGACGACATGACGCGGCCGGCCATCGCCGAGGGCGAGGTCGTAGAGACGCGCGACTCCGGCAGGCGGCCGGCAGGGGCGCGCGGCATCCGTCGCGCGCGGCTGCCAGGTCGTGACCAGCAGCCGGTGGTCCACGGTGATGGACGGGGCCGCCGTCTTCTCGCCGGGACCGTGCGCGTCGAGCCTGATCAGCCAGCCACGCGCCGCAGGGTCCACCGTGGCACCGTCGGTGACATCGACGAGATCGGCTTCGTGGATCGTTGCCGCGGTGGTCGCATCGACGGGCGCCACCGCCGGGTCGCGCAGCGAGTAGAAGCGGTCGGGGGCGTCGAGGCCGCGCGGTCGCGCGCTGTTGCCCGAGCCCAGCGAGACGGCGAGCCACGAGCGCGCACCGCCGCCCGCGACGCGGGCCACGTCGGGTTCCTGGTGGAACCGCAGCGCGCCCGCGTCGCTCGCCGCCGCATCGCTGGCGCCGAGTGTCGCGAACAGCCGCGCTCGCGCGAGGCCGCCGCGCTCCGCGCCCGGGAAGAAGTCGAGGCGCCAGATGCGCCCGACGACGTCGACGGCATAGGCCCGATCGAGTTCGCCGTCGCCGTCGAGATCGAGCAGGCGCGGCGGCGCGCGCAGCCCGTTCACGAAGCCGGCGATCACGAGGTCGGCGTCGAGGCCTGTGGCGCCTGCCGCCTGCCACAGCAGTGCGCCGCTCGCGCCCTCCAGGAGATACAGCCGCGGCGTGCTGCGGTCCGCCTGTGCCACGGGGCCGTCCAGCAGCGTGTCGGCTCCGCTGGTGAGCGCGACGACCCAGTGGCCGGACGCCTGCCGTGCGCGCGCGACTTCGAGGCGGGCGATCGCGACGCGCGTGCGGGAGTCGACGAGGCCCGGCAGCTCGTCGGCACCGCGCCGCCACAGCAGCCGCGGTGCATCGGCATCCGTGAGATCCAGCGCGTAGAAGACGGGCGTCGCCGCGAGCCCGAACAGCAGCCAGACGTGGTCGCCATCGTCGCGCCGGATCAGGCCATCGCCGTTGGCATCGAAGCGGTGCAGGCGCGGCTCGGCGGCGATGCCTCCGTCGCGACGCGCGTCCGGTGTGGCGTCGCCGGGGGATCTCGGGTCGGACAGCAGCGGCGCCGGCACGAACGACCAGACCTCGGTGCCCGTCGCGGAGTCGACGACGTGCAGCCGGCCGCTCTGCGTGAAGAGCAGCCGGCGTGACGTCGTCGTCGTAGCGGACCGTGCACGGCGCCTCGTGCCGCAGCGTTGCGATCGGGGCGTCGTCCGCGGGCACGCGGTTGCCGGGCGCCGTGAGGTCGTCGCCGACGAGGTCGCTGTACAGCCGGCGCATCGCCACCGCCGGCAGCGTCGCGGATGGCGCGAGGTCGTCCGGGGACACGAGCGCCGCGGCATCGTGCTGCAGCGCCGCCGCGAGCAGCTCGTGCAGCATGTCGGGTCGACCGGCATCGAGCCCGCGCGTGCCGGCGAGGTGCGCGACCGCGGCGTAGCGCGCCGCGCTGGCGGCCGGGCTCGCGAGCAGGAGCTGCGGTCGCTGCGGGTCCGGCAGGTCCAGCCGCAGGTCCGCCGCGCCGAGTCGCGAGGCCAGCGCGGGCAGGCAGTCGTCGCCGCAGCCGAGGCCAGCAGCGGCGCCGCCGCGTGCGCCGCGGCGCCGGCGTCGGCGCCCGCATCGGGCGGGCCCGCCGCGAGCACCGCGATGCTCATCGGGCGACAGGCGTGCGCGTAAGGATCCCGGTAGCGCGTCGCGTCCGCGGCCTCGCGCGATTCCGCGACGCTGGGCGCGGGCGTGCCGGGTGCCGCCTGCGAGGCGAGGCCGAAGTCGACGTCCGCACCGCTCGCGACGCGCAGCGCTTCCACGGTCGCCTCGGCGATCGCGGCGGCGCCGTCCGGCGCAGCGAGGGCCGCAGCCGCAGCAGACGCCGCGGCGCCCGAGTCCGCTGCCGCCCAGGCCGAGACCACCATGCCGCCCTCGGCAGCCGCATCGCCGGAGCCGCCATCGTTCGAGAGCCGGAGCAGCGTGACCTCGAGCGCGGCGGCCGACGGCAGCGCCGTCGCGAGACGCGAACCCAGGACGCTCGCGAAGTCCGCCCCGGTCGTCACGGGCGCCACGTTCAGGTAATTCAGATAGTTGCCCGCGTAGAGGCGGCAGCAGGGCGCGTCGCCGAGCGGCGGCGGCGTGTCCCAGTCGATCTCGCGGCGCGCGTCGTGGCTCCAGGCCGCGGCCCCGTCGGCGGCGTACCAGTCGCCGTCCGCCGCGCCGTGGCGGCCCCGGTCCTCGCGGCATTCGAGTGCGCAACCCGGCCGGGCGTGGGCGCCTGCCGAACGCCGCCGGGGACCCCGCATTCGCTGCGCGAGCCGGGCGGCGATGAACCGCACCACCTCGTGCGAGTGGCGCTCGCGCGCGCTCGCAACGCAGGCCGCGGCCTGCGTCCGCGCCGTCGAACGGCGCGCTCGCCGCCGTGGCGCAGTCGGGTGCAGGACCCGGGCCGCGGCGCCAGTAGACGCGCCCCGTGTCGCAGCGCGAGGCGGCATCGAGGGAGGCACCGTAGTCGACGGCGGGATCGTAGGGCGCGGGTGTCTCGAGCGCTGCCCGGGCGGACGACGAGGTGTCGAGGAGGATCACGAGCCCGGCTTCGATGCCGGACGGCAGCGCGGCGCGGAACGACGCGGGTGGCGTCGCCTGTGCGGAGGCTGGCGAGGGGGCGCCGATCGCGGCCCAGGCCAGCGCCCCCATCAGCACAGGGCGCCAGCCCGATTCACTCCGCGGAGGTGAGTACATAGGCCACCTGTTCGTGCACGGCGCGCGCGCCCAGCACCGTGCCGGTCGACGTGATGGTGAAGTAGCGCGCAAGCAGGGTTTCGCCGCCGGCGCCGAGGCCGGCCCGCGGGCGGCAGGCAGGGTGCCGCGCAGGGCAGCGGCGTGAGCCGCACGGCGAGCCGCGCCTGCGGCAGCAGCTCGGCGTCGAAGGCGGCGACCGGCCCGTCCAGCGCACCTGCGACCGGCGGCACGGCGGTGCGCAGTGCGCGCGTGATGCCGGCCTCGGCGGCATCGAAAGCCTGGGCGCGGCGCTGGTCGTTGCCCGCCATCATCAATCCTGCGGTGGCGGCGGTCATGCCGGCCAGCCCGAGCAGCGTCAGCAGGAGCAGCAGCACGAGGCCCGCGCCGAGGACGGCGCCGCGCTCGGCGTGAGGAACCGGGTCGGGGCTGCGCACGCCGCCCCGGGTTGAAGCCGATGGCTGCGGGTCCGCTCATGGCGCCTGCTCCGCGACATTGCGCAGCCAGACCGTCGTCGTCGCGAGGACGCGCCGCCTGCGGTCGTCCGGCGGTGTGAACTCGCGGTTCGCATAGCGCAGGGGTGTCGTCGAGACCGGCCGGCCGTCGGGCTCGTCGCTCTCGGCGAGGACCCACAGCCGCAGTGCGCGCAGATCCGCATCGCCGGGAACGGTCGCGGCACTCGACCAGGCGTCGACGGCCCGATCGCCGTCGTCGCGGCGGTCGAGCCCGAACTCCACCTGCAGGTCCGCGATGCCGGGCACCAGTTCCTCGTCCTGCATGGCCGGCGCGGCGCCGCCGACGAGCCGCTTGCGGCGCAGCGACGGCCGGCGGCGGCCCAGCGACGAGTCCGCGCTCACGTAGAAGACGCCGACCTCGACGTCGGTCAGGCGGGCGCCCGCGCCACCTTCGCGCCGGCCGTCGGCGAGCAGCCGGCCGCCCCCCGGCGTCGATTCCAGCTGCAGGCGTCCGTTCGCGGCGGGCGAGGGCCGGGTCGCGACGCGGCGCAGGGTCAGGGTGTCGCCGCCCGCGACCGCGCGGCCGAGAGGACCGGGGGCGCAGCCGAGCGCATGGATTGCGTCGAGTGCATAGCCGCCGTCCGCGGCCGCGATGGGGACCGCGACATCGAGCGCGAGCGAGCGATGCAGCATCCACCCACCGCGAGCCCGGCTGGTTCGGGCTGGCCCGCGGGCGTGGCGCCCGCGATCGGCGTGCCGAGGCCAGGGCGAGGCCGTAGTGCCCGGCATTGCGGGCTTCGCTCGCGAGCAGGTCGAGCGCGGTGCGCGCCGCCTCGTCGGCGCGCGCGAGGTGCTCGTTGTCGCCGTGCATCTCCTGGCGCCCGGTTGCGAGCAGCGCCACGAGCGCCGCGAGCAGCACGAGCCCGAGCGTGAGCGCGATGAAGGCGTTTCGACCAGCGCGAAGGCATGGGCCCTCGCGGCTCGATCCTCGTCGCGGCCACGCGTTCCTCGCCAGGCCGCGTGTTCCAGCGCAGGCGCAGGCGATAGCCGGCCGCGGCTCCGTCGATGCGTTCGATCTCCGCGCCGGCATCGGTGCCGAGCAGCGCGTCCGCGCGCGCCTGCCAGCGTTCGGCCGCGGCGGCCGCCAGCCGCGGTTTCGCGCTCGCAGGCGGCCGGTGCCTCGCGACAGCGCGCTTCGAGTCCGCGCCGTTCAGCACCGCGAGCGCCGCCGCATGCCGCCGGTGAGCGCACGGATCTCCTCGCCGATGCCCGTGAGCAGCGTCGCGGCGCCGGATTCCCGGGCGGCTTCACGCTGCGTGCGCAGCCCGAGCACGAGCAGCGTGGCGATGCCGGCGAGGCCGATCCCGAACACGAGCGCCGCGATGAGCGTCTCGACGAGGGCCATGCCGCGTGCGCTCACGGGCATCGCAGCGGCCTCCCGCTCGCATCTTCCGCCGAAGCGCGCGGCCGTCCCGTGCGGCTCACGATCACTGCATGGGGCGGCACCCGGCCCGTGGCGTCGCAGACGACGAGCGTCCCCGTGGTTCCGGAGCGGCCGGTGGGTTCGAACACGAAGGCCTCGCGGTTCGCGTCGCGTGTGAAGCCCCGGGCGGCGGCGCCGCGCAGGACGATACGCTCGCCGTCGTCCCGGGCGGGCGGGTCGTCGCGGTCGGCGTCGATGAACACCAGGTAGGGCCCGCTCCAGTCGGCTCCGCCATCGCAGTCGGCGGATCCGGGACAGAGCACGGCCGGCCGGCCGGCCTCGGCGGCGGCGGCGCGGGCGAGGTGCATGGCGTGCAGCAGGTCATTGACGGCCCCCGTACGACGCGCACCCGAGAGCGCGGTGGCGAAGGAGGGCGCCGCCATGGCGGCGACCAGCCCCGCGAGTGCCACGGCACACAGCATTTCGACCAGCGTCAGTCCCTGACTTCGGCCCATGGCGGTTCCCTCCACCGGAACCGCAGGTTAGCTCCGCCGGGCTTCGAGCGGTGGCCGCAAAACTGCTGTATTGACACGGATTTGCGCGACCGGCCGCCCGGACCGACCGGTTGGCGGACTGAGTCCGGGTCGTATATATTTACGCCCCATGAACGCCGTCAGACCCTTAGTCGCGGCCAGGCCCACGGGCTCGCTGCGCACCATGCTGGAACGGCACGACATCGTGCCGACATCGCAACGCCTCGTGATCGCGGGTGTGCTGTTCGAACGAGACCAGCACCTCACGGCCGAGCAGGTCCTCGCCGAGCTGCGCGCGAAGGGGCAGCGGGTCTCCAAGGCGACGGTCTACAACACGCTGAACCTGTTCGCGGCGAAGGGGCTCATCCGGCCTCTGAACCTTGATCCGACGCGCTGTTCCTTCGATTCGAACATGACGCCGCACTTCCATCTGTTCGAGGTCGATTCGGGCGAGATCCTCGACATCGCGCCCGAGGACATCCAGTTCACGCGGCTGCCGAGGCTGCCCGCCGACATGGAACTGCTCGGCATGGAAGTCGTGCTGCGCGTCCGGCGCAAGTCCTGATCCACAGGTCCTGACTCCGCTGCTCGTCGTGGCGCGGCGCGAGCGTTGCTGCTCGTCGGCCCGGCCCCTATACTGCGCGCCCTCGGGATCCGCTCCGGACCTTGATCCGGAACGGCCACGAGGCCCGCGGCACGCCGCGGGTGTCACGCTGATCCCTGATGCCGGTGTAGCTCAGTTGGTAGAGCAGTCGCTTCGTAAGCGAGAGGTCGGGAGTTCAAGTCTCTCCACCGGCACCATCCCTCCCGTTCATCCGCAATGACCCGTTGACTGCGGCCGCGACGGTCGCGATGCCATGCGCACGGGCGCCGGCGCGCCAGTCGTGGGTTCGCGGCCGTGTCGGCGCGCTCGACCGCTCCTGTAAGATCGATGACACGGAATTCCGTGCATCTGATCGACCTGAATCATCGACGGGGGAAAACATGGCTGAGCAGCAACAACTCCTGGGGCGGGTGGCGTTCGTGACGGGCGCGGCCTCGGGCATCAGCGCGGCGGTCGCCCGGCGGCTCGCCGCGGCCGGAGCCCGCGTCGTGCTGGCCGACGTGGACGAGGCCGGCGGCAGGAAGGTCGCGGCCGGAATCGGTGGTGATGCCTGCTTCATGCGCCTCGACGTCGCGAGCGAGGACGGCTGGAAGGAGTGCATGGCGGCCACCGTGCAGCGCTTCGGTGCGCTGCACGTGCTGGTGAACGGTGCCGGGATCAATCCGACCGGCAACATCTCCGACGTCAGCTTCGCCGACTGGCGGCGCGTCTTCGGCGTGAACTGCGACGGCATGTTCCTCGGCTGCAAGTACGGCGTGAAGACGATGATGGAGACCTCGCCGAAGGGTGGCGCCATCGTCAACATCACCTCGCCGATGGGCGATCGCGTGTCGTCGGTGCTCACGGCCTACAGCGCCTCGAAGGCCGCTGCGCAGGCGCTGACCAAGTCGGTCGCGCTGTACTGCGCCGAGCAGAAGACCGGCATCCGCTGCAACGCCGTGCAGCCGGGCACCATCCTCACGCCGATGGTGCAGCGTTACATCGACGTCGCGCCCGATCCGGAGGCGATGCTGCAGCACGTGAAGACCATGCAGCCGATGGGGCGCGTCGGCGAAGCGAACGAGGTGGCGGAAGCGGTGCTGTTCCTCGCCTCCGACGCGGCGTCCTTCATCACGGGCGTCAAGCTGCCCGTGGACGGGGGCTATCTCGCGTTGTGAATGCGCGGATCGACGGCCGTAGATGAATGGAACCGGTTCCGGACGTCGACGTGCCGATCGGTCGGAACCGCGCTCGTTGATCATTGATCTCGGGCGAGCTCGCAGCCGCCGTGCCGGCGGGAGGCCGCCGGCATGAACGTCCGATTCCGCGCGCCCTCCCTGCCGCCGTGGCTACGCGTCCTGTCGTGCGTGCCGTTCCGCGCCGGGTACGCGCTCGCGGACGGGCTCGCGTTCATCGCCGCGTACGTCGGTTTCCACCGGCGTGCGCGCGTACGCGAACAGCTCGCGCGCTGCTTCCCCGGCATGACGGCGGCCGCGCTGCGCGGTGCAGTGCGGGACTGCTATCGCAACGTCTTCGATGTTCTCGTCGAGGTCGTGCAAGGCTGTCGCCTCGATGCCGCCGCGCTCGGCGAGCGCGTGACGATCGAGGGGCTGGAGCCCCTGCGCGCACACTTCGCGGCCGGGCAGTCCGTGCTGCTGGTCGGGGCGCATTACGCGAACTGGGAGTGGATGCTGCTCGCGCTGTCCGCGGGGTTCGAGGTGCCGCTGACGGCGGCCTACAAGCCGCTGCACGATGCCCGGGCGGACCGCCTGCTGCGCACCCTGCGCGGCCGCTTCGGTGCGGAGCTCGTGCCTGCGAAGGAACTCTTCAACGACGTCATGCGCCGCCGCGGCGAAGTGCGCGCCATCGCGCTGGTCGCCGACCAGGACCCCGTGTCCGCGGAGCTGCGGCATTTCACGACCTTCCTCGGGCAGGAGACCGCGTTCTACATGGGCGCCGAGATGATCGCGCGCGCGGCGCGACTCCCCGTGTATGTCGCGCTCATGCGTCGCGTGGCGCGCGGCCGCTACCGGCTCACGATCGAGCTGCTCGCGGCGCAGGACGAGCGCCCGGCGCAGGGCGCCGTCACGGAGCGCTACGCGCGGTGCATCGAGGCGCTGATCCGCGAGCATCCCGCCGACTGGATGTGGTTGCACCGACGCTGGAAGGTGAGGAAGTCCGTATACGATCCGTCGTGAGAGTCTGGAACCATCGCGGGGCGGTGGCGCGTTGCCGAAGACACGGCATCGCTGCGGCGTCTGGAGGTGCGGGCGTGGGACTGCTGTTTCGCGGCGTGGTGTGGTTCGGCCTGTACTGCGCGTTGCTGCTGCTGCCGCTCTCGGTGGCGTTCGTCGCCGATCCCGTCGGCGTCCCGCGGTCCCTTGCCGTCGAGTTCAGCGTCGCCGCAGGCTTCATCGCGTTCGCGGTGCTGACGGTCGAGTTCGCGCTGGTCTCGCGCCTGAAGGCCGCGTCCGCGCCGTTCGGCACCGACGCGCTGATGCTGTTCCACCGCCAGATGGGTCTCGCCGCGGCGGCGTTCGTCGTCCTGCACGTGGTCGTGCTGCTCGGCCCGGGTGGGCGCGAAGACCTCGGGATGCGCCTCGCGGCGCGCGGCGCCGCCGCGGGGGGCGTCGTTGCGGTGGTCGCGCTCGCCCTGCTGATCGTCACGGCGCTCGCGCGGCGCCGGCTGCGGCTGCCCTACGAGGCCTGGCAGGTCCTGCACGTCGTCACGGCGGTAGCGGTCGTGGCGGCATCGCTCGTGCACCTGCTCGCGATCGACGGCTACATGCGCGCGACTGGTGTGAGGGTCGCCGTGCTGCTGTACGTCGTGTCGTTCGCCGCGCTGCTGCTGTACTACCGGCTGCTGCGTCCGCTGCGTCTGCTGCGCCGGTCCTGCGAAGTGATCGAGAACCGCGACGAGGGCGGGGACACGCGCACGCTCGTGCTGCGGCCCGCAGGCTGGCGCGGCTTCGCATTCGAGCCAGGGCAGTTCGGCTGGCTCGTCACCGGGCGCACGCCCTTCGCGATCGAGCAGCATCCCGTGAGCTTCTCGTCCTCCGCGGAACGTCAGCCGGGCGATGCCTTCGAGATGTCCATCAAGGCGCTGGGTGACTGGTCCGGCGAAGTCGTGCCGCGCCTCGCGCCGGGCGCGCGGGTCCGGGTCGATGCCGCCTACGGCGCGTTCACGCCCGATCGCATGCCGGCGCAGGGCTTCGTGCTGATCGCGGGCGGCATCGGCATCACGCCGATGCGCTCCATCCTGCTCACGCTGCGCGACCGCCGGGACCTGCGCCCGGTGCTGCTGATCCATGCGGCGAACCGCCCGGAGCGCCTGCTCTTCGGCGCGGAGATCGAGGCACTGCGCGGTGCGATGAACCTCACCGTGGTGCCCGTGTTCGAAGCGCCACCCGCGGGCTGGGAAGGCGAATCAGGATTCGTGACGCGCGGGCTGATCGAGCGACACCTGCCCGCGCAGTTCCGCCGCTTCCAGTTCTTCGTCTGCGGGCCGCCGCCGATGATGGACGTGGTGGAAGCGTCGCTCGTGTCGCTCGGTGTGCCGCAGGAGCGGATCACCACCGAGCGCTTCGACATGATCTGAACCACCATGACGCATCTCGTCGTCAACCGCGTCGTGATCGCCCTGTGTGTGCTGGCGCTCTTCTGTGCGGCGGCGTTCGCGTGGCTCGTCGCGCGGGATGCGGCGCCGCCTGTGGCTGCAGCCGCCGCGCGCAGTCCCGGCGCAGCGCCCGTGCCGGCGGCGCAGCCGGGCGCCGCGCTCTTCGAGCAGCACTGCGCGCGCTGTCACGAACCCGTGGAAGCGGCCCTCGCGCTGCGTGACGCGGCGGCGGATCCGGATGTGGCGTCGGCGCGGCTGCTCGATTTCCTGAAGGAGCACGGTCGCGCGACGGCAGCCGAGGACGCTGCGATCGTGGCGTGGCTGCGCCAGCCAGCGAGCTGATCGCTGCCCGCTCGCTGTCTGGATATGGCGACCCCCGTCAGTCGAATCGGCGCTCCGTTCGCCCTACCGTGTCTTGCAGTGGCGTGGGCCCGGATCCCGCGGGCGGATCCGGCGCGCGACGACGATGCGGAGGTGTTTATGTCAATCCGGAATCGCACGACTGCGGGTGTCCTGCTCCTGGCTCTCACGACGCTGGGTCTCGTCGCCTGCGGCGGCGGCAGCGGAGGCGGCGGTGGGTCCGCCATGGGCGCGATGTCGGTGAGTCTCACGGACGCGCCTCTCGACGACGCGCAGGAGGTCTGGATCCAGGTCCGCGGCATCGCGTTCAAGCGCGAGGGCGCGGCGCCGGAGGTCGTACAGAACCTGACGCCCTCGCCACGCCGCCTCGATCTGCTCGAGTACCAGCAGGGCCGCGTCGCCGTGCTGCTCGACCACGTGCCGTTCGAGGCCGGCCGCTACGAGTGGCTGCGCCTCATCGTCGACACGGAGGCGAACGTGCGCGATTCGTACCTCATGATCGACGGACAGGAATGCGAGCTGCGCGTGCCCAGCGGCTCCGAGTCGGGCCTCAAGCTCAATCGCGGCTTCACGGTGCCGGCGTCGGGAAGTCTCGCGCTCACCATCGACTTCGACCTGCGCAAGTCCGTCCATGCGCCGCCCGGACAGGCCAGCGGCGCCTGCGCGCAGGGATACCTGCTGCGGCCGACGCTGCGAGTCGTCGACGACGCGGCCGTGGGTGCGCTCGCGGGCCAGGTCACGTTCGCTTCGGGCAGTGTGCCGGTCGACTGCAGGCCCAGGCTGTATGTCTACGAGGGCACGGTCACGCCGGACGATCTCGAGGAGTCGACGGCCGCGAATCCGGACGTCGATCCGCTGGCCGTGGTGGAGGTCGAGATCCCCGACGGCGGCAGCACGGGCACGTACAAGGCCGCGTTCCTGCCGGGCGGCAGCTACACCGCGGCCTTCACCTGCGACGACGACACGAGTGCCGACGAGACGCTCGCATTCACGCCCGCCGCGGGCATGGCTGTGACGGTGCAGAACAACCTCATCACGCAGGGCGATATCACGGTGCCGGCGCCCGCGGGGCCGTGAACGGCGCGGGCCTGGACGAGAGTGCGGCCGGGACGGCCAAGGCCCGGCTGCCGTCGTCACCGCACGGTGAACAGCACCTGATCGACGGCGCGTCCTGAAGCGTCGACGAGTGCGAGGCGATGCGGTCCCGGGCGCGGTGGCCACAGCACCGTGGCCCGGGCTTCGCCAAGCCACTGATTGTCGAGCCGTAACCGAAGGCCCTGTGCGGCACCGCTCGCCCGGATCGCCACGCGCTGCAGTCCCATCGGAATATCCGGATCGAGCGCGATGACGGTCGCGTTCGCCGGGCTCGCGATGCGGGCGATTGCGTCTCCGGGCCCCGCGGCGGTCACGGTCGATTGCGCGGTGCCGTCGAGGAACCACTCGCGCCGCGGCCCTTCGACGGCGGGCGCAAACGCTGTGAGCGTTGCGCTGACACCCGGCGGCGGGCGCGGCGGGGTGACGACGAGACCGCGATGCAGCGCGGCCATGAGCTCGGCCCAGACCGGTGCCGCACCCGTGACGCCGCTCACGTCGTGCATCGAGTCGCCCTCGAAGTTGCCGACCCAGACCGCGACCGTGTAGCGCGGCGAGAAGCCGAGGCACCAGTTGTCGCGCATGTCCTTGCTGGTGCCGGTCTTGACCGCACTCCAGAAGGCCGTGTCGAGATGACTGCCCGGACCGAAGGTCGCGGCGCGTGCGGCCGGATCCGCGAGGATGTCGGCGATGACGAAGCTCGCGTCCGCGCGCAGCACGCGCCGCTCCGGCGCACGAGGCTCGTCGCGTCGAAGACGCAGCGGCGAGAACAGGCCGCCGCGCGCCAGCGTGCGCCAGGCCTGCGCCTGCTCCCAGAGGCTCACCTCCGCAGAGCCCAGCGCGAGCGAGAAGCCGTAGTAGTCACCGGGCCTCGAGATTCCCGTGAAACCCAGATCGAACAGGCGGTCGCGGAATGCATCGACGCCCGTCAGCACCAGCGCGCGCACGGCCGGCACGTTCAGAGAATTGCCGAGCGCGCTGCGCACGCTCACGAGTCCCTTGAAGTCGCGATCGTAGTTCTGCGGGATGTAGAGCCCGCTCGCGGTGTCGAGGTTGACGGGCGAGTCGTCGAGGAGCGACGCGGCCGTCAGGTAGCGGTGCTCCAGCGCGAGACCGTACAGGAAGGGCTTCAGCGTCGAGCCGGCCTGGCGTCGCGCGCGGATGCCGTCGACCAGGGCGGCGCGCGAGCTCGCGCGGGCCGAGGCAACGTAGGCGAGCACGTCGCCGGTCGTCGTGTCGGCGACGAGCACGGCGCCGTCGCGCACGTTGCGCGCCGTGAGCTGCGACAGGTGGCTCGCGAGGACTTCGCCCGCGAGCGCCTGCAGGCGGGCATCGAGCGTCGTGGTCACGCGCGCACCGGGTTCTGTGAGCAGCGCCTGCGCGAGCTGCGGAGCGAGGTGCGGAACCGCGGGGGCCGGCCGGCGGCGGGCGAGCAGCTCACGCGTCGTGGCGTCGATCGCGGCGCAGCCGGCCGCGGGTGCCGCGGGCCGGGCAAGCGCGAGCGCCGCGCGCAGGCCCGCGCCGCGATACGGTGGGCATCGGCGCCGGGTGCGGGCAGCAGTGCGGCCAGCACGAGGCTCTCTGCGCCATCGAGCCCCGCCGGCGTCTTCCCCGCGAGTTCCAGAGCTGCTGCGCCGATGCCGGCGAGCTCACCGCGGAAGCCCAGCAGGTTCAGGTAGGCCTCCAGGATCTGCGGCTTCGTCCAGCGCGCCTCGAGACCGCGTGCGGTGCGCATCTGCCCGATCTTGCGCCACCACGCCGGGCCGGTCGCCGCAGGCGCGAGGCTCGGCGGGCAGCAGTTCGGCGAGCTGCATGGTGATGGTGCTCGCGCCGCGGCGGCGGTCGCGCAACCACGTGTCGCGCAGCGCCGCGGCGACGCCGCGCCAGTCCACGCCGGCGTGCTGCCAGAAGCGCCGGTCCTCGCCCGCGACGACGGCCTCGACGAGCGCCGGCGAAATGTCGTCGAGCGCGTACCCACTGCAGCCGGCGGGCCTCGAAGTCGACGCGCCGCTGATCGATCACGACGCCGTGGCGGTCGAGCAGCCAGGCGTCCGAAGGGCGCCAGGCGGCGCGCACTTCGGCGAACGAGGGCGCGGCCGGCGGCCAGGCGAGCCACGCTGCGGCGAGGGCCAGCAGGATCGAGACGATCGCGAGGGCAAGACGCGATGGGCGGCGACGGTCGGGGAGCATGCCGATAGCGTGCGACCTGCGGCGGCCGCGATCAACCACAGCGAGTCCACGCGGGTCCACAGCGGGTCCGGCATCGAATCTGCCTCGACAGGTTCTGTCGCGACCGTGTCGGAGCCTGTCGCTGTGCGGGCGGACCGGGGAGGACTCCGGTCATCTCGGGCGGGGCGGATGTGCCCGCCACGGCGCGCGGGACCGTCCGGCTTCAGCACAGGGATCGTCACATGAACGAGAAGGGAATCATCCGGGAGTGGTGCGAGTGGTGGGTGGCCCTGCGGCGCTGGCAGCGCTGGGGACCGGCAATCGTCGTCGTGCTTCTGTGGCTGTTGATCGCCATGTAAGGCTTTGGACTAAGCCGACGCATTACTGTCACATCGCGGAGGACTTCCTTGGCCACATGAGCCTCCGGGATGACGTCGCGTTGGCTGAGTGCGTTGCGCCGCGCGACAGGTCCTGTGGCGTGGGACGTCAACACTGGCTGCGGCCGCGGAGCGGCTCGTGGTAACTACGTATCCCGGTGCGAGGCGGCGGCCTCTATCAACGGAAGTCACAGGGGATGCACAAGCGCCGGGGGACAGGTCATGGCCACGATCACAGGGACGAACAACGCCGAGACACTGACGGGGACGGCGAACGCGGATGTCATCAGCGCACTCGGCGGCGATGACACCGTCAACGCGCAGGGCGGTGCCGACGAGATCCACGGCGGCGACGGTCGCGACACGCTGAACGGCGGCGACGGCGACGACACGCTCTACGGTGATAGCGACAAGGACACGCTGCGCGGCGACGCCGGCAACGACACGTTGATCGGTGGCCTGGGTCAGGACCGTCTGCAGGGAGGTGCGGGGAACGACACGTTCGTTTTTCGCGCGGTGCCGGATTCGACGATCGCCGAGCAGGATTTCATCCTCGACTTCACGCAGGGACAGGACAGGATCGATCTGTCGGCGCTGCTCCAGGAAACGGATCTCGTGTGGGGCGGGACGACGGCGACGCCACGAGGGGCGTGGTACGGCACGATCGGTGGCAACACGATTGTCTACTTCGACCTCAACGCGGACACGACGGCCGATGCCCGGATTCAGGTCAACGGCCTGTTCGCGCTGACGGCTGCTGATTTCGTTGGTGTGATCGAACACGGCGGGAGCGGAAATCCGCCGCTACCGGACGACGATTGGGCCGTGGTGTCTGAAGACGGCATTCTGACCACGATCGACAATGTGCTCAACAACGATTCGGGCGCAGAACTCACCGTCACGGCCGTGCGTTTCGGCGCGACCGGCGGTGTACTCGGCAGCGCCCTCGCCGGCAACTTCGGCTCGTTGACGCTGAACGCGAACGGCAGCTACAGCTACACGCTCAACAACGCTGCCGCGAATGTACAGGGCCTCACGGCCGGCCCGGGTGGGTCCGACGTCTTCACCTACACGGCGAGCAACGCCGGCGGCAATGTCGAGGCGACGCTGACGGTCATGGTCTTCGGCGCCAACGATACTGCGAGCATCGCCGGCACCAGTACCGGCAGCGTCACCGAGGATGCCACGCTCTCGGCGACCGGCACGCTCATCGCGACCGACGCGGATGCCGGGCAGTCCGCGTTCCGCGCGCAGAGCAACGCCGTCGGCACTTACGGCACGTTCAGCATCGCCACCTCCGGCGCCTGGACCTATACGCTCGACAACGCCGCCGCGAACGTGCAGGCGCTGAACGGCGGCCAGATCGTCACCGATACATTCGCAGCCACGAGCCAGGACGGCAGCGCGAACCGCGATGTCGTCGTGACCGTCAACGGCGCCAACGAGGTCAGCTTCAACGTCATCAACGGCACCAGCAACGGCGAGACGATCAACGGCACGGCGGGCGCGGACCTCGTCAACGCACTCGCTGGTGCGGACACCGTGAACGCGCTGGGCGGCGCGGATGAAGTGCACGGCGGCAACGACCGCGACAACCTCTACGGTGGCGACGGCGACGACACACTCCTCGGCGAGGGCGACAAGGACTTCCTGTACGGCGAGGCGGGCAACGACACACTGATCGGGGGGCCGAGTTCGGACCGCATGAACGGCGGGCCGGGCAATGACCTGTTCGTCATCCTCGCGGCGAGTGATTCGACACTCACCGAGCAGGACGTCATCCAGGACTTCGTGCAGGGCCAGGACAGGATCGATCTCGCCGCGATCCTCGGCGCGACGGATCTCCTCTGGGGCGGCACGACGCCGACGCCCTACGGCGCGTGGTACGGCCCGGTCAACACGACCACGCAGGTCTACGTCGATCTGAACGGCGACACGACCGCGGACTTCCGCGTGCAGGCGAACGGCAGCTATGCGTTCACGACAGCGGACTTCCTCGGGGTGGCGTCCTCGGGCGGCGGGGGTACAGGGCCGGGCGGTGTGAACGATGCCGCCGCGGCTTCGGAAGACAACGTGCTCGCCGCATCCGGCAACGTGCTCACGAACGACTCCGGATCGGGCCTTGCCGTCACCGGCATCCGCTTCGGCGGAACGAGCGGCACGGTCGGCAGCGCTCTCGCCGGCAGCTATGGCGCGCTCACGCTGAACGCGAACGGCACATACAGCTACGCGCTCGACAACGCGGCCGCCAACGTGCAGGGCCTCGCGGCTGGACAGACGGTGCAGGACGCGTTCACCTACACGGTGAGCAACCCGGGCGGCAGCGCCGAGGCGACCCTCACCGTCACGATCACGGGCGCCAACGACACCGCGAGCCTCGGCGGTCCGAACACGGGCAGCGTCACCGAGGACGCCACGCTCACGGCGACCGGTACGCTCTCCATCACCGACGCCGACGCCGGCCAGGCGCAGTTCCAGACGCAGAGCAACTTTGGGGGCACCTACGGCTCGTTCAGCCTCGCCGCCGGCGGCGGCTGGACCTACGCCCTGAACAACAGCGCCGCCAGCGTGCAGGCGCTGAACAGCGGCCAGAGCGTCACCGACGCGTTCACCGCCACGAGCCAGGACGGCAGCGCGACCCGCACTGTCACGATCACCGTGAACGGCGCCAACGAGTTGTTCAACGTCATCAACGGCACCAACAATGGCGAGACGATCAACGGTACGGCTGCGGCCGACCGCATCAATGCACTCGCCGGCGTGGACACGGTGAACGCCCTGGGCGGCGCGGACGAGGTGCATGGTGGCGCCGGCAACGACACGGTCTATGGCGGCGCCGGCAACGACACGCTCTACGGCGAAGGTGACAAGGATTTCCTGTACGGCGAGGCGGGCGACGACCGGCTCATCGGCGGACCCGGCCAGGATCGCGTGAATGGCGGCGCCGGCAACGACACGTTCGTGTACCTCGATCCCACCGATTCGACGATGACCGAGCAGGACGTCATCCAGGACTTCACGCAGGGTCAGGACAAGATCGATCTCGCCGCGCTGCTCGGTGCGACGGATCTCGTCTGGGGCGGCACGACACCGACACCGAAGGGCCTCTGGTACGGCCCGGTCAACACGAATACCAACGTCTATGTCGACCTGAACGGCGATACGACGGCGGATTTCCGTATCCAGGTGAACGGCCTGCTCACGATGACGAAGGCGGATTTCGTCGGAGTCGGGAATGCGCCGTATCTGACGGCAGCGGTGGAGGTGTTCGGTAGCACGGATGGGATCGTGACCAGCGACTGGGGCGGGCCGGACGATAGGGGTCGAGGCGTTGTCCAGCAGAGCGATGGGAAGCTGGTTGTGACTGGTGCGGTGTCGGATCCGTTTGGCGGGAACGGAGACGTCCTCGTTGCTCGTTATCTGCCCGACGGACGGCTCGACCCGAGCTTCGGTGGCGGAGATGGGCTGGTCACGACTGACTTGGGATCAAACCACGACGAGGCCTATAGCATCGTTCAGCAGGCGGACGGCAAGGTCGTGGTGAGGGCCAACTACGGCCTCATGCGCTACAACCTCGATGGCGCTCTCGACACGACGTTCGGCGGCGGCGACGGAGTCGTCAGCTCGGTGCCATCTGCCTACGATATGGGTTCCAGCGTCATCCAGCAGGTTGATGGCAAGCTCGTCGTGGTTGGCGGCTTCAGCGATTTTTCGGTCGCGCGTTACAACATTGATGGAACGCCGGATGCGAGTTTCGGTGGGGGCGATGGGTTGGCCACGACCGACTTGGGGTCCTCCTATGACAAGGCCAATAGCGTTGTTCAGCAGCCGGACGGCAGGCTGGTCGTAGCAGGAGCCGTTGCATCAGGAAACTCGAACGTCCCAAATGACTTCGCGCTTGTTCGCTACAACGCTGATGGCTCTCTAGATACGAGCTCGGCGGCGACGGCATCAGGACGACGCCAGTAGGTGCATACGACGACGTGGGCCGCAGCGTGATTCAGCAGACCGACGGCAAGATTGTCGTAGCGGGTCATGCGCGCGGCGACGACTTCGCTCTCATACGGTACATGGCGGATGGAACGCTCGATGCGAGCTTCGGCGGTGGCGATGGAATTGTTATCACTCAATCTGAATGGGCTCGATTACGGCCAACAAGTCATTCAGCAAGCGGACGGGAAGCTCATCGTTACGGGATACAGCTCCGACAACTCTGCCGGAAACTTCTCACTGGCACGATACAACGCGGACGGCTCCCTCGATCCGACCTTCGGAGGAGGAGACGGTATCCTCGTCACCAATTTGGGTCTTGGTGAGACCGATGACCACGCTTACGGCGTCGTTCAGCAGGTCGACGGCAAGCTGGTCGTCGTCGGAGCGTCGGTATCTCCAGAGTCTTGGTCTGATGACCGTATTGCACTCGTGCGCTACAACCCGGACGGCTCGCTCGATACCAGTTTCGGGGATGGTGGAATTCCGGATCAAGTGCTCAAAGAAGGTACAGGGTTCTTGCTCAACGTCCCGGCAAATCTGTTCACCGACCCCGATGGCGGCAAAATCACCTATAGCCTGTCGCTTGTCGACGGCAGTCCGCTACCTGAGTGGATGGCGTTCGATCCGGTGTCCAGGAACCTGAGCGGTGTGGTGCCCGTCGGCGCTCCGGACCTCGACGTAAGGATCGCGGCGACCGATGTGGGAATGCTGTCGGCAGTTGACGTGTTCCACCTCGCGACCACCTTGGCGCCAGCGTACCAGACGGGTGTCGTTACAACGGCAGTCGGCCGTGAGGATTTGAGTCATGCTCTCCTTGTGCAATCCGACGGCAGCTTGCTCGTAGTGGGCGAGTCTGTCAGTGACGAATGGGACGAGGGCGGTGACATCTTCATGGTCCGGTATAACGCGAACGGCACCGTTGACCGCATCGCGATGGCGGATATTGGCAATTACGAACAGGCATTTGGTGTCGCACAGCAGGCGGATGGAAAGGTGCTGCTGACTGGCGTCATGGACGCCGAGTACAGCGGCGACCCCAATGATCTGGATACGTCGGATGTCGTGCTTCTGCGCTACAACCGCGATGGCACGCTGGACACGACGTTCGGCGGAGGGGATGGCGTCGCGAGGGCGGATCTCGGAGATAATGACTATGGCGCGAGCATCATTCAGAAAGCGGACGGCAAAGTCGTCGTGCTGGGCGCGAGCGATGGCGAGGCAGTACTCCTGAGGTACAACACGGACGGATCACTCGACTCGACGTTCGGCGACAGCGGGGTTGTCCGTACGGATTCGGCCTCTTCTTCGAGCAATGGCTCATTCATCCTGCAGCAGGCCGACGGTCGACTGGTCGTGGCGACGAGCGACCATCTGTTGCGATACCTCCCGGACGGTCAGGTCGACATGACCTTCGGTGGCGGTGATGGCATCGCTGACGTCGCCCTGTCCCAGGTGCCTGCGCAGGTGTTGCAGCAGGCCGATGGCAGACTGGTTATCGCCGGCGCTGACGGGGTGACCCGCTACGACGCCGACGGGACACCGGACTTGTCGTTCGGCGGAGGTGACGGAATCGTTACCCTACAGTCTACGGGTGCATCCATCGGTGCGGTGCTCATCAGAAGTGATGGAACGCTGGTGGCCGCGGGGTCCAAGGGAGATCTGTTTGAGGACCTCGAGATAGTGCTTGCACGCTATAACGCGGATGGAATGCTGGATACCTCATTCGGCGGTGGTGACGGTGTCGTGACGGTCGATTCGTCGCTGATTCCAATTGGATTTCTGGTGGGCCCGAAGGCTTTGGTGCAGGGAAGTGACAATAAGCTGGTGCTGTTGGCGAATTTCATGAATGACGGCT
This sequence comes from Steroidobacteraceae bacterium, assembly GCA_046352935.1. GTDB lineage: Bacteria > Pseudomonadota > Gammaproteobacteria > Steroidobacterales > Steroidobacteraceae > CAYWMY01. The sequence goes on from JAXMGR010000007.1 coordinate 190,924, forward strand.
TTGGGTGGCTGTATCCAAATACCGATGTAGCCGTTCTGCGGTTCAACGGGGACGGAACGCTGGATACGAGTTTCCGTGCGGTGGGCGATCAGCAGGTAAGCAGTGGTGTCCCATTCCGGATTACGGTGTCTCAAGGTCTCTTCTATGATCCAGACCAGCTTGGCTCCACGTCGGAGTTGACGGCAACCCTTACACAATCGAATGGCGCACCAATCCCGTCGTGGCTCGCTTTCTATGACGGGAACGCGGGCCCCGATCAGTTCGGGGGCACGCCGCCCTCAGGTGCAGACGATCTGTCACTCCGCCTGACCATGGAGGATGTTGACGGCGCGTCGACGTGGGTCGACTTTACGCTGTCGGTCATCGACAGGTACGTCTCTACGGGGACCAATGAGTCTTTCGCTGCCGGTGTCGGCAAAGACCTGTTCGTGTTTTCGAGCGGCTTCGGGCAGGACCGGATCACCGGCTTCGCGGTGGCCGAGGATGTCATCGACCTCTCCGGCGTGACGAATCCCGACTGGACGAGCTTCGCTGACGTGCAGGCGCACACGACCCAAATCGGTTCCGATGCCGTTATCGACTTCGGGGGCGGGAACACCATCACGCTCGTCGGCGTTGCGGCGGCGAGTCTCACCGCAGCGGACTTCCAGGTGTGAGGCGCAGGCGCGGGGGCAGGTCAACGCAGTTCGAGCATCCTGTGCTGCAACGCCAGGCGCGTGTTGGCGCCTCACGCGTACTCTTCGGTGGGCGAACACGACCAGACATGGCGGTGACTCCGCAGCGCCGTGGCGCACCGCTCAGAGTAGCAAGTCGTTCCGGCGGCAGGTGGTACAGCCGCGGCGCGCGCGTCATTGGCTCCCGCCATCAGGGCGGGTAGCGCTCGGGGTCCACGTCGTCGAAGACGACCTCCCGTTCAGGCCAGCGCAGGGCAGCGAGGCGTGCGTGATAGGGGCGGTCGCCGCCGTTCTGCCGCTCCTTGAAGCGGATGCCGACACTGAAGTCGACACAGAACGCGTTGACGTGATCCGGCATCACGGCGTCGTGCAGGGGTTCGATGAAGAGCAGTTCCTCGCCCTGGTTGAAGCGGGAGTGGGAGCGGGGGTCCCAGCGGCGCCAGAAGTGGCCGAACACCACCGGAATCGGGTCGTGATAGTCGGGCCACCACGGCTCTCGCTTGGTGAACCGCTGTTTGCCACTCGCGTAGAACGGAGCGTCCGCGAGCGACTCGATGCCGGAGGTGAGCACACGGACCGGGTTCGCCATCTGGTAGTGGACGTCGTACGCGCCCAAAGCGTGCGCCTCGTGGCGGGTGAACTGCGCCCGCGGATCGGCCAGATCCCTTCGTCGGCGCTCGCTGATCGTGTCGTATTCGACGCGCAGTGTC
>JAXMGR010000008.1:0-185923 GCA_046352935.1 Steroidobacteraceae bacterium
TGCACACGGTCGAGGTTCGCCTCGTCCGGGTCCTTCGCCGCCACCACCATGAAGCGCGGGGCCCCGCCCTGCGGTGCGTTCATCAGCTCCCCGCCCATCGGCACGCCCTTCCGGTAACCGATCTGTGCGTAGTCCGGCCGCAGCACGTCCTCGGCCCCGTAATCCCAGCCGCCGAAGAACCTGAGCTTGATCCGCGAACCCGTCGTGCCGTACACCTCGCGCCGCTTGAACGCCGCGAAGATCGCCTCCCGCGTGTTCTCCGGCGCCCACACCGCCGCGAGACCCGAGGCGCCGAGTTCGGCATTCATCCAGCCCACGCCCATCTTTCCGTCGAGACGGCCGGCGTGCGGTTCGTTCGACACGACCTTGCCGAAGTAGTTGTCCTCCTCCGCGGTCGACACCGAATTGTGGCCGTCGGTGCTGCCAATGAGACCGAACTCGAAGGGATTCACGCCGAGTTTCGCGTGATGCTGGAGCCCGTCCAGGAGCGCCTGGCGCACGTACTCGTAACGCAGCATCCATGGCTGCTTCGGCGAGCTCAGCGTCAGGTTGCCGCGGTCCCAGCGCTCGAAATCCGCGAATTCGTCGGTGGGAGACAGGCTGGGGTGTGTCTCGCTGTCCCCCTTCGTCTGGGTGATTTCGTACAGCGGCTCCCATCGCGCCCGCCTGCGCGCATAGGCCGGCGAGAAGGCTGAACCATCGAGACGCGTCGGCGCGAACATGCGACCGTTGCTGACGTTGCCGTTGTGGCCGATCGCGAGCACCTCGCCGCCGGTCTGCTGCTGATAGGCCTCCAGGGCCTGCCACAAGGCCTCCGGATCCGTGCTGTCCTGGGCCGAGAACGGCAGCCGCTGCGCCACCTTGTCGGCGCCGTCGCGGAACAGCACCACGCGGTGCAGGTTGTCGCCGTTCAGCATCGACGTCCATTCGTAGGCCGCAAACGCCGTGAAGCGACCCGGCTCGTTGTGTCGGTCCGCGGTCCGCGCCACGTCGGACCAGATCGAACGCCTCACGTTCTCGGGTGCGCGGTACTCGGCGGCATCCGTTTCGACCGCCCGGAGGAACTCGTTCACGAGCCGCATGTTGTCGCCGCGACGCAGATAGTCCGCCCAGCGCCGACCGACCTCCCACCGCAGCAGCGGGCTGTCCGGGTCGCGCAGGCGGCCGTAGACGCCGAGATACTCGGAGTGATCGGAAACGGCGAGGAAATCGAGCGGCCGGCGCAGTCTGAACCGCATGCCGTTGTGCATGCGGACCTCGCCGCCCCGTGCAACGCGGAAGGCGTCATCGGGCGTCAGCGTCTCGTTGCCCATCGAGTACGCATCGGCCGAGTCACGCGTGTGCAGGTGGGTGTCACCCCAGTAGACATGGGTCGCCGTCGTGTCGCGGACCACGGGCGAGTACTCCCGCGCCGAAGGCTTCGATACCGGCACCGGCAGCGTGGCGCCGGATACCTCGGCGGCAGGGCTGCCCGCACCCGCACCCGCACCCGCACCCGCACCCGCACCCGCAAGGACCAGAAATGGCACGACGCGTACTTTCAACCAGAATCGCGCTCGCCGACCGAGAGATTCCATCATGACCCTGCTCCCCTCGTTCCACGCCCTTGGATGCAGCCGTCGGCCTTCTATTCCTTCACCGGCATGCGCCTCACGGCTCGTACCAGATCGGCGAGGAGTACGCCCGGTCCTGCACCGTCATCGGAATGTTCGCCGGCAGCGAAACGTTGAAGAATTTCGCGTCGTACGCCGTCCAGCGCGGCTTCGGGATCTCGATGACCCGCACGTAGTAGAACGCTCGCTGTGTGGCATCGAAGTCCGGATCCGTCCACACCGTTGCGAGTTCAGGATCGCCGATCGCGTTCGTGTAGGTCGCGTTCTTCACATCCACGGTGCTGCCGACCGCAGGCGCCTTGCCCGTCTTCGGATCCACCTTGCGGCCGTCGGACAGGACCACGTCGTAGATCTTCTCGTGCGTCTCACCCTTCGCATCCAGCCAGCCCTTGATGACCTGCACCCGGTCGAGGTTCGCCTCGTCCGGATCCTTCGCCGCCACGACCATGAACCGCGGCGCACCGCCCTTCGGGGCGTTCATCAGCTCCCCGCCCATCGGCACGCCCTTCCGGTAGCCGATCTGGGCGTAGTCCGGCCGCAGCACGTCCTCGGCCCCGTAATCCCAGCCGCCGAAGAACCTGAGCTTGATCCGCGAACCCGTCGTGCCGTACACCTCGCGCCGCTTGAACGCCGCGAAGATCGCCTCCCGCGTGTTCTCGGGTGCCCACACCGCCGCGAGACCCGAGGCGCCGAGCTGCCAGGCCTGCCGCGCCACCACGTCGGTCTTCTTCCCCGTGCGGCCCGGCGACGGCTCGTCGTGCGGAAACTTCCCGAAGAAGTTGTCTTCGGCCGTCGTGGAGAGGCCGTTGTGCGAGTCGGTGCTGCCGATCAGGCCGAACTTGAAGGGATTGACACCGAGCTTCGCCTCGTGGGCAAGACCCTCGCGCAGGGCGGAGCGCGCGTACTCGTAGCGCAGCATCCAGGGCTCCTTGGGCCTGCTCATGACGATGTCGCCCTTGTCCCAGCGCTCGAAGTCGGCGAATTCGTCGGTGGGCGACAGCGACGGATGGGTCTCGCCATCACCCTTGGTCTGCGTGGCCTCGTACACGGGCTCCCAGCGCGCGCGCGTCGCCGCATAGGCCGCCGTCAGCGCTTCCCCGTTGCGCCGCACCGGCGCGAACATGGCGCCGTTGCTGACGTTGCCGTTGTGCGCGAAGGCGATGACCTCGCCACCGGTGGTGCGCTCGTAGGATTCGAGATAGGCCCACAGCGCTTCCGGGTCCGTGCTGTCCATCGCGGAGAACGGCAAAGTCCGCGAGACCGTCGAGGCAGAGTCACGGAACATCACAATGCGATGGAGATTCTGGCTGTTCGGTGTCGAGCTCCATTCGTAGCCGGAAAACGCGGTGAAGCGCCCGGGCTCATTGAAGCGGTCGGCCGTCGCGGCGACCGTGGACCAGATGCGCTGGCGGATCGGCTCGGGGATGTTCTGCAGGCCGGAATCCTGCTTCTGCAGGCCGCCCGTCATGGTCTTCAGCAGATCGCCGTTCCGGCCGTCGGCGATGATGCGCGCCCACTGCTGGCCGATCGGCGTTGCCAGCAGTTCGGCATCCCCGCTCGCGGCGAGAGCGAAGCCGCCGATGTATTCCGCATGGTCGGCCACGACGAGGAAGTCGAGCGGCCGGCGGAGTTTCACGTTCACGCCCGTTTGCGACACGAGCTGCTCTCCGCGTGCGAAGCGGAACGCCTCGACCGGGGAAATGCTGCGGTCGCCCATGTCGAACGCGTCGATGGAGTTCGATGTGTGGAGGTGCGTGTCGCCCCAGTAGAGGTTCGTCATCCCGGCGTCGCGCACGGGCGGGGAGTACTCGCGTGCCTGCGCTCGCGCAGCGGCATCCGACACCGCACCCTCGGGCGCGGCAGCCCGGCTGCGCGCGGGATGCAATGTGACCCCGAGGCCCAGCACCGCGGCGCCGATGCCGAGCGACCAGACCAGCGTGTTCCGGTGAGCCCTGTTCATGATCCCCCCCTGTCTGTGAACGCACCGCTGCGGGCGATGCGTGCGGATCTGCCGATGCACGTTCACCCGTCGAGCGCGCTCATCCGCCCGCTCGCGACGGCTTCACCGGCCGTCCGGGCCCGCGCAATGACGCCCGGACGGCCGTGTCGACGGTCAGTAACGCCAGGTCAGCTGCGCCGTCACCGTGCGCGGCAGCAGGATCAGGCCCACCTGATCGCCGAGGGTGCCGGTCGCGAGACCCGCCGGCGTGCCCGTACTCGGCGCATCGATCGTCCCGGTCTGCACGAACTGGTTGCTCAGGTTCTTGCCGATGACCGCCAGCTCCCACTGGCCGTCCTCCGTGTGCAGTCGCAGCGAGGCATCGACCATGACGTACTTCGGCTGCACGGAATTCGGGTGTGCGAAGCTGGACGCAAAGTAGCTGCCGCTGTAGCGCGCATCGGCGGTCATCCCGAGACGCAGGCTGCCCACCGGCATGTCGTAGCTCATCCCCAGCGAACCGGTCCAGGTCGGCGCCATGGCGGTGCGCTTGCCGCTCAGGTCCTGCAGCGGCGTGTTCGCGGGCGCCGGCGCCCGCATCGAGCAGCCCATCGCGATCGTCATGCCGGCGTAGCAGGGCGCGATGAAGTCCTTGTAGCGCGCGCGGTTGTAATTGAGCGTGCCACGCATCTGCAGGTCGGGAATCGCGAGCGGCGCCCACTGCAGCTCGAGCTCGACGCCACGCGTCGTCGCCGCGCCCGCGTTGTTGGTGATGAACGCGAACGTGGGCGAGTTGAAGAAGTCGACCTGCAGATTGTTGTACTTGTAGGAATAGCCGATGAGGTTCAGGCGCAGCTGGTTGTCGAGCAGCGTCGACTTGATGCCGCCCTCGAAGCCCTTCGCCTTCTCCGGCTCGAACGTGAAGTCCTCGAGAAGCGAGAAGTTGCCGAGATTGCCGCCATTCGAGAACCCGCCCGACTTGTATGCGGTCTTGTAGGCGACGAACAGGTTGATGCCGTCGACGGGCTTGTAGCTCAGCGTCGCTTCCGGCGACCAGTTGTTGAAGGTCTGATCAGCGGTGATGCGATCGTTCAGCCGGTACAGCGCGGCCATCGCGGGACTGAGATACGGATGCACGAAGTAGGTGTCTTTGGTCTCGTGCGTGTACCGCACGCCCGCGGTGGCCTCCCATCGCTCAGCGAACTTCGTCATCAGCTGGCCGAACAGCGCGATGGTCTCGCCGTCGGTCGCCGAGTTCTTGACCACGCCCAGATAGCGATACGCTGGATTGGCCGCCGCCGGATTGTCAGCACGTGCCTGGGCGACGTACTGGTCGAAAGCGCGGTCGGTCGTCTGGTACAGGAGACCCAGCATCAGGTTGGCCGGCCCGTCGAACGTCGTGAGCCCGCGCAGTTCGGTCGAGAAGGCCTTCCAGCGGGTGTTCTCGGTCGCGTAGACATCGGGGGTGGCGATCATCTGCTGGAAGTCGCAGTCGCAGACGAAGCGGTTGCGGTTCCACTGATAGTTGGTCACGGACGTGAGGGTGAAGGCGTCGGCCTCGTAGTTCAGCGTTCCAGTGACGCCCCAGGCCTTGTACTTGTTGCCGAGGCTGCCATCGTCGTCCGCGACAGGAATCGTCGGTGCGATGTCGGCCGGGATGCGGTTCTGATAGAAGAAGAACTCGCGCTCGCAGACCGCACCCGGATTGAGTGCATTGAAGCCGGACGGACACTTGTAGATCGCGCGGTTCCAGCCGGGCGTGTTGACCTCGGTCTGGCTCGCCGACGCCTTGAGCGTGGCGGTGAGGCTGTCTGACGGCCGCCACTTCAACGTGAGGCGCGCCATCGTGTCCTTCTCCTCCGGCCCCTCGGAGTCCGCCACGGGCGCCAGGTGCGGCGTCACGACACCGGCGTTGATGGTGTTGTAGGTGTCGTCCACCGCACGGTTCTTGAAGTAGCCGCCGGACATCCGGCTCGCGCGCAGTGCCAGGCGGACACCGAAGGTCTCCGACACCGGCATCGAGAACACGCCCTCGCCGAGCACGTTCTTCGCCTTGAACTCGTAGCCCAGGCGCGCCAGCGCCTCGGGCTCGTCACCCGGGTCGTTCGTGGTAATCGAAATCACGCCGGCCGTGGCATTCTTGCCGTAGAACAGCGCCTGCGGTCCCTTCAGCACCTCGATGCGCTGGGCATCGAAGAAGCCCTCGTTGATGATGCGTCCCTGTCCGTAGTAAACGCTGTCCACCACGGTGGCGACCGACTGCTCGATGCCGATCGACGTCGGCGTCGACCCGATGCCGCGCAGCGTGATGTTCGCGCCCGAACCCGTCGAATTGCGACCGACCGTGAGCTGCGGAATCGAGGCGGCGACGCGTTCGAGGCTCGTGAGGTCGTAACGCTCGATCTGCGCCGCGGAGATCGCGGCCACGGCCACGGGGACGTCCTGCGCGCTCTCCTCGCGCTTGCGCGCCGTGACGACGACTTCCTCGATGCCGCCGACGGCGGGTGCGGCGGCGTGTGCCGTCTGGTCCTGCGCACCTGCGGCCGCCGCGGCGAGCGTCATGAAGACGGTCGAAGTCAGTGCGACCGAACGATGATTCCTGGCCATGTAGTCTCCCTGGTGGTCCCTGAGCTGTGTTGTTGTGATGAGGATCCGGGGGCCTCAACGCCCAATCTTCTCGATCGCCGGCGGCGCCCAGCGGCCATCGAGTGCGGTTTGACGCGGCACGTAGAGCCGCATCATCAGATAGAAGCGGGCGGCCGGTACGGGCAGCCAGTTGCCGGTGCTGCCCGCCGGCGGCGCGTCGTGCTGCAGCAGGATCTCGATCGAGCCGTCCGGTGCGCGCACGAGCCCGCGCGTGCGATCACCGATCGAGTAGCGCTGGATCGGGTTCTCCACCATGTAGCCCGCGTCGTCGTAGGCCGTGATCGACCAGAAAGCGTCGACGGGCGGCTGGTCGTTCGCCGGGATGCGGATGCGATAGCGGTGGCGGCCGTCGAGCGGCCTGCGCTCGCGATCGACGCGCCCGATCGGATAGACAGCCTCCTCCGGGATCGCGACGTAGATCTGGTCCTTGGCGACAGCCGCGCGCAGCAGGAAATCGCGCCCGAAGCGCGGGCCGCGGAGATTGGTGGTCCAGCCGTTGCGCTCGATGCCGAGATCCAGCGAGCGCGCGAGCACGGCCTTGCGTCCGTCCTCGAGCCCGCGCAGGACTTCCGCCCGCAGCGCACGGCCGAGCTTCGAGGGCTCGAATCCGGCCTGCGGCGTGAGCCCGATCCCGCGGAACGTGGCGACGAGCGCGGCGTCCTCGGGCTCGAGCGCCCAGTCCTTCAGCACGTTGCCCAGCATCTCGAGGAACGCGAGGTCGCCGTGCTGCGGAGCGAGGGGATCGACGAGCGCACGCTGCAAAGGCCCCTCGGCCGGCGTCGCCTGTCCCGCGCGGTATGCGCTCCACGGGCGCAGGCGGATGGCGTCCTGGAGCGCGTGGACCTCCGGGTACTCATCCGGCCCCTGCACGAGGATGCGGCCCGCGATGTTGAGATAGCGCGTCGTGCTGCGCACGCCCAGCATGCCCGCCGGAACCGGCTCGGACTGACCCGGCCCCTGGATGAAGAGCGGCGGCAGCTGGCCACCGTGCGTGCGGCTGCCGAGCGACTCCTCGGCCGCGGAATCGGAGAAATTGAACGAGAACGTGTAGTAGCGCTGGCCGAAGTCCGGTGTCTCCAGCACGAAAGGTCCGCTCGCCAGATCGACCCAGGCGATGCTGTAGATCGTGTCGTTGTTGGGTCCGACGCCGACGCGGTACTCGGGTCCCGCGAGCCGCCGCGTGTGCGTGAACCGGTTGAGCGGCGTACCCAGTTCGCCCGGTCCCCGGCCGGTGAACCGGAAACGGATGCGCGCAGCCTCGACGAGCGGATAGCCCCAGACATAGGCGCGTGCCGCAAGTCGCCGCGCATCTTGCGTCGGGCCCTCGAAGATCGCGGCATTCATGTCGCGCTCACCGAGACGGCGGATCGGCGGCGGCTGCCAGCGGCCTTCGAGCAGCTCGGGCCCCGGCCCCTGCGCGCGGATCACCGCATAGAAAGGCCCGTCGGGCACCGGGAGCCAGTTGGCCCGGGCGTGGCCCGACGGCGCACGCGTCTGCAGCCGGATCGTGACCGCGCCGTTCCTGCCGCGCACGAGGCCGGGCGTGCGGTCGTTGATGAGGTACTTGCTCGCCGGGTTGACGACGAGCTCGCGCGTCCTTGCGTCGTAGACCGTGACCGACCAGAAGAAGCGCACAGGCGGTGGTGGTGCGAGCACGAGCTCGTAGTCACCGCGACTGCCGTCCAGCGCTTCGCCCTCGGCATCGCGGAAGGTCGTGAACGGCCAGTTCTCGTCCGTCACGTTCGAACCGGTGCCCAGCGTATTGACGGTCGCGCGGTACAGATAATTGAAACCGTAACGGCCGATGTCCACGGGCTGCATCCAGGCGCCGGCGGGGCGGCCGATCTGGCCGATGGACTTCTCGATGACCTTGCGGGCCTCGACGTAGCCGGCTTCGAGGCCCGCGCGGATCGCCGGATCGGCGATGACGCTGTCGAACGGCTTCGGACCCGCGAGACCGATGCCGCGGTAGCGCCTGACCAGCGCCTCCTCCTGCGCGGGGTGGCCGTTCGTGCGCAGCGTGCAATCGAGGATGCGGAAGAAACCGATCGCGTCGGTGAAGCGGCCGTCGGGCCAGTCCCGTGCCACAGCCTCCGTGGTGTACTGCGGCGTCAGCCAGAAGTGGTCCTGCAGCACATTGGCGGCGCGGACATCCGCCGCATCACCGACGAGGATGCGCAGCAGGATCCAGACCTGCGGCGTGGTCACCCGGAACGCTTCGACACCCGCAGGCACGGGCCCCTGCCAGCCGGCCGGCACGATCAGGTACCGGCCTCCCTTCGTACCGTGCGTACGCGCGCTGATGTTCGTCGCGTTGCCGTACATGTCGAGGAAGTTGGCCGTGTAGTAGCGCCCCGCGGTGTCGGGTACCTCGAACAGCACCGGGCCGCGCGACAGGTCCAGCCACGCGTTCGAATACAGCGTGTCCGCGTTCGGCGATTTGAACGGCGCGTAGCCCGGACCCGCGAGCTCGCGGTCGTGCGCGAAGACATTGAAGCCCGTGAATCCCGGCTGACCGCGAGCGATCGCCTGCGCGTACATCTGCCGGTACTGCAGCACCGACACGGTTCCGTAGAGCGTCGCGTCGAACGCGAGCGCCTGCGCCCAGGTCCGGCGGGCCTCGGCGTCGCGCGGCACGACGTCCTCGAGGACCGGCCACTGGAACTGATCAGCGGTCTCGGGGTGATAGAGCCGCGGTGAGACGGATGAGGTGTCATCAGCCAGACAAAGCGGAACGGCAACGACACCGGCCCCGATCGCCGTGACGAGCGAGAGGCGGGGCCCCGGGCGATTCACGGCTCCCCGCCGACGGGCGCCGGCAGCCGCTCGGTCCTGCGCGCGTGACAGGCCGCGCCATGCGAATCGCAGAATGTCCGTGATGACCGATTTCACCCGCATCCCCCCTTGAAACGACCGGCCGGCATCGTTTCGCCGGACTGGTTCGGACCGGTCACCTGAGAATCACTCGGCGCGGCCTGGCGGCCGGACCGCGAGCGGAGTCGGGATCCCGTAACCCGCCGGGAGAATCCCTTAGCGGCTAATCTAAGTCAACTGTCTTTATTAATCCGGAAGGCCATTGAAACCCAGCCGAATGGAAGCATAATTAACCAATTGATAATCCGCATGCGTTAAACGTGGGCCCAGACGCGGGGCAGCGGTTGCGCGGACCCGACGGCGACCTCGGAACGACAGCCTGACGCGGCGAGAGGATCACCATGCAGACAGCCGATGGACCCGAACCGGGCACGAGCGCCCCGGAACCCTCCCGCCGCCGGGGAACCCACGCGAGCCCGCGTGCGGCGAGCCGCGCGACGCGGCAACTGCTGATGCAGACGGCCGAGCGACTGTTCGGCCAGCACGGCATCGAAGGCATCTCGCTGCGCGAGATCGGCACCGCGGCCGGCCAGTCGAACAACAACGCCGTGCAGTACCACTTCGAGACGCGCGAGAACCTCGTCGCGAGCATTCTCGAGTGGCGAGTCACGTCGATGGAACCGCGACGCAGCGCCATGCTCGCGGACCTCGAGAGCTCCGGGCGCACCTCCGATGCGAAGTCGCTGCTGTCGGTGCTGTGCCTGCCGCACCTGGATCTCGCCAGTGCGGACGGCAGCTATCCATTCGCGCGCTTCCTGCTGCTCTACATCTACCGCTACCGCCAGCGCGGCATGCCGCATCCCTTCGACCGCATCCCGGCGCAGACGACCGCCCTCGCGCAGACGCTCACCCTGCTCTACCGGCGGCTTCACAACTTCCCGAAGCCGCTCGCGCATTTCCGCATGACCACCTGTGTGGCCATGTTCATGAACGCGCTCGTGATGTCGGAAGCACAGGCCAATCCTTTCGAGGGCAACGTGACGCAGCCGCAGATGGTCGCGGACGTGCTGGAGATGATGACGGCGGCGCTGCTCGCGCCCGCCGCGCCGCAGTCCTGAAAGCGCGGCGGCGTCTCCGCCGCCGCTGACGACACCCGCAAAAAGAAAAGGCGCCGCGAGGATCACCCGCGACGCCATTCCGATGGACCGTCGAACCGGACCCCGGATCGCCCTCGCGGGCGACCCGGGACCGCAGCGTCAGAAGTGCACGCCGACTTCGACGCCGTAGGTCATCGGATTGCCCCAGTTGGTCATGTTCCACAGACCCGCGACGGGGTTCGAACCGATACGGTACTTCTTGTTCGTCAGGTTCTTGCCCCACAGCGTCACGCTGTAGCGCCCCTCTTCTTCCGTCCAGTTCAAGGACGCGTCGACCAGCGCATGGGCATTCATCTGCGAGTAGATCGAGTTGAACACCGAGATCTGGCCCTTCGACTGGTAGTTCACCGAGGCGTTGAGGCCCATCGTGCCACTGGCCCCGAGGTTCCAGCGATATGTGCCCGAGGCACCCAGCTTCCACTTCGGCGAGAACGGCACGGTCAGGTCGGACAGGTCCGTCGCCACCGTGGGCGTGAGCGGGTTGGCGTCGGTGTCCAGGCCCAGCACGAAGGTCTTGTACTTGTGGTGCAGGTACGAACCGTTCACGTCGAAGCGCAGGCTGTCGGTCGCCAGGAAGCTGATTTCCGCCTCGAGGCCGTAGGCCTCGGACGTACCGGCGTTCACGTTGACCGTCTCCTGCGTCGTGACACCGAAGGCATTCGTGAACGGCACCACCTGCGAACGCACCAGGTCCTTGTAGCGCGTCAGGTAGGCGGCCAGGTTCGCCTGCACACGGCCGTCCATCCAGCGCGACTTGAGGCCCGTTTCCAGGGTCCAGTTCGTCTCGGGACTGAACGGCTGGCAGGTCGCGATGGACTTGCACTGCTCGGTGTAGCCACCCGAGATGAAGCCCGTCGAGTAGCTCAGGTAGGCGAGCGCATCCTCGTTCACCTGGTAGTTCGCGACCGCGCGCCAGGTGACCTTCTTCCAGCTCTTGCTGTCGGCGACGTTCACGCCGAACGCCGACTCGCCGATAGGCAGCGTGTAGGTCGGCAGCTCGGCCATCGAGATGCCGGTGCGGGAGACGAAGTTCGAACGCGAGTCCAGGCACTGGCCATTGACGACGACCTGATCGCTCGGGTCGGTCAGCGCCGTGCACGGGCCGCCGGGTTCGCCCCAGCGGTGGAATTTCTTCTTGTCGCGCGTGAAGCGCGCGCCCGCCGTGAACGAGAACTGGTCGGTGAACTTCCAGGTGCCGTCAAGATAGGCCGCGATCGTGCTGCGGTCCTGCTTCGTGCGCTGCATGTCGGGATCGGTGATCCAGCGCGGATCGGCATTCAGGACACCGAGGAAGCCGACGTTCGTGTAGGCGATGAAATCGACGTCGTCGGTCTGGTAGGTCGCACCCGTGACGAAGTTCAGCGGACCGTCGAGCTTGGTCGAGGCGCGCAGCTCGAACTGGGTCTGCTTGCGCTTGAGGTTGCGGCTGGCGTCGAAGATCTGGCTGAACGCCTCACCCGCATAGCTGGAGGGCAGGATCTCCTTCTGCTTGCGCAGCCCCGCGAGCAGCTGCAGGGTCACCTGGTCGAGTTCCAGCTTCTGGTGCAGGTGGTAACCGTCCACGCTGACCTTGTGGCCCGACGGGATGCAGTAGGACTTGATGTTGAAGCAGGTGCTGCTGATGCCCGTATGGAAGGGGCTGGTCTTGGTCGTGTTGATGCCATCCCAGCCCATGAGCGGCATGAGGTAGAACTGCGGGCCACCGATGATGCCGGGCACCGTGACGGCCGTCTTCTCGATCTCGCCGACCGCCGGCGACTCGTTGACGGCGGGCACGGAGTCCGAGCGGTCACGCAGGAATTCCGTGAAGAAATACGCCTCGTAGTTGTCCGTCGGCGTGAACAGGAACTTGACCTTGGTCGCGAACACGTCGGTGCCGCCGACGCGCTGGCCGTCACCGCGGGCGGCGTAGGTCAGGCCGGGCGGCGGGGCGAGCGGGCCGTTCGAACAGGTGGGATCGAACAGGGGCACGCAGGTCGGGAAGTGGCTCGACACCTTGTCGTTGCGGGACGGACCGTCGTCGTAGTCGTAGATGCCCGTGATGCGCATGGCCAGCTTGTCCTGGATCAGCGGGATGTTCAGGGCGAGCTTGCCCTTCATGATCGCGCCGCCGTTCGACTTGAACTTGCCGTACTGCAGTTCCGCATCGCCCTCGAACTCGTTCATGACCGGGCGCTTCGTGACGATCGAGATCGCGCCACCCGTCGAGTTCTTGCCGAACAGGGTGCCCTGCGGGCCGCGGTAGATCTCGATGCGCTCCACGTCGAAGTTCTCGACGAACTGCGCCTGCACGTTGTTGAGGCCGAACTCGTCGACGAGCACCGCGACCGAGGCGTCCTGGGTCACGAGGATGCTGTTCTGGCCCGTGCCGCGGATACCGCCGGAAATCGCGCGGAAGCCCGCCATCTGGCCCAGCGTCACGCCGGGGGCGAGGTTGGCCACGGACAGGATGTCGTTGCGGAAGGTGCCGGCCATCATCTCGCCGGAGATCGCAGTGATCGCGATGGGCACTTCCTGCACGGACTCGGCGCGCTTGGTGCCGGTGACGATCACCTCTTCGAGCTCGACCCTCGCGCCGGCTTCGCGCTTCGAGCCGGAATCCTGCGCGATGGCCGGCGCAGCCAGCACCGCCGCGATCGCGGCGGCGAGCCCCAGCCGGGCCGAATGCGCCACGCCACCAAACCTCGATACACCTCGATTCATGAGAACTCCCCCATGCCTGCGGCAGGCCAAGAACTTGTTGGTTTCAGGAAAAACAGTCATCACGGATTGTTTTCCCCTGGGCGCGACATTCGCATAAACGCCGTGATTTAGGAAGCCCTGGATACAATTCAAGTGCTGCCGGCGGCCGATGCGTGGCCGCAACATTTCGTGCGCCGCAACATTCGCGACGCCCGAACGGACGGATGACATCGCGTATGCTCACCGCGCAGCCGCGACCGCAGTGAGGAGCAGCCCATGCCACTCGTGCTCACATCTCCCGCCTTCGCCGACCACGCCCCGATCCCGGTGCAGTACACCTGCCAGGGAACGGACATCTCGCCGCCGCTCGCGTGGTCCGGCGCGCCGGACGGCACGCGGAGCTTCGTGCTCATCGTCGACGATCCCGACGCGCCGGATCCCGCAGCGCCGAAGATGACCTGGGTGCACTGGGTGGTCTACAACATCCCGGCCGCGACACAGGGGCTTGCCGAGAACGAGCGCGCGAGCGGCGTGCCGGCGGGAGCGCGCGATGGTGTCAATGACTGGAAGCGCACGGGCTATGGCGGGCCCTGCCCGCCGATCGGGCGCCACCGCTATTTCTTCAAGCTCTACGCGCTCGACCGGGAATTGCCCGACCTGCACGCGCCCACGAAGACCCGCATCGAGCAGGCGATCAAGGGGCACGTGCTCGCCGGCACGCAGCTCGTCGGCACCTTTCAGAAGCGTTGACCGCAGTCCGATTCCGTCACTGCGGGGCGGCGGCGCGCCAGGGATCGGCGCGCCGTCGCCACCGTGACGACGTCAGGTGACGGTAGCGGCATCCGTCCCTGCCCGGGCGGAAGGCATGGCATCGCCCTCCTCCCGCCGGCGCCGCTCGGCCTCGGGCTGGAACAGGATGCGTTCGATACGCAGGCGCCGCAGCCCGGCCGGTGAGTGGAAGACGATCTCTTCGCCCACGCTGCGACCGAGCAGCGCCGTGCCGAGCGGCGCCAGAACGGACAGCCGCCCCGCGGCCGCATCCGCCTCGGCGGGAAAAACCAGCGTGTAGAAGGTCTCCGTGCCCCGCTGCGGATCGCGCACACCCACGCGGCTGTTCATCGTGACGACATCGGCCGGCATGTCGTCCAGGTCGATCTCGGACGCGCGGGCGAGCTCGCCACTCAGCATCATCACGTGTCCCTGATCGTGCCCGTCCCCGGAGTGCCCCCAGTCGAGCAGTGTACGCAGGCGGCTCATGTCGGCCTTGGTCACCAGAATCGAATTCGTGCGCACGGAACATCCTCCTCCCGGACGCCGCGTCCGGCCGGCTGTCCGGCACACTCTGGCCGCAGCTCGACCTTTCGTCCATTAGAATTAAAATTCTTTTCCGTTCGATAAAACAGAACACCGATGAATCACCCGAAGCGCCTCAACTACCAGCACCTCCTCTACTTCCACGCAGTCGTGCGCGCCGGGAGCCTGGCGCGCGCCTGCGAGGCCCTGCGCCTGTCGCCGCCGACCGTGAGCACGCAGCTCCGCCAGTTCGAGCAGCGGCTCGGCACGCCGCTGCTCGATCGCTCGGACCGCAGACTCGCGCCGACCGAGGCCGGCATGACGGTATTCCGCTACGCGGAGGAGATCTTCGCGCTCGGACGCGAGCTCATCGAAGCGCTCGAACAGCATCCGACCGGCCGTCCGCTGCGCATGGTGGTCGGCGTCGACGACGTGCTGCCCAAGGAAATCGCCAGGCGCCTGATCGAACCCGCCCTCGCCCTCGACACCCCCGTGCAGCTGGTCTGTCGCGAGGCCGGCCTCGACCGGCTGCTGGCCCAGCTGGCCGTCCACGAAGTCGACGTCGTGCTGTCCGATGCGCCGATGGCACCTTCGTCGAGCGTACGGGCCTACAACCACCACCTCGGCGCCTGCGGTGTCGTGTGGCTGGGCGCGCCGGCACTGGCCGGCACCCGACGGAAGGGCTTCCCGCAATCGATGGCCGGCGCCCCGGTGCTCCTGCCGACCGCGGACACGGACTTCCGCCGCGGCATCGAGCAGTGGTTCGAACGGCACGACCTGCGTCCCGTCGTGGTGGCGGAGTTCGAGGACTACGCACTGCTGCGGGAATTCGGCCGCACGGGCCGCGGCCTGTTCCCGGCTCCGGCGGTGCTCGCGGATCAACTGCGCCGGGAGGACGGCGTGCGGGTCGTCGGCACCGCGCAGGGCGTCCACAGCGACTTCTACGCCATCTCGGTCGAACGGCGCCTCAAGCACCCTGCGGTCGTCGCGATCTGCGACAGCGCCCGCCGCAAGCTCTTCGCCTGAGAACCATCGACGGGCAGTAATGCCCACGATGGCGCACCACGGACGCTGCGGTTAGTCTTGCCCGCCGTCGTGCCCGCACGTGGCGAACCGGCAGTCCAGGAGCAGTGAGTTGAGGAACATCGAGGAACGAGTCGCATCCATCATCGAGCAGGTCATTCGCCGCAATCCCGGCGAGACCGAATTCCATCAGGCGGTCCGCGAGGTCGCCGAGACCTTGGGACCGGTGCTGCAGAAGCATCCGGAGTTCGCCCAGCACAAGATCATCGAGCGCATCTGTGAGCCCGAGCGCCAGGCTATTTTCCGCGTGCCGTGGCAGGACGACCGCGGCGAGGTACAGATCAACCGCGGCTTCCGCGTGGGCTTCAACAGCGCCCTCGGGCCCTACAAGGGCGGGCTGCGCTTCCACCCCTCGGTCTATCTCGGTGTCATCAAGTTCCTCGCCTTCGAGCAGATCTTCAAGAATTCGATCACGGGGATGCCCATCGGCGGCGCCAAGGGCGGCTCCGATTTCGATCCCAAGGGCAGGTCCGACAGCGAGGTCATGCGCTTCTGCCAGAGCTTCATGATCGAACTTCACCGGCACCTCGGCGAACACACCGACGTGCCGGCCGGCGACATCGGCGTCGGCGCGCGCGAGATCGGCTACCTGTTCGGCCAGTACAAGCGCATCACGAACCGCTACGAGTCGGGCGTCATCACCGGCAAGAGTCCCGCCTGGGGTGGAGCGCTGGTGCGCCGCGAATCCACTGGCTACGGCCTCGTCTTCTTCGTCGAGGAGATGCTGAAAGCGCGCGGCCACACGCTCGAGGGCCGGACGGCGGTCGTCTCCGGTTCGGGCAACGTCGCGATCTATGCGATCGAGAAGCTCGGGGCGCTCGGCGTGAAGGTGGTCGCCTGCTCCGACTCGAACGGCGTGATCCATGATCCGGACGGCATCGATCTCGACACGATCAAGCGCATCAAGGAAGTCGAGCGCGGCCGGCTCGATGCCTACGGCAGTGGTCGTGGCCGGGCCCGGTACCACCCGCAGATCTCGGTGTGGAGCATCCCCTGCGACATCGCCCTGCCCTGCGCGACGCAGAACGAACTCGACGCAAAGGATGCGCGCGCACTGATCGCGAACGGCTGCATCGCGGTGGCGGAAGGCGCCAACATGCCGACGACACCGGAGGCGGTCCGCCTGTTCATCGAAGCCGGTGTGCCCTTCGGTCCGGGCAAGGCCGCGAACGCCGGCGGTGTAGCGACCTCGGCGCTCGAGATGCAGCAGAACGCCAGCCGCGATGCCTGGACCTTCGAGTTCACCGAACAGCGGCTGCGGGAGATCATGCGCAAGATCCACTCCGACTGCCACGAGACGGCTGCGGAGTACGGCAAGCCCGGCAACTATGTCATCGGCGCCAACATCGCGGGATTCCTGCGGGTCGCCCGCGCCATGCTGGCCTTCGGCGTGGTCTGAAACCCCGGTCGCCGCAGCTGCCCCCCCCGGGGACCTGCGGAACGAAGACCGTCGGCCCTCCGCCGCGCCTGCGCAGCGGCAGCCAGCCGCCCTTCGGGGCGGCTGGCTGCCTACTCGAAGTAGTAGCGCAGGACCACGTCGCCGACGCAGGCCGGCTTGGCCTCGCCCTCGATCTCGAGCGTGTAGGTCTCGGTCACCTGCATGCCGCCCTTGACCTCCTCCACCGCGGCCACGGTGCAGCGCGCACGCACGCGCGCGCCGGCCTTCACCGAGTTCGGGAAGCGGGTCTTGTTGATGCCGTAGTTGATGACGCGCTTGACGCCGGGGAACACGGGCCGGTGTTCGTCGACGGCGCCGCGCAACGCGGGGTACAGCGACAGCACGAGGAAGCCGTGCGCGATGGTGGTCCTGAGCGGTGCCTCACGCGCGCAGCGCGCCGGGTCGGTGTGGATCCACTGGAAGTCCTTGGTCGCCGATGCGAACGCATCGATGTCGGACTGCGTGACCATGACCCATTCGCTGCAGTGGATTTCCTGGCCGAGCTTCGCCTTCAGATCGGCAATCACCGTCGAGGTCGACATGGCGGATCCCTCCCGTCCGGGGCCGCGGATCGCGACCGGATGGATCGCTACCGGGCCGTTGTATTCTCGAGT
Source organism: Steroidobacteraceae bacterium (assembly GCA_046352935.1). Lineage (GTDB taxonomy): Bacteria > Pseudomonadota > Gammaproteobacteria > Steroidobacterales > Steroidobacteraceae > CAYWMY01. The sequence goes on from JAXMGR010000008.1 coordinate 17,280, forward strand.
CGTCCGTTCGTGGCTCGACTCAAGAATAGGAGATCGAACGGCGGGCCGCCAGCAACGGCGGGAACCGCCGCCACCCGCCGCAACAGCGGCATGTCTCAACCCTCCGGTCGCGTGCCCGGGGCGATTCCCGCGAGTTCGCGGATCTTCTCCTCGAGGTACCCGATCACGCGCTTGTCGCGCTCGGTTTCCTTGTGCGTGAGGAAACTGATGGCCATGCCTTCGAGGACATAGTGCGACAGGTCCAGCGCCAGGGCGAAACTCTCGGCGCGACCCTGCCACTCCGGGAACACCTCGACCGCGACCTGGTACCACTCGCGCTCGAATGCCTCCTGCGCGGGGCGCAGGATGCCGGCGAGTTCCCGGTCGGTGCGGGCCGCCACTGCGAGTTCGAAGAATGCGACGAACATGGGATGGCGCACGTGCCGCCAGTAGGCGTCGACGCTCTGACGCACGTGATCGCCGTCGGCCGCCACCTCCGAGACCGCATTGCGCAACGCGCGCAGCCGCTTCGCGTGCAGGTGTTCGACGGCCGCCCGCACGAGGTCGAGCCTGGACGGGAAGTGATGCAGCATCGCCCCGCGCGAGAGGCCCGCGCGTTCGGCGATGGCGGTGGTGGTCGTGCGCGAGTAGCCCATCTCCACGAAACAGCGGATCACGGCGTCGAGGATGAGCTGGCGTGTCGAGGCGCTCTTCTGCGCCTGCCAGCCGAGCTTTTCCGGCTGTTCGGATGCGGTATCGGCGACGGGGCGTTGTCTCGCAACCACGAGAAATTCCTTTTGGTTCAAGGATGTGCCGGCTGCCGGAAAAAGTCAAAGATGATTGAAAGCGGACCGGGTGACTGTTAGCCTGCGAAAAACGGCCGCGCGGCGGCCAGATCCGCACGAACGACTTCGGGGAACCCATCATGGATCTCGGCCTGCGCGGCAGGAAGGCTATCGTCACGGGCGCGACGCGCGGCATCGGCCGGGCCATCGTCGAGCTGCTCGCGGCCGAGGGCGCCGACATCGGCTTCTGCGCACGCCGGCCCGACGAAGTCGAGGCCACGCGCGAATCGCTGCGCCGGCACGGTGTGAACGTCGTCGGCGGGACCGTCGACGTGCGCGACGGCGCCGCCTATCGTGCGTGGCTCGAACGCACCGCGCAGGACCTCGGCGGCTGCGACATCTTCGTCCCGAACGTCAGCGCGGGCGGCGGCTTCGACAGCGAGCAGACCTGGCTCGCGAACTTCGAGGTCGACGTCATGCACACCGTGCGGGGCTGCGACACGCTGCTCCCGCATCTCGAGAAGTCGGACGCCGGTTCGGTGGTCGTCATCGCGAGCACGGCGGCGCTCGAGACCTTCGCGGTGCCGATGGCCTACAACGCGCTGAAGGCCGCGACCATCGTGTTCGCGAAGCAGCTCTCGCAGCACGTCGGCCAGAAGGGCATCCGCGTCAACTCGGTCTCGCCCGGCCCGATCTACTTCGACGACGGCGCCTGGGGCAACATCAAGAACACCATGCCCGACTACTACAGTGCGGTGGTCGGCCAGATTCCCTGCGGGCGCATGGGCACGCCGGAGGAAGTCGCGCGCATCGTCGCCTTCGTCGCGAGCCCGGCGGGAAGCCTGATCACGGGCGCGAACATCGTGGCCGACAACGGCCTGACCAAGCGCGTGCAGTTCTAGAGTTGCGTTCTGCAGAGGCCTGCAGAACGGATCGACACGAAGACGAAAGTTACGAGGACCAGCGCAGATGGCCGACGCGATTCTTCCGATCACGATGCCCAAGTGGGGCATCGAAATGACCGAGGGCACGATCAACGCCTGGACCGCCGCCGAGGGCCAGGAAGTCGGCCGCGGTGATCCCCTGCTCGAAGTCGAGACGGACAAGATCGTCAACACCGTCGAGGCGCCGCTCGCCGGCCGGCTGCGCCGCATCGTCGTGCAGCAGGGCGAGGTTCGCGCGGTCGGCGAACTGATCGCCGTGTTCACGACGAGCGACGTCAGTGACGCGGAAATCGATGCCTTCATCACCTCGTTCGAACCGACGAACGTCCAGCCGACCGTCACCGGAGCGGCCGCCGACGCGGCACTGGCCGACGAGCCCGCAGGTGCTGCGCCCCCGACTCCTTCAGCTCATCCCGTGCCACCGGCGGCATCGACCTCGCCCCTGCCCGCGGTCGACGGCGAAGTGCGCGTGAGCCCCGCCACGCGGCGTCTCGCCGCCGGTCTCGGCGTCGACCTGTCCCAGGTGCGCGGCACGGGACGCAACGGACGGATCACCGCCGAGGATGTCGAAGCCTGCGCCACGCAGATGGCCGCGGGCGGCCTCAATCCGGTGACCCGCACGAGGATGAGCGCGACGCGCGCGACGATCGCACGCCGTCTCCTGGAATCGAAGCAGACCATCCCGCACTACCGTCTCGCCATCGAGGTGCAGGTGGGTGACCTGCTCGAGCGCAAGCGCGCGCTCACGGTGCTGTCCGGCAGCAAGATCACGCTGAACGACCTGCTGCTGCGCGCCTGCGCGCTGGCGCTCGTGAAGCACCCGCAGATCAACGCGCGCCTCGAAGGCGACGAGGTCCTGCAGTACGCACACGCCGACATCGCCGTCGCCGTCGCGACGGCCGACGGCCTGATCACGCCCGTCGTGCGCCGGGTGGACACGAAGTCGGCTTCCGAGGTCGCAGCCGAAACCGCCGCGCTCGCGGAGCGCGCGCGTGCCGGCCGGCTCACACGTGAGGAGATCACGGGCGGCACGTTCACGGTGTCGAACCTCGGCATGTTCGGACTGGACCGCTTCGATGCGATCATCAATCCGCCGCAGGTCGCGATCCTCGCCGTCGGCGGCATGAACGAGCGCGTCGTCGCCCTCGACGGCGTGCCGGCCGTCGTGCCGGTGATGACGCTGACGCTGTCCGCGGACCACCGCGTCATCGACGGTGCCGTGGCCGCAGCGTTCCTCGCGTCGCTGCGCGCGGAGCTGCAGACGCCCGTGTCCCTGTAGCCGGTGGCCGGCTCGTCACGGTGAGGCCGCGGCCCGCGCACCGGCGGGTGCGCGGCGGGATGAATCATCGAGGGGGAGTTCGCGTGAAGACCATCATTCGCATCGCGGCGCTGCTGGGCGCCGCGTCCACCCTGCCGGCGCCGGGCGCCCTCGCCGCCACCGAGGCACCGCCGCGCGCTCCGGCCGCGATCTACCAGCAGATCTGCGCCACCTGCCACGAGGGCGGCAAGGTGCCGCGTGCACCACACGCGGTGCAGTTCCCGATGATCGGGCCCGACCAGATCTACCGCGCAATGACGACGGGCGCGATGCAGGCCCAGGCCGGCACTCTCTCCGACACCGAGAAGAAGTCGGTCGCCGAGTTCCTCGGCGGACGCACGCTCGCGAGCCAGGCTCCGGTCGAGCTGCCGGCCTGCAGCGGTGCGCACGCGCGTTTCGACCTCTCGCAGCCACCCCCGCTCGCGGGCTGGGGCATGACGCCCGCGAACCAGCGTTACGCCCCCGCGGAGATCGCACGCCTCGATGTCGCCGACGTGCCGCGGCTCGATCTCAAGTGGGCCTTCGGCTTCCCCGGCGCCACGCAGGCGCGCTCGCAGCCGACACTCGCGGGCGGTGCGATCTACGTCGGCAGCCAGGACGGCACGGTGTACGCGCTCGACTTCGACACGGGCTGCGTGCGCTGGACCTTCAAGGCGGACGCCGAGGTGCGCAACTCGCCGGTCGTCGAGCCCTGGAACGCGGGCGACAGGACGGCGCGGCCGCGGCTCTTCATCGGCGATTTCATCGGCAATGCGTATGCGCTCGACGCGCAGACCGGCAAGCCGTTGTGGAAGACCCGCGTGGACCCTCACCCGCGCGCGACGCTGACCGGCTCGCCGCGCTATTTCGAGGGCCGGCTGTACGTGTCCATCTCGGCGAACGAATGGGCCTCGGCGGCAGATCCCGCTTATGAATGCTGCACCTTCCGCGGCGGGGTCGCGGCACTCGATGCGCAGACGGGCCGGATGATCTGGCACGCCTACTCGATCCAGGACGAACCGAAGCTGACGGGCAGGACCAACTCGGCGGGCGCGCGCCAGTGGGGCCCCGCGGGCGCACCGGTCTGGAACAGCCCGACCATCGACGCGAAGCGCCGTCGGGTCTATGTCGGCAGCGGCGAGGCCTATACCTCGCCCGCCGCGGCGACCAGCGATTCGGTGCTCGCCTTCGACCTCGACACCGGCAAGCTCGTCTGGCACTACCAGGGGGTCGCAGACGACGCATGGAACATGGCCTGCTTCATCGGCGGCAGCGCCAACTGCCCGCCCGAGAACGGCCCCGACCTCGACATCGGCGCATCCACGATCCTCACGACGCTGCCCGGCGGACGCGACCTGCTGATCGCGGGCCAGAAGTCGGGCGACGTCTATGCGCTCGATCCCGACGACCGCGGCCGGCTGATCTGGCGCCGCAAGATCGGGCGCGGTGGCGTGTCGGGCGGCGTGCACTGGGGCATGGCCGTCGCGGGTACGACCCTGTTCGCCGCGGTATCCGATCCGAAGATCATGGCCCACGAGGCGACGCTCTCCGCATTCCCCGGCCTCAATGCCCTGGACCTCGCGACGGGCCGCACGCTGTGGCACACACCCGCGCCGAATGTCTGCCGGCCGGATGCGCGTCCCGGCTGCGATCCCGGGCTGTCGGCCCCGGTCACGGCGATTCCGGGCGTTGTGTTCGCGGGCGCCTACGACGGCCACCTGCGCGCCTACGATGCCGCAACCGGCAAGGTCGTCTGGGACTACGACACGGACCGGGAATTCACGGCGATCGGCGGTATTCCGGCGCGCGGAGGTTCGATCGAGGCCGCGGGCCCCGTGGTGTTCAACGGCACCGTGCTCGTGAACTCCGGCTATCTCTTCTCGGGCCGCATGGCCGGCAACGTGCTGCTCGCCTTCGCGGTTCCGCAGCCGAAGAAGCCCCGGCCGGAAAAGGAATAGTCGCCCGTCGGGCGGGCCCCGCGTGCAGCGGGGCCCCGCTCAGCCCGCCTTTGCGATTGGCACGCCCGCGGCCAGCACACGGCGCACTGCCGCTTCGACCCTGGCGGCGTCCGGGATGTATTCCTTCTCGAGTTCCGGCGTCGAGGGCGTCGGCGTGTGCGGCGGCGTGACCTTCTGGACAGGCGCCTTCAGGCAATCGAACGCCTTGCCCACGGCGAGGCTCGCGATCTCGGAGGCCATGCCGCAGCGCGGATTGTCCTCGTCGACCACCACGAGCCGGCCCGTCTTCTCGACGCTCTCGAGGATGCTGTCCTCGTCGAGCGGCGAGGTCGTGCGCGGATCGATGATCTCGCAGGAAATGCCCTCGCGCGCGAGCCGCTCGGCCGCCTGGTTCGCGACATGCACCATGCGCGCGAGCGCCACGATGGTCACCTGCTTGCCGCGACGCCGGACCGCGGCCTCGCCGAAGGGAATCGTGTAGGCCTCCGCCGGCACTTCGCAGGAGTCCCCGCTGTAGAGCATCTTGTGCTCGCAGAAGATCACCGGGTCGTCGTCGCGGATCGCCTCGATCAGCAGGCCCTTCGCGTCGTACGGATTCGAAGGGATGACGACCTTGATGCCCGGGATGGAAGTCAGCATGCCGTACAGCGACTGCGAGTGCTGCGGCCCCGTGCCGTAACCCGCGCCGATCAGCACGCGCAGCACCAGCGGCGTGCGCGCGCGGCCGCCGAACATGTAGCGGAACTTGGCCATCTGGTTCAGGATCTGGTCGAAGCAGCAGCCGATGAAGTCGACGAACATGACCTCCGCGACGGGACGCAGTCCCGTCAGCGCCGCACCGTTCGCCGCACCGACGATCGCGCTCTCGGTGATGGGAGTGTCGATCACGCGCCCGAGGCCGAACTCCGCCGCGAACCCCGTGGTGACGCCGAAAGGCCCGCCGGCCGCCTCCAGCGCATCACCGGTGCCGCCGCGGCCGCCGACGATGTCCTCGCCGATCAGCACGATGTCCGGATCGCGGCGCATCTCGAGCCGGAGTGCATCGGCGATCGCGTCCCTGAAGGTCATGACAGGCATGAAGCTGCTCCTCGAATGCTGACGGAGATGCGGCCTGCGCCCCGCGGGCGCCGCACGATTCTCACGGGTAACTCACGTAGACGTCGCGGTAGAGCGCTTCCTTCGGCGGCTTGGGCGCAGCCTTCGCCGCCGCGACCTTGACGTCCAGCAGGTCCAGGATTTCACGGTCGATGGCCTCGAGATCCGCGGGCGCGATGTCGAAGTCCGTGGTCAGGCGCCGGATCATGCGGTCGAGCGGATCCTTCGTCGCACGGTGCTTCGCGACCTCGTCCTTCGCGCGATACCGCTGCATGTCGCCCTCGAAATGGCCGTAATAGCGGAGTGCCACGGCCTCCACGGCGCTCGGCCCCTCGCCCCTGCGCGCGCGCGCGACGGCGCGCCCCACGGCCTCGTAGACGGCGAAGAAGTCGGTGCCGTCGACCTTTTCCGCGGGCATGTTGAAGCCCGCGGCGCGGCGCGTGATGTCGGCGCCGCCCGTGTGGTACTCGATGCCCGTGAACTCGGCGTAGCCGTTGTTCTCGAACATGAAGATCATCGGCAGCTCGAGGCACGCGGCGAGGTTCATGGCCTCGAACACCGTGCCCTGGTTCGACGCGCCGTCGCCGATGAAAGCCAGCGACACGCCGTCCGTGCCGCGCGTCTTGGCGGACAGCGCGGCGCCCGCGGCGATCGGCGGCCCCGCGCCCACGACGCCGTTCGCGCCGAGCATGCCCTTGCGCATGTCCGCGATGTGCAGCGAGCCGCCCTTGCCGTTGCACAGGCCGCCGTCGCGACAGTAGATCTCGAGCAGCATCTCGCCGAGGTCGCAGCCCTTGGCGACGCAGTGGCCGTGGCCGCGGTGCGTGCTGGCGATGTAGTCCGTGTCGCGCAGGTGCATGCAGGCGCCGGCCGCGATGGCTTCCTGCCCGATGTAGAGGTGCACGAAACCCGGCACCGTGCCGGCGGCGTTCTCGCGCCGCATGCGGTCGTCGAACTCGCGGATCGCGCGCATGCGGCGATAGGATTCCAGCAGCATGGCCCGGTCGTAGGTCATCGCGGCGCTCCTGAACAGTATTAAAGAAGCTGCGCCATGTTAGCGCGGACCCCGGGACGGCGGAACACCGCCGGCACCCGTCGTCGCCTTGCCTCCCGGGCCGCGGGACCGGGGCAGCGGAACCCGGCTTGCCGTGCCGCGACGGGGCAGCCGGGCGTCTCCCCCGCCGGCCGCCGCATCCCTACAATCGCCGGCCGCCCCGGCGCGCGGGCGCGCCACGGAGGACCTCAGCATGCAGATCGACGCCGACGGCACCGCACACCTGGGCAGCCGCACCGTGCCCGTGCCGAAGACGGTGAGCCCCGCTGCGCAGCGCTTCCTCGCGACCCCGCCCTGGCCCGAGCCTCCCCCGCCCTGGGACCAGCTGCCGATGTGGAAGATGCGCCGGTCGACCGACGCGCTCTTCCGCCAGCTCTCGGAGCTGGCCCTCGCGAAGTATCCCGTGACGATCGAGGAGACGGCGATCGAGGGCGTGCGCGTGCACGTCGTCCGGCCACTCGAGGTGCCCGCGGATCGGCAGGGCCGACTGCTCGTCAACCTGCACGGTGGCGGCTTCGTGCTGGGCTCTGGCTCACTGATCGAGGCGATCCCGATCGCGCACCTCACACGCACTCCGGTGGTCGCCGTCGACTACCGGCTCGCACCGGAGCACCGCTTCCCGGCGGCGGTCGACGACGTGCTCGCCGTGTACCGCGCCGTGCTCGCCGACCACGACGCGCGCCAGGTCGGCCTCTACGGTGCGTCGGCGGGCGGCATCCTGACGGCGCAGGCCGTCGTGCGCCTCGAACGCGAGGGCCTGCCGCGGCCCGCCTGCGTGGGCCTGTTCACGATGAGCGGCGACATGGCCGACTACGGCGACTCGGCGAAGATCTTCTCGCTCGCCGGATTCTGGGGCCATCCGGTGCTGCCCACGGATCACGAGTTCAGCGAGGCGCGCGCCTATCTCGGCGATGCCGACCGCCGCGACCCGCTGGTCTCACCGCTGCACGCGGACCTGAGCCGCTTTCCGCCGGCGCTGCTCGTCACGGGCACGCGCGACGCGCTGCTGAGCGGCACGACGATCTTCCACCGTGCGCTCAGGCGCGCCGGCGCGAGTGCCGACCTGTTCGTCTACGAGGCCATGCCGCACGCGCACTGGTATGTCGTCTCGCTGCCCGAGTCGCAGGAAGCGCTCGCGGTCATGGCGGAGTTCTTCGACCGGCATCTCGGGTAGCTGACGCATCTTGGGTAGCCGAGGTATCCCGGCGCGGCGGGAGGTGGTTGGGGGGCTCGCGAGCCAAAGCGAATAACGGGGAGCGACGCGAGCGAGCCGCCCCAACCGGATCCCCCGCCGCGCCACTCGACCGAGAAGTCGCACGGTGCGCTGCGGATCGCCCGCTCAGGACACCTTGCCGGCCAGCGCGCGCGCGAGCTCGACGATCGCGTCCTTCTTTGCCGCGGCATCCGGCGCCATCAACTCCAGCTCGACGACGTTGCGACCCTTCAGCATCTGCAGCTTCAGGTCCTTGTCGTCACCATAGAGCCATGCGCCATCGCCCGCTTCGACCGGCTGGTGATCCTCGTGGAAGGACTTGCTCGGCTTGATCTCACCGAAAGCCGCGTCGTCGTGCGCCTTGTGGACGATGACCGTGAACAGCAGCGCGTCCGTACCCTCGATGCGAGTGTAGGAGCACTGATAGCTGTCGACGCCCTTGATCAGCGAGCCGCCATCGGCCGCGACACTGCCACCATCGTGCCCCGGCAGTACCGTGCTCACCTGTTCGGAGGCGAGCAGCGCGCACGGCCCGCGATCATTCTCATCGCCCCGGCCCGCGGCGGTCGTGTTCGTGTCCGCGACCCCGGGAGCCGACGCGCCTTCCTTGCTCCCGCACCCGGTCGCCAGCAGTGCCGCGAGCAGCGCAGCCCACAGCGGCGAAGGTTCCGCGCAATGCCTGCGAGGCGTTCCGGGCACGCCCCCGGATGAAACCGTTCCGATCTTCTTCCTGAACATCGTCGTCTCTCCTTCTGTTCGATACCCCGGCCTCGTCGCAGCCTGCGGCGAGGCCGCCCTTCACCCTCTCGCCTGGCCGCTGTCGATCCCCTCGCCCGGTCGAGCGTGCCGCAGGCCGGTCCAGACCCGTTCCGGCCACAGGAAATTGAGCTTGCAGTACGCGATCTTCCAGACGCCGTCCACCTTGCGGTAGTCGTCCTCGTACACGGCCAGGTAGAAGAGCGGGTTGTCGTGCCCGCCGCGCGTCTCCATGCCCGTGTGCGGCTTCTGCCGCGTGAGCAGGTCGAGCAGGTACCAGCGACCGTGCGCGGTCGTGGGACCGGTCAGGCGGATCACCGGATTCGTCGCGACCAGCAGGTCGTCGAACGGCGCACCCGCGAGCTGCATGAGCGCGAGATGGTTCGTACGTACGGCCTCGCGGCCGACCCACGTGCCGTAGGGACCGACGTCGCACACCGCGTCCCCGGTGAAGAGGTCCGTGAATGCGTCGATGTCCCGCGCGTCGAAGGTCGCGCAGTACGCGTAGCGCAGATCCCGGATTTCCTCGAGCGCGAGCAGATCATCGACGGTCACGACAGCGCCCCCGATGTGCGGTTGTAAGCCACCCCGAACGCTGCCCGCGACCATCGCCGTCGTTCGACGCGGCCGCGGGCAGCGAAGCCTTCCCCGTGGGCCGGCTCCCCGGCCAACGCGACTCTCAGGTGTGCCGCAGCCCGTTGTACGACCGGCTCGGCCACAGGAAGCTGAGCTTGCAGTACGAAACCTTCCAGACCCCGTCGACCTTGCGATAGTCGTCCTCGTAGATGGCGAGCCAGAGCAGGGGATTGTCATGGCCGCCGCGCGTGGCCATCTCGGTCTCCGGCTTCTGGCGTGTGAGCAGGTCGATCAGGTACCAGCGGCCCCAGGCGGTACCGGGCCCCGTCAGCCGGATCACGGGATTCGTCGCCACGTGCAGCGAATCGAAGGGCCCGCCGACCGGCTTGAACGACGCGAGGTAATTGGTGCGGATGGTCGCCTGGCCCTCCCACTTGCCGTAGTCGGGCCCGAAGTCGCACACCGCGTCCGCAGTGAACAGGTTCATGAGCGCGTCGATGTCCTGGGCATCGTAGGCCGCGCTGTAGCCATAACGCAGGTTCTTGATCTCCTCGATCGCAAGCAGTTCATCGACGGTCATGTTCCCCCCTGAGGTTGTTGATGGATCGAAGTCGACAACGATTCCGAGCGGCGATCATATCGCCTGCGATACGCCCGGCACGCACCAGCGAAGCCAGCGACCCGGGCTCCACGCCGACGGGAGCGGCACCCATTCGGTCTCCTTCGAGGAACCCGCCCGTCCCGTGGACCCTGGGTGTTGCGCGCCGCCGACAGACGACGAATGGATGCTGGGACACGATTCCGCCGCTTTTCAGGCAAGTCTGGACCCGGTTGAAATGGCATTGAGCCCGCGTTGTCGCTATATTGCGCCACCAGAATCCACCAGCCGGGACGCGGGACCACCCGGCCGCTGAGTCAACCCGATGCTCGAGGCCCTTCCGCCGCATCCTGAACCTGCGGCCGGTGGCCCCTGCATCCCGATCGAGTCCACAAGCCCTGATGGGAGGAGTGAGTAATGTCCGTCAAGACAATTGGAACCTGTGTCTCCGCGATACTGGCCCTGTCGGCCGCCGCTGCAGTCGCACAGGCGCAGGAAGGGGCCGCGGGTGAGCCCGCCCGCCTGGAAGAGGTCATCGTCACCGCGCAGAAGCGCGCAGAAAACCTGCAGACGGTGCCGATCTCGGTGAGCGCCGTGACCGGCGACGCGATCGCCACACAGCAGATCCTCAACATCTCGTCGCTTGCCAACTCGATCCCGAACGTGCAGATCAACCGCTGGGCGAACTCGCCCGATTCGGCGATCTTCACCATCCGCGGCATCGGCGTGAACGACTCCGATCCCTACGTCGGCACGACGGTGTCGGTGGTCGTCGACGGCGTGCCGGTCGGCGTGAACACCGCGGCGCTGATGTCGCTGTTCGACATCGACCGCGTCGAGATCCTGCGCGGCCCGCAGGGCACGCTGTTCGGCGCGAACACCACCGGCGGCGTGGTCAACGTCGTCACCAAGCAGCCCACCGGCGAACTCGGCGGTGAGGCCGAGGTCACGGTCGGCAACTACGGCCGCCTGAACGCGAACGCGATCTACAACTTCCCGATCACCGACAGCCTCGCCGGCAAGATCAGCGTCCTGCACCAGGGGCACGACGGCTTCTTCCGCAATTTCGACACGGCCAAGGGTGAAGGCGGACGTCTCGGCAAGACCGACATCACCGTGCTGCGCGGCTACCTGAAGTACACGGCCGACAGCTATGACGCAACGCTGGTCACCGAGTTCGCCCGCAGCCGCAACGGCTCGCAGACCGCCCTCAGCCGCTGCGCCGCCCCCTGCGCGACGTTCGTGCCCGGCGAGTCGGACCAGCCCCTGAACTTCCGGCGCGGCTGGTCTCAGGACCAGCCCGACCAGAACAACAAGGACGCCTACGCGGCCACGCTGACGCAGAACTTCGACACGGCCTTCGGCGACGTGGTCTCGATCAGCAGCTACCGCGAGTACAACCAGGACCTGTTCAGCGACGACGACGGCACGACGAAGGTCCTGCTGCAGACGAACCGCCAGTCGGCGCAGAAGCAGTACTCGCAGGAACTGCGCGCGACCATCGACATCAATGACCAGGCTCAGCTGGTCATCGGCGCCTTCGGCTTCCGTCAGCGATACTTCACCCGCCAGAACACCAAGCTCGACGGCTTCCTGGTCGGCCTCGGCCAGCCGCAGCTGCAGTCGCAGACGAACTGGTCGATCTCGGGATTCACCCAGCTGTACTACAAGCTGACCGACCAGCTGCGCCTGCAGGCCGGCCTGCGCTACCAGCACGAGAAGACCAGGGCCCTGGCAACGACCGGTTCGACGCTGAGCTCGAGCCCCGGCGTCGTCTACTCGAACTTCACGGACCGCAACTTCATCCCGGGCTCGTACGTGGAAGCGCGCGGAACGAAGTCCTGGAACAAGCCGGCCTGGAAGCTGGGCCTGGACTACCAGATCACCGACAGCTCCATGGTCTACGGCACCTACAGCCGTGGATTCAAGTCCGGCGGCTTCGCGGGCCGCATCACGTTCATCGAGGACATCGGGCCGTTCAACCCTGAGAAGGTCGATTCCTTCGAAGTCGGCGTGAAGACCGATCTGCTCGACGGGCGCATGCGCGTCAACGGTGACGTGTTCTACAACATCTACAAGAACATGCAGGTGACGCAGAACATCACCTACCTCGACGGCCGCAACAGCTCGAGCATCGTCAACGCCGGCAAGGCCAAGACCAAGGGCGCCGAGCTCGAGATCACCGCCCTGCCGATCGAGGGCGTGACGCTGTCGCTGAACGGCGCCTACCTGGACGCCACCTACGACAAGTACGACTCTTTCGTGCTCGACACGGCGACCAATACGCTGAAGCCGATCAGCTTCGCGGGCAAGGACCTGCAGAACGCTCCGAAGTGGAGCGGTGGCGCCAGCCTGAGCTGGACCTTCCCGCTCGGCGCCGGCAATGCCAACCTGTTCCTGCAGGACAACTACACGGGCTCCAAGTTCACGTACTACGATGATGCCCCGCAGAACAAGGTGGGCTCCATCAACCTCGTGAACGCGAGCCTGAAGTGGACGCCGGAGAGCGAGCGCTGGTCGGCTTCCGTGTACGCGCGCAACCTGTTCGACAAGACGTACTCGGACTACAAGCTGTACCTGCCGGGCACCCTGTACTTCTTCGGCATGGGTAACCCGCGCGAAGTGGGCGTGACCTTCAACTTCAACTGGTAACTGCCGGACCGGTACGGACCGGAACGCCGTGCGGGGCAACCCGCACGGCGTTTTTCTTTGGCAGTCAGACCGGCCGATGACGACGAGCCGGGTGTCGCCGCATCGTCCGCAGCCCGGATTTCTCCGCCGCGCACCCCGGCGACGATCGCAGCGCTGCGCGGTATCGTCTCAGGCCCCCTGGCTGCCACCGCCGAAAATGGCCGCGAAGTCCGGCATCGGCGCCTTCACGCGCGCACCGCCGTCCACCTGCACGAGCGCACCACTCATGTTGGCCGAGGCGTCGGAGGCGAGGAACTGCGCGACATTGGCGATGTCGGCCGCCGTGCCGACGCGCGTGAGCAGACCCGCGCGCATCGCCGGGCCCGCGACGGGATGGTTCAGCAGGAAGTCGATCGTGGGCCCACCGGAGATCGTGCCCGCGATGATTGCGTTGCAGCGGATGTTCGCGCCCGCATATTCGACCGCGATCTGCAGTGTCAGCGCGTTCATGGCGCCCTTCGTCATCGTGTAGGCCGGCATGCCGGCGAAGCCCTGCGTCGTGACACCCGAGGAGATGTTCACGATCGAGCCGCCGCCGGATGTCTTCATGTGCGGGATGGCGTATTTGAGCGTCCAGAAGAGCCCGTAGATGCCGATGTCGGCGAACTTGCGGAAATTCTCGGTGGGCAGGTCGGCGATCGCGCGGTCGGTGCCGCCCGTCAGCTCGTCCATCGGCGCCGCGCAGTTGACCAGCACGTGCAGGCCGCCGAACTCGCTCACCGGCACGCGCGCCATGGCCTCGACGTCCGATTCCGTCGTCAGGTCCGCACGCGCGAAAGCAGCGCGACCACCCGCACGCCGGATCTCGTCGACGACGGCCGCGCCGCGCTCGGCAGAACGCCCGGTCACGACCACCGCCGCGCCCGCCGCAGCGAACTGCCGCGCCATCTGTGCCCCCGCGCCCTGCGTCGAGCCCGTGATCAGCGCCACCTTGCCATCGAGTTTCATGTGTTCCCCCTGTTTGCCGGTCACCCGTCGATCGCGTCGAACGGCCGGTCCTTGTCGACGCGCGGCTCGCCCGGCAGGCCGAGCACGCGCTCGGCGACGATGTTGCGCAGGATCTCGCTCGTGCCGCCCTCGATGCGCGTCGCGGGTGCGCGCAGCAGCAGGCGCTGCAGGCGCGCGCGATCCGGTGCGAGATCCGGATCCGTGACGATGCCGGCCGGCCCCATGAGGTCCAGCGCGAATTCGGCCATGGCCTGCATGTCGGTGCTGATCACGAGCTTGCTGACCGAACTCTCGGGACCGGGACGTTCGCCGCGCGAGAGCGCCGACAGCGCGCGATAGCCCGTGTACCGCACGCCGCTCGCGCGTGCGGCCCAGTGCGCGAGGCGCGCGCGGACCGCGGGATCGTCGATGGCGCGGCCACGCTCGGTGTGGACGCGCTGGCACAGCTCCAGCAGCTCCGGAAAGCCGCCGCCCATGCGCAGACCGAGGTCGAGGCGCTCGCCCATGAGCGTGGTCAGTGCGACGTCCCAGCCGCGGTTGACCTCGCCCAGGCGCGAGGCATCGTCGATGCGCACGTCGTCGAGCGAGATCTCGTTGAAGCCCGAGGCGCCGTTGGCCTGCCGGATGGGACGCACGGCGACGCCCGGCAGGCGCAGGTCGACGATGAACATCGTGAGCCCGCGATGTTTCGGCAGCGATGGATCGGTGCGTGCGAGCAGGATGCCGAAGTCGGCGACGTGCGCGAGCGAGGTCCACACCTTGCGGCCGCTGATGCGCCAGCCGTCACCGTCGCGCACGGCGCGTGTGCGCAGGCCGGCGAGATCGGAACCGGCCGCCGGCTCCGAGAACATCTGGCACCAGATCTCCTCGCCGCTCCGGAGCGGGGGCAGGTAGCGGCGCTTCTGAGCCTCGCTGCCCCAGCGGAGGATGGCGGGCGCGGCCATGCCGAAGCCGACCCGGAACATCACCGCGAGGACGGCGTAGACGCCCTCCTCCTGCTTCCAGATGGCGGCCTCGATGGCGCTCGCACCGCGACCACCGTGTTCCTTCGGCCAGTCGATGCAGGCCCAGCCCGCCTCGACCTTGCGCCGTTGCCAGTCGCGCGAGACACGCAGCAGTTCGGGTTCCTCCAGTGGCAGCGAGCCGAAGGTCGCCGCGGCGAAACGTGCTGCATACTCGTGTGGCGCGTTCGCGGCGATCCAGGCGCGGGCCTGCTCCCGGAACGCGCACTCGGCAGGCGTGTCGTCGAGGTTCATGCGCGCACACCCCCATTGCCGGCGCCAGCGACGAGCGCATCGACGAGCCGCTGTTCCCAGTGGGCCATGCCACCCAGTGCCACGGCGAGCAGGTTCGCGCGGCGGTAGTAGAGATGGCAGTCCATGTCCCAGGTGAACCCCATGCCCCCATGCACCTGGATGCCGTCGCGCGCGCAGCGCAGGAAGGCCTCCGTCGCGCTGACACGCGCGCTGGCCGCGGCGAGCGGCAGTTGCGCCGAGGAGGCCTCCAGCGTCCAGGCACCGAAATACGCGTTCGATCGCGCGAGCGTCGTGCTCACGTACATCTCGGCCAGCACGTGCTTGATGGACTGGAACGAACCGATCGGCCGACCGAACGCACGCCGTTCGAGCGCATGGTCGCGCGCCATCTCCAGCGCACGCTCCGCACCACCCAGCTGTTCGAACGCGGTCAGCACGGCGGCCCGATCCAGCACCCGCCGGACGATCGACCACCCATCGTCTTCACAGGCGAGCGGTTCGGCGACGACTGAATGGAACTCGATGCGCGCATGCCCGCGCAGCGGGTCGATGGTCTCGACCGGTGTGCGCACGACACCTGTGGACGCGAGATCGACGAGGTACAGTCCGATGCCGTCCGGACCGTGCACGGCCGGTTCCCGCGCCGCGACCACGGCGAAATCCGCGATCTCACCGTCGGGCACCGGCAGCTTCGCGCCGCACAGACGGCCGCCATCGATCGTCGCGAGGACGCCCGCCGGCGCGAACGGCCCCGCGCCCTCCGCGAACGCGAAGGTCCCGATCAGACGGCCGGACGCGAGACCGGGCAGGAAACGCGACTTCTGCGTGTCGCTGCCGGCCGCGAGCAGGAATCCGGCGGCGAGATGGATGGAGGACGACACGGGGACCGGTGCGAGGCTGCGCCCGAGTTCCTCGGCCACCGCGCATTGATCCAGATCGCCGGCGCCGCCGCCGCCCCATTGCTCCGGGATCGCGAGGGCCGTGATGCCCAGGTCGGCGACCTCCCACCAGAGTTCGCGATCGATCTTCCCGGGCCCGTCGACGACGGCGCGCAGGCGCTCACGGCCGCAGCGCGCGGCGAAGAAACGCCGCGTCTCGGTCTGCAACGACTTCTGTTCACTGGAGAGATCGAAGTCCATGGTGCCGATGGACCGCCGCTGCGTTCTGGCCCGACCAGCGGACCTGCCGGCGCGCGCCGCCGCAGGCCCGCCCGGAATCCGGCGCGGCGCCACCTGTGCGCCGCGCCGGGCTCCAGCACGTCATTCCACGCCGAACACGAGCAGGACGTTGCCGCCCATGCGGCCCGAGAACGCGTAGCCCGAGGGAACCACGAGTGTGCCGTGCCAGGCGAGCTGGCCCGCGCTGCCGCCCATCGATCCGCCACGCGCGGTGCCACCACCGACCGTGACGAAGTCCTGCACCGTGTTGAACTCCCAGACGATGCGGCCGGTCTTCGCCTCGTAGAAACGCATCCAGCCATCGCTCGAGCCCGCGGCCACGAGGTCGTCGATCACGGTCGCCGGGGCTGCGATGCCCGGTTCGCACGCAGGGCCGAGACTGCCGCACTTGCTGCGGTCGTTCGGCGCCTTCCACACGAACTCGCCCGTACGGATGTCGAGCGCGTAGATGCCGGGCCTCGCGGGCACGTCGTAGGTTTCGCCGTCCGGCGGGTCGCTGATCGGCACGAACAGCAGGTCGCCCTTCACCGCCATGCCGAAATACACGCCGGCCATGATGCCGCCGCGCCCGACGCGGGTCTTCCAGACGAGCTTGCCGTTCTTCGGGTCGAGCGCGTACACCCAGCCGGATTTCTGGCCGGCGAGTACGTACTCGCGGCCGTCGCTGGCTTTCGCGAGGATCGCCGCGGCGCCGAAGTCGAAGTCGGGACCGTTGCCCTCCGGGCAGTTCGTGCGATCGGTCATCTGGCAGGCCGTGTTCCAGTAGTCACCGGCGAGCGCCTGGTAGGACCACTTGATCCGGCCGGTCTTCAGGTCCATCGCGATGACGGCGTCGCTGAGACCCGTGGTGGGCGGCGAATAGTTGTCGCCCGTCGTGAAGTACAGCACGCCGCGTTTTTCGTCGAGCGCCGGCGAGTTCCAGATCGCCACACCGGACGGGCCCCAGAGCTTGTGGCCGGAAGGCAGCTGGCGCACGACCTTCGGCTTGCCGACCGTGAAGGTCTGCCAGAGGCGTTTGCCGCTCGCCGCATCGTAGGCCAGTATCGAGCCGCGGAAGGTGCAGCACTCGTACTTCGCCCCGGAAGCCGCTTCCTCGAGCGACGACACAGGCACGTACAGGCGCCCCTTGAACAGCACCGGGGTACCGCTGATCACCGTGCTCGGATGCGGATCGGCGCGGTCACGCCAGGCGAGCTGGCCCGTGACCGCATCGAGCGCGTAGACGTTGCCGGCGTTGTCGCCGAAATAGACGATGGGACGCGCCGTGGCGTCCCCGGCCGTCCACGACGACACCGTGATCCCCGTGCGCACCTCGGAACTCGCATGGAAGATCCAGCGCGCACAGCCCGTGTTGCGGTCGAGTGCGTACACACGACCATCGTCACTGCCGACGTAGATCGCTCCACCCGCGAACGCCGGTTGCGAACGGGCGCGTGTCGCGCTCTCGAAGCCGAGCGCCCACTTCAGGCGCAGCCTGCCGACGTTGTCAGCACCGAGGCCGGCGGTCTGGCGATCGATGATGCGCTGGTTGGAATGGGTCACGCCCCAGGCGGAGAACGCCGGCGGCTCGTTCACGTCGAACTTCGTCGCGTCCCCGCTGCAGCTCGGCGGATCGAGCTTCGACTGGCCGCCCATCGGCCGGTTCGCGAGATATTCGGCCACGGCGCGCTTGTCGTCGTCCGACAGCGGCTGCGCCTGCGGCTGCATCGGTCCCGTGGTGAGCGCGCGGTAGATCGCGGCGGGCGGCATGTTGCGCAGGATGAAATTGGCCGGCGCACGCGCCACACCGCCTTCATGGCAGACCATGCAGATCTCGCGGTAGATCTTCGCTCCGCGCGACTCTTCCTTCGATCCCTTGAAGGCGTCCTTGCCCGGCAGCCAGGCTTCGTCGTTGTCCCCCGCCGGAGCGGCCATCGCCGCGGTTGCGGCGAACAGCGATGCACAGGCCAGGAGGGCCAGCACGCGATGCAGCTTGATCCCTTGTGTCACGACCGTCGATCCCCTCGCAAATGGACGCCATCCGCGGCGTCGTCCGTGTTTTAGTGCCGTCACCGGAACCGTGCATGGCCGCATCCGCTTGGCCCCGCACCGCCCGGAAGCGGCAGAATATCAGGTCATCGGGACCCGGTCCCGGCCACCTCGGCACGCCGTCGGGCCGGCCGCTGACCCGGACGGCTCAACGCTGCTGCGGCGGAGCCGGCGGGGAAGCCGGTGCGGCCCGACGACTCACACCGCCCACCCGGGAGGATGCACTTGAGCGACGCGACCCTGACCTGCGAAGTCGACGACGGCATCGCCACGATCACCCTGAACCGGCCCGACCGGCTCAACGCCTTCGACCCGCAGATGATGCGCGAGATCGTCGCGGCGCTGGATCGTGTGGATGCCGACGACGCGGTGCGCGCCGTGATCGTGACGGGCGCAGGCCGGGCGTTCTGCGCGGGCGCCGATCTCGGCGGCGGCACCGCCACCTTCGATCTCGGCGGGCAGGCCGACTCGCCCGTGCGGGAGGACGGCTCGCTCGACTACAGCCGCGAATCGGCGCGCGACCTGAGCGGCATGCTCGCGCTCCGGTTCCTGCGATGCCTGAAGCCCGTGATCGCCGCGGTCAACGGACCGGCCGTCGGCGTCGGCGCCACGATGACGCTGGCCATGGACATCCGGCTCGCGAGCGAGGCGGCGCGCTTCGGCTTCGTGTTCTCGCGCCTCGGCGTCGTGCCCGAGGCCTGCTCGTCCTACCTGCTGCCGCGGATCGTCGGAATCAGCCGCGCGCTGGAATGGTGCTACAGCGGCCGCGTGTTCCCGGCCGCGGAAGCGAAGGACGGCGGCCTGGTGCGTGACGTTCTGCCCGCCGACCGGCTGCTGCCCGTCGCACGGGAGATGGCCCGCGGGTTCGCTGCAGGAACGTCGGCGGTGTCGATCGCGCTGACGCGGCAGATGATGTGGCGCGGTCTCGGCTGGAGCGACCCGATGGAGGCACACCGGATCGAGAGCCGCGGCCTGCTGGCGCGCGGACGCAGCGCCGACGTGCGCGAAGGAGTACAGGCCTTTCTCGAGAAGCGGCCGGCACAGTTCCCCGACCAGGTCTCGCGCGATCTGCCGGACTATTTTCCGTGGTGGCAGGACCCGCCGTACACCTGACTGCGGGTGAAGACCATCCCGCGCAGGTGAGGCACTGTTGCCTCGCCGGGATCAGTGCACACGGCCGGGGCCCGCACGTCGGGACATGCGGGCCCGGCCCATGACTCAGGCGTAGAAGCGCTGTCCCTTCGCGGCACGCTCGCGCAGTCCGGGCGGCACGACGTAGTGCGGGCCCAGCGCCGCATGGCGCTCGCTCATCTGCACGACCTTGTCGAGCCCCAGCCAGTCGGCGTAGCGCAGCGCACCGCCCAGGTACTGCGGCAGGCCGAGGCCCAGCATCAGCGCCATGTCGATCTCGACCGCACTGCCCGCAGTGCCGTCCTCCAGACACCACGCAGCCTCGGCGAGCATCGGCAGCATCATGCGCTCGACGATCTCCGTGTCGGAGAAATCGCGCGGACCGCCCGGCTGCAGCGGAGCGATCAGCGCGCGAGCCTCGGCCGAGACGGACTTCTTCGGCTTGCCGGCGGGGTCGGTCTCGTACTGGTAGAAGCCGCTGCCGCTCTTCTGGCCATAACGCTGGCGCTCGACCATGACGCGCGCGGCGTCGGTGCCCGGGCGCTTCAGACGCTGCGGGAAGCCCTCGCAGATCACGTCGAACACATGCGAGCCCGTGTCCATGCCGATGACGTCGTTGAGGTACGCCGGCCCCATGGGCCAGCCGAAGGCCTCCATGACCGCATCGACGCGCGCAAAATCCGCGCCGTCCCGGACGAGTTCCAGGAACCCGATCATGTACGCGGTCAGGATGCGGTTGACGAGGAAACCCGGGCCGTCGCGCACGACGATCGGCGTCTTGCCCATGGCGAGCGCGTAGGCAACGACCGTCGCGAGGGCCGCCGGGCTCGTCTTCGCGCCGCGGATGACTTCGACGAGCGGCATCGCGTGCACCGGATTGAAGAAGTGCATGCCGACGAAGTTCTCGGGCCGCTTCAGCGGCACCGCGAGGTCGTCGACGCGCAGGCTCGACGTGTTCGTCGCGATCACGGCATCCGGGCGCGCCTGACCCTCGACCTCGGAAAGCACGATGTGCTTGAGCTTGATGCTCTCGGTCACCGCCTCGACGACGATGTCGGCGCGGTCGAAGCCCGTGTAGTCGAGCTGCGGCGTGATCGAGGCCAGCACCGCATCCGCCCGCTCCTGCTTCAGGCGGCCGTTCTTGACCTGGCGCGCGAGCAGCTTGCGCGCCTCGGACGTGCCGAGGTCGAGCTGCGCCTGCTTCACGTCCTTCATGATCACGGGCGTTCCGGACACGGCGCTCGTGTACGAGATGCCGCCGCCCATGATGCCGGCACCGAGCACGGCGGCGCACTTGATCGGGCGTCCGCTGGCCGCGTGCTGCTTCGAGATCTTCTTGATCTGCTGGTCGGCCAGGAAGACGTGCACCAGCGCATCGGCGGCCTGCGTCTTCGCGACGCGCGCGAACGCGTCGTTCTCGAGACGCAGCGCCGCCTCGCGCGACTCGCCCGCGCTGCGCTCCATGTGCTCGACGGCTGCCAGACCGGCCGGCTGGTGCTTCGGCGCGCGCTCGGCGACGCGCTTGCGCGCGGCGGCGAACAGTTCCGCGAGGCCCGCGGCGGCGAGCGGCGATTTCTTCGTCACGCGGCGGGCGCGCCAGTCGAGTTCACCGCCGGCGGCCTTGCGCAGCCAACCGAGCGCCGTCTCGCGCAGCTGCTCGGGCGCCGACACCGCATCCACGGCAGCAACCGCGAGGGCCGCATCGGGACGCGACGGCGCACCGCTCGTGATCCAGTCGATCGCGACCTGCGGACCGCAGACGCGCGGCAGGCGCACCGTGCCACCGAGTCCCGGGAACAGGCCGAGCTTCACCTCGGGCAGGCCGACCTGGGCCGCGGTCGACATGACGCGGTAGTCGGTGGACAGCGCGAGTTCGTAGCCGCCGCCCAGCGCGAAGCCGTTGAGGGCGACGACGGTCGGCACGGGCAGGTCCTCGATCGCATTCGTGGCGACGTTGTATCCCGCGATGGTTGCCGCGAGGTCCGCCAAGGGCAGCTTGAACATCTCACCGAACTCGGTGATGTCCGCCCCGACGATGAAGACGTCCTTGCCGCTCGTGACGAGCACGCCGCGCACGTCCTTGCGGGCCGCGATCAGCGTCGCGGCCTCGGCGACCTCCGTGAGCGTGCCGCGATCGAGCTTGTTGATGCGATCGCCCTCGCGATCGAAACACAGCTCGACGAAACCCTCGTCCAGCGCCGTGACCCTGACGTACTTGCCCTTGAACATCGCCGATCTCCCTCGCTTGTCTCGATGCCGCACTCTCACGATGCGACATGCATCTCCGGCACGGTGCACAACCGGCCGGCGGTCGATTGAACTGGCCGGTGCCGCGCTCTCAGCGCGGCGCCATGCGGATGGCGCCGTCGAGCCGGATGCACTGTCCGTTGAGATAGGTGTTGCGCACCATCTCGAGCACGAGGCTCGCGAACTCCGGCGGATTGCCCAGACGCTTCGGGAACGGCACGCTCGCCGCCAGCGCCTCCAGGACGTTGGAGGGCGCGGCCAGCATGAGCGGCGTGCTGAAGATGCCGGGCAGGATCGTGTTCACGCGGATGCCCTCGCTCATGAGGTCGCGCGCGATGGTGAGGGTCATGCCGGCGATGGCCGACTTCGAGGCCGAGTACGCCGCCTGGCCCATCTGGCCGTCCTGCGCGGCGACGCTCGAGGTGTTGACGACGACGCCGCGCTCCTGGTCCTCGAGCGGGTCCAGCGACAGCATGCCCTGCGCGGACTTCGCGATGCAGCGGAACGTGCCCACGAGGTTGATCTGGATGATGCGGTTGAACGCATCCAGCGGGAAATGCTTGGCCTCGCCCGTGGCACGATCGCGGCTCGCGGTCTTGAACGCGTTCCCGGTGCCGGCGCAGTTGACCATGATGCGTTCCTGGCCGTGCGCGGCACGCGCCGCGGCGAAGCCGGCATCCACGGACTCGTCGGAGGTCACGTCCACTGGACAGAACACGCCGCCCACGTCGCGCGCCACCGCGTTGCCGCGCTCGGCGTTGACGTCGAAGATCGCGACACGCACGCCCTGCGCGGCCAGCGCCCGCACGGTTGCCTCGCCCAGACCGCTCGCGCCGCCGGTCACGACCGCGGCAGAATTCCTGAATTGCATGATGTCGCCACCTCTGATGTTGCCAGCGGCGACCGGTGCAGGTGAGGGTCGGCCGCGTCGGGAAGCTGCGGCCGAGACCCAGTCTGGAACGTCGGGCCGGACCGATTGCGGCGCGTATAGTATTGAATCGGCTTCAGGAACCGCAATCCCGCCGCACGCGGCGGGAGTGGGATCCGTGAGGGCGGCGCAGCGACGGGGCCCGTCCCCGTGATCCCGGCCGCTCTTGTGTCACGGCCCGCGGGAACCCGGATGGCCGATCGTGCGCCTGGACAGCGTCAGTCGAAGCGCCAGGTGAAGCCCCCCTGCACGAGGCGCGGCATGCCGGGAATCAGACCGCGGCTCATGTCCGCCACGTACAAGCGGTCGGCGGCATTTTTCACGGTCGCGAACAGCGTCAGCCGCCCATCCATGAGAGTCTGGTTCACCGCAGCATTGATCACGGCATACGGCGCGATGCGCCCGCGCTGGCCGTTCGCCGAGACCGCGACCGTGTTCAGGTCATCGCTGAACGACTCACTCTGACAGGTGACCTCGACCTGCACCGAGAAACCGGAGTCGTGGGCGTACCCCAGTGTCGCCGCGAGCAGGTGCTCCGGTGCGTACGGCAGCCGGTTGCCTCTCACGTCGACGTTCGTGAAGCCCGGGACGCTGGAAAAGCGTGTGCCCCGGTACTTCGCGTCGGGCAGCCAGGTCCAGACGAGCCGACCGAAGATCGACTGGGCCGTGCCGAAGAGTTCGCGCGAATCGACCTGCAGTCCCAGCTCGAAACCCTGATGCAGGGTCCTGCCCGCGCTCGTGAGCGTGGCCCCGCTGCCGCCGGCGACACTGGCCGGCACGATCTGGTTCTGGAAGTCCATCCGGAACAGGGTCGCTTCGAGGCGCAGGCCCCCGGCGGGCTCGGCGCGAATGCCGAGTTCGTAGTTCCAGGAGAGCTCGGCCTCGAGATCGACCGAACCGCCCGCGGGGCTGATGATGTCCTCGACCCGCGGCGGGGAGAACCCGCGGTGTACGCCGGCGAACAGCGTCAGCGCATCGTGCGCGTTCCAGGTCGCGCCGATGCCGGGGATGAACTGCGACTCCGACGACGCGCCGCGCGCACGGTTGAGCCGGTTCTCGCGGTCGTACTCGATGTGCTCGTAACGCGCGCCGGGCGTGATGCTGAGCGCACCGAAGTCGAACCGCAGCTGCGCGAAGCCCGACCAGGCGCGCACGTCGCGCACATTGTTCTCGCGGATGCCGCCGTTGACACCCGTGCCCGGCGTGCGGGCGTCGGGTGTGTCGCCATTGGCCTGGATGCGGAACTGGTGCTCGCGATGGAAGCGCACGCCGAGCTGCGTCTCGCCAGCGAGCCCGAAAGGCGCGGAATCCAGCGTGAGCCGCGGCTCGACGCCCGCGGTCCAGAACTCGCGCAGCCGACCCTCGTTGCCGCAGCCCGCGTCGAGATCGGCCATTCCACCGCAGGCGGGATCGGATGCATCGTTCGGACGCTGCCCGGAATTCGACGACTGCCGCCACCAGTCACGGTTGAAGAAGGTGTAGTAGACCGAGGTGCGCAGCGTCGCAGCCTCTGCGATCCGCCAGCCGTGCGTCGCCGATGCCGACCACCGATACGCCTGGAAATTGTCGTGCGTGAAGGGATTCGCATACGGATCGGCCGTGTACTCCGCCAGCGTCAGTCCCGAGTAGGGGACATCGGAGTTCTCGTCGTAGTAGCTCGCGCGGAAGGTGATGTCCTGCTCCTCGCTCAGCACGTGGCGGGCCTTCAGGTTGAAGTCGCTGACGCGCAGCCGCATGTTGTCCCGCGCCCCGTCGGCGACCTTCCGCGTCGCATTGACGACGAAACCGGTGCGGCCGATCGTCGTGCCCCATTCGCCGTGCACCTCGCGGAAATCGTGGTTGCCGCCGCTCACGCCGATGAGCCCGGTCGACTCCTCGGGGGGCGCCGGAGTGATGTAGTTGATCACCGCACCGACGGTCTGGGGCCCGAACAGGATCTGCCCGGCGCCCTTCAGGACTTCGATGTGGTCGAAGCGATCGACCGGCGGGTGGTAATAGCTGGCGTTGTCGCCGTAGGGCGCGAACGTCAGCGGCAGCCCGTCCTCCAGCAGCAGCACCTTGGTCGAGCGTGTGGGATTCAGGCCGCGCACGCCGATGTTCGGCCGCAGCCCGAAGCCCTCCTCGTCGCGTGCCATGAGGCCCGGAACCTTGCGCAGCGCTTCGTTGACCGTGAAGACGTGCGCGGCTTCGAGCAGTTCGCGATCGAGTATGTCGCCCGAGCCCGGGATCAGGTCCAGCGCATCGCGCGAGCCGATCACCGTGACGACGCCGAGCGCCGCCGGGGCACCGATCGCTGATCCGTCCGTCGCCGGCTCGATCGAACCCAAGGTCGGGCCCGCGAGCACGGAGACGCCCGCCAGGCACCCTGCTATCTGACTGAATTTCATTGGTTTCTGCCATCCCTTGGGCACCGCGAGCAGAGCGCGGGCACTTCTGGGGTGGCACTATATGAGAACTAATCGCATCCATCAATGCGAATCGTTCGCGATTGAAGCGGACTTGTTGACCCGATCGGCCCTCGGCTCACCGGCATGGCACCCGCGCGCCGCGGGACCGCGCGCGGCGCGCTCAGCGGGCAGCGGCCTCGCGGGCAGCCGTGCGCCCGGCGAGGCGCCCGAAGACCACCGCGCTGCCGATGCCGAGGCCCCCGCCACCGTAGCGCGCGCCCTGGAAGCAGCCAAGCACCTCGCCCGCAGCGTACAGCCCGGGAATCGGCCGCTGATGCGCGTCGAGAACGCGCGCCTCCACATCGATGTCGAGGCCCGCCGCCGTGAGCCCGATGATCGCGGCCCGGATCTCGACGGCGTAGTACGGCGGCTTCCGCACGGGAAACAGTTTCGGCGCCTTCTTGAAGAACTGCGCGTCGACGCCCGCATCGCAACCGGCGTTGTAGAGCCGCACGGTCTCCTCGAGCGCGGCGCCGTCGATGCCCGCCTGCGCGGCGAGCCCGCGCAGGCTGTCGGCTGTCTTCACGCGCCCCCGGCGCACCTGCTCGCGCAGTGATGGCTCCTCCCAGGTCGGGATGCTGATGCCCGCGTTGTAGGGATCGAGGTACTTCGTGTTGGTGCTCGCCTCGACGAGCGCGACCTCGTCGAAGATCGCGAACGCGTGGCGGCCCGTCTGCTCGTTGAGCAGATAGCCGCAGACGCTGTAGGGCGACAGCTCCGACATGAAACGGCGCCCCTGCTCGTTGACCGCGATGATCCACGGCGGCAGGAACGCCTCGAGCGCGCGCATGAAACCATTGGTCGCGAGCAGCAGGCCGTTGTCGTGGCCGACGATGCCCGCGCCGACCTTCTCGGCGAGCGTGATGCCGTCGCCCAGGATGAACGGGGCGTCGCGGTGCACGGCCCAGGTCCAGCCCTCGTGCCAGGCCGAGGGGTAGAGCCGCTTCAGCATCTCCGGACTGTTGCCGAATCCGCCGGTCGTGATGACGACCGCCGGCGCGCGCAGCTCCGCGCCCGCGGCCCGCACGCCGGCGACGCGGCCGTCCTCGACGAGCAGCTCCTCGACGCGACTGCCGCAGGCCATGTCGATGCCCGCGGCGCCGACCGCATTGACGAGCGCATCGGCGATGCCGCCGCCCGCTCCCTGGCTGGAATGACCGCGGGCCACCCAGTCGACACCCGAGCGCACGAGCCACTGCGTCGGGAACTCCGCACCGAGACCGATCAGCCACTCCAGCGTCGGCCCGCAGTGCTCGGCGTAGTGGCGCACCAGATCCGGCCGCAGCTTCCACTGGTTCAACGTCATGAGGTAGTCGTACAGCGCCTGCGGCGTGTCGTCCGCGATCCCGGCAGCGCGCTGAACGCTGGTGCCCGCGGCGTAGAACACGCCACCGGACTGGGCGGTGGCGCCGCCCGGCTTCACGTCGGCCTCGACCACCATGCAGCGCGCGCCTTCCGCGTGCGCAGCCAGTGCCGCCGCGAGACCGCCCCCGCCACCCCCGACGATGATCACATCGTAGTCCCGGCTCACGTCTCCCTCCGCGATTCCCGTGCTTGCAGACCCGCGGGCACAGGTCCGCCGGTCGCCCAGTCCAGCAACTCCACCGTGTGCAGCACCGGCACTCGGGCGCCGCGGGCGATCTGGACGAGGCAGCCGATGTTACCCGCCGCGACCGCCGCCGGCGCGACGCTCGTGATGTTCGCGAGCTTGGCCACGAGCAGTGCGTCGGACAGTTCCGGCTGCAGCAGGTTGTAGGTGCCGGCCGACCCGCAGCACAGATGACCGTCCGGTATCTCGACGACCTCGAAGCCGGCGCCGCGCAGCAGCCGGCGCGGTGCATCGACGATGCGCTGGCCGTGCGCGAGCGAACACGCGGCGTGGTAGGCGACACGCAGACCGGCACCGCGTATCGCCGGCGGCAGCGGCAACGCATCGAGCACCTCGCTCACGTCGCGCGTGAGCGCCGCCACGCGGGCCGCACGTCCGGCATACGCGGGATCGTCGCGGAACAGGAATCCGTAGTCCTTGAGCATCGTGCCGCAGCCGCTCGCGGTCACGACGATCGCATCGAGCCCGCGGCGCTCGGCAAGCGCGATCCAGGCGTCGATGGCCGCCCGCGCCTGCGCGAGGGAACGACGCTCGTCGCCGAGGTGATGGCTGAGCGCGCCGCAGCAGCCGATGCCCCCGGCCGCCACGACTTCCACGCCCGCGCGTTCGAGCAGCCGCGCCGCGGCCGCGTCGATGGAGGGTCGCAGCACGGGCTGCACGCACCCCGGCAGCAAGGCCACGCGCCGGATCCGCGGGGCACCTGCCGTTGCGCCCGGTGTCGCAGCGGGATCCACGGTTGGGCACCGTACCGCGGCGTTGGCCGGCAGCTCTCGCGGCGCGAACTCCACGAGGCGGCGCAGGCGCGCAGGCAGCAGTCCGGCGAGCGGTCGCACCAGCCGCGCAGCCGTGAGCGCGGCACGGAACCGCCTCGGTCCGCTCATGAGCCGCACGATCAGACTGCGCAGCCAGCGCTCGGACCATGGACGCCGGAACGTCCGCTCGACGTGACGCCGCGCGTGATCGACGAGGTGCATGTAGTTCACGCCCGAGGGACACGTCGTCATGCAGCCGAGGCAGGTGAGACAGCGATCGAGATGGCGCACGGTGCGCGCATCGGCGGCGCGATCGTTCTCGAGCATGTCCTTGATGAGATAGATGCGTCCGCGCGGACTGTCGAGCTCGTCGCCGGTGATGCGATAGGTCGGGCAGGTCGCCGTACAGAACCCGCAGTGGACGCAGGCGCGCAGGATCCGGTTGCTCTCGGCGATCGCGGGATCGGCGAGCTGCCGGGCGGTGAAGCGGGTCTGCATGGTGCGGGCGTCCTGGTCCTGGGAGGGTCCTGCGGTCCTACGGGGCGTACATGCGGCCCGCGTTCAGGACGCCCTGTGGATCGAACTGCCGCTTCAGGCCGTCGACGATGCGGCGTTCGACCGGGCCCGGCGGCTGGAACACGGCGAGCTCGCGTCGCAGCGCGGGTGGCGCGCGCACGAGCGTCGCGTGGCCGCCATTCTCCGCGACGATCCCGCGCACGTCTTCCGTCCGCGCGTTACCGTCGTCAGCGAGCTCCAGCCAGACGAGGCCGCCCGCCCAGTCGAGATACCCGCGGGCGCCGCGCAGACCCGCGAGCAGGCGCCGCAGCACGCCGCCGCCGCGCGCGGGAGGAACGGACAGGCGCCAGACGATGCGATCGGTGCCCGCGAACGGCGCGACATCGGCGACCGCACGCCAGAACCGCATGGAGGCATCGCGTTCCAGCACCTCCTGGCCTGCCCCCGGCAGCAGCTGGCGCAGCATCGTGAGGCGGGCATTGACCGAGACCGGCGAACCCTCGACGCGCAGCGCCGTCAGCGAGGCTCCCGCGGCGAGCCCGGACGCGACCTCGAGCGGAGGCCTGCTCACGTCGCCGGGCAGATGACAGGCGCCGGAGACCGCCGCGGCCGTGTGCAGCCCACGGGTCATGACACCGACCGCGACATCCGGGGACAGACCCGCCAGCAGCAGCGAGCGGGTCTCCACCGGCGCCGGAACCACCTTCAGCGTGACCTCACTCAGGACCGCGAGCGTGCCGAGCGAACCAACCAGCAGCTTCGGCAGGTCGTAGCCCGTGACGTTCTTGACGACCTTGCCGCCGCAGACGAACAACTCGCCGCGCCCCGACACTGCACGTGCGCCCAGCACGTGGTCGCGGACGGCGCCGGCCTTGAAGCGCCGGGGACCGGAGATCCCGGTCGCGACGATGCCGCCCACCGTGACGCCGCCCGCAGGCGCACCGAGCAGCGGGCCGAGATCGGGCGGCTCGAAGGCGAGGCATTGCGCATGTCCGGCGAGCAGGGCCTCGAGTTCGTCGAGCGGCGTGCCGGCGCGCACCGTCACCACCAGTTCCCCGGGCTCGAAGGAGACGATGCCGGTGAGCCCGGATACGTCGAGACGGCAGGGCGCGTCGACCGGGCGTCCGAACGCGCCGAGTGCGCCACGACCCACGACCTCCAGTCGCCGGCCCGCGGCCACCGCCGCGACGATGGCATCGACCAGCTCCGCCTCGCTGCGCGGACGGAGGACAGGGATGTCCTGACCCGCTGCGGTCGCCATGTCAGAAACGCGGCAGGTCCGGGAACGGCAGCGCGCCGCGGTGCACGTGCAGCCGCCCGAGTTCCGCGCAGCGATGCAGTTCGGGGAACACCTTGCCGGGGTTCAGGAGGCCCTCCGGGTCGAACGCGCATTTCACGCGCTCCTGGTGGGCGAGATCGACGGGACTGAACTGGTGCCCCATGAGGTCGCGCTTTTCGATGCCCACGCCGTGCTCGCCCGTCAGCACGCCACCCACCTCGACGCAGAGCTTCAGGATCGCCGCACCGAACGCCTCCGCGCGATCCAGTTCGCCGGGCTCGTTCGCATCGAACAGGATCAGCGGGTGCAGGTTGCCGTCGCCCGCATGGAAGACGTTCGCGACCCGGAGACCGAACTCCGCCTCCATCTCCCGCAGCCGCGCCAGCACCGACGGCAGTGCGCGGCGCGGAATCGTGCCATCCATGCAGAGATAGTCCGGGCTGATGCGCCCCACGGCCGGGAACGCGGCCTTGCGCCCGGCCCAGAACCGCAGCCGTTCGTTCTCGTCCCCGCTCGCGCGGCAGTACGTCGCGCCGTGCGCCTTCGCGATCGCGAGCACGCGCTCCAGGTCGTCGTCGACCTCGGCCGCGGGGCCATCGACCTCGACGATCAGCAGCGCCTCGACGTCGCGCGGATAGCCCGCGTGCACGAAATCCTCGGCGGCGTGGATCGCGCGCCGGTCCATCATCTCCATGCCACCCGGCACGATGCCCGCCGCGATCACCGCGGCCACCGTGGCGCCGGCCGCCTCGTTGTCGTCGAAGCCGACGAGCGCGGCGCGCGCAGTGTCCGGCCGGCGCAGCATGCGCACCGTGACCTCGGTGATCACGCCCAGCATGCCCTCGGAGCCCGTCACCACGCCGAGCAGATCGAGGCCCGGGGCATCGAGACACTTGCCGCCGAGCCGCAGCACCTCGCCGTCGACGGTCACCAGTTCGATGCCGAGCAGGTTGTGCGTGGTGAGTCCGTACTTGAGGCAGTGCACGCCACCGGAATTCTCCGCGACGTTGCCCCCGATCGTGCAGGCGATCTGGCTCGACGGGTCGGGCGCGTAATAGAAACCGCGTTCCGCGACCGCGTTCGAGATCGCGAGGTTCGTGACACCGGGCTGGCAAGTCACGGTCCGATTGTCGTAGTCGATGTCGAGAATGCGGTCGAGGCGTGCGAGGCCGAGCACGATGCCGTCGGCGAGTGGCAGCGCGCCGCCCGAGAGCGAGGTGCCCGCGCCGCGCGGCACGACCTTGATGCCGAGTTCACGGCAGATCGCGAGCACGGCCGCGACCTCGCTGGTCGATGACGGCAATACGACCGCGAGCGGCAGCTGGCGGTAGACCGACAGCGCATCCGCCTCGTAGACGCGGCAGCCGGCCGCGTCGGAAATCACGCCACCGGGAACGGCGCGTTCGAGGCGCGCGATCAACTCGCCGGTGCGCGCGAGGATCGCGGGATCGGGCGCCGGCATCGGGATCATGCGAGCCACCCGTCAACCGTTGCTGCGCCCATTCGCTGCCCCTTGCCGCCCGCGGCCACTGGACGCGGAAGCCTACCCGAGGCGACCCGCGCAGGCCACGCTGCCCCGGCAGTTCCCCGGGGCCTTCTGTCGCCACCCGGAGACGTCGATTTTGCAGTGCAACTTGGCTACCATGCGCGCCCCTCGTGGTCTCCCGTCGCGCGGAACGAACCCGGAATCCAGAACCCGCATGAAGTCCAGCAATGTCCTGATCGCCTTGATCTTCGCTGCCGT
This sequence comes from Steroidobacteraceae bacterium, assembly GCA_046352935.1. GTDB lineage: Bacteria > Pseudomonadota > Gammaproteobacteria > Steroidobacterales > Steroidobacteraceae > CAYWMY01. Next base: position 48,289 of record JAXMGR010000008.1, read on the forward strand.
GACACTGGGACTCTGGTCGGTGCTGAACCGGCCGGTGGCCGAGGCCCGCTGGCCCTCGCGCGTCCAGGGCTTCGCCTTCTCGCCCTTCCACGAGGGCCAGGACCCGACGCGCGGCGACATGCCCACGGAACAGCAGATCGACAGCGACCTCGCCCTGCTCGCGGGCAAGGCCAACGCGGTGCGCACGTACAGCACGCAGGGCACGCTCGGCGCCGTGCCGCGGCTCGCCGACCGCCACGACCTCAACGTCGCGGTCGGCGCGTGGATCAACGACGACGAGCCAGCCAACGTACAGGAGCTCGCCGGAGCCATCGCGCTCGCGAAGGAGCACCGGAACGTGGTGCGCGTACTCATCGGCAACGAGGCGATCCTGCGCCGTGACCGGTCGCCGCGACAGATGATCGCCTACCTCGACCAGGCGCGCGCCGCGATCGGCCAGCCCGTCAGCACCGCCGAGCCCTGGCACGTCTGGCTCGAGTATCCCGAACTCGCCGATCACGTCGACTACCTCGCGGTGCACCTGCTGCCGTACTGGGAAGGTGTGTCCGTCGACGGCGCCGTCGACTTCGCCTTCGCGCGGCTCGCGGAACTGCAGGCACGCTTCCCGGACAAGCCCGTTGTCGTCACGGAAGTGGGCTGGCCCAGCAACGGACGCACACGCGATTCCGCGGTGGCGTCGGCGGCCAACGAAGCGCTGTTCCTGCGCCGTTTCCTGACGCGCGCCGAGCGCGAGGGCGTCATCTACTACGTCATGGAGGCCTTCGACCAGGCCTGGAAGGCCTCCGACGAACGTGGCGTCGGCGCCTACTGGGGCGTCTACGATCTGCACCGGCAGCCGAAGTTCGAGTTCGCCGCGCCGATCGAGCGGGTGCCCGAGTGGGAAATGCTCGCGGCGATCTCCGTGGGGCTGTCCGTGTTCGTGCTGTTCCTCCTGTACCTCGACAGCCAGACGCTGCGGAACCGTGGTCGCAGCTTCCTCGCCGTGATCGCCTACGCGAGCACGACCCTGATGGTCTGGGTGTTCTACGACTACACGCAGCAGTACCTGACGGCGACCAGCATCGCGGTCGGCGCCCTGCTCTTCCTCGGCATGATCGGGGTCGTGCTGGTACTGCTCGCCGAGGCACACGAATGGGCCGAGGCGAGCTGGTTCACGACGCGGCGGCGCACGCTCGCCACGACGCCGCGCACCGCGTCGTCACCGCTGCCGAAGGTGTCCATCCACGTGCCGGCCTACAACGAACCGCCGGAAATGCTGATGCGCACGCTCGACGCGCTGGCCGGGCTCGACTATCCGGACTTCGAGGTCCTGGTGATCGACAACAACACGCCCGACGAGGCCACCTGGCGACCGGTCGAGGCGCACTGCGCGACGCTGGGACCGCGCTTCCGGTTCTTCCACGTCGCGCCACTCGCAGGGTTCAAGGCCGGTGCGCTCAACTTCGCACTGCGCCACACGGCCGCGGATGCGACCGTCGTCGCCGTCATCGACAGCGACTACGTCGTCGACGCGCACTGGCTGCGCGATCTCGCGCCGGGCTTCGATGATCCCGCGACCGCGATCGTGCAGGCGCCGCAGGACTACAGCGATGCCGGTGCGAGCGCGTTCAAGGCCATGGCCTACGCCGAGTACCGTGGCTTCTTCCGCATCGGCATGGTCACGCGCAACGAGCGCAATGCCATCATCCAGCACGGCACGATGACGCTGGTGCGTCGTACCGTGCTCGACGGAGTGGGCGGCTGGGACGAGTCCTGCATCACCGAGGACGCCGAGCTGGGCCTGAGGATCTTCGCCGCGGGCCACGAGGCGGACTACACGCCGCAGAGCTACGGCCGCGGACTGATGCCCGACACCTTCATCGACTTCAAGAAACAGCGGTTCCGCTGGGCCTACGGCGCGATGCAGATCCTGAAGGCCCACGCCCGCACGCTGTTCTCCGGCGCGGATGGCAGGCTCGCCCGCGGTCAGCGCTACCATTTCATCGCGGGCTGGCTGCCATGGCTCGCAGACGGCTTCAACCTCGTGTTCAACGCCGCTGCACTGGCCTGGTCGGTGGCCATGATCCTGGCACCGGCCAGGATCGATCCGCCCCTCATGATGTTCTCCGTCCTGCCGCTGTCGCTGTTCACGTTCAAGGTCGTGAAGCTCGTGCACCTCTACCGGGGGCACGTGGGCGCGAGCTGGCGGCAGACGTTCGCGGCAGCCGTGGCGGGACTCGCGCTCGCGCACACCATCGGGATCGCCGTGCTCAAGGGAATCGTGACGCACAACGAGCCGTTCTTCCGCACGCCGAAGGTGGCCGAGTCGGCACGATTGCGCGCGGCGCTGGCCTCGGCGCGCACGGAGCTCGCGCTGGCGCTGGCCCTGCTCACTGCCGCGATCGCGGTCGCGCACCTGCCGGTGGCCACGGGACCCGACCTCACTGCATGGGTCGCGATGCTGGCCGTGCAGTCGATCCCCTACCTGTCCGCGATCGTGGTTGCGCTGCTCGCCGCGCTGCCGGTGCCCGCCCGGTTCGTCGGTACCGACTACCGCGAGACGGCGCCGGCGGGAACCCTCGACGAGCAGGGTCCCGTGCGCACGCTGCGCGGCCAGTGGGACGCCTGACGGACGCGGCACGACGCAGGGCGCAACCGCGCTCTCTCAGCGCGCCGTCGAACGCTCCGGCGGCTCCGGCAGCTGGCGTTTCGCGGGCTCCTCCGCGAAGCCGCGCTTGCGCATCAGCGCGTCGATGGACGGATCGCGGCCGCGGAAGGCCCGATAGGCCTCCGCCGGATCCAGCGTATTCCCCTTCGAGAACACGTTGTCCTTCAGTCGCGCGGCCACCGCCCTGTCCCAGGGGCCGCCCGCCCCGGTGAACGCCTCCCAGGCGTCGGCAGTCAGCGTATCCGCCCACAGGTAGCTGTAATAGCCGGCCGAGTAGGCGTCGCTCGAGAAGATGTGGCTGAACTGCGGCGTGCGGTGCCGCATGACGATTTCGTGCGGCATGCCGAGCGCGGCCAGCGTCTCGCGCTCGAAGCGGTCCGGATCGATGTCCGCGGAACCGGCGAGGTGCAGCTTCATGTCGATGAGCGCACTCGACAGGTACTCGACGGTCTTGAATCCCTGGTTGAACTTCTCGGCGCGCTGCACCTTCTCGATGAGCGCCGCCGGCATCGGCTCGCCGGTCCTGTAGTGACGGGCGAAGCGGTTCAGCACCTCCGGCACCGACAGCCAGTGCTCCATGAGCTGGGACGGGAACTCGACGTAGTCCCGCGGCACCGCGGTTCCCGACAGGCCCGGATACGTCACGTTCGACGACAGGCCGTGCAGCGCGTGGCCGAACTCGTGGAACAGCGTGGTCGCGTCCTCCCAGCTGATCAGCACGGGCTCGCCGGGCGCCGGCGGCAGGAAATTCGCATTGTTCGAGACGAGCGTGGTCACCTCGCCCTGGAAACGCTCCTGTGCGCGGTACGCGTTCATCCAGGCACCGCTGCGCTTGCCCTTGCGGGCATACGGGTCGAAGTACCAGAGGCCGACGTGCCGCCCGGCGTCGTCGAGGACCTCCCAGACGCGCATGTCGGGGTGATACACGGGCACGCGTCCCGGCCCGAGGGCACGGAAGTTCAGGCCGAACAGCTCATGGGCCACGTGGAACATGCCCTCGCGCAATTGCTCGAGCTGCAGATAGGGCTTGAGCTCGTTGGCATCCAGGTCGTAACGGGCCTTGCGGACCTTCTCGGCATAGAAGCGGTAGTCCCAGGGCTCGATGCGGATGCCGGCACCCTCGGCGTCCGCGATGGCCTGCATATCCGCGACTTCCTCGCGCACGCGGGCCACCGCCGGCGTCCACACCGCCTCCAGCAGCGCGAGTGCGCGCTCGGGCGTCTTCGCCATCTGGTCCTCGATGCGCCAGTGGGCATGCGTGGCATAGCCCAGGAGTCGGGCCCGCTCGGCGCGCAGCTTCAGGATCCCGGTGATCAGCGCGTTGTTGTCGTGTGCGTCGCCGTTGTCGCCGCGGTTGACGAACGTGCGCCAGACCTTTTCGCGCAGGTCGCGCCGCGTCGAGTACTCGAGGAACGGTTCGACGCTGGACCGCGTGTTCAGCACCGCCCACTGGCCGGCACGGCCACGCGACTGCGCGGCGGCCGCCGCCGCCGCCCTCACGGAATCCGGCAGTCCCGCGAGATCGTCCACGCTCGCGAGCAGCAGCATCTGCCCATCCTCCTCCGCGAGCACGTTCTGGCTGAAGCGCGTGGTCAGCTCCGCGAGGCGCTGGTTGATGGCGGAGAGACGCGCCTTGGCCGGCCCGTCGAGACGCGCACCCGCGCGCACGAAGCCCGTGTATCGCAGCCACACGAGCCGTTGCTGTTCCGGTGTCAGCCCTGAACGCCCGCGTGCCTCGTACACGGCCTCGATGCGCTCGAACAGGCGGTGGTTCTGGGTGACGCGGTCGTTGTACTCCGCGAGCTTCGGGGACATCTCGCGATCGATCGCCTCGACCACATCGTCGTTCAGCGAGTTGCTGTAGATGCCGAGCACGGTGCCGGCCCGGTCGAGCGCACGGCCGGCGCCCTCCAGCGCCTCGATGGTGTTCCGGAACGAGGGCGGTGCCGGATCGTCCGCGATGCGATCGATCTCGCGGAGGCCCTCCGCCATGGCCTGCTCCAGCGCGGGCCTGAGGTCCGCCGGCCGGAAGCGGTCGAATGGCGGCACCCCACCGTAAGGCCCGGGCCAGGGGGCGAGCAGCGCGGCGACACCGTCCTGCGACGGTGCAGGAACGGCTTCGGCCGTGGAAGAGACGCTGCTGCAGCCCGTGAAGTTCATGCTCGTTCCCAGTACCGCGATGAATGGAAGAAACCGTCGACACTGCGTTCGCATGCGCCCCTCCAGCATCGATACGACCTCGCTCCCGAGGACCGTCCGGCGGACATATTCGCGCCGCGATGGACGCACGGTGCCGGCCGTGACGGCGATCACGGCCCGGGTCCGGCCTCTGCGGCGACAGTGCGCCCGTCACACCGGCTGGCAACGGAAGCACCGATGTTCATCAGACCGCCCGGACCCGCGACGAACAACAACGCCATCCGCGCCGCGGCCGCAGGCATCGAGCGCGCCAGCGCCCGCATCAGTGACAGCGCCACGGCCGTGGCACGACAGACCGGCGCAGCCCCCGCCGACCTCGCGACGCGGGCCGTGGAGATCCTGGAAGCACGTGCGCAACTGCAGGCATCGGCGAAAGCCATGACCGCTGCCGACCGCATGCTCGGCGTCCTGATCGACATGCGTGCCTGATCCACCGGCGCGCCTGCACCGGGCCGCGCAGGATCACGCGGCATCCTCTCCGACCTCGAAGCCCCCGTCGCGCTGCGCTCAGAGCTTGGATTAACCCTTAGATAAAGGTTGGATAACCCGACCGCAGCACGACGGGGAGCGTAGCGTGCCAGCCTCACCGGCAAGCTTTCAACTGCCGCGCGCTCCTGGCCGTGCCGGGACGCAGCCCGTTGCGGGTAGAATTGCGGCCTGCTGCCCCGCACGCCCTGCGCGAGTTCCCCGGTCCGCCCATGCAATCCACCGCCCCACTGCCGTTTCCGTCGGAGGACGACCGCACCCCGGACGCCGCCCCGGCCCGGCTGCGCGAGATTCCCTACAACTACACGTCGTTCTCCGACCGCGAGATCGTCATCCGGCTGCTCGGCGAACCCGCGTGGTCCCTGCTCGACGACCTGCGCCATGAGCGGCGCACGGGGCGTTCGGCGCGCATGCTGTACGAGGTGCTGGGCGACATCTGGGTCGTTCAGCGCAACCCCTATCTCGAGGACGACCTGCTCGACAACCCGCGCCGGCGACGCCTGCTGATCGACGCGCTGCACCATCGGCTGCGCGAGATCGAGAAGCGCCGCGACCCGTCGGACGCGGAGCGTGATCGCAAGGTTGGCGCGCTCCTCGATGCGGCACGCGCAGCCGTCGCGGCCTTCGAACGAGACTTCACCGACCACTCCCGCCTGCGGCGCCAGGCCCGCCGGCTGCTCGTGCGCCACACCCGTCGCGACAACGTCTGCTTCGACGCCTTCGCGCGTGTGAGCCATGTGACGGACGCGACCGACTGGCGCGTCGAGTTCCCGTTCGTCGTCATCACCCCGGATCACGAGCACGAAGTCCCGGCGCTCGTCCGCGCCTGCACCGCGCTCGGACTCACGGTCATCCCGCGGGGCGGCGGGACGGGCTACACGGGCGGCGCCGTGCCGCTCGAACGGCTGTCCGCCGTCATCAACACCGAGAAGCTCGAGCGCGTCGACGAGGTAGAGCACGTCCGCCTGCGCGGCCTCGGAGCCCCCGCACCCACCGTGTACTCCGAGGCGGGCGTCGTCACGCGGCGCGTCGTCGAGGCCGCCGAGCGCTCGGGCTTCGTGTTCGCGGTCGATCCGACCTCGCTGGATGCCTCCTGTGTGGGCGGCAACATCGCGATGAACGCCGGCGGCAAGAAGGCTGTGCTGTGGGGCACGGCGGTCGACAACCTCGCCTGGTGGCGCATGGTCGACCCGGAGGGCAACTGGCTCGAGGTCGAACGGCTGGACCACAACCTCGGGAAGATCCACGACGCGCCGGTGGTGACGTTCGAGCTGACCTGGAAGGACGGGCGCCAGGCACCGGAGAAGGCCCCGGTGCTGCGCACGGACCGGCTCACGCTCGCCGGCACGCTGTTCCGCAAGGCCGGCCTCGGCAAGGACGTCACGGACAAGTTCCTCGGCGGACTGCCGGGCGTGCAGAAGGAAGGCTGCGACGGACTCATCACGGCCGCGCGCTGGGTCGTGCACCGCATGCCGAAGCACGCGCGCACGGTCTGCCTGGAGTTCTTCGGGCCGCCGCGCGGCGCCATTCCGGCCATCGTCGAGATCAAGGACTACCTGGACGGCACCGGCCGTGCGAGGGGTGCGATCCTGGCCGGGCTCGAGCATCTCGACGAGCGCTATCTGAAGGCGGTCGGATACGCGACCAAGTCCCGCCGCGGCGATCTGCCGCGCATGGTCCTCATCGGCGACATCGTCGGCGACGACGAGGCCGCCGTGGCGCGCTCGGCCTCGGAGGTCGTCCGCATCGCCAACGGCCGTGCCGGCGAAGGCTTCGTCGCCGTGGCCGCCGAGGCGCGCCGCAAGTTCTGGCTGGACCGCTCGCGGACGGCGGCGATCGCGCGGCACACGAACGCCTTCAAGATCAACGAGGACGTGGTCATCCCCCTGCATCGGCTCGGGGAATACACGGATGCCATCGAGCACATCAACATCGAACTGTCGCTGCGCAACAAGCTCCGGCTGATCGACGAGCTGGCCGACCATCTGCGCGGCACGCTCAGGCTCGGCAAGTCCGGCGATCCCGATCTCGACCGGCAGCCGTACGACGAACGCGTCGGGGACCGGGACCGTCGCGCCCTGGACCTGCTGGAGCGCGTGCGGGAGCGCTGGCAGTTCCTCTACGACCACCTCGACGAACCCCTGACGCGCGGGCATGCCGGCCGACTCGGCCTGCCGGACGCCGCCGCGACGGGCGGGACCGTCTTCGAACTGCTGCAGGAACGGTCACTGCGCGTCTCCTGGAAGCGGGAGCTGCGGTCGGAGCTCGAGCACGTGTTCGCGGGCGCCGCCTTCGCCACCGTCATCGCCGACTGCGAGGCGGTCCATCAGCGTGTCCTCAAGAGCCGCGTCTTCGTCGCGCTGCACATGCATGCCGGCGACGGCAACGTGCACACCAACATCCCCGTCAACTCCGACGACTACGGCATGCTGCGCGAGGCGAACGAGGCCGTCGGGCGGATCATGGGGATCGCTCGTCGCCTCGACGGCGTCATCTCCGGCGAGCACGGCATCGGCATCACCAAGCTCGAGTACCTCACCGACGAGGAGATCCGCGGGTTCCGCACCTACAAGGAACGCGTCGATCCGCAGGGCCGGTTCAACCGCGGCAAGCTGCTGCCCGGCGGCGACCTGACTCGCGCCTACACGCCGAGCTTCAACCTGCTCGGCCACGAGTCGCTGATCATGCAGCAGTCGGACATCAGCTCGATCGCGGACGCGATCAAGTCCTGCCTGCGCTGCGGCAAGTGCAAACCGGTCTGCGCGACCCACGTGCCGCGCGCCAACCTGCTCTACTCGCCGCGCAACAAGATCCTGGCGACCTCGCTGCTGATCGAGGCCTTCCTCTACGAGGAACAGACGCGGCGCGGCGTCTCGGTGCGCCACTGGCGCGAATTCTCGGACGTCGCCGATCACTGCACCGTGTGCCACAAGTGCGAGTCACCGTGCCCGGTCGACATCGACTTCGGCGACGTCTCGATGGGCATGCGCGACGTGCTCAGGCGCATGGGCCGCAAGCCGTTCAATCCGGGCACCGCGGCCTCGATGTTCTTCCTGAACGCGACGAACCCCGAGACGGTCAAGATCGTGCGCAAGCTGATGATCGACTGGGGCTACCGCATGCAGCGGCTCGGCAACCGGGCGCTCAACACCCTCGCGCGGCGCCAGACACGCACACCGCCCGCGACGACGGGCAAGCCGCCCGTGCGCGAGCAGGTACTGCACTTCGTCAACAAGCGCATGCCGGGGAACCTGCCGAAGCGCACGGCGCGCGCGCTGCTCGACATCGAGGACAAGAATTACGTACCCGTGATCCGCGATCCGCGCCGCACCAGCGCGGACGCCGAGGCCGTGTTCTATTTCCCGGGCTGCGGGTCGGAGCGCCTGTTCTCGCAGGTGGGCCTCGCGACCCAGGCGATGCTCTGGCACGTCGGCGTACAGACGGTGCTGCCCCCCGGCTATCTCTGCTGCGGGTACCCGCAGCGCGGCGCCGGGCAGTTCGACAAGGCGGCGCAGATCATCACCGACAACCGCGTGCTGTTCCATCGCGTCGCGAACACGCTCAACTACCTCGACATCCGCACCGTCGTGGTGAGCTGCGGCACCTGCTACGACCAGATCGCCGGCTACGAATTCGACCAGATCTTCCCGGGCAGCCGCATCGTCGACATCCACGAGTACCTGATGGAGAAGGGTGTGCACCTGAACGGCGTCACGGGCACACGCTACATGTACCACGACCCCTGCCATTCACCGATCAAGATCCACGATCCGCTCAAGGTCGTGAACCAGCTCATGAACGCCTCGTTGAACGGCCAGGTGGCACGCAACGACCGGTGCTGCGGCGAGTCGGGCACGCTGGCGATCTCGCGGCCCGATGTCTCGACCCAGGTCCGCTTCCGCAAGGAACAGGAGATCCGCATCGGCGTCGAGCGCCTGCGCGGCGAGGGCTTCAAGGGTGACGTGAAGATCCTGACGTCCTGCCCCTCGTGCCTGCAGGGCCTGTCGCGCTACCAGGACGATGCGCCCATGGAAGCCGACTACATCGTCGTCGAGATCGCGAAGCACGTGCTCGGGGAGAACTGGCTGCCCGAGTTCGTGGCGCGCGCCAACGACGGCGGCATCGAGCGCGTACTCGTCTAGTCCTGACTTCACACGGGGAGGAGCGCCGGCCCATGATCAAGACGATCGCCCTGATCCGCCGCAAGCCGGGCATTTCCCGCGAGGAGTTCATCCGCCACTACGAGGAGGTGCACGCGCCGCTGGCGATGGCGTGCCTGCCCGGCCTCAAGGGCTACGTGCGCAACTTCGTCGTCACGCCTCCCGGTGGCCCGGAACCGGCCTTCGACGTCGTCAGCGAATTCTGGTTCGAGGACGCGGCCGCCCTGCAGGCGGTGCACGCATTCCTCCGCTCGGAGGATGCCCGCGAGCTGCGCGAGGACGAGGCGCTCTTCATCGACTCCGCCTCGATCCGCGCCTGCGCGGTCGAGGAGCACGGCTGCAGCCGCCTGGGCGCGGGCGACGACCCGTCATAGTCCGATCCGACGATTCCGCCGCCAGCCCGGCTGATTAGGCTCCGTCCGACCGAGCCGTCAGGGAGCACCATGCGCAGGGTCGTCCTCGTCACCGGCGCCAGCCGGGGCATAGGCAAGGCAACGGCCCTGGCCTTCGCCCGCGCCGGCTTCGACGTCGCCATCACCGCCCGTACCGAGATCGAAGGCCAGTCCCGCGAACACGCGCTGACCGGTGCGGACGGCACACCGCTGCCGGGAAGCCTCGCGACGACGGCCGCGGAGATCAACGCCTGCGGCGTGCGCGCGCTGGCGGTGCCGATGGACCTGCTCGAGGCCGCTTCGGTGGATGCCGCCGCCAGCCGCGTGCTCGACGAATTCGGGCACGTCGACGTGCTGGTCAACAATGCGATCTACCAGGGGCGCGACATCAACGCCCCGTTCCTCGCGCTCGACGAAGCGATCCTGCAGCGGGTCTGCACCGGCTACGTCCTCGCTCCTCATCGCCTCACGCGTCGGCTGATCGAGGCGATGCTCACCCGCGGCGGGGGCACGATCATCAACGTCACCTCCGGCGCCGGGGAACGCGATCCGCCGCTGGCCGCAGACCAGGGCGGCTGGGGCTACGCCTATGGTGCCGGCAAGGCGGCCTTTTCGCGCATGGCCGGCGTCATCGCGATCGAACTCGGCCAGCGCGGCATCCGCGCCTTCACAGTCAATCCCGGCATCGTCGCCACCGAGGCGCTGCACGCGACCATCGGCGAACGCGGCGTCCTCGCGATCCGGCAGGGCGTGGCACCGCCCGAGGTGCCGGCACAGGTCATGCTCTGGCTGGCGACGCAGCCGGCGGCTGCCGCCTTCCAGCGGCGAACCCTCGACGCACAGGCCTTCGCCCGCGAGCACGACATCGTCCCTCCCTGGAACTGACCGCACACGCACCGACGAGGACACGCCATGAATCGACGCGAGTTCCTGACCACCACCGGGGCCCTGCTCGGCACGGCCGCGGCCACCGCGAACGGCGGCGACCAGGCGAAGCCGATCGCCTACGCGGATTACAGTCGCCACGATGCGACCGGGCTGGCCGGACTGCTGCGGAAGGGCGAAGTCAGTGCCGCCGAGCTGCTCGAGACGGCGATCGCCCGCCGGGACGCCGTCGATCCGATCATCAACGCGGTGGTCGCACGGCACGATGAACTCGCCCGCGCCGCGATCGCCGCGGGCCTGCCCGCGGGACCGCTGCGCGGGGTCCCTTTCCTGCTGAAGGACCTCGGCGTCTCGCTCGCGGGTACCGTCACGACGAACGGCAGCATTTTCTTCCGCGACGCCCGCGCGGAGCAGGACAGCACGCTGGTGCAGCGCTATCGCGCCGCCGGCCTGGTGATCTTCGGCAAGACCGCGAGCCCCGAGTTCGGCCAGACGGCGACGACCGAATCGCGGCTGTGGGGCGCTACGCGCAATCCCTGGCATCGCCAGCACAGCGCCGGCGGATCCTCCGGCGGTGCGGCCGCAGCGGTGGCGGCGGGCATCGTGCCCGCCGCCCACGCCAGCGACGGCGGTGGTTCGATCCGGATCCCGGCTGCGCATTGCGGCCTGTTCGGACTGAAGACGAGCCGGGGCCGACTGCCCTTCGGACCGGACGAGACCGAGAACTGGATGGGCCTGTCGACGCAGCATGCGATCACGCGCAGCGTGCGCGATTCGGCGCTGCTGCTCGATGTCACCCAGGGCCCGGAGGCCGGCAGCCGCGTCGTGCCGCCCGTCGGCGATGCTTCGTATGTCGCGGCCCTCGGCAGGCCGGTCGGCCGGCTGCGGATCGCGATCTGGGACCACCATCTCTTCGGCCAGCCCGTGCACGCGGACTGCAAGGCCGCGCTCGCCGGCGCCGCGCGGCTCTGCGAATCGCTGGGGCACGTGCTCGAACCCGTGACGCTGCAACTGCCCGTCCAGGAGATATTCGGCGCCATGGGCGTCGTGACCGGCACCGGCCTGCTGGCCGACCTCCGCGACCGCGAGAAGCAGCTCGGCCGCGCGGTAACCGAACAGGACATCGAGGCGATCAACTGGCGTCACTACCAGGCGGCGCGCCAGCGCAGCGCCGAGGACCTGTACCGGGCGCGCGCCAGCTTCGACCGTGTCGGCCGCATCCTCGACGAGCTCCTCACCCGCTACGACATGGTGCTCTCGCCCGTCACTGCGGTGCCGCCGCCGCGCCTGGGCGAGCTGTCGCTCGACCAGCCCTACGAGCGCTTCGTTGCCGCCGCGATCAATGCAAGCCCCTTCACCGCCGTCTGGAACATGGGTGGCCAGCCGGCCATGTCGCTGCCGCTGCACTGGAACGACGCCGGGCTGCCGGTCGGCGTGCAGTTCGCCGGCCGCTTCGGCGACGAAGCGACCCTGCTCAGGCTGGCCGCGCAGCTCGAGCAGGCCGCTCCCTGGGCTGGCCGGCGGCCGGATCTGCGCGTGGGTTGAGCCATGTCGCCGGCCATCCGCAGCCGATGACCGGGCAGGAGATGCCTCTTGTCGATCGAGCAAGCGATTCTCTCGGGTGAGCTGTGGGAACAGTACTGCGACACGCTCAAGCGCGCCGGCCGGCAGCTGTTGCGCCCCGAAACACCGCACACCGCTTTCGATCAGGCCGAGGGCATGCGCTATCTGTCGCGCCTGGTTCGCGCCGGACTGGAGATGATGGTCGAGGGGGCTGACGCCGATTTCCCGACCTTCGTCGTGCCCTCCCACGAGACCCTCAAGATCGGCGCGGACAACCCGGACAATCTCTATCTGGCCGCCCGGCTCGACGGTGCCCATCGCTACCGCATCCGGGGCCGGCGCGGCACCGTGTCGACGATCGGTTTCGCGACGAAGAAGGGCGGCTACGAGAAAGGTGCAGGTCGCCTCGAAGGAACCGGCTTCCTCGACGGCAACGATCTCGAAGTGGACCCCGACGGCCGTTTCGAGATCACGGTGTCCAGCCTGCGCCCGGAGCGGGGTAACTGGCTGCCGATGGCACCGGAGAGCCATCAGCTGCTGGTGCGCCAGACCTTTCACGACCGCAACCGGGAAACACCGGCCCGGCTGCACCTCGAGCGCCTCGATGCGCCTGGCGCGCCTCCGCCCCTCGACCCGGCCCGTTTCGCCGGGAGCCTGCTGGCCGCGGCGAACTACACCGAGAACACCGCCCGCCTGTTCTGTGACTGGGCGGCGCGGTTCAAGGAGCAGCACTTCAACCGGCTGCCGCTCGGTGACCAGGCGATTTACCAGGCGGCTGGCGGCGATCCCAACATCCGCTACTACCACGGCTACTGGGAGCTCGCGGAGGACGAGACCCTGGTCATCGACGCGACCCTGCCGCCGTGCGAGTTCTGGAACTTCCAGGTCGACAACTACTGGATGGAATCGCTGGACTACCGTTTCCAACGCATCCATGTGAACAGCCACTCGGCACGCTGCGACGCCGACGGCCGCGTGACCCTCGTCGTCGCGCACCGCGATCCCGGACATCCGAACTGGCTCGGCACCGCGGGCCACCGCCTCGGCACCAGCCTCTTCCGGCTCGTCGGCGCCCGCGACCGCACGGCCCGCATCGACGCCCGCGTGGTCAGGTTCGAGGACGCGCCGCGGATGTGATGTCCATGGAGCTCGACATCGACACACTGCTGGTGGCGGCGCGCGAACGTGCTCATGGCCTCGACGACTTCGGCGACGAGCGCTTCAGGCCGGCGCTCGCGGCGCTGCTCCAGGCGCTGAACGAGGAGGCCGGCCTCTCGGAAACGGGCGTCCGGCTGATGACCGGGCGCATCGTCGGCCTGCTCGAGAACCGCCTGCTGATGGAGGACTGCTACGCCCGGCATCCCGAGATCGAAGCCGAGGACATCGGCGGACCCGTGGTCATCGTCGGCCTGCCGCGCACGGGCACGACGCTCCTGCAGCGCATCCTCAGCTGCGATCCGCGCTTCCACCCGCTCCTCTGGTGGGAGACCCGCTATCCGGTGCCGCTGCTCGACCCACGCACGGGCGTCGATGTGCGCATCGGCCGGGCCCGGGCCGAGGTGCAGGCTATGCTCGATGCGAATCCCGCCCTGCTCGCCATCCATCCCTTCGACGCCACGGCCGCCGACGAGGAAGGCATGCTGCTCGAGCATTCCTTCCAGAGCTTCTTCGATGCCTATGCCGACATTCCCGGCTACACGGCCTGGATGTGGGCGCACGACCAGACGCCGGCCTACCTGCACCTGAAGCGCATGCTCAGGTTCCTGCAGTGGCAGAAGCGCCAGCGTGGCGAGCCCGCCCGACCGTGGGTGCTGAAGACGCCGCACCATCTGCGGCAGATCGACGTGCTGTTCGAGGTCTTTCCCGGCACGCGCGTCATCCAGACGCACCGCGATCCGCTGGAGACCATCCCCTCCATCGCCAGTTTCACGCATGCCCTGTGGCAGCTCTACATGGAGGCGCCCGACCCGGCCCGCGCCGGTCGTCAGTGGTCCGCGATCTGGGCCCGGAGCATCGCGGACACCCAGCGCTACCGCGAGAGCCGGGACCCGGCGCGCTTCTTCGATGTCTGGTTCGCCGACACGCTGAGCAGACCGATCGAGGTGATCCGGGCGATCTACGACTATCTCGGGCTCTCCTTCCCGCAACGAACGCGGCAACGGATGGAATCTTTTCTCGGCGCGAACCGGCGCGAGAACCGCCCGCTGCACGACTACACGTTCGATCATTTCGGCCTGAGCGAAGCGCAGATCGAACGGGATTTCTCAGCCTACCGGCAGCGCCACATCCTGCCTCGCCGGACCAGAGCGCAACGGACCCGTTGAAGGACCACGCCATGCTCCTGCAGAACAGAGTCGTCATCATCTCCGGCATCGGTCCGGGTCTCGGCAGCAAGCTGGCCATCGAGGCGGCGCGCGAAGGCGCGCGGGTGGTCGTCGCCGCACGCACGGCGGGCCGCCTGGACGAGACCGAGCGGCGGATGCAGACCGTGGCGCCGGGATGCGAGGTACTCAAACAGCCCACCGACATCAACGAGCGCAGCCAGTGCCAGCGGCTGGTCGCTGCCGCCGTGGCCCGCTTCGGCCGCATCGATGGCCTCGTCAACAGCGCCTATCTGCACGGCGATTTCGGGTCCGTGCTGGATGCCGACCTCGACGACTGGCGGCGCAGCTTCGAGACCAACGTGGTCGGTACCATGAACCTCACGCTGGAGACCGTGGCGGCGATGAGGCAGAGCGGCGGCGGCGCCATCGCCATGATCAACACCATGGCCACGCGCAAGCCGTTTCCCGGCGAGGCGGGCTATGCCGCCTCCAAGGGAGCCCTGTCGGTCGCCACGAAGTATCTCGCTCGCGAAGCCGGCCGTCACAACATCCGCGTCAACAGCGTGCACCCGGGCTGGATGTGGGGCGCGCCGGTGCAGGACTACGTCAGGTCGGCCGCAGCGGCGCGCCAGGTCAGCGAGGACGAGATCGTCAGGCCGATCGCCGCCGGCATGGCCCTCGGGCGCATCGTCACGGACGACGAGGTGGCGCGGGTCGCGCTGTTCCTGGTCTCCGACTACTCGACCGCGATGACCGGCGCCGTCGTCGACGCCAACGGCGGCGAGTTCATCGCCGTGTGAGCCGGATCCGCAGCCGCATCGCGGCGCCGCCGCCGCACCTCAGCATCACAGTTCCCGGAACGGCGTCTGCCGGTCGGTGCGGATCTCGCCCGGCAGGCCGAGTACCCGCTCGGCGATGACGTTCCTGAGGATCTCGTCCGTGCCGCCGGCCAGACGGATGCCGGGCGCCGACAGCCAGAGCCGCTGCATGAAGCTCCATTCGCTGCCCAGTTCCTGATGGCCGAGGCTGCCCTCGGGGCCGGCGAGTTCCAGTGCGAAACCCGCGATGTCGAGGATGCCCCGTCCCGCCACCAGCTTGAGGATGGACATCTCGGGACCGGGGGTCCTGCCCTTCGACAGCGCCGTGATCCCGCGCGCGACGATCAGTTCGATGCCGTGCTGGCTCAGGAAAGCGTCGGCGATGCGCGCCCGCACCCGCTCGTCCTCGATGGCGGGCCGGCCGTCCCAGCTCGCCTTCCGGGCCAGTTCGATCAGGCTGCGATGGAGTCGCGTCGGCAGGCTGCCGCCGACCGCCAGCCGCTCGTGCATCAGCGTGCTCAGCATGACCTTCCAGCCGCCGCACTCCGGTCCGAGGCGATGACTGTCCGGAATGCGCACGTCGCTGAAGAACACCTCGTTGAACTCGGACTCCCCCGACATCTGGTGGATCGGGCGGATCTCGATGCCGGGCGCGCGCATGTCCACGATGAACATGGTCAGGCCTTCCTGCTTCGGCCGGTCCCAGTCGCTGCGCGCGAGCAGGATGCCGAAGTCACAGAAGTGGGCCCCGGATGTCCACACCTTCTGGCCGTTGATGCGCCACTCGTCGCCCTGCCGTTCGGCGCGCGTGCGGATGCCGCCCGTGTCCGACCCGGCGGCCGGTTCGGAGAACAGCTGGCACCAGATGTCCTCGCCGGCGAGGCCGCGCGGCAGGTAACGCGCCTTCAGTTCCGGCGCGGCCCAGGTGGCGACCGTCGGCAGGCACTGGCCGAGGCTGTTCTCGAACACCATCCGCGGGACGAGGAACGCTTCCTCCTCCTGGCTGTAGATGACCTGCTGCATCGCGGTCCCGCCCATCCCGCCCACCTCCCTGGGCCAGGTGATCGCCGCATAGCCCGCAGCCGCCTTCCTGCGCTGCCAGGCCTTGGCGGCGGCGATCCGCTCCGCGTCGGACATGCCCTCGCCGAAGCGCTGGTCCTCGTTCTGCCGCCGCGCGGCATGCTCGTCCAGCCAGGCGCGCACCTCGGCGCGGAACACGGCCTCTTCCGGGGTATCACCGAAATCCATCGCCCGTTCCGCTCACGCGGCCTCCTTCACGAGTTCGTCCGCGAGCTGGCCGCGCCACGCGTGCTCGCTGCCGATCAGCTGCCCGAGGGAACGCGCGCGACGCAGGTAGAGATGACAATCCATTTCCCAGGTGAAGCCGATCCCGCCATGGATCTCGATGGCTTCCTCGGCAGCGAAATTGAAGGCCGTGGTCGCCGCCACCCGCGCCGCGGCGGCGGCCAGCGGCAGTTCAGCTGCAGTCGAGGACAACGCCCAGGCGCCGTAGCAGGCGTGTGCGCGCGCCAGCTCGATCCGCGTGTAGATGTCGGCCATCCTGTGCTTCAGCGCCTGGAATCCGCCGATCTGGCGGCCGAAGGCCTTGCGCTCCAGCGAGTAGTCGCGCGCGATCTCCAGGATGCGCGCGGCACCGCCGACCTGTTCGAAGGCGAGCAGCACCGCGGCGCCGTTCAGAACCCGCGCCGCAACGGCATGCGCCGGCGCGCCGCCGGCGAGGCTCTCGGCCGGAGTGGCAACGAACGTGAGTTCGGCGCAGGGGCGGGTCGGATCCAGCGACACCTGCGTGCGGCGCATCACGCCCGGTCCCGCGAGATCGACCAGGACCAACGCATCGCCCGCCCGCAGCACCGCGAGACCTGCAACGCCACCGTCGGGCACTGCGACGATGCGGCCCGTGAGCGAACCGCCGTCGAAGTGCAGTGCCGGCGCCGCGAGATAACGTTCCCGTCCGCCGAGCACAGCCGTGGCGATCACATCCCCCGCAGCCAGGCGTGGCAGCCAGCGCGCCTTCTGCGCCTCGCTGCCGCCGTGGCGCAGCGCTTCGGCCGCGAGGTAGAAACTGGAGGAGAGGGGCACCGCGGCCAGGTGCCGGCCGGCCTCCTCCGCCACGAGACAGAGTTCGAGATAGCCGAGACCGGCGCCACCGCAGGACTCGGGCAAGGCCGCCGTCGCGGCGCCCGTGTCGAGCAGACCGCGCCACACCGGCTCGCAGTAGGCGGCCTGGCCCGCCAGCACCTTGCGCACTTCCGCAGAAGTGCTGGTCCGGGCCAGCATCCGGCGTACCTCCTGCTGCAGGTCGCGCTGTTCGTCCGAGAAATCGAAATTCACGGTCTGATTCCTGTCATGAGATCCGCGCGAGATCCGCTCGGGTCGAGCCACACGGTTGCGGCTCTTTCATGTACCGCCCGGGCGCAGCGAGCCGCCGGACTGGCGCGGCGGGAAGTCCTTCAGCGACTGGAAATGCGCCTTCAGCACGTCCTGCACCTGTCCGCCCCAGGCGACTCCCAGACGCATCGCCATTTCCTCGGATTTCCAGCCGTCGCGCTGTTCGAACGGATCCATCCGCAGGTTGAAGACCGTCGCCGCCGGCTTCAGGTAGTCGAAGAACCCGCTGCGCGTGCGGAAGTGGGACTTCCACGGCCCGATGCGGATCGCGGTCGGCCGCGGATCGTTCTCGTTGTAGTAGATGAAGGTATTGCGCGCCGACGGCGCATCGCCGGTCCAGTGCGCGAGATTGTCGACGCCGTCGATGTACACGTGGTGGCTCTGCACGAGCTGCTGCGCGACGTTCGGGATGCCGGCAGCCGCCGCGAGGGTCGTGAACAGATCGTAGTTGGCCTGGATGCCGTTGCTCACCCTGCCGGGCCTGATCGCCGCCGGCCAGCGGATCAGCAGCGGCACGCGGACGCCGCCTTCCCAGGTGGTCGCCTTCTCCCCGCGGAACGGCGTGGTGCCACCGTCCGGATACCACGACGACATCGCGCCGTTGTCGGAAGTGAAGAGCACGATGGTGTTCTGGTCGATCTTCATTTCCTTCAACAGATCCAGCAGACGCCCGACCTGCATGTCCAGTTCGATCATCCCGCTTCCGAAGACGTCGAAAGACGATGAGTACTTCGCTGCCAGCTGGCGGTGCTCCGGACGCAGATGTGTGTAGATGTGCATTCGCGTCGGGGCGAACCAGACGAAGAACGGCACGCCGTCCTTGACCGCTCCGCGCATGAACTTCGCGGCGCGGGACTCGAACTCCTCGTCGACCGTCTCCATGCGCTTCGGATCGAGCGGACCCGTGTCCCTGCAGACCTGCCGACCGACCCGCCCGTGGCGGCCGTCGGTGGTCTCGTCGTCGCGCTCGCTGGCCCGGCAGTCCAGGACCCCGCGCGGCCGGTAGCGCTGATCGAATCCCGCGTCCTGCGGCCACTCGCCCCGGAAAGGCTCCTCCTCGCTGTTCAGGTGGTAGAGGTTGCCGTAGAACTCGTCGAAGCCGTGCACGGTCGGCAGGTGCTCGTTGCGATCCCCGAGGTGGTTCTTACCGAACTGGCCGCTGCGATAGCCGCGCTCCTTAAGCACCTCGGCCAGCGTGGGATCCCGCTTGTCGATGCCGACCGGCGAGCCGGGCAGTCCGACCGTGGTCAGGCCCGTGCGGATCGGCATCTGGCCGGTGATGAACGCGGCTCGGCCCGGCGTGCAGCTCGGCTCGGCGTAGTGATCCGTGAACAGCATCCCCTCGCGGGCGATCTGGTCGATGTTCGGGGTCGGCACCATCATGCCGTGCGAGTAGGCGCCGACGTTGGTGATGCCGACATCGTCGGCCATGATCACGAGAATGTTCGGCCGGGCCGGCAGCGGCTTCGCGACCGGTCTGTCGGCGGCCCGGCCCATGGTGGCAAGCAGCAGACCGCCGATCAGGGTTCCGAGCATCGCGGGTTTCATGAACATCGCCTTCTCCTCCCGATTCAGAACGAAGCCCGGCGTCGGTCGTGCCCGGCAGCCCGGCCGTTCGGGCACCGCGATCCACTGTAGTGTCGGCACCAGGCCGACTCATCGTCCGACAGGACGAGCGATCTCCGCCAGGTGCTGGACGGCGCGGAAGCCGAAGACCATCGCGGGCCCGATGGTGCCGCCGGCACCCGCATAGGCCCGCCCCAGCGCCGCGGCCGAATTGTTGCCGATGCAGTACAGGCCCGCGATCGGCTCGTCGTTCCGGTCCAGCACCTGGGCGTGTTCGTTGATCGCCGGCCCACCCTTGGTCCCGGTATCGCTGGGCAACACCTTGACCGCGTAATAGGGCGCGGTGTCGATCGCCGCCAGGCACGGGTTCGGCTTGCGGCGCTTGTCGGCCCAGTAACGGTCGTGCGGATTCTCGCCGCGATGGAAGTCGAGATCGATCCCGGTGGCCGCGTACTCGTTGTTGCGCCGGATGGATTCCGCCAGCCCCTCGGGTGCGACACCGATCTGGCGCGCGAGTCCTTCGATGCTGTCGTCCTTGAAGACAAACGTGCCCAGCCAGTCCTTCGGGATCCTGCTGTCCGGGAACATCACCGCGGGCATGAGCGGACCCATCGCACAGTCCTTGCGAAAGCGGGCGTCGAAAACGAACCAGGCGGGAATGCCGCCGCCGTTCTTCCCGTGCTCCTCGTACATCGCCGTCTGGAAGCGGTCATAGGACAGCGCCTCGTTCACGAAACGGCGGCCCGCATGATTGACGGCGATGAACCCTCCCATCCCGCGCTCGACGAACACGGGCTGCTGCCCCTGGGGCGCGGCCGGAGACGGTACGGAGGGTGTGCCCCAGAGCAGATCCATGTTGGCCAGCCGCGCACCGATGGCCTCGGCAGCGCGAATGGTGTCGCCGGTATTGATGTCCGGGGGCGTCGAAGACCATTCCTGGCGACTCGGCTGCGGCAGATGGCGATCGCGCATCTGCTGGTTGCGTTCGAAACCACCCGCCGCCAGCACCACGCCGCGACGCGCGCGCAATGTGACCGGCCGGCCGCTGCGCCGGGCCACGAGGCCGGTGATGCGCCCGCCTTCGTGGCACAAGGACTCCAGCGGGCAGTCCAGCCAGAGCGGGATGCCGCGGATCATCATCGAGTGCCGCAGCGCCCCGATCAGCGCGTTGCCGAGACAGAGTCTCCGGTCGCGCCGGTTCTTCAGGCGCCACGGGTAGTCGAGGTGGTAGCGCCCCAGGGTCTTGAGGGTGAGCCACAGCCAGCCGCGCCCCCGGGTCGCGAGCGTGTTGGACTCCGAGGCCATCATGCCGATCCCCATCAGAGTCGTGCCGGGATGCGGGGCACGCAGTCGGGCGAGTTCGTCGCCGAGACGGGCGCCGTCGAAGGGCAGCGGCTCCATGCTGCGCCCGCCCGGCGCCGCGCCGGGCATTTCCTGGTAATAGTCCGGGTAGTCCGGGCAGGCGCGATAGCGCAGCGAAGTCTTCTCGTTCACGTAGCGCACCATCTCGCGTGCGCTGTCGAGATAGGCCCGTACCATCGCGTCCGCCGCGGTATCGCCCACCGCCGCCGTGAGGTAGGCATGCGCCGACGGGTAGTCGTCCTCGATCTGGTCATTGAGCGGGATCCAGACCACACCTCCCGAGGTCGCCGAGGTCCCGCCGTACTGGTCGCTCTTCTCGATCACCAGGACCTTCATGCCCAGATCGTGGGCCCGCACGGCGGCGAGCATCGCCCCGCCGCCGCTGCCGACCACGATGACGTCGTACGCGTCGTTCGAGTGTTCGCTCACCGACTGTTCTCCGGTCCGGCTGGCCGATACGCTCGGCGAAGGCTGGAACGCTAGCGTGCCGCAACGCCGCCGCCATCCTCCGCTTGGACCAGATGCCATGCGCTCGACCGGACCTTCCCTCAGCGCCCCGCGGCGAGCTCCAGGCCGCGCAGCAGCACGTTGCGCAGGTCCCGCGGGTCGATGACGTCGTCATAGTTCATGCGGTCCGCCACCGGGTAGGCCCCGCCGGCCTGTTCGGCCTCGACGCGCCTGCGCGTCGCCTCGTCCAGCTTCGCCGTCGCCGCGACCGGCGCCACGGGCATGGCACCCAGCGTGACACCGGGGAACGCCAGGCTCAGGGTCTGGCCGTCGAAGGGATTCATGGCCATGATCGACGAGCCGAAGCCGAAGGCCTTGCGCAGCGTGACGTGGAACTTCGGTCCCCTGAGACGGTGCTGGGCGGCAAACATCCGTGCGGCGTGGCGCAGCGTCCCGTGGCGTTCGGCGGCCGTACCGCCCATGACCCCGGGGTTGTCGGCGAGGAAGACGACGGGCAGCCGGAAGGCGGCGGCGATCTCGAGGAAACGGCTGCCCTTGTCGGCGGCCGCCGCGTCGACGGTGCCGGCCAGGACGCCGGGCTCGTTGGCGACGATCGCGACGCTCTGCCCGCCCAGGCGGGCCAGCGCCGTGACGAGCGAGGCGCCATGGAGCGGCTGGACCTCGAACAGGCTGTCGCGATCGACGAGATGTTCGAGCACGCGGCGCATCGAATACGCGCGTCGCGGATCGGGGTCGACGAGGTCGAGGATGTCGTCGAGGCGGCGCGGACCGCTGTCGGATCCCGTCACGCGCGGGACCGCAGCATCCGCATTCGCTGGCAGGTACGAAAGATAGCGGCGGGCCTGCGCGATGGCTTCCTCGTCGTCCGCGGCCAGGTTGTGCACGACGCCCGACTGGCGGACGTGCACATCGGGACCGCCGAGAGCCTCCTTGCTCACCTCCTCGCCGATCGCGGCCTTGACGAGCGGCGGTCCTGCGGCGAACAGCGCGGCCTGCCGGGTCATGACCACGAAATCCGACAGCGGCGCGGTCAGCGCGCCGTGACCCGCGGAGGCACCGAGCACGAGGCAGACCAGCGGCACCTTCCCGGAGAGCTCAACGAGTCCCTGCAGGTCATTCGGGCGCCGTCCCGCATGGCTGTTGGTCAGGCGGTGGCCCGCGCCCTCGAGCATGAACACCAGCGGCACCCGCTCCTGCGCCGCGAGCTGGGTCAGCCGGTAGCGCTTGTCCGCGGTGCCGTCACCGATCGAGCCACCGAGGACCGTGAAATCCTCCGCCGCGGCCAGTGCCGGCCGCCCGTCGATGCGGCCGAATCCCGCCACCAGACCATCCGCAGGCCGCGGCGCCTCGACGGGTGCGAGAGTGCCGACCAGAGCACCGATCTCGACGAAGCTGTCCGCATCGAACAGACGGGCGATGCGCTGACGCGCGTCGAGCCGGCCCGCGTCGTGCTGCTGTACCACGCGCCCGGCTCCACCCATCTCGCGGGCCAGCGCCTGGCGCCGCGCCAGTTCGTCGAGGAGCGGCGCCCAGGCGCCGATCTTCCCGGACCCGATTTCACCGCGCTTCGTCATGTGCGCTCCTGGTCTCTCAGACGATGATGGTGCCGCCATCGGCGTGAATGACCTGCCCGGTGATCCAGCGTCCGTCGACCGATACCAGGGCCGCAACTGCGTCGGCCACGTCTTCGGGCCGGCCGAGGCGACCCATCGCCGCAGCGGCGGCGCCGTACCGGCGCAGCGCCTCCGCGTCGCCGCCCTGCAGCATCGGCGTGTCCGTCATTCCCGGCGAGACGGCGTTGACGGTGATGCCGCGCGGCGCCAGTTCGCGGGCCAGCACCTTGGTGAATCCTTCGATTGCCATCTTGCTGGCGACATAGAGCGCCATGCCGACGGGGTTGGCGACGGTAGCGCCGGTCGAGATGTTGACGATCCGCCCGCGATCCTCGATCTGCTGCGCCGCCTCGCGGCACATCAGGAACGTGCCACGAGCATTGGTGGCGAAGACGCGCTCGTAGTGGCTGGCCGGGATCTCGGCGAAGGCCTTCACGTGACCGATGCCGGCGTTGTTGATCACCACGTCGATCCGCCCGTGTCGGGCCCTGGCGGCGGCGAAGAAGGCCAGCACCTGTTCCTCGACCGTGATATCGACCGGCGCGGCGAACGCCGCGCCACCGGCGGCGACGATTTCGGCCACCGTGGCACGGGCCCCGTCCGCGGAACGCGCGTAGCCGACGGCGACGACGAAGCCATCGCGGGCGAGGCGCAGGCAGATCGCGCGACCGATGCCGGTGCCGCCGCCGCTGACCAGGGCGACCCGACCGCTCACGTGGCACCGCACGCGGTGGAGTAGCGATGGCTGCCGTCGGCGGTCAGCTGGCGAACCACCAGGCCCTCGGCCAGCAGCCAGGCCAGGTGCGCCAGCGTCTCGCTGATCGCGAGGATCTCGTCCATGGTGCCGCGGCGGCCCGGGAACAGCCGGCCCGAGAGCTCGTGCACGCTGCCGGGCGCCACGGCGCACTCCGCCCGCAGACGATCGAGAGTCGCCCGATGATGCGCAGTGAGTTCGCCGGCACGCGTCGCGAGTCCGCGGAAGGGCAGTTCGTGCGCCGGCAGGACCAGCGTGTCCTCCGGCAGGCGACCGATCCGCTGCAGCGACTCGAACCAGTCGGCGAGCGGGTTCGCCTGTGGCTCGAAGGGCAGCACGCCGACGTTGGGGCTGATGCGGGCCAGCAGCTGGTCGCCGCTCAACAGCACGCCCAGTTCGCGGCAGTACAGCGCGGCGTGCTCGGGCGCATGACCCTCACCACTGCGCACCTCCCAGACATGGTCGCCGATCGTCAGCCGCTGACCATCGCGCAGCCGGTGGTAGGCGCGCGCGACCGGCGAATTGAACTGGAACATCCTGATCGACGCGATGATGCGCTCGAGGTGTTCCCGTTCCACGCCGGCTCGCGTGAAGAACTCGCGGTACTCCCAGGAATCGAAGGAGAACTGCTCCGCGAAGATCCGCATCGCGAAGTACTCGCTCCGGCTCATGTAGAGCGGCACCCGCAGTCTCCCGGTCAGCCAGCCGGCCAGGCCGCAATGGTCGCTGTGGTGGTGGGTGCCGACGATGCCGGTGAGCGGAGCGCCGAGCGCGGGCAGCAGCGCATCCCAGAGCCCGCGCGTGACCGTCGTGTCCATTCCCGTGTCGATGAGCCGCCAGCCGGCCCCGTCGCGGACCAGGTAGAGGTTGATGTGATCGAGGGCGATCGGCAGCGGCATGCGCAGCCACCTGATCGCCCCCGGCACCACGTCGACCAGCGCGCCATGGGCCGGGGGTTCCGGGAACGGAAAGACGAGCCGCGTCATCGCTGCACGCTCAGCGGTTCACGGCGGCCACCGCATCGGCGGCGCCACGCATGGCGCCCTCGATGTAGCTCACGCCGGCACAGTCCCCGAACACGTGGACGTCGAAGCCTGCTGCGCGCATCTGGTCTGCAACGGTGGTGTCGCCGCGTGCGCCCTTCGCGACGACGACGTGGTCCGCGGTGATGCCCTGCGCCTCGCCGGCCGCGTTCGTGAAGCGCACGGTCGCGGCCTCGATGGTGATCCCCCGCGCGCCCGCGTGCAGCGCGACACCATGTTCCCTGAGTTCCTCGAGCAGGCGCATGCGACGCACCAGCAGCAGGCCGGCGCCGAAGCGCGGGATCTCGTCGACGACGCTGACCACACGTCCGCGTTCGACGAGGAATTCCGCCAGTTCGAGTCCGACGAGTTCGCCGCCGATGATCACGATCCGTTTGCCGAGCGGCATCC
Organism: Steroidobacteraceae bacterium; assembly: GCA_046352935.1. GTDB lineage: Bacteria > Pseudomonadota > Gammaproteobacteria > Steroidobacterales > Steroidobacteraceae > CAYWMY01. Next base: position 73,368 of record JAXMGR010000008.1, read on the forward strand.
ACCAGTGGCTGGCGCGCCGCAGGAAGTCGGGATCGGCCGTGAGGCCGAGACGCGCGGCGGTGCGGGTGGCCAGCCGCGGCAGCAGGCCCACCTTGCGCGCCAGTTCCGGCGACGTCAGCCCGAGCATCAGCCGCCGCAGGTCGTCACCGCTCAGGACGTGCGGCAGATCGGCACCGGGAATCGGCGGCATGCCGCGCAGGGCGCCCGTCGCGACCAGCACCGCATCGGGCTCCAGGCTGCCGACGAGTTCCGGCGTCGCTCGCGTGTTCAGGCGCAGCTCGACGCCCGACGAGGCGATGCTCCGCCGCAGCCAGTCGAGCAGGCGCTGGTTGGGATCGTAGGCCAGCGAAGCGAACTGCAGCGTACCGCCGAGGCGGCTGCCGGATTCGAACAGCGTCACCTTGTGCCCCTGCGTGTCCAGCCGGCGCGCCGCCTCCATGCCGCCGGGACCGCCACCGATGACCACCACCCGCTTCGCCACGGGTCGCTCGCTGCGGCGCTGGAACTCGAAGGCGGTTTCCGGGTTCACCGCGCAGCGGACCGATTCGCAGAAGTAGATGGCGGAGACGCAGGTGTAGCAGTAGATGCAGGGACGGACGTCGTCGCGCCGTCCCTCCATGAGCTTGCGCGGCAGTTCCGGATCCGCGAGCAGCTTGCGTCCCATGGCGACGAAGTCGATGGCGCCGGCAGCGAGCCTGGCCTCGCCGACCTCGGGTTCGATGCGACCGGAGGCGATCACCGGAATCGAGACCGCCGCCTTGATGCGTTCGGCGGCGGGCAGGTTCCAGCCCGGAACGTGCGGGATGTTCGACTCCGAATGCAGCTTGAGCTTGCCCGTGTCGTGATAGGAAGAGACGGTGATCGCGTCGGCGCCCGCCTGCTCGATCATCTGCGCGGTCCGGACCGCGTGTTCGAGCTGGATCCCGACGGGGACGCCGAATTCCTGGGAATCGATCTTCGTCCACACCGCGATGTCCGGGCCGACGGCTTCGCGCACGGCCCTTACGACCTCCAGCGTCAGACGGGCACGGTTCTCGAGCGGACCGCCGTACTCGTCGCTGCGCCGGTTGGACTTCGGCGACAGGAAGCCGGAGAGCAGATACCCGTGGCCGCTGTGGATCTCGACGCCATCGGCACCGGCCCGCTTCGCCCGTGCGGCGGCAGCGGCGAACTGGTCGACCACGGTGCGTATGTCCTCCGCGGTCAGCACATGGAACTGCGGCGGCGGCATCCGGACACCGCTCGCCGCCGCGCGCTGCAGTTCGTCCTGCGTCCACGCGTCCGTCACCTGCTGGGTGCCGGCCCCCTCCCAGGGCTGCGGAATCGAGGGCACCCAGACGGGCCGGCCGGCGAGCATGTCCTCGGGCGCCACGAGGCCACCGTGGTGGAGTTGCACGGCGAAACGGGCGCCATGGGCATGCACCGAATCGGCGATCGCCCGCAGGCCGGGAACGAAGCGATCATCGGAGATCGCCACCTGCCCCGGCTGGTTGCCGCCCACGGGCCAGGCCACGCCGGCGACGCCGACATTGACCAAAGCGGCGCCGCCCCGCGCCTGTTCCTCGAGGTACAGGCGCATCCGCTCGCCGCAGTGGCCGTTCTCGGCGAGATTCACGCCCATCGCCGTGACCAGGATGCGGTTCTTCAGCTCCATCCGGCCGATCCGGCCCGGTGCCAACAGATGCCTGAACGCCAGCTCACTCATGGCTCCACCTCAACGGTCGTGGACGGTCACCGACAACCCGACACAGGGCTCGCCGCACGATATTGATCCGGTCCCGGCGTGCTGCCATCGTTCATTCCGACGAGGCGACCCTGCATCGGCCCACGACAACCCGGAAGGCGACTCCGGAACGGCGCCGGGAGCCTCCGCCCGGCGCTGCGCCACGGAGCGCACGACGGCGGCCATCGCCGCCGGCACGGTGGCTAGGCCGTCCAGACGATGCCGGCCCGCGGGCGCGGGAGCACAGTCCCGCGCATCCGCATCACGCTCAGGACGCCGCCATGACCACCGCCTCGCCGTCCACCGCCAGCCCTGCCCTGTCGCTGACCCCGGTGAAAGGCCTGCTGATCCTGCTCGCCCTCGTCGTGGTGATCAGCGCCTTCCTGGCCGTCACCCATGCGCTTGGACTCAGGGAGGTCTGGGCGGCCTTTCTGTTCCTGCTCTACTGGGCCGGCATCGAGCACGCGGCGCCAGAACGCCTGCCGGCCGGCATCATCGGCGCCGCGCTCGGCCTGCTGATGGGCTACCTGCTGCACACGCTGCCGGCCGCCCTCGGCCTGACGCCGGGCCTGCTCGTCTTCCTCGCCCTGGTGCTGGTGATGGTGTACTGCCAGATCATGCGCTGGCTGCCGCTGGCGGTGAACCTGATGGCGATGCTGTACCTCACGGTCTCCACCATTCCGCACCTCCAGTCCGCTGCCGATTTCACGGGCGCCTTCCTCGCGCTGCTGGCCGGCGTCGTCTATTTCGCCGGCCTGGTGCTGGTCGGACACTGGTGGCAGAAGCGGAAGGCCGCCGCGAACTGACCGCGGCCATGCTGGAGATCTTCGCCGCGACACCCGAGCACGTTGGCCTCGACACCATCGGCGCCCTGGCGCGACGGGTCGAGGCGCTGGGATACGACGGCCTGTTCGTACCGGATGCCATCCACGACGGCCTGCTGCTCGCCTGCCAGGCGCTCAGCGCCACCTCGCGACTCAAGGTCGGCGTCTCGGTGCTGGTCGCCTTTCCACGCAGCCCGATGAACGTCGCGCTCGCGAGCTGGGACCTGCAGCGCATGTCCGGCGGCCGCTTCGAACTCGGCCTGGGCACGCAGGTGCGGCAGAACATCGAGGACCGCTACAGCGCACGCTGGCTGCCGCCGGCCTCCGGCATGCGCGAGTACCTGGGCGCGCTGCGCGCCATCTTCCACAGCTTCCGCACGCGCGAGCCGCTCGAGTTCATCGGCGAACACTATCGCTTCACGCGCCTGCAGCCCTTCTTCAACCCGGGGCCGATCGACGCACCCGACGTGCCGCTGATGCTCGGTGCGGTCGGGCCGAAGATGCTCGAACTCGTCGGCGCCACCGCCGACGGCATGCACACGCACCCGACCAACACCTCCAGCCGTTACCTGCGTGAAGTCGTCCTGCCGCGCGTGGCGGCCGGGGCGACGCGGCGCAGTCCGGCGCTCGCGCCACCGCTGCTGTGCGCAAACGAACTCGTGGCCTGCGGTCCCGACGACGCCACCGTCGCCGCCGAGCGCGAGCGTTTCCGCGCCATGCTGGCCTTCCTGTTCTCCACGCCGGCCTACTGGCCGAGCCTGGAACTCTTCGGCTGGAGGAACGTCGGCGAACGCCTGTTGCGGCTGACCCGCGAGGGTCGCTGGAAGGAGATGGCGAACGCTCTTCCCGATGCCGTGCTCGACGAGTTCCTCGTGAGCGGCCGCTACGAGGAACTGCCCGAGGCCCTGGTCACGCGCTTCGGCGGCCTGGTCCGGCGCATCACTCTCACCGTCCCGTCCCAGCCGGCGCACGACGCCGCCCATGCCGCAGCGATCGCGGCGATCCGCGCCCGCGGCGCGGCCTGAAGCGCCGGTCGACGAGGCATGCCCATGCGCCGAGTCGCCATCGTCACCGGCGCCACGCGCGGCATCGGCAAGGCCGCAGCGCTGAGCCTCGCCCGCGAAGGTCTCGACGTCGTGATCACGGGCCGCACCGTCCGCGAAGGACAGGGCACCGCCACGCTGCCCTTCGCCGCCGATGGCCGGCAGGTCGCGGTGCCGGGCAGCCTCGAAACCACCGCCGCGGCCATCCGCGCCCTCGGCCGCGAGGTGCTGCCCGTGGTGATGGACGTGCTCGATCGGTCCACCCTCGACGCCGTGGTCGAGCAGACGCTGGCCCGATGGGGCCGCATCGACCTGCTGTTGAACAACGCGCTCTACCAGGGACCGGGATTGATGTTCGCCTTTGACGACTTCACGTTCGAGCAGCTGGAAAAGAGCGTGCTGGGCAACCTCGTCAACCAGGCCTACCTCGCGCGCCGGGTGCTGCCGGTCATGATCCGGCAAGGCGGCGGCACCTACATCGGTCTGAGTTCGCACGCCGCAGTCGCGCCGCCGCCCGCCCCGCCGGACCAGGGTGGCTGGGGCTTCGTCTACGGCGCGCCCAAGGCCGGCTTCCACCGCATCGCGGAATTCATCCACGTCGAGCATGCGAAGGACGGCATCCTGGCCTTCAACGTCGAGCCGGGCTTCACGGTCACCGAGGCCACCGTCGCCATGTTCGGCAACGACGCCGTGGCGGCATCCCGGCGCGGCGCGGTGGCTCCCGAGGTCACGGGCGATGTCGTCGCGTGGCTGGCCAGCCGCCCCGAGGCCCGCGAACTGTCCGGCACCCTGATCAGTGCGCCGGGATTCTTCGAGCGCCGTGGCATCCGCTTCCCCTGACCCTTCGAGGTACCCCCGTGCCCGACCCCGTCTTGCTGGTCGACAAACAGGATGGCATCGCGACCGTCACCCTGAACCGGCCGGAGGCCATGAACGCCTTGTCGGCCGCCCTGCGCATCGCGCTGCGCGACGCCTTCCGCGACCTGCAGGTGGACACGGCGATCCGTGTCGCCATCGTCACCGGCGCCGGGCGCGCGTTCTGCGCCGGCATGGATCTCGAGGAACTCGGCAGCGGCGGCGAGACCAGCACCGGCCTCGACAAGAGCGCCGAAGGTCAGGACATGGCGGAGGCGATCGCGGCCTTCGAAGGGCCCGTGATTGCCGCCGTCAACGGCCACGCCGTCACCGCGGGCTTCGAGCTGGCGCTGGCCTGCGACATGATCATCGCGTCGACACAGGCGAAGTTCGCGGATACCCACGCCCGTGTCGGCATCCTGCCCGGCTGGGGCCTTTCGGTACGCCTGCCGCGCCTGATCGGCATCACGCGTGCCAAGGAACTGAGCTTCACCGGCAACACCATCGGCGCCGCGCAGGCCTGCGACTGGGGGCTGGTCAACCGCGTCGTGGCGCCCGAGGAACTGCTGCCGACCTGCAGGGCGCTGGCCGCGCAGATGGCGAGCTGCGTGCCCCATGTCCTGAAAGGCTACAAGCGACTGATCGACACCGGCTTCGGCATGCACGTGCCGGAGGCCCTGCACCAGGAACTGGCCACCGCCATCGAATCGGCCCGGCAGATCCGCAGCGCCACCATCGCCGCGCGCCGCGAGGGGGTCTTCGAGCGCAACCGCGAACAGGGAGCGCCACCGACGTGAGCGTGCTCCGGGAGCCTGTCCGGAGCGCTCCCTCGTCGACCGCGCAACCCGCCGCCGCTGCAGAAGAGTCTCAACGGGCCGGTTGCGGGCTGCCGGCGGCGGGATCCGCGCGCCGATGGCGACCGTGCCGTCGACGCCGGGCTCGTCGATGCGATTCGACGCACTCGACGTGCGTCAGTGCTGGCGATAGCGTCGCTGCACGTGTTCCTGGCGGATGGCGATCGCGCGGCGTCGCTCATCGGGCGTGATCCGGCGGGTCCCCTCCGGCAGGTGCCCGAGCACCTCGGCGAGCTTCACTTTCCTCGCCACCGCCCGGGGCCATTTCTCCCGCTCCTGCGGCTTCACCGAGTAGGCCCAGCGCACCGTGAGATAGCCCACGGGGTGCCCGGTTGTGTCCAGCCAGTTGGCGACGCCGGGATCCTCGTGCGCGATCACGTAGCGCAGCACGTTGTCCGGGTCCCGATGGGCCTGCAGGGCATTGAGGCTGCTCTGGTGGTTGGCGAAATCCAGCGACTCGCCCCAGAGGTTTCCGAGGCAGAAGCCGATGTACTGCGGCTCGACGGGCTGGTGGAGCTCCGCGATCAGCGCCTCGCCGGGCGCGAGATCGAACATGCCGCCGCTGTAGATGTTCGTCGTCATGCCGCCGGCCGTGGCGAGCGAGGCGGCATTCGGCTCGTTGAAGCCGTTGCGCGGCATGAAGCACTCGCCGTCGGCGTTCATCTTGCCGTAGGCCTCGAGGGTCACGGCGTAGAACTCGTTCCAGAACCACACCTGGTTGCGCGTGAAGCGCCCGGCGTCTTCCATCTGCTTCGCCGCGAGTTCGGGGGTGTAGACCGGTGCAGGCGCGCCCAGCCGGTCGTTGCGATAGATGAACAGATCCATCAGGTCCTCGTTCTCCCAATCGCCGAAGAGCTCCCGCAGCGCGACGAGCTCGGCGACGTACTCGCGCTCGACCCGCTCGCCCTTCTCGTTGGGACGCCTCTTCCGGGCCCGCGTGCGCATGAAGTTGCCTCGGTAACCGTCGGGGCGCTCGGGGGCGAGGAGAATCTCGAAGGTGCCGTCCTCGTCGACCTGCAGATCGCTCGAGTCGAGCACGTCGCAGTTGGCGCGGCTCCCCGGGGCCATCTCGTCGATGCTGCCGCTGTCGCCGGAGTAGCCGCTCGGGGTCTGGAAGATCACGTAGTGCGGTGCTTTGGGCTTCGTCCGGACCGGCGCTTCGCCGCGCCAGTGGCGGGTGTCGCCGGTGCGTCCCTTGATGGTGTAGCTGTGATTGCCATCGATGGGCGCCGCCAGATAGATCGCGTCGGCGTTGTCGATGGTCGAGCGGTTCAGTGGCTGGATGATACGCACGAAGTACGGGAACTCGGCCGTAGGCCCGAGGCTGCGTGACAGCGAGCCGTACAGGAAGCCCAGCACGTAGCGGTAGCCCTCCGCGAGGTTGCGGGACGAAGTCGGCGGCGGCCAGAGCTTCGGATCGTCGATGGCGTTGCGGGCTTCCTCGACATACTCGATCAGCCGATCCCAGGCGGCGCGTAGCTCGCGGGCCGCAACCTGCGTGGCTGTATCCATGCTCGTGCCTGCGGGCAGGCTCCTCCCGGTCTTCATGCGTGCGTTTTCTCCTCGGGCTTCATCGGTGGGGCCTCGGCGTCCCAGCCGAAGCGCTCGAACAGGGGGCGCAGCCGGGTGCGGATCTCCAGATCGTCCAGGCCGAATTCCGCGAGGCTGTAGCGATGCTCGGTCTCGTGGGTTCGTGCGCGATCCTGCTCGCGCTGCAGGAAGGCGCGGAACGCATCCGTCATCCCGAGCCCGAGGTCGGCGTACGCGCGCTCGATGGCGCGCTTCGGCTCGGCGACCAGCTCGCGGTAGTCGATCGAGGCGACCCTGGTCTCAGGATGCCGGGCCAGCACTTCCAGCGGATAGAGATAGGTCTCGTAGGAGAGATCGATCATCACGCGCGTGGACTCGGCGATCTTGCCCGCGTCGACGTTGCCCGCGTGCTCCCAGCTCACGTGCAGGAGCTTCAGCAGACTCGGGATCGTCTCATGGGGATTGCGGTAGAGCACGACGAAGCGCGCATCGGGAAAGGCTTCGAGCAGAGACTCCACCCGCCCGCACCACGTGGGGTTCTTGCTCAGGTGGATCTTGCCGCCGCCGTTCAGGTAGAGCTGGCGACGCACGCACCCGCGGTAGAAGCGCATCAGGTGCTTGCGCCGCCGCGCCGGACGCCGATCGAGATGGAAGAAATCGAGATCCCCCATGAACGGGAGCTTGGTCATCCAGAATCCCGAGGCACAGGAGTCGTAGAGGACCAGATCGTCCTCCTCGGGAACGTTCAGACCCATCCTGTGGATCTGCTTCACCGCGCCGAACTTGCGCTCCTCCCAGGCGGCGAGCCGCCGCTCGATCCGTCGCCCGAGCACGTGCCCGTCGAGCCAGGCGAGCGCGTGCACGAGTTTCTTCTCGAGCAGCGAGGGCAGCCTGAGTTCCCAGTACCTGAAGGCGCTCATGCGCTCGTCGGCACACATCAGCCGATGCGCGAGCGTCGTGCCGCTGCGGGCGTGGCCGATGACGAAGATCGGCGCTTCGACCTTCACCCGCCAGAGTCCGGGAAAGAGAATGCCGTCCAGGAAGAAGCACACCGAGTGCGCGAGTGCCCTGAGCGGAATCGTCAGCAGCAGCAGCCGCCTCAGCCCCCGGCGCTGGCGCTCGTTCGGCACGGCGGCGCCCAGGCGGACGAGTACGAGCCAGGCGGCGAAGTCGAAATGGAAGATCATCTGGAGATCCCGATCGTGAGGGGCACGTTCGCGTAGCCGCCGTCGACATGGATGTTCTGCCCGCTGATCCAGGCACCCTGGTCGCTGCACAGGAACGCCACCAGGTACGCGACGTCGTCGCCGGTGCCGGCGCGCCCCATCGGGATGAAGGCCCTGACCAGATGGTCCCAGGTCTCGCCGCGGCCCATGTCGTCGAGGCGGCTGGTGTCGATCACTCCCGGGCAGACGCCGTTGACGCGGATGCCGTGCCCGCCGAGCTCACCGCTCAGGATCGTCGTCAGGCCATTGATGGCGAGCTTGGAACTCGCGTAGGCGGCGGTGCCGGCCGCGAGCAGGCGGGCGCCGAGCGTGGAGATGTTGATGATCGCGCCGCCCCGCCCGGCCTCGATCATCCGCTGGGCAAAGGCCTGGCACATGTAGAAGCTGCCGTTCAGATTGGTGTCGATGACGCGCCGCCATTCGCCCACCGGCAGCGTCGCCGCCGGCTGCCGGTCCCGGCCGCGCGTCGAGCCAGCATTGTTGACCACGAAGTCCACACGGCCCATGTCGGCCACGACCTGCCGCGACAGCGCCTGGACGGCTTCGGGGTCCGTGACATCCGAGACCACGGCGAGCGCCCGGCGACCCAGGGCGCGGATCTCTTCCGCCACTGAATCGATGTCGCGCCAGCCAGCCCGCTTCTCGTCGTCCAGGCAGCGGTCGGGCGACCGGCCGGTGCCGGTGATCACGATGTCGCACCCGGCGCGCGCCAGGGTCAACGCGATGGACCGGCCGATGCTGCGCATGCGCCCGGCGCCGGTCACCACCGCCACCTTGTCGTCGAAACCCCCGAGCTGCAGTCCCATCGACGGGCTCCGTTCGCGCGCTCAGCTGAGCACGCCACCATCCACCTGGAGGATCACCCCGGTCGTATAGCGGCTGGCGTCGCTCGCCAGGTACAGCGCGGTGTCGGCCACTTCCGCAGGATCGCCGACGCGCTTCAGCGGGTTGATCTTCATCATGTCGGCGTAGCGCACCGGATCGTTCATCGTGTGGTCGCCCATCGCCGTCCGGATGACGCCGCAGGAAATGGCGTTGACGCGCACGCCCTTCGGCCCGAGTTCGCGGGCGAAGCAGCGCGTCACCATGTTGAGCGCGGCCTTGGACACGCAGTAGGCGCCGATCTCGGGCTGCGCCATCAGCGCCGACGTGGTGCTGATGTTCACCACGGTGCCCTTGCCGCGCGCGGCCATGCGCTTCCCGAGCGACGCCGTGAGAAAGAAAGGACCACGAACGTTGACCTCCATGATCTTGTCCCACAGCGCCGGCGACGTGTCGCAGAAGTCGCCGCTGTTCGGCGGACTGATGCCGGCATTGTTGACCAGCACGTCCACCGCAAGTCCGCGATCGTCGAGAGTGCGTACCAGCCGCTCGATCTCGTCGAGCCTGCCCATGTGCGCGGCGATGGCGTGGGCCCTGCCACCCCGGGCACGGATCGCCTGCGCCACCTCGTCCACCGCTTCCTGCCGGCGCGAGCAGACGATCACCTCGGCACCCGCGGCGGCGAAACGCTCGGCGATCGCCGCGCCGATGCCGCGCGAACCGCCCGTGACGAGCGCTGTGCGACCGGTCAGCGAGAAGGTCGTATCGATCACGACAGGCTCCCTTCGACGGTCGCCCGGGCCCAGCGGTAATCGGCCTTGCCGGCCGGGGAGCGCGCCACTTCGCCGACGAACACGATGTCCTTGGGCACCTTGTAGCCGGCGAGGTACTGGCGGCAGAACTCCTTCAGCAGGTCCGCACTCGCCTGCGTGCCTTCGCGCAGGCTGACGACCGCGGCCACCCGGTTCCCCCAGCGCGGATCGGCGACGCCGACCACGACGGCGTCCGCCACGGCCTCGTGGCGGTGCAGGACTTCCTCGACCTCCTCGGGGAAAACCTTCTCCCCGCCCGTATCGATGCACTGCGAGCCACGCCCGAGGAACACGATGCTGCCGTCCCCGAGAACGCGCGCCATGTCGCCCGTGATCGCCACACGCAGCCCCTCGACGGTCGTGAAGGTCTCCGCGGACTTCTTCGGATCCCCCCAGTAACCGACCGCGACATTGCCGACGCGCGCGACGACACCCTCCTCGCCCGGACCGACGAAGCGATCGTGCGTCGGCGTGACGACCCGGAGGTCGGGACGCGGCGCCAGCTTGATGAAGCCCGCGCCGTTCTCCGGCTTGGAGCCGGAGCCCAGCGTGCCGCTCTCCGACGAGCCGATGCTGTCCAGCACCATGACATTCGGCAGCAGGCGGCGCAGTTCCTGCTGGGCGTGCGTCGAGAACAGGCCGCCACCCGAGCCGAACACGCGCAGCGCGGACAGATCCCAGCGACCCGGATGCGCCTTGAGGGCGTCGGCGAGCGGGGTCGCCATGGCGTCGCCGACGACGGAGACGATGTTGGCTTTCTCCCGCTCGACCAGATCCCAGATCTGCCCGGCATTGAAATCGACCTGATCCCGCAGGATGACGGTCTGGCCGGCGAACAGCGAAATCAACGACGCCCACAGTGCGGCGCCGTGCATGAGCGGCGCGATGGCCATGAAGCGCATCGCATGTCCAGCACTCGCCACCTCGCCGATCTCCTCGGGCGCGCGGATCGGCGCATGGCCTTCGCGATAGACTCCGCCGCCGCCGAGCGCACTGAAGAACAGCGACCGGTGCGGCCACATCACACCCTTGGGCAGGCCCGTGGTACCACCGGTGTAGAGCAGCGACAGATCGTCGTCGCTGCGCCGGGGCACCGCGTACGCGGGTCCGGCCGCGAGGGCGGCCTCGTACTCCGCACCCGGTGCCAGTGCCACCTTGATGCCCGGGTATTCGTCGAGCAGCGGCTGAACGGTCGCCGCCAGCGGGGCTGAGTAGAAGAGCGCCGCGAGCCCGGCGTTGCCGTAGAGATAGCGCAGCTCCTGGGCCACGTAGCGATAGTTGATGTTGAGCGGAACCGCGCGCAGCTTGCAGGCCGCGAAGAAGGCTTCGAGGTACTCGGTGCCGTTGTAGAGCTGCAGGCCGACGGTGTCACCCGCACCGATCCCCCTGCGCTGCAGATGGGCGGCCAGCCGGTCCGCACGTTCGTTCAACTGCGCGTAGGTGAGCCGGCGCGCTCCGCACACGACGGCTTCGCGTTCCGGTATCGCGGCAGCGACGATCTCGAACAGGTCGGCGAGGCTGTAGGTCCGCGTCGTCATGGTCGCTCTCCCGTGATCGAGCACCCTCAGATGATGCCGCCGGCGCGCAGCCGCTCGATGTCGGCGTGCGCGTAGCCGAGTTCGCCCAGCACCGCGTCGTTGTCCGCGCCGGGGCGGGCGCCCTGGCGCTCGACGCGGAATTCGTAGTCGCTCATCCGGATCGGGAACGCGTACTGCCAGTAGCGGCCGTGGATCGGATGCTCGCTCGCGACCACCATCCCGCGGTCGCGCGCCTGCGGACGGGCATGGGCCTCGTCGGCGCGCAGTACCGGGGTCACACAGGCATCGACGTCCGCGAACAGCGCCGTCCAGTGCGCGAGGACGTGCTGCGCGATGACGGCCGCGACCTCGGCGCGCGCCGCAACGCCCTGCTCGCCGATCAGGTGGCCGCGGCGGGCCAGGTCCGGCCGGCCGATGGTCTCGCAGAACGCCTGCCAGAACTTCATCTCGATGGCACCGACGGCGAGGTGACGACCGTCGGCCGTCTCGTAGACGCCATAGCAGGCCATGCCGCCCGAGAGGTAGTCGCCGCCGCGCGCCGGCATCCTCCCGCGGTCCTGCAGCGCCGACACGGCCGGGACGTTGTGCGCCATCAGGCAGTCCGTCATGGCGACGTCGACATGGCGTCCGCGACCGCTCTGCCTCGCGTCGAACAGCGCGGCGAGGATGCCCATCGCCGCGGACAGCGCACCGCCGGCCAGGTCCGCGACCGGGAAGTTGCCGGGCGCCGGCGGGCCGTCCGCCGTACCGGTCTGGTCCAGCACTCCGGCGAGGCACTGGTAGTTGATGTCGTGCCCGCCGGCCTGTGCGAGCGGTCCGGTCTGGCCGTAGCCGCTGATCGAGCAATACACGAGACGCGGATTGACGGCCGCGAGCGCGCCATAGCCGACGCCGAGCCGGTCGGTGACACCGGGACGGAAGCCCTCGACCAGCACGTCGGCCTCGCGGGCGAGGCGCGCGATGATCTCGCGGCCTTCCGGAGCGCGCAGGTTCACGGTGATCGCGCGCTTGTTCCGGTTCAGCATCAGGAACTGGGTCGTGAACTCGCTGCCCGGCAGGCCGCGTTGCGGGTCCCAGGCACCCGGATTCTCGACCTTGATGACGTCGGCACCGAGATCGGCGAGATGCAGCGTGCACATCGGGCCGGGAAGGAACACGGTCAGGTCGATCACCCTGACACCGGACAGCGGCTTGCGGCTCTCGCTCATCATGCGCTCCCGTTCGAGTTCAGCGATCGGCGGCGGGCGGCGCCACACGGTCCGCGCCGTAGAACGTCCGTCCGTCGACTGCCATGTCGCGCAGCAGCTGCGGCGCAGCGAAGCGCTCGCGGTCGCAGGTCGCCGCCAGCCGCTCGCATTCCTCGACGACCTTGGCGATCCCCAGCGTGTCCATCGCCGCGAAGGGGCCGCCCAGGTAGGCCGGGAAACCGACCCCCAGCACGGCACCGACATCGCCGTCGGCCGGATCCGTGAGCACGCCGTCCGCGAGGCAGCGCGCCGCATCGACGTACTGGGCGAAGAGCATGCGCTGGCGCAGTTCCTGCGCCGTCGGCTGCAGTCCGTCCGGCCTGCGCGGCCAGATCCCGGCGAGCCCCGGCCAGAGCCGCTTGCTGCCGTCGGCCGCGTAGTCGAAGAAGCCTTTGCCGTTCTTGCGACCGTGGCGGCCGTGCTTCCCGACGAGTTCCGCGATCACGGACACCGAGGAGCCCGGCCTGTTGGCCGCACCCAGGTCCCTGGCCTGCTGCTCGGCGCCCTTGAAGGCGAGGTCGAGACCGATCTCGTCCGAGACGGTCAAGGGCCCGACGGGATAGCCGGTCATGCGCGCCGCCTGCTCCACGAGTGCCGGGTTGATGCCCTCCTTGACCATGGTGACGCCCTCGTTGATGTAGGCGCCGATGAAGCGGCTGGTGAAGAAGCCGCGGCTGTCGTTGACGAGGATCGGCGTCTTGCCGAGCCGGGCGACGAAGTCGAGCGCGCGCGCCAGCGTCGCGTCGCTGGTCTGCCGGCCGCGGACGACCTCGACCAGCGGCATGCGCTCGACCGGCGAGAAGAAGTGCAGACCGATGATGTTGGCGGGACGCCGGGTGCCCTCCGCCAGGCCGGTGATGGGCAGTGCCGAGGTGTTGCTGCCGAGCACGGCGTTCTCGCCCAGCACCGCCTCGGCCCTGGCGAACACGTCCGCCTTCACGGCGCGGTCCTCGAACACCGCCTCGACGACCAGTGTGGTATCCGCGAGTTCGTGGAAGTCGGTCGTCGGATGGATGCGGGCCAGGACGGACGCCATCTTCTCCGGCGTACTGCGCCCCTTTTCCACGTCGCGCTTCAGCCGGGTCTCCGCGTAGGCCCTGCCCTTCTCCGCGGTGGCCTGGTCGCGGTCGATCAGCACGACCTCGATGCCGTTCTGCGCCGCGACGAGCGCGAGCCCCGCGCCCATGAGGCCGGCGCCGAGGATGCCGATACGATGGTGTTCCGTCCTGGCGATGCCGGCCGGCCGGCGCACCAGCCGGTCGGCCTTGCCTTTGTTGATGAACAGGGTGCGCACCATGTTGCCGGCCACCGGATCGAGATTGAGCCTGACGAAGTACTTGCACTCGACCTTGAGTGCCGTGTCCATCGGCAGCTGCATGCCCTCGTAGAGACAGGAGGTGATGGCCAGCGGCGCGGGCATGTTGTGGTACGTGGCCGCCTGCAGGTTCGCGGCCGTGCCCATGAAGAGCTGCGCGAGCTGCGGCAGCATCGGAGAACCGCCGCCCGGCACCTGGAAACCCTTCCGGTCCCAGGGCTTGACGGGGTCCGGGCTCGCGAGCAGCCAGCGCCGCGCCGCCGGCAGCAGGTCGTCCGCCGGCACGACCGCATCGAGCAGCCCGAGCGCGACGGCTTCATCGGCCTTCAGTTGAGTGCCCTGCAGCAGCAGAGGCAGCGCCTTCGCGACGCCGAGCATGCGCAGGTAGCGCTGCGTGCCGCCGGCACCCGGCAACAGCCCGACGCTGGCTTCCGGCAGGCCCACCCGCAGGCCGCGCCCGTCGGCGGCGATGCGGTAGTGGCAGGCGAGCGCCATCTCGAAGCCGCCGCCCAGGGCCGTGCCGTTGAGCGCCGCGACGACGGGCTTGCCGCAGGTCTCCATCCTGCGCAGCAGGCTCGAGAACGCCCAGCACTGGTCGTAGAGCGTTTTCGCGTCGGGCCTCGCGCCGGTCAGCGTCGCCTCGAGGGTCTTCAGGTCGGCGCCGGCGACGAACGTGGCCTTCGCGGAGGTGAGGACGATGCCCTTCACCGCCGCATCACCGATGGCACGCCCGAGCGCGCTGCGGAAGCTGTCGATGAAGTCCTGGTTCATGACGTTCGCCGTGGAGTCCGGCTGGTCGATCGTGAGCGTGCAGATGCCCTGCTCGTCGACGGTGTACTTGAAAAAATCGATCATCCTGCGTTCTCCGGCGCGTTCACACGCGCTCGATGATGGTTGCAGAAGCCATGCCGGCCGCCTCGCACAGGGCGACCAGCCCGGTGTCGACGTTCCGTCGTTCCATCTCGTCGAGCAGGATTCCCACGAGCATGCCGCCCGTCGCACCGAGCGGATGGCCCATGGCGATGGCGCCACCGTTGACGTTGATGCGCTCGTGCGGAACGTCGAGATCGGCCATGTAGGCGAGGACCACGGACGAGAAGGCCTCGTTGAGCTCGAACAGGCCGACGTCGCCGATGGTCATGCCGGCCTTCCCGAGCGCCAGGCGCGTCGCGGCGGCCGGACCGTCGAGCATGATGGTCGGTTCCGAGCCGACCGTGGCCGTGGAGCGGATGCGGGCGCGCGGCCTGAGGCCCTGGCGTTCGCCGGCGGCCCTGCTGCCGACCAGAACGGCCGAGGCACCATCGACGATGCCGGAACTGTTGCCGGCGTGATGAACGTGTTCGATGCGCTCGAACTGCGGGTACCGCTGCAGCGCGATGCCGTCGAACCCGGCCCTGGCGCCCATCTCGGCGAAGGCGGGCTTGAGGCTGGCGAGGGATTCGAGCGTGGTGTCGCCGCGGATCGTCTCGTCGCGCTCGAGCACGGGCAGACCGATGATGTCGCGCACCGGGACGACGGAACGGGCGAAGCGCCCTTCCATCCAGGCCCGGGCGGCCCGCTGCTGGCTCGCAACCGCGTAAGCGTCGCAGTCGCCACGACTCAAACCATACTTCGTCGCGAGCAGATCGGCGCTGATGCCCTGCATGACGAAGAAGGTCCGGTTCGCCACCTGCGGGTCCATCGCCCAGGCACCGCCGTCGGCGCCCATCGGCACCCGCGACATGCTCTCCACGCCGCCGCCGATCGCCAGGTCGACCAGTCCCGCCATGACCTTGGCCGCAACCAGGTTCACGGCCTCGAGGCCGGAACCGCAGCAGCGGTTGATCTGCATCCCCGGCACGGTCTGCGCGTAGCCTGCGTCGAGCGCCGCGATGCGCGCGATGTTGGCACCCTGCTCACCCACCGGCACCACACAGCCGAGGATCACGTCCTCGACCCGCGTCGTATCGAGTCCGCTGCGCTCGCGCAGCGCCTCGAGCACCTGCCCGGCCAGTCGTATCGGTGTGATCTCGTGCAGGGCGCCGTCGGCCCTGCCCTTGCCGCGCGGCGTGCGCACGGTGTCGAAGATGCAGGCCTCGCTCACGTCGGCTCCTCGCGGGTCTGGGTCCGTCTCCCGATGTTAGGGGCGCGTCGGGACGCTCGTTGACCCGATAACCCATCCTGGGTACTTTGACGGCTCCGCCGTGGAGGCTGGCGATGGCACGCAGACACTCCGGGAAGCCCGCGCGCCAGCAGAGCATCGGCGAACTGGTGCGCCCGCCCAGCGCCGCCGTCGCGGAGCAACTCGTGCTCAGCGCCGTCGCGAGCGGCTTCACGATCGAGATCCTGCGTCGCGCCTACCGTCTGTTCGACGGCGACCTGCTGCTGTTCCTGGTCTTCGGCGAGATCGCCCATTACAACGTCGCCCGCGCCATACGCTCGCTGGACCTGCATGACACGGTCACGGCATCGCTGCAGCGCAGGGACGTGCTCGGCGCGCTGGAGCTGCAGCAGGTCGCACCCTGCAATGCGCTGTCGATCAGCGAGGCGACCGGCATCCCGCGCGAGACGGTGCGGCGCAAGGTGAAGGAGCTCGAGGCACGCGGCATGATCGCGCGCGAGGGGGCGCGCAAGCTGACCCTGACCCACGAGGCGATCGAGCAGATGCAGGCCTCGGGCCTCAACATCACCGGCGACTTCCTGGAGACCGCGCGGACCATCCGCATCCTGCAGGACGCGCTGGCGCGCCGTGGAAAGCCGCGCTGAGCGCACATCATCACCGGGCTCTGCGCGCCGGGTACGCAGGCCGTTGACCGCATGATGCGGATCTGCCGACAGTCTCGAGTCCGGCCTGCTTCACCGGCAGATCCTCGGTGCCGGCACGCCTCATCCGCGGCACGCCGGCGGCCGGCCGAGGATCAGATCGGCCGCCTTCTCCGCGATCATGATCGTCGGCGCATTCGTGTTGCCGGAGGTGATGACGGGCATCACCGACGCGTCGACCACGCGCAGCCCGTCGAGCCCGCGCAGGCGCAGCTGTGGATCCACCACCGCCGCCGCATCGCTGCCCATCCGGCAGGTGCCCGCCGGGTGATGGGTGGTGCAGCCGATGCGTGCGGCGTAGTCGAGCAGCCGGTCATCACCGAGAGCGTCGGCAGCCGGTCGCCAGACGGCCTCGACGAGCGGCGCGAGCGCGGGCTGCGCCGCCGCGCGCAGCGCGAGTCGCATGCCGGCCAGGGTGACGCGGATGTCGTCCTCGTGCCGCAGGTAGTCGAGCGTGAAGGCCGGCGCCGCGGCTGGATCCGGAGAACGCAGGAACAGCCGGCCGCGCGACCGGGGCTGCAGACCGCAGGGCGCGAGCGTCATCCCCGGCCAGGGATCCGGCTCCTTGGCCACTTCGCCGCTCTCGTTCACGGGCCCCGTCAGGGGCAGGCAGTGGAACTGCAGGTCCGGACGGCTCGCGCCCGCATGGCTGCGTGCAAAGACGCCGACTTCTGCGGCCGGCATGCTCATCGCGCCGCGGCGCGCGACCAGGTAGCGGATCACCTCCCAGCCGAGGCGCCAGCCGGCGAGCCGCTGGTTGAGGCTGGGACTGCCGGACTTCAGCCGCCACATCATGGGCACGATGAAATGGTCCTGCAGGCCGGCGCCGACGCCGGGCAGGTCGCGCACGACCGGAATGCCCAGTCGCTGCAGATCGGCTGCCGGACCGACGCCCGAGAGCATCAGCAGTTTCGGGGAATCGAGGGCGCCGGCGCAGAGCAGCACCTCGCGCCGCGCCGATGCGCTCGCCACGCTGCCGGCCTGGCGATACCGGACACCGGCCACTTGGCCGTCGGCGATCAGCAGTTGCTCGGCGAGCGCGCCGGTGACGACGACGAGGTTCGCCCGCCCGCGCACGGGATGAAGGAAGCTGCGCGAGGTGGCCCAGCGCTCCGCAGCGCGCATCGTGGTCTGGTAGTAGCCGACCCCTTCCTGGGCGGCGCCGTTGAAATCCGCATTGGCCGGCACCCCGGCCTGCTCGAAGGCGCGGACGATGTGAGCACCGATCGGATTGACCGCCGGCAGGTCGGAAACCGGCATGGGGCCGCCGACGCCGTGGTGCGGATCGCGAATGTGCTGCTGATCCTCCGAGCGCAGGAAGTAAGGCCGCACCGAGGCCCAGTCCCAGCCGGTGGCGCCCGCGGCGGCCCAGCCGTCGTAGTCCTCGGCCTGGCCGCGGACGTAGATCATGCCGTTGACCGTCGAGCAGCCGCCGAGGATGCGGCCCCGTGGCAGCGTATGACGACGGCCCGCCGTTCCCGCCTCCGGCTCGGACCGGTAGAGCCACACGTAGCGCGGGTCCGTGGTGATCCGGCCCCAGCCGGCCGGCATGCGGGTGAGCAGGTCGCCATCCTTGCCGCCCGCGTCGAGGAGCAGGACGCGCGAAGTCGGGTTCGCGCTGAGCCGGTTGGCCAGGACGCAACCCGCCGAGCCGGCACCGATGATGATGTAGTCGAACTGCCCGGCTTCCCTCAACGCGGCGGCTCCTCGCTGCGGGCCGGCACCGTCAGTCGACCTCGAACAGGCCGGCGGCACCCATGCCGCCACCGATGCACATGGAGACGACCACGCGGCGCAGGCCGCGGCGGCGCGCCTCGAGCAGCGCATGGCCCACCAGGCGGGCGCCCGACATGCCGAAGGGATGACCGATGGCGATGGCGCCACCGTTGACATTCAGCCGCTCGTTCGGGATGCCGAGCGCATCGCGGCAGTAGAGCACCTGGCAGGCGAAGGCCTCGTTGATCTCCCAGAGGTCGACATCCGCGACACCGAGTCCGAAGCGTTTCAGCAGCCTGGGGATCGCATGGACCGGACCGATGCCCATTTCGTCGGGCTGGCAGCCGGCGACCGCCACACCGCGATAGACGCCGAGCGGCGCGAGGCCACGCCGTCGTGCTTCCTCGCGACTCATGAGCAGCGCAGCCGCCGCGCCGTCGGACAGCTGCGAGGCATTGCCGGCCGTGACGAACTCGCCCTGTGCGACCCAGCTGCCGTCCTTCCACACGGGCTTGAGGGCCTGGAGACTCGCCAGCGTCGTGTCGGCGCGGTTGCATTCGTCGCGGTCCGCGAGCACCTCCTGGCTGCCGGCCGGATTGCCATCCTTGTCGAAGAGGAGCCTGCTCGCCGTGAGCGGCACGATCTCCTCGGCGAACAGGTTCTTCCCCTGTGCCGCCGCGGTGCGCTGCTGGCTCTGCAGCGCGTACTCGTCCTGGGCCAGGCGCGCGATGCCGTAGCGTCGCGCGACGATCTCGGCCGTCTCGATCATCGGGATGTAGGCCGCCGGCACGCGTGCCAGCACGGCCTGCGACTGGGCGCGGTGCGCGTTCTTGTACTTGTTCTGCGTCAGCGAGATCGACTCGACGCCACCCGCGACGGCGATCTTCATCTCCCCGGTCACGATGGCCTTGGCCGCGACGTCGATGGCCATCAGGCCCGAGGCGCACATGCGGTCCAGCGCCATGCCGGGCACGCTCTCGGGCAGGCCGGCCGTGTACGCGCACAGGCGGCCGATGTTGTAGCCCTGCGTGCCCTGCTGGGCGGCGGCGCCCATGATCACGTCCTCGACCTCACCGGGCTCGACGCCGGCCCGTTCGACGACGGCCCTGACCACGTGACCCCCGAGCACCGGCGCCTCGGTGTCGTTGAAGGAGCCGCGATAGGACTTCGCGAGCGCGGTGCGCGCAGTGGAGACGATGACGGCTTCGGACATGCTCTTTTCCTGTCTATGCGAACGTGTAACGGCTGACGGTGTCGACGACGCAGGCGGGTCGTTCGGAACCTTCGATCTCGATGGTGACGCGCACGGTGGTCTGCACCGCCGCACCGACCTGCTCGACCTTGACGAGCTCGCCGCGGCCGCGCAGGCGCGAGCCCACCCTGACCGGCGCCGGGAAACGCACGCGGTCGCAACCGACGTTGACGCCCATCTTCATGTTCTCGACCTTCACCAGCTCCGGCAGGAAGACATTCACCAGCGCCAGCGTCAGGTAGCCGTGCGCGATGCAGGCGCCGAACGGGCCGTCCTTCGCGCGCACGGGATCGACGTGGATCCACTGGTGATCGTCCGTGGCATCGGCGAACAGATCGATCCGCTTCTGGCTGACCTCGATCCAGCCGGTCACGCCGAGATCGCGGCCCTGGGCGGCGAACAGTTCGGCGGCACTCGAGAACACGTTGGCCACGCCGATCGCCTCAGGGGTGCTGGGAGCTGACCGAGATCACTTCGCCGACGAGGTAGGAGGCGTAGTCGCTCGCCAGGAACATCATCACATTGGCGACCTCCCACACTTCGGCGCCACGGCCGAAGGCCTCGCGGCTCATGAGCCGGGCGAGCAGCTCCTCGGAAGCGGACTTCCTGAGGAAGGCGTGCACGGCAAACGACGGCGCGACGGCGTTGATCCGCACGCCGTGCTCGGCCGCCTCCAGACCGGCACAGCGTGTCAGCGCCATGACGCCGGCCTTGGCGGCGGCGTAGTGGGCCTGTTCCTTCTGCGCGCGCCAGCCGAGCACCGAGGCGTTGTTGACGATCGCGCCGCGGCCGCGCCGCTGCATGTGCGGCAGCACGGCACGGATCATCCGGAACGTGCCCGTGAGGCTGACGTCGAGGACCTTGTGCCATTCGTCGTCGGTCATGTCGACCAGCTTCTTCTCCGTTCCGAGTCCGGCGTTGTTGATGAGCACATCGATGCCGCCCAGTCTTTCCTCGGCGGCAGCGACCAGGGCCTGGACCTCGCTCTCGACGGCGACGTTGCACAGCTGACCCCAGACGTGGTCGACACCGTGCTCACGGCGCAGCGTCGCCACGGCCGCGTCGAGTCGCTTCGCGTGGATGTCGGAGATCATCAGCGCACGACAGCCCTCTTCGAGCGCTCGCGTCGCGGCGGCGAAGCCGATACCGGCACCCGCGGCGGCCGTGATCAGCACCGACCTGCCCGCGAGCAACTGATGGCCTGGTACGTAATCCGGAATTGGTGTCATGAGATTCCCTATGTCTCCCTTGCCAGGAAACAATTTCCCCGACCCGGAGGATCAAGCGTCCTTTGGATCAATCTGCCCAAGCGTAATGCTGAATCCGCATTGAGCACGCGAATCGAGAACATGTTCCTCGTATTTCCTGAAGAGCCCGCCCAGGTGACTGTCGATTTCCGATTGCGAGTAGTCGAGAGAATGAGTGGCAGATACTCCTGCAGACTCGGCTTTCTGCTTGGCAACTGCGCCGTCGTCCACTTGAAAGACGACATTCAGTACTCCTTCACCATTGCGTTCCAGAAAGGCCGAAACGATGCTGTCCCTCTCATGGCCTGCCGCAGGTGCGATGAGTTCGATACCCGCATCCCAACTGATCGCGACATCAATGCCATAGGGCGCACCAGTCCAGTTCGCCTCCGTGAAGGTCGCACCGAGGACCGCTGAGAAATACTTCTTGGATGTCTCGATGTTCCGAACTGCCAGGATGACGCGATTGATCCCTTGGAGTCCCATTCAGCAGTCCACCTCTCGTCACGTCTTGTGGTTGCGCACACGACGACGGGTCAGAAATTCACGAACCCCACACCTTCTGCGGCGGCACGGCACGGCCTAGCAACTCGCGCACCACGGCACCGACCTCTTCCGACTCCCAGCGCGAGCCGCCCTTGCGCTTCTCCGGGCCGCTGCGCCAGCCGTCACAGACCGCGATGCGGTCGCCTTCGATCTCGAAGACCTGGCCCGTGACATCGCGCGAATCCTCGCTGACGAGCCACACGACCAGGCTCGCGACGTTCGCGGGATCGTAGAAGTCGAAGCTGCCGTCCTCCGGCTTCCTGACCTTGTCCGGCATGCCGGCGAGCGTCATCGCGGTGCGGGCCGCCGGCGCGAGCGCGTTGACGGCGACGCCGTAGCGCCTCAGCTCGGCAGCCTGGTTGAGTGTCAGGGTCGCGATGCCGCCCTTCGCGGCCGCATAGTTGGACTGGCCGACCGAGCCCTGCAGGCCCGCGCCGGACGTCGTGTTGATGATGCGCGCATCGGCGGGCGTCCCCGCCTTCGACAGGTCGCGCCAGCGCCGGCCGAGGATGTTCGCCAGGCAGAAGTGACCGCGCAGGTGCACCTTCATGACCAGGTCCCAGTCCTCCTCGGTCAGACTGAGGAACATGCGGTCGCGCAGGATGCCGGCATTGTTCACGAGCGCGTGCACTTCGCCGAACGCGGCGAGCGCCGCATCGACGATCCGCTGCGCCGTCGCGAGTGTCGTGATGTCGTCGCCGCTGGCGATGGCCCTGCCACCCCTGGCGGTGATCTCGGCGACCACTTCGCTGGCAGCGTCCAGCCGGATGTCGTTGACGACGACATTGGCACCGGCTGCCGCGAGCTCCAGCGCGTAGGCGCGGCCCAGGCCGGCGCCGGCGCCGGTGATGATGACGGTTCTGTTGTCGCAGCAGCCCATGATCTGTTCTTCCCGTCCTCAGAGTCTTTCGATGATGGTGACGTTGGCCTGCCCGCCGCCCTCGCACATGGTCTGCAGCCCGTAGCGGCTGCCGCGGCGCTCGAGCTCGTGCAGCAGGGTGGTCATGAGCTTCGTGCCGGAGGCTCCGAGCGGATGGCCGAGCGCGATGGCGCCACCATTGACGTTGGTGCGCTCGTGCGGATAGCCCGTCTCCCTGAGCCAGGCCATGACCACGGAGGCGAAGGCCTCGTTGATCTCGACGAGGTCGATGTCCGCGAGCTTCATGCCCGCCTTCGCGAGGGCGCGGGCGGTGGCGGGAATCGGCGCCGTCAGGTGCCAGATCGGGTCATCGGCACGGACACCGAGGTGGTGGATGCGGGCCCGCGGTCTGAGGCCGTAGCGTGCGAGCGCGGCTTCGGAGACCACCAGCACGGCGGAAGCGGCATCGCAGGTGGAACTGGAGACGGCCGCGGTGATCTTGGGATAGGCCGGATCGACCGGCTCCAGCGTGGCCATTTTCTCCAGGGTCGACTGGCGGGCCGTCTCGTCCATGCGGAAGTCGCCGAAGGGGACCACCTCGCGGTTGAAGCGACCTTCGGCGATGGCCCGCAGCGCGCGGTCGTGGCTCTCCTTCGCGAACACTTCCATCTCCTCGCGGGAGATGTTCCAGTGATCCGCGATGCGCTGCGCGGCGTAGAACTGATTCACCGGTGCATCGCCGAAGCGCGCCCGCCAGCCCCTGCTCTCGGCGAAGGGCGTCGTGAAGCCGAGCGGCTGGCCGGCGAGCATGGCCGAGGAGATCGGGATGCTGCTCATCGTCTGCACGCCGCCGGCCAGCACCACGTCCTGCGTGCCGCTCATCACCGCCTGCGCGGCGAAGTGCACGGCCTGCTGCGACGATCCGCACTGGCGGTCGACGGTGGTGCCGGGAACGGCCAGTGGCAGCCCGGCGGCCAGCCAGGCGGTCCGTGCGATGTCGCCGGCCAGCGCGCCGATGGTGTCGACGCAGCCGAAGATGACGTCGTCGTAGTCCTCGGCGGGAATCGGGTTGCGCTCGACGATGGCCTTGATCACGTGCGCGCCGAGATCGGCGCCATGGACCTGGGCCAGGGAACCCCGGCGCCTGCCGGTGGGCGAACGCAGCGCATCGACGATGTAGGCCTGCACAGTACCGACCATGGATGGTTTCACTCGATGAGGGACCGACCGGGACCCAGCGGTGCGCCCTCGGCGAGCACGAAGTCCGCCACCCGGGTCTTGTGGAACCCGCGGTCGCCCCAGGCGGCGTCGAGGGCCCAGGCACGCTTCATGAACATCTGCAGGTCGACCTCCCACGTGTAGCCCATCGCGCCGTGCACCTGGATGCCGTGACGCGCCGCCAGCCAGGCCGCCTCGCCGGCCGCGAGCCGGGCGTGCGAGATGTGCGCTGCGCGGTCGGGGTGCCCGCGACGCAGCCGGTCGGCGGCCCGGTAGAGCACGGGCTTCGCGAACTCGATCTTCGTGAGCACGTCGGCGAGATGATGCTTGACGGCCTGGAACGACCCGATGGGGCGGCCGAACTGCTTGCGCTGCGCGACATAGTCGACCGAGAGATCGAGCATGCGCTGCGCGAGGCCGAGGAGTTGTCCCGCGACGCACAGCGCGCCGCGGTCGAGTGTCTCGGCCCACAGCGCACGGCCCGTCTGCGCGTCGGCGACGCAGGTCGCGGGATCCGGCGTCCAGCGCACCGCGCCGAGCCGGCGTGACAGGTCGACGCTCGGGTTGGCCGTCACCTCGACCCGATCGCGCGGCACCGCGTGCACCTCGCCCTCGTGATGGAGCAACAGCAGATCGGCGAGATGCGCGTCGGCGACCAGCGGATTGACCGTATGGCCGACGGCGATGCGCGCCGAGCCCTCGACGATCCGCGGCAGCCATTCACTGCGTACCGCGACATCGGCCGGCAGCGCCGACAGCAGGCCCGCGGCGATGCAGGCCGTTTCCGACAGGGAGTCGGGGATGGCGTAATAGCCGAGTTCCTGGGTGACCAGCGCCCAGTCGACGTCGCTCATGCCCATGCCGCCGAAGCTCTCGGGCACGGACAGCCCCGTGAGCCCCTGGGCCGCGATCCTGGCGCGCAGGGCCGGTGAACGGCCCGCGTCGGTTTCCCAGATCTCCCGCAGCATCTCGGGAGCCACTTCGCCCATGAAGAAGCGGCTGATCGCGGCACGGAATGCAACCTGGTCCTCGGTGAAGGTGAAATCCATGACGGGATCTCTCAGGACTTCGGCAGGCCGAGCACGCGCTCGGCGATGATGTTGCGCTGGATCTCGTTGGTGCCGGCGTAGATCGGCCCGGCCTGCGCGAACAGGAAGCCGTCGAGCCACTGGCCGACTCCTTCCGCCTGCGGCGCCTCGGGCAGCAGCTCTGCACGCGTGCCGAGGATGTGTACCGCGGCTTCGTGCATGCGCAGATCGAGTTCCGACCAGAATATCTTGTTGGCGCTCGCCTCGGCGCCGACCCGCGCACCACGCGCCATGCGGCCGACCGTGTGGTAGCACGCGAGCATGTAGGCCTCCGCGTCCGCCCAGGCCTGCAGCACCGCCCCGCGCAGCGCGGGATCGCGATCGGCGCTGGCGCGGTTCGCGCGGTACAGCTCGACCAGATTCTGCGCCGTGCGCTGGAACCGCGCGGGCGAGCGCAGCAGCAGACCGCGCTCGAAGCCGGCGGTGGCCATCGCCACGTGCCATCCCTGGCCTTCCTCGCCCACGCGGTTCCCGACCGGCACCCGCACGTCGTCGAAGATGATCTCGGCAAAGGCGTCCTGTCCGCTCAGCGCCTTGATCGGGCGGATCGTGATCCCCGGCGCATCGAGCGGCACCAGCAGGTAGGACAGGCCGTGATGACGCTCGGAGGCGGGATCGCTGCGGAACAGGCCGAAGGTCCAGTCGGCGAACAGCGCGCGCGTCGACCAGATCTTCTGGCCGTTGACCACGTAGTGGTCCCCGTCGCGGATCGCCTTGGAGCGGATCGCCGCCATGTCCGAGCCCGCGTTGGGCTCGGACCAGCCCTGCGCCCACATGTCCTCGCTGGAGGCCATGCGCGGCAGGAAGCGCTGCTTCTGCGCCTCGCTGCCGAATTCCATCAGGGTCGGGCCGAGCAGCAACTGGCCGTTCTGGTTGACGCGCAGCGGCGCATCGACGCGCCAGTACTCCTCCTCGAAGATCAGCCAGTCGATGAGATCGCAGCCTCGGCCACCCAGCTCGGTCGGCCAGATCACCATCGACAGGCGGGCGTCGAACAGCTTGCGTTCCCAGGCGCGGTGCTGCTCGAAACCCTCGCGCGTGTCGTAGCTCGGGAGCGGCGCCCGGGGCACGTTGGCTTCCAGCCAGGCGCGCACTTCGCCGCGGAAGGCACGCTGCGCGGGGCTGAAATTCAGATCCATGATCGCAGCCTCCGCTCAGAAACGGGCGTCACGCCGTTCGACGAAGGCGCGGCGGGTCTCCGCGGAATCCGGACTCATGTACGCCTGCAGGGTGAAGCCCTGCTCCCAGCGGTACTTGGCTTCCAGGTTGCCGTCCTCGATGCCGTTCAGCGCCTCCTTCGCGATGCGGATCATCGCCGGGCTCTTCGCCGCGATGCGGGCGGCGATCGCCAACGCGGCCTCGCGCAGTTCCGCCTTCGGTACGACCCGCTCGATGAAGCCGTAGCGCCAGGCCTCGGCGGCGCTGACCTTCTCGCCCGTGAAGAACATGTGGCGGACCTTCTGCACGGGGAACAGGCGCTGCAGGTGGGCGCCGCCGCCCATCGCGCCCCGATCCACCTCGGGGAGAGCGAATGTCGCGCAGTCCGAGGCCACCACCACGTCGGCTGCGCCCGTCATGCCGATGCCGCCACCGAGGACGAAGCCGTGCACGGCGATGATCACGGGCACGGGATTGCGATGGATGGCCTCGTAGGTCTCGTAGTTGCCGGCATTCACCTTGACGATCAGCTCGGGGTGGCCGTCGAGCTCCTTGATGTCGACGCCCGCGCAGAACCCGCGCCCTTCGGCACGGATGACGATCACGCGGACCTCGGGGTTCCGGCCGAGATCGCGGATGCAGGCGGCCAGGGCGAGCCAGCCTTCGCTGTCCAGGGCATTGACGGGCGGCCGGTCGAGGACGACCTCGGCGATGCCGGAGCTGTCGATGGAATGGCGGAACTGTTCGCTCATGTCGGGCTCCCGGCGCCGCTGCCGGCGCGCTGGTACAGGGCTGCGAGGCAGGCCGTCGCCTCGGCGGCGATGCCTTCGATGACTTCGCGGCAGCTCTCGAGCTCGCCGATCGCGGCGGCCACCTGGCCACTCGGCAGGATGCCGTCGTCGGGACGGCCCTCGACCATCGAATGCCGCAGCAGCACGGGCTGGTTGGCCGCCATCACGACTTCGGACAGCGCGCCCGGATCCTCCTTCAGCGCCTTGCCGAGGACACCGAGCATGTGGCGCACCGTCATTCCGGTGTCGCTCTTCCACCGCCAGGCGCTGCCGAGCGCGATGAACAGCCGCGCCATGGGCCCGGCCTTCTCCAGGCGCCGGAGGTAGGGACTGTCGATCAGGCGGTGGCGCATGCCGTCCACTGCCGTCGTGACGCGGATCCGGGTCACGTCGTCGACCTCGACGTACTTCCTGAGCGTGGCCGCCGGCGTCGGCGCGTCCGTGGTCATCAGGAAGCGGGTGCCCATCGCAATGCCTGCGGCGCCGGCCGCGAGCGCGGCGGCGAGACTGCGCCCCGTGGACAGGCCGCCCGCGGCGATCACCGGCACCTTCACCGCGTCGAGCACCTGCGGCAGCAGGATCGAGGTCGGCACGCTGCCGGTGTGGCCTCCTCCTTCACCGCCCTGGATGGTGATCATGTCGGCGCCCAGCTGCACGGCCTTGACGGCGTGCTTGGCGGCACCCACGGTCGGGATGCACAGGACGCCGGCGTCCTTGAAGCGCTGGATGGTCTTCTGGTCCGGGCCGCGCCCGTAGCTGACCGCGCGCAGCCGGTGCCTGATCGCGAGATCGAAGCACTGCTGCGCATTCTCCTGGAACATGTGGAAGTTGAGACCGAAGTTGCTGCCGCCGGTGGCCTCGCGCACCTTGATGATTTCCGCTTCGAGTTCGGCCGGCGCGATGGTGGCGCCGGCCAGGAAGCCGAAGCCGCCGGCGCGGGTCGTGGCGATGACGAGATTCGCGTCGGCCACCCAGCCCATCGCGGTCTGCATGATCGGATAGCGACAGCCGAGTGCCTCGGTCATCGGCGTTCGCAGGAGTGCGGCGAAGTCCATGTTGCGGATCCCGGGTTCAGCGTTTGACGATGACCGACGAGCCATGGCCGAAGAGGCCCTGGTTGGCGGTGATACCGACCCTGGCGCCGCTCACCTGGCGCGCGCCGGCCGTGCCGCGCAACTGCCAGACGAGCTCGCAGACCTGGGCCAGCGCCTGCGCGGGCACGGCTTCGCCGAAGCAGGCGAGGTCCCCCGAGGGGTTGACCGGCAGCCGCCCGCCGATCTGCGTCACACCCTCGCGCAGCAGGCGCGCCGCCTCGCCGCGCGGACAGAACTGCAGGTCCTCGTACCAGTCGAGCTCGAGCGCCGTCGACAGGTCATAGACCTCGGCGACGTCGACATCCCCGGGGCCGATGCCGGCCTCCTCGTAGGCCTTGCGCGGCAGGGCGGCGCGGAAGCGATGGGGCTCCGCGGCAACCGCCGAGTCCGTGGCCAGATCGGGCATCTCCAGCACTTCGGAGGCGAAGGTCGGAGTCACGGTCGAGATGGCGGCGATGCGCACCGCATCGGCACGACCGTGACGGCGCGCGAAGTCCAGGCTGGAGACGACGAGCGCCGCGGCGCCGTCCGAGGTGGCGCAGATGTCCATCAGGCGCAGCGGGGCCGCCACCATCGCCGAGGCCGCGACCTCCTCGGCCGTGAACCGCTTGCGGTAGCGGGCGTTGGGGTTCTCGAAGCCGTGCGCGGCGTTCTTGACCTTGACCCGGGCGAAATCCGCCGGGCTGTCGCCGTAGAGACTCACACGCCGCTGCGCGTAGAGACCGAAGTAGGTCGGATTGGTGATGCCGAGGCGGAAGCGCACCCAGTCGGGATCGTCGGGGCGCTCGCCCTTCTGGGGTGCCAGGAATCCCTTCGGGGTCGTGTCGGCGCCGATCACCAGGGCGAGCTCGCACTCACCCGCCAGGATCTTCGCGCGGGCGGCCGCGAGCGCCTGCGAGCCCGAGGCGCAGGCGGCGTAGGAGGTGTTCACCTCGGCACCCTGCCAGCCCAGCGCCTGCGCGAACGTGGCGCCGGCCACCTGGCCCGGATAGCCATTGCGGATGGTCGCGGCACCGGATACGAACTGGATCGCGCGCCAGTCGACGCCCGCATCGGCCAGCGCGGCGCGGGCAGCGACCAGGCCGTACTCGACGAAGTTCCTGCCCCACTTGCCCCACGGGTGCATGCCGGCGCCGAGAATCGCGATGTCCCTGCTCATGTCCGGACCGGCTTCCATTTCCAGATGAGGTGCTGGACGCCTTCCTTCTCGAAGAGCGGTTCGACGACCAGTTCCATGGGCATGCCCGTGCGCAGCCCGCCGACACCGACGCCCCGCACGACCTGGCCCAGAACGATCATCCGCTCGGCCTCCAGGTGCACGGCGGCAATGGCGAAGGGCTCGAACGGCAGCGCAGCGATGTAGGGCTCCGGGGGCTGATAGCAGGCATCCGTGAACGACCAGAGCGTCCCGGTGCGCGACAGCGGGATGTTCTCCATCCGGCCACCGGCGCAGGCCGGGTTGCGGCAGGCGACGCTGCGTGCCGGGAAGTAGAACGTGCCGCAGGCGTCGCAGCGCGAGCCGATCAAAGCCGGCTCGGCATCGAGGGTGAACCAGTCCGGCAGAGCAGCAACCTTGTCCGGTTCGCGCATGGCGGGCCTCACGCACCCAGCGCGGTGGCGCGGAGGTTGTGCGGATCGAGCGCCGCCAGGACGGCGAGCTGCGCGGCGGTCGGTGGCGGCGTGACGGCCACGTGCTCCGGGATGCAGAGCGGGAAGCCGGTGGCCTGCACGACCGCATCGACGCTGACGCCCGGATGCAGCGAGCGGATGCGGATCTGCCGGCCCGGTCCGCCGAAATCGAGCACGGCGAGGTTCGTCACGATCCAGCGGATGTCGATGTCGTCGAAGGAGTAGCCGCGCGGCAGCCGCGCCGGGTTGTAGCCGATCGATGACACCATGTCGACTTCGCCGGTGACGAACACCTTGGGGTTGTGATTGGGGACGAAGAAGGAATTCGCGTGGCTGATGGAGTTGCCCGGGAAGCCGCGCACGCCGAGCATCTGCGCCTTCGGCCGCCGGTAATCCGCGCCGATGCAGGAGATATTGGCCTGGCCGTAGCGGTCGATCTGCGTGGGGCCGACCATCGCGTGGCGGCGCCCGCTCCACACGTTGTCGAAGATGCGCGAGAAGCCCATCCACGTCTCGACGCGCGGGCGATAGCCACCGCGCGGACCGAGGGGCACCGGCTCGTTGACGAGCCAGGCCTCGGAGTCCGTCATCATCAGCTCGGGGTTGACGGTCTTCTTCGCGAGCGAGGCGGCGAGCCGCGGCACCACCCCGATGCCGGTGGCGAGCACTTCGCCGTCGTCGCGCCAGGCCTGCGCGGCCGCACAGATGATCAGATCGACCAGTGCGTGTTGCCTGTCATCGCTCATGCGTGTGCTTCCCGCTGCTCAGAACACCGGCAGCGGCAACCGGCGGATGACCGCCTCGCCGCCGACGCGGTCCAGGTACTCCGCCTCGCCGCAGGCGACGTAGCGCTCGAAATAGGCCGCCCAGCCGCCCGATTCCCGGGCGCTGGCCGCGTATTCCTTGAAGTGCTTGACGTCGAAGCCGTAGAGCGGCGCGCAGGAACTCGGATGGGCGCCGCAGGGGAGATGAACCACGCCCGTCGTCAGCGCCCGCTCCCAGAACACGTAGCGCGCCTCCCCGGGGTCGGCGAAGAACCCGTCATCGACGAGTTCGTCGCAGCTGACGAAAACCTGCCCGGCGGCCCGGGCGAACAGGTCGTCCATGTAGTGGTCGGGACCCTTGATCTGGCAGACGCCGCGCGCGCTGGCGCGATCCACGTGCAGCAGCGCGACATCGAGCGGCAGGGCCGGCATCGCCACCCAGTCCTTGTCGTCGTAGGGCGAGTCGATCACCCTGATCTGCGGATTGTGCTCGAGCACGCTGGTGCCGAGGCCGACGCGCGTCGGGATGAAGGGAATGCGCATCGCCGCCGCCTTGAGGCCCAGCAGGAGCATGCCCTCGTCGATTTCCATGACGTCGATGGAGCCTTCCTGGCGCGCCGCGCGGAAGTACGGCTCGAGGGGAATGAAATCCAGCGACACGAAGGCGAAGACGAGCTTCCTCACCCTGCCGGCGGCGCAGAGCATGCCGACGTCGGCGCCGCCGTAGGCGACGACGGTCAGGTCCCGGAGACCGGAGCGCAGGATCTCGCGCACGAGGGCCATGGGCTTGCGCCGCGGTCCCCAGCCGCCGATCCCGATCGTCATGCCGTCCCGCAGGCCGGCCACCACCTCTGCCGCGCTCTTCCGCTTGTCCATGGCCTGCCGGTCTCTCCCGTTGTCACCGCGCGAGCCGCGTCCGCCGGACCCGCATGCTCACAGGCGTGGGATTGTCGGCGCCGCACCGCCCACCATCATCGTCCGTTGGGACTAACACACGATCACCCGGGTCCCTGTGCAGGGCGATCCGCGGGAAAACCCGAGGGGGCTGCCCGGGCAGCCCGCGCATGCGGAACGGACCCGACCGCTGCGACGTGCCTACATGTAGAGCACGACGAGATCGTTGATCGCCGCCGGCCGCTCGCTGCCGACGACGTGGATGTTCAGCTCCAGGGTCATCTGTGTGCCGCTCTTCACCTTCTCGACGGCCTTGACGCGCATGCGGCCGTGGATGCGGCTGCCGGCGCGGACCGGACTGGGAAAACGCAGCCGGTCCGAACCGTAGTTGACCATGTTGGTGAACCCGACCACCTCGTAGTCCAGCGGTATCGTCAATCGCGAACTGAGGACCTGGATCAGCGAGCCATGGGCGATCGTGCCGCCGAACGGTCCTTCCTTGCGGGCCCGCTCCGGATCGGTGTGCAGCCAGTAGTCGTCACCGGACAGTTCGGCGAAGCGATTGATCATGTCCTGGTCGACGACGATCTCGTTGCTCCAGGGACTGAAGTCCGCGCTGACCAGCGACTTCATGGCCTCGAGGTCATCGGACCTGATCTGGCGCCTGGCAACCGCCGGTGCGGGCCCGGGCGCGGCAGCCACTCCGGCCGCCGGCTTCCCGGCCAGCACCGTGTCGATGCCCGTGTAGCGCAGCAGGGTGGCGCCGGTCTCGTCGACCACGTCGAAGACCGGGCGCACCCGCATGCCGATCCTGATCCCGCTCTCCGCGAGCCCGATGAGCGTAGTGTTGAGATGGGGCCCTTCGTCCAGCGCGACCACGGCCAGCTTCTGCGGCGCTTCGTCGACGAAGTCGGGCAGCGTCGGGATGCGGGCCACCGTGTACGTGTACAGCGTGCCGGTGCCCGGCACCTCGTGCCAGGCGAGGCGGGTCGACGGGCAGTGGCTGCAATGATGACGCGGGTAGAAGATCCACTGGTCGCAGTCGGCGCAGCGCTGGATGACGACGCGCTGCTCGCGCAGGGCCTGCCAGAAGGGACGCGTGGCCTCGGTCTCGCGTGGCATCGGTTTGCTGGTCGGCATCTCAGTTCCCCTGAAGGATCAACGCGCCCTGCTCGCTCATGACACCGCCCGTACCCGACACGAACACCGTGTCACAGCGGGCGAGCTGGCGGTCCGCGGCGCGGCCCATGACCTGCGCCACGCCTTCGATCACCTGCGACATGCCACCGGCGGTGCCGGCCTGACCGAAGGAAAGCTGGCCGCCGTGCGTGTTGACCGGGAAGTCGCCCCTGCAGGACAGGTCGTGCTCGAGCACGAAGCGCATGCCCTCGCCCTTGGCGCAGAAGCCGGCATCCTCCAGCGACAGCAGGACGGTGATCGTGTAGCAGTCGTAGATCTGCGCGGCATCGATGTCGGCATGCGCGACGCGCGCCATCGCGAAGGCCTTCTCCGCCGCGGCCCGGATCGGGGTCGTGGTCATCTCCTGCGAATAGGTCGGTGACTTGTAGGTCAGCCGCTCGCCGCAGCCGATCACGCGCACCGGGCGGTGCCGGCTGCGTGCCGCGACATCGCGGCGGGCGACGATCACCGCCGCGCCGCCGGCCATCGGCATGACGATCTCCAGCACGTGCAGCGGGTCGGCGACCATCCTGCTCGCCAGCACGTCCTCGATGGTCATCGGCTTGCCGAAGAAGGCCGCGTCGGGATTGAGTTGCGCGCTGGCGCGCTGGTCGACCGCGATCTTCGCGAAGGCGCGCGCGTCATAGCCGTGGCGGGCGGCGTAACGCTGCGCGATCATCGCGTAGCCGGTGTTCTGGCCCATGTGACCATAGGGCAGGTCGAACTCCGCCTCCGGCGCGCCGAAGGCCGTGCTGTGGCCGCCGAAGCGCGACACCTTCGCGAGCCACAGGGGATCGTCGTCGGGACCGAGCGGCGCCATCCGCGAGGGAATCACGCACAGCACCGCCTGGCAGAGGCCCATCTCGATCGCCATTGCGGCGCGCGAGATCATGGTGACCGACGTGGTGCCACCCATGTCCACGACTTCGGCGAAGTTCAGATGCAGACCGAGATGCTCGGCGCACATCGCCGGCACGAACATCGCGGCCTCGTGGAACTGCGGCCCGTGGATGACGAGCCCGTCGATGTCGGCCGATTTCAGGCCGGCGTCGTGCAGCGCCTGCCG
The DNA here is from genome assembly GCA_046352935.1 of Steroidobacteraceae bacterium. GTDB lineage: Bacteria > Pseudomonadota > Gammaproteobacteria > Steroidobacterales > Steroidobacteraceae > CAYWMY01. The sequence goes on from JAXMGR010000008.1 coordinate 106,460, forward strand.
CGCGAGGTCCGCCACCTGCTCGAGATGGAACACCCGGGGCGCCGTCGCGTATTTCTCCGGCCGGTACTGGGCATAGCCCACCACCGCCGCTTCACCTTTCAAACCCATGCTGTCGTCTCCACTCGATCGATCGACCGGGTCGCCGGCCCGCTCGGGCGCCGGTTCACCGGACGGCAATTTCAGGACCAGGCCGGATAGTCGGTGTAGCCGACCGCACCCGCGGTATAGAGCGTCTTCTGGTCGAAGCGGGCGAGCGGCAGGCCGTCGCGGAAGCGTCGCACCAGATCCGGGTTGCCGATGAAATGGCGGCCGAAGGACACGGCCACGGCGGGATCGGCCGCCACCGCCGCCGCCGCGCTGGGGTAGTCGAAGCCGTCGTTCTCGATCAGCGGACCCTCGAACCGGGCTCGCGCGAAGCCGAAGGCATCGAAGCCGGCGAGTGGCGAGCGCATCGCGTGCACATAGGCGATGCCCAGGTGACGGATCCCGGCGAGCAGCGCCCCGTAGGTCGCCGCCGGATCCGGGTCGAGCACGTCGTTGAACGGGTTGCCCGGGCAGATGCGCAGACCGACGCGGTCGGCGCCGATGGCGCCGGACAGCGCCTCGAGCGTTTCGATCACGAAGCGTGCCCGGTTTGCCGCGGTGCCGCCGTAGGCATCGCCGCGCAGGTTGGCATTGCTGGCCAGGAACTGCATCGGCAGGTAACCGCTGGTGCAGTGCAGTTCCGCGCCATCGAAGCCCGCGGCCAGCGCGTTGCGGGCCGCACGCGCGTATTCGTCGATGACGCCCGGGATCTCGGCGAGGGTCAGGGCGCGCGGCATCTCGCACTCCTGCATCCCGGCGGCATCCGTGTAGAGCCGGACGGCGGCGCGCACGGCCGACGGCGCCACCGTTTCTGCCGTCGCTTCCTTGTTGAGACGCGCGCAGATGCGGCCGCAGTGCATCAACTGCACGACGATGCGCCCGCCGGAATCGTGCACGGCCCCGGTGACGCGGCGCCAGGCACCGATCTGCTCCTCGTTGTAGATGCCCGGCGTGCGGCAGTAGCCGATGCCGTGGCGCGACGGCGCCGTCCCCTCGCTCACGATGAGTCCGGCGCCGGCCCGCTGACGGTAGTACTCGACCATGAGCCCGGTCGGCACGGCCCTCGAATCGGCGCGGCTGCGCGTCATGGGCGCCATGACGACGCGGTTGGCGAGCCGGATCCGGCCCAGCTGCAGCGGCTCGAAAAGGTGGCTCACGGGGTCAACGCACCCTCATCTTCGGCGCCGGTGTCCCGCGACGCAGGGTCTGCAGGAACTTCTCCAGCGGCGCCGGTGGCGCCACCTCGGGCAGCGCGTCGCGATCCGGCCGCCGGGCCCAGAACTCGCTCCACGAGGGGAACAGGTCGTGGAAGGCGCCGGCATAGGGTTCGCGACCCGGCCAGCGCATCTTCATGTCACCGACCGGCGGCGTGTTCAGATCCGTGGCGTACCAGTAGCAGGGCAGCCGGCGGCGGAAGTACCAGACGCCATCGATGCGCTCGTAGTCGTCCCAGTAGAGCATCTGCATGATGATCCACTCGGCGCCGCACTCGTGCTCGTTCTTCGAGTACACGACACCGATCGCGTGATCGGGGTCGACGAATTCGATGATGTGCTGGCCCAGGTGGTGCGACGTGCCCGTGAACTGGTTGCGCAGGGTGTCGTCGACCCAGGCCTTCAGGTGGGCACGACCGACCTTCTCCCTGCTGACCCGGATGTCGGGGGCGAACAGGTTCACGTGCGCGTCGAGGTCGCGCATGTCGAGCGACAGCGAATAACGCCCGGCCAGCTGCCGGATCGCCTCGATCGACTCCAGGCGGTCCAGGCGCGCCTCGACACTCGGGCGGGTGGTCGACACGGCCCTACTCGATCGCGGTGATCAGGTCGGCGGCGCGCCCGCCGTCGACCGACAGCGTGGCGCCGGTGATGTAGGAGGCTTCGTCCGAGGCGAGGAACAGCACCGCGTTGGCGAGCTCGACCGGTTCACCGATGCGGCGCATCGGGATGAGCTTCTCGGTGGCCCTGCGGGACTTCTCGTCGCCGAGCATGCCAGCCGTGGCCGGCGTGGCCACGACGCCGGGGATCACGACATTGCAGCGGATGTTGGCACCGGCGCACTCCGACGAGACCGCGCGCGAGAAGTTGATGATCGCCGCCTTCGCAGCCGAGTAGCCCGTCATCCACGCCGTGCCGAACAGGCCGCAGATCGAGGCGATGTTGACGATGCTGCCGCCGCCCTGGGCCTTCATGAACTTCAGCGCCGTGCGCGTGCACCAGAAGGTGCCGTCGACCGTGGTCGTGAAATTGGCGTGCCAGTCGTCGGTGGACATGTTGTCGAGCGCGCCCCAGGTGAAGTTCATGGCGTTGCTGACCATGATGTCGAGGCGGCCGTGCTTCTGCGCCGCCGCCTCGATGGCGCCGACGATCTGCGCCTCGCTGGAGACATCGGCGACGACACACTCGGCGCGCCCGCCCCGGGCCGTGATCGCCGCCACCACCGCTTCCAGCGGCTCCCGGCGCCGTCCGCAGATCACGACCGTCGCCCCTTCCTCGGCCAGGCGATGCGCAGTGGCCTCGCCGATGCCGCTGCCCCCGCCGGTCACGAAAGCGACCTTGCCCTGCACTCGCCCCGCCATGTTCGCGATCCCCCGCTATTTGAAGTACGAGCCGCCGTTGGCGACGATGTCGGCACCCGTGATCATGGCCGCGTCGTCGGAGGCCACGAAGGCGACGGTGCGCGCGATGTCCTCGGGTTCCGCCATGCGTCCGAGCGGCACCCCGGCGATCATCGAGTCGATCCACTCCCTGCTCACACCCGCCATGATCGGCGTATTGACCGGCCCGGGCATGATGTTGTTGACGCGGATGCCGCGCGGCGCCACTTCACGGGCCAGGCTGCGCACCATGCCGACCAGCCCGGCCTTCGAGGCCGCGTAGTGCAGCGCCCCCTCGCCGGAGATGGCCGACGTGCTCGAGATGTTGACGATGCAGCCCTTCACACCGTGCCTGACCATCGAGCGCACCGCTTCGCGCGAGCAGTAGAAGGGGCCGTTCAGATTGACGTTCAGCACGCCCTGCCAGCCCTCGTCCTCCATGTCGATGATGAGGTCGGGATACACGGTCGGCTTCTCGCCGCGCGCGAACTGCGCGCCGCGCTCGCCCATGCGCGCGAGCAGCTTGTCGAAGCCGTCGTTCTTCGCCGAGCCGATGCCGGCGTTGTTCACGAGCACGTCCACGCGACCGTAGCGGGCGTCGATCTCGGCGAACAGGGCCTTCACCGCCCCGCTGTCGGCCACGTTGCAGGCACGTGCCATGCCGGACCCGGCCGCTCCGGCCTGCGCCAGCGTCTCGCGTGCGGCCGACTCCTTGATGTCGACGGCCACCACTTTCGCGCCCTCGCGTGCGAACAACTGCGCCGTCGCCCGGCCGATGCCCTGGCCGGCGCCGGTGACCACCACGACCTTGTCTGCAAATCTCATTGCCGGACTCCTCGTGCATCCGCGCCGTTCCGGTTCCGCACCGGACGGGCGTCCGCTCATCCTGCAGCGCAGGCTAGTCGATCACCCCCGCAGCATCGTCGTCTGAACGGACGATGGATTCCTCGCGGCCCGACGCCAAGCTGCATCCCGTGCTCGCCCACGGTGAGCCGCGGAGCTGCCCGAGGAACCTGCCGTTGATCGCCGATTGCTCGCCGTCGCACCCCTTGCGCCTGCAGGATGTCGATGTCTTCGATCTGGAGACCGACATCGCGATCGTCGGTTTCGGCGCCGCCGGTGCCTGCGCGGCCATCGAGGCGCGCGAGGCCGGCGCGGATGTCGTGGTCTTCGAGGTCGCCGCCGCAGCGGGCGGCAGCGCGGCGCTCTCGGGCGGCGAGTTCTACCTGGGCGGCAGCGGCGGCACGCCCGTGCAGCAGGCCGCAGGCTTCCACGACGAGACGGAAGATTTCTTCAGATACCTGATGCTGGCCGGCGGACCTGGTGCCGATGAAGCGCGCGTGCGCCTCTACGCCGGGAACGCCGCGGCCCACTACCACTGGCTGAGCGACCACGGGGTCCCGTTCAAGGGCACCTACCTGCCCGGCAAGTGGCTGGAACCCCTCACCGACGACACCCTCGTCTGGTCGGGCAGCGAGAAGGCCTGGCCCTTCGCCGGGCAGGCGAAACCCGCGCCGCGCGGCCACGCCGCGCAACTGGCGGGCTGGGGCGCGGGCCGGATCATCATGGAGCGGCTCTCCGCGCGGGCGCTCGCGCTCGGCGCGCAGGCCCGCTTCAGCAGCCGCGCACTGGCACTGATCGCCGATGCGGACAACCGCGTCCACGGTCTGGTGGCGCGCATCGACGGCAGGCCGGCGCGCGTGAGGGCCCGGCGCGCGGTGATCCTCTGCGCCGGCGGCTTCATCTGCAACGAGACGATGCTGCGTCGTTACGCACCGGCCGCCGCGAACTGCCCGATTCCCACCAGCGGCGGCAACGACGACGGCTCGGGCATCCGCATGGGAATCTCGGTCGGCGCCGCCGCCATCCACATGGACCAGTTCTTCGCGACCCGCCCGTTCTTCCCGCCCGAGTCGCTGGTCAGGGGCATCTTCGTCAACGAACTCGGACAGCGGTTCATCAACGAGGATGCGTACCACGGCCGGGTCACGCACTACATGCTGCGTCAGCCGAACGGCAGGGTCTGGCTGCTCGTGGACAATTCGATCTTCGCCAGGCCGGTGATCCGCCCCGGCGTCGAGATCGCCGCGGTCGGCGAGAGCTGGGCGGAACTCGAACGGGAACTCGGCATGCCCGAGGGCGAACTCGTACATACGGTGGAGAACTACAACCTCAACGCCGCGCAGGGCCTCGATCCCCTGTGGCACAAGCACGCCGATTACCTGCAGCCGCTGCTCGAGCCCCCGTTCGCCGCACTGAGCTATGCGGAGACCGATTACCCGGCGTCGAAATTCACCCTGGGCGGCCTCGCGACGCTACCCGACGGACGGGTGCTCGACGCCGATGGCACCGCCATTCCCGGGCTGTACGCCGCAGGCCGCACCGCCTGCGGCATTCCGCGCTGGGGAGACGGCTACTCGTCGGGCATGTCCCTGGGCGATTCCACCTTCTTCGGCCGCCAGGCCGGCCGCCATGCCGCCCGTGGCGGTTAGTGTCGTGCGCCGTACACAGCAGAACACGCGGGACGCGAGCCCGCAGCCCACCCCCTGGAGAGCGTAACGATGAGTCCCGAACAAACGGCTGCCTTCGAGGCGCAGATCCGCAGCTACGTCGGCCGCGAGATCGCCGCGCCGCAGCGCGGGCCGGACGATGTCAACCGGGCCATGATCCGCCACTGGACCGAGGTCACGGGAGACGCGAACCCCGTCTACACGGACGAGGAATTCGCGGCCCGTTCCAGCAAGGGCGGCATCATCGCTCCGCCGACGATGCTGCAGATCTGGTCGATGGAAGGCTACCGGATGTGCCAGCCGCAGGGTCCCGACCTGGATGTCCAGCGGCAGCTGCACAAGGTGTTCGACGAGCACGGTTTCGTCGGCGTGCTCGGCACCAACACCAGCAGCGAGTACTACCGCGACCTGCGCCCCGGCGACCAGGTCACCTACCACACCGTGATCGACAGCATCTCCGAGCGCAAGAACACGGCCCGCGGCGTCGGCTACTTCATCGAGACGGTCACGCGCTTCACGGACCAGCACGGCCGGGAAGTCGGCCGCCAGGTGTTCCGCGTTCTCAAGTTCCAGCCGAAGGACGTCCCGGCAGAAGCGAAGCCGGAGGCGGCTGCCGAGGCCACTCCCGCGGCACCCACCCGGATCCAGGCCCCGCGCGGGCACGACAACGCGTGGTGGTGGGAGGCGATCGACCAGGGACGGCTGCTGATCCAGCGCTGCAGGGCCTGCGGCACACTGCGTCATCCGCCGCGGCCGATGTGCGGCGAGTGCCAGTCGACCGAATGGGATTCGATCGAGGCCAGCATGGAAGGCGAAGTGTTCAGCTTCACCCAGCTGCATTACCCGAAGTTCCCCGGCTATCCCTACCCGCTGATCTGCGCGGTCATCCAGCTGCGCGAAGGCACGCGCCTGGTCGCGAACGTGCTCGGTTGCGACGCCAGCGAACTGCGCATCGGCATGAAGGTCAGGGGCAGGGTCGAGCGCGTCGACGAGCAGACCGTGCTGCCGAACTTCTACCTCGCCTGAGCCACTCACAGACCCGCGAGATCCGACCATGAACAAGACCACCCGCAGCTTCGGCAGTGTCGCCGTCGGTGAGAAGCTGCCGACGCTCGTCGTCCCCGTCACGCCCGGCCTGATCGTCGGCGGTGCGATCGCCTCGCGCGATTTCACCCCCGTGCACCACGACCGCAAGGCGGCGCAGGCCGGCGGCCTTCCCGACATCTTCATGAACATCCTGACCAGCAACGGCCTCATGGGCCGCTTCGTCACGGACTGGGCCGGGCCCGACTCGACGCTGAAGCGCATCGATCTCAGGCTCGGGGCCCCCAACCTGCCCGGCTTCGTGATGACCGTCACCGGCGAGGTCAAGGCGCTGGACGAAGCCACCGCCACCGTCGAAGTCGCGGTCAGCGGCGACAACAACGTCTGGGGCACACACATGTCCGGCAGCGTCTTCCTGACGCTGCCCAGGGAGGTCTGAACGATGGTTGCGAGGATTTCCGACAAGGCAGCGATCGTCGGCATCGGTACCACGGAGTTCTCCAAGGAATCCGGGCGCTCCGAACTCGCGCTCGCGTCCGAGGCCGTCAAGAAGGCCCTCGACGACGCCGGCCTCACGCCCGCCGACGTCGACGGCATGGTGACCTTCACCATCGACCAGAACGAGGAAGTGGACGTCGCGCGCGCGATCGGCTGCCGCGACCTCAGCGTCTACTCGCGGATTCCCTACGGCGGCGGTGCCGCCACGGGCACTCTGCTGCAGGCGGCGATGGCCGTCGCGACCGGCGTGGCCGAAGTGGTGGTCTGCTACCGGGCGCTCAACGGCCGCTCGGGGCAACGCTATTCGGCCGGCGTCTCCGGCAACCTGATCACGGGCAGCGCCATACACTACGGGTGGTACATGCCCTTCGGCCTGCTGACGCCGGCGTCCTGGGTGGCGATGTTCACGCAGCGCTACATGCACCTCACCGGCTGCACGCGCGACGCACTGTTCGAAGTCGCCCATGCGACGCGTGAATACGCCGTGACCAACCCCGCTGCGTTCTTCCACCAGCGACCGTTCACGCGCGAGGAGTACGACGGCGCGCGCAGCATCTGCGAGCCGCTGCGCCTGTTCGACTGCTGCCAGGAGAGCGACGGCGGCTGCGCCGTGATCGTCACGACGCCCGGGCGCGCGCGGGATCTCCGGCAGCCCGGCGTGCTGATCCGCGGCGTCGCCCAGTGCCTGGCGAAGGACCAGGAGGAGATGACCTCCTTCTACCGGCCGGAGATCGCGCGCATCCCGGAGATGGATCTCGCGGCGAAGGCCGCGTATGCGCAGTGCGGGCTCTCCGCCGACGACATCGATGCGGCGATCATCTACGACGCCTTCTCGTCCATCGTGCTCTGGCAGCTCGAGTCCTGGGGCTTCTGCAGGTACGGCGAGGCCGCGGACTTCGTGCGATCAGGAGCGCTGCGCCCCGGCGGGCGCCTGCCGACCAACACGCACGGCGGCCAGCTGTCCGAGGCCTACATCCATGGCGTGAACGGCATCGTCGAGGCCGTGCGCCTGGTGCGCGGCACCTCGGTGAACCAGCCGAAGAAGACCGTGAATCACGCCCTCGTCACTTCCGGTGTCGGCGTGCCCACTGGCGGTGCGATCCTGGGGAAGATGTCGTAGCAAGCGCGAACGCCACGCGCGCGGCGCGGCCGCGGCCCGTCACCGTTGGAGATCGTCACTGCCTCCGCGCGGAGCCGCGGCTCTCGCGCTGACGCCGCAGGTCCTGCACGACGCCGGCCCAGTGCCCGGGATCGGGGCAGCGGTTGTTCGTGAGGCTCAGGCCGTCGGCGATGCCCTCGTAGCGGGCACGCAGCCTGCCCGCGATCTCCTGCGGCTCGCCGACGACCGCGATCGTGTTCAGCACCCCGTCGTCGACGAGCGCCGTCATGTCGTCCCAGCGGCCGGCCTTGGAGAGGCGGTTGAGTTCCTCGTGAATCCCCTCCCACCCATGACACTCGAGCGTGGGGCGATACGCGGGGGTGGAGCCGTAGAACGCGAGCTGCTTGCGGGCGGCGAGCTTCGCTGCCGCGAATGCCTCCTCCGTACCGGCGGTCACGACGAGCGTGGCGCAGATCACCTCGATGTCGGCACGACTGCGTCCGGACTTCGCCAGCCCGCGCTCCAGTGCCGGCAGCGTGTTCTGCAGCAGTGAGCGTCGGCTGTTGAAGGGGTGCGCGATGAAGCCGTCGGCCACCTCGCCCGCCACCGCCGTCATCAGCGGACCGAAGCCACCGGTGAGGACGGGCGGCGGCCCGTACGGGTTGGGCCCCGGATCGAACGCCGGGATCATGAGGGTGTGGGTGTAGAACTCTCCGCGGAAGTCGAGTTCACCGCGCCCCTCCCAGCAGTCCCAGATTGCCTTGATGGCCAGCACCATCTCGCGCATGCGCCGGGCCGGATGCGACCACGGTGAGCTGAAGCGCTTCTCGATGTGCGGCTTCACCTGCGAGCCCAGGCCCAGCACGAAGCGCCCGCCGCTGATCGACTGCAGGTCGTAGCCGAGATTGGCGAGGTTCATCGGATTGCGCGCGAAGGCGATCGCAACCCCGGTGCCGAGCCGCAGTGTGCGCGTGTGCTCGGCGGCGACGGCCAGCGGCAGGAAGGGATCGTGCTTCGCCTCGAAGGAGAACACGCCGTCGTAGCCGATGCGCTCGAGCTCGGGATGGATCGTGCGAGCCTGGCGCGGATCCTCGAGCGGCGCGGTGGTGTAGATTTTCATGGTCGTCGCTCAGCGCACCTCAGCCTCGACGGGGAAGCGCTCGAAATAGAACCGGAAGCGCTCGCGCAGTGCGGCCGGGTCCGCGCCGAAATCCCTGCCGAGATCGTAGACGACCTGCCCTTCCCTGCCGCGTGGATGGTCCGCGACGTAGCCGACGAGCTGTGCGCGCGCCGCCGCATCCAGTTCCATACCGGCCGTGGCAAGGACACGCGCCATCATACCCATCGGGTCGGCCATGAAGCGCTGGAAGGGCGCGTCGAGGCCGCGGCCGCCCGGCACGAGATCGCGGTCGCGCACGCACGCGCGCAGCAGGTGCTCGATACGGTCGCTCCAGTACTCGAGCAGCGCCGGCAGCACCGGGCGCCGCCGATTCATGCGCTGCGTGTACGCCTGCATGGTGATCGTCGACTGGAGCACGGCCACCGGGTCGCGGTGCGTGAAGACGACCGTCGCGTCGGGAAAGGTCCGCAGGAGCGCGGGAATCTGCTCGAGATGCTGCGGGCACTTGAGCACCCAGCGCTTGCGCTCGCCGCGGCGCCACTGCACGAGGCGCAGGACGTTCTTCATGTACTCGTAGTGCGGTGTCTGATCGTGCGCGTAGTAGTGGTCGCGCCATCGCGGCGTGTGGTACAGCCATTCGAAGTTGTACGAGGCGAAGTCCGGCCCCATGAGCTCGAGTTCTTCGTGGATGTGGTCCGGGTTCATCGGATGCATGGCCGCGATGAGCGGCGTCGCCTGCTGCATGCCGGCCCACGCCTCCGCGCAGCGCCGGTAGCGCGGATCGGTTTCGTCGCCGGGCGCGGGCTCGCCCGGCAGCGGCACCGGCTCGCAGGACTCCCAGAGCGGCAGCGAATGCAAGCGTCGGTCCGCGGCGAGCAGATTCACCATGTGCGTCGTGCCCGAGCGCGGCAGACCGACGACGATCAGCGGCTGCTCGATGGGTTCCTCGAGTATCCCGGGGTGGCGTCGCAGCACGTCGTGGATCAGCAGGCGGTTGCTCGCGTAGCGCACCAGATAGCCGTGCAGTACGGCGCGATGGAAGCGCGTCATGTCGGGATCGCCGTCCCATGACTCACGCAGCACCCGCAGACGCTCGCGGAAGTCATCGGGCCCGAAGTCCGCGAGCCCCGTGCGCCGGCGCGCGGCGTCCAGGATCGCCCGTTCGCTGAAGTCGACCGTCACCGTCTCGCCCCAGGCGAGCGCAGCGGCCTGCGCTGCGCTCAGTCGCGGTACGGCGAGATCGTCGATGTGAACGGCATTGCCCACGGTCTAAGCCTCGACCAGCGCCCGCGCCTCCGGCGAGACCGGAGCCGAGAGCAGCGCGACGACGGAGTCCTCGAGATTCGCCACGAACAGGCGGGTCTCGACCGCCATCCGCCGCCCGCCGGAGAGCTCGAGCATGCGCGCGTGGTCGTCGAGCCCGTGGAACACCAGTTCCGAGGCGAGCAGCAGCCGCTGCTCGGCGATGACCCGCGGCAGGCGCGCCGCGCGCAGCGCCTGCAGCAGTACGCGGCGGAAGCGATCAGTGCGCGCCAGGCGCAGGGGGGATGCGGGAATGCCGCGTGCGGACAGCGTGTGCAGCGCGATGAGCTGTGAATTGATGCGGATGAACTCGCGCCCGCCGTCCGTGTCGTCGAGCTTCCCGGCCACGGGGCGCACGAAGGCACGGACGAGCGCCCGCAGCCGCCCTCGCCCGCCCGCGCGCGGCAGCGCCGCGAGCAGGACCGATCGCCGCGCCGCGATTCCCGGCACGTGCCGGTCGAGGATGGCCTGCACCAGCGCCTGCTTGTCGCCGAAGTGGTACTGGCAGGCGTTGCTGTTGCGCTGGCCGGCCGCCCTGCTGATCTCGATGAGCGAGACACCCTCGATGCCACGCGCCGCGAACAGCCGCTCCGCCACCGAAACGAGGCGTGCGCGCGTGGCGAGGCTGCGTCGCGTCGGGGGCCCGGGTGCCCGGTCGACGTCGTCCACCGCGGCGGGCATTCCTGCAGCACGGGTACGCATCATTCAGCCCATGACGCTGAAGCCGCCGTCCACCGGCAGCGTCTGGCCGGTGATGAAGCCGGCCGCTTCGCTCGTGAGAAAGAGCACGGCCCCGGCAATCTCTCCGGGCGTGCCGAATCGCTGCATGGGCGTTCGCAGGCGTGTCGGCTCGCTGTCGGGCGTGGCGAGGAAGTGCCCGGTCATGCGGCTCTCGATCAGACCCGCCGCGACCGCATTGACGCGGATACGCTCTTTCGCCCAGGCGACGGCGAGCGTTTTCGTGAGCTGGACGAGCCCGCCCTTGGCCGCACCGTATCCGGGCACGACCTCGACGCCGAAGTACGAAGTCATCGAGGCGATGCCGACGATGCTGGCGCCCGCGGGAAGTCGGCTCGCCGCCAGCTTCGGGCGGCAGGCATGCGCCATGCGGTAGGCACCCAGCAGGTTGACGCGCACCGAGCGCTCGAAGATCTCCGGCTCGTACTCGTCCTGCGCCGCGAAGTTGCCGCCGGCATTGTTCACCAGGACGTCGAGCCGCGGCAGCGCGCCGGCGACCCGTTCGATCCCGGCAACGTCCTCGAGTCGCAACTGCAGGTACCGGTAGCCGCTGAAGTCCCCGGAGTACTCGCCCGGGCCGGCGCGCGTCCCGGTGATCGTCACGTCGGCGCCTGCGTCGCGATAGGCCGCAGCGATGCCGGCACCGATGCCGGAAGTCGCACCCGTCACCAGCACGCTGGCGCCGCCGTAGTCGAAGCGGGCATTCGTCCAGCTCATGGGGCACCCTCCGCGTTCGCGCTCCCGGTCTCGCCGAGCGCCGCCTCCAGTCGCCCGATCTGCGTGCCGAGCCAGCCCGTCTCCCAGAAGTTGCCGCCGCCCGAGCGCACGAGCAGCGCGCGATTCACGTCACGCGCGAGGCGCAGCGCATCCGGCGCACGCGGGGAGTGCGCGAGCGCCGCCTCGGCGAGGATCATCGCCGCTTCCGGATCCCCGCCATCGAGCCGCGCGCGCCCGCGCGTGACCACCGCGTCGCAGCCCGCGAGCGCGACGAGTTCCGGATAGACCTCACCCGGCTGAGTGGGATAGAGCTCGCTCGTCGCCCGGGCCTTGAACCAACCCATGTACTGCTCCCAGATCGTGCGGACGGCCCAGCTCACCTTGCCGTAGCCCTCACCGACATGGAGCGCCGGCGGCAGCTGCACCTCGCGCATCAGCGTGAAGATGTCCCTGCCCGCGTTCATGCCCTCCAGCGTGCGGCGATGCACGTAGTCCACCGCCTGCTCGAGCCGGTCGAGACAGTCGCGAATCAGGTCACGTCCCTCCACAGGCGCGAAATGCCCCGTGATCAGCAGTTCGGGCTCGAGTGCACGAACCCGGCGCAGCGACTCCAGATAGGGCTCGACGAAGCGATAACGATCGCCGCGGATGGTGTTGAAGTTCGGGAAGTGCGGGAACAGCGGCCCGAACAGGTTCCCCGAGAACAGGATCCCGTGCTGCGGCAGCCAGACGACGCAGCTGTCGATGGTCTCGCCGCCCGGAGTCGAGTACAGCTCGAAGGTCAGCCCGCCCAGTTCGAATGCGAATGCATCGTCGAAGCTCACATCGGCGACCGGCACGTCCTGCTGTGGCGGTGCGGCGCACCCCGTGCCCGCGGGCGTCGAGCCACGCGCGGCCGCCGCGAGTGCTGCCGCGAACCAGATGCCGGCCTGCGCTTCACGCACCCGTTTGATGCGCTGGTCGTCGCGCTGGCAGAGCGGGAGATCGCGGTGAGCGACGAGCTTCGTGCCGGGCTCCCGGAAGAGCGCGACGCCGCCGACGTGGTCGACGTGGCCCTGGGTGAGGAGGATGTACGCGGTGGGTCCCGCGCAGACCGCGTCGAACAGCCGCCTGTGCACCGGGGCCTCGAATCCCATGCCGGTATTGATGATCACCCGCCCCGCAGCGGTGCGCACCGCATAGGCATTCGACAGCCCCGTGGACTGCCAGATGAAATCCCGGATGGGGAGCGCCTGCTCCAGACGGGCGCTGTGGTTCGCGAAGAAGTCCGGGCGGTTCTCGACGAGCTGCCTGACCCTGTCCATCGCGCGCACCTTCCCCGCACCCGCCCTCGTGCCGTAAATTAAAAATAGCATATTAATCTGGTGCGGCGGCGGACCCGGAGTTCCGGCGGGAGGTCCCGGCGATGACGACACTGAAGCAGCTCGGCCTGCCGCCGATCGCGCAGCTCGGCCACGTGGTGCGGGATCTCGAGGCCTCGATGGCGCTGTACGAGCCCCTCTACGGCCCGTTCACGACCATGGACGGCTCGGTACAGGGAGCGACCTACCGCGGGCGCATCGCGGACGTGAGGCTCGCCATCGCCTTCGGCCGCAGCGGCCACCTCGAGATCGAGCTCATCCAGTGGCAGGGCGGCGAGAGCCCCCACCGCGAGTTCATCGAGCGCGGTCGCGAGGGGATCCATCACGTGCAGTTCCGCGTCGAGGACTGTGACGGCTGGATCGCGAGGACGGTACCGCTCGGCTTCGAGGTGGTCTGGTACCGGCGTTACAGCGCCGACACGACCTTCGCCTGTCTCGAGCGCCCCGGTGATCCCACGCTGATCGAGTTCCTGCAGATGCCGCCCGGCGGTCCCGGCACGCGCGCCTGAGACCGCTCCGGCCCGGCCCGGCACCCGCCACGACCGACGCTACCGCAGCCCGGCGATGTGATCGAGGCTCGCGGCGAAATCATCGTGCGCGAAACCGGCGTCGAAGCCGTGCCGGTGCGCCTCGAGAATCAGCTGCAGCGCCCCGCGGGCCTGATAACAGCAGCGGCGGAACAAGGCATCGCCCTCGCGTGCCGAAGCGGAAAGATCCTGTCCGTACGCGCACCAGAAATCGTCGGGGATGTCGAGGAAGGAGAAGATCCACTCGGCAGCGGGATCGCCCCAGAAGGCCCGCTCGGCATCGAGTATCCCGCTGATCAGCCATCCTTCGTCCCGCTGCGTCACCAGGACATTGCGCGGCCACAGATCGCCGTGCACCAGGCGCGGGGGCCCGGCGCGATCGATCCGGGCCGCCCCCTGCCCCAGCAGCGCGCGGAAATGATCGAGACCCTCGACCTGCAGGCCCAGTTCGCCGATGTCGCTGGCCATCCCGGCCACGAGTTCCTGCAGCCACACACTGTAGCTCCGGCGGAGCGGCGCCGGTGACGGAAAGCCGAAGCCGCTGCCCCGCAGCGCATGGATCCGTCGCACATGGGTGCCGAACTGACGCCAGAGAGAGGCGCTGTCCTCGGCGCCCAGGCGCGGTGCCACCTCCGCCCACAGGTCCCCCGCCAGGCAGTCCTGCAGCACACAGTCGCGGGACACGACGGTGCCGGAGAAGTCGGTCGCCACCATGCGGGGGAAAACGGCAGCGGTCCTCGCCAGCAAGGGCTGGATCGTGCACTCCCGCCGCAGCGCCGCGGCCTCGTGGCGGAACAGGTGCGCGCGGCGCGGCGGGGCGAGACGCAGGATGAGTGGCGACCGACCGGCGAAGTGCAGGCGGTAGGTCGTGTTGAAGCGGCCGCCGGCGAGCGGCTCGCTCGCGCACAGATCCGTTCCCGCACCGAGCATGCGCCGGCACAGGGCCGCCAGCACCTCGTCGTCCACCGCCTCCTGCAGGACGCCGGGCTGGCGCGGCAGCTCGCGGTAGCGCATCGACGGACCCGCTCAGCTGGCCCGATGGAGGCCGGGACCGCCGGCATCGAAGGCGGCGAGCAGCAGGTGTTCCCGGGGCTTTTCCGACGCCGTCTTGGGGATCTCCACCACGACCTGCAGGTAGCCGGGCACGAAGTTGCCCTCCAGCAGGGCGCGGCAGCGGGCAAAGACCGCTGCGACGTCGAAGCGCGCGGGGTCCACCGGCACCACCGCCGCGACGATGTCCTTGTCGCCCGGCGCCCGGGATCTGGCAGGGACCCCGTAGACGAACACGTCGTCGATCTGGGGATCCTCGGCGATCACCCGCTCGATGAAACCGGGATTGATGAAATCGCCGTTGCGGCGGATACCGCCGCCGCGCCGGTAATCGAAGTACAGCCAGCCGTCGGCATCGCGATGACCCATGTCGCCGCTGCGGTTCCATCCCTCGCGGACCTTGCTGTGCGATGCCGAGGCATCGCCGAAGTACTCGACGCTCGCCTCGCCGGCTTCCGGACGGCAGCAGATCTCGCCGACGACGCCGGGTGGACACTCGTTGCCCTCTTCGTCGAGGATCTTCATGACGATGCCGGGAATCGGCCTGCCGATGGAACCGACCGGCCCGACCCCGGGTGGCTTGACGGCCATGCCGCCGCCGTCACTCGCGCCGTAGATCTCCAGGATGCCGACACCGAAGCGCTGTTCGAACGCCTCCCAGATCGCGGCCGGCATGCCGCCGCTGATCACGAGCCGCACCGGGTTGTCGGCATCGTCGGCCCGCAGCGGTTCCGCAAACAGTGCCGTCGCCATGCCGCCGAGCACCGAGAACGTGGTGCAGCCGTACCGGCGGCAGACGTCCCACAGCCTGGACTTGGTGAAGCGGCGGCTGAACACCGCCCGGTAGCCGCCGTGCAATGCCGGCATCAGCGCCGTCGCCTGTGCATTGCTGTGGGTGAAGGACAGCCCCGTGTACGGACGGTCGTCAGGGCGGTAGCCGTAGAGGCGGTCCAGCAAACCGGTCCGGCCCAGGCGCTGCACGTCGCCGACGATGCCTTTCGGATCGCCGGTGGTCCCGGAGGTGTAGATGATCTGCAGGGGATCGCTCAGGGCGACCGGGACCGCATCGACACGCTGCGGCGCCGCGGCCAGGACCGTGGTCAGCGGATCGGCACCCGCAACCGGCGCCGCGCCGTCCTCGCCGCTGGCCAGCGCCAGCAGCCAGGCGACACTCGGAGCCCGGACGCGAGCCGCCTGGACCGCGCGCAGAGCATAGTCGGCCACGACGACGCCGCGGCAGCCGGCGTGTCGCAGCATGAAGGCCAGTTTGTCACCCTGCGTGCGCGGATCGATCGGCACGAAGACGGCGCCGATGAGCGAGGCGGCGATCATTGCCTCGACGAACTCCGGGTGGTTGCGCATCATGATCGCGAAGCGGTCACCTTTGCGCATCCCCTGCCCGAGCAGATAGGCGGCGATGCGATGGCCGTTGTCGCGCAGTTGCGAATAGCTGCGTACTTCGTCCGGCGTCCTGCCACCGTCGAGACTGAAGTGCTCGAACGTCAGGACGTCGCGATCCGGCTGCTGCCCGGCGCGGATCTCGATCAGGTCGGACAACCGCAGTTCGTTGCGCGCATTCATGGCGGCACCCGGTTCAGCGCACCAGCACGGTGACGTTCATCGCCGCCACCTCGCCGCCGATGTTGCCCCCGCCGTTGTGGCAGAGCCCGATGCGCGCGCCTTCCACCTGGCGGGCACCGGCCCGCCCGCGCAGCTGCGTGACGACCTCGGCGATCTGGGCCAGGCCCGTGGCGCCGACCGGATGGCCCTTGCGCAGCAGCCCCCCGGAGGTGTTCACGGGGACCCGGCCACCGAGACGCGTTGCACCGTCGGCGAGCAGGGCGATGCAGTCCCCGGGCCGCGCCAGCTGCAGGTGTTCGTAGGTCAGCAGCTCGGTGACCGCCGACGAATCGTGCAGTTCGACCACATCGAGATCGGACGGCGAAGCGCCGGCATCGTGATAGGCCTCGGCCACCGCGATCGAGGTGACGTTGTCGGCGGCGTCCGCTGCGTGCTCGTACCAGGAACGCACCACGCTCGCGAGCACGCGCACCGGCGTGCGGATGCCGAGCTGACGGGCCTTGCGCTCGCTGACCAGGACCACCGCCGAGCCGCCGTCGGCCAGCGGGCTGATCATCGGACGGGTCAGGGGTGCGGCGACCACCGGCTGCGCCAGCACGTCCTCGACGCTCAGCACCTGGGTGAACTGGGCGTTGGGATTGAGGCTGCCGTGGAAGGAGTTCTTCGCCGCCACCATCGCGAAATGCTCGACCGTCGCGCCATGCCGCGCCATGTAGTCGCGGGCCAGCACGCGATAGAAATCGGTGAACAGTGAACGGGGCCTGCCGTCGGCATCCGCTGGCGGCGTGGCGTGCTCGGCGATGAAGCGCGCCCGCTCCTCGACATCGACGGCGCCGCTGAAGGCGGCATAGCTCACGGCCTTGTCGGGGTGGTAGAGCTTCTCGAAGCCGACCGCGAGGACGGCGTCGTAGTACCCGGCCGAAACCATCATCGCCGCCTGGTTGAAGGCAGTGGCGCTGCTGCCGCAGGCATTCTCGATGTTGATGATCGGGATGCTCGGCAGGCCCAGCGTGGCGAGCGCGACCTGCCCGCGTATCGATTCCTGTCCGGTGACGATGCCCGAGGCGCAGTTGCCCACGTAAGCCGCCTCGATGTCGTCGACCCGCAGTCCCGCGTCGACGAGCGCCGCCCGCGCGGCCTCTCCGGCCAGCCACTTGATGCTGCGATCGAGGTGCTTGCCGAACTTCGTCAGGCCGACACCCGCCACCACCGCGTCGAGGCGCATCTCAGATCATCCCGCAGCGCGGCAGATCGTACCTGCGGCGCAGGGCCTCGACCTCCTCCTCGCGTCCGGGCAGCGGCGCCTCCGGCTGCAGCAGGCGGCTCTGCCGCAGCTCGGCCAGCACCGCCGGATCGCGCGGGAACGGATTGTCGTACGCGTTCAGCTGGAACAGCTGCTCGAACGGCAGGCGCGGCCGCTGGCCGCCGGCCTCCCGGCTCTCGGCGGGATAGCCGACCGTCTGCGCAACGACGATCCGCGCGGTGGGCGGCAGGCCGAAGGCCTTCTCCACGCGCTTCCAGTTCGGCGAACCCTGACAGCAGCAGCCCAGCCCGAGGTCGATCGCAACGAGGGTCGCCTGCGCCACCGCCTGGCCGAGGTCGAGATCGACGAGGCCCGGCGCCTTCATGGGCTCGGCGCCCCGGGTGAAGAGCGGCACCAGGGTCTGCTCCAGTTCATCGAAGCGGCCCTCGCCGTAACCGAGCGCCCCGCAGTGCACCAGCTCGCGCAGCCGTTGCGGAGCGTGATCCATGGCCGTGGTCTCGACGTACCAGAGGATCACGACCGGCGCGAGCCCTATCTGGAACCCGCCCACCGGCGAAGGCAGGCTGGCCAGCTGTTCCTCCGTCGCCGTCGCCCGATGGACGACCAGCGCCCGGCCGGCGTTGTTGTTGCCGAAGTGCGAGGCCAGGCGCGCCGCCTCGAGCATCTTCTGGATCTTCTCGATCTCCACTGGCCGGTGCGGATCGAGGTAGCGATACGAGCGGCGGCTGCCGATGGCTTCTTGCACTTCCATTCGTGGTCTCCGGATCGGGTCGTTACAGGCGCGCAGCGCCCATCAGCGACAGCACGCCGTTCTCGCCATCCTCGATCAACGAGGCGCGCGCGTCGCGGAAGAGCTTTTCAACAGGGTACTCACGGGTCAGGCCGTTGCTGCCGAGGACCTGTATCGCGTCGCTGGCGACCTCGAAGGCCGTCTGCGTGCACAGGACCTTGACACTGGCCGCGTACTGGAAGGGGACACCACCCGGCTTGACCGCATTGGCGACCGCGACCCGGCGGGCATGCGAGCGCGCGGCCTCGACCTTGCGGAACATCTCGAACAGCCGCAGCTTCACGGCCTGGTGCCGGATGATCGGCACGCCGCCCTGGACCCATTGTCTGGCGTATTCCAGCGCACATTCGTACGCGGCGCGGGCCACACCGACGAACTGCGGACCCATGTGCACGTTGGCGTCGCGCAGCACGTTCTCCCAGACGACCGGATAGGCCTCCGGGCCCTCCGCGAGCAGGAAGCGACGCGGCACCACCACGTTGTTGAAGAAGATCTCGCCCTGGTTCAGCGTCCGCTGGCCGAGCTTCTCCAGCGGCTTGCCGCGCGTGATGCCGGGCAGGTCGAGCGGCATCAGAAATGCCGCGCCCTCGGCCAGGCCCTGTGCGGCGTTCTCGAAACCGGCGAACAGGACCGCGGAGCCGGCAATCGTTCCGCACGACACCCATGCCGACTTCTGGCCGTTGAGCAGGAAGTCGTCGCCATGGCGGCGGACCTTCAGCGCCGGCCTGATGCGCGGATCACGATAGGACGGCTCGGTGAACGCGACGTTGTCCGAGCCACGCCCCGGCTCGGTGATCGCCAGACAGCCGATCTCGTCACGCCCGGAGAAGAACTCGACCAGGTCCTCGCGGCCGAAGCCGCGGGCGATCTGCGGCGTCATGTTGTTCAGGCCGCAGGTGATGAAGAGGCCGGCGTCGCCCCAGGCGAGTTCCTCGACGACGATGGCATGCAGCAGCGCCGCCTGCGCCGGCAACAGCTCGGCACCAGCGATCGCCGCGCCGCCGGAGAAGCCCAGCGCCTGGTAGCGACGCAGGACAGTCCACAGCGGCGAATCGGCGGCGATCACCTGTTCCGCCGACATACGATCGAGCTGGACACCCGCCGGACGCATCACGTCCCGGGCGAAACCGCGGCAGACGGCGCGGATCGACTGCATCTCCTCGCTGAGATCGAGGTCGAGATCGAAGGAATCCATCCACGTGCTCCAGGGGCCACACGCCCGGAATTGAAACAGTATTCGATCGTCTGGTCAATTAATTGGATTGCCGTTATGCTGCACACGGGGCATCGGCTCCTGCCACGGGCCGTCGACACCCGCACGCTGGTGGCACAGGCCTGTACAGGGAGATCGTCATGGCGTCTGCAAGCCCCTCACTCTCCAGCCGCGTGGCCCTGGTCACCGGCGGGACATCCGGCATCGGCGCCGCCGTGTGCCATGAACTCGCGGCGCACGGCGCCAGGGTGATGCTCGCCGGCCTCGACGACGCGGCGGGCGAAACGATGGTGAAAGCGCTGTGTGCCGCACACGGCGACGCTGCGGCCGCCTACGTTCACGCGGACGTGGCCGTGCTCTCGGAGGTGCAGTCGATGGTGGCGGCGACCACACGGCTCTTCGGCCGCGTGGACATCCTGGTCAACAACGCCGGCGTCGGCAATTTCGGCGAAACCCCGGACCTGGCACCGGAGCAGTGGGATCGCGTCCTTGCGGTCAACCTGAATTCCATTTTCCACGGCTGCCGGTGTGTCGTTCCCCTGATGCGCCAGCAGGGCGGCGGCGCGATCGTCAACATCGCCTCGGTGTCCGGGCTGGCGGCCGATTACGCCTTCACGGCGTATGCCGCCTCCAAGGGTGCCGCCATCAACTACACCCGGGCCCTCGCGCTGGATCATGCCCGCGACCGCATCCGCGTCAATGCCGTGTGCCCGGGCCTGATCGATACGCCCCTCACCGCCGGCGCCCTCGCCATGGAATCGGTGCGTGACACCTGGTTGGCGAGCATCCCCCTGAACCGGCCCGGCGAACCCGAAGAGGTCGCCCGACTGGTGCGCTTTCTCGTCTCCGACGAGGCCAGTTACATGACCGGCGCGATCATTCCGGTCGACGGCGGCCTGATGGCCTGGACGGGACAACCCAACATGCCCCGTCTGCTGGGGCAGGCCGGCAACTGACGATGCCGACGCGTCTGGTCTGCAGCCCGTTCCATCATGACTTCACCCGGTGACCGTCATGCCAGCCCATCATGCCGATTTCCGCGTCGATGACCTGTTGCAGATGGCCTCGCAGGCCGCTGGCCTCCACGATTTCGGCCCGGACAGCTTCCGACCGGGACTGGACCGTCTGGTCGCGGCGATCAACGAGTTGGAGCTGACCGAACTGGGGTTCATGCGCACCCGGAGTTCGCTGCTCGGCAACCTCATCGCGCGGCTGGGGGTCTGGCACCACCGCGGCCAGCATCCGCAGGTCGCCGAGGAGAGGATTCGATCTCCGTTCTTCGTCCTGGGCCTGCCGCGCAGCGGCACCACGCTGCTGTTCGGCCTGCTCTCGGCAGATCCCGATCACCGGGTCCCGATGCTCTGGGAGACCTCGTTGCCCTGTCCGCCTCCCGAAGCAGCGACCTATGAAACCGATCCCCGCATCGACACGGTGACGCGGGCACTGCAGGAGGTCGACGGCCTGAATCCGAAAGTCCTGGCCGTTCACCCGATCGGCGCCCGACTGCCGCAGGAGTGCATCGGCATCCTCTCCATGGAGTTCCTGAGTTACATCTACTACTGCGGGCTGCCGATACGCCCCTACAACGACTGGCTGGACGCCCAGGACCAGACCTCGGCCTATCGCTGGCACCGGATCTTCCTCCAGCATCTCCAGTCCCGGCACCGGAAGCCGCGCTGGGCCCTCAAATCACCGTCGCACATGGGGCACCTGGACCTGCTGTTCGACACCTATCCCGATGCGATGATCATCAATACCCACCGCTCGGCCGTGGAGTCGGTGGCCAGCCTCGCCAGCCTGCACTGGCACTTGTGGGAACAATCGCTGGGACACTATGAGAAGTCAGCCGTCGGTCCGCAGACCGCGGACATGCTGGAGCGCTGGCTGCAGCGGTACGTGGCCTGGCGGGAAGCCCATCCGGAAAAGGGGGGGCAGATCGCCGACCTCGCCTACGAGGACCTGCTGATCGACCCGATCGCCGCGGTGAAAGCCATCTACCGCCGTTTCGGCCTGACGGTCAGCACCACCCACGAGTCACGGATGGTCGACTTCCTTGCGATGAACCGCCAGGACAAGTTCGGCACCCATCGGTACACCGCACAGGATTTCGGGCTCGCGACCTCGGAACTGGCAGAGCGCTTCGGCTTCTACGACGGGCGCTTCGCGGCCCGCATCGATCGTCGATGAACACCCCCGTAACCCTTGCCGCAGGGAGACACACATGGTGAATCGTTTCACGCGGGCTGCGCTGCTGGCCCTGAGCCTGCTCTCGGGTCCGGCCCGCAGCGCCGACACCGGCTGGTCCGCGGAGCAGCAGAGATATTTCGGGCAATCGGTCACCGACCTGTCGCGGTCGGTCGGCATGCTCGGCTATCTCTACTGCATGCCCTTCTTCGAATTCGCAGTGGCTGAAATGCGCCAGGTGAAGGGAGTCGCCAAGGACAACAGCGCCCCCCACGGGATGTTCGGCTATTTCAACGGCGGCCGGCTCTCGGACCACACCACGACCTGGTTCGGCGTCCCGAATCCCGACGTGCTGTATTCGTCGGCCTGGCTGTACGTGAAGGACAGCCCCTACGTGCTCTACGTCCCGCCGATGGACGACATCTGGTACAGCGTCCAGTTCGAGAACTACTACTCGGTGGACGAGGCCTACATCAGCAGCCGCACGATCGGCCACAAGGGAGGCTATTTCCTGATCACCTACCAGGACTGGAACGAGCCGCTGCCGCCCGGAATCCAGGGGCATGTGAGGCTCACCACGCCGACCACCTGGATCCTGACCCGGATCGAAGCGACCCGCGACAACGAAAAGGAGCGGCACGAACGCTACGAGCGCAAGTTCCGCCTGATCGACCTGGCCAGCTACCTGAAGGATCCGGTCAATGCGAGGCTCCTGCCGCAGACGCCACAGAAGAACGTGCCGCCGATCATCGCGGCCAGCTACGACATTCGCGAGACCCTCGATTTCTTCGCGGTGGTGAACCACCACCTTCGGCAGATCGAGGCGCCTGAGCAGGACAAAGGCCTGATGGCGCTGTTCGACGCGGCCGGTTTCGGTCCGAATGTGGTTTTCGACCCGCAGAAACTGCCCAGGCAGACGGTGGTCGGCCTGGAGCAGTCCATCAAGGACGGCTTCAATTTCCTCCATACGATGCGTGCCCGCCCGATGTCCGGCAACAGTGGCGGCTGGAGCACGGCGCCGCGACGTCTCGGCACTTTCGGTCAGGACTACATATTGCGGGCCTTGAGTGTCTTCGGCGGACTGGGGGCGAACATTCCCGAGGAAGCGGTGTACCCGAACGCCTACAGCGATTCCGAAGGTCACCTCCTCAGCGGTGACCACGAGTACACCATCACCTTCCCGAAAGGCCAGACCCCGCCGGCCCAGGCCTTCTGGTCGATCACACTGATGGATTCAACGACCCATTTCATGGTCGACAATCCCATCCATCGCAACCACATCGGCAGCAACACCAGGGGACTGCGCGACAACCCGGACGGATCGCTGACCATCGTCGTCTCGCCCACGGAGCCCGGGGATCCAGTGCTGCGGGCCAACTGGCTGCCTTCCCGGCAAGGCATGGGCATCCATCTGATCATGCGCATCTACCAGCCCCGTCAGGTTGCCATCGACGGCCAGTACATGCCGCCACCCATCCTCCGGGTGAAGTAGAGCAGCCCGGCATCGACGTGCCGGGTCACCGTCCGGACCGGCCGCCGGGGCGGACCAGCAGCATCAGGTCGCCGCGCAGCATCCGTTCGAAAGCACGCAGCACCGCGGCAAAGCTGCGCGTCGCCGGCAGCGTACCGCCCAGCCCCGCCAGTCCCGAAATGCAGGCGATCAGCATCTGCGCCGCCGCCTCGATGTCGATACCGGCTCCGAGTTCGCCACGGTCGCGGGCGCGGCGCAGCAGATCACGAAAGAATTCCGGGAACGCCTCGGCATCCTCGGGATCCAGCCAGTCGAGTTCGTCATGGCGTTCGATTTCCCCGGCCGCCGCCGCGGCGAACGCCATCAGCCCCGGGTGGCGGCGCGACAGGGCGATCACCTTTTCGATCCCGAAACACAGCTGTTCCATGCTGCCCGCCTGCGGATGCGCGGCGCAGGCGGCGCGATAGGCCTGCACCAGCATGCCGTTGGCGTCCTGCAGCGCGCTTCGATACAGGACGGCCTTCGAGTCGAAATAGTGGTAGAGCGACGGAGCCGTAACCCCGGCCTCGCGGGCGATGCTCCGGTTGCTCGCCTTGGCGTAACCGTCGCGGGCGAAACAGATGATGGCCGCCTTCAGGATGCGCTGCCGCATGTCCACCGCCACGCTGCCGCCCGGCGGCCGGCCGGGTCTTCGCCGCCTTGGCGACAGGCTGGGGGTCCGAGTCATGACGGGCTCCGGAAGTCGATCCGCAGAAAGGCGCGAACTCTAAGAGCCAGGGCGTCGCACTGCAAACTTCCACCGCGCGCACGCCGCGCCATCCGGTCGCGCCGGGGGGTTCACGGGCATGTGACGACTTCGCGTGCGGCGCCCCGACATGCCGCTGCGTTTGCCTTCCCGCTGGCCCGTTGGCGCGCGACCCGGTGCGGTTCCGGGTCCGTCAGGTTCCGGCCACAGCGGCGACATGGCGCACCAGCCACTCGGCCAGCTCGCGCCGCAGCAGCTTTCCGGATGCGTTGCGCGGCAGATCCTCGTCGAGGAACGCCACCTGCGCCGGCACCTTGAAGGCGGCCAGATGCTCGCCCACGTGGCCGCGGACCTGCTCCGCGGTCAGCGCTGAACCCGGGTTCAGCCGCACCGCGAGTGCAAGAACTTCACCGAGGTCGGCGTCCGGCAGGGCGATGCCGGCGACTTCGGCAACCTGGGGCAGCCGTGAGACACAGGACTCGACTTCCGCCGTCGAGATCTTCTCGCCGCCGCGGTTGACGATGTCCTTGATGCGGTCGACGACGAACAGGAAGCCCTCGTCGTCGACGTAACCGACGTCCCCCGTCGCGAACCAGCCGTCCTGCAGTACCTGCGACGTCGCTTCGGCGTCCCGCCAATAGCTGCGCATCAGCGCCGCGCCACGCAGGCAGATCTCGCCGGTCTCACCCCCGGCCAGCGCACCGCCGTCCTCACCGGCGATCCGCACGTCCATGATCGGCAGGCGCACACCGGAGCTGGTGGGCTTGTAACGGAAGGTAGCGCCCGATGAGATGGTGCCCACGCCGTTGGTCTCGGTGAGGCCGTAGCCGATGCCGGCCATGGCGGCGGGCCGCTTCTCCTCGATGAGGTCGATGACCCGCCGGGTGACGGCGGCGCCGCCCAGTCCGACAGCCGTCAGGCTGCGGGTGTCGGTGGCGGCGAAGGACGGAGCCGACAGGAGCTGGGCGACCATCGCGGTCGACGCGGCGACGGCGGTCACGCGTTCGCGCTCGATCAGCCGCAGCGCCTCGTCGACGTCCCACCGGTACATCATCACCATGCGCCGGCCGCTGCGCAGCGAGTGGAGGAAGTGGGCATGCAGTCCGCTGACGTGGAACAGAGGCACGGCGGTGAGCATCGTCGGCGCATGACCCAGCGCCATGATCGCCTTGACGCTCTCGGGCGAAGTCATGCCCGCGACGGCACCCGCGTACTCGAAACTCGTCAGCGCCTGACAGATCGCGCGATGGGTCGACAGCACGCCCTTCGCGAGGCTCGTGGTTCCCGAGGTGTAGAGGACCAGCGCATCGTCGTCGGGCGCCAGCGCGACCACGGGCGGCAGCGCACCCGCACCCGCCGCGACCAGATCGGCATAGCGGGCGATGGGCGCACCGCCGTCGGCCGCAGGGCCATCGGTGACGACGGCCCGGATGTCGAGCGCCGCCAGATCGGCACCCACGTGTGCGAGGCGCGGTTCGTCGCAGAAGATCACACGGGGCGCACTGTCCGTCAGGCCGTGCAGCAGTTCCTCGCGCCGGCCCCAGCTGTTGAGCGGCACCAGCGTCGCGCCCGCCGACAGCGCCGCGATGGCGGCCGTCAGCCATTCCGGACGGTTGCGCATGGCGATGGCGACGCGGTCGCCCTTGACGATGCCGTAGCGCTCGACCAGCTGCGCCGCCAGGGCGTCGACGTGCTCGAAGAACCGCCGGAAGCTCCAGCGCTCGTCGCGATAGACGACGAATTCACGATCGCCGAAGCCGCGCGCCGGAGCAACGGCCTCGCGCAGGTTCGCCGGCGCCTTGAGGAACAGGCGGGTCGGCTCGCCGAAGACCCTTTCCTCGACGACCTCGAAGGGCGCGCCGGGCGCGCACAGCTGGCGCTGGACCTCGTACAGCCTCGCGGCCAGTTCGTGACTCACGAGTGGAAGCTCCTCAGGCGTAGAGGCCGATCAGCCGGCCGTAGCGATGGCCATGGAAATCGTGGTCGCCCAGCGCCAGGCGTACGACGCGCGCGCGCTTCAGGTAGAGGCCAACGTCGAGCTCGTCCGTGACGCCGATGCCGCCGTGCATCTGCACGGCCTCGCCGACGATCTTCTCCAGAACACTGCCCATCCTCGCCTTGGCCAGGCTCGCGAGCAGGCGGCGCTGTTCCGCCGGCCCCTCGAGGGCGGCCAGGCCGGCCATCACCGCGCTGCGCGCGAGTGCCAGTTCGGCGTAGAGCCAGGCGGCACGGTGCTGCAGCGCCTGGAAGGAGCCGATCGGCACGTCGAACTGCACGCGTTCCTTGAGGTAGGCGATCGTGGTGTCGAACAGCCACTGGCCGATGCCGAGCATCTCGGCCGCGAGACAGACGCGGCCACGGTCGAGCACTGCATCGAGGATCTCCCAGCCGGCATCGACCTCGCCGAGCACGGCGTCCGCGCCCACGCGCACGCCGCGCAGGCACACCCGGGCCGCATTGCGGGAATCGAGCAGCGAGGTGGGCCGGACCTCGACACCGGGCGCCCCCGCATCGAGCAGGAACAGCGTGATGCCGGCGTGCTCGCCGGCCCGGCCCGCACTGCGTGCGGCCACGACCAGGACGTCGGCACCGTGACCGTCGATGACGAAGACCTTGTCACCGTCGAGCAGCCAGCTGTCGCCCGCGCGGCGCGCCGCGAGGCTGATCGCCGCCGGATCGTGGTGGCGGCCTTCGTCGACCGCGAGCACGAGACGCCGTTCCCCGCGGATGATGGCCGGAATGTGCGCGGCCCGCTGTTCCGGCGAGCCGCCCAGCAGCAGCGCCGAGCCGCCGAGCACCACCGAAGACAGCAGCGGGCTGGCCGCGAGCGTCCTGCCCATCTGCTCGAAGACCGCGCCCAGCCCCCGATACCCGAAATCGAGGCCACCGATGGATTCCGGGAAAGGAATCGCGGTCCAGCCCAGCTCGACCATCTGCCGCCAGGCCTCGGGCTCGTAGCCGAGTGGATCCCGGGCAGCACGCAGGCGGCGCAGCGCCACCGTCGAACATCGCTCGGTGAGGAACTCCCGGGCCGAGTCGGCGAGCAGGCGCTGCTCTTCGGTGAAAACCATGTCCATGTCGACGTGACTCCGCTCGCGATCAGCCGCCCGGCAGTCCGAGCACCCGCTTGGCGACGATGTTCAGCTGCACCTCGGAAGAGCCGCCCGCGATGGTCAGCGTGTAGCTGAGCAGCCATTGCCGCACGATCGACAGTTCGTCCTCGCCGAACTCGTCGCCGTCCCAGCCCAGGCCGCGATTCCCCATCGCGTCGACGATGACCGCCGACCTGCGCTTGTCCTGCTCGGTGTGCAGCAGCTTGACGATGGCCATGAGTCCGGAGACATCCTGGCGTGCCCTCGCCTCCTGGCCCATGCGGTCGAGCGTGAGATGAAAGGCATGCTGATCCATGGCGCAGGCCACCGCGCGCTGGCGGATGGCGGCATCGCCCGGCGTCGTGCCGCCGGCGAGGAAACGCTGCACCGCCGGCACCAGATCGACCTGCGCCGGCAGATTGAGATCACCCATCTTCGACATCGCCGAGCGCTCGTGCTGGAGCAGGCGCTTGGCGACCGTCCATCCGCCGTTCACGGGCCCGATCAGATTGCTCCGCGGCACCCGCACCCCGTCGAAGAACACCTGGCAGAACCTGGAGGCACCGCTGATCAGTTCGATCGGACGCACGGTGATGCCGGGCGACCTCATGTCGACGAGCAGCAGGCTGATGCCCTCGTGTTTCGGCGCCGCGGGGTCGGTGCGCACCAGCGCATACATCCAGTCCGCCTTGTCGGCGCCGGAGGTCCAGATCTTGGCGCCACTGACCACGTAGTGCTCGCCCTCGGCGCGTGCGGAAGTACCGAGGCTCGCCAGATCAGAGCCCGCGTTGGGCTCGGAGAAACCCTGGCACCAGCCGACTTCGCCGCGAGTCATCGGCGGCAGGAACTGCTGTTTCTGCGCCTCCGTGCCGAACTCGAGCAGCACCGGACCGAGCATCCAGATCCCGAGATTGACCTGGGGCACGCGGCAGCGCAGGCGCCGCAGTTCGTCCTCCAGGATCCGCAGGCGCGGCGTATCGAGGCCACCGCCACCGTATTCGGCCGGCCAGTCCGGCGCGAACCACTTCCGGTCGCGCATGCGCTCGAACCAGATGCGCTGGTCCTCGCTGGCGAAGCTGGCGTGCGTGCCGGCCATGACCACGTCCTCGTGGCCGGCGCCGCGCATCGAAGCCGGGCAGTTCGCTTCGAGCCACTGCCGGACCTCCTGCCGGAATGCGTTCGAGTCGTCCACATCACCTCCGGGGGAGCATGACTGCGTTCAGGGCGCGAACGGCGGGAAACCGGCCGCTGCGAGCGCCGCCGCGCTGTAGGGCCGATAGCTCCGGCCGGCCTCGTCGATCACGTACAGCGGATCGCTGAAAGCCGCCGGGTCATAGCCCTGCCGCTGAAGATCGAACTTGCGCAGCTTGAAGGTCGTGGTCAGCTCGGCCTTGTCGCTGAGCCGCAGGAACTGGGGCAGCGCGTAGCGTGGCAGGCGCTCGGCAGCGAACCGGAAGAACGCCGCCGGATCGAAGGTCTCGCCCGGCTGCACGAGGATCGCCGCCATGCCGCAGCGACCTTCCATGCCGGGCACCTGCACACCGTACACATTGATGGACTCGATCCCCGGGAACCCACCCAGCGTCTCGGCAACCTCCGTCGTGGAGACGTTCTCGCTCTTCCAGCGGAAGGTGTCGCCGATGCGGTCGACGAACCACAGATAGCCGTCCGCGTCGTAGTACAGCAGGTCACCGGAGGCCCACCACGCGTCACCGGACCGGAAGACGTTGCGCAGGATCTTCTTCTCCGTTGCCTCCTTCGAGGTGTAGCCCTCGAAGCGACCGGCGCCGATGTCGGGGTGATCGACGATGAAACCGACCGCCTCACCGACTTCACCGGGCTGGCAGACGACGTAGTGTCCCGCGGCGTCGCGCAGGTGCTCGCCGCGCTCGACGTCGTAACGGATCAGGCGCAGGTTGGTCTTCTCCCAGAACGGCACGCGCCCGCAGGAACCCGGCCGGTTGTCGACATTGACGACGTTGGCGTTCGACTCCGTCGCGCCCCAGCTCTCGAGGATCATCGGCTCGCCGAAACGCGCGACCCAGCGCGCCCACAGCTCCGGCCCCATGCCGGTACCGGCCATCACGCGCAGCGTGTGCTGCCGGTCGTCGGGACGCGGCGGCTGGTTGAGCAGATAGCGGATGATCTCGCCGACGTACTGGAAGTAGGTCACGTGGTAGCGACGCACGTCGCTCCAGAACTCGCGCACGCTGAAGCGGCGCCGGATGACGATGGCGCTGCCGGAGTGCAGGGCGGTCGAGGCCAGCGCCGCGGCCGCGGCACCGTGGTAGAGCGGCAGGAAACAGTAGAAGACGTCGCGCTCGTCGGAGTCCATGGTCGCCTGCGTGACGTCGCCGACCATCATCCAGCGCATGTGCGAATAGATCGCGGCCTTGGGCAGGCCGGTGGTGCCGGACGTGAACACGAGGACCGCCGGCATCTCCGCGACCAGTCCGTCGCGCCAGGCGCGGTCCGGGTCGCTGCGGGGAGCACCCGCGCAGCGCCCGGCGAAATCCAGGACTGCCAGGGCGCGCAGCGCCGGTCCGGCGGACTGCTCGGCATCGGGCCAGAGCCACAGCGTCTGCAAATCACGCGTTTCGGCAGTGTCGAATGCAGCGAGACATTCCTCGCCGACGATCACGGCCCTGGCACGCGTCTCGTCGATGGCATGGCGCAGCGGCCGGCCACGGTTGTGGGTGTTGAGCAGCGCCACGGTGACGCCGAGCTTGTTCAGGCCGAACCAGGCGATGAACAGCTCGGGCCGGTTCTCCATCGCCAGCGCACAGACATCACCGCACTTCAGGCCCAGCGCGCGGGCCGCGTGGGCGACCTGGCTCGCACGGGCATCGACTTCCGCGTAGCTCAGCACGGTGTCGCCATACAACAGGAAAGGACGCTCCCCGTGCGCGCGCGCATGTTCCTCGAGCCGGTCGGCGATCGTGAAGGTCGACCGGGGCTTGAAGCGCGCCGCCGCGGCGGAACGCCGGTCGAGCCTGGCCTGGGTTTCTTCGCGCGTGATCACGAGGACCTTTCCGGTGTTTCTTCAGTGTCCGCGCTAGCGTGTGCGCGGCAGGCCGAGTCCGAACTGGGCGATCAGCTCGCGCTGGATCTCGTTCGTCCCGCCGCCGAAGGTGTTGATGGGCGCCATGCGCGCCTCGTACTCCAGATCGCCGAGCAGCTCCGCCGCCGTGGAGCCCGAGCGCACCAGGCCGCTGCCGCCGACGATCTCGATCAGCCGGCGCAGCACGTCGACGACCGTCTCCGAGCCGTAGACCTTGGTCACCGAGGCGAGCGGAACGTCCATGGAATCGGCATCGAGATGGGCGGCGATGCGGTAGTTGATCAGGCGCAGGGCCTCGATCCGCGCATAGCATTCCGCCAGCGCCGTGCGTACCCAGGGCACGTCGACCGCGCGCCGGCCGCTCTCGTCGGCGACGCGCGCCCAGAGGAACACGCGCCGGAACGACGCGAAGATCCGGTTCGACCAGGCGCCGAGACCGAGGCGCTCGTGATTCAACTGGCTGGTGATGAGTTTCCAGCCGCCGTTCAGCTCGCCGACGAGGCAATCCGCCGGCACCCGGACGTTGTCGTAGAAGCTGGCCCCGGTCATGTTCGCGACGGTGTGGATCGGCGCGTGCGAGAAGCCCGGCAGGCGCGTGTCGACGATCAGCAGCGAGATCCCCCGGTGGCGCGGCAGCTCCGCATCGGTGCGCACCGCCAGCCAGACGAAATCCGCCGACTCGACTCCCGAAGTCCACAACTTGTTGCCGTTGACGACGAAATGGCCGTCCACGAACGTGGCCCGCGTCGTCAGCGCCGCCAGGTCGCTGCCGGCGGAGGGCTCGGAGTAGCCGATCGCGAAATTGATCTCTCCGGCGGCGATTCCGGGCAGGAAGCGCGCCTTCTGCGCGGGCGAGCCGTGCGCCATCAGGGCGGGCCCGACGGTGCTGATGGTCACGAAGGGCAGCGGCGCGCCGGCGATGTTCGCCTCCTCGAAGAAGATCAGCTGCTCGGTCGCCGCGTAGCCCTGGCCACCGTATTGCTTCGGCCAGCCGACGGCCAGCCAGCCGTCGCGGCCCATCTGGCGGACGACACGGCGGAACTCGCTGCCCCCCTCCGAACGGCGCAGGCGATGGCGCAGCTCCGGGGTCATCAGCTGCTGGAAATAGTCCCGGACGCGGCGGCGCAGGGCGTGCTGCTCCGGTGTCAGGTCGATGAACATCGGCGTCGGTCTCCTTACCGGTTCACGCCGGCATCGATTCGAGGTCGTACTTCCAGCCGAGCACCTCGTGCCCGGCCAGCCAGTCACCCAGGCGGGACAGCGCGGCCGCGGAACCGCCGTGGGTCATGCCGAGGGCCCGGCTCCAGAGCTGGAAGCGATGGATCGGATACGAGACATCGACGCCGATCCCGCCGTGGAGATGCTGGGCGAGGTGTCCGATCCTGTGCCCCGCCTCGCCGGCGAGGTACTTGGTCGCGTCGGCCTCGGCCGCCGCATCGGCGCCGCTGTCGAGCCGGTAACACAGCTGCCAGAGTGAGCTGCGCAGCACCTCGAGGAGGATGTAGCCATCGGCCATCTGCATCTGCGCCGCCTGGAAGGTGGCGATCGCCCGATCGAACTGCCGGCGCTCGCTGAGGTAGGCCGCGGTACGACGCAACTGCTCCGCGCTGACCCCGAGTTGCAGGGCGGCGATCGCCGCCATCGCCCGCTGATGGAGCCAGGGCAGTGCCGACGGCGGCAGCAGCGCCGCTTCCGGCAGCACCACACCTTCACAGACGACATCGGCCACGGCTTCACCGTGGGTGAACACGCCTTCCACGCGTCGCAGCCCCGCGGCCGTCAGGTCGAGGGCGAAAAGACCCACTCCGTTTCCGAGCGATGCCGGCAGCAGAGCCCGGCGGGACTGCCCCGCCAAGGCCACGGCCGGGCTCGTTCCAGTCAGACACCAGCCGTCGCTGTCACGACGCGCTGCCAGCCGGAGCCCACGGGCCTCGAACATGCCATCGAGGGACAGGGTGAGAAGGCCGGAGCCGGCCACTGCCTCGCGGACCGGCTCGATCGCGGCCGTCCCGCCGAAGCGAGACCAGGTGGCGGCCGCCAGCTGGTGGCGCCACAGCGGTACCGGCGCCAGCGCCCGCCCCTGGGCCTCGAGGACCAGCATCAGTTCCGTCATTCCCAGGCCATTGCCGCCGGCTTCACTGTCCAGCGCGAGCGCCTGCAGGCCGCTGTCGATGACCTTGCGCCACAGTTCGTCGTCAAAGGGCGCGCCGCTGCGGTCGAAGGCGGCCTGACGCTCGTCGGTGCAATGGTCGGAGAAGAGTCGCCCGGCCATGTCGGCGATCGCCTGCTGTTCGTCGTTCAGCCTGAAGTCCATTCCCCGTCCTTGCTTCCGAAGTCGTCCGCCGCCGCACGATTGCGGGCGGGGTGGGTGCGCCTCAGCTTCCAACCCGGGTCAGTTGCTCCACCACGGTCTGGAACACCGGCGGCTCGCCGCCGCCGTGCACGTAGAGATTGCTGCCGGTCGCATACGCCAGTTCCGGCGCCGCCAGTGCCAGGCAGGCATTGCCGATGTCCGCCGGCGTCGCCATGCGTTTCATCGGAATCGTTTCCGCGACGGCGGCTGACACGGCCGCGTCGCCGTAATGGACATCGGCCTGATCGGTGTGCACGAGGCCCGGGCTCACGGTCATCACGCGCACCTTCGGAGCCCACTCCTGGGCCAGGCCCCAGCCCAGCATGGCGATGCCGGCCTTCGCCGCCGAATAGGCGGCCGTCCCCGGTGCGGGCCGCAGCGCACCGATGCTGCCGATGAAGATGATCGCTCCGCCCTCGTCCTGCTCCTGCATGGCGGCGTTGGCGAGCTGGGCGACATTGAGGGGCGCGATGAGGTTGAGCCGGATGATGCTCTCGTGGAAGCGCGGCGAGGCGGTGGCGGCCGGCGCGGAAGGAGCACCACCCGCGTTGCTGACCACCACGTCGATCCGGCCGTGGCAGGCACGGACCCGGGCGAACAGCGCCGTCAGGGATTCCAGGTCCTTGACGTCGCAGGCCATGAACTGCGCCGCCCGGTCGCCCACGCGGATCGGCTCCGACGGCTCGTGACGACCGCAGACGACCACCGCCGCGTCCGCGGCGAGGAAGCGCTCCGCGATCCCCCGCCCGATGCCTTTGGTCCCGCCAGTCACCAGGACCACCCGCCCGGCGTAGTCGAATTTCAGGGTCATTGGATGGCCGCCCCCTTCGTGAAAGAGTCTAGGCTGGCCTCCCCGCGCCCACTTCGTCTGAACGGACGAGAGCGGCGTCCCGGAGCCGGCACGGCGAAGCCACGGAGAGGCTCGACTATACTTTCGCGGTCCGCCGTCCGAGGACGTCGGACCGATGGGGGCCGCAGACGATGGAAGAAAGGGCCGAGAGAGCCAGTGACGCTGCAGGTGGCGGCGACCTGGAGGTATCCATCGCCGAGTTCAGCGATCTGGCGGGACTCGTCTATGAAGGACTGCGCGAACAGGTCAAGTGGGGCAGCCTGCTCACGGCCCTGCGCGAGCGGCTGCAGGCCAACTGGACCACACTCATCCTGCGGCCAGCGTCGCTGGACCAGCCGGCGCTGTTGTTCCGCTGCGGCAACCGCGGCCCGGAAATCTACGGCGCTTCGTACAACCAGTACAACGCCTTCTCCCTGGACCCCTTCGTCGGCCTGCCCGCCGACAAGGTCGTGACCATCGACGAGATGATCGACATCGACGCCTGGACCCGGGGGGAGTTCTACAAGCAGTTCATCGCCCCCAACAACATCCATCACATCCTGGGCGCCGACATCCGCGCCGAGGACGGGGCGGAGTGTCGAGTGCGGATCTGCCGCCCGCCATCGGTGGAGAACTTCTCTCCCGGCGACAAGGCACTGGTCCGCATGCTGCTGCCGCACATCCGGCGAGCCGTCAATCTGCTGTCACACTTCGGAGTCATCGAGGAGGAACGGCAGCTCTATGCCATGGCGGTGGACCGCATGCTGGTGGGCACGCTGATCCTCGACAAGACGGGCGCCGTGATCCGCTGCAACCGCGTTGCGGAGGAGATCCTGGCGCAGCGGGACGGCGTGCACCTGACGCGCAATATGCTGCATGCCGAGTACCGTCAGGAAGAGCACGAACTGCAGCGGCTGATGAAGATCGCCCTAGCCGGGCACAACCTCACGGTATCGGGCGTCCCGGAAGCGATGGCGGTGGGCCGGCCGTCCGGCCGCGCGAAGCTCGGGATCGTCATCCGCGCCATTCCGCTCGGTGAATGGTCGGAAGGTCAGCACCAGCCAGCCGTGGCGGTCTTCATCCGTGATCCGGAACGCAAGTCGCAGGCCTCGGGCGAGCTGCTGCGACAGCTGTTCGGCTTCACGCCCGCAGAGGCCAACCTGGCGATGCTGCTCGCCAACGGCATGACGCTCGACGAGGCGGCGGACGAACTGAACTGCCGCAAGAACACGATCCGCGCACACCTGCGCTCGATCTTCGCCAAGACCGGCGTGACGAGGCAGACGACGCTGGTGCGCCTGTTGCTGAGCAGCGTCGCCTGAGGACCGTCACCCGGCGGGCGGTGCGGCCCTCGCGGCGCGGCGGGCCTCGCGCCGGCGCTGCAGATCAGCCGTGTCGGCGACGATGCCCTGTTCGATGAGCGCCTTGACCTGCGCATCGTCGTAACCGAGTTCGGCCAGCACCTCACGGCTGTGTTCACCCTGCATCGGGGCGTGCCGGCGCACCTCGCACGGGGTGCCGTAGAAACGGATGGGAACGCCCGTGACGTCCACCGTGCCCAGCACCGGGTGCCGGGTGCTGACGATCATGCGGTTGTGGCGGATCTGCGGATCGACGACCACGTCTTCCACTTCGTTGATCGGCGCCGTCAGCACGTCGTCCGCGACCAGGCGCTCGACCAGCGCGTCGCGGTCGAAGAGCCGGGTGCGCGCCGCCATTTCCCGGTCGAGTTCGTCCTGGTTCGCGAGGCGCGCTGCGATGTCGTGGAAACGGGGATCGGTGTCCCAGTCGGTGCCGAGGGCCCTGCACACCTTGGCGAAGAATTTCTCGCCCGGCGTGGTGATCACGACATGCCTGCCGTCACGCGTCGGATAGACCCCCGACGGCGCGAAATAGAGACTGCGATTGCCGGTGCGCTGCGGGCGGTCACCCGTGGCGAGGTAGGTGCCGATGGAACTGGCCTGCGCGTGCATCAGGGCGTCGAGCAGGGAGATCTCGATGCGCTGCCCCTCGCCGGTCTGCTCGCGCACACGCAGGGCCGCGAGCGCCGCATTGCTGACGAGCAGCGAGGTCATGACGTCGACGGCCGGGAAGCCGGTGCGCACCGGTCCTCCCTCGGGCTCGCCGTTCAGGGTCAGCACACCGGTGTAGCCCTGGGCCAAGAAGTCGATGCCCGGCCGGCCGGCATAGGGGCCGTCCGGCCCGAAGGCCGTGACGCGGATCCAGATGATGTCCGGCTTGTGAGCCCTGATCTGCTCGTACTCCAGGCCGAGCCTGCCGAGCGCCGGTTCACGGATGTTGGTGACCAGGATGTCGGTCGTCCCGAGCAGGCGGTCGAAGACCTCGCGCGACTCGGGCCGCTGCAGGTCGAGCACCAGATCGCGCTTGCTGCGGTTGAGGCTGAGATAAGGACCACGCTCGCTGCCGCGCAGCGGGCCGAGGTGGCGGCTCTCGTCGCCGTAGTGGGATTCGACCTTGATCACGTCGGCGCCCAGGTCGCCGAGCAGGGTGGCCGCGTAGGGGCCGGCCAGCATCGTCGCCAGGTCGAGGACGCGGAGTCCCGCGAGGGGACCCTTGGAAAAACGGGGATCGGTCATCGCAGACGTACCTGTGGAAGCTTCAGATTTCGTGCAGCCTGCGCACGATGTCGCGCAGCAGGTCGCCATCGCGGCGGGCCTCGGCCGGCAGCACCAGCACGATGCTGCCGAAGAGCCCGCCGCATCTGGCGCGGATCGCTTCGGCGAGCCGGTCGTAGGTGGCGATCACCGCCCACTCGTCCAGCATCGCGTCGCTGATCAGGGACGGCATCCCCGCCCACTCCCCGGCCACCGACAGCCGGTGCAGCTCGAGGCCGAGGTCGGCCCAGCCGTGATGCGCGAGCACCGCGTGGTAGGAGCGCGTCGACCCATAGAAGGCGATCTGCCTGCGCAGCGCCTCCCGGGCAGTGGCGAGTTCCGCATCGTTGCGGCCCAGCGCCATGAAGGGTGCGCCGATCAGGTCGAAGGCGAGCGCGTCGCGACCCGCTCGCGCCGCGCCGGCGGCCACGGCCGGCAGGATCACCTCGCGCGTGTAACGGAAAGTCGCGATGGGGTGCAGGCGCAGGCCCTCGCACAGCTCGCCGGCCAGCTGCGCCATCCAGGGATTGACCGCCGCCGCATGGAGGGGGATCCGGGGATGCCCGATCGGACCGGGATTGAAGAAGGGCGGCAGCAGCGTGAAGCGGTAATGCTCGCCCTCGAAGTAGCTCGGCCGGTCCGGGTTCTGGAAGCTCGCGAAGATGGCGCGCAGGCACAGCAGGTACTCGCGCATGCGCGGACCCGGTGCGCTCGGCCAGGCCGTGCTGTAGCGGCGCTCGTTGTGGCCCTTGACCTGGGTTCCGAGCCCCAGCGTGAAGCGGCCGCCTGACAGGTTCTGCAGGTCCCACGCCGCCTGCGCCGTAACCATCGGACTGCGCGGAAAGCACATCGCAACGTTCGTGCCGAGCGTGACACGGGAAGTGTGCTCGGCCGCGATCGCCAGCGGGATGAACGGATCGTGGCCCGCTTCCGGGGTGGTCAGCCCGTCGAAGCCCAGTGCTTCGGCCTCGCGGGCGGCGGCGGCGAGCGCGGCCAGGCTCGGCCGGGCCTGGCCGCGGCCGGCGTACTGTCCCGTGTCGGGCCCGAACAGTGCGGTCTCTACGCGCACGGCGGATTCCCGGGCGGCCGTGCCTGCTGCAGCAGTTTCCAGAGCCGGTGCGGCGAGGCCGGCGTCTCGGTGATCTCCAGGCCGAGAGGCGCCAGCGCGTCGTTGATCGCGCAGAGGATCGCCCCGGGGGTCGTGTGGATCGCCCCTTCGCCGCAACCCTTGGCACCGAGCGGTGCCACGGGCGATGGCGTGACGACGAAATCCTTCTTCGCCAGCGGCACTTCGTGGATGGTCGGGATCAGGTAGTCGACGAAGGTCGTGACGCGCGGTTGCGCATCGTCGCCGTACACGTACTCCTCGAACAACGCCGCGCCGACCCCCTGCGCCACTGCGCCCTGCAACTGACCCTCGATGGTGGCGGGATTGAGGCGGGTGCCGCAGTCGTCGACGATGAAGTAGTCGAGGATCTCCGTGCGCCCGGTGTCGCGGTCGATCTCGACCATGACCACATGGGTCGCGAAGGCTGCGGTCAGATAGGACCGGCAGCGACCCTGCGCGTCCGGCATGGTGCGTCCGGGCGCCGTCCAGACGTAGGTCGCCTCCGGCGCGGGTTCCACACCGGCCGGCAGCAGATCGCTGCGACCGAGCATGACGCCGGCCACCTCGGCGAGGCTCATGCCGACCTCGGGTTCGCCTTCAGACGCAGGCGACCGTCCATGAGTTCGATCTGCCCGGGCGTCGTCTGCAGGAGATGCGCGACCACCTGGCAGAAGATGTCCTTGAGTTTCTCGCTGGCACCGAGCACCGCACCGGTGACCGCCACGCCGAGGCGGCTGCCACCCTGACCGAAATGAGGCGGAGCGGCGTCTGTCGAGGCCGTGTTGACCCTGACGCTGCCGATGTCGACGCCCCAGTAATCGGCAGCGACCTGTGCGGCCACCGTGTACTGGCCCTGGCCCTGGAGATTGAACCCGACGACCAGCGAGAGGTTGCCGAGCACGTCGAAAGCGACCTTGACGCCCTCGGGCACGCCGATGCCCTGCACGCCCACCGTGGCGTAGGCGTTCCAGTCGAACACCCCGGGCTCGACCGTGCTGACGACACTGATGCCGACCAGTCGGCCCTCGGCGCGCGCCTGCGCCTGCGCAGCGCGCAGCGCCCGGTAGTCGGCCATGGCCAGCACCTTGTCGAGGACGGCCTCGTAGCTGCCGCTGTCGTACTCGTTGCCGCTGGGAATGGTGTAGGGAAACTGTTCCGGACGGATGTAGTTGCGGCGACGGAACTCCGCGGGATCGATGCCGAGCCGCCGCGCTGCCATGTCCATCAGCGATTCGAGGACCAGGAAATGCGGTGGCGGACCGTAGCCGCGATAAGGGGCCGTGGGCGCGCGGTTGGTCACCACGAGCACGGTGTCGTAACGGGCGGCCTCGATGCGGTAAGGGCCCGTGAAGGCGGCCAGGGGCTTGGCCACAGAGATCGTTCCCCAGCCTTCCGTGCCCGCGCCCTGGTCGTCGATCAGCCTGACCTTGAATCCTGTGACGGTGCCGTCCGCCTTCACGGCCAACGCGGCCTCGTAGTAGCGATCCCAGGACTGACCGAAGCCCGCCAGCAGGTACTCCATCCGGTCTTCGATGTACTTCACGGGCCGGCCGCCCGCCTTGCGCGACAGCAGCGCGGCGATGTCCGTGCCGCGCGGACCGCCCTTGCCACCGAAGGCGCCACCCTGAGGCTGCGGGACCACGCGCACCTTGTTGGCGGGCAGCCCGAGCGACATCGCGCGGGCCAGCGCCCAGAAGCGCGGCGTCTGGTAGGAGCCGTAGCAGGTCAGGCTGTCGTCGGACAGGTCCCACTGACAGATGCAGCCGAAGGTCTCGGTGGGATTGGCGCCGACCCGGTTCCAGCGGAAGCTGTTCTCGATGACGTGGTCGGCCGCGGCGAAGACTCGCTCCACCTCGCCCCAGTCGTGGACAGTGCTCTGGATGACGTTCGTGCCACGGTCCTCGAACAGGACCGGCGCACCGTTCGACATCGCCACGGCCGGGGTCGGCACCGGTGGCAGGACTTCGTACTCGACCTCGATCAGCTCGAGCGCGTCTTCGGCGACATAGCGATTCACCGCAGCGACCGCCGCGACGGGCTCACCGACGAAGCGGACCTTGTCGACCGCGACGCAATGGGCGCCCCAGCCCTCGGGCGCCGTATAGGCCGGGCTGGCCCAGCGGCGCGCATCCTCACCGGTGAGGACGGCCGCCACACCGGGCAGCGTCAGAGCGGCGCTGGCATCGACGCGGACGATGCGCGCGTGCGGATGCGGGCTGCGCAGGATGGCGCAGTGGAGCATGCCCGGGAACGCCAGATTGTCGATGAACGCAACGGTGCCGGACACCAGCCCCGGGTCCTCGATGCGGCGGACCTCCCGGCCGACGAAGCGCGTCCCGCGGGTCGGCAGCTGCTCGGGAAGTGTCGGGATCTCGATGGGCATGGGGTCCACCTTTGCGGAATCGATCGGAGATCGCGGGAATCAGGCCCGGGCCTGATCCTGCAGCCGGCGTGCCGCGAGACGGACGGACTCGATGATGGTCTCGTAGCCGGTGCAGCGGCACAGGTTGCCGCCGAGCGCCTCCTTGATCTCGTCGTCGCTCGGCGCCGGGTTCCCGGCGAGGAGCTCGAGCGTCGTCATCATGAAGCCCGGCGTGCAGAACCCGCACTGCAGGCCGTGGGCGTCGACGAAGGCCTGCTGGATCGGATGCAGACGTCCCGTCTGCGGATCGCGCAGGCCCTCGACCGTCGTCACCTCGCCACCATCGACCTGCACGGCCAGCGTCAGGCAGGAGCGCGCCGAGCGACCGTCGATGAGCACGGTGCACACGCCACAGACGCCGTGCTCGCAGCCGACGTGCGTGCCACCCAGGTGCAGCTCGTGGCGCAGGAAATCGGCGAGCGTCAGGCGCGGCTCGACCTCCCGCTCGTGACGGACGCCATTGACCGTGACGCTGATCGATCGTGTCCTGCTCATGCGCTCGGATTCTCCCGGGCCAGTCGCCCCGCGGCTTCGACGAGACAGCGCTCGGTGTACACCTTGACGAGGTGACGACGATAGTCGGCGGAGGCATGGACGCAGGACATCGGCTCGTCCAGGCCGGCGGCGGCGAGCACGGCCGCCTCGGCGAACGATGCCGCCTCCGGGCGCCTGCCCCGCAGATGCGACTCGGCCGCCGCGAGGCGCACGGGTGTGCCACTGACGCCGAAGGCCACGAGGCGGGCCTCGGCGACGGTGCCACCGGCGACGCGCAGCGTGGCGGCAACGCCGGCCAGCGCGAGGTCGCCGCTGCGGCGCGCGAATTCCTGGATCGCCCATCCGGTGCCCGCGGGCAGGAGCGGCAGCCGCACTGCCGTCAGCACTTCCGTACTCTCCAGGCTGGTGGTCATGTAGGTGACGAAGAAATCGGCGGCCGCGATCCGCCGCTCGCCGGCCGGGCCGACGGCGTCGAATCCGGCGTCGAGCAGCAGCGCAACGGCCGGGTATTCGGAAGCCGGGTCGGCATGCGCGAAGGAACCGCCCACGGACCCGCGATTCCGGATCTGCCGGTGGCCGACCAGCCGCGTGGCGGCATGGAAGAGCGGCAGGCGCTCGCGGATCAGCGCCGAGTCCTCCGCGGCACTCTTGCTCGCCATCGCGCCGATGACGATGCCATGATCGTCGGCAGTGATCCGGTCCAGCCCGCCGATCCGGCGCAGGTCGACGAGCACTTCGGGGCGGGCCACGCGCATGGCCAGCATCGGCATGAGGCTCTGACCGCCCGCCAGGATCTTCGCGTCGACGCCGTCCGCCTCGCAGCGCACGAGCAGGCTCACCACATCGTCGAGCGACTCCGGAGCGTGATAGTCGAAACTTGCCGGTTTCATGAGGCAGTCCTGGCTCTCCCGGGTGGATCCCTGCCCGCTGCGCGGGTCCGGCCGATTGCAAGGCATCGTCGCCCCGTGATCCCCGGCCATCAACATCCAAACGGACTACCGGCATCCTCGTCCGAATGGGGGATTACGCGCGCCTGCCGGGAACCTACATTGCCGGCACGACCTGCTGTCCTGCGCCACAAGGAGTTTTCATGAGCGGTCCACTGCACACGCCCCTGTGCGACAAGCTCGGCATCGAGTATCCGATCGTCGCCTTCACCCACTGCAAGGACGTCGCCGTCGCCGTGATCAACTCCGGAGGCTTCTCGGTGCTCGGCGAGGCGCTGCACACGCCCGATCATATCGCCGCGGACATCAAGTGGATACGCGAGCGCATCGGCGGCAAGCCCTTCGGGATCGACCTGGTGCTGCCTTCCTCGGTGCCCGAGGAGAAGTCCGTCGAAGAACTGCTCGCGATGATCCCGCCCGAGCACCGCGCCTTCGAGCAGTCGATCAAGGCGAAGTACAACGTGCCCGACCCCAAGGTCAGGCCCGACATCCATGTCTGGGGCGGCCTGGACCAGAAGCGGATGCTGGCGCAGCTCGAGGTCGTGTTCGACGAGCGTGTGCCCGTCTTCGCCTCCGGCCTCGGTTCGCCCGCGTTCCTGCTCCAGCGTGCGCATCAGCTCGGCATGCAGGTCTGGGGGCTGGTCGGCAAGCCGCGTCAGGCCGAACGACAACTCGCCGCGGGCACCGACGTCATCATCGCCCAGGGCTACGATGCCGCCGGCCACACCGGCAACATCGGCACGTTCTCGATCGTGCCGCAGGTCGTCGACATGGCGCGGGGCACCGGGGTGCCGGTCATCGCCGCCGGTGGCGTCACCACGGGCCGTCATCTCGCCGCGGCCCTGGCGCTCGGCGCCGATGGCGTGTGGACCGGCTCGCTCTGGCTGACCTCCCGCGAGTCCGACGTCAACCTGCCGCTCAAGGAACGCCTGCTCGAGGCCGAGACCGACGATACCGTCTATTCCGACTGCATCTCCGGCTACACCATGCGCACGACGCGCAGCCCCTGGCACAACGAGTGGGCCAGCCCGGAGGCGCCGGAAGTCCTCAAGCCGCCGCTGCAGATGATCCTGTCATCGAACTACATCCAGGCCTCGCTCGACTACCAGCGCAAGGACCTGATGACCGAGGCGGCCGGCCAGGGCATCCATTACGTGACCGAGATGAAGCCGGCCCGGCAGATCCTGTCCGACATCGTCGAGGAGGCACTCGATGTCTTCGACCGCTTCGCAGGCGCCTGAACCCGCCGACACCGAAGCGCCCTTCCGCCCGGGCTTCGAGCCGCGGCTCGCCGGCGTGCGCGCGGAATGCGACGGCGGCGCCCCGATCGCCGGGACGCACCTGGCGGGGCGCCAGGATTTCGCGGGCCGCCTGACCGGCCACTTCCGCGACTTCGGCCCCTATCCCTGGCGCTGGTTCCTGATGACCGATCTGGTTCGAAGACCGCAAGGCTACGCACACGAAGCCGTCTGGTGCGACGCGGGCGCTCTCACGCTCGTCGACGCACGAGCGCAGTCCGCCCTGCTCGCACCGCCGTACGCGCCCGCGCCCTGACCGCACCGGAGAAATGACTGATGCGCATCATCGTCTGTGTCAAGGAAGTGCTCGACCCCAATGCCGTCAACAACTACGCGCTGGCCGGCAAGCTGACCATCGGCGCCGACGGCAGGACGCCGGACGTGGCCGCCGTACCGCGTCTGATCAACGGCTACGACGAACAGGCGATGGAAGCGGCGCTGCGCATCCGCGACGCCGGTGTCGACTGCCGGATCGTCGCCGTGTCCATCGCCGCCGATGCGAAGAACCTGCTCAAGCACTGCGCGGCACTGGGCGCCGACGAGATCGTCGCCATCGCGCCCGGCGACGGTGAACTCGATGGTCACGGGATCGCGGCGATCCTCGCGGCCTGGATCCGGGGCAGCGGCGGTGCCGACCTCGTCCTCTGTGGCCGGCAGGCCTCCGACGACGACCAG
This sequence comes from Steroidobacteraceae bacterium, assembly GCA_046352935.1. GTDB lineage: Bacteria > Pseudomonadota > Gammaproteobacteria > Steroidobacterales > Steroidobacteraceae > CAYWMY01. Next base: position 149,246 of record JAXMGR010000008.1, read on the forward strand.
GGCGTCGTGCCAGTGCTGCTCGGCGAGGCACTCGGCCTGCCCGTGGTGCCGTTGGCCCGCGCGGCCACCGTCAGCGGCCGCACACTCACCGTGACGCGCGTGACACCGGATGGCGACGAGGTGGTCGAGGGCGAGCTGCCGGCGGTCGTGACCGTCAGCAACGAGATCGGCGTGCCGCGCTTCCCGTCCGCCAAGGCCAAGATGGCCGCGCGGAAGATGGTGCCGAACGAAATCGCGGTCGCGAGCCTCGGGCTCGGCCGCGACGACCTCGAACCCGCCGTGCGCATGGTCCGGCAGTTCGTGCCGGCCGTGCAGGGAAACTGCGAGTTCCTCACCGGCAGCGCCGCCGAAGTCGCGCAGCAGCTCGTCGCGAGACTGCGCGCCGATCGCAGTCTCTGAGCGCAGACGCGGGCGGGACCGGGACACCGGTTGCTGCGGTCAGGCGAGCGGCGGCGCCGGCTCCCTGCACGCGGGCCCGCGCCGCGCCTCGACACGGGAGAACCGATGAACATGAACCGCTACGAGGGCAAGGTCGCACTGGTCACCGGTGCCGCCTCCGGGATCGGCCTCGCGACCGCGGAGCGCCTCGCGCGTGAAGGGGCCCGCGTGCTGGCCTGCGACATCAACGCGGCGCTCCTGACGAAGGAGATCGACCGCCTCGCCGGCGAAGGGCTCGCGGTCGTCGCCCAGGTGGCGAACGTCGCCGAGCGCGTGTCCGCCCGGGCCGCCGTCGACGCGGTCATCGCCCGCTTCGGCCGTCTCGATGTCCTGGGCAACATCGCCGGCGTCCTCACGACCGGCCACTTCGCCGATCTCGGCGAAGCGGAATGGGCGCGCGCGCTCGGCGTCAACGTCACGGGCGTCGTCAATTTCTGCCTTGCCGCCCTGCCACGCCTGGTCGAGAGTCGCGGCAACATCGTCAACGTCTCCTCGGTGGCCGGCCTGGTCGGCGTGCCCTACGCGGTGGCGTATTCCGCCACCAAGGGCGCGGTGCTGGCGCTCTCCCGATCGCTGGCCGTCGAATATGCCAGCCGCGGCGTGCGGGTGAATGCGGTCTGTCCCGGCCACGTCCGGACGCCGATGACCGCCGGCTCGGCACCGCCGCAGGGCGCCGATCTCTCGCTGTACAGCCGTCTGCCGCCGCTCGTCCTGCCGCCGGCCGCACCCGCGGAGATCGCGGCCGTGATCGCCTACGCCGGTTCCGACGAGGCGCGTTTCGTGACCGGCGCGCACTTCACCATCGACGGCGGCCAGTCGGCGATCTGACGGGGCGGCGCAGGTCCGTCGGACTGCGCGCGACCGCGATCGTCGTCTGCCCCGCGTGGCGGGATGCAGCAACATCGACGGAACACGGGATCACACGCCGCGGAAGACGGGCTTGCGCTTCTCCACGAACGCCATCGTGCCTTCCTTGGCGTCGGCGCTCGCCGCGACGCAGACACCGGCGAGGCCTTCGTAGTCGAGGATCTCGTCCAGCGTCGCGTGCTGCGACAGGTGGATCAGGCGCCGTGCCATGTCGACCGCGACGCTGGCTCTTGCGGCGAGCGCCCGGGCGTAGTCCATCGCCGCCGCGAAGTGTTGACCCTCGGGCACCAGTTCATCGATGACCCCGAGCTGCCGGCACTCCTCCGCGCTGAACATCCTGCCGGTCGTGACCATCATCAGCGCATTCGAGAAACCGGCGATGCGTGGCAGGAAATAGGAGACGCCGCAGTCCGGGGCGACCCCGACATTGGTGAATGCGGCACACATCTTCGTGGTCGTGTCGGCAAAGCGGCGATCGCAGGCGGCGGCATAGGCCAGCCCCGCGCCGACGCAGGCGCCGTGGATGGCGGCGATGACGGGCTTGTCCACGGCGACCAGCTGACGCGTCACCTCGAAGAACGGTCCACCGGGGGTCTTGCGCTGCGAGCGCGGGACCGGCCGCGAGGCATCCGACGTGCCGGGCATCGGCCGCTCGCTCTCGCCGGAGATCCACTCCAGGTCGCCGCCCGCGCAGAAGCCGCGTCCGGCGCCCGTGAGCACGATCGCCCGCACCTCGTCGCGATAGTGCAGCGCGCGCAGCAGGCCCGCGACTTCCTCGGCCATCTCCCAGCTCACCGCATTGCGCTTGGCCGGGCGATTGAAGGTGATGACGCCGACGTTGTCCTCGACGCGGAACTCGATGTACCTGAATGCTTCACTCATGACGGATCCCTGCCGCTCAGCGGAATTGGGGAATGATCTCGCTGTCGTACCACTCGATCCATTCGAGGCATTGCTCGAAGGTCTCGACCTTCGGCGGCCGCACCTGCACCGAGGTCGCGCCGGCCCTGCGCAGGCCCTCGATCTCCCGCAGCACGCTGTCCCGGTCGCCGGCGATCGCGGTTTCGCCGCGCGCGCGGTGGTGGTCGTCCTGGGCATACGCGGTGGTGGTGACCAGGATCTCGAAGCGCCCGGCCTTCTCCTGGTACTCGGGCACAGTCTTCATGTAGGCGATGCAGTCCGGCAGCATCTCCGCAGTCACCAGCCACGGAATCCAGCCGTCGCCGAGCTGCGCGGCCCGGCGCATGGCGGACTTCGAATTGCCGCCGATGAAGATCGGCGGGTGCGGCTTCTGTACCGGCCTGGGCTCGATGACGAGGTCGCTGAACTCGACGAACTCGCCGCTGAAGCTCGGCCGGTCGGCCGTCCAGGCCTGCTTGAGCACGCGGATGTATTCGTCGGTCAGCCTGCCACGCTTCCCGAACGGCACGTTGAGCGCGGCGAACTCCCTCTCCAGGTGGCCGACGGCCGTGCCCAGCGTGAAACGCCCTCCGGCGATGAACTCCATGGTCGCGATCTGCTTGGCCAGCAGCAGCGGGTGCCGGTAAGGCAGGGCCAGGATGTAGGTCATCATGTGGATCCGCTGCGTGGCGCCCATGAGCACCGCGGCGGCCGCCATGCCCTCCACGAAGCGCGTGCCCATGTGCGGAGCCATCTCCGTGGGCATCACCACGTGCTCGGGAATCGTGAGCCAGTCCCAGCTCAGGCTGTCCGCCTTGCGTGCGAAGCGCAGGATCTCCTCACCGCCCGACTGCGGCTCCCAGGGCGCCATGGCGGGCGGGTAGTTGTCCATCCCCGAAGCGGCGAGTGCGAATTTCACGGGTGTTCCCCCGGCCGTCAGTAAATGACCTGCTGGTCGATCAGTTCGCGATAGCGCGCCTCGGACAGGCCGAGCAGATCGCGAAACACGTAGTCGTTGTCCTGGCCCAGCACCGGTCCCGGCCGCACTTCGACGCGGCTGCGACTCAGCTTCACGTAGGCGCCGTAGATCGTTTCGCGGAAGCCGAGCGGATGTTCGACCTCGACGAACGTCTGCCGCGCCGTGAAGTGCGGATCGTCGAGCAGGTCGCCCACGTTCAGCACCGGAGCCGCGGCGACACCGTGGCTCTGCAGATGTCCGGCCAGCTCCCGGTCGTCGTGCTGGCGCGTCCATTCGCCGAGGAGCGCATGCAGTGCGTCGATGTGGCGCAGGCGCTGTTCCAGCGTCGAGAACTCCTCCACCTTCAGCCACTCCGGATGACCGAGGGCACGCAGCAGGGCCTGCCATTCCGCCTCGGTGGCGACGGCGATGCTGATCCAGCGGTCTTCGCCCCGGCACGGGAACACCGAGTGAGGCGCCGCCGCGCCGAGGGGATGCTCGTTGCTCTTCGGCCCGCTGCTGCGGCCGTTCATGACGTAGTCCATGTAGGCGGGGCCGACCATCTGCATCACGGCCTCCTGCTGCGAGAAATCGATGTGCTGGCCTTCGCTGGTGTTGCGCCGGTGATTGAGCGCCGCGAGGATCGCGAACGCGCCGAAGATTCCGACGAAGGGATCCGAGAACGCGTTCTCCATCGGAATCGGGTCGCCGCCCTTGTAGCCGACCATGCTGTCCAGACCGGTGAGCGAGGTCAGGCTGAGCCCGTAGGTACGCACGTGCTCCAGCGGCCCGGAGAGTCCGGCGGCCGGCATCGAGCACAGGATGATGTCCGCCCTCTGCGCCCGCAGCGTTTCGTACCCGAGACCCATGCGCTGCATGGCCCCCGGCCCGAAATTCTCGACCACCACATCGGCACGGGCGATGAGTCGCAGCGCCAGTTCGAGCGCCTCCGGCTTCTTGAGGTTCAGCGTCACCGAACCGTTGCCCGCCCAGCAGGCGTGATTGGAGAGACTGCGGTCGTGGCCGGGCCTGCCTTCCGCGAAAGGCGGCAGGTTGCGCGTCATGTCGATGCGGGCGGCGGACTCGACCTTGAGCACTTCCGCGCCGAGGAAACCGAGCGTCTGCCCGACCACCGGGCCGGCCCAGACCCAGCCGAAATTGACCACGCGGAGGCCCCGCAGGGGCAGGTGCCTGTCCACGCCGCAGTGCTCGCCGCTCATCGGAGAATCCCCAGTGCGGTGAGGCGCGCCCTTTCGGTGGCGTCGATCCCGAGCACGTCGCCGTAGACCTCGTCGTTGTGCTGACCCAGCAGCGGCGCCGGTCGAACCGGCCCGCCGGGGCTCGCCGGCAGGCGGAACGGGGCCCCGAGATTCCTGAGCTTCCCGAGCTCCGGGTGGTCGATGTCGACGAAGAAGTCCCGCGCCTTGAGGTGCGGCTGCTCGGCTGCCTCCGCGATCGTGAACACCGCCGTGACCGGGCAGCCTGCCGCCTGGCACTTCTCCATGATCTCCATCTTGTCGTGCTGCAGCGTCCACTCCGTGATGAAGGAATAGATGACATCCGCGTTCTGCGCCCGCGCCAGCATGCTCTGGAAGATGTCGAGCTCGGCCCACTCCGGGTTGCCCATCACCTTGCGCAGGCCGTTCCACTGCCCCGGTTCCAGCGCCAGCATCCAGACGTGGCCGTCCCTGCAGGGCAGGATGGTCGCCGGCGCGCCCTGCGGCATCCCCACGCCCGTGCGCTTGTCGAAGCGGCCGTCCTGGGCACAGCCACCGATGTTCTGGCCACCGACGAAGGCGGCCGCCACGGCCTCGGCACAGGAGACATCCACCTGCTGTCCGCCGCCGACCAGGGCCCGGCCGAACACGGCCGCCATGCCCCAGGTGGCGCCGGTGACGGCGCCGAAATAGTCCGCGGAGAACGTGCCGTGCTCGAGCGGCATCCCGCCCGGCCGGCCGCAGTAGCGCGAACTCGCACCCGAGAGATGGAAGGCGTTGAGGTCGTAACCGTTCCAGCCGCTGTAGGGACCGCTCTGTCCGAAGGGCGTGATCGATATCGCGACCAGATCCGGGTTGGCGGCGGCGAGACTGGGATAGTCGAGGCCCCAGGCGTGCATCTGCCGCGGCAGATTGTTCTCGATCAGCACGTCCGCCCATTGCAGCAGGCGGATCATCAGCGCCCTGCCCTCGGGACGGCCGACATCGCAGGTGATGCCCCGCTTGTTGGTGTTGTGGAAGAAGAAGAGCCCGCTCTTCTCGGGATGCGATTCATCGCCAGGAAACGGCCCGGCCCGGCGGGCCGAGTCGCCACCCGGCAATTCGACCTTGATGACGTCCGCGCCGTAATCGGCGAACAGCTTCGCGCAGTAGGGAGCGGAGACCATCTGCCCGAGATCGAGCACCCTGATTCCCGCCAGGGCTCCCTTCGGTCCGGATCGCATCGGTTCGATCATGGCGCCAGGTCCTGTCATCCGGGCTGCAACCGGAACTGCAGAAGATGGTCACGCCGGTGCGTCAGGTCCCACACCGTCCCCTCCATGCGCAGGGCACGGTCGACGACGCCGTGGTTGTAGGAATAGCAGGTGCCGTCCGGCATGTTGTTCACCTTCGCCGGGTAGTCGGTCGCGGGCCAGCTGCGGTATCGCCGGCTCTGCGCCACGAAGTAGCCGCGCTGCAGGGCGACCGCCGCCTCGAGCGCGAGCCCCGAGTAAGACTGCGCCACCCAGGCGTAGAAGCCACGCATCATCGGCCGGCCCGCATGAGCCTCCGGCGCGGCGATGGCATGATCCCGAACCATCCAGTCGTGCACCGTCGTCCCGTCGCAGTCGATGGAGGCCTCGATGCGCCCCGCGCGTTCGTCGAGGACAGTGATCTCGTAGTGGCGCTCGAGCCCGACCTCGCGTGCGTGCGCCAGCGCGAGCAGGGTCATGTCGTGCAGGTGCGTGCAGTTCTGGCCTTGCGGAAAGCCACTGCGCAGGCGGACCGCGTCGGCATCGAGCGGGCAGGACACGATGCGCCGGAGCGGCCCGACCGCTTCGCCACAGGTCACGAAGGGGTGGCGCAGGGTCTCGGCCGCGACATCGGTGACGTGCTGCCCGTCGTGCGCCAGGCGCAGGCGAAAAGCGTGGTTCGCGTCCTCGAGGTCGACCAGGACACGGCCGGCCGCGACGCGCAGGCGCAGGGCGCGCCGGAACGCGCCTTGCCCGTAGTCGGGATCGAGCGGCGGCGGGAAGACCATGCGCGACACCCTAGTCAGACGGTGAACGGATCGTCGACCGTACGCACGCTGTCGTTGTCCAGCACGTCGGCGGCGATCAGTCCTTCCAGGAAGCGTCCGTCCCACCAGTTCATCTGCAGCTGCTTGGCCCGCCGGTAGTAGAGCTGGATGTCGTAATCCAGCGTGAAGCCGATGCCGCCGTGAACCTGCTGTGCCATGGCCGTGACGTCGCGGAAGGCCTTGCAGGCGAAGAGCTTGGCCATCGGTGCCAGGCGGGTGGTGCGCTTGCCGGCCGCGTGCGCCCACGCCGCCTCGTAGACGAGGATCTTCGCCCCGTCCACCACGGCGCTCGCATCGGCCATGTAATGTGCCAGTGACTGGAACGCCCCGATCGGCTTGCCGAACTGCTGCCGATCCTTCGCGTACTGGACGGTGATGGCCAGCGCCTGCTCGGCACCGCCGGCGGCAAACGCCGCGAGCGGGATGATGCTGTCCTGCACGGCCGCCGCCCAGGTCTGCCAGCCACGACCGGGCGCGCCGATGCGGTTCGCGGCCGGCACCGTGACGTCGGTGAACGTGACCTTGTACTGGGTATCCGAGGCCATCGACCTCTGCTGCTCGAGCTCTACGCCGGGTGTTCCGGCATCGACCAGCAGCAGGTCCACAGCCTCGGCCGCCGCGCCGCTGCGCGCGAGCACCAGCAGCTTTCCGGCGGCGGCGGCGTGGAAGACGTGCCGCTTGACGCCGTTCAGGCGAACACTCCCACCGACCGTCTCGGCACGCAGCTGAACACCCGCGGCGCCGAAGCCGCCATCGGGCTCCAGCCAGGCCGGGACGATGATCAGTTCGCCGCTCGCGATCGCCGGCAGCAGTTCCTGCCGCTGGGCCGCGCTGCCGCCCGCGAGGATCGCGCCGGCGCTCAGCACGCTGCTGGCGAAGTGCGGGCCGGGCGTCAGCGTGCGCCCGAGTTCCTCGTAGATCACGGCCCGGTCGAGCATGCTGAGGCCCAGGCCGCCCAGTTCCTCCGGCAGCATGATGCCGAGCAGTCCGGTCTCGGCCATCTTCGACCACAACTCGGCCGGAACGCCCTGCGGGTCGTTTTCCATCCTGCGCACCACGTCCATGCCGCTGTGATCGCGGCACAGTTCGCGCGTGGTGTCACGCAGCATGTTCTGCTCGTCGGTGAATTTCAGATCCATGGCTGGCCTTCTCTACGATTCCTGCAATGAGTTCCGGACGCGACGCGCCTCAGGGCCGCCACTGCTCGCCCCGGCGTTTCCAGGGGTTGTCCGCGGCGTCCGCCGGCACGGCGACGCGCGCGCGGCATTCGGTGCAGACCTGATCGGCGACCGAGACGGTCAGATCGAGTTCGACCCAGTGGCAACCGGCGGCATCGGCACCGACGCTCGTCACCCGGCCGTTGAAGGTCATGCGGTCGCCGGGGAATATCGAACGCTTCATCTTGAAGCGAAGCCGGCCGAGGCGCCCCTTCGGACCCGTCCAGTCGGTGATGTAGCGCTCGAACCAGGCGGTGTTGTTCGGCGTGTTGATGAAGATGTCCTTGACGCCGCTGCGCTCGACAGCGAAGTCGCGATCGTGATGCATCGGCCGCCAGTCGCGCGTCGCCAGCGCGCCGAGGATGACGGTGGTGGCCGTGACGTCGTGGCCGAGCGGCGGCAAGGCCTCTCCCGCTCGGATCGCGCCGGCCAGGCGGCTCGCCATCGGCGCACTCATGACTGCGGCCTCCGGTAGCCGAAGCAGTCGTAGCTGTCGGTGCCGACCCACTCGCCGCGCTGGTTCGTGATCGTCACCTCGATCACCCAGAAGCGGCCGTGGCCGACCCGGGTCGTCTTCGGTTCGCTGATCGAGCGCACGACCTGCCGCGTGGTCAGCACGTCGCCGGGACGCACCGGCTCGCCGAAGGCAGTCTCGCTGCCCGCGATGATCGCTTCGGGGAGGTCGAGCAGCCGCTTGAGATCGAAGTGGGCCTGCAGGGCGAGCTGCTCGCCGCTCGCACCCGGCTGCCAGTAGTGCGGACGGAACCAGGCCGAGAGCAGGGACGGCGGCAGGATCGGTCCGCCGGTCAGCGCCTCGGCCACCTCCGGTTGCCAGTAGAGCGGGTTGCCGTTCTGGACGGAAGCGCAGGACGTGTAGGCGTAGCCCATCTCGATCGGGAAGCTGCTCTTCTCCTCGTACTGGGTCCTGCCGATCAGTTCGCGGACCGCGGCGGGCAGTGTGTCTTCGCTCATGCCGGGCAGTTCCTATTCCACAGCACCCTGCTCGCGCAGAGCTGCGATGTCGTCGGCCGTGAAGCCGGCGCGCGCGAGCACAGTGTCGGTATCGGTCGCACCGGCGGGAGGCAGCACGTGCGGCGGCTGCTCGCGCTCGCCGCCCGCGAGAATCGGCGCCAGCTGCTCGAACCCGCCCTTCACGGGATGGCGCGCGCTCATGAAGCTGTGCCGCGCCCGCAGGTGCGCGTCGGCAGCGACCTCCGGGATGTCGAGCACCGGGGCGACGCAGGTGTCGCTGCCCGCGAGCCGCTCGATCCATTCGTCACGGCTGCGCGTCCGGAAACGCTGCGCGAACGCGGCCTTCATCTCGTCCTGGATCGCGGCGTCGTACTGGCGGTCGCCGTACTGCTCGAGTCCGAGCAGGCGGCAGAGGTTGCGAAAGAAATGACCCTCGATGGCGCCGACCGCGACGTGCTTGCCGTCCGCAGTGGCATACACGCCGTACCACGCATATTTGCCGGTCAGCACGCCCGACCCGGGCCGCGTGTCCTCGCCGGTCGCGAGGTACTGGTCGATGTACAGCGACATCAGGTTGAGGACGCCGTCGGTGACCGCCACGTCGAGACAGGCACCGACGCCGCTGCGGGTCCGCCGCAGCAGCGCGGCCACGATGGCCACCGCCGCGTGCATGCCACCGCCCGCACTGTCAGCCACCGTGGCACCCGGAATGGCCGGCCGGCCCTCGGCGTCCCGCCCGCTGCAGGCGAGGAAGCCGCCGACGGCGAGGTAGTTGATGTCGTGGCCCGCCCATTGCGCGTAGGGCCCCTGCTGGCCGTAGCCGCTGGTCGAGCAGTACACGATCCCGGGATTGATCTGCTTCAGCTGCTCGTAGCCGACACCGAGGCGCGCGGCCACCCCGGGCCGGTAGCTCTCGATCACGACGTCGGCCGATTTCACCAGGCGCCGTATCGTCTCGCGGCCGGCCTCGGACTTGAGATCGACACGGATCTTCGCGGTCCCGCGACCGGCGCCGTAGGCATGGAACACCGGGTCGATCTGCTTGCCGCCCTGGGCAGTGACCGGCGCGACCTTCACGACCCGCATGCCGTAGTCGGCCAGGATACGCGAGGCGCGTGCCGCCGGACCGACGCTGGCCAGATCGAGACAGGTATAACCGTCGAGCAGTGTCATCTTGTTCGCCCGCGTTCTTCCGCGACCGTCTAGAAATTCCGCGGCAGGCCGAGCTTGCGGGTGGCGATGATGTTCTTCTGCACCTCCGATGATCCGCCGCCGATGGTATCGATGACGGTATAGGTGTAGCAGCTCTCGGCCCTGCCCTTCAGCGGACCGTCGTCCGTCCCCAGCGCCAGCTGCGCGCCGGGTCCCACGATGTCCATGGTCGCGTCGGCAATGCGACGCGACAGCTCCGTCGCATAGAGCTTGTACTCGGAGGCCTCGGCGGTCGGCGTCTTGCGGCTGTTGATCGCCGCGTCGACGAACTTGACGCCGAGCACCCGCGCGACTTCGCATTCGGTCACCAGCTGGGCGATGCGCTGGCGGATCACCGGATCGTCCTTGAGCGGCCTGCCGTCGCGCGTGGCGGTCTTCACGTAGTCGCAGAGCAGTTCCATGCGACCGCGGATCGGCGAGAACGTGAACATCGTGAAGCGCTCGATGTCCAGTGCCTCGGCGATGTACTGGAAGCCCTTGTTCAGTTCGCCGACCCGATAGTCGTCGTGGACGAAGACGTTGTCGAAGAACACCGCGTTGGTGCGCTCGTTGCCCATGGTGTACATGGGCTGGATGGTCAGGCCCGGATCGTCCATGCGGATCAGGAACAGCGTGATGCCGTGATGCTTGGGCGCATCCGGGTCGGTGCGGGCGCCCACCCAGTACCAGTCCGCGAAATGCGCCGAGGTCGTGAACACCTTCTGGCCGTTCAGCACCCAGCCGTCGCCCCGGCGCTCGGCCTTGAGACGCATCGCCGCCGCGTCCGAACCGGCGCCCGGCTCCGAGTAACCGACCGCGAACTCGATCCCGGCATCGAGGATCTTCGGCAGGAATTCCTTCTTGAGTTTGTCCGAACCGACGCGGATCAGCGTCTTGCCGATGATCCCCACACCCTTGCCGATCTGCGGTGCGCCGACCGAGGACAGCTTTTCGTTGAGCAGGTACTCGTAGAAGCCCTCTCCGTCCTGGCCGCCGCAGTCCCGGGGCCAGGTGATGCCGAGCCAGCCGCGCGCCGCCAGCTTCTTCATGAAGGCGCGCCGCTCCGGCGTGTCGCAGACCTGCGCCATGTTCTCGCGCGTGACGTCCATCACCCTCGGGTCGTGGTTGTCCCGGAGGAACTGATCGACTTCGCGCAGGAAGGCTTGCTCCGCTGCGGAAAACTCAAAATCCATGGTTCGACTCCATCAAGCTTCGGTTCCCGGAAGTGCTGCGTCAGCCCAGTACGCCCGCCTCGCGCAGCGCTGCGACGCGCGCCGCGTCGTAGCCCAGCAGGTCCCGCAGCACTTCCTCGCTGTGTTCGCCGACCGTCGGCGCGCGGCACACCTCCGGCAAGGTCTCGCCGACGAAGCGGACCGGGAAGCCCAGCATGTCGGCGCCGTGGCTCTCGTGGGGCAACAGCTCGAAGCGGGCGGCGAACTGTGGATCGTCGACGAGATTCTTCGGCGTATTCACCGGCGCGATCGGCGTGTTGGCTTCGCGGCTGAAGGCGATCCACTGCGCCGAGGTCCGGCTCCTGAAGATCTCCCTGAGGATGCCCTGCAGCTCGCGGTTGCCGCGCGCGTGGTCGGCGTATTTCGAGCCCGGCCAGCGTTCGAAGAGCTCGGGTCGACCGACGCCGATGCAGAAGTTCTTCCAGAACGCCTGCTCGGAGGCCATGAAGAGCACGTGGCCGTCCGCCGATTCGTAGAGCTGGTAACGCACCCCGTCGCGCATGCCGGCGGTCGCCACGGGGCGCCGCGCGTAGCCATCCGACTTGTTGCCCGTGACGATGTCTTCCGGGCGCGCATAGGCCATGTGGCTCTCGCTGCGGTACCAGTCGAAGGCGGCCGCGGCATCGCTCTGCGCAAGATCGAGGAAGGCCCCCTCACCGGTCTGGCGGGCGCGCATCACCGCCGCCAGCACCGCCAGTCCACCGAACAGCGGCGCCGCGTTGATGCCGACGGCGACGTGCTCGGGGATGTAGCAGAAGCCCTCCTCGTCACAGGCCGGGTTGACGATTCCCGCCCAGGTGTCATAGGCGATGCCGTGCGAGGGCAGGTCCCTGTAGGGCCCGGTCATGCCATAGCCGGAGACGGTGCAGAAGACGAGACGCGGATTGACCTTCTTCAGGTCCTCGTAGCCGAGACCGAACTTCGCCAGCGCGCCGGGCTTCGAGGCCTCGATCACGACTTCCGCGCCTTTGACCAGGTCCCGGTAGACCTCCCGTGCCGCCTCCAGCTTGAGGTCGAGCACGAGGCTGCGTTTGCCGCGATTCAGGTGATAGTGCATCAGGGAAACGCCGGCGATGATCGGCCAGGTCATTTCGCGGATGTAATCGCCGGCGGGCGTTTCCACCTTCACGACTTCGGCGCCGAGATCGGCCAGGGCCGTCGTGATGGCCGCGGGGCCGAGAATGGAGCTCTCGATCACGCGCAGACCGGCGAGCGGTGGTGGGCTGTGGCTCATGGGATGTCCGTGGCAGCAGTCAACCGAGGAATGCCTGGCCGCCGTCGAGGCCGATGCTCTGGCCGTTGACGTAGCGGCAGTCCTCCGAACAAAGCGCGACGACGAAGCGGCCGATGTCGGCTTCGCATGCGCCGACCCGCCGCAGCGGGATGGTGGCGAAATAGGCCGCCGCCTCGTCCGGTCGGGCGAGCGCCCAGCCCTTGAGCCCGGCCGACTCCGCCAGCGGCAGCAGCACGTTGCTGCGGATGTTGTCCTGGCCCCATTCGCAGGCGGCGGCCCGTGTGAGCTGGCGGATGGCTTCCTTGACCGCGCCGTAGCAGCCGTAGCCGCTGGCATCCCATCGCTTGCCGGCGGCACTCGCGAGATTGATGATGCTGCCGTCGCCCTTCAGGTACGGATGACAGAGCTTCATCAGCCGGAACGTGGCGAGCGGACCGGAGGCCCACCCGGCGGCGAGGCTCTCCTCGCTCACCTCCGCGAGCCGGCCCATCGGTACTTCCTGGGCGTTGTTGACCAGGATGTTGAGTCCACCGAAGCGCCCGACGACGCTCTGCACGCAACGCTCCAGCGAATCGAGTCGCTTGACGTCGCACTCGATGGCCAGGGCCTCGCCGCCACGCGCCTCGATCTCCCGGCAGGTCGCCTCCACCTTGGCGAGCGTGCGCCCGGACACCGCCACCCGCGCACCCGCCGCGGCGAGCGCCAGCGCGATCCCCTGCCCGACGCCCTGACCGGCGCCCGTGACCAGCGCGACCTTGCCGTGCAGGCGATCCGTCCCGGGCATCTCAGGCTGCCCGCTTGACGCGCTTTGCCGGTTCCAGGCCCGTGAGCCGGGCCAGGTTGAGACCGAGGATCCTGGCCTTGTCGTCCTCGGTCAGCTGCGGGTAGCCCCATTTCTCCTGCAGCTCGGCCGGCATGTCGAGATCGGCGATGTAGTCCACCACGCGGCGGAGGTCGTCGAAGGGCAGATCGAAGCCCAGCACGATCTTGTCGGCCGGCATCCACTGCAGCGCGGTGCCGATGGCGTGGTAGCCACGATACGGCGCGCGCTGGTACCAGCCGATGATGCCCGACAGGCTCATATAGAGGTTCTTGTGCTTGCCGCACAGACCGATGAGTTCCTCGGACTGCGGCCAGCCGGCGTGATAGGCGATGACCTTCAGCTCCGGGAAGTCGAGCATGATGTCGTCGAGCTGCCGGACCTCGCAGTGCGCGCTCGGCTGGGGACAGACGTAGCTCATGCCCGTGTGCACGGTCAGCGGCACGCCGAGTTCGCAGGCCTTCTCGTAGAACGGCCACATGCGCCGGTCGTTCAGCGGGCCGTCGTCCTCGGGCGCATAGACCTTGCAGAGCCTGGCGCCCTGTTCCTTGACGAGGTACTCCAGCTCCCACAGCGCATGCTTGAGGCCGCGGCGCATCACGGGGCCGACGTTGGCCTCCAGGTACATGCGCCCGGGATAGGGCGCGATCTGCTGCAGCATGAAGCCGTTGGTGGACATCGAGACCGTGCCACCGGTGATGTCCATCATCGGCTCGCGCAGGCAGAAGGCGACGTCGACGCCGACCTGGTCCATGTACCCGATCAGTTCACTGGCGATCGGCTTGGGCCATTCACTGTCCAGGTCCCGCCCCGCCCAGGCGCGCAGCACACCGTTCACGCTGTCGTGGAACTGGTGCATGCCGGGGTAGTAGGTGATTTCACTCATGGTCTGCAGATTCATGAAGTGAAACTCGGTCATGGCGATGAAGTAATCCGGCCTGGACTTGCTGGGCATGACGGACGCTCCTGCAGGATGGTGCCTGGAGATTGTGGGTTGCGCGGCCCGACGGCTAAACGTCCAATCGGACTACGGCCCCGCCGGTATCGTGTTCCAGGGACAGCTCCGGTACGCGACACTAGTCCCATCAGACGATGCTGCCGTCACGCCGCGACGGAAACAATTCACTGCGCGCGAGCGGCCACTCCGGCCGCGAGCAGCCTTTCGAAGAAGCGTCCGCCCCGCCATGGATTTCGCCCTCACCGAAGACCAGGAGATGATTCGCGCGAGTGCCGAATCCTTCCTCGCCGCCGCGAGCCCGTCGGCGGCGGTACGCCGCGCCATGGAGACGACCGCCGGCTACGATGCCGCCCTGTGGGAGGAACTCGCCGGCAGACTCGGCTGGTGCGCGACGACGATCGCGGTGGATCACGGCGGCCTCGGCCTGGGGATGGTCGAACAGGCGCTCTTGATGGAACAGATGGGTCGCCGACTGCTCTGTGCACCGTTCTTCTCGACCGCCTGTCTCGCGGTCGCCGCGCTGCAGGAAGCCGGCGACGGAGCGGCGCAGGCCCGTTACCTTCCGGACATCGCCGCCGGCAGGCTCACGGCCACCGTGGCGTTCGCCACGCACGGCGTCGAGTGGCTGGCGCGCGGTCCTTTCGGTCATGCCCGCCGCGACGGTGATGGGTTCGTCCTCACGGGCCGCTACCGGCACGTCCCGGACGGCGCAACAGCCGGCCTGCTGCTGCTGGCCGCCGTCGTCGACGACGATCCGGCACCGTCATTGTTCGCCCTCGCCGGCGACCTGCCGGGTCTGGAGCGACAGCCGCTGCAGACACTCGACGCCACGCGCCGCCTGGCTGAAGTACGCGTCGAGGCGCTCGGGATCCCGGCGTCGGCGCGGATCGGCACGGCCGACGGAACTGCAGCCGGACTGGAGCGTGCGTCGGCCCTGGCCGCGATCGCGCTGGCCGCCGAGCAGCTCGGTGGTGCGCAGCAGTGCCTGGACCTGACCCTGGTCTTCCTCGGCGAGCGCAGGCAGTTCGGCAGGACCATCGCCTCGTTCCAGGCCGTCAAGCACCGCTGCGCCGAACTGATGGTCGACCTCGAGGCCGCGCGTTCGGCCGTGCTGGGCGCGGCCTGCACCGCATCCGCCGCCGCATCGACGGAGGAGCTGACGATGGAGGCCGCCTGCGCCAAGACGCTGGCCTCCGACACCTATTTCCGCTGTGCCCAGGAGGCGATCCAGCTCCACGGCGGGGTTGGCTTCACCTGGGAGTACGATCCGCATCTCTACTTCAGGCGCGCTCAGGCCAGCGGCCAGTGGCTGGGGAGCAGCGCTCGCCTGCGCGAGCGCATCGCCGCGCGCCTCCTCGACTGACGACGGGAACCGCCGATGCAGCTCGCGTTCTCCGCTGAAGACGAAGCCTTCCGGTCCGAGGTCGCCGCCTGGATGCGCGAGCACCTGCGTGGTGAATTCGAGTGCCTGCGCCATCGCGGCGGCCCGGGCGACGAGGATGCCCATCCGGAAGCGCGCAAGGAATGGGAGCGCGAGCTGGCGCGCGGCCGCTGGACCTGTGTCGGCTGGCCCGTCGAACACGGCGGGCGCGGCCTGTCGATCGAACGACAGATCATCTTCTGCGAGGAATATGCGCGCGCCGGCGGGCCCGGCCGCATGGGCCACATCGGCGAAGGCCTGATCGGCCCGACCCTGATCGCACTCGGCGCGCCCGAGCAGCAGGCCCGCTTCCTGCCCCGCATCGTCGCCGGCCGAGAATTCTGGTGCCAGGGCTATTCCGAACCGAATGCCGGCTCGGATCTCGCCAATGTCCAGACGGCGGCGCGTCTCGATGCGGCCGCCGGCGAATGGATCATCGACGGCCAGAAGGTCTGGACCTCGCTCGCCCGCGACTCGGACTGGATCTTCGTCCTCGCCCGCTCCGAGCCACAGTCGCGCGGCAACCGGGGCCTGATCTTCCTGCTCGTGCCACTGCACCAGCGGGGAATCGAGATCCGGCCGATCCGGCAGCTGACGGGTACCGCGGAATTCAACGAAGTCTTCTTCGACGGCGCGCGCACCGCTGCGGGCAACGTGGTCGGCCAGCCCGGCGGCGGCTGGAGCGTGGCGATGGCCCTGCTCGGCTTCGAGCGCGGGGTCTCGACGCTGGGGCAGCAGATGCATTTCTATCGCGAGTTCGACCTGGTACGGCAGGTCGCGCGGGAGACCGGCGCCGACCGCGACCCGGCGATCCGCGCCCGCATCGCCCAGGCCTGGATGGGCCTCAGGGTGATGCGCTACAACGCCATGCGCATGCTGTCCGGCCCGCAGGACGGCTCGCTGCAGCGGCCGGCGATGATCTACAAGTACTACTGGTCCAACTGGCACCGCGATCTCGGCAGGCTGGCGATGGATGTCCTCGGCGTCGAAGGCGACGTCATCACCGGTGATCCGCTGCGATCGCGGCTGCAGCAGCTGTTCCTGTTCACCCGCGCCGACACCCTCTATGCCGGCACCAACGAGATCCAGTTGAACATCATCGCCGAGCGCGCCCTGGGCATGCCCAGGGAACCCCGGCCGGCATCCGGTTGACCTGCGAGCAACACCCATGGCCATCGAGATCAAGGAAACCTTCGTCGTCGCCGCGCCGATCGACGCCGTCTGGCGGTTCATGAACGACCCGCAGAACGTGGTCTCCTGCATGCCCGGCGCCACATTGAAGGAAGTGCTCGACGAGCGGCGATTCGTCGGCACGGTGAAGATCAAGATCGGCGCGGTCACCGCGCAGTACCAGGGCACGATCACCTATCAGGAGGCCGATGCCGCGAATCATCACGTGGTGCTGCTCGCCGAGGGCAATGAACGCGGCGGCGGCACGGTCAGCGGCACCATCGACACCCTGCTCGTCGCGATCCCCGGTGGAGGTACCGAGGTACGCTGCACTTCGAGTGTCGACCTGACCGGGAAGATCGTCCAGGTCGGACGCGGCATGATCGAGGGGGTCTCGGCGCAGATCATCAGGAAGTACGTCGCCAACGTGAAAGCCCTGCTCGAGGTGCCCGGTCCGGCCGAAGCCCCCGCGCAGGACGCGCCCGCGAGCGCGGCGGCCGTCGACACGCCCGCGGTGACGTCAAGTCCGAGCGTGGTCGCACCACCGGCGAAAGAGGAGACACTCGACGTCGGCTCGGTCGTGTTCGCCGTGCTCTGGAAGAAGCTGGCCGACTTCTTCAGGCGGCTCGTCGGGCGCCGTTGAGCCCTGTGAGCCCGTCGTGACTCAGCGCCCCGTGTAGACCGGCTTGCGCTTCTCGGCGAAGGCTCGCGGGCCCTCGCGGGCGTCCGCGGAGGCGAACACGCGCGCCGACATCGTCTTCTCCAGCACGAAGGCCGGCTCGTTGTTGAGCGCCCGCACGGCGATCTCCTTCGCGGTGCGCACGGCGAGCGGGCCGTTCTGGCAGATCTTCTCCGCCATCGCGAGCGCCTCGTTCATGAGCTCCGCCGCCGGCACCACTTTGTTGATCAGCCCCACCTCGAAGGCACGCCGGGCATCGAGGGTCTTTCCGGTCAGCAGCATTTCCATCGCGACCGCCCAGGGAATCTGCTGCGGCAGACGCACATGCGAGCCGCCGGCCGGCACCACCGCCCAGCGCACCTCGGTCAGGCCGAAGCTCGCGTGATCGGCGGCGATGCGGATGTCGGTGCCGAGCATGAACTCCAGACCGCCCGCGACGCAGATGCCGTTCACCGCGGTGATGATCGGCTTGTAGACCTTGTGGAACGGCCGGGTCGCCGGGTCGTCATAGCCCATGTCGTCGCCCTCGTTGAGCGCCGGCAGCGCGGTCTTCAGATCGAGGCCCGTGCAGAAGGCACGGTCCCCGGCAGCAGTGAGGATCGCCACCCACAGCTCCGGGTCGCTGTTGAAATCGGCCACGGCCGCTTCCAGCGCGAGCATCATCTCCTTGGTCAGCGCGTTCATCGCCTCCGGGCGATTCAGCGTCATGATCGCGATGTGGCCACGCTTCTCGTAGCCGAAGGTCGCAGGCAGGTTCAGGGGCATCGATTCATCCTTCGCGGGTTCGGTGATCGGGGGCAGGCGCGGTTCATGTCTTGTCAGGACACGCCGTCCCGGCCTTGTCGGCTGCTGCAGCCTCGTACTCGGCCAGCAGGCGGGCGCGCGCTTCCGCCTCGCGGGCGCGCAGCGCCCAGAACCGCGGCTTGCGCTTCTCGACGAAGGCGGCGCCTCCCTCCTTCCCTTCCGGCATGTCGAACCAGTCGGGGTACATCGCCGCCGAGGTGATGCACGACTCCCGGTAGCCGTCCATCTCCTGGTCGAAGGCGGCCTTCAGCACCTCGAGACAGCCGGGGCTCAGGGCCAGCATCTCCTCGCACCAGCGGTCCACCTCGGCCTCCAGTCGGTCGAGTGGCACGACGGTATTGACCAGACCCATCTGCAGTGCCTCGTCGGCCTTGTACTTGCGGCAGAGCATCCACATCTCGCGCGCTTTCTTGGCACCGACCACCTTCGTGAGATAGGGCACGAAGAAGCCGTCCGCCGGCGACGACACGCGCGGACCCGCCTGGCCGAAGACGGCATTGTCGGCGGCGATGGTGAAGTCGCAGCAATAGGCCATGTGATTGTGGCCGGCGATGCAGTAGCCCTGCACCTGCGCGATGATCGGCTTGCGCGAGATGCGCATCAGCCGGTTGTGCGGATAGCGGTTGTAGAAGGCCTCGCGCAGGCCCCAGCGCTCCCAGTCGACGTCGCCGCCGGCGCCGAAGTGCCTGCCGCGCCCGGCGACGACGATCACGCCGATCGCCGGATCGTGGTTCGCGTCGTAGAAGGCGCGGAACATCTCCTCCACCGTCGTCAGGGTCAGCGTGTTCATCTTCTCCGGCTTGTCGAGCGACACCCGCGCCACGCCGCCACCGAGTTCCTGGTGATGTTTCTTCTCGTAGACGATCTCCGCGAAGCCTTCGAGACCCTCGCCCTCCACGACGCGCCACTCACTCCAGCTCATCCCGGCCTCCCTCGGTTGCAATCGCCCGCGCCGCTCAGGGAATGGCGCCCCCGGCCTTCAGGGATTCGATCTCGTCCCAGTCGTAGCCGAGCAGTTCCATCATCAGGATCTCGGTGTCCTGCCCGAGTTGCGGCCCCAGGCAGCGCAGCTCGCCCGGCGTCTTCGACAGGCGCACGGGCATGCCGCGCACATCGACCTCGCGATCGACTTCCTCGCAGTACGTTTTCGTGAAGTAACCGTTGCGCCAGGCCTGCTCGTCACGGACCACGTCGGCGAGGTTGTTGACGGGACTGGCGCAGAGACCCTGTTCCCCGAGCGCCCGCATCAGGGACACATGATCCCGTCGCGCAGTCTGCGCCTCGATCAGCTCGATCAGCGCTTCGTTGTGTTGATGGCGGCCCGCGGCATCCTGGAAACGCCGGTCACCGGCCAGAGCCGCGGCGTCGAGCGCCCTGCACAGCGCGGCAAAGCGCGCATCGTCATTGCGCTCGCACAGGTAGATCCACTTGCCTGTCGTGGGATAGAGGTTCCACAACGGGTTCTCCACCTGCTTGCGCGACTGCTGCAATGCGTTGTCCTCGTGCCCGGCCAGATAGGCCTGGAGATGCGGCGCGGCGAGAAACAGCTGGGCGCCGTACAGCGAGGCGTCGACCTCCTGGCCACGGCCGGTGCGCTGCCGCTGGAAGAGCGCGAGCATGATGCCGAGCGCCGACATGATGCCGCCGAAAGCATCGCCGGAGCCCATGCCCATGTAGATCGGCGGCTGCCCGGGCTCACCCAGGCGCGCCATGATCCCCGTGAGGGCCTGCACGGTCATGTCGAAGGACGGCTTGGTGGCGGTGCTGAAGCGGCCGTAACCCGTGTTGGTCGCATAGACCAGGCGGGGATTGCGCGCCGAGAGCTTCTCGTAGGAGAGATTCCAGGCGGCCAGCAGTTCGGGTGACAGATTGGAGAGGAAGACGTCCGACTTCTCCACGAGGCGATACAGGATCTCCTGCCCTGCGGGCTTCTTGAGATCGATCGCCATGCTCTTCTTGTTGCGGTTGATGACCAGGAAATACTGGTTCCAGTCGCCCACCTCCAGCGACTTGATGCTGCGCACGCCCCGCCCCTGGTCCCCACCCTGCGGCCGTTCGACCTTGATGACATCGGCGCCGAAGTCGGCGAGATGCTGGGCCGCCACCGGTCCCTGGAACCAGACCGTGAGGTCGACGACCCGGATGCCTTCAAGTGCCCTGGCCATGCCGTTCTCCTTTCACGCCACGACGCCGGTGACCGTCATCTGGTGGATGGTGTCGACCGGATAGCCGAGCAGTTCGTGCAGCACCTGGCCGGTGTGCTGCCCGCGACAGGGCGCCAGCCGCTCGAGTCGCGCGGTGCTGTCACTCATGAAGATCGGGAAGCCCAGGCTCTTCACCCGGCCGAAGCTCGGGTGATCGAGATGCAGGATGTAGCGGTTGGCGACCACCTGCGGATCGCCCGCGGGGAAATCGAAGCGTTCGATCACGTCCGCGGACATCTGGTGGTCCATGAAGACCTGGCGCCAGTGGCTCCCGGGCTGCTTCGCGAACGCTGCCTCCAGAGCCTCGATGAGGACCAGGCGGTTGATGCGGGTGCGCTTCTCGTGCGTGTCGAAACGCGGATCGTCGGTCGCGAGGCCGACCATCTTCGAGAACACGGGCCACCAGCGGTCGGTGTCGGGCATGGTCAGGGTCACCCAGCGACCGTCCGCGCTCGGATACAGCGACCCGGACATCGGATTGGAGACATCGAGGCGGGAGATGGGATTCAGCAGGCGGTCGCCCTTGCCGATCGCGAGGAAGGCCTGCAGGTCGAGGGCCGCACCGTACATGTTGGCGCCGAACAGCGAGACGTCGACCTGCTGTCCTTCGCCGGAGGCGAGTCGATGGAACAGCGCCGTCACCACGCCGAAGGCGAGCATCACCGAGGCGTGCATCGCGCCGGCGCCCGTGTAGACCGGCGGCTGTCCCGGCTGCGGCAGGATCGGCATCATGCCGGTGCGGGCCGCGGCCAGTTCATCGATGGGCGGCAGGCCCGCGTCCGGGCCCTCGGGGCCGAAACCGGACAGGCGGCCGAAGACGATCCGGGGACACACCGCAGAGGCGCCGGCGTAATCGAGACCGAGCGCGGCCAGTTCCTCGACCGCGAGATCCGTGACGATCGCGTCGGCGCGCGCCGCCAGTTCCCGCAGCAGTTGCCGGCCACGATCGCTGCCTGCGTCGACGGCCAGGCTCTCCTTGTTGCGGTGGATGAGGTCGGCCTCGTGGTTCCACTCACCGCGCGGGGGGCCTGCCTCGCCCGGCAGTAACTCGACCCGGATGACGCGTGCACCGAAATCGGCGAGCAACGCGGCGGACAGCGAGGCGCAGTACTGGCGCGTCAGATCGAGCACGACCACGTCGTCAAGGGCGCGGCTCATGGAGACTCCTGTCGACATCCTCTTCGCGACGGGGACACACCCGCGCGGCTCCGGGATCATTGCATCGGCCCCGGGGACGGCCATCCCGCATTCGGACTATGAACGGTTCACGAGCGCCCGGTGAGGCGCAGTGCAGCGCCCTGCCGGGTGATCCGTCCGCGGTTCAGGCCGCTGGCAGCTTCTCTGCCACGAGTTCGGCGATGTCGTAGACCTTGCGCTCCTCGCTGTGCCTGCCGGCGCTCGAAGTCAGCATGAGCAGGCAGAACGAGCACGACGTGGCGATCCGGTCCGCACCGGTGGCGAAGGCTTCCGCGGCGCGCACGTCGCTGATGCGCGCATGGCCGCCCTTGCCGCCCCAGTAGTTGCCGCCACCGGCGCCGCAGCAGAAGCTCTCCTTGCGGTTGCGCGGCATCTCGATCAACCGGCCGACGGCCGCGACCACGCTGCGCGGCTCGTCGACGATGCCGTTGTGGCGGGCCAGGTAGCAGGGATCGTGGAACACGATCTTCTCGGCGTCGTTGCGCGCGACCTTCAGCCGGCCGGCGGAGATCAGCTGGTCGATCAGCACCGCGTGCGGGATCGTCTGCCAGTCGCCACCGAGTTCGGGATAGTAGCGGTCGAAGCTGTTGAAGCAGTGGGCGCAGACCGTGATGACCTTGCGCACCTTCATCTCGTGGAACGCCTCGATGTTCGCGGTCGCGATCTCGTGGAACTGCATCTCGTTGCCCATCATCTTGGCCGGATCGCCGGTGCAGCGCGGCTCCTCCAGGATGCCGTAGGAGACCTGGGCGGCATCGAGTATCCGGACCATTGCGCGGGCGACCTGCTGGGCGCGCTCCTCGTAGGCCACCGAGCAGCCGATCCAGAGCAGGTACTCGCTCGCGTCCGGGTCGTACACGGGCACCTCGAGCCCGCGGCGCCAGTCGTCGGGATTGGCGGCGGTACCGACGAAGGGATGCCCGCGCGCCTCGAGATTGCGGTTCGCGGCCGCCATGGTGTCGGGCATCTCGGAACGATCCATGACGAAATGCCGGCGGAATTCCAGGATCGCCTCCGCCGGGCTGTTGCTCACGGGGCATTCCTCGACGCAGGCACCGCAGCTGGTGCAGTCGAAGATCGCCTCACGGCCCAGTTCGTCGATGAGGCCCGCATCGTCCGTTCGCCCCTGCTCGAGGTATCCGGCGCAGGTGAGCATCACGCGCTTCGGCGACAGCGCCTTGCCGGTCTGCGCGGCCGGGCAGGCCTCATGGCAGCGGCCGCAGCCGACGCAGGCCGAGAAATCGAGCAGCGTCTTCCCCCGCAGGTCCGACAGCTTCGCGGCGCCCAGCACCAGGTCCTTCTCGTCCGCCTCGAAGTCGATCGGCCGCAGGTTGATCCCGGACCGCCGGTGCGCGAGCGCGGCATTCGCCGGCCCCAGCACCAGATGCGACAAGGGGGTGTACGCAAACACGGCCAGGAAAACGAGGCCCAGCAGGCCGTGCAGCCACCACGAAAGCAGATTGCCGCGAACGAGGGTCTCGATTCCCAGACCCTGGAGCCGGGATGCCAGCACCGTGCCGACGAACTCGCCGCGACTGAACACGGCCGGATCGGTGAGACGAAAGGCCTCGGCAGTGAAGCCGCTGACGAAGATCGCGAGCAGCAGCACCTCCATGGCCAGGAATCCACTGCGCACGCCCGCGGCAGTCAATCGCTCGGGTGGCCGCAGGCGCCGCGCCAGGAAGAACATCAGGCCGAGGAGCATGCACAGTCCGGCCACTTCACGGCCGGTCTCCATCAGCAGGAAGCCGAACCAGCCGGAATAGACGTCGAAGCCGAGGAAGGACAGCGGGAACAGGCCGTGGCCCGCGATCTCGATCAAGGCACCGAAGAACAGCAGCGCATGCGCGATGCCGGCGGCCGGACGATTGAACAGGCGCGACAGCAGCAGGCCGCGCATCCCGAGCGCGTGCCAGTTGAGCCCGGCGGCCGGATCGGGCCGACCATCGGCCCGGCCCGCCACGACCCGTTTCCGGATCCGCGCGAGGCCCGCGACCAGGAACGCGACGGCGCCGCAGAGCAGTGCGGCGAGAATGACGTAATTGACGGCGGGAATGGAATACATTGGCGCAGGCCCGTATCGATTTCGCTGTGCACGCACCGCTGGCGCGATGCCCGAACGGTAGAGACCGGCGGTGGCGCCCGCATCCTTCAAACAGCCTACAGGAGATGCCGCGTGAGATTCGGATTCCATCTCTTCATGGTCGATCCCGCCGAGCACCAGACGATCGCGCGCACCGCCGATGAGGCGGGCTGGGACAGCATCCAGGTGGCCGACGCGCCCTTCTTTCCGGAACAGGTCTCCGCACCCTACCCGTACACCCCGGACGGCGGGCGCTTCTGGCCGCTCGACATCCCGGTGCTCGATCCCTGGGTCGCGATCACGGCGATGGCGGTCGTCACCCGACGCATCCGCTTCCTGCCGGCCGTGCTCAGGCTCGCCGTCCGCCAGCCACTGCTGGAGGCGAAGAGCCTGTGTTCAGTGGCCGCAGTGGCCGGCGACCGGGTCGCGCTCGGCGTCGGCCTCGCCTGGATGCCGGAGGAGTTCAAGTGGCTCGGCGTGGACATGAAGACGCGCGGGGCGCGCCAGGACGAAGCGATCCAGGTGATCCGCCTGCTGCTCCAGGGCGGCATGCAGGAATTCCACGGCGAGCATTTCGATTTCGACCGCGTGGTCATGGCGCCGGTACCGAAGAAGCGCATCCCGATCTATGTGGGCGGCACGACGCCACCGGCGCTGCGCCGGGCTGCCCGGCTCGGAGACGGCTGGATCGGCGTCATGCACGACCTGGATCAGGTTCCGGGCGTGCTGGCCACGCTGCGCGCGCATCGACGCGAACTCGGCCGCGAGCAGGAACCGTTCGACGTGATGATGCATTGCGCGAACGCCCACACCGTCGACGACATCCGGCGACTCGAGGAGCTGGGAGTGACGGATCTGCAGGTGACGCCCTGGAGCGAGCCCGGCATCCTGGCCGAGATGGGCATCGGCGCCGTCATGCGGCAGCAGCCGCCTCTGGCGGTGAAGCTGGAGGCGATCAGGCGCTACGCGGACCGTGTGATCGCGCGGTTCGGCTAGATCACCCTGTCCGAGTCATGCCCTCGACCGGGATTTCGATCACGATCCTCCGCGCCGGGAGGTTCCAGGCCCCATCGTCGCTTCCCAATCCCAGTACGCTTTGAGCGAGACGATCTTTCCCACCGCGTTCACGCGGTAGACGAAGACCCCCTCGGCGCCGATCCCACGGCCGTCGGGCATGCGGTTGAAGATCGTGCCGATGTTCGCGATCTCGTCGCCGCAGACGATCGCCCGCTCGATCGCGAAACGAACGGCGCCCGGGGCAATGTTCGCATCCCAGAACGCACCGATCGCCGCATGCCCGCGATGGCCCTTCCCGTCCGGACAGAGGGGCGAGGGACCGACGGGGTCCTCGATCAGCGCGTCGTCCGCGAAATTCGCCAGGAAGGCCGCGCGGTCCTTCGCCTCGACGGCCTGCACGTGACGGGCGAACGCCAGCGCTGCAGGTTGGGTCTTCGATCGCCCGCTCGCGAGTGACATCGGTCGACGCTCAGATCACCAGTCCGACATTCGCACCGTGGCGCGTGGCTTCGGCCATCCGTCGCGGCAGCCAGGCGGCGCCCGCGAGGTAGACCTCCGCGATGCCGCCGTCGGCCTTCAGCTGATCGTAGAGCCCATGGCACGCCACCGAGCCATAGACCAGCACGATGCTGTCGAAGCCGGCGTGGCGGTAGGTCCGGCCGCCATGGGCCGACACGAACTCCAGCGCATCGCCGTCGATCCGCTCGAGGATCAGGTTGGGATGAACCTTGACGTCGCACTGTTCCATGCGGTTGAGGACCATCCCGAGCGAATAGCGCGCCACTTCCCAGCCGAGATGCGGCGACTTGTGGAAGACCTCGACCTGCCTGCCGCGCGACGCCAGGTACTCGGCCACGCAGGGAGTCTCGTAGTAATCCTCCTGGGAGATGATCGCGACGCGCTGGCCCGCGGGCACGTTGCCACCCAGGACCTCCCAGCCCTGCACGACCTGCGGCGCATCGATGCCCTGAACGTCGTCGGGCGTGCGCGGCGTGGAGCCGGTGGCGACGACCACCACTTCCGGCGCGAGCCGCTTGATCGTCGCCAGGTCGGCCGCGGTCTCGAGACGCACCTCGACGCCCAGGCGTGACAGCGTGTTCTCCTCGAAGTAGATCTGATCCTCGAAAGAGTCGCGCCCCGGCGCTCTCGCGGCGAGCAGCAGCTGCCCGCCCAGACGTCGCCCCTGCTCGAGCAGGGTTACCTGATGGCCGCGCAGCCGCGCCACGCGCGCCGCCTCGCAGCCGGCGAGACCACCGCCGACCACGAGCACCCGCCTGCTCCTGGCAGCCGGCCGGTATTCCTCCTTCCAGCGCAGTTCGTTGCCGATCACCGGATTGATCGAACAGGTCGGCGCGTAGGGAATCAGCGCCGGTTCGCCCGCCTCGTCGATGCAGCGGGTGCAGGCGATGCAGCGACGGATCTCGCCGAGCCGTCCTTCCTTCGCCTTGACCGCGAACTCCGGATCGGCGATGCCGGCCCGCACCATTCCGACCAGATCGCAATAACCGTCCCTGATCAGCTGCTCGGCCAGCACCGGGTCGTTGATGCGGCCCGTGAACAGGACCACCACCTTGCCGTCGAGGTCCGCGCGCGCCGCCTTGCCGAATTCCCGGAACTCGGCATGCGCGTGGTACGAGGAGGGCACGTACGAGGGCGCCCCCCAGCAATGGCCGGCATCGATGTTGACGAAATCGAGCAGCCCCGTTTCGCCGATCGCATACAGCATCTCGCGGAACTCGAGGTTGTCGTAGCCGCGTCGGCGCGATTCACCGCCGTTGACGCGGATGCCGAGCGCCAGGGCATTCCCGACGCGCGCGCGCACGCGCCGGAGGGCCTCGACGACGAAGCGGATGCGCTCCGCCGGGCCGCCGCCCCAGCGGTCGGTACGCCGGTTGGTCACCGGCGACAGGAAGCTGTAGCCCAGCGTCTCGTGGGCGCAGTGGATCTCGACGCCGTCGGCGCCGGCCTTCATCGCCACCTCCGCCGCGTCGGCATAGACGTCGAGGCAGTATTCGATCTCGGCCTCACCGAGCACGTGCGGGGTGTAGGACTGCGCACCGATCACCGGCACCGGTGACGGCGCCCAGGCAGCGTTCAGGTGCGTGAGCTGGACGACGGCGACCGCGCCGGCGGCGTGCACCTCGGCGCAGAACCTCGTCACGCCCTCGACGAACGCCGGGAACTTGTAGGCCGCCTGCCGCGAAGTGAAGCCCACGGCCAGATGCACTTCGTCGGGCGCGACCGGCGGCAGCGGCAGGTCGAGCAGCCAGGTCTCGCCGCCGATCCAGCCGGTGCCACCGCGGGCCTTGGCGACATGGTGCTCGATGTAATGCTCGTCGATGAGCCCCGGCGTGCGCGACGAGTTGATGGTGTTGGTGGTCTCGCAGATGCGGTTCGGCACGCGCATCGGGCCGACCTGCAGCGGCTGGAACAGGTGCTCGAACTTGACGGTGCTCACGACATGCCTCTCCTCGAAGATATCTCGCAGTGCGTGGCGGACCGACGCCGCCACCCCGGCTCAGGCCGGGCCGACGGGGGTCAGGATGACGATCGGGAAAGGCCGGTCCGTCTGCTTCTGGAAAAAGCCCCACGCCGGGAACACCGCGTCGAGCTTCGGCCACAGCGCAACACGCTCCGCTTCGGTGGCGTCGCGGGCCATACAACGCAGCCTCTCGCGATCCTTCTGCACCCGGCAAGCGGGGTTGGCGCGGATGTTCGTATACCACCCCGGGTGCCGGTCGTAGCCCGCGAGCGACCCGACCACCACCATGGACTCGCCGTGCTGGAGGAAGACCAGCGGCGTCGTCCGCTCCTCGCCCGACTTGCGGCCGATGACGGTCAGCAGCAGGGTGGGCAACCCCGAAGGTGATCCCTGGCCCGTCGACCAGCCATCCGGGTTCGCAAGGTAGCGCTGGACATCCGCCCGTGCGTCGCCACGGATCCGCTCGAGGGAGGCGGTTGCCTCCTTGAGAGCCTCCCACTGGGCGTCGTCCAGGAAGTCCGGCTTCACCATCTTGTCTCGGTCCGCGCTGGTCATGGTCTGCCCCTTCGTCGAGTGATTCGCAATCGTTCGAGTACTGGCGGCCTGTCGGACTCAGGATCGATCTGCTGCGACAGTGGGCGGGCGGGGATCACAGGGGCCCGACAGGCTGCTAGCGCTTCAGGATGGCGGCCGTGGCATTGCCACCGAGCCCGTTGGTCTGTGCGAGGCCGACCTTCGCGTTCGGCACCTGGCGCGTGCCGGCCTGACCTCGCAGCTGCCAGGTCAGCTCGGCGATCTGCCACACGCCCATTGCCGTCGTCGCCTCGCCGAAGGAGACGAAGCCGCCGGACGGATTGATGGGCATCCGCCCGCCCGGCGTCGTTTCGCCGGCGTCGAGCAGGCGTTGCGCCTCGCCGGGTTCGCACAGTCCCCATTCCTCGGGGAAGGCCAGTTCGTAGTAACAGGTGTTGTCCTGCAGCTCCGTGAAACCGATGTCGCGCGGGCCGATGCCGGCCCGCTCGAACGCGCGCCGCACCGCCGCCATGGCCTCGGTATGGAAACTCGGTCCCGTCGGCACGGGCCCCGCCAGGCCGCGCGGCAGCGCATCGCTGAAGTCGAGGGTGGCCACCGCGCTGCTCGCCACCGTCACGGGTCTGCCGGTGAACTGTCGCGCCCGGGCGGCCGAGCAGATCACCGCGGCGGCTGCGCCGTTCGACACCGCGCAGATCTCGTACAGCCGCAACGGATTGCTGACGTAGGGGGAGGCGAGCACCTCGGCCACGCTGACCTCCTTGCGGAAGCGCGCATACGGGTTGCCGACCGAGCACTTGCGCGCCTTGACCGTCACGCGCGCGTACTGCTCTTCCGTGGTTCCGTGATCATGCATGCGCCGCCGCGCGAGGGTGGCCCAGAACGCGGGCCCCGGCATGCCGACGCAGCGCTGGCGCAGGAACTCCGGGTCGGTCGCCTCCTCGACGCCCGAGGTCCGGATCATGCCCCTCGGCATCACCTCGCCGCCGACCACCAGCACCAGGTCGTGGACACCACCGGCCACCAGCGAATAGCCGACGTTGAAGGCGTTGCCGCCTGCGGAACAGCCGGCCGACAGGTTGTAGACCGGGACACCCGTGGAACCCATGTCCTCGACCACGTCGTTGCCGTTCAGGCCCCAGCCCTTGCCGCCGGAGAAGCGGGAACTCGCAGCCGCGACCGCCTCGACCTGTCGCCACGCGACGCCTGCATCCTCGAGCGCCGCGTCCACCGCGTGACGGCAGAGCTCGGTCACCGACTTGTTGCCCACCGCGTCATCGCCGGTCTTGCCGAAACGATGCACACCGACCCCGAGAACGACGACCTCGCGCATGTTCATCTCCGCAGCCTCAGACCCGCTTGAACTTCCAGGTCGTGTATTCCCTGCCGTCCTCGTGATACAGCGCATCGATCACCAGCTCCACCCGCGCACCCACGTGGACGGCCTCCAGCGGATCGACCATCTGCCCGACCATCCGCAGGCCGTTGTCGAGGTCGACCACCCCGATGACATAGGGCTGGAACGGCTCGTCGAACTTGTGAGGTGGCGGCGGCGGGAAGTCGGCGACCGAATAACTCCAGATCGATCCCTGGCCGCCGAAGGCGCAGTCTTCCAGCGGCGCTGCCTGCCCGCACCCGGGGTTGTGACAGGCGGCCGCTCTCGGAAAATACGGCGTCCCGCAGGCGGTGCAGCGATTGCCGAGCACCCTGGCACCGCCCTCCTCGACATACAGACCGGCGACTGCCGGCACGCGCTGCTGGCTCATCGCCCACTCCTCGTCCGGCCCCTCATGCCCTCACCGCCTTGATGAGTTCCGGCAGCACTTCGAGGCAATCGGCGACGATGCCGTAGCGCGCGTACCGGAAGATCGAGGCGTCGGGATCCTTGTTGATGGCGACGATGGTCTTCGCGGCCGAACAGCCCGCCATGTGCTGGCTGGCCCCCGAGATGCCTGCGGCCACATAAAGACCGGGGCGTGTGATCTTGCCCGTCAGGCCGACCTGGCGCGAAGAGTCGATCCAGCCGTCGTCGACGATCGCGCGCGACCCGCCCCACATGCCGCCGACCCCATCAGCCAGCTGCTTCACGAGCTCGAAATTGGCCGCGCTGCCCAGGCCGCGTCCGCCGGAGACGATGATCTCCGCATCCTCGAGGCGCGGTCCCTCGGATTTCGGTGACGACACCACGCGGAAGCGCTCCTGTACGGCCGACAGGTCGAGGGCAACGTCCTCGCGCTGCGGCGACGAGGACTGCGCCGCGGCCTCGGCGACGATCGTGGTCGTCACCAGCGACACGACATGACGCGGTCCGGCCAGCCGGTAGACGACGTGGGTGTCACCGCCGTAAGCCGTGGCGGTCACCTCGAGCCCGCCCCCGGCGGGACCGACCGCGAAGGCATTCATGACGACCGCGGCGCCGAGCCGCGCCGCCAGTCGCGGCGCCACCAGGCGGGCGCCGACGGTCTGGTTGAACAGCACCGTCGCCGGCACCGTCTTCTCGCAGACCTGGCGCAGCGCTTCGACCAGGGCATCGGGCTGGAATCCGGCGAGCTTCGGATCGTTCACCACGATCAGGCGGTCGATGCCCTGCCGCGCGGCAAGGTCTCCGGCCTGCCCACCCGCCGGGCCCAGCACCAGCCACGCGGACGTGGTGTCGGTCGCCCGGGCGAGTCTGCGCAGCACGGTCAGCGCTTCTTCGGTGCCGCCCTCGACGACATCACCCCAGGTACACAGCAACACGCTCATGGTGCCTCTCCTCGATGATCGAGCGATGCGACCGCCCGACTTCCGCATGTCTGCGCGGCATTCTGCGGCAGGGCGACCGGGTCGCGTATGACACAAACGGACGATGAGGCGCTTCCGTCGAGCCACTACCGTCAACGCCTGTGCGGTAACGTTCCCGCGAAGCGGGTCACGATCGCGGTCCCGCCTGCGGCGCTCGGTCCGCGGACCCGCCGGACCGGCAGCCGCAGCGGCAACCGAACAGGAGTCTCGCGATGCGCTTCACCCTGATGCTCGGCCTGGGCGGTCACGAGGACTACCACGACGTCGCCCGCACGGCCGAAGAGACGGGCTGGACGGCGGTGTCGCTGCCCGACAGCATCTTCTTTCCGAAGAAGACCACGTCCGAGTATCCCTACGCCGATACAGCGGCGGTGCGCGGCGCCCTCTCCGTCGCGCCGGTGATCGAGCCCTTCGTTGCCCTCGCCGGCATCGCCGCGGTCACCCGTCGTCTGCGCTTCTACCCCGGAGTGCTGAAGGTGCCGGTACGGCAGCCGTTGCTGCTCGCCAAGTCCGTCGCGTCGCTGGCCGTCATGAGCGGCAACCGCTTCAGCCTCGGCGCCGGCATCAGCCCGTGGGAGGAGGACTTCACCTACAACGGCGTCGCCTTCGCCGACCGCGGCGGGCGCATGGACGAATGCATCGAGATCATCCGTGGTGCACTGACGGGCGAATACTTCGAGTACCACGGCCGGCACTACGATTTCGGCCCGATGAAGATGTGCCCGGTCCCGGATCGACCGGTGCCCGTCATCATCGGCGGCCACGCCGGACCGGCGCTGGTCCGCGCGGCGCGCAGCGGCGATGGCTGGATTTCCGCCAACACCGACTTTGCCACCCTGCAGCGCATGATCACCGAGCTGCAGACGCTGCGCCGCGAACACGGCACCGACAGGCGCGCGGATTTCGAGATCCATGCGTTCGACAAGGACGCCCGCGGCCTCGACGACTTCCGCCGCCTGCAGGACCTCGGCGTGACCGACATCTGCGCCTGTGCGTGGAATGTCTACGACGCGTCGCTGGATCGGCAGAACAAGCTCGACGGCATCCGCCGGTTCGCCGAAGAGGTCATCGCACGCTTCGCGTGATGCAGCGCGGTCCCGGCGTTAGTCCTAGTGGACGATGATGCCCGCCGGCGTTAGCGGGACCATTGCCGCACTGGACAGCTTCGACAGGAGCCACGATGAAGGTCGTCAAGGCGGGCACGCGCCTGAAGAGCGCCGTGTGCGATGCGGAGATCATGGTGACCCGCGCCGGCAGCGCGGCGGTGGAGCTGACGTGCGGCGGCCGGGAAATGCTGGCCATGGGCGAGCCGCGCGACCCTGCAGCAGTGCCGGCGGCCGATCAGGCGGCCGGCTGCCTGATCGGCAAGCGCTACGTCGATGGCGGAGAGAAGTTCGAGTTCCTGTGCACCAAAGGCGGCAAGGGCTGGCTCGCCCTCGATGGTGCGGCGCTGACGGTCAAGCAGGCGAAGGCCCTGCCCTCGTCGGACTAGGAGACTGTCCGGGCAATGGCAATGAACATCGCCATGGCGCTCGAGATGGCGGCGGACAGCCATCCCGATCGCATCGCCGTGACCTCCGGCGATGCGCGCATGACCTGCGGCGCGCTGCTGGCAGCAGCGCGCACCGCCGGCGCCGCGGTGCGTGCGGCCGGAGTCCGTTATCTCGGCCTGCTCGACATCAACAGCCTTGCCGTGCCGGTCGCACTCTACGCCGCCGCCTATGCGGGCGTGCCCTACGTGCCGATCAACTACCGCCTCACCGGACCGGAACTCGAGGAACTGCTGGCGCGCATCGCCCCGGCCCTGCTGATCGCCGATCCGTCCTACGTGAAGCCGCTGGCCCTGCCCGCAGGCCTGCAGGTGCGGAGCAGCCAGGAATTCCTCGCGCTCGCCCGATCCGGTGGTGAAGCGTTGACGGCGCCGGCCGGCGAGCCGCAGGACATCGCGATCCAGCTGTTCACCAGCGGCACCACGGGCAAGCCGAAGGCAGCGGTACTTCGACACGAGAACCTGATGTCCTACATCCTCGGCACCGTCGAGTTCGACGCCGCGACCGAGGACGACGCAGTGCTGATCTCGGTCCCCCCGTATCACATCGCCGGTATCTCGGCGGTATTGAGCTCGACCTATGCCGGGCGCCGCATGGTGCAGTTGCCGAACTTCGATGCGGCCGCCTGGCTGCGCCTGTGCCGTGAGGAAAACGTGAGCAACGCCTTCGTGGTTCCGACGGTGCTCGCCCGCGTGATCGACCATCTCGATCGCGCCGGCGAGGCCGCGCAGCTGCCCGCACTGAGAGCCATCGCCTACGGCGGCGGCAAGATGCCGCTCGCCGTGATCGAGAAGGCCATGCAGCTCTTCCCGGGCACCGGCTTCACGAACGCCTACGGCCTCACGGAGACGAGTTCCACGATCTGCGTCCTCGACCCGGAGGATCATCGCATCGCCGCCGCCAGCGACGACCCGGCGGTGCGCAGGCGCCTGACTTCGGTCGGGCGGCCGATCAGCACGGTCGAGATCGAGATCCGCGGCGAGCAGGGCGAACGGCTCGGCGCGGGCCAGCCCGGCGACATCTTCGTGCGCGGCGGCCAGGTGGCTGGCGAATATCTGGGCCTCGGCAGCCAGCTCGACGAAGGCGGCTGGTTCCCGACGCGCGACCGCGGCTACCTCGATGCCGACGGCTACCTCTATCTGGAAGGCCGCGCCGACGACGTGATCGTGCGCGGCGGCGAGAACATCTCTCCCGGCGAGATCGAGGACGTGCTCCTCACGCACCCCGGCGTGCTCGACGTCGCCGTCGTCGCGATGCCCGACCAGCAGTGGGGCGAAACGGTGGCGGCCGCGGTGGTGCTCAAGGACGGCAGCCACGCCTCGGCCGGGGAACTCCAGGCCTGGGTCCGGGAGCGTCTGCGCTCGTCACGGGTGCCGGCCGCCATCCTCTTCAAGGATCAGCTCCCCTACAACGAAATGGGCAAGATCCTGCGCCGGGTGGTCAGGCAGGATTTCGCCGCGCGCTCCCACTGAACAGGACAGCCGCCATGAGCATCAGCGACGCCGACTTCGCAGCGCTGCAGCGGGAGATCCGCATCCTCCGGGACATCGAGGCGGTGAAGCGCGTGAAGCACGCCTATTTCCGCTGCGTGGACACCGCGAACCTCGAAGAGCTGAAGACGATCTTCCACCGGGACGTGGTCGTCCATTTCATCGGCGGCACCTACGAGTGGACCCTGCGCGGCCGCGACGAGTACCTCGAGGCCATTGCGGAGAACTTCAACAGCAAGGTCCTGGCCCAGCACAACGGCCATCATCCGGAGATCGACATCCTGAGCGAGACCGAAGCCGCAGGTATCTGGTATCTCCACGACCATTTCTACCGGCTGTGGGACATGCACCACGTCACCGGCACCGCACTCTATCGCGACCGCTACGTCAGGGAAGACGGCCGCTGGCAGATCATCGAGAGTCGCTACGAACGGATCTACGAACTCGACTACCCGATGAACGAACTGCCGCCGATCACCGCGCACTACCTGGGCCGGCACGGCCGGCCGCGGTAGGACCGGCCGCGGCAGAAGATCGCGCCGTGTCCGATCAGTACTCGAAGCGGACGTCGAGTCCGTAGGTCCGCGGCTCGCCCCAGCTCGCGGAGCCGGCCGTGACCCAGCCCTGGTAGTACAGCGTCGAGTAGTTCTTGTCCGTGAGATTCCTGCCCCAGAGCGCAACGCTGAAGCGACCGCGGTCGCCACCGCCGAACGCGATCTCCGACAACGTCAGGCGCGCGTTCAGCAGGCTGAACGACGGCGTGACCGACATCATCTCGACGTTCGGTACGTCTGCGTTCAGCGGCGTGCTCGTCTTCGAGCGGTGGGAATAGTCGACGTTGGCCGCCAGCGTGCCCGGCAGGCCGAAGTCCGGGAAGCGGTAGTTGACCGCAATCGTGTAATCACCCTTCGGAGTCACCAGCCGCCGCTTCGCGGTCACGTCCTGGCCGGACGTCGGATCGATCCAGCGGTCGTACTCGTGGTCGATGGTCGAATAGCTGCCGGTGATCAGCAGTTCCGGGGTCACGGCGAGCGCGACGTCCAGCTCCAGCCCCTTGTAGGTCGAGCCGCCAACGTTCTCGGTCTTCCAGCCGCCGGAGGGCAGTGCGACCGACTTCTGCTCGTCGGTGAAGTCGCTCTTGAAGAGAGCCAGGTTCACGCGCAGGCGACGATTCACGAACTCGCCCTTGAGGCCGAGCTCATAGGACTCCAGCTTCTCCGGCGCGAAGCCCGCCGAGAACGCCGCCGCCGTGCCGGGGCCGGACACCGGATCGAAGCCGCCGCTCGTGTACCCCTTCGAGTACTTGGCATAGGTCATCAGGTCGTCGGACCAGTGATAGTTGAGTGACAGCGACGGTGTGAACTCCGTGAACTTGCGGCGGCCCACTGCGCTCGAATAGCCGACGTCCGGCGCAGCGATCGGCACGGGCGGTGCGATCAGCATCACGGTCCCGGGACCGGTCGGCACGACCACGTAACCGGTCGTCCAGCCCAGGTTGTAGCCGTCGGCGTAGCGATCATCCTCTGTGTAGCGGATGCCCGGGACGATCTCGAGCCGCTGGCCGAACACATCCGGTCGCCAGCTCACCTGCCCGAAGGCCGCCCACGACTTGCTCTTCGCCCGATGCAGCCCCTTCTCGTCCACCATCACGAAGTCGACACCCGGGAACCCCGACCCCGCAGCCATGTACATGCCGACATTCGGACCGGAACTCTGCCTGCCCCTTTCTTTCGACCAGTACACGCCCGTGGTGTAGTGAAGGGTGTCGCCGACATCGCCGAGCAGTTGCAACTCCTGCGACACCGCGCGGTTGCGCAGCGCGACGGGGTGTGACTCGCCGGTGAACGGATTGCGTGCGCCGCCCAGCATCCCGTTCGGATCGATCATCAGCAACGGGCCGCTGTCGGAGCGCACGTCCGCGGCACCGGCGTAGGCGCCATAGTTGTACTCATTGCGGGTATCGACGATCCGGTAGCCAGTGATCGAGCGGACAGTCAGCGCGGGCGCCACCTGCCACTCCACGTTCAGGGTATGTCCCCAGACAAGGTTGTGGTTCTTCGCGAGATCGAACGGGTAATACAGCTCCTTCCGCTTGGTCGGCGAGCATCCGTTGACGAACGCGGTGATCCGCGGATCGCCGGTGAATGCCAGCGCGGTGATCGAGGGCGCGGGATAGCGACACTGCGGCGGAGTGTCGTAGCTCTTCGCATCGGAGCGGTCGAAGCCGTAGTCCACGGTCAGGTCATCGCCCGGCTTCCAGCGCAGGTCGAAACGGAAGGCGTTCACGTGGCGCTTGCCGAACTCGACGCCCTCCGGGGCTGTGTTCCGAATCTCGCCGCGATCGCGGTTCAGCCACAGGTAGGACAGCTTGGCCGCGAAGGTGTCGCCGAACGGGACATTGACGATCGTACGCGACCGGTACTGGCCGTAGTTCCCGCCGGACACCTCCTCCTTGAAGCGGAACTCGCCGAGGCGCGGCCGGGCCGTGAAGATGTTGATCGCGCCGCCGGTGGCGTTGCGCCCGGACATCACGCCCTGCGGACCCTTCAGGATCTCGATGCGTTCGAGGTCGGCAGCGGGGTTGTTGAGCCCGACGAGCTGCGACCAGAACACACCATCCACGTGCACGGCGATCGGGTTCGGGGCACTGATGAACGCCGTGTTCGTGGTGAGACCGCGGAACGTCGGAAAGAAGAACTCGGCGCTGCCCGGATACGGCGCGAGGCTCACGCCAGGGATCGAGCCGTCGTTGATGTCGCCGAGACTGACGATACCGCGCGCCTCGAGAGCGACCGCATCCACTGCGAGCACGGAGATCGGCACGTCCTGCAGGTTCTCGGAGCGCTTCTGCGCGGTCACGATGACCTCGCTCAGGACCGCTCCCGTGCCGGCTTCCGTCTCGGCGGCGCCGGCCGCTGGCACGGCCAGCAGCCCGAGCAGCACACGGGTCATGGGCCTGATTCGATTCCGAGCGTCCATGTGATTCCCCCTCATGTGACGATGCCTCGAGAACCTGGCGGCTCGGGAGCCAGGCGGTCGTGAGACCGCCAGGCTCCTTCGGTCATCCAGGATGCTCTACCACTTGTAATTGAAACTCGCGCCGTACATCCGCGGTTCCTGCCAGTTGGCCGTCTTCAGCACGCCGAAGTCGATGCCCTGCAGTTTCTTGTCCTCGTCGGTCGCGTTCTTCACCCAGAACGAGAT
>JAXMGR010000009.1:0-160738 GCA_046352935.1 Steroidobacteraceae bacterium
CGGACGAGGGTGCGGTGTACGCCATCAAGGGCTCGCCGATGCACGAGTCGCCACTGAACCTGGTGCCGCCGAGTCTGCGCGCCGCGTTCCGTGACACCTATGGCGTCGAAGTCCAGGGCGAACTCAGTCCCTGGGCGCGTGAGCGCCTCGAGAACGAATTCGACGGCGACTATCTGCGCGTGCCGGTCGAGCGCATCTTCCTGTCCGAGGCGTCGCGCGTCGGGATCGGCACGTATGCCCCGCACGATCCGACCACGGCCGATATCGCGGACCTGGTCGGCTCCGTGGACCTGTCCAAGGTCACGGAGGTCGGCGACGAGGGCAATCCGCGCGCTTGGTCGTGGTCCGGCGCCGTCTACGCGGCGAGCCGCGGCCTGCTCGAGATGATCGAGATCCTGAAGGTCAAACGGGAGTTCCTGTACCTCCTGCTGACGCTGACACAGGAAAAGAACGTCAAGGTATCCCGCTTCCCGCTGATCCACCTCGACGAGACGATCCTCGCGCACACCAATCTGGCCGAGTTCCACAAGTTCCTGCAGGAGAAAGAGAACGAGGCGCTGCTCGATCGCATGGTCATCATCAAGGTGCCGTACGCGCTCTGTTATCGGGACGAGGCGCGCATCTACCAGAAGCTGGTGTCCGGCGCGCCGGCCTTCCGCGCCGTGCACCTCGATCCGCACGTGCTTAAGCTGGCCGCCGTGTTCGCGATCCTGACGCGGCTCGCGAAGCCGGAGAAGGAAGGACTCGATCTCGGCAAGAAGCTGCGCATGTACGCAGGCGAAACCGTCGAGGGCTTTCCGGAGAGCGAGACCGCGCGAGTCCGGGCCGAGGCCCCGGACGAGAGCCTCGCCGGCGTCAGCCCGCGCTTCGTCGTCAATGCGATCTCGAATGCGATCACGCGCAGCGACGCCAGGAGCCTCACCAGCATGGAGCTGCTTCTGGCGCTGAAGGACGCTATCGAGACCGATGCACGAATGGACGCGAAGCAGAAGAAGCAGTGGATCGACCATCTCGTTGTCGCGCGCAAGGATTTCTACAACCGCTGGGTCAAGGAGGACGTACACCGAGCCCTGTTCGCGTCGTTCGAACAGGAGGCGCAGCAGCTGCTGGAGAAGTATCTCGACGAGGTCGAGGCGTCTCTGGACCAGCGCGAAGTCAAGGATCCGATCACGGGCGAGACACGTCCGGCCGACGAGCGCTTCCTCCGTGCGGTCGAGGAGAAGATCAAGGTCTCGGACTCCGGCAAGCAGTCCTTCCGGCAGGAGGTCGTGCGCAAGGCCATGGTGGCCTTCAAGGCGGGAGAGAAGTTCCGGTTGTCGAGCCACGCCCGCATGCGCGAGGCCATCGAACAGTATCTGTTCTCCGAGCGCCGTGACGTACTGCGGCTCGTGACCTCCAGCGCGCGGCCCGACGACGAGGCGCGCAGCAAGATCTCGGCGGTGCAGAGCCGGTTGATCAGCGACTATGGTTATGACGAGCACAGTGCGACCGAGGCGCTGAGCTATGTGACGACCCTTCTGGCCCAGGAGTGACGCACGCCCCGCAACAGCAGGAGCAAAGCTGTGGCCGACGATCTGCCGAGTCGTGGTGCATCGAGGATCAACGGCTGGTACGAGCTGTTCTCCAGGGGTGCGCGCGACTGGCTGCGCCACAACGAGAAAGTCCGGGAGGCGATCCACCGGCACCTGCCGGACATTATTGCCGGAGCCGACGTGCTGGGCGGCGGAGCGCGTACGGTGCGCGTGCCCGTGCGCATGCTCGAGCACTATCACTTCCGCCTGCTGTCGCCCGTGGAGCAGGAAGGCGTCGGCCAGGGCGCCGCAAAGCCTGGCGACCAGCTCGTCCCGCGACGACCGGACCAGCAGGGTCCGGGCGGCGGACCGGGCGGGCGCGACGATGGCAGCTTCGAATTCATCCTGGAGTTCGAGATCGAGGACATCGTCGACTGGCTGTGGGAGGAGCTGGAACTGCCGAATCTGCGCGCACGTGTCGGAACCTCGGAAGACACCGACTGGGTGCGCGAGGGCTGGGACCGCAAGGGTGCACGCTCGCGCCTGGACCGGCGTCGCTCGCTGCGCGAGTCGATGAAGCGCCGGCGGCCCGCCGAACCCGGCCCGAGACTCATCGACGAGGACCTGCGCTACCGCCAGCTCGCGCGCCGCTCGCAGCCGGCGACGCAGGCCGTCGTCTTCCTGCTGCTCGACGTGTCGGCCAGCATGTCGGACGCGGACCGGAAGGTCGCGAAGTCGTTCTTTTTCTGGGCGATTCAGGGATTACGGCGCGAGTACCGACACCTCGACACGGTCTTCATTGCGCACACGACCGAGGCGTGGGAATTCAGCGAGGAGCAGTTCTTCAAGGTGAGCGGTTCGGGCGGCACGGTGGCGTCGAGCGCGCTCGCCAAGGTGCGCGAGCTGATGGACGAGCGCTACGATCCCGCGCCCTACAACGTCTACGTGTTCTACGCCTCGGATGGCGACAACGCCGCTTCTGACCATGACCCGGCCAAGACCCTCCTTTCGGGCATCGCCGGGGAGGCCAGCTACTGCGGTTTTCTCGAAGTGTCCAACAGGCCCTCCGACGCCCCGGCAACGGGGACGGGCGCGCTCTTCGGGGAACTGGCCGACGACAACTATCCCGTTGGCAGCTTTACG
Source organism: Steroidobacteraceae bacterium (assembly GCA_046352935.1). Taxonomy (GTDB): domain Bacteria; phylum Pseudomonadota; class Gammaproteobacteria; order Steroidobacterales; family Steroidobacteraceae; genus CAYWMY01. Next base: position 2,655 of record JAXMGR010000009.1, read on the forward strand.
CTCGCCCGCGTCGAGGACATCTGGGCCGCGATCCGGCACTTCTTCTCGCACGAGCAGCGCGCATCGCAGGGCACGGAGGCGCCATGAGCGGAACGGACGGCGAAGGCTGGCGGGACTATCTGCCGCGGATGGAGCGCCTCGCGGCCGGTGCGGGCCTTGCCTACAACCCCGTGGACTTCGAGGCGGTCCCCGACAGCTTCATGATGGAGATCTCCGTCTACGGCTTCCCGGTCCGTATGCCGCACTGGTCCTTCGGTGTGCGCTACATCAGCCAGCTCATCCAGCACCGCATGGGCCATTCACGGCTCTTCGAGGTCGTGTTCCCCGGGAATCCGGGCCTCGCCTACCTCGCCTCCGGGAACAGTCTCGCCGAGAACGTCCTCGTCACGGCGCACGTGCTGGGCCACGCGGACTTCTCGCGCAACAACCTGCTGTTCGAGCGCAGCCAGCAACAGGTCGGCAGCCGCATCGTGGAGCGCGCCGCAGCACATGCGCACCAGATCGCGCGTGCGATCGAGGAGCACGGCGCCGAGCGCGTTGAGTGCGTCCTCGATGCCGCGCTCGCTCTCGAGCAGTACGTGGACATCGGTCAGCCCGTGGCTCGTGAGCGCTATCCGGAGTACCTGCCGGCGCGTGCGAATCCTCTTGTCGGGGAGTTCCAGCGGCGCTTTGCGGCGCTGGATGCTGCCGAGGGCTCGCCGGCTCCGGATCGCAGCCCCAGGCGTGCGCCGTTGCCGCCGCGTCCGGAGAGGGATCTGCTGTGGTTCATCGCCCAGTACGCGCCGGATCTCGACGGCTGGGAGCGTGACATCTTCCTCGCCGTGCGTGAGGAGTCGTTCTATTTCTTTCCGGTGTTCGCGACCCAGATCATGAACGAGGGCTGGGCTTCGTACTGGCACGCACGTCTGTTGCGCGAGGCGGACTTCCTGCCGCAGGATGCCTACGTCGATGCCATCAAGTGCCACTCCGACGTCGTGCGGCCGCTGGCCAGCGACGAGACGGTCGCGCTCGGGATCAATCCGTACCACGTCGGTTTCTCGCTGTGGGAGCACATCATCGACAAGGGTGGTGTGGACGCTGCGCGGGGCATCCTGCGAGAGGACGACGACTTCAGTTTCATCCGCAATCACCTGACGCCCGAGCTCGCGGAGGAGCTCCAGTTGTTCCGCTACCGGCGCGATGAGCGCGGCAGCGTGAAGGTCGTCGAGCGCGACATCGGTGCGCTACACGACGCGATCCTGGTGCCGAAGTACAACTTCGGTGCACCGGCGGTGGCGGCGATGAGCGTGAAGGTGGACGGCACGCTCGAACTGGTTCACGATCACGCAGTCGATGGCCGGGGTCTCGATGCCGAGCGCGGCACACGGGTTCTCGAGTATCTGCAGCGCGTCTGGCGACGTCCCGTGAAGCTGCACACCGTGGACGGAGACGGCAGGGAGCTGGAGCTCACCGCTGTACCCGGCGGCGAGTGACTCCGGACGTCCCTGCGACCGCGGTATCGGGGGGCATCGCGGGCGCGTCAGGTCCTGGGATGACGCCAGCGTTCGATGGCGAAGCCGGTCATCAGGCGCGCCGGTCAATGACGGTGCGCGGGCTCTACTGGCGGAGCGAATCCCGGGAACCTCGTGCGAGCGAATTCCGCGTGACAGGTCGTGCAGGTTTCCACGAGCCGCGAGTAGTGGAATACGGTGAGTTCCGCGTCGTGAGCCGTCGCCGCCGCGGCGAGCCGGCCCGCGCGATCGTGGAACCCGGCATCGAGCAGCTTGAATCGCTCGGGCAGGGCACCCTCGAGTTCCGCGCGCTGTACGGACGAGAGCCGCTTCGCCATGATGTAGCTGGCGCGGATCCGGTTGGCGGTCGCGGCAACCGTGGCCCAGTCGGCACCCGCGATCGCGACCGTGAGCTGCTGCGTCCCGGTGGCCACTTCGCGCATCTCGGCGCGCAACAGCTCCCGGACCTCAGGCGACAGCGCCGGTTCCCGATTCGCACCGACGGTCTCCGCCCGCGGAGCGGCGCAGGCGAAGGCGGCGAGCAGCAGGACCGCGCCGGTGACACGTCGGATCATGGCCGCACCTCCCCGCGGAACGTGCGGAAGAACTCCCGGTACTCCGCGACGATGCTGGCGGGCTGTTCGGCCGGCGCAAAGTGTCCGCCACGCGGGAACAGGGTGTAGCGCTTCAGGTTCGTGCGCTCCTCCATCCATCTGCGCGGGACCATCACGACTTCCTTCGGCGAGATCGCGAGCCCCGTGGGAACCGGGATCAGCGGTCTGCGGCCCGTGATCGCTGACCAGGGCCTGCTGAAGTGCTCGGCGTAGATGCGCAGCGAGGATCCGATGGTGTTCGTGAGCCACAGCAGCGACGCCGTGGTGCAGAGGAAGTCCCGCCCGAACAGCGCCGCGACGTCTCCTCCGCAGTCGCTCCAGGCGCGTCGTCGCTCCCAGATCCAGGCGGCCGTACCGACCGGGGAGTCCGCGAGCGCATAGGCGAGCGTCTGGGGATCGTGCAGGTGCACGGCCACGTGGCTCGTGATGGTGGGTGTCGCTTCGGCCTGGCGTTCGACCATCCAGGCCTCGTTGGCTGCGAATTCGGCGGCCGGGATCGCCAGCGGGTTCATGTCGGGCACCATCGGCAGCGTGAGGTGGACGCCGTGCAGCACTTCCGGGTGCGCGTGGCCGAGTTCCGCGGTGATGAGTGCGCCCCAGTCCCCACCCGCCGCCGCGAAGCGGGGATAGCCGAGCACGTCGCGCATGAGTTTCACCCACAGGCGCGCGATTTCGCGCACGCCGATGCCCGTGGTGCGCAGCGGCTCGGAGAACGCGAAGCCGGGCAGCGACGGCACGATCACGTCGAAACTGTCCGCCGCGTCGCCGCCGTGCGCAACAGGGTCCACCAGCGGGCCGATGACGTCCTTCCAGTCCCAGAAGGTCCATGGCCAGCCGTGCGTGAGGACGATCGGCAGGGGATCCGGCCCGCGGCCGCGCATGTGGATGAAGTGGATCGGCACTTCGTCGATGACCGCGCGGTAGTGCTCGAAGTGGTTCATCGCCACTTCCTGCGCGCGCCAGTCGTAGTCGCCGGCCCAGTAGGCCACCATCTCCTCGAGCCAGCCGCGCTCGACGCCGTAACGCCAGCCCGCATTGCCGAAGTCGTCCGCCCAGCGCGTCGCGGCGAGCCGGCGGCGCATGTCGGCGAGGCGGTCCTGCGGGATCGAGATCTCGAATCGGGTGGGAGTCATGTTCGCTGCTCCGCTGTTCCGGTGCTACGTTGCGGGATACGCCGGCGCCCGTCAACGCGGTCGTGCCGCGCGAATGCGCGCCTGTCGTGGATCCGACTTTCGCAGCACGAACCCGGCGGGTCCGGTTTCATCGCAGCAGGCGGAAATGATCGCCTTCACGCGCGATCCTGCCCGCGGTCGGCTCCGGCCAGTGCGTGCCGATCACGAGCGCCGGTATGCAGGCGCCCCGCTCGTCTGCGACGGAGTCTTCTGACAGGTCACGCAGGATCGACAGGTTCTTCGCGGCCCGGACCGCCGAGCATCAGCACCATGAGGCCGATGACCATGATCGCCGCGAAAAGGCCGGCGGCCTGGCCGAGCACGAGCTCTCCGAACACCATCCCCAGAACAACGAGGACGTAGGCGAGCTGCGCGAACAGCGTGATGACCGCGGCGTGCCGGCCGCCGCCGCCCTGGATCTCGTTCTGGTCCATCCAGACGATCGGCCCCGCGGCGATCGTGTAGGACCATGTCAGCGCTGCAACTTCGTCCCCGGAACCGCGCCACGCGAAGAAGACCAGAACGCCGACGCACCAGCCGGTGATGACCGCTACGCGGTACCCGGAACCGAGAACGCTCAGGAAGGCGATCCAGAGACGGTGGGCCGACCGGCGTCGCTCGATGGCCGGCACATCCAGCAGCAATCCGGGCCGGCGGGCGAAGCCCGCGGCAGCGAACCCGGCCATGAAGATCGCCAGCAGGCCGAAGCCCAGCAGGTCCCAGCGCCCGAGGATGGCGAGCCAGATCCCGGCCACGATGCCGACCAGCACGTTAAGCAGGCCGAGTGGGACGGAGACCGTTTCCGCGAATTCGGCAAATCCCTTCATGCTCCGTCCTCGTCGCGGGCGAGATCCCATGCGCTGCGGCGATCGCGCCGCGTCCGTGTCCCGTCTGACTCCAACGACGGCCGCTCAGCCGGCCGAGGGAGGCAGCTGCCCGAAGCGGCCGCTCCTGTAGTCCTCGAAAGCGGCGGCGACCTCCGCCCGCGTGTTCATCACGAACGGGCCGGCCCCGACGATGGGTTCGTCGAGCGGCTGGCCGCTCAGCATCAGCAGCGTGGCATCGCTCTTCGCCTCGAGCAGCACGTCGCCGGCCTTCTGCGAGAGAAGCATCCACTGTGTCTCGTGCAGTTCCTCGCGATCGTTGCCGCGCACGCTGCCGTGCAGGACCACCACCACGACGCTGCGGTTCTCGACCAGGTTGAAGCGCACGTGGCGCCCGCGGTGCAGCCGCACGTCACGGACATCGATCGGACTGAAGGTCCGGGCCGGCCCCCGCTGTGCGCTGTACTCGCCCGCGATCAGGCGCAGGTGTCCCGCGTGGTGCGGCAGGTCCACGACCGGGATGTCGCGGTCGAGCAGGGTCTGATAGCGCGGTGCCGTCATCTTGTCCTTCGCCGGAAGATTCACCCAGAGCTGCACCATCTCCAGCGTGCCGCCCGTCTTCGCGAAGCGCTCCGAATGGAACTCCTCGTGCAGGATTCCGGCGCCCGCCGTCATCCACTGCACGTCACCGGGGCCGATCGTGCCGCCGCTGCCCGTCGAGTCCCGGTGCTCCACTTCGCCCTGGTAGACGATGGTGACGGTCTCGAAGCCGCGATGCGCGTGCCCGGCCACGCCCCGCCGGCCCGTCGTCGGCGCAAACTCCGCGGGGCCCGCGTAATCGAGCAGCAGGAAAGGGCTCAGCCGCTGTCCCATGTCGGCGTAGGAAAAGAGCGAGCGCACCGGGAACCCGTCGCCGACCCAGTGCCGGGGCGGCGCGCCGTAGACGCCGAGGATCTCCTTCATCGCCCTGCTCCCGATGCGCGTGGCCATCAAGTCCAGGCAGATTCCCCCCGCAGAGCTTACTCCTGTCGCGCGGCGAACGCGTTTCCGCCACTGCCCGCCTCACGAGGCCCGCGGACCCGGCCCACGGGCGGGCCTGCCGCGGGCGAGGACATCCCGCTACGGCAACGTCTTCGTCAGCGCTGGATGCGGTGGCGCTGCGACCGCTGGTAGACGCCGCGCTCGTCGACGAAAAAGATGTCGAGGCTCAAGGCGCCCGGCCTGTCGTCGATCATGAGCCGCGTCTGCAGTTCCGTGAGCTTCTGCACGCAGGCCTTCGTGGTGTGTTCGATCGTCACCGTGATGTAGAGGTGGCGGCCGGATGGCAGGTCCTCTTCCGGCCTCGGTGTGCCGGGTCGTGCCGCGACGATTCGCCAGCAGTCCTCGGCCGCCTCGAAGATGATCCGCACGTCCACCTTGCCGTGACCGTCCGCGATCGCAACCGTCCCGGGGTAGTCGAGATCGTCCTGCGTCATCGGGTGGTGGTTCGCCAAGGATCGCGGCGCGAACACCGCGAACAGCAGGGCCGCCAGAGCGGTGCTCAATGGACGCATGGCACATCCTTCCGGTGCATCAGCTGATTTCTGCACACACTGCGGCCCATGATACCGGCTCGTCCCCCGGTGTTGCCGGCCGGTTCATCGGGCCCGCTTCCTGCGGATGACCCAGTCCACCTGTCGCACGTCCTGAACTTCACCCCAGCCGCGGCGCCCGCCACTTCGCCATTCGACGAGGCCCGCCTGCGTGAGCAGGTTGTACCAGGACGGCCACGGGAACAGGTTCTTGACGGTGCCGTCGATGACGTGCACGACGCCATCGGTGTCGGTGAGTTCGAGATGGATCTCGCGGGGCTCGATGCCGCTCTCGTCCCACTTCGACTCGCGCCGTGCCGCGACGATCGTCCTGCGCACGCCGTTCGTGATCACGTAGGCGTTGGCGAGCCGGTCCTGGACGTCGCCGTCGCCCCACAGCCAGCAGTGGAACCAGTTGTCCTCGTCGAAATGGCCGACGTGCCAGCCGAGGTTCGGGATCGAGTCGAGCGTCTCGAACCGGCGTGCCCAGGAATGATCGCGATGTGCGAGGCAGTCGATCCGGTGCCTGCGGCCCCGCACGCACAGCTCGCCGCGCACGCAGCCGGGCTGCTCCATGTGGTTCGCGATGAACCGCTCCTCGGCGCCGAGTTCGCGGTTCTCGTTGTAGTCGATGGCCTCGGCAATGGCCTCGAAGGTCATGCGCAGCCAGGTGTCCGTGCCGGGCTCGTACGTGATCTCGTAGTGCCGCAGGGGTTCCAGCACCCGGACGCGCAGGCCGTTCTCGAGCGTGTAATCGTCGAGGTCGCCCTTCGGCATCGGCAGGTGATGCCGGATGTCGAAGTAGTAGGCATCGGTGAAGTGCTTGCAGAAGCTGTCCCACACGAACACGCCCGCGTAGGTCACGCCGATGTTCGGTCGGCAGTAGACATAGACCTCGCCGTCGATGTTCTCTTCGGGGATCTGGAAGTTGAACCAGTTCGTCTCCGTCCAGGCCCAGTCGCCCACGGGCGCCGGATGGAACAGATCGTCCTTCTTCGTGAACACTCCTGCAGCCTCCCTTCAGACGATGACGGCCACGGGCACGGGCGCGTCGGCCACGAGGCCGTAGCGGCGGTTGGAGCCGTTGATCAGGTGCTCGAACCACGCCACACCTTCGCCCGATCCGTCCAGGAGACGGGCGGGACCGACCCAGCCGTTCCGGATGCGGCGGCGGCCCTGCGGATCGATGAGTTCGCGGTCGGTGTAGGTCCATACGTCGTGTTCGGTCATGAGATCGCCCCGATACACGCCCGAACCCCGACCGTCCCGGAAGCCCGGGTAGTAGCCGATGGCTTCGGGTTCGATGGGATCGTGCGTGACGACCACGTCGTGCTTCCACGTGCGGCCGTGGACATCGGTCAGCACGTAATGTCCGCGGTCGAAGGAGCGCGATCCCTCCCGATAGCGGAAATGATGCTCGACCTTCGCGAGCTCCGCGCTCGTGCCGTCGTTGAAGTCGAGCCGGCCCTCGAACCAGTCGATGTGGCCGGAGGCATCCTCGTGCGTGTGAAAGAACCCGGCATGGTCCGGCATCCTGAACAGCACGGCCAGCCGGAAGAGTCCGTCCTTGCCAGGTGGCAGCGGTGCCACGGGCGGCAGGTCCCCCGTAGCGGACTTCGGGCCCATGATGGGCCGTATGCCCCAGGAATGATCCATGCCGCCATACCAGCCGGGTGCGGGGATCTCGATTCGTTCGTCGCCGATGCGGATCCAGCCCGTCGCGCGGCCGAGCTGCCAGTAGCGGATGATGTCCAGGCTCAGGCGTCCTTCGACGCGCTGCGTGCGGCGGGACTCCTCGTAAGGAGCCGCAACGGCCTCCCACAGGAGATCGAAGGCGAGGTCGCCCTCGTGCCCCTCGCCGTCGAGGCGCAGCCGGCGCCGCTTCAGGCCTTCGATGATCTCGTAGCCGAGCGGGCCGACCGACAGATCGTCGTAGCGTGGTGAATAGCGGCGCGAGACGCGCACGTTCACGTGCCGGCCGCCCCGCGTATAGCAGGCATAGCCGTCCATCACGTCGGCATTCTGGTACACGCGCATGCCCGTGAACACGAACAGCTCGCCCTTCGGGTCCCAGGCGGAGAACCAGTAGCCGTCGTTCCACGAGGGGTGCGGCACCGCCACGTGCGCCATCGTCGCGACGGCCTGGTGGCGGGGGTAATCGTCCATCTTCGTCAGCATCGGCACCCGTCCTCGTCGTCCGTTGTTCCGGCACTCCGGTGCCATGGCTCGCGAGCGGTGATCATGACGCGACCATCGCGGGCTCGAACCCGCCGGCCGGTGCATCCGCGGCTCCGAGGATGACCCTGCCCGTGTCGCCGTCGATGGTGATGATCTGGCCGTCGCGGATCCTCTCGGTCGCGCGGCTGACGTTCATCACGCAGGGAATGCCGTATTCGCGCGAAACCAGCGTGGCGTGCGCGAGGATGCCGCCGGTTTCGATCACGACACCGCCCAGCACCGAGAACACGGGTGTCCAGCCCGGATCGGTCGCACAGGCCACGAGGATGTCGCCATTCGCGATCTTCCCCGTCTCCTCCAGGTTGTGGCACACGCGCGCCCGCGCCGTGACGCGGCCGCCGCTCGCAGCGATGCCGCGCAGCACGTCATCGTCCGCGTCGTCCGCGGCCTCGTCGTCCAGGCTGTGCATGCCCCGGATCAGCATGGGCGGTGCCTTGACCCTGAACTTCTCGTGGATGGCCTGCCGGGCGCGGACCCTGATGCGGACATGCCGCGGCGTGATCTTCCCCTGCCAGGCATCCACGACTTCCTCGAGCGCGAGCGAGAACACATCCGCCGGCTCGTCGATGATGCCCCGGTCGGCGAGGCGGCGACCCATGGCCAGTGCGAAGTCGTGGCGGGCGGTCATGAAATAGTCGGCATAGAAACGCTCGTCGTCGCGGAAGAGGAAATACTTCTCCGACCACTGCAGCACGAATCGGAACAGCGGCAGCTTGACGAACCCCCAGCGCTGTCCGCTCACTCCTTCGAGACACTCGCGGACCGTGGCCCGGCGACGCTCCATGAGCTTCGCCTCGGTCAGTTCCGGATCGTGCGAGTCGTCGGCGGAGATCAGCGCCTTGATTGCGCCGAGCAGCAGCTCCGGCTTGTGGCGCCAGCGTGGATAGGCGAGGTCCCGCTCGGAACCGCCGCGATGGCCGTACTCGGCGAGGAAGGTATCGAGTGTTGCCCGGAACGCTGCGCCTTCTGCTGACTCCGGGAGCCGGGACGAGACCTCCGCCGGGCTGGCACTCTCGAACAGTGCGCGCAGTAGCGCGGAGTTCCTGACCCGGCGCGAGAGCTTCCAGACGTCGATGTTCTCCTGGACGGTCCGGTTGCGCGGCAGCCCGGAGGCGAGCGCGCCATAGATCATTCCCTTTTCGTCGCCGCACCAGCGCCGCAGCATCGCGGTCAGCACGAGAACCAGTGAATAGGCGTGGTCGATGAGCGCGTGGGAGACCTTGATGCAGTACCCGACGAACCGGTCTTCCAGTGCCTGGAACGTCGTCAGGATCTCCTCGAAGCTCGCGGCCCCGAAGTCGATGGACATCGACTGCCGGTAGAACGCCACGTCCTGCGGGAGCTGCCGGTAGAACGTGTCGATGCAGCGTCGCAGCGAGAACTGCGGTGCCGTGAACCGCAGCCGGACGGACGCACCGACCTTGCGCCAGAAGCGGAACGGCAGTGCGCGGATGGCGTCCCATTCGGCGGGTGGGAAGAAGCGCAGGATGTCCTCGGTGCGCGTGAACCGGGGCCAGAGCTGCACGCGGACCTTCTCGTACGCGGTGTTGTAGTACAGCCGGCCGTGGTGCCACCTGAAGATGCGCAGGCGCGTGAGCTCGTCGATGCCGTAGGGTCGGTACATGGCATCGAAGGCGCGCGTGACGGTGTGGTTGTGGATGCTGTACATGAGCGGGCTCTGCGGCCCGGTCTGGAACATGTCGCCCCAGGCGCGTGTCCAGATGATGTCGCGGTCGCTCTCCGCATCGCAGCGGTTCCAGGTCTCGAGTTCCTGCGCGAAATCGACATCGACGCCCGTGACCTCGCGCGACTGCAGGACCGCGAGCCTGCCGCGCGCAAATCCCCATTCGACGTCCTGCGGATAGCCGTAGTGGGCCTCGATCCGCTGCCCGAGCTGCGCGAGTTCGAGCAGCATCTCGTCGGACAACGAGGCCGCGTGGCGCTTCTCCGCGGGCACGGCGACCGTCACGACCCCGGCGCCATCCGCACCGGGAACGATCATGACGGTCTTGTCGTTGACGATCCGCGCGGTGATCCGCTGCGTGCGCTTGTCGATGACGAACTGGTCCGGGTTCACGTGCCCGCCGACGATCGCCTCACCGAGGCCCCAGCTCGCGTTGACGATGATCTCGCCGACATCGGACGTGACGGGGTCGACGGTGAACATCACGCCGGAGACTTCCGACGGGAACATCTCCTGCACGACGACGGCGAGGCTCACGTCGCCATGTGCGAATCCGTTCCTTTCCCGGTACAGGATCGCGCGCGCCGTCCACAGCGAGGCCCAGCAGCGGCGGACGTGATCGAGCAGCGACTCGTCGCCCCGCACGTTGAGGTACGTGTCCTGCTGCCCCGCAAAGGAGGCACCCGGAAGATCCTCGGCGGTCGCGGAGGAACGCACGGCGACACGCAGGTCGTCGCCCTGCCTGTGCTGCAGGTCGTGGTAGGCGTCCAGGATCCCGCCGGCAATCCCGGCGGGGACCGGGGCCTCGGTGAGCAGCGCGCGGATCGCGGCTGCGCGGGCCTCGAGATCCGCGATGTTCGCGATGTCGAGTCCCTCGAGCTCCGCGCGCAGGGACTGCGCGAGGCCGCTTGCCTCGATGAAACGCGCATAGGCACGAGCCGTGACACAGAAGCCTTCGGGGACCGCGAACCCCCTGCTGACCAGCTCACCGAGATTCGCAGCCTTGCCGCCGACGACCTCGATGTGGCCGAGGTCGATCGCCGCGAAAGAACAGGTGTAGCCGTGCGTGTGCATGCCGCGCCCCCGGCCGCCGTTACGGTGCCGCGCCCGGCGGCAGGCTCAGTCCTTGCCGAGCTGATGCAGCAGCGTCGAATAGTTGTAGAGGGTGACCTCGTGCTTGATCTTGCCGTCCTCGAGGTCCCAGATGGTCACGCCGCGGAAGTTGACCCGCCGTCCCGCGCCCTTTGCATCGACGAAATCGGCGGTCTGCGTTCCCTCCCAGCGCCACTCCCACATGACCGTCCTGCCTTCGGCCACGACGCGCAGTGGCTTGTAGGTCGCATCGGACCAGCTGTCGGCCACGATCTTGAACCAGTCGAGGATCGCCTTCTTGCCCTCGACGCGCCGGCCTTCCTTGCCCGAGCCGACGTCCTCGATCACGGCGTCGTCGGCATAGAAGCTCGCCCAGTGAACGTAGTCCGCCTTCTGGAAGGCATCCATCGCCGCCTTCGCGGCTGCGAGGGACCGACCATCGATGGCAGCGGCGTGTGTGGTGCTCGGAACGGCCAGGCCGATGAATGCGGCGAGTGTGGCGAGCGCGAGGACGATGCGCGCGGTGGTGGCTCTGCTCGACATGGATTTCCCCCCAACGATTGTTGTTGAATCTGTGTTCCGCACCCGCTCGGGCCGAAACCTTCTGGATCGAGACCAAGGTGCAGACTGCTCAGCGGCTGCCGCGGACGTCGCGTGCCAGAGGCCGCATCGTCCTTCACTGCTCGCGCCGATTCCTGTCAGTCATTCCCCGGACCGATCTTGCCTCCGAGTCGCACGCACGACAAGAACTGAACGACATTCAGGAGAGATCCAGTGGGCCCCGGCGGTCTGCACGCGGCATCGTGGCACCAGGACCTTCGCACCACGGGGATGCGCAACGCGATCACTCCCGCTGCGTCGAGGCCTCAGCGAGCCGGCGTGGCCGAGGCGAGCAGCGCGCGCGCGCGGCGCACGGCCTCGCGCGCCCGGTCGACGGCCGCGATGCCGGCCTGGGCGAGTTTCACCGAGGGTACTTCGACGTCGAGCGCGGTGGCGGCGGGTACCGCTTCGAGGATCGCGTGCAGGGGAAAGTCCCCGTCACCCGGCATGACGCGGTCCAGCGCTTCGGGCAGGTAGTCGGTGGCCCGGTGCAGGCCGTGGCCATCGCAGATCTGCGCATACGCGAAGTACCTCGCGGGCACCGCCGCGACGTCGGCCGGCGTCCCGCCGGTGCGCACGAGGTGCAGCGCGTCGACCGCGATGCCCAGGTTCGGCCGAGCCACCTGGTCGACGAACCACACGGCGCGTGCGACGGAATCGCAGGCGGGCGTCAGCCCCATGAACTCGAGGCCGAGACTCAACCCGTGTGTGGCCGCGAGATCCGAGAGACGGCCGAGTGTGTCGACGGCGCGCGCATCGACGGGATCGTGCACGTGCGTGACCGCGCGCGCGGCGCCGAGCTCGTGGCCCAGCGCGAACGCTCCGTCGTAGCGCTCGACCGGCACGTCCGGTGCGACGGGGAAGAACTCGATGTTGCTGACTGACACGGCGCAGTCCCGCAGGCGTGTGCGCATCTGCGGCAGGATCGCCGCGGTCACGAGGGGAAAGCTCACGATGCCGCGCTGGTCCGGCAGCGCGATGTCCGGCACGTGCGTGAACACGCAGACCTGCTGGCAGCCGGTGGCGGCTGCGATGGACACGAGGTCCACGGGGCCCGCTTCCATGGCCGTGATCTGGTGCAGTCCCAGGGATCGTCCCGACATGCTTCCTCCCTCGTCGTCGCGGTTCACGCCGCCCATGCGGCCGCAGCCGAGCACCGTCCCGGCTTCAGGCCGGGCGCTGCCCACCGCAGGCCTCCAGCCTCGCGTGCATGGTGATCTTCGCGTTCAGGACGCGCGAGACAGGGCAGTTCGCTTTCGCATCCTCGGCGATCTCCTGGAAGCGCGCGGCCTGGATGTCCGGCACCCAGGCGTCGACCTCGAGATGAACGGCGGTGATCGTCCAGCTTGCGTTCACCTGTTCGAGCGAGACGCGTGCCTGCGTCGCGAGCCGCGTGGGCGTGAAGCCCGCGCGCCCCAGTGCCGCCGTGAACGCCATGGTGAAGCAGCCGGCGTGCGCGGCCGCGAGCAGCTCCTCGGGGTTCGTGCCGCGCTCGCTCTCGAAGCGCGCGCCGAAGGAATAGGGCGTGTAGCTCAGGACGCCGCTGTAGGTGGCGAGTGCGCCGTGGCCGGCCTTGAGATCGCCGTGCCAGACAGCCGATGCAGTGCGCTTCATGGGACCTCCTCCGGAAGCGCGCGCCGTACCGCGCCTCCAATTCGTGCGCCGACCCGGTGATGATCCTCCCCCCTGTGCCGCGACTCAAGCCTGCGTCACTCCCGCGCGTCATGCGATGAGCGCGGAGGCGTCGGGGCCGGACACGCACCGCGCGGACAGCGTTAGAATCGCTTGGGTGCGCGCGCCGTCGCGCAGCCGGATACAAACGCGCCGCAGGCTCGAGGGGGAACGATGGAACGGATCTGGCTGAAGCACTATCCGCCCGACGTGCCCGCGGAGATCGATCCCGCCGCCTTTCCGTCCCTGGTCGCGATGTTCGAACACGCCTGCCGGCGCTACGCGACGCACCCGGCCTACAGCAACTTCGGCCGCACCATCACCTACGGCGAGCTCGACCGGCAGTCGCGGCTGTTCGCCGCCTGGCTGCAGGGCGAGGCGCGGCTCGGGAAGGGCGACCGCATCGCGATCATGCTGCCGAACGTGCTGCAGTATCCGATCGCCATGTTCGGGGCGCTGCGCGCCGGCCTCGTCGTGGTGAACACGAACCCGCTGTACACGCACCGCGAACTCGAGCACCAGCTGAACGACGCCGGCGTCAAGGCCATCGTCGTCTACGAGGGCTCGGCCCACGTGCTCGCGGAAGTGCTGCACGAGACACCGGTCAAGCACGTCGTCGTCACCGGCATCGGCGACCTGCTCGGCTTTCCCAGGGGGCCGCTCGTCAATTTCGTGCTGCGCAACGTGCAGAAGAAGATCCCGCCGTACCGGCTGCCCGGCGCGTTGCGCTTCGAGGACGTGCTCGAGAGCGGCGCACAGCACGGCTACGAGCCCGTCGCCTGCACGCACGAGGACGTCGCCTTCCTGCAGTACACGGGCGGCACGACCGGTGTCGCCAAGGGGGCGACGCTCACGCACCGCAACATGGTCGCGAACACGCTGCAGGCGCAGGCCTGGCTCAGGCAGTTCGTGGTCGGCGACGCACTGGTGGTCGGTGCGCTGCCGCTCTACCACATCTTCGCGCTCACGGCCGTCGCGATGCTCTGGATGATGGAGGGCGGCCACATCGTGCTCGTCACGAACCCCCGCGACATGAAGGGCTTCGTGAAGCTCCTCGCCGCGCGGCGCTTCCAGGTGTTCTTCGCCGTCAACACACTGTTCAACGGATTGCTGCACACGCCCGGCTTCGAGCGCATCGACTGGTCGGCGCTGAAGGCCTCGATCGGCGGCGGCATGGCGGTGCAGGGTGCCGTCGCGCAGCGCTGGAAGGAAGCGACGGGCTGCATCCTCTCGCAGGGCTGGGGGCTCACCGAGACCTCGCCCGTCGCGACCATGAACCCGCGCGACGTGGACTTCAACGGCTCCATCGGCCTGCCCGTGTCCTCGACCGAAATCTCGATCCTGGACGACGACGGCCGCGAGCTGCCCGTGGGCGGCATCGGCGAGATCTGCGTGCGTGGCCCGCAGGTCATGCGCGGCTACTGGAACCGGCCCGACGAGACCGCGAAGGTGCTGATGCCGGACGGCTGGCTCCGGACCGGCGACATCGGCCGCGTGGACGAGAAGGGCTTCGTCTACATCGAGGACCGCAAGAAGGACATGATCCTGGTGTCCGGCTTCAACGTCTATCCGAACGAGGTCGAGAGCGTCATCGCGCACATGGCGGGCGTGCTCGAAGTCGCGGCCGTCGCGCAGCCCGACGAATATTCGGGGGAGGTCGTCGCGGTGTTCGTCGTGCGCAAGGACCCGAGCCTCACCGCCGAGAAGATCATCGAGTACTGCCACCAGGAACTCACGGGCTACAAGGTGCCGAAGCACGTCTATTTCCGCAATGAGCTGCCCAAGACCAACGTCGGCAAGATCCTGCGCCGGCAGCTGCGCGACGAGCTTCGGAAGGTGCAATAACAGAGACATTCCCTGTCGCCCGGGACGGCACTCGACGGCCGCGCCGCTCCCCGCCGCCGGGATCCATGGGACTTCAACCCGTGCCCGTGTCGAACGGACTGCGCACGCCGATACCACGCCCGAGCACGTGCGTATAGATCTGGGTCGTCCGCACGCTCGAGTGGCCCATCAGCTCCTGCACCGTGCGGATGTCCGAGCCCGATTCCAGCAGGTGCGTCGCGAAGCAGTGACGGAACGTGTGGCACGACGCGGGTTTCTCGATGCGCGCCCGCCGCATGGCCTGCTTCACCGCCCGCTTCAACGTCGCCTCGTGCAGATGATGGCGCCGCCAGGTGCCGCTGCGCGGATCCCGGCACGGATGCGCGGCGGGGAAGACGTACTGCCACCCGATGTCCAGGTGCGCGCGTGGATACTTGCGCGCGAGCGCGTGCGGCAGCTCCACGCCGCCGAAGCCAGCGGCGATCGCAGCTTCGTGCCGCTCCCGCACGCGGGCGAGCTGCTCGCACAGCGGAACGCGCAGGTCCTCCGGAATCACGGTCACGCGGTCCTTCGCCCCCTTGCCATCGCGCACCAGCAGCACGCGCCTATTCAGGTCGACGTCCTTCACGCGCAGGCGCAGCGCCTCCATCAGGCGAAGGCCGCTCCCGTACAGCAGTCCCGCCACCAGCCAGCGATCCCCGTGCAGGTGGCCGAGCACCGCACGCACCTCCTGCCGGCTCAGCACCACCGGCAGGCGCTTCGGCCGCCGCGCCCGCACCACGCCGTCCAGCCACGGCAGCTCCTGCGCCAGCACGTGCTGGTAGAAGAACAGCAGCGCCGACAGCGCCTGGTTCTGCGTCGCGGCCGCCACGTTCCGGTCGCTGGCCAGATGCGTCAGGAATGCCTCCACCTCCGGCCCACCCATGCCGGCCGGATGTCGCCGGCCATGGAAGACGATGAAACGACGGATCCAGGCCACGTAAGCCTGCTCGGTGCGGTAGCTCAGATGGCGGACACGAGCGGCCTCGCGCACCTGGTCCAGAAGGCGGGGAGCGGGAGACATGCAATCTAACCAGCCGGGAGGATTTGACGCGTTATCCAGCAGGTGGTGTAGTGCAACCAATAACTTGCCAGGGAGGAATCATGTTATTCCACGCGTTCGTCGCAATTCTCCACGACGTTTCGGTCGTCGACTAAAGAGTTAGACGCCTTCATTTGCTGCCTCGCAGCGGCCGGCGTAGCATCGGACCATGATCGACTGGAGCGCCTGTTCCGCCGTTGAAAAGGACCCAAGCCGCGTCAGCGGCGCATGGGTGTTTCGGGGTACCCGCGTGCCTGTAACGGCGCTCTTTGAGAACCTTGAAGACGGAGCGCAGGTCGCCGACTTTATTCAGTGGTTTCCGGGTGTCTCCCTGGAGCAGGTTCGCGCTGTTCTTGAACACGCCGCTCGCTCACTCGAAGTTGCGTAAATGCGGGTCCTGTTCGATCAGGGAACGCCCGTACCGCTGCGAGCACTGCTGACCGGTCACACGGTGGCGACCGTTTATGAGCTCGGTTGGAGCCGGCTCACGAACGGTGACCTTCTCCGCCAGGCAGAAGTCGCTGGCTACGAAATCTTCGTTACCACTGACCAGAATCTGCGCTACCAGCAGAACATCAGTGGCCGTGATTTGGCGATTGCCGTACTGATGGCAACGAGCTGGCCCCGCGTCCAACGGCATGCCGCACAGGTCGTCAAGCAGATCGAATCGTTGGCTTCTGGTGGATACGTGGAGATCGAGATTCCCTGAAGGCGTCTAACAACTCGCTAGACGGAGCTCGCGGCGGGTAGGGTCTTCGTTTCAGGCGGGAGGGGCAAGGATGCTGTCGATAAAGAGTCTTCGGTGGGGTCGCGGGACACCGCGAGTCCGTCAGCTCAGGCGTTGGACGTCATGAAACTGCCGCTCGCTCTTATAGTTCTTCCAGGGCGGGTGCGGCGCCGTAGGGCGCTGATCACGCAGCGTGGCGAAGCAGATGCGCGCAGCGCCGATGGCGGTGCGCAGGTGGCTTTCTTCATGGGTTGGCGCTGGTGCCACGGCGAGCGCCCATTGCCCGCAGCGGATCGAGCGGCCGGCCGGACGTTGCGAGACGGTGGCGGCGCGGATCACCGCGCGCGGGCGCCGTGGGTAAACGGCATGCGCAGATACCTGTCGCCGCGCTTGGAGATGCGGCGGACGGCGGTAGCTGCCCGAGGAGTATTCCTTGGGCGTGAGGCCGAACCAGGAGGCGAAATGGCGTGCGTCCTTGAAGTGGGCGACGCTGCCGCCGGTGGCGGCCACCAGGGCGGTGGCGGTGAGCAGTCCGACGCCGGGGATGGTGAGCAGCGTGGTGCAGGGATCGGACTCGAGGCGCGGCGTTAATCACCAGCGAAGGCGCAGGCGTGCCGCGCCTCCAGCAGGCGGATCTCCTCGAGCAGTTGCTTCATCGGCTCGCGCAGCAGCTGGGGATCTCGGATCCCGGATCGGCCAGCACGCGGGCGATCTGCTCGGTGCCGACCCGACTGCCCGCCGAAATGCACAGACCGAACTCGCGGCAGCAGCCGCGCGGTATTGATGCGGGCGGTGCGCGTGGCCATCCACGCCGAACGGACCCGGTGCAGGCTCTGCAGCGCTTGTTGCTCGACGGATTTGATGCGCACCGGCACGACATCGGCGCATTTTGATCCTCAGCCTCTCGGGCGGACTGGCAACAGCGGAGACAAGCGACGGCCTTTTTGAATCCCTAGCGGCGGCCAAGGAGCGCTGGGAGCAGCAGCGCCTGACCGACTACCAGTTTGAGGTTTTCGACGCCTGCTTCTGTGTGCTCCTCCCTCAAATGCGGCGAGTTCGCGTTGTCGTCCACCATGGAAAAACTAGGAGTCTTGAACTCGTTGGGGAAGGTTGGGACAAAAGCAATTCCGCCGGCCTTGTCGCCGGGCTTGTACCTATGACCATCCCAAATTGGTTTCTATTCATCGAGTGGAGAATTCGCTCGCAGCCCCCGGGGAACCTCTCGATTGAATACGATCCGCTCGACGGCCATCCCGTTCACTTTAAGGAAGATGATCCGGCCATAAAGTATGTGCAGATGGAATTGCGGATAGAGAAGTTTAAGAGAAGATGACT
Organism: Steroidobacteraceae bacterium; assembly: GCA_046352935.1. Classification (GTDB taxonomy): domain Bacteria; phylum Pseudomonadota; class Gammaproteobacteria; order Steroidobacterales; family Steroidobacteraceae; genus CAYWMY01. Next base: position 20,578 of record JAXMGR010000009.1, read on the forward strand.
GCTAACAACTCGCTGGACGGAGCTCGCGGCGGGTAGCGTCTTCGTTTGGGGCGGGAGGGACAAAGGATGTCGTCGATAAAGTGTCTTCGGTCGGGTCGCGGGTCGCCGCGAGTCCGTCAGCTCAGCCGTTAGGCGACAGCGATGTCTCAGCAGTGCAGTCAAGGTTGGGTGGCCATTCTTGGCGCCTTACTGACACCGACGATCGCGTTAGCCGGTGCTTACATTGCATGGCAACAGTGGAAGACAAATCAAAACAAGCTCAGGCTGGAGCTGTTTGGAAGACGTTATGCATTCTATGAAGCCGCTCGAGATCTCATCGGTACGATCACGGCCAGCGGTAGGGCGAGCGACGAGAGCACCTTCCAATTCCTATCGAAGACCAAAGGGGCGAGATTCATTGTTGGCGCAGAACTCGCGTATTACTTGAAGGAGGAACTTTATCGCAAGGCCACTTCTCTCAATGCACTCGATGCTGAGCTAGAAGGGCAACCAGCGGGAGAGGCGCGGTCCCGAATCGTTCAGCAGCAGCGCGAGCTCAAGGACTGGTTTCGAGCTCAATACGATGTGTTGGATCGCAGGTTTGAGCCTTTTTTGAAGCTGAAACACTGATGCCGCCCCCCAACAATCCTATTCCAGCTGACGTCCTAGCCTTCGCCCCGCTACGGCGAGGCCGCAGCTGAACCTGGGCGCTAGGCTCCGGCAGCAGGCGCGTGATGGACGACCTTCAGCAAACGCTTATCGACATCCAGGATCACCTGGCTCCTCATCTGGACGGCTGGGAGCAGATGCTCTATCACTATCTCTTTCGACATACGTGCCTGAGCGGCCGAAAGACGATCACCATTCCCGCGCGATCGGTTGGCCTACGGCTTGGGAGAGGGCGGTCCGGCTCGTCAGCGCTCTCACGAAATAACATCCCCAGGAAGCTGCGTTCGCTCGAAAAGAAGGGTGCGATCAAGATTCACGGCAGGTCATCTGCTGGAACCGAGGTTGAGATCGTGTTGCCGAGGAACGTTCCGGGTCTTATCAGAGAGCCTGAATCGTGCGACATGATCGACCTAAACAACATAGATTTTTTCTCAACCCAGGAGAATCGACAGCGAATCGTTGCGCGTGACGGTAGTCAATGCCGATATTGTCTTCGCTCAGTCGATGCAAAGACCGCGACGGTCGATCACATTATTCCGCAAGCGGCGGAAGGTGATAACAGCTACATGAACCTGATTACTGCGTGTTTCGAATGCAATTCAAGGAAGCACCATCAGGGGGCCGAGGATTTCTTGCGCGGAAACTATCGGGCAGGCGTTCTCAGCGTTGAGGAACTCAATGCCTGTCTCGAGTATCTTCAACAAGTACGAGGGGGCGGCGTGGTACCTCAATGAGATCGCCTAACTACCGGTTGCAACGCACGGCATCGGGCCCGTCACCGCTGGCGGTGGTCAGTCAGGACCTGCGCTGGACCCTCGCCGGCGCTGAACCGGGCCGTTAGGCGTCACAACCCCATGCTCGTGAACATCGTTGAAGCCGGCGCACTTGACCTCGACGCCACTCTTGGGGTCGAGCGCGCTGCATTCGGGCAAGAGGATGAAGCCGAACTCGTCATCGCGCTACTTCAGGATCTAACGGCTCGGCCACACTTGTCCCTCCTGGGTCTCGTAGACGATAGGCCTGTTGGGCATGTTCTCTTCACGCCTGTGTCCATTGCTGGCGCCGCCACGACCTGTTCTGCGGCCATTCTCGCGCCCTTGGCCGTTCACCCCGACTTTCAACGACAGGGGATCGGTGGAACCTTGATAGAGGACGGTGCACGCAGGCTCGCGGCGTCCGGTGTTCGCTTGGTGTTCGTGCTCGGCCATCCGGCCTACTACATGAGGTTCGGGTTCTCGCCAGCCCTGAAGTCTGGCCTTGTTCCCCCATACCCGGTCTTCCCCCAGGAAGCATGGATGGTTCGCCCACTTGACCCGAACATACTTGGCACGGTCTCGGGCCGTGTCTCATGTGCACAGAGCTTGGACAAGCCAGAGTACTGGCGCGAGTAGGCTCACGCTCCTCTGGCACAACGTGACGCCTAACATGTCGGTCAACCGGACGCGCTACGGCAAGGCACCCTGGCCTTGATGAATTGTTGAGCGCTGGCAGCGAAAGGGAGGTCGTAGCCGTCGTGAAGCCCGCCAGTCGAAACGTTCTCAGCGACGTCGTTGCGCCTTCGTTTCAGGCGGCGCCGCCGGAGCCTCGTCTTCGAGACTGCTCTAGTCGTTCGAGCGGTCAGTGTCGTGCGACCACTTTTCAACGCTCGAGAGTCGGTGCGGCACCTCCTTCGTTCAGCGCGAAGCGTTGCCAGCCGCCGGTCGGATCGGTCGGCGCGGGTCTGGCGGGCAAGCTCGCCGCATGCGGCGCCGCGACCAACCGGAAACCTCTGCTCCTTCTGCTCGGTTGCGGCGCGCCTTCGATCAGCGTAAGAGTCGGCTGGAATTTGCAAGTGAGCGTCAGCGATGGGAGGCTTCGTTCGATGTGGTCTCTCGGTACGCCGAACAACGCATTGCAGCGCACGGCTTCGGGCCGGTCACGCTCCGTGCTGGTCTCAGACGCACCGCGCCCCGCCCTCGCCGGCGCTGAACTTCGCCGTTAGGCAGCACTCCATGTCGCGCGAGCCATTGATCGTTCGGCAGCTGTACCGACGCCTCGTACGGGTGCGCCCGTTTCCATTTCCTACGGCGGGAGAGCGGCTCGACGTTCCGGACTTACATGGCGTATACGTCATCTACTCACCGCGCGGCGACGTGCTGCATGTCGGACGCACGGTCCGAGGAAAGCAGGGCCTACGCCAGCGACTGAATAACCATCTCCACGCCGGCTCGTCATTCACTATTCGTTTCCTTCGCGGCGACGGGTCGAAGCTCCGAGGTAGCCACAAGTTCGCAATTCTCGAAGTCCCAGACGCGCGCATGCGTGCCCTTCTGGAGGCGTATGCGGTCGGGTGCTTGTGCCCGAAGCACTTGGGAATCGGTGAAAATGCTGCCTAACACACTGTTCCAGCGCACCGCATCGGGCCCGGGACGGGCCATGCAATGTAGGCACGTTCCGTGCCGGGCCCACGCCGGCGCTGAACAGCGCCGTTATGTGGCCCTCAGCGCCGCGCGATGATCGCCGCCAGCTCCTTGTTGGAAGCCCCGAGTACCAGCAGCGACTTGACGAGCAGATCCAATGACACGGTCGGATCACCCGCTTCCATCTTGGCGACGCGCGACTGGCTCGACTGCAGCGACTGCGCCAATTCGCTCTGGGTCACTCCCTTTGACTGACGTCGCGACTTCAGCCCCTCGGCAAGCTTCAGGCGGAGCTCGATGTACGCCTCCTCCTCGGCACTCAGGCCGAGAAAGTCCTTCGCGTCACCAGTCTTCCAGCCCTTCTTTGCAAGCTTCTTCCGCTTACTGTCACGCATGGTCGTACTCCTTGAGGCGCTTTCGGCAGACATCGACCACGGCTTTGGGGGTCGCTTGGGTCTTCTTTGAAAAGACCTCGACGATCACGATCGCGTCGGAATCGATGCGATACACCAAGCGCCAGTTGCCGGAGGTGTCATTAATCCGCAGCTCATGGCAGCGGGCGCCGATGCTTGGCATGGGTCGGGACGCCGGCATTCCGATAGAGTCCCCATGCTGCAAGCGCCTGAGCAGGAACCCAGCCTCCAGCCGCCCTTCCTCGCTGAAAGGCGGGCTCTTGACCTCACCGTGCAGCCAGATCAGGGGCTTGTCTCGTGGGCTCACAGGGCGGAGCATATGTCATTAATGACATGTGTGACAAGGCCACATAACAACTCGTATATGGACTCTCCCTGCAAGAGGGAGAAGTAATCGAGGGTGAGGGCTGATCGGGAGACGCCTGCAGTCGTATATCCGGCATCTGTGGTGGGATTCTGAGATCCCGTGCCGAGATGGAATCTGCGTTCGCGCGGCGCCAATCGCTACGAGCGGCGGCTGAAGCGCCGGAGTTGTTATCGGCGTGACGCGCGATGGGAGTGCCCGAGTTGGCCATGATGGGCGATTACTCTCCGAGCAAGCGTGGGTGGGACATGTCGGTGCTCAGGCGGGCATGGGGAATGCCCGACGCGTGAGTTTCTTGGGAGCGGGTGCGGCGCCGTAGGGCGCGTGATCACGCAGCGTGGCGAAGCAGATGCGCGCGAGCTTGTTGGCGAGTGCGCAGGTGGCTTTGTTGTGGTTGGCGCGCGATTGCACGGCGAGCGCCCATTGCCGCAGCGGATCGAGCGGCCGGCCGAGGCGTTGCGAGACGGTGGCGGCGCGGATCACCGCGCGGGCGCCGTGGGTAAGCAGCATGCGCAGATACCTGTCGCCGCGCTTGGAGATGCGGCCGAGACGGCGGTAGCTGCCCGAGGAGTATTCCTTGGGCGTGAGGCCGAACCAGGAGGCGAAATGGCGTGCGTCCTTGAAGTGGGCGACGCTGCCGCCGGTGGCGGCCACCAGGGCGGTGGCGGTGAGCAGTCCGACGCCGGGGATGGTGAGCAGCGTGGTGCAGGGATCGGACTCGTGGGCCGCGGCAGTCAGCTCCTGTTCGAGCTGGGCGATGCGCGCCTCCAGCAGGCGGATCTCCTCGAGCGGTTGCTTCATCGGCTCGCGCAGCAGCATGGGGATCTCGGATCCCGGATCGGCCAGCACGCGGGCGATCTGCTCGGTGCCGACCCGACTGCCCGCCGAAATGCACAGACCGAACTCGCGGCAGCAGCCGCGCAGGGTATTGATGCGGGCGGTGCGCGTGGCCATCCACGCCGAACGGACCCGGTGCAGGCTCTGCAGCGCTTGTTGCTCGACGGATTTGATGCGCACCGGCACGACATCGGCGCAGCGCAGCGCTTCGAGCAGTGCGGCGGCATCGGCGGCGTCGGTCTTGTTGCGTTTGACGTAGGCGCGGACGTAGCGCGGCGGCAGCAGCGTGACGGTGATCCCCTGCGCCTGCAGGCGGCGTGCCCAGAAGTGTGCCGAGCCGCAGGCTTCCATGACGACACGCTCGACGACACGGTTGTGGAACCAGCGTTCGAACTGGCTGCGCGTCAGCCTTGCACGTTCGACGATGCGCCAGTGGCCATCGGCGACGGCCAGCTCGAAGACGCTCTTTGCCAAATCGACGGCGACGGTCGTAGCATCCATCTCGGACTCCTCCTGGTTGGCGCTGACGGTCACACCACATGACGACAGCTGGCACGATGATGCCGAATCAAGATCAGGGGGAGTCCATCCCATCACTGGACGGAGCTCGCGGCGGGTAGGGTCTTCGTTTGAAGGAAGGGGGACAAAGGATGTCGTCGATCAAGAGTCCTCGGTCAGGTCGAGCTGCGCCGCTCGTCCGTCAGCTCAGCCGTTCGGCCGCATAGTCACGCTTGTCGTTCATCACGCGTCGCGTTACTATGCGCCATGATTCGGTCGTTCCGTTGTTCCGACACGGAGACTCTTGCAGGAGGCGAGCGCGTCAAACGCTTCGTGAACATCGAGGCCGTTGCCAGACGCAAGCTTCGTCAGCTCGAAATCGCGTCCCGGCTGGACGACTTGCGAGTTCCACCGGGTAATCGGCTCGAAGCGCTGAAAGGCAGGCGATCTGGCCAATACAGCATCCGCATCAACGATCAGTGGCGAGTCTGCTTTCGTTGGACCGACTCAGGTGCCCAAGACGTCGAGATCGTCGATTACCACTGAGGCGATGTGGTCATGAGCAAACTCGATCCCGTTACTCCCGGCGAACTCCTTCTGGAGGAGTTCCTGACGCCTATGGGAATCAGCCAGTACCGCCTGGCCAAGGAGATCGATGTGCCGGCGCAGCGCATCAGCGAAATCGTTTCCGGCAAGCGTGCTATTACTGCCGACACGGACCTGCGGCTGTGCCGCTTCTTTGGTCTTTCCAGTGGCTACTGGTTGCGTGCGCAGGCCGCACACGATACGGAGGTTGCCGAAAGGGAACTCAGCGGCGTTCTGAGGCGAATCAAGCCGTGGGCAGCAGATGCGACCGAACAACGCGGTGCAGCGGACGCTTCTTCGAGGCGCCGCTGACCGCCATCGTTGAGTTCCTCTGCCGACGTTTCTGCCCGCGTTGTCGGTGCCCGTTGCTGTAGTTACAATAACCCCGTGCGTATCACTTTCGATCAGGCCAAACGCGACCGGACGCTCGCCACCCGCGGGCTTGCATTCGAGGATGCCGCCATCGTTTTCGATGGCGTGACCCTGGAAGTCGAGGACACACGCAAGGACTACGGTGAGACCCGGATCATCTGCTTCGGATACCTGATGGGTCGCATGGTGGTTGTTGGCTATACGCCGCGAGGCGAGGCCCGACACGTATTCAGCATGAGGAAAGCCAATGCCCGCGAAGAAGCGCGTATCGCGCCGCTCCTTGAAATCTGACCTCGCGCGCGTTGATGCGCACGTCGTCAAGCCTGGTGAGTATGCTGAGCTGCCGCAACTCACGAAGGAGATGCTTGGCCGCGCGACCGTCAAGAAGGGCGGTCGTCCTGTTTCGAGCAACCCCCGAAAGCTCATCACGATTCGGCTTCCTGCCGATGTCATCGCGCGTTGGAAGTCGACGGGTCCCGGTTGGCAGACGCGGATGGCGGAGCGACTCAGCAAAGAGCGATAGAGGAACCTAGCAACTCGTATATGGACTCCTCCTGCAAGAGGGAGAAGTAATGGAGGGTGAAGGCCGATCGGGAGACGCCTGCAGTCGTCTATCCGGCATCTTGAGTGGGATTCGGAGATCCCGTGCCGAGATGGAATCTGCGGACGCGCGGCGCCAATCGCTACGAGTGGCGGTTGGAACGCCGGAGTTGTTATCGGCGTTACGCGCGATGGGAGTGCCCGAGTTGGCCATGATGGGCGATCACTCTCCGAGCAAGCGAGGGTGGGACATGTCGGTGCTCAGGCGGGCATGGGGAACGCCTGACGCGTGAGTTTCTTCGGAACGGGTGCCATGCGTGAGCAGCATGCGCGGCACCCGTAATCCGCCGGACGCACTGATCAGCGAGGCGCCAGTGGAGTCACTACCCGCTGCACGCGCGTGGCATGCTCGGGGCTGCTGCATAGCTGCAACCCAGCGCGAGAGGAGACGATGGTGAAGACCCAACTCGGCGGAGCCGCGTACGCGCTGACCCTGGCCATGCTTGCGAACCTTGCTTTCGCGGAACCGGGCGAGCCTATCCCGGCGCAACCCCTCATCCCGGCCGCGCCTCAGCTGACGCTGGCCGGCGACGACATCGGTCTCATCCGCCGCATCCATTTCGCGACTCACACGCCCGACTTCGACCGGGCACGCGCCTTCTATCGCATGCTCGGCTACACCGGCGGCATCGGCGGGTTCCCGCTGACCAACACCCACCTCATGGCGCGCGCGCTCGGCATGGCCGATGTCTGTCAGTACGAGCTCGTGAAGGGCGAGGTGATCGCCCTGCCGGGCAGCCTCAACACCGCGAGCATCGACCTGCTCCAGTTCAAGACGCCGTTTGACGGTCGCCCGCCGTACGCGCGACCGAACCACCTGGGTGCGGCTTACTCGGCGCTGCTGACGACCGACCTTGCGCACGATGTCGCGTTCATGAAGAGCCGCGGGGTGCAGTTCCTGTCCGAACCGTACGGCGTGCCCGGCGATCGCTTCGTGTTCTTTCGCGATCCGGATGGCGTGCTGTTCGAGCTGGTGGAAACCGCGCCGCCGCACGGCGACGCGAACGCCAGCATGCATTTGGTCGCCATGCCCTGGGTGGCGATCAACGTCACCGACATCGAGCGCTCGCTCGCCTTCTACCGGAAGTTCGGCTACACGCAGGTGAGGCGCTTCGAGCAACGGGGCTCGATCGGGGAAGCGAGTGCCTATGGACTGGGCAAGCCGTTCCATGTGATCGGCGCGGACGTTGCGCTGGGTCGTGGCGACGAGCACGTCCTGCGGCTCACGCAGTGGCTCGATCCCTTCGACCCCGAGCCCGCGAATCCGGCGCCGATCAATCGCATCGGGATCCAGCGCATCGCGCTGCTGGTCACCGATGTCGATCGCGCGGTCGCGATCCTGACGCGCGAGGGGGTGCCGTTCCTGTCGGAGATCGCACCGTGCTGCTCGGGCACGGGCGCGGATGAGACGGGCATCGTGCATGCGATCGACCCGGACGGCGTGTATCTCGAGCTCGTCGGCCACATCGCGCGGCGGCCGTTGCAGCCGCAACCCCAGGGCTGCCCGCCGCTCGAGATCAAGATGCCGCCAGCGGGGTGAGGTTCGTGCGACGTTCCCCACATCTGACTGGCAGAGTGGTTGAGATCGGGACAGCGGGACGAGTGACCCCGATATTCCGGACGCCGGGGTCAGGTGGAAAGATGACCTCGCCGTTGCGGGATGCGAAGGCGCCGGGAAACATCGCGGAAGCGCAAGGACGTTGTCGACAAAGCGTCTCCGGATCGGCTGCGGACTGCCGGTCGTCGGTCAGCCCAGCCGTTCTGCGGACCCTGCCTCTCGCGAGCAGCGATTGCTGGCACGATGATCGCGGATCAGGTTCAGGGCAATTTCATACCGTCGTCTGATGCGGGCCATGACCGATAATGCGCCGAACACGGGTTCCGCAACCACGGCAGAATCAGCGGCAGTGACCAACGGAGATCGACCATGCTGGGTTCCCCGGAGCTGGATGCCTTCATCAGTCGCTCGTTCGCCGGAATCGTCTCGACGGTCCGGACGAACGGCACACCCTCCTCGTCGATGGTGAGCTGCGCTCGACTGGGCGACAGCATCTGTTTCTCGACGACACTGGACCGGCTGAAGGGCAGGTCCCTCGCCAGGGACCCTCGTCTCGCCCTGTGCATGGTCAACGACCGCGAGCCCTATGCCTACGCGACCGTCGAAGGCCGGGTGCTCGTTCACCGCGACAACCCGAAGGAACTCCACGAGCGGATGTTCACGTTCTGGGCGGGGCTCGTGGAGCGCAACCCGAAGAGTCCCTGGGCCGTGTTCGGTCGCGCGCGCCTCGAGAAGATGTGGGCGGAGCCGGGCCGGGCGATCTTCGAGGTACAGGCCACGCGGGTGTCCGGAGTCGTGCTCTGAGCCCGGTGGGCGTCGCATCGAAGATCGGGTGTACTGTCGCCAGCGTTGACAGGCGCCGCGCAGGATCGCCACGATGCCACCCCGCAATCCATCGACCACCTGCCGCTGCCGGACTCCGCGCGACCCGACATGAAACCGCACGACCTCGAAAAATTCCTGACGACGAAGATCCCGCTCGCGAAATTCATGCACGTGTCGGTCGTGTCCGTGCATCGGGACACCCTGGTGCTGTCGGCACCGCTGGAGCCGAACGCGAACGTGCACCAGACGCTCTTCGGCGGCAGTGCCGCGTCGATCGCGCTCATCGCCGCGTGGTCGCTGCTGTTCACGCGCATGAAGGACGAGAACGTGACCGGGACCGTCGTCGTACACCGGCACAGCATGACCTATCACCGGCCCGTGACCGGGCAGTTCACGGCCCACGCGAAATTCGCGACGCCCGAATCCTGGCAGGAGTTCGTCGAGGCGCTGGACCACAAGTCCCGCGGCCGCATCACGCTGGAGACGGACCTGCATTACGAAGGGCAGGTCGCGGCGCACCTCAAGGGCGAGTTCTTCGCGTCACGCAGCCAGGGAACCTGAGCACGCGCCCGTCCGCGTGCACCGCCGGACTCGTGCCATGCGCATCGCGAAGCCGCTGTTGATCATCACCACGCCGGTCGGCGTGGTCTGGGGGCTGCTCGAAGCGCACCGTCTCGCGGGCGGGCTCGTGTTCCTGATGGCGGTGCTGGTGCTGTTCATGAGCGCCGCGATCGCGATGGTCGTGCAGACGATCCGCCGCGAGAAGCGCGAGGACGCGGAGCGCGAACGGCTCGCGCACTCGCCACGTCACCCGCAACGGACGTCCGTGCCGGTGACGGCGGAGTCCGGGCAGGTGCCGCCGTCCCCTTCGGCTCAGGCGGGTGGCGACCAGGGCTTGCGTTCGTAGCCCAGCTTCGCGCAGCGCTCGAGATAGCGCGCCCACTTGCGGTCGAAGTCGGCGCCGAGCTCGTACAGGTAGTCCCAGCTGTACAGGCCCGTGTTGTGGCCGTCGTCGAAGCTGATCTGCACGGCGTAGTTGCCGATCGGCTCGACCGTCAGGACCTGCACCTGTTCCTTCATGATCTCGAGCTTGCCTTCGCCACCCGTGTGTCCGCGGATCTCCGCGGAGGGGGAGAACACGCGCAGGTACTCGAAGGGCAGCTCGAAGCGCCGGCCGTCGGCGAAGCCGACTTCGAGGACGCGGGTCTTGCGGCGCAGCCGGATCTCGGTGGGCGCGCCGGCGGATGCGGGCTTGTCGGTCATGGAGGTTTCGTCGGATGCGTGGTGATCGGGAACGTGATTATGCACGGTGCCGCGCACGGCGCGGGCATCGCCGCCCGCGCCGCGACCGCGGCTGCGCTCAGCCTTTCACCGCGGCCGCGGCGTGCCGCCCGGCCACGCGGCCGAACCAGGACCCGGGCCCCAGACTCATGCCGCTCGCGTAGCCCTTGCCGCTCTGCGGGATGTGTGACGCGGCCGCGCCCGCGGCGTAGAGCCCCGGAACCGGCACGGCGCGCGCGTTCAGTACCTGCGCATCCGCATTGGTGCGAAGCCCGCCCAGCGTGATGAACAGGTACACGGACCGGTTGAACGAGATGTCGAACGCGGCGTAGGGCGCCTTGTCCAGCGGTTTCAGCCATTCCGCCGCCTTGAACAGGTATGGGTCCTGCCCGTCGGCCGCGTGCCGGTTGTAGTCGGCGAGCGTCCTCTGCAGCGAGCCCGCGGGCAGCTTCAGGCCGGCCTCCATCTCCGCCACCGTCTCCCAGCCATCGACGAGGGTGTGCTTGTGTGTCTGGATCTCGGGATACGCGAAGATCTCCGAATCGACGATCAGCCACGCCCGCTGGTCCGGCTGCTCCTTGACGAAATCCGCGGTGCGGCCGTGATAGGAATCCTCGGCCACGAAGCGCTCGCCGCGATTGTTGATGATGATGCCCTTGATGAGCTGCCCCGGCGGGTAGATCGAGGCCGTGGCGCACACGCCGTCCATGCCCTGGGCCGCGCCTCCCGCCGCCATGCCGAGCCGGGTGCCGAGGCCGTCGTTGGACGGCACGCCGAGCGGCTCGCAGGTCTCGGAGAGCAACGGCACGTGCTCGGCGATCATCTGCTTGTTGAAGGTGAAGTTGCCGGTCGTGATGACGACGCCGCTCCGCGCCCGGATGTGCAGCATCCGGCCGACCTGTTTGACGCGCGCGCCCGTGACGCGGCCGGCCTCGTCCTGCACGAGTGCCATGACGGCGCTGTCGTAGATCGCCGGCACGCCCTCGCGCCGGCAGGTGGCGAGCAGCGCATTCATGCCGACCGCGCCCGCGTTCTCGCCGATGCCCGCGACCTTGTGGCCGCGCGGGGCGGGCTTCGCGATGACCGAGTACGGCCAGAGCTTCTCGCTGCCGGTGCTGAACAGGCACTCGGTCGTGTTCAGGAACACGGCCTTGCCCTTGAAATAGGTCCGTTCGAACGGCAGGCCCTGGGCCTCGAGCCAGTCGAAGTGCGCCGCCGCGTTGTCGCAGAAAGAGCGCACGCGCGCGGCGTCGGGGTCGCCGCAGCTCGCGAGCATGAATTTGTACATCTCCTCGGGCGTGTCGTCGTAGCCGAAGGCCCTCTGGACGGGCGTGCCGCCGCCCAGGTAGTAGATGCCCGAGGACAGCGCGCTCGCACCGCCGCCACCGCTCGCGCGCTCCACGACCAGCACCTTCGCCCCGGCGCGGTGCGCCTCGAGCGCGGCGCAGGCGCCGGCGACGCCGTAGCCGGCGACGAGCACGTCCACGGTCTCGTCCCACGACGGGACGTCGGCATGACGGACAACGAGATTCTCTTCGCTCACGGGATGCTCCTTCAGAGGATGTAGCGCGACAGGTCTTCGTCCTCGGCGAGTTCACCGAGCTGGGCATCGACATAGGCTGCATCGATCCGCAGTTCCATGCCGTCACGGTCGGCCGCGTCGAAGGACACGCGCTCCAGCAGCCGCTCCATGACGGTGTGCAGCCGCCGCGCGCCGATGTTCTCGGTGCGGTCGTTGACGGTGCAGGCCACCTCGGCGAGCCGCCGCACGCCGGACGGGTCGAATGCGAGCGTCACGCCCTCGGTGGCGAGCAATGCCGCGTACTGCCGGCACAGCGAGGCGTCGGGCTCGGTGAGGATGCGCACGAACTCGTCGACCTCGAGTGCGTCGAGTTCGACGCGGATCGGGAAGCGTCCCTGCAGCTCGGGGATCAGGTCCGCGGGCTTCGACATGTGGAACGCGCCCGAGGCGATGAACAGGATGTGGTCGGTCCTGACCATGCCGTACTTCGTGCTGACGGTGCAGCCCTCGACGAGCGGCAGCAGGTCGCGCTGCACACCTTCGCGCGAGACGTCGGCGCCGACGGTCTCGCCCCGGCGGCAGACCTTGTCGATCTCGTCGATGAACACGATGCCGTTCTGCTCGGCGCCCGCGAGCGCCTGCGCGCGCAGCTCCTCCTCGTTGACGAGTTTCGCGGCCTCCTCCTCGGCGAGCTGCTTCATCGCTTCGGGGATGCGCATCCGGCGCGTCTTCGTGCGGCCGCTGCCGATGTTCTGGAAGAGCTGCGTGAGCTGCTGGCTCATCTCCTCCATGCCCGGCGGTGCGAGGATGTCGACGCCCGCGGACACGGTGCGCACGTCGATCTCGACCTCGCGCTCGTCGAGCCGGCCCTCGCGCAGCATCTTGCGGAACTTCTGCCGCGTGTCGCCCGATTCGCGCTCCTCGGTGGCCGGGACGCGCGGCTGCGGCAGCAGCGCGTCGAGAATGCGCTCCTCCGCCGCGTCCATGGCACGGTGCCGGACGGCCTCCATCGCCTGCTCGCGCGTGAGCTTGACGGCGATCTCGACGAGATCCTTGACGATGGAATCGACTTCGCGGCCGACGTAGCCGACCTCGGTGAACTTGGTGGCCTCGACCTTGATGAACGGTGCGCGCGCGAGGCGCGCCAGCCTGCGGGCGATCTCGGTCTTGCCGACGCCCGTGGGGCCGATCATGAGGATGTTCTTCGGCGTGATCTCGACGCGCAGCGCCTCGGGCACCTGCATGCGGCGCCAGCGGTTCCTGAGCGCGATGGCGACCGCGCGCTTGGCCGCGTCCTGGCCGACGATGTGCTTGTCCAGTTCCTGGACGATTTCTCGGGGAGTCATCTGTGACATGGCGGGTTCCGGAGCAGGTGGGGGACGCGGAGCACTGCGGGGCCGGGACGTCCGGCGACACCAGGGCGCCGGGCGGGACGGGCCCCGCCGCTCACTCGGTGGACAGCGTCTCGACCACGAGGTTTCGGTTCGTGTAGATGCAGATGTCGGCGGCGATGCCGAGCGCCCGCTCGACGATGGTCCTGGCGTCCAGCGAGGTCTCGCGCACCAGCGCGAGCGCGGCGGCCTGTGCGAAGGGTCCGCCCGAGCCGATGGCGAGCACCTCGTGCTCGGGCTCGATCACGTCGCCGTTGCCGGAGATGATGAACGAGGCGTGGGCATCGGCCACGCACAGCAGCGCCTCGAGGCGCCGGAGCGCGCGGTCCGCCCGCCAGTCCTTCGCGAGCTCGATCGCGGCGCGCGTGAGGTTGCCGAACTTCTCGAGCTTGCCCTCGAAGCGCTCGAACAGCGTGAACGCGTCCGCGGTGCCGCCCGCGAAACCCGCAATCACGCGCCCGCCACAGAGGCGCCGGACCTTGCGGGCATTGCCCTTCATGACGGTGTTGCCGAGCGTGACCTGTCCGTCGCCGCCGACCGCGACCAGCGGGCCGCGCCGGACGCAGAGGATCGTGGTGCCATGGGGATCGAAGGCGGGGTCGTTCATCGGAGATCACCTGGCGCGGCGGCGCGCGCGCGGATGGGTTTCGTCGTAGACGCGGGCGAGGTGCTGGAAGTCGAGATGCGTGTAGATCTGCGTGGTCGAGATGTCCGCATGTCCCAGCAGCTCCTGCACGCCGCGCAGGTCGCGGCTCGATTCCAGCAGGTGGGTCGCGAAGGAATGCCGGAGCAGGTGCGGATGCACGTGCACGGGCAGTCCACGCGCGCGCGCCCAGGCGGCGATGCGCATCTGGATGGCCCGCACGCCGAGCCGGCGCCCGTTGCGGCCGACGAACAGCGCTGTCTCGCCGATGCCCGCGAGCGCCGCGCGCTCACGGAGCCAGAACTCCAGCGCCTCCAGCGCCTTGCGTCCGACCGGCACGACGCGGGTCTTCGCGCCCTTGCCGGTCACGCGCACCGTGCGGTCGCGGGCGTCGACGTCGCTTTGGTCCAGCGCCGCCAGTTCGGCGAGCCGCAGTCCCGAGGAATAGAAGAGCTCCATGATCGCGGTGTCGCGCCGGCCGAGCGGGTCGGTGGCGCCGGTCTCCAGCAGTCTCGCCACCTGGTCCGGATCGAGCGTGTGCGGCAGGCGCTTCGGCGCCTTCGGCGCGCGGATCTCGATCGCCGGGTTGGTCGTGAGCACGCCCTCGCGGATCAGGAACCTCGCGAAGCTGCGCACCGCGGAGAGCCGCCGCTGGATGCTGCGCGGTCCGAGGCCGTCACGGTGCTCGTGGGCCGCGAACACGCGCACGTGCTGCGGGTCGAGCGCGCTCCAGTCCGCGAGCCCGTGGCCGTCGCAGTAGCGCGCGAGCGCGGCGAGGTCGCGGCGGTAGTTCGTCCCGGTGTGGGGCGAGAGCCGGCGCTCGCTCTGCAGGTGCGTGAGGAAGCGCTCGATCCAGGCCGTGGCGCCGGCATCCATCAGGGCGCTGCCCCGGGCACGGTCAGGCGACCGCCGCCGCGATGAGCTCCGCGATGCGGATCAGGAAATCCGTGCTCATCGAGGGATTGAACCGGTTGGCGTCGCCCGAGCCGCAGGCGAGCAGCCCGACGTTGCCGCCGGGTCCCAGCGGCACGAGCGCCACGGAACCCACCTCGACCGTACCCGTGCCGAACAGCCAGTCGCGTTGCGAATCGCGCACCTGGCCGCAGCGCGGCTTGCCCGAGGCGAGCAGCGGCTCGAAGGATCGCAGCGACAGGTCGTCGCGGCGCACGACGCGCAGGAAACGCGACTCGTGCGACTTGAGCGCCGGGTCGCTCGAGAACAGCGTGAGCACCGAGTGGGCGGCGTCGAAGTCCTCGCGCAGCGAGGACTCCACGGCCGCGACGGCGTCGAGCGGGCTGCGCGTGCCGGCGAGGCGGCGCGCGAGGCGGTGGATCTTCTCGGCGAGGGCGTCGTTGGCGCGCGCGTTCTCGACGAGTTCGGCGAAGCGCCGGTCGATCTGGCGGTTCTTCTCGCGCAGCACCTCGACCTGGCGCTCGATCAGCGAAACCGTGGCATCACCGCGCTCGTGAGGCAGGCGCAGCTTCGCGAGCAGCTGCGGATGGCGCTCGAAGAAGTCCGGGAACGCCTCCAGGTAGCCCGCCACGGTGGCGTCGTCGATCACGCCGGCTCCGATGCCCCGCGCCTTGTTGCTCATAGCGGCACTGTTCCCTCGAATACGGTTTCCGCGGGGCCCGTGAGCCAGATCGGCTCGCCGGGTCCCGGCCACGCCACGATCAGGTGACCGCCCGGCAGCTCGACTGCGACCTCGGCATCGAGCAGGCCCCAGCGGCGACCCACGGCCACCGCGCCACAGGCTCCGGTGCCGCAGGCCCGGGTCTCCCCGACACCGCGCTCGTGGACCCGCAGCCGGATGCGGCCGCGGTCCACGACTTCCATGAACTCGACATTGGTGCGCTTCGGGAAGCGCGGATGATGCTCGATGGCCGCACCGAAGCGCTCGAGCGGCGCGGTCGCGACGGCCTCGACCCGCAGCACCGCGTGCGGGTTGCCGATGGACACGGCGCCGATCTGCACGGCCGCGCCCGCGACGTCGAGGTCGTACCGGTCGGCCGGCGTCGCGGCCTCGAAGGGCAGCGATGTGGGCGTGAAATCCGGCTCGCCCATCGCGACGGACACGAGGCCGTCGTCGCGCACGCGCGCACGGATGCGGCCCGCGGGGCTGTCCATGAGGAACTCCCCGGGCGGCAGTTCGAGCCGGCGGTGCACGAGGCTCGCCACACAGCGCGCGCCGTTGCCGCACTGCTCGACCTCGAGGCCGTCGGCATTGAAGATCCGGTAGAAGACCACGGTGCCCCGCTGTCTCGGCGACTCGAGCATCAGCGCCTGGTCGAAGCCGATGCCGGTGTGCCGATCGCCCGCGCGTCGCAGCCAGGCGGCGCCGGGCGCACCCGAGGCCGGCGCGTCGAACACGATGAAGTCGTTGCCGAGCCCGTGCATCTTCGTGAATGCCAGGCGCGGGGACGCGGATTCGGCGCGCGCGGTCAGCGCCTCACTCCGGATTGCAGGCGCAGCCGCCACAGGACATGCCGGTGTCGCAGGGACGTTCCGTGCTGCCGAGGTTCCCGCGGGAGACCACGGCGCTGGCGCTCATGAGCTTGGTGACGGGGGCGTCGACGGCGGTGCCCCCGGGCGCGATGCCGGCCCGCGCGCACAATTCGCCCCAGGTCGCGAGCCTCTCGCTCATGCGGTGGTCGACCTCGACCACGCGGCCGTTGGTTTCGCAGCGGTATTCATAAGTCGGCATGCGCGTATTCTAGCCGGAAACTACGAATGTCCGGCCAGTCGCCGGGCGTGATCCACTGACTCGGGACCCGTTCCCGGGCATGGCCTTCCAACAGGCGGGCCGCCCGGCGATCGGGAGCCGTCGTGTTCAAGAGGAGAGATCGTGATCCACGAAGTCGAAGGCGACATCCTGCTGTCGAAGGCCCAGGCGATCGCCCATGGCGTGAGCCCGAATGATGATTTCCACCAGGGCCTGGCGCTCGCGCTGCGCGAGCACTGGCCGGCGCTGTACAAGGATTTCCGGCATTTCTGCCAGGTCTCGACGCCGTCCGCGGGCACGCTGTGGACCTGGTCGGGCTCGGGCGGCCAGCGCATCGTCA
Source organism: Steroidobacteraceae bacterium (assembly GCA_046352935.1). Classification (GTDB taxonomy): domain Bacteria; phylum Pseudomonadota; class Gammaproteobacteria; order Steroidobacterales; family Steroidobacteraceae; genus CAYWMY01. Next base: position 37,576 of record JAXMGR010000009.1, read on the forward strand.
ACCTGTTCACGCAGGAGTCCGCCGGCCGCCACCATGGGTCCCATCCCGGCCGCGCGACCGTGGCGCACGTGAATCACTGCCTGCGGGAGCTGCACAAGCTGGCGGTTGCGGAGCAATGGAAGAGCCTGGCGCTGCCCCGGCTCGCGACCGGTGTCGGCGGGCTCGACTGGAGCGACGTCAAGCCGCTGTTCCAGCAGCACTTGGGCAGCCTCGATGCGAAGGTGATCGTCTATTCGACCTACCGCAAGGGCGTGGCGGCCGCCGAGGGGCTGTAGCGGCCGCATCCTCCGCCGGTCCCGGTGGTGGGGCCGGCGTGTGTCGTGGCCGCTGACGCGGCAGGACACCCAGGTGCGGCGGGGAGGTGGTTGGGGGGCTCGCGAGCCAAAGCGAGTAACGGGGAGCGACGCGAGCGAGCCACCCCAACCGGAGCCCCCGCCGCGCCGGATCCAGCGCTCCGACAGTGACACAGCGCGCCGATGGCACGTCCCGGGGCGCTTCGCCTACCATACGCGCCCGCTCAGAACCGGGCCGCCCCGGCCGGCAGGTCGCATGTCCGCTCCCTCGAAAATCGGCTTCGTCAGCCTCGGCTGCCCGAAGGCCCTGGTCGACTCCGAACGCATCCTCACGCAGCTGCGCACCGAGGGGTACCAGGTCGTGCCCACGCACGAGGAAGCCGACCTCGTCGTCGTGAACACCTGCGGCTTCATCGACGAGGCGATCCACGAGTCGCTGGACGCGATCGGGGAGGCGATGGCCAAGAACGGCCGCGTCATCGTCACGGGCTGTCTGGGCGCGAAGCCCGAGAAGATCACCGACCGCCACCCGAACGTGCTGAAGGTCACCGGCCCGCACGCCTACGACGAAGTCATGAGCGCGGTGCACGCGGAGTTGCCGCCGGCGCACGATCCGTTCGTCGACCTCGTGCCGCCGCAGGGCGTGAAGCTCACGCCGCGCCACTACGCGTACCTGAAGATCTCGGAAGGCTGCAACCATCGCTGCAGCTTCTGCATCATTCCGTCGCTGCGTGGCGACCTGGTGAGCCGGCCGATCGGCAGCGTCATGAACGAGGCCGAACGCCTCGTGAAGGCCGGCGTGAAGGAGCTGCTGGTGATCTCGCAGGACACCAGCGCCTACGGCGTCGACCTGAAATACAAGCTCGACTTCTGGAACGGCAAGCCGCTGAAGACGCGGTTCTTCGAGCTCGCCGAGGCGTTGGGCGGTCTGGGCGCGTGGGTGCGGCTGCACTACGTCTATCCCTACCCGCACGTCGACGACGTGATCCCGCTGATGCAGTCGGGTAGGGTGCTGCCCTACCTCGACATCCCGTTCCAGCACGCGAGCCCGCGGCTGCTCGCGCTCATGAAGCGCCCGGCGCACGCCGAGAACACGCTCGCGCGCATCAGGCGCTGGCGCGCGGCGCTGCCCGACCTCGCGATCCGCAGCACGTTCATCGTGGGTTTCCCCGGCGAGACCGAGGACGACTTCCGGATGCTGCTCGACTGGCTGGAGGAGGCGGAGCTCGATCGCCTGGGCTGCTTCCAGTACTCGCCGGTCGAGGGTGCGGCCGCGAACGCGCTGCCGGATCCGGTCGACGCCGAGGTGAAGGAGGAGCGCTGGCACCGCTTCATGCAGGCGCAGCAGCGCATCAGCGCCGCGCGCCTCGCGCGCAAGGTCGGCCGCGAGATCGACGTGCTGGTGGATAGCGTCGAAGGCACGACGGCGGTCGCGCGCAGTGAAGCCGATGCGCCGGAGATCGACGGCGTCGTGCGCGTGAAGTCGGCGCGCGCCGTGAAGCCCGGCGACCTGATCCGCGTGAAAGTCACGGCCTCCGACGACTACGACCTCGTCGCGAAACCGGTCAAGGCCGCAGCGCGGGACTGAAACGCTGCGCTGATTCCTGCGACCCGCTGACGTGCGGCGCGGCGGGGGGATCCGGTTGGGGTGGCTCGCTCGCGTCGCCCCCCGTTACTCGCTTTGGCTCGCGAGCCCCCCCAACCACCTCCCCGCCGCGCCCGGGTCATGCGGTGCCAGCGATCAGTCGGTCACGCCGCCGGCCGCGGTGAAGGTCCCGGGCCGAAACCGTGCGAGACAGGGATGTCGAGCACGAGCCTCCAGGGACGGATTTACGGCGTGTTTCGGCCCGGGATCCTTCACGCAAGCGGCCGAGCGGCCCTGCAGCGGCACTCAGCATTCTTCACGCAAGCGGCCAGGCGGCCGTCGCGCGGCGCTACTTCTGTCTTACGTAATCGCCCGGCGCATCGCCCAGCAGCGGCAGGTCCGGTGCCCCCATGCGCGGAGGCGCGACGCGCTCCGCCGTCGAGTGCGCGTCCAGCCATTTGAGCCAGGCCGGCCACCACGACCCCGGTTGGCGCGGCGCGGCGTGTACCCACTTGTCCGGCGCGAGCGACGGCTCGCCCGTGCGGCGGGTCAGGATGCGGTGATGACGCTTCGGATGCGACGGGCCCGAGACGATCCCCGCATTGTGGCCACCGTTCGTGAGCAGCAGCGTGACCTCGTCCGAGGAGACCAGCCGGTCGACCTTGAACACCGAGGGCCACGGCGCGACGTGGTCCGTCTCGGTGCCGACCGCGAACACCGGCACACGGATGTCCGCGAGGTTCACCGCCTCGCCCTCGACCTTGAATCGCCCGTGGGCGAGGTCGTTGCGCAGGTACAGGCCGTAGAGATACTCCGTGTGCATCTTCCAGGGCATGCGCGTGGCGTCCGCGTTCCACGCCATGAGGTCGATCATCTTGTCGCGCTGGCCTTTCACGTAGGCGTTGACGGCCGGTTGCCACAGCAGGTCGTGCGCGCGCAGCAGCGCGAATGCGCCGCCCATCTGCGTCGAGTCGAGCACACCCTCCTTGAACATCATGGCTTCCAGCATCGCGAGCTGCGAGGGGCTGATGAACAGTGAGAGTTCGCCGGGTTCGCTGAAGTCCGTCTGCGCGGCGAACAGCGTGATGTCCTTGATGCGTGTGTCGCCGCGCTTCGCGAGTGCGGCTGCGGCGATCATGAGCAGCGTGCCCCCGATGCAGTAGCCGGCCGCGTGGATCGGCCGCCCGGGCATGATGCGGCTGATGACGTCGAGCGGTTCGTACACGCCGAGCCGCACGTAGTCGTCCATGCCGCGCTCGCGGTCGGCGGCCGTCGGGTTCTTCCAGGAGATGGTGAAGACCGTGTAGCCGTTCTCGATCAGCCAGCGGTACAGCGAATTGTGCGGCGACAGGTCGAGGATGTAGTACTTCATGATCCACGCGGGCAGGAACACGATCGGTTCCGCATGGACGTCGGGCGTGGTCGGCGAGTACTGGATCAGCTCCATCAGGTCGTTGCGGTAGACGACCTTGCCGGGCGTGACCGCGAGCTTCTCGCCGACCCGGAAGTCACCGGTGCCGTGGTATTCGCCGCCCGTCAGCGTGCGCTTCAGGTCCGCGACGAAGTGCTGGTAGCCGCGCGCGAGGTTCGCGCCCTTCTCCTCCTGCGTCTGTTGGAGCAGCTGCGGGTTCGTCGGCAGGTAGTTCGCCGGCGAGACGGCGTCGGTGATGTTGCGCGCGACGAAGCCCATGAGGTCGGCGCTGCGCTCGCTGACACCGTCGACGTCCGTGACCGACTGGCGCAGGAACTCCGCGCCGTTCTGGAACGCGCGGGCGTAGACGTTGAAGGGGAATTTCTGCCAGGCGGGATCGGCGAAGCGCCGATCGCTGCTCGGCGCCTCCTGCGCCTGGCCGGTCACGGCCTTCGTCATGAAGGTCATCACGTCCGTGGCCTTGGCCATTGCGAGCTGCGCGAGCTCGGCCTGCTTGGCCGGCGAACTCGTCAGGTGCAGCCACCAGTCGAGCCAGGCGGCGCCGTAGTCAGCCGGCGACAGGCCGCCGGTCAGCTTGGCGAGCGCTGCGCGGAATTCCCGGTCGACGCGATCGAGTTTCTGCGACTCGGTCAGGTTCGTTGCCTGGGGCGAGGGGTCGGTGGCCATGGCGGAACATCCCTGCGCTGGTGGCGCGCTGTCGTCCAAGTCTGCGACGTCGCAATGACGGCGCGATAAAAGCATCATAAACCCGCGGCGCGCCGCGGATCACGCGACCCGTGGACCCGGGTCGCCAGCCGGTCAGTCGGTCCACCCGAGGATCGGGATCCGGTACCGCGCCCGCTCTCCGGTCCGCGGCAGCGGCATCTCCGGATCGTGGTGGCTCCTCAGCTCTGCCGTTCCGGAGTGTGCACGATCAGTCCGTCGTGCCGCGCGTCGAGCTGGATCTGGCAGGACAACCGGCTCGTCGCGCGCGGATCGATGGCGTTGCCGATCATCTCGATCTCGGACTCACCGGGGGGATCGAGGCGCCCGACCCAGGACTCGTCGACGTAGACGTGGCAGGTCGCGCAGGCGAGCACGCCGCCGCAGCGCGCCTCGATCGCGTCGATGCCGTTCGCGCGGGCCGCCTCCATCAGTGACTGACCCGGCACGCCCTGCACCTCCCGACGCCGGCCGTCGGCATCGATGAACACGACTCTGGGCATCAGGTGGCTTCCTTGATGGAGATCGCCGGATCCGCGAGTTTTGCGGGGTCCATGCGCAGGCGCTCGGCGATGGCCTTGCGTGCGCTCATGTAGTCGCGTGCGTTGCTGACGGCGTCCACGGCGAGGAGCTCCTGGCCTTTCAGGTAACAGCAGCTGAACGACCGGGTCGCCGGGTCGCCGCGCAGGATGACGCGGTCGTAGCCTTCCGACAGCCCCACGATCTGCAGCTTGAGATCGAACTGGTCCGACCAGAACCACGGGATCCTGTCGTGCACGAGCCTGCGGCCGCAGATGTTGGCGGCGGCGCTGCGGGCCTGCTCGTAGGCATTGTCCACCGACTCCAGGCGGATGCGGCGTCCGTAGTGCAGGCTCGGCAGACTGCAGCAGTCGCCGATCGCGTAGATGTCCGGATCACTGGTACGGCAGAACTCGTCGACTGCGATGCCATTGTCGCAGACGATGCCCGCCTCCTGCGCCAGTTCCTGGTTGGGCACGATGCCGATGCCGATGACCACGAAGTCCGCCGGGAAGACTTCGCCGGTCGTGGCGACGACCTCGCGCACGCGTCCCTCGCCACGGAATTCCGCGAGCCCCGTCCGGCACAGCACGCGGACCCCGGCCTGCGCGTGGGCCGAGAGATAGAAATCGCTCATCTCCGGTGCGACGACGCGCACCAGCGGCCGGTCGGCCATTTCGAGCACCGTCACGGCGATCCCGTGCTTGACGCAGCTCGCGGCCACCTCCAGCCCTACATAACCCGCGCCGACCACGACCAGGCGGCGCCCGGCCACGAGTTCGGCTCGGATGCCGTCGACGTCAGCGATGCCGCGCAGGTAGTGGATGCCGCCGAGATCGCTGCCCGGCACGGTGACACGGCGTACGCGGCTGCCGGCGGCGAGCACGAGCGTGTCCCAGGCAAGCTGCGAGCCGTCGTCGAGCAGCAACGTCCGCTGGCCGCGGTCGATCGAGGCTGCGCGGCGACCCAGCATCAGCTCCGCGCTGTTCTGCTCGTAGAACGTCGGGGGCTTGATGAACAGGCGCTCGCGTTCGAGTTCGCCGGCCAGGTATTTCTTCGACAGCGGCGGACGCTGATAGGGCAGGTAGGGCTCGTCGCCGACGACGATCAACCGGCCCTTGAACCCCTCGCGGCGCAGGCTTTCGACGAGCTGGGCGGCGGCCTGGCCGGCGCCGACGATCACGGTGGTCTTGTCCATCGGGTTTCCGGAAATGGTGCAGCGGGGGATGGCGCGCTTTATATACGGCGGCGCGGGGACGCGAAAGGGACCGGGCCCGCGCCGGGCCGCGTGATCCGGCCCGCGCCGGCAGGCAGAATGCCGGCGGGCGGGCGCAGTCGGCGGCAATCTCCGGGCGTGTCGCCGGGGGTGCGTCGCATGAGTGAGGAGATCGACGAGGTCGACGGGGCCACGCCCGCGCGTGGCGCTGTCCAGCACGCGGGTCTCGTCGCCGGCGGTGCGCTGCTCCTCGCCGTGCTGCTGCTGCCGGCACCCGCGGGCTGGAGCGCACCCGCCTGGCACACGGCCGGCATCACGCTGCTCATGGGCGTCTGGTGGGCGACGGAGGCCCTGCCGCTCGCGGCGACCGCGCTCGTTCCCGTGGCGCTGCTGCCGATGCTGGGGGCGGGCGGGCTCGAGGCGATCGGCGGCGCCTACGGCAATTCGACGGTGTTCCTGATCCTCGGCGGATTCCTCGTCGCGCTCGCCATGGAGCGCTGGAACCTGCACAAGCGCCTGGCGTATTCGGTCGTCGTGCGCGCAGGCGACCGGCCACGGCTGCTCGTCCTCGGGATGATGGTCGCGACGGCCTTCGTCAGCATGTGGGCGTCGAACACCTCGACCACGCTGATGATGATCCCCGTGGCGCTGTCCATCGCGGCGGTCAGCGCGCCCGATCCCGCGACGGCCACGCGCGGGCAGCGCAACTTCGCGGCGGCGATCGTGCTCGGTGTGGCCTGGGGCGCGACCATCGGCGGGCTCGGCACGCTGGTGGGCACGCCGACGAATGCGCTGGTCGCCGGTTTCATGCGCGAGAACTATGGCTACACGATCGGCTTCACGGAGTGGCTGGCCTTCGGCCTGCCGACCGTGTTCCTGCTGCTGCCGCTCGCGTGGCTGGTGCTGGTGCGCTTCGCGCTGCCGTTCGAGCTCGGCGACCAGCGGGCCGCGGGCGCCGCGGTCGAGCGCTCGCTCGCGGAACTGGGGCCGATGTCGAGGGCCGAGCGGCGTGTCGCCGCGCTGTTCGTTGTCACCGCCGTGGTCTGGATCGCGCGGCCGCTGCTCACGACGCTGCCGGGGCTCTCGCGCCTGAACGATGCCGGCATTGCGCTCACGGCCGGCCTCGCCCTGTTCGTCATTCCCTCGGGTGCGCGCGGCGAGGCGCTGCTGTCGGCGCCGGCGCTGCGCCGCGTGCCCTGGCCCGTGCTGCTGCTCTTCGGCGGTGGGCTCGCGCTCGCCGCGGCGATCCAGGATTCGGGCCTCTCGGCCCTCATCGCCGGGTCGCTGACGGGCCTCGCGGGCCTGCCGCTCGTCGGGTTGACGCTCGCGATCGTCGTGCTGCTGGTGTTCTGGACGGAGATCAATTCGAACGTGGCGGCGGCCGCGACCTTCGCGCCGATACTCGCCGCGCTCGCCGCGGCGACGCACCACCCGCCGCTGCTGCTGGTGGCGCCGGCCGCGATGGCCGCGTCCTGCGGCTTCATGCTGCCCGTCGGTACGCCGCCGAACGCGATCGTGTACGGCACGGGGCGCGTTACCATGCGCGACATGATGCGGGCCGGGTTCGCCGCGGACCTGCTCGCGGTGGGCGTCATCACGCTCGTGGCAACGCTCGTGCTCCCGTATCTGGCGCGGTGATCGAGGTCGACGCGTCGCGGGCGAGAGCGGCACAAGGAGGCAGGATGGTTGCAGCGATCCGTGTCCGGACCCACGGCGGTCCCGAACAGCTGGTGCTGGAGGACACCGCGGTGCCGCCACCCGGCGCGGGCGAGGTCCGCATCCGGCAGACCGTGGCCGGCGTCAACTTCATCGACGTGTACTACCGCACCGGGCTCTACCCGGCGGACCTGCCGTTCGTGCCGGGCCACGAGGCCGCCGGCGTCGTCGTCGCGACCGGGCGCGGCGTGCGCGGTTTCCGGGAGGGCGACCGGGTCGCCTACCTGACGCCGACGCCCGGGGCCTATGCCGCCGAACGCAATGTCCAGGCTCGATGGCTCGTGCCGCTCCCCCCGGCGATCGGCGACGCCGCGGCCGCCGCGACTATCCTGAAAGGCCTGACCGCCTGGGTGCTGCTGCACAGGACGTACCGCGTGCGGCGCGGCGAGACCCTCGTCGTGCACGCCGCGGCGGGTGGGCTCGGAACGATCATGACCCAGTGGGGCCGGTCGCTCGGTGCGAAGGTCATCGCGGTCGTCGGCAGCGATGCGAAAGCCGGGGTCGCCCGCGAACACGGCGCATGGGAGACGGTCGTGCTGCCGCGGGACGATCTCGCCGCGCGCGTGCGCGAGCTGACCGGCGGCGCCGGCGTTCCGGTCGTCTACGATTCGGTCGGCAGGGACACGTTCTTCGCTTCGCTGGACTGCCTGCGGCCGATGGGCCTCATGGTGAGCTGCGGCAACGCCTCGGGTCCCGTCGCGCCGTTTTCGCCGCAGGAGCTCGCGCGCCGCGGTTCCCTCTATCTCACGCGGCCGGGCGTATTCCACTACATCGCGCGGCGTGGCGAACTCGTGCGGGGTGCGCGGGCCCTGTTCGCGGCCATCGAGAGAGGCGTGGTGCGCGTGCGGATCGGTCATACGTACGCGCTCGCCGAGGCGGCCCGCGCGCACGCCGACCTGGAGGCGCGCCGCACGACGGGTTCTTCGGTGCTGGTGATCTGAGCAGGCGATCCATGATGAAGACGATGATGACGCGGCGTGCCGTTCTGGGTGGTCTCGCAACCTCGCTCGCACTGTCGCGTGCGAAGGCGGAGACGGCGGCAGGCGTCGAAGTCGCGATCGTGGGTGCCGGTGTGGCGGGACTCGCGGCGGCTCGCGCGCTCACGGCCGCGGGCATGCGTGTGCAGGTGCTCGAGGCGCGCAGCCGTGTCGGCGGGCGCGTGCTGACCGACCGTGACACGCTGGGCGTGCAATGGGAACGCGGTGCGACGCGCCTGCCGCGTGCCGCCGCGAGCGAACTCGGTGTTATCGCCAATGGCATGAAGGAGCCGCTGCGCGTCGATGATCCCGCGCTGCGCGTCCACGACGCGGGCCGTCCGCTGGGACCCGCGGAGGTTGCCGCCCTGCTGTCCCTGCGTTCCCGGATGGACCGTGAACTCGTCGCGGCCGCGGCGCGTGGCGCCGACGTCGCCGCGCTCGCCGCCCTGTCGCTCGAACTGCGCCGCGACCGGGATTTCCCGGCTGTCGCGGCGGATTTCCGTCTGCAGCGGGGCTGCGGCCTCGAGCAGGTTTCCGTGCTGGATGCCGCGACGACGGCCTCGGCCCGCCCCGGTTTCGGCGTGCCGCGCGGGCTCGGCGAACTCGTCGAGTCGCTCGCGCACAAGCTGCCGCTGCGCCTCGCCACGCCCGTGCGGCGCATCCGCTGCGGTGGACCGCGCGTGCGCATCGACACCGGCAGCGGCACGATCGACGCGGCGCTCGTCATCGTCGCCGTGCCGCCGGCCATCATCGCGGGAGGCGGTCTCGTGTTCGATCCGGCACTTCCGGATCCCGTGCTGCAGGCCGTGCACGACCTGCCCGGCGGGCTCGTCGACAAGGTCGGCCTGCGCTTCCGGAAGTCGCCGCTCGCGGAAGCCACCGGCTACGTGCTGCCCCGCGGCGACGATGTGGCCGCGGCACTGCGGATGCTCGTGCCGCCCGGTGCGGGCAATTTCTGCGTGGCCGAGATCGGGGGCGCCGCGGCGGTGGAGATCGAGGCAGAGGGTGAGCCGGCGCAGATCGACTACGCGCTGTCGGCCATCAAGAACTTGTTCGGCAACGGCGTGGCGAAGGACTTCGATCGCGGTTCGGCCACGCGCTGGCTCGCGGATCCGTGGTCGCGCGGATCGCATTCCTGCGCACTTCCGGGGCGGTTCGGCGCGCGCGATGTACTCGCGCGTCCGGTGCAGGCGCAGGTCCTGTTCGCCGGTGAACATGTCACGCCCGCGTGGGCCGGAACGCTGCACGGTGCCTGGCTGTCCGGCACCCGCGCCGCGGGGCAGGCGCTGCGGCTCCTCGGCCGCGCGGGCTGAGGCCGCGCGGCGTCCTCAGGCTGTCTGGAGGCGCAGCGTGGCGGGGCCGCTCGTGATGCCGAGCGCGCCGCTGCGCACGACCTCGATGATCTCGCCGCGCTGTCCCGCCGCGGCGATGAAGCGGTTGATGAGCGCCTCGCTGCTCGTGAGCTCGACGACGATCGTCTCCGCGGAATTCTCCAGCACGCGTCCGCCCGCCTCGTCGACGAGCACGGTCAGTGCCGGCACCTGGTCGACCGGCGCCCGCAGCTTCATCAGCAGCAGTTCGCGCTCGAAGTGCTGGCCGCGCGTCATGTCATTGACGCGCACCACGTCCACGAGCTTGTTCACCTGCGACACGATCTGGGTGATGACGGCGTCGTCGCCCGTCGTCACGAGCGTCAGCCGCGACACACTCGGGTCCTCGGTCGGGGCCACGGACAGCGATTCGATGTTGTAACCGCGGGAGGAGAACAGCCCGGTCACCCGCGTGAGCGCGCCGGCCTCGTTCTCGAGCAGAATGGCGATGATGTGCCGCATAACAGTCCAGCGCACCCGTCCGGGGCATGGCTCATGGCCAGGCCGGGGCGGGCGCCAAGCCTCCGGGGAGCGATCCCGGGGCAATGGGCCACGGGGTCTTGCGGCGCAAAATAGCAGACTGGCCGCGCGGAGAATAGACTCGGCACCACGTGGCTGTTAGGCTCTCTTGCACTGCATCAAAAACGGAATCACGGTCGTGAACGCTGTCCAGCAACCCGCCGCCGCTTCCCAGGCTCCCCGTCATCCACGGGCCGACAAGGTGATGACCGGAGCGGAGACCATCGTCCAGGTCCTGGCGGACGAGGGAGTGGACACGATCTTCGGGTATTCCGGCGGCGCCATCCTGCCGACCTACGACGCCGTGTTCACGTTCAACCAGGACGAGCAGCAGGCCGGCCGCCATGGCCTTCCGCTGATCGTCGCGGCCAACGAGCAGGGCGCCGCGTTCATGGCCGCCGGCTACGCCCGCGCGAGCGGCAAGGTGGGCGTCTGCATGGTGACCTCCGGTCCCGGCGCGACCAACACCCTGACCCCGGTGCGCGACTGCATGGCCGACTCGGTGCCGATCGTCGTGATCTGCGGTCAGGTGCCGACCAGCGCCATCGGCACGGACGCGTTCCAGGAAGCGCCGGTGCCGTCGATCATGGGCGCCGTCGCCAAACACGTGTTCCTCGTCACCGACCCGGCCAAGCTCGAGGCGACCGTGCGTACGGCCTTCGAGATCGCGCGCACCGGCAGGCCGGGGCCCGTCGTGATCGACGTGCCGAAGAACGTGCAGAACTGGTCGGGGCCGTTCGACGGCGCCGCGCGGCTCGCCGTTCCGGGCTACCGTCAGCGACTCGCGCGGGTCGACGAGGCTTCGCTCGCGCCCGAGAAGTGCGATGAACTGCTCGCGGCGCTCGCGCAGTCGCAGCGTCCTCTGCTCTACGTCGGCGGCGGCGTGATCGCGGGCGAAGCCGCGGCCTCGCTGCGCGAGTTCGCCTCCGGGCTCGGCATTCCCGCGGTGACCACGCTGATGGGCATCGGCGCCGTCGACACGACCGATCCGCTGGCGATGCGCATGCTCGGCATGCACGGTGCCGCATTCGCGAACTATGCCGTGCAGGACTGCGACCTGCTGATCGCGGTGGGCGCGCGTTTCGACGACCGCGTCGCAGGCGTGCCCGCGAAGTTCGCGCCCCGTGCCCGCTACATCGCGCACTTCGACGTCGACGCTTCGGAGATCAACAAGGTCAAGGCCGTCGACTGGCATTACGTCGGTCGCGTCCGCGAGGCGCTCGGGGTGCTGCTGGCCCAGGCGCAGCGCCGCGGATTCAGCGCCGACTGGTCGCGCTGGCGCGAGCACTGCGATGCGCTCAGGCGCAGCCACCCGATGGACTACGACCGCGACAGCCAGCTGATCCAGCCGTACTACGTGATCGAGGAGATCAACCGGCACACGCGCGGCGAGGCGATCATCACGACCGGCGTAGGCCAGCACCAGATGTGGGCCGCGCAGTACTTCGACTTCCGCTCGCCGCGCCTGTGGCTGACCTCGGGCAGCATGGGCACCATGGGTTTCGGCCTGCCCGCCGCGATCGGTGCGCAGTTCGCGCATCCGGAGCGCCTCGTCATCGACATCGACGGCGACGGCAGCATCCGCATGAACCTGGGCGAGCTCGAGACCGTGACGACCTACGACCTGCCGGTCAAGGTGGTCGTGCTCAACAACTTCGGCGACGGCATGGTCAAGCAGTGGCAGAAGCTGTTCTTCAAGGGGCGGCTCGCGGCCAGCGACAAGAGCCTGCACAAGAAGGACTTCATCAGGGCTGCGCAGGCCGACGGTTTCCCGTACGCCGTGCGGCTCGAGCGCAAGGCCGACGTGCCGCGCGTGATCGCCGAGTTCGTCGCCTTCAAGGGTCCCGCGTTCCTCGAGGTGCTGATCGATCCCGACGCCGGCGTGTATCCGATGGTCGGACCGGGACAGCCCTACGACGAGATGATCACGGGTGACTTCATCCGTTCGCGCGCGCGCGTCGAGATCAAGGCTCCCGGCGCCAACGAGATGTTCTGAACCGCGCGACGCATCGCCGATGAGATACCTGCACACGATGGTACGGGTCAGCGACCTCGCGCAGTCGCTCGATTTCTACTGCGACAAACTCGGCCTCCGGGAGGTCGGACGCACCGAGAGTCAGCAGGGCCGCTTCACGCTTGTGTTCCTCGCCGCCCCGGGCGACGAATCGGCACAGCTCGAACTGACCTGGAACTGGGATCCCGAGGAGTACGGCATCGGACGTGCTTTCGGGCACCTCGCCTACGAGGTGGACGACATCTACGCGACCTGCGAGCGGCTGCGCGCGCGGGGCGTGACGATCAACCGCCCGCCGCGTGACGGTCGCATGGCGTTCATCCGCTCGCCGGACAACATCTCCATCGAGCTGCTGCAGCGGGGGACGCCGCTGCCCGCCGCGGAGCCCTGGAAGTCCATGCCCAACACGGGCGTCTGGTAACCGCGTCCCGCTTCGGCGGGATGCCTTTCGATTCGCTCCGGAGCCCTTCTCCGCTTGCGCGACGCCGCGGCGCCTCAGCGTTCGCGGCGGGCCAGCACGCGCCAGGCTTCGAGCTTCGCTGCGAAGCCCATGGTCGCGTGCGCCGGACTCGTGGACGGGAGCCGGACGGTGCCGGTCACCCGGCCGCGGGCGCCGAGCGCGGGCAGCACGTGGCGGCGGTAGAGCGTTTCGGCCGTCGATCCGTTGAAGTACACCACGCGGATGAACCCGTGCCGGGCGAGGAATCCGCCGAGGTCGTTGACGACCATGCTGCTGCGCTCGATGCCGGTGTCCAGGCTGCCGCGCCTGTCGCAGGCCGCCAGCACGTCCCAGAGCGCAATGCCATGGTCGAGCAGGGCCGCCACGCGTGCCGCATAGGGTTCCGTCGGGGCGGTCCCGAACAGGGCGCCCATGATGCGCCAGAAGGCATTCTGCGGATGCGCGTAGTACTCGCCGGCCGCCAGTGAGGCGGCTCCCGGCATGCTGCCGAGGACAAGCGCATGTGCGTCCGGACGCGACTCGGCCGGGAAGCCTCGCAGCCGTGCGCGCTGGCGCGCACGCGCACTGCCGCGACGATCAGCCGGCGATGTAGCGCTTGAGGTCTTCGATCTCGGCACGCTGTTCGTCGATGATGCTCTTGACGCAGTCACCGATGGAGACCATGCCGATGAGGCTGCCCTGGTCCACCACCGGCAGGTGGCGGATCCGCCGCGCGGTCATGACCTCCATGCAGTGCTGCACGGTGTCCGAACTCGTCACGGTCACGACCGGCGAACTCATGATCGTCGACACCGGCGTCTCGGCGGACGAACGGCCGAGCAGCACGACCTTCCGCGCGTAATCACGCTCCGACATGATTCCCGCCAGAGCCCCGTTGCGCAGCACGGGCAATGCGCCCACGCGCTTGTCGGCCATCAGGCGGATGGCCTCGAGCACTGGATCGTCGACGTCCACGCTGTAGATCGCGCGTGTCTTGCCCGACAGCAGTTGTTTTACGGTACGCATTGAACCCGATCCTCCGCGTGCCTTCCCCTCGCCTGATTCTACACACAGGACGGCCGACGGCCAGTCGGCGTGCGCACGGCGGCTCCATGGCCCGCGGCCGCGGCAATCGCGGCACCCTGGGGACCGGGGGCGCGGTCGAAGGCCGGGGAGGGCGCTTGCCGCACTGGCCGCGCCTCTTCACACTCGGGGAACGCCCGTGAACCCCGCGCTACGGGCCGGTCGGATGCCGGCGACGCAGAGCAGCCCTCGCGCGGGCTGTCCGGGGGCGGTGTGTCGGAATGCCGGGCCCGTGGTGACCGCAGCAGCCGTGAACCGACCGTGACCCCACCCCTCGCCGGAATCCGCCGCAACTCCGTCGACGCGCTGCTCGCGGCTGAACGGCGTCGTTTCGCGGCGCGGAACCCGCGATCGGCGGCTCTTGCCGCCTCCAGCGCCGCGCACTGGCTCCAGGGTGTGCCGCTGCACTGGATGAGCGACTGGGGCCTGCCGTTCCCGCTCTTCTTCGCGACGGCCAGGGGGGCCGAAATCGAGGATGTCGACGGGCACCGCCTCGCGGATTTCTGTCTGGGCGACAGCGGCGCGATGTTCGGTCATTCGCCGCCGGCCGTCGTGGAGGCGGTCAGGGCGCGAGCAGGCGCCGGCCTGACCACGATGCTGCCCGGTGAGGACGTCGCCGCGGCCGGCGAACTCCTCGCCCGGACCTTCGGCCTGCCGTTCTGGCAGATGACACAGACCGCGTCCGATGCCAACCGTGCGGTGCTCCGCTGGGCGCGCGCCGTGACCGGGCGGCCGCGGGTGCTGGTGTTCGAGGCGTCCTACCACGGCGCCGTCGACGACTGCTTCGTCGCGCTGGACGGGGACCGCACGGTCAACCGGCCCGGGCTCGTGGGGCAGGCGACGGACCTTTCCCGGGTCGCGGTCTGCGTGCCTTTCAACGATCCGGATGCACTGCAGGAGGCGCTGCGTGCGCGGGACGTCGCCTGCGTGCTGGCCGAGCCCGTCATGACGAACTGCGGCATGGTGCCGCCGCAACCGGGCTTCCACGAGGCGCTGCGACAGCTGACGAGACGGTACGGCACGCTGCTCGCGATCGACGAGACCCACTGCCTGTCTTCGGGCCCCGGTGGCTACACGCGCTCCGCAGGGCTCGAGCCCGATTTCCTCGTGGTGGGCAAGGCCATCGCGGGCGGATTCCCCTGCGCGGTCTATGGCTTCACGGCGGAGCTCGAAGCGCGCATCCGCGGGGTGCTGGCCGTGAAGCCCGCGGGACATTCCGGCATCGGCACGACGCTCGCGGGCAATCCGCTCGCGCTCGCGGCGCTGTGCGCCAACCTGCGGCACGTGATGACGCCGGCGGCCTACGAGCTCATGTTCGCCGCCGCGGCGCGACTGGAGGCCGGACTCACGGCGCTCATCGACCGCGCTGGATTGCCGTGGCACGTCGGCCGCGTCGGCGCGCGCCTGGAGGTGAACTTCACGCGCCGCCCGCCACGGAACGGGCGCGAGGCGCTGGCCGCCCGGGCGGGTCCGCTGTCGGACGCGATCCGTCTCTTCCTGCTCGATCGCGGCCAGCTCATCACGCCGTTCCACGACATGATGCTGCTGTCGCCGGAGACGACGGGACCACAGGTCGATGGGCTGGTGGCGGCCTGGGCGGAGTGCATGGACGAACTGCTGCGCGGGTGTGCTCCCGGGAGTGATGTGCATGCGGTTTGACGATTCCGAGGCGTTGCGGTTCCTGGAGCTGCATCCGGACATCGAGGCGGTGCAGATCCTGATCACCGACGGCAACGGCGTCGCGCGCGGCAAGTCGATCGCGCGCGAGGAACTGCTGCCGCTGTACCGGCAGGGGCGAAACGTCGCCGGCTCCATCCTCGGGCTCGACACGCGCGGTGAGGACGTCGAGGAGACCGGGCTGGTCTGGCGCGTCGGAGATGCGGACAAGCTGTGCCGTCCCGTGCCGGGGACGCTGGTGCGGGCACCGTGGCTGGAGCGCCCGACCGCGCAGCTGCTGATGACCATGTACGAACCCGACGGCGTCCCGGCTGCCGCTGATCCGCGCCATGTCCTCGCGCGCGTCGTGCGCCGGCTCGAGGCCGACGGGCTCAGGCCCGTCGTGGCGGCCGAGCTGGAGTTCTACCTCGTCGAGCGCGACGGGGGGCGTATCCGGCCGGCGCGCGGCCTCCTGCACACGGAGGAGCCACGCCGCCTGGACGCTTATGGTCTCGACAAGCTCGACGACATGGCTCCACTGTTCGACGGGATCTACCGGGCGGCGGCGCTGCAGGAACTGCCGGTGCGGACTCTGATGGCGGAGTACGCGCCGGGCCAGTTCGAGGTCACGCTCGAACACCGCTCCGACGCACTGCGCGCGGCCGACGATGCGGTGCAGTGGAAGCGCCTGGTGCGCGGGGTTGCCTCGCGGCACGGGCGCATCGCGACCTTCATGGCCAAGCCCTTCACGGAGCACGCGGGCAGTGGCATGCACATCCACGTCAGCCTGGCCGACGCCGACGGGAACAACCTGTTCGGTGACGACGATCCCGCGGGCAGTCCGATGCTGCGCCACGCCATCGGCGGTCTGCGGGCGACCATGGCCGACGGCATGGCGGTATTCGCGCCGAACGCCAATTCCTACCGGCGCTTCCGCCGCATGTCCTACGCTCCGGTTGCACCCACCTGGGGTGTCAACAACCGCTCCGTGGGATTACGTATTCCGGCGGGACCGCCGCCGAGCCGTCACATCGAGCACCGTTCGTGCGGGGCCGATGCGAATCCCTATCTGGCAATTGCGACTGTGCTCGCAGGCGCGCATTTCGGCATCGTGCATAAATGCGATCCGGGACCTGCGGTGACCGGCAACGGCTACGAGAGTGCGGCCGCCGATGCGCTGCCGACCGACTGGCAGACGGCGCTCGATCTCGCCGCGCGATCGCCCTTCCTGCGGGATTGTCTCGGCGACGGCTTCTTGCGCGTGTTCCTTGCATTGAAGCGTGCCGAGTACGAGCGCTCCACCGCGCAGGTGTCCGACATCGACTACGACTGGTACCTGAGGTTGGCCTGAAACCATGCCCCGAACGACGACATCCAGGTCTCACGCAACCGCCGTGAAGGCCGTCCACCTTCGCCGTCTCTACACGGACTGCCGCTTCGGCCAGCTGCACGTGCGCAGCGCCTTTCCCCCGAGCGGCGGCTTCGACGAGGAGCGCACCCTCATCTGCCTGCACGATGCGGGCGCGTCGAGCGCGGTGTTCGGTGCGCTGCTCGCGGAGTTCGGTCGCGACCGGTCGGTCTATGCGCCGGACCTCCCGGGTACCGGGGCCTCCGAGACCCACACGGCGCCGCGCAGCATCGAGGATCACGCCGCGGCCGTGAGCGATTTCGTGGATGGTCTGCGGATCCGCGAGTTCGACATCGTGGCCATGCGCGTGGGGTCGCAGATCGCGCTCGAGGTGGCGCTGGCTCTCCCCGCGCGCGTCCGGCACCTGGTGCTCGTGGGCGTGCCCTGCCTGTCGGCCGAGGAACGGCGCGCGCGCGGGTCGGTGACGGCCTGGCAGCCGCCGCGGGAGGATGGCGCACACCTGGTCGATGCGTGGCGCGGCCTGCGCGCGACGCTCGGATCCGGGGTCGCCCTCGATGAGCTCCATGCCGAGTTCGCCGAGCGCCTGCGCAACGCGGCGGGTGGTGCGCAGATCGCGGCCGCGGGTCTCGCCCATCCGGTGGCGGAGCGGCTGATGCTCGTCAAGCAGCCCACGCTCGTGCTCCGTCCCCGGGACGATCTGGCCGAGGTTTCATTGCGCGCCGCGGCGCTGATCCCGGGTGCCCGCTGCATGGACATCGTTGGCGGCCCGCTGCCGCTGCGCGAGCTGGATGTGGCGCTGGCGCAGCATCTGCGTGCCTTCCTCGACGGCTGAGGTCCGCTGCGCCGGGTGGGGCGCGTCGGCCGTGTCCTGCCCGGGCGTGCCTTCGGCGCGCCGTCCTGCACGCGCCCTCGCGTTCTGAGATCATGAGAACCAGCCCACGGACCGTCCGTGCGGCCCGCCGGGATACTGTCGGTACAGCGGTGGCGCAGAATTCCACATGACCAGTCCGATCAGCGACGACCAGGACGATCTCGACCGCACCGACAGGCTGCCGGTGCTGCGCGTCAGTGAGGCCGCCGAGGAGTTCCCGGAGTTCGATCCTTCGGCCACGGTCGTCATCGATCCCGCAGTGCAGGCCCGCGTCGAGGAGCTGGAGACGCGTCTCGCCGGACGCGAGGGCGAGCTCGCGGAGCTGCGCGAGACGCTCGGGCGGCGTGGCGAGGTCGACGCCGAACTCGAGAACCAGGTCGAACGCCTGCGGGTGCAGCTGCGCTCCATGGAGCAACGCGCCACCGAACTTGCCGGCACGGCGGATCGGCTGGCGGACGTCGAGCGCTCGCGAGCGGCTCTCGAGGCCGAGTTGCAGCGGCTGCGGAGTGATTCCTCCGATCTGCATTCATCCCGCGACGAGCTGACCCGCGAGCGGGATCGCCTCGCCGCCGAGCGCCAGGCCGAGCGCGCCGGCCTGCAGGAGGAGATCGTCCGCCTCGGGGCCGAGGCGCGCCGACTGCAGGAGGATCTCGGTGGCCGGCAGGTGGCGTTCGCACAGCTCGATGCAGAGCGCGCGCGCATCGACTCGGAGCTGGGGTCGGTCCGGAGCCGGCTCGAAGCGGAACTGCGGGACGCCGGCGAGCGTCACCGGGCCGAGATCGACGGCCTGCGCGCTGAACTGGCCCGGGAACGCGACGCGCACCGGGCCCTGCGGGACGAGCGGACCGCGCTGGAGCAGGAAAAGCTGCAGCAGGCGGCGCGCCAGGGCGACGAGGTCGCGAGGCTGCAGCTGGAAGTCGCGAGGCTCGAACGCGAGATCGGCGAGGCGCAAGATGCGGCGCGTGTGCAGGAGCGCGACCTCGCGGTCGCGCGCCGCGAGAGCGGTCGGGTTGCGACGTTGCGCGCGGGCCTGGAACGCACGATCCACGAACGCGACACACAGATCGAGACCCTGCTGGAGCGTCTGCGTTCGCGCGAGGCCCGGCAGCGGATGGACGAGGAACTGCGCGATTCGGCGCAGCGCGCGTCCAGGCATGCGCTGGAGGAGATGGGGCTCGCAGGACGTCTCGCGGCGATCGAGCAGGCACTCGGCGCCCGCGATACCGCGAACACCGAGCTCGAGTCGCGACTCACCGGGCTGTTGCAGCAGCTCGCCGCCGCGCAGGAAGATCTCGCGACGGCCACGAAGGCGGCTGCCCGGGCCACGAGCGAGGCTGCGGCCGCCCATGCAGCTGCGATCGCGGCCGAGGCCGCCGCCGCTGCCGAGACGCGGGCGCGTATCGAAGCGGAGGCCCGCGAGCGGGCGGCCGAGGAGGCGCGCCGCACGGCGGAGGCCGCGGCCGCGCAGGCCTCTGCGGTAGCCAGTCGCTACCTCACCCGTATCGACGACGAGTCCGGCGTCGTCTACATGCTCACGGCACCCCGCATCGTCGTCGGCCGCGGCAAGAACTGCGACCTCGTCGTTTCCGAATCCTATGTGAGCGGCCGCCACGCGCTGCTGCGCCTCGGCCCGGAACTCACGGTCGTCGAGGACAGCGGCAGCACCAACGGCGTGTTCGTGAACGGCAGACGCGTGCGACGGGAAGAATTGCGCGACGGCGACGTCGTGTCCTTCGGCCGCGCACGGTTCCGCTTCCATTCCCGCGGCCCCGTGACCGCCGGCGGTTGACCCCGCTGTCGCGGCCGGCATCGCCGGCCGCGTCGAAGCCCCGACGCCCCGGGGCATCCTCCCGGCCCGCCGCAGGACCGCACGAGTCCTGCTAATGTACGCCGCTTTCCCGCCCTGGAACGCGCAATGGAAGAAGGCTATCTGCAGCGGGTGCTGCGGGCGTCCGTCTACGACGTCGCGATCGAGTCACCACTCGAGGCGGCGCCGCGCCTCTCGCGCCGTGTCGGCAACGATGTGCTCTTCAAGCGCGAGGACCTGCAGCCGGTCTTCTCGTTCAAGCTGCGCGGGGCCTACAACCGCATCGCCAACCTCGATGCGGATCAGGCGGCGCGAGGTGTCATCTGCGCGTCGGCAGGCAACCACGCCCAGGGCGTGGCGCTCTCGGCGCGCCGGCGTGGCATCCGCGCGGTCATCGTGATGCCGCAGACCACTCCGTCGATCAAGGTCGAGGCCGTGAAGGCCCTGGGCGGCGAGGCAGTGCTGCACGGCGACGACTACGACTCCGCCTACGAGCACGCGCTCGGCCTGATGCGCAACGAGGGTCTGACCTTCGTCCATCCGTTCGACGATCCCGACGTCATCGCCGGGCAGGGCACGATCGGCATGGAGATCCTCAAGCAGCGGCCCGGGGGCGTGGACGCGATCTTCGTGCCGGTCGGTGGCGGTGGGCTGATCGGCGGCATCGCCGCCTACGTGAAGTCGCTGAATCCCTCGATCCGCATCATCGGCGTCGAGCCGGAAGACGCGGCCAGCATGTCGGCAGCGCTGGCGCACGGCGCGATCGTGACGCTGGACCGCGTCGGCATCTTCCACGACGGCGTGGCGGTCCGGCGCGTGGGCACGGAGACGTTCCGGCTCGCGCAGCGCTACGTCGACGAGATGGTGCTCGCGACCACCGATGAAACCTGCGCGGCCATCCAGGCGATCTTCGAGGACACCCGCGGGATCGCGGAACCCGCCGGTGCGATCGCGGTCGCCGGCATGCGGAAGTGGGTGGAGCGCAACGGTGTGCGCGGCCTCACGCTCGTGACGGTGAACTCCGGCGCGAACATGAATTTCGACCGCCTGCGCCATGTCGCCGAGCGCGCCGATCTGGGCGCCGCGCGCGAGGCGCTGTTCGCCGTCGAGATCCCGGAGCGTCCCGGCAGCTTCCTGCGTTTCTGCGCGGTGCTCGGCCGGCGCAGCGTGACCGAATTCAACTACCGCTACCAGGATGCGGCCCGCGCACAGATCTTCGTCGGCATCGCGCTCGCGGGCGGCCGTGAGGAACGCGAGTCCCTGGCGGCCGCCATCCGCGCCGAGGGTTTCCCGGTCGTCGACATGAGCGACAACGAGATGGCGAAGCTGCACGTCCGCTACATGGTGGGTGGCCGCGCCGCCGGCCTCGCCGACGAGCTGCTGTTCCGCTTCGAGTTCCCGGAGCGCCCGGGGGCGCTGCTCCGGTTCCTGCAGGCGGTGGGTTCGCGCTGGAACATCAGCCTGTTCCACTACCGCAATCATGGTTCCGACTACGGGCGCGTGCTCGCCGGCATCCAGGTGCCGGCGCCCGACCGCGCCGAGTTCATGACCCACCTCGACGATCTCGGTTTCGAGTTCCGCGAGGAGACCGACAACCCGGCCTACCGGATGTTCCTGGGTTCCTGACTCCACCAGTCCCCGTGCACGGGCGTGGCAGCATGCGGATGGCGGACCGGCCGATGTGCAATACTCACCGCGGGCCTTGGGGTGCCGTGGCTGCAGGTAAGGAAGCCAGGCCCGTTTCATGCTCGGCGACATCGTCATTCTCGCACTGCTGCTGCTCGTCAACGGTTTCTTCGCGATGGCCGAGCTCGCGGTTGTCTCCGCGCGCCGTGTGCGGCTCCTGCAGGCCGCTTCGGCCGGGAGCAACGGGGCGCGCGCCGCGCTGCGTCTGCTCGACGAGCCGACGCGCTTCCTCTCGACGGTGCAGATCGGCATCACGCTGGTCGGCGTGCTGGCCGGCGTGTACAGCGGCGCCAAGTTCGCCGAGCCGCTGCAGGAGCTGCTGCAGGCATGGCCATTGCTCGCGCCGCACGCCGAGGTCGTCGCCTTCGGCGTGGTCGTCCTGATCGTGACCTATCTGTCCCTGGTCGTCGGCGAGCTCGTACCGAAGCGCTGGGCGCTCGCACATCCGGAGCGCATCGCCGCTGCCGTGTCGGTGCCGATGGAGTGGATTGCGCGGGCCAGCGCGCCGCTCGTGTGGCTGCTGCAGCGCTCGACCGAGTCGCTGCTGCGTCTGCTCGGCATGAAATCCGTGCCGCGCAGCGTGATGACCGAGGAGGAGATCCGCGCGCTGATCGCCGAGGGCGCGCGAGAGGGCGTGTTCCTGCACGCCGAGCAGCAGATGATCGAGGGCGTGCTCAAGCTCGCTGACCGCAACGTGCGCAGCATCATGGTGCCGCGCGGCGACATCGTATGGCTCGATGCCGACGACGATGCCGCGACCGTGGCCGCCGCGATGCGCACCAGCGGGCACTCACGCTACCTCGTCTGTCGCGGCGATCTCGAGGGCCTGGTGGGCGTGGTGCAGACCGGCGACCTGCTCGCCTGGCTGCAGGGTGAGGGCGAGCCTGATCTCGCGCGTCGCGCGCGGCCGCCGCTCGTGGTGCAGGAGTCCACCTCGATACTGCGCATGCTCGACCTGTTCCGCGCATCTGCGCTGCACCTGGCCGTGGTCGTCGACGAGCACGGCTCGGTGGAGGGCATCGCGACGCCCACGGACATCCTCGCGGCGATCGCGGGCGAGCTGCCGGACGCCGGCAGCCTCGATGCACCGACGGCGGTGCGCCGTGAGGACGAGTCCTGGCTCATCGACGGGCGCATGGCGATCGACGGAGTCGAGCGCCTGCTGGCCTGCGAGGGCATGGCGCGTGGCGACGACTACACGACGCTCGCCGGATTCGTGCTCGCGGAACTCGGGCACCTGCCCGCCACGGGCGAGCGTTTCAGCTGGCGGGACCTGGATTTCGAGGTGATCGACATGGACGGGCGGCGCATCGATCAGCTGCTGGTGCGGAGGCGCTTGCGGGGCGCGATGGAGGCGGGCGATGGCGCGCCGTGATGCATCCCTGCGGACGACGGCCTATGTGCCCCGGCGCGTGGCCGAGCAGAAACGTGTCAGGCTGCGCGGCCTCGATCACCACGTGCTCCGGTGGGGCCCGGCGTCGGACGATCCGATCGTGCTGCTGCACGGCTTCCTGGACACCGCCGAGACCTGGCAGTTCGTGGTTGACCAGCTGCCCGAGGACTGGCCGCTGCTTGCATTGGACTGGCGCGGCTTCGGTCGTACCGACTGGGCGGCGGGAGGGTACTGGTTCCCCGACTACTACGCCGATCTGGAAGCCCTGCTGCAGCAGTTCTGCGCGCAGCCGCGCGCGCGGCTCGTCGGGCACAGCATGGGCGGCAACATCGCGCTGGCCTACGCCGGCATCCGGCCCGAGCGCGTCGGCCGGGTGGTCAATCTCGAGGGCTTCGGTCTCGTGCGCAGCGATCCGCGCCAGGCGCCGGCGCGCCTCGCACGCTGGCTGGACGAAGCGGTGGAACAGCCGGAGTTCAACAGCTACACCGGATTCGAGGAGTTCGCGCGGCTGCTGCTGCGGCGCAATCCCCGGCTGACCGCGGAGCGCGCCCTGTTCATCGCGCGCGCCTGGGCGCGGGAGCAGCCGGATGGACGCGTGCGGATCTCGGCCGACCCCGCCCACAAGCGGTTGAATCCCTACATCTACCGCCGCGACGAGCTGGAGGCCTGCTGGCGCGAGATCCGCGCACCCGTTCTCCTGGTGGCCGGCCAGTCGTCCGACTACCGCACGAGACTCGGCGCCGACGGTGACTACGACCGCTTCAGCGAGCTGATCGCCGGCGTCGCGATCGCGGAGATCCCCGGGGCGAGTCACATGCTGCACCACGAGCAGCCGGAGGCGGTCGCGGCGGTCGTCGCCGCATTCCTGCGGGAAGGAACCTGACCCCCGTCGCGCTCAAGATTCGCCGCGCGCGGCCGCCAAGCCGACATGACCGAAACACCGGCAATCGCACGATCGCGTCGCGCGATGTTCGCGATGGTGGCCGCGGTGTCGGTGCTGCTGCTGTGGTCGGGTGTCGACCCCTTCGATCGCGCCACCTGGTGGCTCGAGGTTGCTCCGGTGCTGGTCGTCGTGCCGCTGCTGATCGCGACGTCACAAAGATTCCCGCTGACGCCGCTGCTGTACGCGCTCGTCGGCGTGCACGCCGCGATCCTGATGCTGGGCGGCCACTACAGCTATGCGCGCGTCCCGGCCGGTTTCTGGGTTCAGGACCTCTTCGATCTGTCGCGCAACCACTACGACCGCCTCGGGCATTTCGCCCAGGGATTCGTGCCCGCGATCGCCGTGCGCGAAGTGCTGCTGCGCACGTCACCGCTCCGTGGAAGCCGCTGGCTGCCCGTGCTGACCGTGGCCTCCTGTCTCGCGATCAGCGCCTGTTATGAATTCCTCGAGTGGTGGACCGCGCTCGTCGCGGGTGTCGCGGCGGAAGCCTTCCTCGCGACCCAGGGCGACGTCTGGGACACACAGTGGGACATGTTCCTGGCGGTGACCGGCGCGATCGCGGCGCTGGTGACGCTCGCGCGTGTCCACGACCGCGCGCTCGACCGGCTGCTGCGGTCATGAGCCTCGAACGCATCCGCGGCGTCGAACCGGGCCAGGGATCCGCGGTGCTGCGGCCCGCGCCTGCGGCCACGACCGGGCCGCGCGCGCCGGTGTCCACGGCCGAAGTGCGACCACTCGACACCGCCGCCGTGCTGCGCGTGCTGATCGAGGAAGTGCGGTCCTCGGCGCTCGACCGGCTCGGCTTCGCGCCGGCCGCGGAGCGGGAGCCATTCCCCGTCGCTGACCGCGATCGTGCAACCGCCGTGCTGCTCAGGATCATGACGGCGATCGCGGGTGATCCGCGGTTCCAGCCGGATCCCGGCGAAGACCCGGTGCGGCTGCTGCAGGACGTGCTGCGCTCGGGCGCCGACCACGCGTTGAATGCGCTCGCACGCCTGCCGGTGGCCGCCGGCGCGCCGCACGCACTGGTCGAGGCGACGCGCGATGCCGTCGCAGGCAGCCTCGTCGAGCCCGTGCGTCAGCGCGTCGTCCTGGGACACGCCGTACAGCAGGCGCTCGTCGTCGAGATCGAACGCGAACTCGGCGGACCGCGAACATCATCGCCGCCCGCGTCGCCCGGCGCCGCGGTACGCCATGGCTATTCCGGGCCGGTCGCCGCACCCGCGCGGCCACCACTCGATGTCCTGTTCGGCCAGCTCGCCGCGGCGCGGACGAAGCCCGAGTCGGCGCTCCCCGCGCCGGAAGACCCGACGACACTCTGGACGCGTATCGAGGCGCCGGTGCGGGCGGCGTTCCCGGCATCGCCCGAGATCGATCGCGTGCTTGCGGCGGTGCGTGAACGAGTGTTCGCGGCCATCGCGCCACGGCTCGCCCAGGCAATGCCGGAATCCGGGGATCGGGCGGCGGAACGCTTCCTCGATCGCCTGTCGAACACGCTCGCGGCCGCGACGGGCCGCCCGGTCTCGCTGCCGCAATCCGGCGTGGACGGGCGCGCCATCGCTTTCGCCGTGATCGACACCCTGCGGCAGGTTGCCGATGCACCCCCCGCGGCCGGCCGGCCCGCACCCCCGTCGGTCGCTTCGGTGATGGACGCCCTTCGCGTGCTGCTCGCGCGCGAAGTGGCGCCTTCCACGTCGGCCGGTGGCTTGGTCCGCGCTCCCGCTCCCGCTCCCGCTGCCGCTGCGGTTGCGGAGGCTCGTGTGCTGCTGTTGCGGCTGCTCGGGTCGCCCGAGGCGGCGGAGGTCGCGCGACACGAGCCGGCCGCCGTCGTGCGCTGGCTCACCGACGCTGCGGCGTCGCTCGCGCGCGACCTCGGCGTACCCTACCGCCTCGATCTCGCGGCCCCGCGCCGCCGGTTCGGCCTCAGGCGCGGGCGTCTGCCGCCTGCCGGGCCGGAATTCGAGCAGGACCCTGAGCAGGACCGCGAACGGCCCATCGCGGCCATAGAATCCTCCCCGCGCCGCGCTCGATCCGACGAACCCCGTTCCCGCGACTGACCACCCGTCGAGCGGTCCGGACGCTTCACACTGTACGGCCGGGACGCGCTGTGATAACTGCGTGCATGACTGCTCGACGCCCGGCACGGGCCGCGGCATGCCGGTCACCATTCGGGTGTGAAGGCGGAATGAGGCGATTACGACTCTGGTTGCGCAGCAACATCACCGATCGCCGCGTGCGTCGCGTGATGGTGGCCGTCATCGGCGGCACGGTCCTGCTGATCGGCATCGCGATGGTCGTGCTGCCCGGTCCCGCGCTGGTCGTGATCCCCGTCGGCCTCGGCATCCTCGGCCTGGAATTCGCGTGGGCCAGGATCTGGCTGCGCAAGGTCCGCGCGCGCGCGCAGTCCCTCGTCGGCGCCGCCCGCGGACGGCGGGATCCGGTGTGACCGACGGGGCGGGCAGGCCCGTGGAGCACCGGCACGGCGCGCTCGCGGTCCTCGCGCTGCCGAACTATTCCCGCTACCTCGCCGGCCGCTTTCTCTCCTCGTTCGCGACCCAGATGCAGACCGTCGCGGTCGGCTGGCTCATCTACGACCTCACGCGCGATCCGCTCGATCTCGGTCTCGTCGGACTCGCACAGTTCCTGCCCGCGGTGCTGGCGACGCTCCCCGCCGGACAGGCCGCGGACCGGTGGAACCGGAAGACCCTCCTGGGGGCGTGCCTGCTCGTGGACGTGGTCTGCGCGCTCGCGCTCGTCGTGTTCGCGGCGCGCGGGACAGACTCGGCGCTGCCGGTCTTCGCCGTCATGGCGCTCTTCGGGCTCGCGCGCGGCTTCACGGGCCCGGCCTCCCAGGCGATGCTGCCGAACCTGGTCCCGCGCGCGATGTTCGGCAATGCGGTCGGCATCAACACGACGGCCTGGCAGGTCTCGGCCGTGGCGGGTCCCGCCGCCGGCGGCTTCGTCTACCTCGCGGGTCCGGCGGTCGTGTTCGCGGTCGTGGCGATGCTGTTCGCGGCGTCCTTGTTGCTGCTCGCGCTGGTGCGCTCGCCACCTCAGGAGGTCTCGGACGAAAAGGTGAGCTGGCATTCGTTGCTCGAAGGTCTGCGCTTCGTGCGGCGGCGACGGTCGCTGCTCGGCGCGATGTCGCTCGACCTCTTCGCCGTGCTGTTCGGGGGCGCGACCGCGCTGCTGCCCGCCTATGCGAGTGACGTGCTGCACACGGGCCCCGACGGCCTCGGCATCCTGCGCAGTGCGCCCGGTGTCGGTGCCGCACTCGTGGGTCTCCATGTCGCGTGGCGCCCGTTCACGCGTCAGGTGGGCCGCTGGATGTTCGGCGGGGTCGCGGTGTTCGGAATGGCCACCTGCGTGTTCGGGCTGTCGACGGATTTCACGCTCTCGCTGGTTGCGCTCGGCATCCTCGGCGCAGCCGACATGGTCAGCGTGTACGTGCGCCACGTGCTCGTGCAGCTGCAGACGCCGGATGCGATCCGCGGACGCGTCAGTGCGGTGAACAGCGTGTTCATCGGCGCGTCCAACGAACTGGGCGAATTCGAGTCCGGCCTCACCGCCGCCTGGTGGGGGCTCGTGCCGGCGGTGGTCGTGGGCGGACTCGCGAGCGTCGCGGTCGCGTTCCTGTGGGCGCGGTGGTTCCCGGCGCTCTGGCGGCTCGATTCCTTCGACCGGCTGCGCGCGGTTGACCCTCCATCCGGCACTGTATGAACATACAGGCATGGATACCGGAGATCCCCGGTTGCGGCCGGGCCGTGGTGCGCTGTCGAACCCCACCGGGCGCTTCGAGGTCAGGCGGTACGAGCCCGTCGATGACGGCTGGGGCATCCAGGACGAGCTGCCGCCACCGCTCGAGACCATCGCCCGGCCGGAGGCGTCGCGGTCGGTCATCAGCCGCAACGACTCACCCGACATCCCCTTCTCCCGCTCCATCAATCCCTACCGGGGCTGCGAGCACGGCTGCGTGTACTGCTACGCACGTCCCAGCCACGCCTTCCTGAACCTCTCGCCGGGACTCGACTTCGAAACCCGCCTGTTCTTCAAGGACGGCGCCGTCCGCGAACTGCGGCGCGAACTCTCCGCCCGCGGCTATCGCTGCGAGCCCGTCCACCTCGGCGCGAATACGGATCCCTACCAGCCGCTGGAACGCCGGCTCGCGATCACACGAGGCGTCCTCGAGGTCCTGCTGGAATGCCGCCACCCGGTCACGATCACGACGAAGTCGGCGCTGATCCTGCGTGACCGGGACCTGCTCGCGGCGCTCGCACGCGAAGGGCTGGTGCACGCGAGCCTCAGCATCACGACGCTCGACGTCGATCTGAAACGCCGTCTCGAACCCCGCGCGCCCGGCGCTGCCGCGCGACTGGCGGCGCTCGGCGGCCTTACCGCCGCGGGTGTTCCCGCCGGTGTCCTGGTGGCGCCGGTGATCCCGGTCCTCACGGACCACGAACTCGAGCGCATCCTCGAGGCCGCGCGCGATGCCGGCGCGCAGGATGCGGGGTACGTCGTGCTGCGGCTGCCCGGCGAGGTGCGCGGCCTGTGGCTCGAGTGGCTGCAGGCACATTACCCCGGCAAGGCCGCCCACGTGATGTCCGTGCTGCGCAACCTGCGCGGCGGCAGCGACAACGATCCGCGATTCGGGCGCCGCATGCGCGGGCAGGGTGTCTACGCCGATCTGCTCGGCGCGCGGTTCCACGCAGCCTGCCGTCGACTGGGCCTTGCGACGGGCGGCGGGCAGGCGCTCGACGCCTCGAAATTCCGTCCTCCGGTCGCGGGCCACGGCCAGCTCGAAATGTTCTGAACGGCCCTCCACCCGGTGAGACGCGATGCAGGGACCCGGGGTTATACTCGGCTGAAGGTCGAATCATCCTCGGGTCCGGTCCGACAGCGAGGTCTCACCATGATCCGCTACAGCCTGACTTCCCGCTTCCGGGTCGGCGGCCTCGCCGTTTCCGCGGCGCTGCTCGCCGGCTGCATGACCGCCAAGCTCGAGGAGAGCCGCACGCTACCCAGCGTGATCGCGCGCGGTGAGTCGGTCGTCATCCTCGCCAAGCCGCACGTCGATGGCGTTTCCTCGGAAGACGAGTTCATGGACTGCGTCGGCCGCAGGCTCAACGCCCAGGCCGGGATCCCGGTGCAGCCCAACAACGCGTTCGTCGACAGCCTCTTCCCGTGGTTCGAGCCCTCGACCGCGCCGCAGCGCGCGGAAGGTGTCC
Source organism: Steroidobacteraceae bacterium (assembly GCA_046352935.1). Classification (GTDB taxonomy): domain Bacteria; phylum Pseudomonadota; class Gammaproteobacteria; order Steroidobacterales; family Steroidobacteraceae; genus CAYWMY01. The sequence goes on from JAXMGR010000009.1 coordinate 66,391, forward strand.
GACGGCTGCTCGCGCGACCGATCGTGGCGGAGCGCATCGCGCAGACCGGCGTGCGTTACCTCATCTGGCTGGATGGCGTGACGCGCAAGATCGACAGCGGGGGCAGCATGTCCTGTGCGATCGGACCCGGCATCGGGGGCTGTCTGGGTTTCGGCTGGTGGGAGAAGGAGTCGGCTTACGAGGCGACGATCTGGGACCTGAACGAGGCCAAGACAGCCGGCACCGTCTCCGCGAAGGTCAACGGTACTTCCGCCATGCTCGGTGTGCTGGTACCGGTTCCGTTCATCGCACGCGTGGAGTCGACCGCCTGCGACCGTCTGGCGTCGCAGCTCCAGCAGTTCCTCAAGGGTGGGGACCTCGTGGCGACCCGGACCGCCAGCGGCACCTGATCGCGCCCCGGGTCCGGTCCCTCGGGTGGTGCGGTGCGGGGCACGCGCGTCCGACGGAATTTTTCTGACTGGCGTGAACCCCGGGGGCGCGCCCGTATCCAAGTCTGATGGATGGGTCAGGGACGACGCCGTCGGGGAGTAGGGTGACCATGAATTTCTGCGTCAAGCGCGCGTCGCTCGTCATCACCCTCGTGGCGATGTTCGTCACTGCATGTTCCTTGCCCGTGCAGTCGGGCGGCTCGAGCGGTGGGTCGAGCGGCAGCTCCAGTGGTGGCTCGAGCGGCGGCGGCTCCAGCAGCGGTGGCGGATCCAGCGGCGGCGGCTCGAGCCGCGGTTCTTCGGGCGGCGGCGGGTCCACGAGCGCGATGCCTTCTCCGTCCGGTGGCGGCGGTTCCGGATCATCGGGTACCTCCGGCTCTTCCGGCTCTTCCGGCTCCGCCGGATCGTCGAGCAGTCCGCCACCCAAGTTCCCGTCCGCGCAATCCGGCCCGGAATCCCCGGGTGGCGCCGGGCCGTCCGGCTCCGGCACTTCCGGCGGATCGTCGGGCAACGCTTCCTCCACCGCTTCGAAGGGTGGAGCCAGCAGCTCCAGCGGTGCATCCGGCCAGCCTGGATCCGGACCGCAGGCCAGGGGCGGTGCCACGGCCGGGTCCGGAGCTGGCGGGCAGCCGCCGGGCAATACAGGCGAAGCAGGGAAGGGAAACAGCGCCGGTGGCGGAGCGGCCGGCGACCCGGGTTCGGGAAAGGCCGGTGGCGCGAGTGGTACCCCGGGCGGGGATGCGTCGTCCTCGGCGGGTTCCGGTGGATCGGGGCCGGAGGCGGGCGCCGAGGACCGGCGTGCGAAAATCAACCGGCGTTTCGACGAGACCTTCGGCACCTTCGACAGCGCGGTACGCGAGACCCGGGAAGTGATCGCCCGCGAGCGGGCGGACCGCGCGGGTGGCGGCGCGGGCGATGGACCGGGCGACGGAACCGGCAGCGGAGACGGCGGCGGTGGTGCCACGAAGGCGCGAGGTGGCATGGAATCCGCGCGTGGCGCCGGTGGTGAAGGTGATGGCGATGCGTCCGCCGGCAAGGGTGATGGCGCCCGCGACGAGGGCCGCCCCACCGGCAACGGAGGTGGCGACGAGAAGTCCGGCGGCGGTGGAGGCAGCGGTGGCGGAGCGCGCGGCAGCGGCCCGAACTCGCCGCCCGCCGATGTCCCGGATGGCAGCGACGACGACGTGGTCGCGCGGCAGATTCGCGAGGCCGCGATGAAGGAGACCGACCCGGAGCTGCGCGAGAAGCTCTGGGACGAGTACCGGCGCTACAAGAAGGGCAAGTAGGCCGGCGACGCTCGCGCGCAGCGCGTCCGCCGGTGGATCGAGGATCGAGGCCGAACATGTCCAGAACCCTGAACCCGATGCTGATCGCGGCGGTGCTGCTCTGCGGCTGCGTCGTGCAGGAAACGAAACCGCAGCCGATCCTGCACGCGGAGCAGGCGACGACGCAGGTCCCCGAGGCCGAGCTGCTGGATGTCGGCGTGCGTCTGTTCGACGCCAACGTCCCGAAGGCCGTGCTCGACGACCCCGGGCTCGCCGACAAGGTCCGCGTCTATCCGGACATCCGCAAGGCCGAGGCGCGCTATCTCCCGAACCAGTTGCGCTCCACGCTGGAAGGCACGGGCCAGTGGGGCGCCGTGCGCGTGATTCCCGCGACCGTCGACACGATGGATGTCGTCGTCACAGGCCGCATCGTCGAGTCGTCGGGCACGGCGCTCGCGCTCGACATCGGCGTCGAGGACGCCACGGGCCGGAAGTGGTTCGAGAAGCGCTACGAAGCTGTCGCCGACACGCGCTCCTACAAGGAAGGCCCCGGCCGCGAGCGCGATCCCTTCCAGAACCTGTACGTGAAGGTCGCCGACGACATGCTGGCCGCGCGACGCCAGCTGAAGGCCGACGACCTGAAGTCCATCCATCGCGTGACCGGGCTGCGTTTCGCGGCTGATTTCGCGCCCGCCGCCATGTCCGACTATCTCGCGAAGGACGCGAAGAAGGGTACGTACACGGTGCAGCGCCTGCCGTCCGAGAGTGATCCCGTCGTCGCGAGGCTGGAGCGTATCCGCGAACGCGACGACGCGCTCATCGACACCGTGAGTGACGGCTATGCCGCGTTCGGCGAAAAGATCGCCGAGCCGTACAACGGCTGGCGCGCGTCGACCTACAACGAGCTCGAGGCCGAGGAACGTGCGAAGAGCCAGTCGGCGTCACGCATCGCGATCGGTGCGGCGCTGGTCGCCGCCGCGATCTTCATGCCCGTGGACTGCAAGAGCGCGACCTGCGAGCGCGCCGAGACCGTCGGGCGCGTCAGCGCGGCGTACGGCGGCGTGCAGGCGGTGATGAGCGGCATCAAGAAGCGCGACGAGGCGAAGATGCACACCGAAGCGCTGAAGGAAATCTCAGGATCGTTCCAGGACCAGGCCGAGCCCGCGGTCGTCGATATCGAGGGTCGTACGCTCAGGCTCACCGGGACCGCCGAGGAGCAGTACGCCGAGTGGCGCCGGCTGCTCCACCAGGAGTACGTCGAGGAAACCGGCGGCACTGCCGCGACGGGCCCGGCCCCGGCCGGCTCGACTCCCGCCGGTGCGTCGCCGGCCGACGTGCAGCCGCCGCCGGCCGCGCAGCCGGCGCCCGCGGCGAACCCTGGGGCCGCGAACGCCTCCAGCTGACCGTCGATCATGAGAGAACTCGCCCCGGGGCTCGTGCTCGGCACGCGTTATGCGCTCGTCCGCCTGCTGGGCGAAGGTGGCACCGGCGCCGTATGGCTGGCCGAGGACCGGGAACGCGGCGAACCGGTCGCGCTCAAGTTCCTGGCGCCGGCCCTCACCGATGTCGAGGCGGCCGTCCTGCGCCTCGTCGAGCGCCTCGAGAGCCTGCGAGCACTCGACGTCCCGGGCCTGCTGCATCCGCGCGGCCTCGAGCGGGTCGAAGAATTCCACGTGCTCGCGAGCGACTACCTGCTTGGCGGCGACCTGGGCCAGTTCCGCGGTCGCTCCTTCGGCCACTACGCGCCCGCGTTGATCGAGGTAGCCGGGACGCTGGACGCGCTGCACGCGCGCGGCTTCGTGCACCGCGATCTCAAGTGTGCGAACGTGCTGCTGGACGGCAGCGGGCATGCCTGGCTCGCGGACCCGGAGCTGGTCGCGCCGGTCGGCCGGGAGGTCGAGGGATTCTCGCCGTGGCACGCGAGCCCGCAGCAGTGGCGCGGTGAGCCGGCGCACCCGGCCGACGACCGCTATGCCTTCGGTGCCATGCTCTACGAGCTGGCCTGCGGGCACCCGCCGTTCTATCCCGAGCTGTCGCGCGACAAGGTGTTGTTCGAACCCGCGCCGCCGCTCGCTCCACGCGCGCCGCTGCCGGATCGGCTTCGTCTCCTCACGTTGCGGCTCCTGGCCAAGGATCCCGAGCGTCGGCCCGCATCGATGGCTGAAGTGCAGGCCGAACTCGCGCGTGCGCTCGAGGAGCCCGCGGAGGAACCGCCCGTCCGCATCGGGCCCGCCGCGGCGGCGTCGCCGACGGGCGGTGGTGTGCTGGCGCCGCCTCGTCGTCGCTGGCCGCTCGTCGCTGTCGCAGTGCTCGTCGCGGCGACTGCGGCCACGTTCCTGCTGTTGCCGCACTTCGTCGCCGATCCTGCGCCCGCCGCCGGAGATGCGCGCGCCGCGCTCGTCGAGCAGCAGCGCAAGGCCGCTGCCGCGGCGTCACTGGAGGCCCTGCGTGCCAGGGCCGCGCAGTCGCGCGAGGAATTCGGGAAGCGTCGCGCGGCGCTCGCGCCGCACGCGCCCGAGCGATTCGCGACGCGCGACTGGCAGCAGGCCGGCGCGAGCGCAGAGCTCGCTGCGCGGCGTTTCGCGGGCGGTGATTTCGACGCGGCACACGCGGCCTGGCAGGAGGGCCTCGGACATCTCCGCGCGGTGGACGCCGCCGCCCGGCCCGCACTCGAAGCCGCGCTCGCCCGCGCGGGAGCCTCACTCGGCGCCGGTCGCATCGAGGACGCGCGCCTGGATGTCACGCTCGCGGCGGCGATCGCGCCCTCGGATGCACGCGTCAAGACTCTGGGCGCGCGTGTCGCCCGCTGGGGTGACGTGCTCGCGCTGGTCGACGCCGCGGCGCGCGACGAAGCGGCCGGCCGCACACGCGCCGCCGCCGAGGGCTATCGCCGTGCGCTCGCGCTGGACCACGACGCGCCCGGGGCCGGGGCCGCGCTCGCGAGGCTCGGCGCGGCGCAGGCCTCGGATGCCTACGAGCAGGCGATGTCGCGCGGGCTCGCCGCGCTGGCCGCGGGTCGCGTCGATGCGGCGAGAACCGCGTTCAACGCGGCGCTCGCGCTCAGGCCCGGCGCCGCGGAGCCCGCGGACGCCTTGCGCCAGATCGAGCAGGGCCATCGCAGCCGCTCGCTGGACGAGCTGCGCGGCGAAGCGCTCGCCGCCGAGCGTGCCGAGCGCTGGGACGAGGCCGTCGGGCTCTACCTGCAGGCGCAGCGCCAGGAAGCCACGCTCGCGTTCGCGCGCGAGGGTCTGCAGCGTGCCGAGCCGCGCGCCGATCTCGCACGCCGTCTGCGCGACGCGATCGCGGAGCCGAGCCGGCTCTGGAGCGAGCCCGGTCGCGCCAATGCGCGGCAGGTGCTCGCGCGCGCCAGCGCGGTCGCTGGCACCTGGCCGGTGCTCGACGCAGACCGCCGCAGGCTCGCCGGACTGCTCGCGACGGCCGAGACGCCCGTGCGCGTGGCGCTGCGTTCCGACAACCTGACCGACGTGGTCGTGTACCGTGTCGGGCGGCTCGGCGCCTTCGAGGCCCGGGAGCTGGAACTCGTGCCGGGTCGCTACACGGCGGTGGGCACGCGCACGGGCTACCGGGACGTGCGCCGCGAGTTCTTCATCGAACCCGGCAAAGCGCCCGAGCCGCTCATGGTCCGTTGCGAGGAGCAGATTTGACGGAGCTTCGCCTGATCGAACCTCTCGGGGCGCGGCCGCTCATGGCGGCTGATTTCCCGCTGACCTTCGGTGGCGGAGGCGCGGCGGTGCGCCTGCCCGGCGCCGCCGAAGGCGAGGTTCTCGCGGCGCTGGAACGCGGCGACGGGGGGCTCGTGCTCGTGCCCGCCGCCGCGGACGTGGCGCTCGGCGAGGGGCACCTCGCGGGTCCGGTGCCCTTCGGTCATGGTGCTGTCGCGACCTTCGGAGGTGCGCGGCTCTCGCTCACGCACGAGGGCGGCGTCGATTGCCTGCGCGTGACGCATTCGGCGCCGCGCGCGGACACGCTGCCGCCCGTCGGGGCGCAGACGCTCGGGGGGATGTCGGAGGCCGGTTCCGGCGACGATCGGCTGGTGGTGGAACCCGTCGAGTACTCGCCGCCGGCCGCGCCGGCGCCACGCCGCACCATCGACGCATTGCCGCGGCGTCGGCACGTCGTGTTCGCGATCCTCGCGGTGGTCGTCGCCGGCGTGCTCGCGTTCCTGCTGCGTGCCGGCACGGTCATCGTGCGCACGGTGCCCGGAGTCGATCCGCGCTCGATCGGGCTCGACGGCACGCTGTTCGAGGTCGCGGCCGCGGGCCGCATCCTCGCGCTGCCCGGCGACTACGATCTCGAAGTCGTGGCGGACGGCTATCGCAGGGTACGACAGCGCGTCACGGTGACCGGAGCCAGCGGCCAGGAGGTCGTCGTGCCGCTGGAGCGGCTGCCGGGTCGCGTGCGGTTCACCGTGCGTGGCGTGCAGGGCACGCTCAGCGTGGACGGCATCGAGAAGGGGCGGGTGCCCGGAGAATACGAACTGCCTGCGGGTCGGCGTCAGTTGCTGGTCACCGCGCCGCGTTACCTGCCTTTTCGCGCCGCGTTCGACGTCCGGGGCGGCGGCGAGTCCCAGACGCTGAAGGTGATGCTCGCGCCGGATTTCGCGCGCGTGACGTTCGTGAGCGAGCCAGCGGGCGCTGTCGTGCGCGTCGACGCGAAGGAACTCGGACGTACGCCGCTCGCCGCCGACGTCGATGCCGGCCGTCGCACGGTCACGCTCGAGCACCCGGATTTCCGGCCCTGGGTGGCGCCGCTCACCGTGCGTGCGGGCCAGCCCGCGACGGTCGGGCCCGTGCAGCTCGGCCTGCCGGACGGCGCGCTCACCGTGCGCACGTCACCCGCGGGCGCCGACGTCAGCGTTGCGGGGCGTTACCGCGGCCGTACGCCGCTCACGCTCGGCCTCGCCGCGGGATCGCCGCACGAGGTCGTGCTCAACAAGGCGGGCTACGCGCCGGTCACGCGCACGGTCCAGGTGGCACCGCGCGAGACGCGCGCGGTCGACGTCGCGCTCAGCGCGGTGTTCGGCGAGGTCGTCGTGCACGGGGAACCCGCGGATGCCGAACTCGTCGTCGACGGCATCGCACGCGGCCGCGCCGTGCAGACGCTGAAGCTCCCGGCGGCGCCGCACGCGATCGAGATCCGCAAGCCCGGCTACGAGCCGCACCGCGTCAGCGTCGTGCCGCGGGAAGGCCTCGCGCAGGTCATCGACTTCAGCCTGATCCGGACGGCGGATGTCGCCGTCGCGCGTCTGCCTGCGCGGATCTCCACGTCGCTCGGGGGCGAGCTCCGGCTGGTGCGCGGCGGCCGCTACACCATGGGCAGCGCGCGTCGCGAGCCGGGCCGGCGGTCCAACGAGTCGCAGCACGAGGTCGAGCTCCGCCGGCCGTTCTACATCGGCCTGCGCGAGGTGACGAACCGTGAGTTCCGCGCGTTCCGCAAGGAGCACGCGAGCGGGCTCTACCGGGAAGAAACGCTGGATCTCGACCGCCAGCCCGTTGCCAACGTCGGCTGGGCCGAGGCGGCCGCGTTCTGCAACTGGCTGTCGCAGAAGGAGGGACTCCCGCCCGCTTACGTCGAGAAGGACGGCCGCACGGTGCTCGCGGATCCCGTCACGACCGGCTATCGTCTGCCGACCGAGGCCGAGTGGGAGTTCGTCGCGCGCTTCGACGGCGCGGCCGCGACGCTGCGCTATCCCTGGGGCAACGAGCTGCCGCTGAAGCCGGGCTCGGGCAATTACGCCGACAGGTCTGCCGAGTTCCTGTCCGTCGAGGTCCTGCCGGACTACGACGACGGGGCGCGCGTCGCGGCGAGTGTCGGTGGCTATGCGCCGAATGCACTGGGAGTCTACGACCTCGGCGGCAACGTCAGGGAATGGACCCACGACTGGTACGGGATCTACGTCGGCGGCTCCGGGTCGGTGGCTGTCGATCCCACCGGGCCCGCGGAGGGGACCGGCCACGTGCTGCGCGGGTCGAGCTGGCTCACGGCGCGCATTGCCGACCTGCGGCTGGCCTGGCGCGATTCGGGTGGCGGAGCGCGGCCGGACGTCGGCTTCCGGCTCGCCCGCTACGCGGAGTGACCCGCATGCGTGATGTCGCCATCCGGACCGTCCTGCTCGCCGTGCTCCTGGCCGGCGTCACCGCGGCGCGTGCGCAGGACACCGCGAAGAGCGCGCCGCCCGCACCCGCACCCGCGGCGGAGAGCGCGCCCGCCGTCGATGCCGGGGCCAGCAAGGCACCGGCCGCGACGCCGCCCGGCGGCCGGCCGCCGCCACCCACGCAGCAGCGCTTCACGCCGAGCGAGAAGGTGCGTGCTGATTTTCCCATTTCCTTTCCCATCGACATCTGAGGCACGGGACCAAGCCGTCATGAAGCATCGCCTGCCGAACGAACTGCTGTTCAGCCTGTTCTCGCTGCTCGCCGCGATCATCGTGGTGCACGGGCTCTATGTCGCCATGGTCCGTCCGAACGCGAGCGCCGACCTGGCACGCCAGGCGGCGGCCATGAAGGCGGACCCCAACTACGTGCCCGAGCGCTCGATCTGGGTGATCGTGAAGGACTACGAGCAGGAGGCCGAGATCATCCTGATGATCTGGGCGCTGGCGATGATCGCCTACAAGGCCGTCGCCACGGTGCGCGAGCGCGCGCTCCTCGAGCAGGACCTGGTCCGCGTCCCGGAGGGCATGCGCATCCTGCCGGAGGACACGCGCGAGTACCTCCGCCAGCTCGAGGTCCTGCCGCAGGAGCAGCGCGAGCTCCTCGTGCCGCGCGTGCTGCGCGCGGCGCTCGCGCGTTTCGGCGCCACGCGCAACGTCCAGGACGTCTCCGATGCCGGCCACGCGGTCTGCCAGGCCGAGGCCGAGCGGCTGGAGTCCGAGCTGTCGATGCTGCGCTACATCGCCTGGGCGATCCCCGCCATCGGCTTCATCGGCACCGTGCGCGGCATCGGCGACGCGTTGTCCGCGGCGCACAAGGCCGTGATCGGCGACATCAGCGGCGTCACCGAGGGTCTCGGCGTGGCCTTCAACTCGACGCTGGTCGCGCTGCTGCTGTCGCTGCTCCTGATGTTCCTGCTGCACAACCTTCAGCTCGCGCAGGAACGGCTCGCACTCGGAACCGACACGTACCTCGACCAGAAGCTGCTGCGTCACCTGCAGGTCCGCTGAAGCCGCGCATGGACACCTTCGTCGCCATCGAGATCTCCGAGGGCGGACTGCTGGCCCGCGCGCCGGAGGGTGGCGTCGTGGCCGTGCCCGCGGTGGCACTCCTGGAACGCGACGGCGTCGTGGCCGGAGCGCAGGCCGCGGTCGCGGCGCGCATGAAGCCCGTGCTCGCCAATGACCGTTTCCTTGCCGAGCTGTCGCTGCTGCCGCTGCCGGCGCCGCAGCCGCTGGCGCGCCACACCGCGGACCTGGCCTGGGCCACGTTTCTCGAACTCGTCCGCGCGCTCGGCGGATCGCCACCGCCCGCGATCGCCGCGCTTCCCTCGCACTGGAGCGGTGCGCAGGCGGGCCTGGTCGCGTCCATCGCGCGTGCCGCGGGCCTGCCGCTCGCGGGCTCGGCCGATGCCGCGGTCGCGGCAACGGTCGCGCTGCCGCAGGCGGAACTGCTCTACCTCGACGTCGATCTGCACCGGTCGCGTCTCGTGCGCCTGGGCGGAGGCGGACGGCGGCGGCTCGCGGTCGAGATCGCCCCGCGTGTCGGCGGCAGGACGCTCGCGACAGTCTGGGCGCAGTTCATCGCCGAGACCTTCGTGCGGCGTACGCGGTTCGATCCGCTGCACGATGGTGCGTCCGAGCAGCGGCTGTACGATGCGCTGCCGGGCTGGCTGGAGCGCCTGGGCGGGGCGCCGACGGTCGACATCGAGCTCGAACACGCCGGCGGCGCCGTCGCCGTGACCCTGCCGCGCGACCAACTGCTGCTCGCGGCCGAGGCCTACTACGCCCAGCTCGCGGAACTCCTCGCGCGCGTGCATCGCGACGGCGAGGCCATCACTCTCGCGCTCACGGCGCGCGCCGCGGCGCTGCCCGGCCTCGCCACCCATCTCGGCCGGCGCCGCGGCCTCGAGGTCGTCGCCCTGCCGCACGACGCCGCGCTCACGGGACTCGAGCGCTCGCGGGAAGAACTGCTGGCCGCGGGTCCGGGGTCGGTCTGCCTGTCGCTGGCTGCAGGCGCGCCCGCGCCGGCGGTGCCGGAGCGCGTGATCGCCGAGCAGCCGACGCACGTGCTGCACGGTGGACGCGTCTATCCCATCGGCGCCGAACCACTCGTGCTGGGGCGCGCGCCCGAAGCGGCTCGCCCGCTCGCCATCCAGGGTCCTCCCGCCGGCATCTCCGCGCGCCACTGCAGCCTGCTGCGTGAAGGCGACGACGTGCTGGTCATCGACCACAGTCGTCATGGCACTTTCCTGAACGGCGCGCGCGTGCAGGCGCGTGCACGGCTCGCGGCCGGCGACACGCTCAGGCTCGGCACCCCGGGCGTGTCGCTCGAACTCGTGGCGCTCGCGGAGGGCTGACCGTGCCTCGTCGTCGCAGCACCGAGGTGTTCAGTCTTTCCTTCCTCGACGTGATCTGCTGCGGATTCGGTGCGGTCGTCCTCTTCTACACCGTCGTCAGCGCCCAGTCGGGACTCAACCGCATCCGTGAGAACGAGTCTCTCGCGGCCGAGTCGAAGCGGCTCGAGGAGCGCGTGCTGACCGGCTACAAGTACCTCGCCGAACTGCGCAACACGCTCCAGCGCACGACGAAGGAATCCGTCGAGGCGGCAGGCCGTGCGCGCACCGTCACCGAGCGCATCACGAAGACGCAGGAGGAACTCGCGAAGTACGAGTTCGACACCCTCGCGCGCCGCGAGGCACTGGAGCGTCTCAAGGCGGACCTGCAGTCTCTCGAGGAAGACACGCGCCGCCTGAAGGCGAAGAGCGTGGAGAAGTCGAGCGGCAGGCAGGTGCGACTCGTCGTGGGCGACGGCGACCGGCAGTACCTGACCGGGCTCAAGGTCGGCGGCCGCCGCGTGCTCGTGCTGCTGGACGCCTCGGCATCGATGCTGGACGAGACGCTGGTGAACGTCATCCGGCTGCGCAACATGCCGGACGAGCGCAAGCTCAGGTCGGAGAAGTGGCGCCAGGCGATCGGCACCGTCGACTGGATCAGCTCGCAGCTCCCGGCCGACGGGCAGTTCCAGATGTACACGTTCAACACCGCGCCGAAGCCGCTGCTCGCCGGCAGCGAGGGCCGCTGGCTCGACTCGAAGGACGGCCGGTCGCTGGGCGATGCGCTGCAGGCGCTCAGGCGGATCGTGCCGGCCGGCGGCACGAGCCTCGTGAACGCCTTCGCGGTGATTCGCAGCCTGAACCCGGCGCCCGACAGCGTGCTGCTGATCACCGACGGACTGCCGACCCAGGGTGCGAGTGCACCGCTCATCAGGCAGCTCGTCGATACCGAGGATCGCGAGCGGCTGATGCAGAGCGCGGTGAAGTCGCTCGGACCGAAGCCGCCGCCGATCAACGTGATCCTGCTGCCCATGGAGGGCGATCCGGCGGCCCCTGCCTATTTCTGGGCGTTGGCGCGGCAGTCGGGCGGCGCCTACCTCAGCCCGTCGAGGGACTGGCCGTGAGGCTCAGGCGCCGCGACACCGAGGTGTTCAGCCTGTCGTTCCTCGACTGCATCTGCTGCGGCTTCGGGGCGATCATCCTGCTGCTCGTGCTGACCAAGGTCGGTGAACCGATCCAGTTGGAGCAGGCGAAGGTCGACCTCGACGGGCAGGTCGCGAAGCTGCAGCAGGAGCTCAACGAGATCCGCGGCACCAGCCTGGTGCTCGAGCGCGAACTCAAGGGCCGCATGGAGCAGCTGTCCGAGGAGCAGCGCAGGGTCGCGCTGCTGCAGGGCGACCTGTCGAAGATCCGCGGGCAGTACGCGGCCACGAAGAGCGAGGCCGAGACCATCGACAAGCTCGAGGGGTCGCTCAACAGCGCGCGCCAGACCATGACGGACGAGATGAGGCGGCTGCTGGGCGCCGACTTCCGCCGCAATTCCGACGCGCCGGTGGGCGGCATCCCGGTCGACAGCGAGTACGTCATCTTCATCGTTGATACGTCGGGGTCGATGCAGAACTACAGCTGGCGCCGGGCGGAGCGCAAGCTGCGCGAGGTGCTGGAGGTCTACCCGCAGGTCAAGGGCATCCAGGTCCTCGACGACGAGGGCGGCTACATGTTCTCGGATTACCGCGGCAAGTGGATCCCGGACTCGCCGGCGCGCCGCAGGGTCATCCTCGAGCGGTTCCGCAACTGGCAGGCCTTCTCGAACTCCAGTCCCGTGGAGGGCATCGTCGCCGCGATCCGCACGTTCTACACGCCCGAGCACAAGATCAGCCTCTACGTGTTCGGTGACGAGTTCACGGGTCCTTCGATCCAGGAGGTCGTGGACACGGTCGACCGCATCAACCGTGACGTGCAGGGCGGCGGCCGCGCGGTGCGCATCCACGCGATCGGCTTCCCGCTGCAGCCGGACGCTCCGCCCTACACGTCGATCCGCTACGCGACGCTGATGCGCATCCTGTGCGCGCGCAACGGTGGTACCTTCGTCGGACTGACCGCCGAGACCTACGAGCCCGGTGGCAGGCGGGGGTGACGGATGGTGTCCGGACGCGGTGCGGGCGGGGCAGCGTTGTGGAGGCGGGTCGCGGTCGGCGCGTGCCTGGCGCTGCTCGCGGGCTGCGGCGGCGTGCAGGTCAGGCCCGCCGTGACCTTGCCGACCCCGCTCGTCGAGAAGACACGGAGCTCGATCGGTGTCTTCTACCCCGACGAGTTCCGCAAGCGCACGCACAGCGAGGAGCGGCGCAACATCAAGTTCAACGTCGACCTCGGTGCCGCCAGCATCGCGACGATCGACCGTGTGCTGGGTGTGATGTTCGATCGCATCGTTCCGCTCAGGGAGCGTGGCGAGGTGACCAGCGTGGTGCCGCCGGTCGCGCTGGTCCTGGTGCCGTATCTCGACGAGTACTCGTTCGTCACGCCGCAGGAGATGGCGAGCAGCGAATATGCGGTGACGATCCGTTACCGGTTCGAACTGCTGGACCCGAAGGGTCTCACCGTCGACCAGCTCACGCTGACGGGATTCGGCACGGCGCCGGCGGGCAGGATCTCGACGGCGGCACCGCTGAACGTCGCCACCCAGACGGCGCTGCGCGACCTCGCCGCGAAATTCATCGTCGATTTCCCGCAGCAGGACTCCGTCGTGCGCCTCCTCCACGGCGACACGCTCCCGCCTCTCGCCACCGGGCAGCAGGAGGTCGCCACCTCGCTCGGCGTGTTCGAAGCGCCGCCCGGCGATCAGGCGCCGGGCGCATCAGCGGCCGCGGGGGACACCGCGTCCGCCGCCGGCCCGGAACCCGCCGTACCGGAGGGTCCTCGGGATGCGCCGTCCACGCCGGGCGCGAAAGCGGCGGAGATGGCGGGGGGAGCGCCGCCGGGGGAGCCGCCGGCCTCGGCTGTGCCGGCACCGGAAGGCGTCGATCCCGCAGCGAAGTCGCCGGTTCCGGCCACGCCGGCACCCTGAGCCTTCAGCGGGGACACGCGGCCGCTCCTTCCACGGACTCGGCTTCGCGCTCGAGCAGCCGGCGCTTGCGCTCGATCCCCCAGCGGTAGCCCGACAGTCCACCGTCGATGCGCACGACGCGATGACAGGGAATCGCGACCGCGAGAGGATTCGCGGCGCAGGCCGCGGCGACGGCGCGCACGGCGCGTGGGGCGCCGATGCGCTCTGCGATCTCGGTGTAGCTCGCCGTACTCCCGGGCGGGATCGCGCGCAGCGCTTCCCAGACGCGCCGCTGGAAGGCCGTGCCGCGGATGTCGAGCGGCAGATCCAGGCCGAGCGCGGGTGCCTCGACGAAGCCGACCACCGAGGCCACGCGGGAGTTGAATCGCCCGTCGCCGGGCTGCAGACGGGCCCGACGGAAGCGGCCCTGCAGGTCGGCGAGCAGCACGTCCGGGTCGTCGCCCAGCAGGATCGCGCAGAGGCCCCGTGTGCTCTCGGCGACGAGTATCGCGCCCAGCGAGCATCGTGCGACCGCGAAGTGGATGACGGCACCGTCGCCACCGTCGCGGTACTTGCCCGGTGTCATGCCGAGCACGTCACGCGACTGCTCGTAGAGGCGTGCACTGGAACCGTATCCCGCGTCGAGCATCGCGCGCGTCACGGAGTTGCCGCGACCCAGCGCCGCCTGGAGCCGCCGCGCGCGCAGGGCCGCGGCGTAGGCTCGTGGCGTCAGTCCGGTGACGGACTTGAAGACCCGGTGGAAGTGATGCGGGCTCAGCCCGGCTGCGTCCGCCAGGGTCGCCAGTGCCGGCGCCTGCTCGGCGGCCTCGATCGCCCGGCAGGCCGCCGTGACGATCGCCGTCCGTTGCGCGGACATCGCCCCGATGTCTGTCCCGTGTGGCTTCATGTGATCGCCCCGCAGATCCTGCGGGAAGACTCTACGCGGCGACCGGCACGCCGGATATCCGGATCTTGCTGTGCACGGCGGCGGCAGCCGGCTGCCCTGCCTGCGGGGCGGACTCGACGGCCGGGGACACGGTCGCGGGCGCCGATCCCGCATCGCCGGTTTCTGCGGGCGCGCCGGATGGCGCGGCGGACTGCGGGCCCGGCGGTCCGGGAGAGGCCGGCGTCTCGGGAGTTGCGGGCGCAGAGTCGACCGGTGCCGGTGCCGCTGGTGGAGGTGATGCCGCTGGTGAAGGTGAAGGTGATGGTGATGGCGTGGCGCCCGCGGCGGGACTCGCGTTCGTCGGGCTCGTGTCGTCGTCGGACTTCTTGACGAGATCGTAGAAGTACTCGCGCATCTGGACGTCGGGCGTGTCGACGGGCTCGCCGTTCTCGAAGCGCGGACAATACGCGGCGCGCAGCAGGGCCTCGCGCGCGGCGGCCTCCTGTGCCTTGTTCACCTCGGAGCTGACGGTCCGGACCTCGCGCACCTCGCCGCGTGCGGTCACGGTGAAGACGAACTCGACCGGCTTCCGGACGGTCTCGCCACGCGGCAGGTCGCGTCGCCGGAGCGCGCTCTCGGGAGGACGGTACAGGACGAGCCGTGGACGCAGCAGCGGATTGCGGTTCACGCTCAGCACCGACGTCGGCAGCAGCGGCCAGGCGATCCGGTAGTTCCGCAGGGCTTCGTCCGGGCGGTGTGCCGTCAGGTACCAGTCGCCGAGATCGACATGCACCGCGCCGAGCAGTTCCGGGGGCACGCCGCGGCCGTCACCGATGATCTTCAGCGCGCGCCGCAGCACCTGCTCGCCCTCGGGGTTCAGTCGCGGTGAGGGGGCGAATGCCTGATTCTGCGGCAGGGGATTCAGCATCGGGACCGTGGCCCAGCGTCCCGCGCCGGGTGATTCGAAGTCCTCGGTCTGCGGACCGGCGATGGTGGAGTCGGGATCCAGCACGTACTGCAGCCGGTGGGTGCGCGCGATCCCGCGCAGGGCCGCGATGGCGGTGGCGTTGCGGCCTCCCGCCGTCTGGCTCGCGATGCGGAAGCTGCGCAGGTACAGGATGCGGGCGTGGAGGAACTGGTGCGCGAACTCGAACCAGTCGGCCAGCCGGTTCACCGCGGGCAGCGTGCGTGGATCGTCGACGCCGTAGCGGTGCTCGACGACCTGCAGGGCGTACTCGCGCAGCTGGTTGGTCGAGGCGTAGTCCTCGACGACCATCAGGCTCGCCACGAGCGGCTCGATGATGTCGAGCTGCGCGAGATTGAACAGCCCGTCGGCGCGACGGCTGATGCTGAGCGCGCGCTGGTACATCCCTATCGCATGGGCATGCTGCTGCTCGGCCGCGTGCGCGCGGCCGAGGCCGACGAGCGGCGAGATCATGCGGCGCGAACCCACGCCCTGGCTTCGTTCCAGCAGGTCGAGCGCCCGCGAGAAGGAGGTGATGGCACCGGCGTGGTCGCCGAGCTCGAGCTGGACGGCACCCAGGTTGTTGAGCGCGGTCGGCAGCTGGTCGGCACGATCGGGCTGCGCCTCGATCAGTTTCACGATCTGCAGGGCGAGGGGCAGCGCATCCGGGTACTGCCTCGCTTCGTAGAGCCGGCGGAAATCGCGGTAGGCCTGGACCTCGTCGGTGATGCTCGCGACGGACGCGACAGGCGCGGCGGCCGCCGCCGCAGGGCCCGTCCCGTCGCCCCGCACGGCAGTCGCGCACAGCGCGCAGAGCAGCGACGCGGAGCAGAGCAGCCGGAGCAGCCGGGCGGCGGTGGGCACGAGGACGGGTCCTGCATCGCGACGGGGCGGGATTTCCTTCTAACGTCCCGGCCCGCCGACCGCAAGCCGCCACGGGCGCGACCGCTCCGCGTGGGCGCTTCAGCGAGAGCGTCGGCCTCGGGCTGCGGACCAGGCACCGCGGCTGCCGGCGCGGCCGGACTCCGCGCCCATTGCCGGATCGAACAGCGCGAGCAGGGCGCCGGTCGCCAGGGTGAGCAGCGGATCCGTGATGTCGCCGGACCGGCCGGGCAGCACGGCCTGCAGCAGTTCGAGGCCGAAGACGAAACCTGCGGCCAGCAGGGTCGCGCCTCCCACGGCGATTCCGGACCGGCACAGCAGCCACACCAGCGCGCCGTACAGGAAGCAGTCGCGGAACAGCGCGATGAGCCCCACGCCGAACAGGCGTCCGAGCGAACCCGCGAAGGGCACCCAGCCGAATTCCCACCGTGACAGGTCCGGAGCGAAGGGGACGAGCTGCTCGCTGACGAGCAGCGCGGCGATGGCGACCGACAGCAGCGTCGCGATCATCTTCTCGTCGAGGAAGCCGTTGATCCACGCGAGCACGAGCGCAGCGAGCATGCCGGCGACCTCGGCCGGAACGACCTCCTTGCCGACGACCAGGATCCGGCCGGTGAACACGACGCAGGCCACGAGGGCGAGTGGCCAGACACCGCTGTCGCGGCGTGTCGCGGCGCGCAGCGCTTCCGCCAGGACGAGGTAGGGCACGGCCCAGCGGATCCAGGCCCGCGACAGATCGAGTCCACCCTGGAGCGGTGTGAGCGCACGGTGCCACTTGTCCGGATCGAGCGACGGGGCGAACGGTGCGAGCCTGGATCCGATCCACAGCAGCGCGAGTGCGGTCGGCGCCGGCGAGCGGACCAGGGCGCCCAGGCCAGGCAGCCCGAGCCGGTCGCGGCTCGCGAGCAGCGTCGCAGCGAGCAGCGCGCCCGCGCAGGCGCCGGTCGCGTTCAGCGCGACGTCCGCGAGGCTCGCGACGCGACGCGTCTCGAACAGCTGCAGGATCTCGATCGTGAGTGACAGCGAGGCGCCGGCCGCCGTCGCGACCGCGACCGCGAGCGCGCCGCCCAGGCGCGAGGTCAGGATCCAGGCCAGGCACGCCCCGAGGGGCAGGTACAGCAGCAGGTTGATCGCGATGTCGGCGCGGGTCGTGCGCGCGAAGGTGAGCCGCGACAGCAGTTCGCGGGGGCCGTGCACGTCCAGTCCCCCGAAGTTGAAGGGGAACAGCGAACCGTAGACGATGAGGAACGTCACCACGGCGAGCAGCCAGCGCGCGCTCCGGTTACTGCCGTCGGCCATGGTCGTCGGGCGTCCCGTGCGATCCGGACCGGTACATTGTGCGCGACGCGGGCGCCAAATTGAAACGCCGGACGCCCGCGGACTCGCCGCGCCGGGGCGCGGCCCCCGCCCCACGCCGTCGCTGCCGCGAGGCCGGGCTTGTCATCGCCGCCACCCGCCCCGTAACGTGTCGGCCACTCTCAGGGTCGACCAGAGGATATTCCCCATGCGCATCGAGACGATCGCCGTCCACGGCGGCTACAGCCCGGATCCGACCACGAAGGCCGTCGCCGTGCCGATCTACCAGACGACGTCCTACGCTTTCGACAGCACCCAGCACGGCGCGGACCTGTTCGACCTGAAGGTCGTCGGCAACATCTACACGCGCATCATGAACCCGACGACCGACGTGCTCGAGAAGCGGCTCGCCGAACTCGAGCGTGGCATCGCCGCGCTGGGTCTCGCCTCCGGCCAGGCCGCGATCACCTACTCGCTGATGACGATCATGCAGGCGGGTCACAACTTCGTGACCAGCACCACGCTCTACGGCGGCACCTACAACCTGTTCGCGCACACGATGCCGACCTTCGGCATCGAAGCGCGCTTCGCCGACCACCGCGACCCGAAGTCCTTCGAACGGCTCATCGACGCGAACACGCGCGCGATCTACTGCGAGTCGCTCGGCAATCCGGCCGGCAACATCACGGATTTCGAGGCGCTCGCGGCGATCGCCCACCGCCACGGCATCCCGCTGATCGTCGACAACACCGTGCCGACGCCGTACCTGTGCCGGCCCTTCGAGCACGGCGCCGACATCGTCGTGCACTCGCTGACGAAGTACCTCGGTGGTCACGGCAACAGCATCGGCGGCGCGATCGTCGACAGCGGCAAGTTCCCGTGGAAGGACCACGCGGACAAGTTCCCGAAGCTCAACCAGCCGGATGCCTCGTACCACGGCGTGGTCTATGTCGACGCGTTCGGCCCCGCGGCCTTCATCGGCCGGGCGCGCGTCGTGCCGTTGCGCAACATGGGTGCGGCGATCTCGCCGTTCAACAGCTTCCTGATCCTGCAGGGCATGGAGACGCTGGCCGTGCGCATGGACCGCATCTGCGCCAATGCGGTCAGGATCGCGCGTCACCTCGAGGCCCACCCGAAGGTCCGCTGGGTCAACTACGCGGGACTCGAGTCCTCGGCGAACCACGGACTCGCGGAGCGCTACCTGGGCGGCCGTGCCTCGGGGCTCGTCAGCTTCGGAGTCGAGGGCGGCCGCGAGGCGGGCGCGCGCGTGCAGGACGCGTTCAAGCTGTTCACGCGGCTCGTGAACATCGGCGACGCCAAGTCCCTCGCCTGCCATCCGGCGAGCACCACGCACCGTCAGCTCTCGCCCGCGGAACTGGAGAAGGCCGGGGTCACCGAGGATCTCGTGCGGCTGTCCGTGGGCATCGAGCACGTCGACGACCTGATCGCCGACCTCGATCAGGCGCTGGCGGCGGCCTGAGCCGCGGGGGAGTTGCCCGGCATGCACGTCTTCGACCCGTTCATCCAGTGGTATCTGCAGAGCCTCGAGAGCGGCGGCTACTGGCTCGTCGCGCTGCTGATGGCCATGGAGAGCTCGATCGTTCCGCTCCCGTCGGAGGTCGTGATGCCGCCAGCGGCGCACGTCGCCGTGACCACGGGTTCGATGACGCTCCCGGGGCTCGTGATCGCGGGCACGCTGGGCTCCTGGGCCGGCGCCGCGTTGATGTACGCCGCCGCGCGGTTCCTGGGCCGGCCGCTGCTCGAACGCTTCGGCCCCTGGGTGTTCATCACGCCGCAGAAGATCGCGGCGGCCGAGACCTGGTCCCGCCAGTTCGGCACCATGGGCGTGTTCGTCGCGCGGCTGCTGCCGGTGATCCGCCACCTGATCGGCATCCCGGCGGGCATCGTGCGCCTGAACTTCGCCTGGTACAGCGCCGCGACCGTCATCGGCTCCGCGCTCTGGTGCTCGGTGCTCGTATGGGTGGGCGTGAAGGCCGGCCAGGATCCCGCGCTGATGGCCGGTGAAGTGCACGCGCTCGGAATCTGGATCGGCAGCGCCGCGGCGGTGCTGGGATTCATCTACTGGTTCTTCGTGCACCGGCACATGCGCTGATTCCCGGAACACGACACGAGGAGACGCCGTCATGCAGATGCGCAGACTGGGAGCGGGCGGCCCTGAGGTCTCCGCGCTGGGCCTCGGCTGCATGGGCATGAGCTCCAACTACGGCCCGCCGGCGGATCGCGGGGAAATGATCGAGCTGATCCGCGCGGCCGTCGCGCGCGGTGTGACTTTCTTCGACACCGCCGAGGCCTATGGCCCGTTCGCGAACGAGGAACTCGTCGGCGAAGCGCTGGCGCCATACCGCGGCCGCGTGGTGATCGCCACCAAGTTCGGCTTCGACCTCGGGTCCGGGAGCGATCCGCGCGGCATGAAGGGTGTGCCGCGGTTGAACAGCCGGCCCGCGCACATCCGCGAGGTCGTCGAGGCCTCGCTCCGACGGCTCGGCGTCGAGAGGATCGACCTGCTCTACCAGCACCGCGTCGATCCCGAGGTGCCGATCGAGGAGGTTGCCGGTGCCGTGAAGGACCTCATCCGGGAAGGCAAGGTCGGGCACTTCGGCCTGTCCGAGGCCGGTGCGCGCACCATCCGCCGCGCGCACGCGGTGCAGCCCGTCACGGCCGTGCAGAGCGAGTACTCGCTCTGGACGCGCGGTCCGGAGGCCGAGGTGCTCCCCGTGATCGAGGAACTCGGCATCGGCTTCGTGCCGTTCAGCCCGCTGGGCAAGGGTTTTCTCACGGGCAGGATCGACGAGAACACTTCGTTCGACGCCAGCGATTTCCGCAACACCGTGCCGCGCTTCGCGCCGGAGGCGCGCCGCGCGAACCGCGCGCTCGTCGATCTGCTGGCCGCCATCGGTGCCGTCCGGGGCGCGAGCCCTGCGCAGGTCGCACTCGCCTGGCTGCTCGCACAGAAGCCCTGGATCGTGCCGATTCCCGGTACGCGGAAGCTGTCGCGCCTGGACGAGAACCTGGGCGCGATCGCGCTCGATCTCTCGCCCGGGGAGGTCCTCGACCTCGGCGAGGCCGCCGCGAGGATCGGCGTGCAGGGCGGGCGGTATCCGGAGTTCATGGAGAAGATGACCGGCCTGTGAAGCCGTGGCGGGGCCGTGATGGCGGGCTCTGCGCGGCGCCGGTCGGCGCATCGCTCAGCGCGGCCGTACGCGCCGCGTCGCTGTGGCCGTGAACGGATCGTCCGGCCAGTAGTGCTTCGGGTAGCGGCCCTTCAGTTCCCGGCGCACTTCGGCATAGCCGCGTTCCCAGAAACTCCGGAGGTCGCGCGTGACCTGCACCGGCCGTTGCGCCGGCGACAGCAGCGTGAGTGTGAGCGGCACGCGTCCGCCGCCGATGCGCGGCGTCTCCAGCAATCCGAAGACTTCCTGCAGCCGCACGGCCAAGGAGGGCGCCGCGGGATCGGTGTAGTCGATCGCGATGCGCGAGCCGGAGGGCACCTCGATGTGCGAGGGCGCCAGCCCGTCGAGCCGCCGGCCCTGTGCAGGGTCGAGGCGCGCGCGCAGTGCCGCGACGAGGTCGAGCCGCGCGAGGTGCTCGCGGCGCGTGAGGCCGTCGAGCCAGGGTGCGAGCCAGCCCTCCAGTGAGTCGAGCAACGCCGTCTCGCCGGGGTCGGGCCACGCCGGCGATGCGTCCGGCTCCACCCGGCGCGCGAACACGAGTCGCTGCAGGAGGGCCGTGGCGGCCGCGGTCCAGGGCAGGGCGCCGAGCCCGAGTTCGCGGATGCCGGCGACGAGGGCCGCCACGACGCGTGCGGGATCCGGGTCCGGGAGCCGCCGCTCGGCGAGGACGAGCGCGCCCAGGCGCTCGCTCTCCATGGCCAGCACGGCCTGCTCGCGCGAATCCCATTCGATGCGGGTCTCGCGCCGGATGCGATCCGCGAATCCCCGCTCGAGGACCTCACGGGAGACGGGCGCGGCCAGGAACACGCGTGCCTCGCGCGCTCCGGCATCGAGCTCGGCGGCGACGATGAACTCGCTCTGCGAGACGAGCTGCGGTTCCGCGATCACCGCGCCACGCCCGCCCGAGAGCAGGTAGCGCCGGTCCGCGCCCCGCGCGCGGCCGATGCGGTCGGGGTAGGCGAGCGCGAGCAGTGCGCCGGCCTCGCCGCTGTCAGCCGCTGCATCGGCAGCGATGCCGAGCTGCTGGCGCCAGCGGCCCGCGGCGCGCCGCATGCGCTCGCGTGCGCCGCGATCGACGCTCGCGTCCGCGATGGCGCAGTGGCCGGTGCGCAGCGCATCGAGCCTGAGGCGCAGGTCCACGTCACGTGCGGCACCGGGTCCGCGCAGCAGGTCGCGTTCGGACAGCACGGCTGCGATATCCGCGGCGAGTGCGCCGCTTCCGCGGCGCTGGCCCTGGATGAGCAGGTGCGCGAGGCGCGGGTGCGCACCGAGGCCGGCCATCGCCCGGCCGTGCGCGGTGATACGGCCGTCGCCGGCGAGTGCGCCCAGTTCGACCAGCAGCTCGCGCGCCTGCGCGAAGGTCGCGGCCGGTGGCGCATCCAGCAGCCGCAGTCCGGTGGCGTCCAGCGCCCCCCAGCACGCCAGTTCCAGCGCGAGCGGCGCGAGATCGGCATCGAGGATCTCGGGCGGCATCTGCGCCGCCATGGAACGCTCGTCCTCCTCGCGCCACAGGCGGTAGCAGTGACCGGGGCCCAGACGCCCGGCGCGGCCACGGCGCTGGTCGGCCGCGGCGCGCGAGACGCGCGTGGTCTCGAGGCGGCTCATGCCCGAGACCGGATCGAAGCGCGCGCGGCGCGTGAAGCCGGCATCGACCACGACGTGGATGCCCTCGAGCGTGAGGCTGGTCTCCGCGATCGAGGTCGACAGGATGATGCGGCGCGCGCCGCCCGCATCCGGCGTCAGCGCCGCGTCCTGCTCCGCGGGCGCGAGATCGCCGTAGAGCGGCAGCACGCGTGCGCCGGCGACGGGGCGCTCCTCGGCGAGTGCGCGCTGCACGCGGCGGATCTCCGGCGCTCCGGGGAGGAACACCAGCAGGTCGCCGGACGCCTCGCTGCAGGCGCGGTGCACGGCGTTCGTCACATCGCGCACCAGTGTTTCCGGGGAAGCCCGGCCGAGGTGATGTGTGTCGACGGGGAAGCTGCGGCCCTCGGCGCGCAGCACGGTCGCTCCACCGAGCAGTTGTGCGACGGCGGCGCCGTCCAGCGTCGCGGACATCACGAGGAGGCGCAGGTCCTCGCGCAGGTTCGCCTGTGTGTCGAGGCAGAACGCCAGCCCGAGATCGGCATGGAGGCTGCGCTCGTGGAACTCGTCGAAGATCACGACGCCGACTCCCTCGAGCGCCGGGTCCGACTGCAGCATTCGCGTCAGGATGCCCTCGGTGACGACCTCGATCCGTGTCTCGCGACCGACGCGGGTGTCGAGCCGCGTGCGATAGCCCACCGTGCGGCCGACGGGCTCGGCGAGGAGCGAGGCCATGCGCGTGGCGACGGCGCGCGCCGCGAGCCGCCGCGGCTCGAGCACGAGGACCTTCCGCTCTTCGAGCCACGGCGCATCCCGCAGCACGAGCGGCACGCCGGTGCTCTTGCCCGCGCCCGGTGGCGCCTCGATGACCGCGTTGCGTTCGTGCGTGAGCGTCGTCGCGATGCGGGGCAGCAGCGGGGCGATCGGCAGCGACTGCAGTGTGTCGGACAGCGTCATGGCGCGCGCACGATAGACGCGCCGCCCGGCGATGTCGACGCGCGATCGTCACGGCGACGGCGGGTGTCGGGCGCCGGGCAAGTCTTTCCGGTGCCGGCCTCTTGAAGCGGGCCCGAGGGGCCCCAGATCAGGAACAGAGCCGCCGCGATCATCCGCGGGCGGGCGGGAGTGGGCATGAGCGAGATCGACGACAGACAGACGCTGGTACCCCGCGAGGGCCCCAGGCTGCCGGAGGACGTGCTGATCATCCTGCCGGTGCGGAATCTCGTGCTGTTCCCGGGCGTCGTGATGCCCGTGACGGCCAATCGCGAGATGACGGTGACGGGCGCCCGTGAGGCGATCCGCACGGGCCGCAAGGTCGGCTTCCTGCTGCAGAAGGATCCTGCCCTCGACGCGCCGGGTCCGGACGACTTCCACCGTGTGGGCGGGCTCGCGACGCTGCTGCGGGACGTGGCGGCGCCCGACGGCACGCATCATCTGATCGCACAGGGCGAGGGTCGCTTCCGTGTGCTGGATTTCATGCCGGGCATGCCTTTCCTGGTCGCGCGCGTCGAGCCGCTCGCCGAGCCGGCAGACGAATCGATCGAGACCGAGGCGCGCGCGCTCAACATCAAGCGCCTCGCGATGGAGGCGATCCGCCTGCTGCCCGGCCTGCCGGCCGAGGCCGCCGCGGCGGTGCAGGCCATCGAGGCGCCGGGGCGCCTCGCCGACATGCTCGCGAGCTTTCTCGACATCCGGCCCGCCGAGAAGCAGGAGATCCTCGAGACCGTCGGACTCGACGCGCGCCTCGATCTCGTGATGCGCCTGCTCGGCCACCGCGTCGAGGTGCTGCGGCTGCAGAAGGAAATGCAGGATCGCACGCAGGAGGCCTTCGACAAGCGCCAGAAGGAAGCCGTGCTGCGGGAGCAACTGCGGCAGATCCGCGACGAGCTCGGCGAGAACGACGACGGTGCGGAGAGCCTCAAGGAACTGAAGGAGCAGATCGCGGCCGCCGGCATGCCGGAGGACGTCGCCACGCAGGTCGACAAGGAGCTCCGGCGCCTGGAGCGCATGCCCGACGCCGGCCCCGAGCACTCGATGCTGCGCAACTGGCTCGAACTCATGGCCGCGCTGCCGTGGGCGAAGCAGGACCCGGAGGAGATCGACATCCCGAAGGCACGCGGCGTGCTGGAGGCCGATCACTACGGCCTCGACAAGGTGAAGCGCCGCATCCTCGAATACCTCGCCGTGCGGCGCCTGAATCCGCGTGGCAAGAGCCCGATCCTCTGCTTCGTGGGCCCGCCGGGCGTCGGCAAGACTTCGCTCGGGCAGAGCATCGCGCGCGCGATCGGGCTCAAGTTCCAGCGCGTGAGCCTGGGGGGCGTACACGACGAGGCCGAGATCCGCGGTCACCGTCGCACCTACGTCGGTGCGCTGCCGGGCAACGTGATCCAGGCGATCCGCAAGGCGGGCACGCGCAATCCCGTGCTGATGCTCGACGAGATCGACAAGCTCGGGCACGGCGGCCTGCACGGTGATCCGTCGTCGGCGCTGCTCGAAGTCCTCGATCCCGAGCAGAACGGCACGTTCCGCGACAACTACGTCGGCCAGCCGTTCGACCTGTCGCGCGTACTGTTCATCGCCACGGCCAACCAGCTCGACACGATCCCCGGTCCGCTGCGCGACCGCATGGAGGTCATCGAGCTCACCGGCTACACGGAGGACGAGAAGCTCGAGATCGCGCGTCGCTACCTCGTCGCGCGCCAGCTCGAGGCCAATGGACTCACGCTGGAGCAGGCGCGCGTCGGTGACGAGGCGCTGCGCGAGCTGATCCGCGGCTACACACGCGAGGCCGGCTGCCGCAACCTCGAGCGCGAGATCGGCAGCGTGCTGCGCTCGATCGCGGTACGCATCGCGGAGGGCGAGGCCGGACCGTTCGACATCGGGCGCGACGACATCGCCGCGATCCGCGGTGCGCGCCGCTTCGAGAACGAGATCGCGGAGCGGACCAGCGTGCCGGGTGTGGCCACGGGCCTCGCCTGGACACCGGTCGGCGGCGACATCCTGTTCGTCGAAGCCACGCGGCTGCCCGGCGAGGGGCGCCTGATCCTGACCGGCCAGCTCGGCGACGTCATGAAGGAGAGCGCGCAGGCGGCGTGGTCGCTGATCAGGTCGCGTGCGGGCCAGCTCGGACTCGACGCCGCGCTGTTCGCGAAGAGCGACGTGCACGTGCACGTCCCCGCGGGCGCGATCCCGAAGGACGGTCCGAGCGCGGGTGTCGCGCTCTACACGGCGCTCGTGTCGCTGTTCACGGGCAGGAACGTGCGGCCCGACGCGGCGATGACGGGCGAGATCAGCCTGCGTGGACTCGTGCTGCCGGTGGGCGGCATCAAGGAGAAGGTGGTCGCGGCCGCGCGCGCGGGCATCAGGACCGTCGTGCTGCCGGCGCGCAACCGCAAGGACCTCGAGGACGTGCCCGCGAGTGTGCGGCGCGAACTCGCTTTCGTCTTCGTGGAGCGCGTCGACGAGGCCGTCGCCGCGGCGATCGGCGAGGTCGGCCTCGCCCAGGGCACGCTCAGGCTCGAGAACGCCTGAGCACGGCCTCGGGCCCGTGCTGCCACAGGCGCGTGGCCGGCTTGCACGGTCCCGGCATCGCGGGCATGTTGCGCCGGCATGAGGTTGCGCGCATTCCCCGGGCCCGGGATCCTGGTGCTGCTGCTCGCGGGCTGTGCGGCACAGCCGCGTCCGTCCGTGCCCGCCGCGCCACCCGCGATCGCGGTGCCGGCGCCGGAAGAGCGCATCGCGCGGCGCGCACTGGATTTCGTGGGGCTGCCGTATCGCTACGGTGGCAACGGTCCCGAGGCCTTCGACTGCAGCGGGCTGGTGCGCTACCTGTTCGCGGAGCAGGGTGTATCGTTGCCGCGGACCTCCGAGGCGCAGATCGCGTCCGCGGAACGCGTGGCCTTCGAAGCGCTGCGGGCGGGCGATCTCGTGTTCTTCCGCATTCCCGAGGCCCACATCGGCATCTACCTCGGCGACGGCCGCTTCGTGCATGCCCCCGCGTCGGGTCGCGCGGTCAGCGTGTCGAGTCTCGACGAGCCCTGGTTCAGGCGGGCCTTCGTGGCGGGCGGCCGCGTCCGGGTGCCGGTCGCCGGGCGTGCGCCGGATTTCCCCGCGACGCCTCCCGATCCCGCGGCGGGTGCGCCGACGCGCGATGTCCCGCCGGCGGCGATGCACGGCGTTCCGTGACGGCGCGGGGGCCGCGCGGTGCCGCTGCAGACCGCAGCGCTTCGACCTCCTCGGCACGCAGCGCACGACATGACCCGGGGGGCAGCGAGCCCAGCTTCAGGTCCCCGACCGCGACACGCTCGAGGCTGCGCACCTTGAGTCCGACGCGTGCGAGCAGCCGGCGGATCTCGCGGTTCTGGCCTTCGCGCAGCGTGATCGAGAGCAGCGTCATGCCGCCGCGGCTCCTGTCGACGCGCCGGTCGAGCACGCGCACCGACTCGAACGCCGCGCGTCTTGCACCCGCTCCCTCGCCGCCCGATTTCGAGCGCGCGATGGAATCCGGCGTGGCGAGGAACATGCCCTTCTTCAAACGCTCGATCGCCTCCGGCGTCGCTTCACCCGCGACCGCCACGCGGTAGGTCTTCGGCACGCCGAAGCGCGGGTGGGTGAGGCGTGCGGTGAGTTCACCGTCGTTGGTCAGCAGCACGAGGCCGGTCGAGTCCGCATCGAGCCGCCCGACCGGGTACACGCGCTCGCCGGGTGGGACTGCGCGGCTGACCATCCCGACCACGTTCGTGCGGCCTTCCGGATCGTGCGCCGTCGTGATCACGCCCTTCGGCTTGTTGAGCATCAGGTACAGGCGCGCGCGCAGCGGAGAACGCGCCTGCGGCGCCGGCGTCTCGCGTGCTTCGACGGTCTCGCCGTCGACCTCGATGAGATCGCCCTGCGGCCGGACCCAGCACGGCAGCTCGCGCACCGTCCGGCCGTTCACGCGCACCCGTCCCTCGAACACCAGCATCTCGCAGTCGCGCCGGGAAGCCAGGCCCGCATCCGCGAGTACTTTCTGCAGGCGCTCGGTGCCGGGCGGCGGCCCCGCGGCGTCGGGGGGCGGCGCCGGGCGCTGGCGGCGCGCCTGGCCGCGGCGTGCGGGAGCGGGTCCGGGAGTCCGGAAGCGGGGATCGTCGTTCATGGACGCCAGTCTAGCGAGTGACCGTCGGGAGCGTCGGGCGGCGGGATGTTCGGCCCCGCGGTCGCGGCCCGCAGCGGGGTCCGGTGTCGCTGCGGTTCCCACCGGGTTCCCGCGGCCGGCTGATCGCATACAATTCGACCGCCTGACGATCCGTCCCCCGACTCAGCGGGCCTCTGACCCGCCTGGGGGGTGGACATGGCAAGCCGGAGAGCCCGACCCAGGACACATTAAGTCAAGTAACGGGTGGGTTTCGTTCCAGATCCTGATCCTGGGTCGAGCCGGCGGGGGCAGGAGCCCGCCTGCCGTGGTGACCTGGATCCAGGGTGACTGCCGGCGATAGGGAGAAAGACTGATGAGCCGAGACGAGAACCTGCCCGATTCCGCACGCCTCGACGCCTGGCGGGCTGCTGCCGCGAAGTCCGCGCCCGGCGGCGACGTCGATGCCCTGAACTGGCACACGCCCGAGGGGCTGGTCGTGAAGCCGCTGTACACGGCGCGCGACGTCGCCGGCCTGCCCCATGCCGACACCCTGCCCGGCTTCGCGCCCTTCGTGCGCGGTCCGCAGGCCACGATGTATGCGGTGCGCCCGTGGACGATCCGGCAGTACGCCGGTTTCTCGACGGCCGAGGAGAGCAACGCCTTCTACCGCCGTGCGCTCGCGGCCGGCGGCCAGGGTGTCAGCGTGGCCTTCGACCTGGCCACGCACCGCGGCTACGACAGCGATCATCCGCGTGTGACCGGCGATGTCGGCAAGGCGGGCGTCGCCATCGACAGTGTCGAGGACATGAAGATCCTGTTCGACGGCATTCCGCTCGACAAGGTCAGCGTGTCGATGACCATGAATGGCGCGGTGCTGCCCGTGCTGGCCGGCTACGTGGTGGCGGCCGAGGAGCAGGGCGTCGCGCAGGACAAGCTGTCCGGGACCATCCAGAACGACATCCTCAAGGAGTTCATGGTCCGCAACACGTACATCTACCCGCCCGAACCCTCGATGCGGATCGTCGCCGACATCATCGACTACACCGCGCGCCGGATGCCGAAGTTCAACTCGATCAGCATCTCCGGCTACCACATGCAGGAAGCCGGCGCGAACCAGGCTCTCGAACTCGCCTTCACGCTGGCCGATGGCAAGGAGTACGTGAAGGCGGCCATCGCGCGCGGCCTCGACGTCGACGACTTCGCCGGACGCCTGTCGTTCTTCTGGGCGGTCGGCATGAACTTCTACCTCGAGATCGCGAAGATGCGCGCGGGCCGGCTGCTGTGGCACCGCATCATGAAGGGTTTCGGCGCGCGCAAGGACAAGAGCCTGATGCTGCGCACGCACTGCCAGACCTCGGGCTGGAGCCTGACCGAGCAGGACCCGTACAACAACGTCGTGCGCACGACCATCGAGGCCATGGCCGCGGTCTTCGGCGGCACGCAGAGCCTGCACACCAATGCCCTCGACGAGGCCATCGCGCTGCCCACCGACTTCAGTGCGCGCATCGCGCGCAACACGCAGCTCATCATCCAGGAGGAGACGCACATCACGAACGTGATCGACCCCTGGGCCGGCAGCTACATGATGGAGACGCTGACCCGGCAGATGGCCGACAAGGCCTGGTCGATCATCGAGGAAGTCGACCGCATGGGCGGCATGACCCGTGCCGTCGAGTCGGGCTGGGCGAAGCTGCAGATCGAGGCCAGCGCCGCGGAGAAGCAGGCGCGCATCGATTCGGGCCGGGACGTCATCGTCGGTGTGAACAAGTACAAGCCGTCGAAGAGCGAGCCCATCGAGATCCTGGAGGTCGACAACCACGCGGTGCGCGACAACCAGATCCGGCGCCTCGCGGCGCTGCGCGCCGCGCGTGACGGCAGGGCCGTGCAGGCGGCGCTCGATGCGCTGACGCAGGCGGCCCGGACAGGCGAAGGCAATCTGCTCGATCTCGCCATCGAGGCCGTCCGCCTGCGCGCGACGGTGGGCGAGGTCAGCGATGCGCTGGAGAAGGTCTTCGGGCGCCATCGCGCCGACACGCAGAAGGTGACCGGTGTGTACGCAGCCGCATACGACAGCGCCGAAGGGTGGGAGAAGCTCAAGGCCGAGATCGCCGCGTTCGCCGAGGAACACGGCCGCCGCCCGCGTGTGATGCTCGCGAAGCTCGGGCAGGACGGCCATGACCGCGGCGCCAAGGTCGTGGCCACCGCGTTCGCCGACCTCGGCTTCGACGTCGACATCGGTCCGCTGTTCCAGACCGCGGAGGAGTGCGCGCGCCAGGCGATCGAGAACGACGTGCACGCGGTCGGCGTGTCGACGCTCGCAGCGGGCCACAAGACGCTCGTGCCGGCGATCATCGAGAGTCTCAGGGCGCAGGGCGGCGACGACATCATCGTGTTCGTCGGTGGCGTGATCCCGCAGCAGGACTACGCCTTCCTGTACGAGGCCGGCGTCAAGGGCATCTACGGTCCAGGCACGCCGGTACCGGCGAGTGCGAAGGACGTGCTCGAGCAGATCAAGGCCCACCTGAAGCGCCGCGCGTGAGCCTGTCCGCAGCCGACCAGGCCGTGGCCGACGGCGTGCGCCGCGGCGAGCGGCGTGCCCTCGCCAAGGCGATCACGCTGCTCGAGTCGACGCGACGCGAGGACCGCGCGCGCGCCGATTCCCTGCTGAATTCCCTGCTGCCGGACACGGGCCGCGCTCTGCGCCTCGGCATCTCCGGGGTCCCCGGGGTCGGCAAGTCGACGTTCATCGAATCGCTGGGCCTGCATCTGATCGGCAGCGGCCGCCGCGTCGCGGTGCTCGCGGTGGATCCGTCGTCGAGCCTCTCCGGTGGCTCGATCCTCGGCGACAAGACCCGCATGGAGCGCCTGTCGGTGCAGGAGGCGGCCTACATCCGCCCGAGTCCCGCCGGCGGCACGCTGGGCGGAGTCGCGGAGAAGACGCGCGAGGCGATGCTCGTGTGCGAGGCCGCGGGCTTCGACACGGTGATCATCGAGACCGTCGGCGTCGGACAGAGCGAGACGACGGTCGCCGGCATGACGGACCTGTTCGTGCTGCTGCAGCTGCCGAACGCCGGCGACGACCTGCAGGCGATCAAGCGCGGCGTCATGGAGCTCGCCGACGTGATCGTCGTCAACAAGGCCGATCTCGACGCTGATGCTGCGACGCGCGCGCGCGCGACGCTGACGAGTGCGATGCGCGTGTTCGCCTCGCACGGCCGGGGCGCGGAGCTGCCGCCCGTGCTGCAGCTCTCCGCCCTCAAGGGCGATGGCGTGGCCGGGTTCTGGTCCGAGATCGAGCGGCTCGTGGCCGGCCGGCGCGCGCGAGGCGCCTTCGACGAGCGCCGCCGTCAGCAGGCGCTGGCGTGGATGTGGGACACTGTCCACGCCCGGCTGCTGGCCGATTTCCATGCACATCCGGCGGTGCGTCAGGCACTGCCGCAGACGCTGCGCGACGTGAGCGAGGCTCGCGTCGCGCCGTCGGCGGGGGCGCGCGCGCTGCTGGATCTGTTCGAACACTGAGGAGGATCGATGCACGACATCATCGCGGAACTCGAGGCGCGGCGCGCCAAGGCGCGGCTGGGCGGCGGCGAGAAGCGCATCAGCGCGCAGCACGCGAAGGGCAAGCTGACGGCGCGCGAGCGCCTGGAACTGCTGCTCGACGAGGGCACGTTCGAGGAATGGGACATGTTCGTCGAGCACCGCTGTGCCGACTTCGGCATGGCCGACAACAAGATCCCGGGCGATGGCGTCGTCACCGGCTACGGCATGATCAACGGCCGGCTGGTGTTCGTGTTCAGCCAGGACTTCACCGTGTTCGGCGGCGCGCTCTCCGAGGCCCACGCCGAGAAGATCCTGAAGGTCATGCGGCAGGCCATGAAAGTCGGCGCGCCCGTGATCGGCCTCAACGATTCGGGCGGCGCGCGCATCCAGGAAGGCGTCGCGTCGCTCGGCGGCTATGCCGAGGTGTTCCAGGCCAATGTGCTCGCCTCCGGCGTCGTGCCGCAGATCAGCCTGATCATGGGGCCCTGCGCGGGTGGTGCCGTGTACAGCCCCGCCATGACGGACTTCATCTTCATGGTGAAGGACTCGAGCTACATGTTCGTCACGGGCCCCGAGGTCGTGAAGACCGTCACGCACGAGGAAGTCAGTGCGGAGGAACTGGGCGGCGCGACCACGCACACGGCCCGCAGCGGCGTCGCGGACCTCGCGTTCGAGAACGACGTCGACGCGCTGCTCATGCTGCGGAGATTCTTCAGCTACCTGCCGCTCAACAACCGCGAGAAGCCGCCGGTGCGTCCGACCACGGATCCGGCGGACCGCGTCGACCTGTCGCTGGACACGCTGGTGCCCGACAACCCCAACAAGCCCTACGACATCAAGGAGCTGATCCTCAAGACCGTCGACGACGGCGAGTTCTTCGAGCTGCAGCCCGATTACGCGAAGAACATCGTCATCGGCTTCGGGCGCATGGACGGCCAGACGGTGGGCTTCGTCGCCAACCAGCCGCTCGTGCTCGCGGGCTGTCTCGACATCAAGAGCAGCACCAAGGGCGCGCGCTTCGTGCGCTTCTGCGACGCGTTCAACATCCCCGTGATCACCCTCGTGGACGTGCCGGGATTCATGCCGGGCACGGCGCAGGAATACGGCGGCATCATCAAGCACGGCGCGAAGCTGCTCTACGCCTACGCCGAGGCGACGGTGCCCAAGATCACCCTCATCACGCGCAAGGCCTACGGCGGGGCGTACGACGTCATGGCGTCGAAGCACCTGCGCGGTGACGTGAACTTCGCCTGGCCGAACGCGGAGATCGCGGTGATGGGTGCCAAGGGCGCGGTCGAGATCATCTTCCGCGAGGAGAAGGGCGACCCGGCGCGGCTCGCGGCGCGCGAGGCGGAATACAAGGCCAAGTTCGCGAACCCGTTCATCGCCGGCGCGCGCGGCTACATCGACGACGTGATCCAGCCGCACGAGACGCGCAGGCGCATCTGCCGTTCGCTGGTGATGCTGCGTGACAAGAAGCTCGAGAACCCCTGGCGCAAGCACGGGAACATCCCGCTGTGAAGCGGACCGCGTGCCAGCCGATGACCGCCGCAGTTCCCGTGGAGCCGAAGCATGTTCAATAAGATCCTGATTGCCAACCGTGGCGAGATCGCCTGCCGGGTCATCAAGACCGCCCGGCGCATGGGCATCGCGACCGTGGCCGTGTATTCTGAGGCTGACCGCGACGCGCGGCACGTCGAACTCGCCGACGAGGCCGTGTGCATCGGTCCGGCTGCGAGCCGCGAATCCTATCTGGTCATGGACCGGATCATCGACGCCTGCCGCCGCACCGGGGCGCAGGCCGTCCACCCGGGCTACGGCTTCCTGTCCGAGAACGAGGCGTTCGCGCGCCGGATCGAGGAGGAGGGCATCGTCTTCATCGGCCCGAAGCACGGCTCGATCGCGGCGATGGGCGACAAGATCGCATCCAAGAAGCTGGCGAAATCGGCCGGCGTCAACACCATTCCGGGCTGGAACGACGTCATCGAGTCACCGGAGGACGCGGTCAGGATCGCACGGGACATCGGTTATCCCGTGATGATCAAGGCGAGCGCGGGCGGCGGCGGCAAGGGTCTGCGCGTGGCCTTCAACGACAAGGAAGCGCACGACGGCTTCGCGTCCTGCCGCAACGAGGCGCGTGCCAGCTTCGGCGACGATCGCGTGTTCATCGAGAAGTTCGTCGAGCAGCCGCGCCACATCGAGATCCAGGTGCTGGGCGACGCTCAAGGCAACTGCGTGTACCTCTGGGAGCGCGAGTGCTCGATCCAGCGCCGCCACCAGAAGGTGATCGAGGAGGCTCCTTCGCCGTTCATCAGCGATGCGACGCGACGCGCGATGGGCGAGCAGGCCGTCGCGCTGGCGAAGGCCGTGAACTACCAGAGCGCCGGCACCGTGGAGTTCGTTGTCGGTCGCGACCAGAGCTTCTACTTCCTCGAGATGAACACCCGCCTGCAGGTCGAGCACCCGGTGACCGAGTGCATCACGGGGCTCGATCTCGTCGAACAGATGATCCGCGTGGCGGCCGGCGAGAAGCTCGGGTTCACGCAGGCCGACATCCGGCGCAGCGGCTGGGCCATC
The DNA here is from genome assembly GCA_046352935.1 of Steroidobacteraceae bacterium. Classification (GTDB taxonomy): domain Bacteria; phylum Pseudomonadota; class Gammaproteobacteria; order Steroidobacterales; family Steroidobacteraceae; genus CAYWMY01. The sequence continues at coordinate 99,665 of JAXMGR010000009.1, forward strand.
GAGTGCCGCATCAACGCCGAGGACCCGTTCCGGAACTTCCTGCCGTCGACCGGGCGGCTCGTGCGGTTCCGCACGCCGGAGGCGACCATGGAGGCGTCGCAGCCCGTGCCGGACACCGGCGGCGTGCGCGTGGACACGGGCGTCGCCGAGGGCGGCGAGATCCCGATGTACTACGACTCGATGATCGCCAAGCTGATCGTGCACGGCCGGGACCGCAACGACGCGATCCGTCGCATGCGCGAGGCGCTCAATGCCTTCGTGATCCGCGGCATCTCCAGCAACATCCCGTTCCAGGCGGCCCTGCTCGCGCACCCGCGGTTCGTTGCGGGCGACTTCAACACGGGCTTCATCGCCGAGCAGTACCCGAAGGGCTTCTCCGCGGCGCAGGTGCCGCACGACGATCCGGACTTCGTGATCGCGCTCATCGCGGCACTCAAACGGCAGGGGCTGGAGCGCTCGACCGCGCTCACCGGCCAGCTGCGTGGCCACGAGATGTCGATCCGTGGCGACTTCGTCGTCGTGGTGCACGGCGAGGGCGGCAAGCGCACCGACCATCCGGTGATCGTGCAGAGCGACGGCGGCGTCACGCGCGTGACGACGAACGGACGCACGCACGCGATCCGCCTCGCGAGCGCGCTGCGTGACATCGCCGTGCACGGTGAGTGCGACGGTGTGCCCTTCTGCGCGCAGGTCGAGCGCGTCGGCGTCGACTACCGCGTGGCGCACAACGGGCTGGCGGTGCTGGCGCGCGTGCTGTCGCCGCGTGCGGCAGGGCTCTATGGCCTCATGCCGCACAAGCCGCCGCCGGACATGTCGCGCTTCCTGCTCTCGCCGATGCCGGGCCTGCTGGTCGACGTGGCCGTGCAGGCGGGCCAGAAGGTCCTCGCGGGCGAAAAGCTCGCGGTAATCGAGGCGATGAAGATGGAGAACATCCTGTTCGCGTCCCAGGATGGCGTCGTCGCGAAGATCGCGGCGAAGAAGGGCGAGAGCCTCGCGGTCGACCAGGTCATCATGGAGTTCGAATGAGCAGTGCGACGAAGCCGTTCCGCGTCCTCGGCATCCAGCAGGTCGCGATCGGGGGCGAGAGCAAGGCGCGTCTGCGCTCCCTCTGGGTGGACATGTTCGGCCTCGCGGTCACGGGCACGTTCCGCTCCGAGCGCGAGAACGTGGACGAGGACATCTGCACGCTGGGCAGCGGCCCGACACGGGTGGAGGTGGACCTCATGGAGCCCATCGACCCGAACGGCAAGCCGGCCGTGCATGCCACGCCGCTCAACCACATCGGACTGTGGGTCGATGATCTGCCGAAGGCGGTGGAGTGGCTCACGTCGCGGGGCGTGCGGTTCGCGCCGGGCGGCATCCGCAAGGGTGCGGCCGGCTACGACATCTGCTTCGTCCATCCGAAGGGCAACGAGCAGTCACCCATCGGCGGCGAAGGCGTGCTCATCGAACTGGTGCAGGCACCGCCCGAGGTCATTGCGGCGCTCGGGGTGTGAGTGCCGGCTCCGCCGCCGCCATGGCAGCGCCGGGTGGCCGAGGCATCCCAGTCTGCTCACCACCCAGACATTGCAGGACCGGCAGCGGGCCGGCGGGCTCAAGACTGGGGTCAGTCAGCTGAATCGAAACTGAACGGAAGCTGCTGCGGAAAAAAAGGCCCGGGAGTTTCTTCCCGGGCCCGCTCGTTCACGGCACCGCGCCACTGGCGCGGTTCAACGGCCTCGATCAGGCCGCGCCGGGCTTCTGCACCCACACCTTGCACCAGCCGGCGCCCTTGACCTGCTTGCCGGGGAACAGGTTGCAGGCACCCGCGGCATCCGTCGCCTTGCCCTGGAACTGGATGCAGTTGGCGCACTTCTGCGTCGGCTTGTGGACCGGGTTCGCCTTGGCATCGACCTTGGTCGAGTCTTCGACGTAACCCAGGCTCTTCGCCTGCGGATCCGACTCCGACAGCATCGGCGCGGTGCCTGCCTGCGCGGCATTGGTGACGAGGCTCGCGGCCGTACCGGCGGCGATGCCCACCAGGGCACCCTTCAGCAGATCACGACGCGACAGGGTCTCATTGCTCATTGACTGGCTCCCGAAAAATTGTCCTGAGAGAAGCACGCAAACGTCTTGCGGGGGCGCATTCTGCATCGCAGGACGGGCCTCGCCAAGCCCGGCAGAGCCCTACCTGTTGCGATGCGGATCCGTCCGATTTCGCAGGTGTGAGCATGCGCGCAAGTACCTGAACGGCCGATGAATAATCTCGGCACTCCAATACATTCATAAACAAGAACGATTCGTGTTTATAATGGCGCCACAGAATGATTCAAGCTGCCAGGTGAGCCCATGGTCGTTTGTCTCTGCAACGGCGTTCGCGATCGGGATCTGCGTCAGGCGATCGACGCCGGCTACCGCTGCTTCGAAGACCTGCAGTCGCGTACGGGCGTCGCCACGTGCTGCGGCAAGTGCGAGCCCATGGCCCGCCAGATTCTCGACAGCGCGATGGAACGTGCGGCCTGTACCTCGTCTGCCGCGTGCTAGTGTCGTGCTCCACGGACATCTCCGCATCCTGGGCCGTACGGCGGGGTGCAGGGACACCCGGGGAGCACGGCACTGGTGTGGTGCCGTGTCCGCATCGCTGACCGACCGACTCCCACCGGTTTGCAAGGAGGTGCCATGAAGGGCGACCCGAAGGTCATCGCGCATCTCAACAAGGCGCTGAAGAACGAACTGACCGCGATCAACCAGTACTTCCTGCACTCGCGCATGTTCAATCACTGGGGCCTCGTCGCGCTCGGCCGGCACGAGTACGAGGAGTCCGTCGACGAAATGAAGCACGCCGATGCGCTCGTCGGGCGCATCCTGTTCCTCGAGGGGCTGCCGAACCTGCAGGACATCGGCAAGCTGCTCATCGGCGAGACTGTCGTCGAAATCCTCGAGTGCGACCTGTCACTGGAGCGTCAGGCGCATCCCGACCTCAAGGCCGCCATCGCGGAGTGTGAACAACAGGGCGATTACGTGTCGCGTGAACTCTTCGAGGAGATCCTCGCGTCCGAGGAAGAACACATCGACTGGCTCGAGACGCAGCTCGAACTGATCCAGCGCGTCGGTCTCGAGAACTACTGCCAGTCACAGATGGCCGGCGGATCCTGATCGCCGACGACCTCCGCCCGGAGGCGACCGGGGGCGTGCACTGCGGCACGCACCACTCCGGCCGAGCAGCAGCGCCGTCTGCCCGGGGATGCCGCCTGCGCTGAAACAGCGGATGCGCGACCGAAGGCCCGCTAGAATCCGCGCGGGCCTGTAGCTCAGCGGTTAGAGCAGGGGACTCATAATCCCTTGGTCCTGGGTTCGAATCCCAGCGGGCCCATTCCCGAACGATCAGACCGCTCTGCCGCGGAATTACCATGAAGAAGATCAGGATCACCGATCTCGCGAAGCCGGTTCTCTCCGAGGTCGAGCAGCGGCTCGTCGACTCCGCGCCCGAGGTGACGCTCTCGGTCGACGCCGCGCTGAAGACCGCGAGCGAGCGGACCGGGTTGAAGGACTTCGGTGCGGAGGACTTCGAGGAGCGGCTCGGCCTGTGGTTGCGGTATGTCGACGAGGACCGCGGGCTGAATCGCTTCGGCCGGTTCGCGGCCTTCGAGCAGCTCGTGCGCTACGCGGCCTGCAGGCTGCGCATCGAAGACCTCCTTGCACGGCATCCCGAGATCCTGCGCATCCGGATCGACCGCCCGATCATCGTCTCCGGCATGCCGCGCTCCGGCACCACGCACCTGGTCAATGCGCTCGCGACGAGCCCCGTGCTGCGGTCGATGAAGCTCTGGGAAGCGACCGAGCCGGTGCCGCTGCCCGGCGAGCCCGTGTCGTTCGAGGAGAACGCCGGCAATCCGCGCTATACGCGCTCGGTCGAGGCCTGGCGCATCCTGACCTCGGTGCTCGAACATTTCCCGGCCATGCACGACATGGCCCCCGATCACATCCACGAGGAAGTCGAGCTGCAGTCGCCGGATTTCAGCTCGTACGTACCCGACTGGCTGTTCCGCGCGCCGGCGTGGCAGCGCTACTACTTCAGCCACGACCAGGCGCCGCACTATGCCTACGGCAGGAAGGTGCTGCAGGCGATGACCTGGTACAAGGGGCCGAACCGCTGGCTGATGAAGTCGCCGCCGAACATGGAGAACCTGGCCGCGATCCTCGAGGTCTACCCCGACGCGACCATGATCATCGCCCACCGTGATCCGGTCGCGGTCATCCAGTCGGCGATCACGATGATCGCCTACTGGGACCGCATCCGGCGGACCGAGGCCGACCTGCCGGGCCTCGCCGCGCTGTGGATCGACCGTGTCGAGACGACGCTCAGGCGCTGCGTGCAGGATCGTGAGCGGATGCCCGAGGATCGCACGATGGACGTGCTGTTCCACGAGTACATGGCCGACGAGAAGGGCACGATCGAGCGCGCATGGCGGCTCGCGGGACTGCCCGTCACCGACGAGGCCGCGCGGCGCATCGATGCCTATCTCGCCAGCAACCGGCGCGGCAGGCACGGCCAGGTGGTCTATGACCTGCACGGGGATTTCGGCGTCGATGTCCCGGCGCTGCGCCGGCGGTTCCAGTTCTACTACGACCGCTTCCCCGTCGCGCGCGAGAAGGTGACCGGCGAGTAGCCGCATCCGGCCACATCAGTCTGTTCGTGAGAGGAATGTCCCGGAGCACACCGCTCCGGGCCGCTGACCGGACCCAGGATGCGGAGAGATCTGCGAAACACGACACTTTGGGGGACGGAGATGATCACGCTGTACACGGCCGAGACACCGAACGGGTGGAAGGTCTCGATCGCACTGGAGGAACTGGGGCTGCCGTACGAGTTCCGCCACATCGATCTCGTCAAGCGGGAGCAGAAGGAGCCGTGGTTCCTCGGGCTGAATCCGAACGGGCGCATTCCCGTCATCGTCGACCATGATGCGAATGACCTGGTCCTGTTCGAATCGGGCGCGATCCTGGTCTACCTCGCCGAGAAGACCGGCCGGCTGCTGCCGCGCGCGGAACCCGCCCGCTCACGCGTGATCCAGTGGCTCATGTTCCAGATGAGCGGTGTCGGTCCGATGATGGGCCAGGCGAACGTCTTCTTCCGCTACTTCCCGGAGAAGATCCAGCCCGCGATCGACCGCTACCAGAACGAGAGCCGGCGTCTGTTCGAGGTGCTGAACACGCAGCTCGGCCGCACGGAGTATCTCGCGGGCGACTATTCGATCGCCGACATCGCGACCTGGCCCTGGGTGCGCACCCACGAGTGGTCGGGTGTCGGTATCGACGGCCTCGATCACCTGAAGCGCTGGCTCGACGCGCTCGCGCAGCGTCCGGCCTGCATCCGCGGCATCAAGGTGCCCGTCGATCTGGAGAAGCAGAAGGCCGAGGCCGCCGATAGCGCCGAGCGAGACCGCAAGGTGGCGCAGGAACTCAACAACATGGTGCAGCGCTGAAGCGCCCGAGGGAGAGTATTCATGACCGCGCCCGGAAAGATCACCCTGTGGGGACGCAAGTCGTCCGCCAACGTACAGAAGGTCCTCTGGACCCTGGCCGAGCTGTCTCTGCCCTACGAGCACATTCCTGCCGGCGGCGACTTCGGCGGGCTCAGCGACGCCGCCTACCTCGCGATGAACCCGAACGGCCGGATCCCGACACTGAAGGATGGCGATCTCGTGGTCTGGGAGAGCGATGCCATCGTCCGCTATCTCGCGGCACGCTACGGTGCCGGCACGCTCTGGCCCGAGGATCCGGCGGAGCGCGCCATCGCGGACCAGTGGATGACCTGGGGCACGACCGAACTCGAGGTGGACTGGCTGTGGCTGTTCTGGCGCCTGGTACGCACGCCGCCATCGAAGCGCGACCCGCAGGCGATCGCGCGGCATCACGAAGCCACGGTCGCCCGCTTCAAGCTGCTCGACGGGCGGCTGCAGGGCCGCGACTATCTGGCAGGCAACAGGCTCACCATCGCGGACATCCCGGCCGGCATGACGCTGTATCGCTGGTACGCCATGGACGTTGAACGCCCGCGGACGCCCAATGTCGATGCCTGGTACGCGAGGCTCAAGGAGCGGCCGGCCTACCGCACGGGCATCTGCATCCCCTTCGACGAGCTCGTCGGCAAGGAGAGCTTCTGAGCGGCGGCCCCGGTTCTCCCGCCAAGAAAAGCAAGGCCCCGCAAGGGGCCTTTCTTTTCAGCGAGAACCCGGCACGTCGCGCCGGCGCCGGATGCAGGCTCAGTCCTCGATCAGGAAGCTCCGGAGCTGCTCCGACCGGCTCGGGTGGCGCAGCTTGCGCAGCGCCTTGGCCTCGATCTGGCGGATGCGCTCGCGCGTGACGTCGAACTGCTTGCCGACCTCCTCGAGTGTGTGATCGGTGTTGAGATCGATGCCGAAGCGCATGCGCAGGACCTTGGCCTCACGGGGCGTCAGCTGCGAGAGCACGCCGTGCACGGTCTCGCGCAGGGATTCGGACGTGGCTGAATCGAGCGGCGACTCCGCCGACGTGTCCTCGATGAAATCACCGAGATGCGAATCCTCGTCGTCGCCGATCGGAGTCTCCATCGAGATGGGCTCCTTCGCGATCTTGAGCACCTTGCGGACCTTGTCCTCGGGCATCTCCATGCGCACGGCGAGTTCGTCCGGCGTAGGCTCGCGTCCCATCTCCTGCAGCATCTGCCGCGAGATGCGGTTCAGCTTGTTGATGGTCTCGATCATGTGCACCGGGATGCGGATGGTGCGCGCCTGGTCGGCGATGGAACGCGTGATGGCCTGGCGGATCCACCACGTGGCGTAGGTCGAGAACTTGTAGCCGCGGCGGTATTCGAACTTGTCCACGGCCTTCATCAGGCCGATGTTGCCTTCCTGGATGAGGTCCAGGAACTGCAGGCCGCGGTTCGTGTACTTCTTCGCGATCGAGATCACGAGGCGCAGGTTGGCCTCGACCATCTCCTTCTTCGCGCGGCGGGCCTTGGCCTCGCCGATCGCGATCTCGCGGTTGACTTCCTTGACGTCGTTGATCGAGAGGTGCAGCGCCACCTCGAGTTCCCGCAACGATTCCTGCCGCGCGGTCACGTCGTCCTTCAGCTTGCCGAGCACGGCCGAATGCTTGCGCTTGGCGCGCACGTGCTTGTCGATCCAGCGCTTGTTGGTCTCGTTCTTCGGGAACGTCGTGATGAAGTCCTTGCGCGGCATGCCCGCCTGGCGCACGCAGATCATCATGATCTCGCGCTCGAGCCGCCGGATCTCGTCGAGGTGTCCGCGCAGGTTCTCGATCAGCGCATCGAACATCTTGGGCGAGAGCTTCAGCTCCATGAACTGCGCCGCGAGTTTGGCGCGGGCCTTCACGACCTTCGGATCCTTCGCGCCCTTCTCGTCGAGTGCCTTGACGACCTGCGCCGCGAGCTTCTGGATCGCCGCGAAACGGTTGGCGGCCTCCACCGGGTCGGGGCCGGTCTCGAGGGCCTCCTCCTCCTCCTCGTCCTCGGAGTCTTCCTCGTCGAGGTCGGACTCTTCCTTCTCGAGCAGGAGCTTGGGGTTCTGCGGCTGCGCGATCTCGTCCGGCGCGTTCGGGTCGATGAAGCCCGTGATGATGTCGATCAGCCGGGCCTGGCCCGACTTCACGGGCTCGTAGGCCTTCAGAAGGAAGTCATAGGTCGCAGGGTAGTGCGCGAGCGCGGACTTCACCTGCTCGAGGCCTTCCTCGATGCGCTTGGCGATGCGGATCTCGCCCTCGCGGGTCAGCAGCTCGACCGTTCCCATCTCGCGCATGTACATGCGCACGGGGTCCGTGGTACGGCCGAATTCTGCATCGGCGATCGCGAGGGCAGCCGCGGCTTCCTCGACGGCTTCCTCGTCCGCGGTGACCGTGCCATCCGTCAGCAGCAACGACTCGGCGTCCGGTGCCTTCTCGTACACCGGAATGCCCATGTCGTTGATCATGTTGACGATGTCTTCGATCTGCTCCGGATCGACGATCTCCGCCGGCAGGTGATCGTTCACCTCGGCGTACGTCAGGTAGCCCTGCTCCTTCCCGCGGGCGATGAGCAGCTTGAGCTGCGACTGACGCTCGTCAGCAATGCTGGGCATTTTCTTTTCGCTCAAGGGAATCCCTCGCGGGCCGGGCGCAAACGAGCCGGCGATTATACTTCGATCCGCACGGGTTCCAATGGTTCAGGTACGGTGCCGCTCGCCGGGGGCGGGCGGGCGTGGCCGTCGCGCCGCCAGGAGCTCCTGAAGTTCCTGTTTTTCCTCATCATTCAGGTCGGCATTGGCCGCCCGGGCCAGCAGCTCGTCGAGCCTGCGGCCGGGTCCGGCGTCCGCGATCAGGCGCTCGACGGCCATCGCCAGCTCCCGTTCGGCGGCCGCGGCGCCGGGTACGAGCGCCGTGGCCGCGGCGAGTTCGGCGAGCCGCGCGCCCTCCGGCCGGTCGCGCCAGCGCTCGATGAGCTGCGCCGTCCCGAGGCCGGGTTCCTCGTGCAGCGTGTCGATCAGTTCGGCCAGCACGTCCGCCCCGCGCTGCGTGCCCCGGAGCGCATCCGTGTTCCGGACCGCGCGGGCCGAGGCCGGATGGTGCAGGACCAGCATGATCGCCTGGGTCAGCATCGACTGGCGGCCGGGCGAGCGCGGCGCCGGCCGCACGGGCGCGCGCGCCGGAGCCGTCGGCGTCGGCCCCGAAGCGGCGCCCTCCAGGGCGAGCAGCTCCGCGAGGCGCGCCCCCGGCATGCGCACCTCCTGCGCCAGCCGGTCGACCATGAGTTCCCGATACACGCCTGCGGGCAGTCGTGCGAGCAGCGGCCGGGCCAGTTCGGCGAGCCTCGCGCGTCCGTCCACGCTCGTGAGCTCGACCTGCGCGACGAGGTGCCGCACGAGGAACTCGGACAGCGGCAGCGCCTCGCCGAGACGTGCCTCGAACCGCTCGCGCCCTTCCTCGCCGACCAGCGTGTCGGGGTCGTGCCCTTCGGGCAGGAACAGGAATCGCAGCTGGCGTCCCTCGCGGGCGTGCGCGAGCGCGTTCTCCAATGCCCGCCACGCGGCCGCGCGGCCGGCACGGTCGCCGTCGAAGCAGAACACGACCTCGCTCGTGAGCCGGAACAGGCGGTTCAGGTGTTCCGGGGTCGTGGCGGTGCCGAGGGTGGCGACCGCATAGCCGATCCCGGCCTGCGACAGGCGCACGACGTCCATGTAGCCCTCGACCACGAGCAGCCGTTCGATCTGCCTGAGCGCCTGTCGCGCCTCGTAGAGGCCGTACAGCTCGCGGCCCTTGTGGAACAGCGTGGTCTCGGGCGAGTTGAGGTACTTGGGCTCGCCCTGGTCGATGATGCGGCCGCCGAAGGCGATGGCGCGGCCTCGCGCATCCCGGATCGGGAACATGACCCGGTCGCGGAAGCGGTCGTAGAAGCCGCCGCCGCGCTCGCGCTCGATGACGAGGCCGGCTGCCAGCAGCGCGCGGTTCTGTTCCTCGTTGCCGCCGAGGCGCTTCAGCACGGTATCCCAGGCGTTCGGTGCGTAGCCGATGCCGAACCGCGCGCAGGTCTCGGCGGTGAGGCCGCGGTTACGGAGGTAGTCCTGCGCGCGCGCGGAGCCCTTCAGCTCGTCCCGGTAGATCTGTGCCGCGCGCCCCATGACCTCGTAGAGGTCGTCGGCGGGGCGTTCGCGGGGTCCGCGGCCGTCGTCCTCACGCGGGACCTCGAGGGCGAGGCGGCCGGCCAGGTCCTCGACCGCGTCGGGGAAGGGCAGGCGGTCGTGCTCCATGAGGAAGCCGAGCGCGGTGCCGTGCGCCCCGCAGCCGAAGCAGTGATAGAACTGCTTCTCGGGGCTCACCCAGAACGAGGGAGTTTTCTCCCCGTGGAAGGGGCAGCAGGCCTTCCACTCACGGCCGGCCTTCTTGAGCTGCACGCGGCTGCCGATCACCTCGACGATGTCCGTGCGGGCGATGAGTTCGTCGATGAACGATTGCGGGATGCGGCCGGCCATGCGCCGCCCATCCTAAAAGAAAAAGCCCCCGCCGTTGCGAGGGCTGAAGTTTGGTGCGGCGGCGATGCCTGACAAGGGGATGGGGTTCGCCGCGTCCTCGCACCAAAGGGGGAGACTGTCTGGCTTGCGCGATTCTCCGGAGTCGCCGGATCGTTCAGGCCGACGTCGTGCCTTTCGCGCGTACCAGCACGAGTTCGCCGTCGCGAACGGGAATCTGGCGGCCCGGGTCGTGATCCATGCGCACCGTGCCTTCCTTGCCCTTCAGCCGGTAGCGCACCTGGTAGCCGATGGTGCGGGTGCGGTTGTCGTAGACGGTCCGGCACTGCCGCTCCGTCGTCTGGTAGGTGTTGTTGTCCTGGATGTGCTTCTGCACACGGTTGCCCGCGTAGCCGCCACCCGCCGCTCCGGCCACCGTGGCCAGCGTCTTGCCGCTGCCGCCACCGAACTGGCTGCCGATCAGGCCACCCACCACCGCACCGACGGCCGTGCCCGCGAGCCGGTGCTCGTCCCTGACGGGCTTCTGCTTCGTGACCGTGACGTCCTCGCAGACTTCGCGCGGGGTCTTCTCCGTGTGCTGTATCGGCTTCACGGCGACGACATCCGCGTGCGTGGGTCCGTGACGGGCGACCGACAGCCCCGCGACCGCGGCACCGGCCGAGGCGAGCAGGACACCGAGCACCATTCCATTGAGCATCGATTTGTTCATGGCGAATTCTCCTTCGCTGACGCACCCCGTGATCTCGTTGACAGCAGGACCCGGGTGCGTGTTCACACGTTAGGACGTCGATTCGCAAAGATGAACGGATCGCCTGTAGCCATGCGGCGACAGGACAGCGGGCCGGGAATCCGCGGTGCATGACGCGTTCCCGGACCGAGAATCACGTCGCAGTTATCGGCACCGGTCTCGCATGCGCAGGCCGCGCAGTGGCGCAGTCATCGGTGTCCACCGGGGGCGCAAGACACGGCTGTGCGCGATCGAACTCACTTCGCCGGCTTGCGGAATCGATACAGGAAGCGGTCGGTGCGGTGGCGGATGCCCGGCTCGAACACCTTCCGGGTGTGGTCATCGGCCGGGTTGCGCAGGGCGCCGCTCTCGGCCTCGAACTCGAGCCCCACGGCCTCGAAGTCTTTCCTCACGATCGCGGGATCGATGCGGTGCAGTGCCGCGGCGACGGCGCTCGCATCGCCACCCGGATTCGCGACGTGGTCCTGCACGACCACGACACCGCCCTTGTGCAGCGCGCGCGCGATCATCGCGGCGGCACTGCGCGGATCCTGCGCGGGCTTGCCGGCCGGACCCGGCAGGTAGAGGTCGTGATAGACGTCGATGACCAGCACGAGGTCCGCGGAGTCCATGCTGAGATAGACGTCGTCGCGCGAGGCGATCAGCGATTCGACGTTGGGCAGGCGCTCACCGGCGTAGCGGTCCTTGATCTCGGCGCTCACGAACGCGCGCGTCTCGGGCGAGTTGTAGGCGATCACGCGGCCGCGCTCGCCGACGATGCGCGCGAGCAGCTCCGAGTAGTAGCCGCCGCCCGCGATGTAGTCGATGACCTTCATGGTCGGCAGGACGCCGGCGAATTCGAGCACGGCCTGCGGCCGGCGCCACTCGTCCTGGTCGCTGTCCCCGGGCAGGCGCCGCGTGTCGGCGATCGCAGCCGCGACGAGCGTCCGGCGGGCGGCCTCGGCCTTCGCCTTGTCACGCGCGAACGACGCGCCGGGCGACAGCGCGGCGAGCGTGATGCAGAGGGCGAACACGAACGGGATGAGTCTGCGCATGACCGCTGCTCCACCGGGATCCGCGTCGATCGGATCGGTGCGCCATGGTCGCACAGCGGAGGGGAACGGAAAGGGAGCTGCGCGTCGCAACGCGCCGATGCCGGGGATCAGCCGCCGAGTGCCGCCTTGATGCGGCCGGACAGCGCGCCGATGTCGGTGCGGCCCTGGGCCTGCGGCTTCACCTGCGCCATGACCTTGCCCATGTCCTTCACGGACGCGGCGCCGGTCGCGGCGATCGCCGCCTGGATCATTGCGGTGATCTCGGCGTCCGAGAGCTGCGCGGGCAGGTAGGCGGTGAGCCAGACGATCTCGGCGGATTCCTTCGCGACGAGATCCGCGCGGCCGCCGGCTTCGAACTGGGAGACGGAGTCCTTGCGCTGCTTGATCATCTTGTCGATGACCGCGAGGACCTGGGCGTCGTCGAGCGTGATGCGCTCGTCGACTTCGCGCTGCTTGATGCCCGCCTGCAGCATGCGGATGAGCCCGAGGCGATCCTTCTCGCCCGAGCGCATCGCCGACTTCATGTCTTCGGTGATGCGGGCCTTCAGCGACATGGATCGCTCAGCGCGCGGCGCCGCGCATCGAATCGCGCGACAGACGCTTCAGGTGCCGCTTCACGGCGGCGGCCTTCTTGCGTTTCCGCTCCTGGGTCGGCTTCTCGTAGAATTCGCGGCGCCGCAGTTCCGTCAGCACACCGGCCTTCTCGCAGGCACGCTTGAACCGACGCAGCGCGGCATCGAAATACTCGTTCTCACGGATACGAACGCTGGGCATTGAGACCTCGACTCCCGTCATTCACGCCCCCGGCCGGCCGGGGAAGGGGCGGGAATTCTAGTGATGTCCCCCCCGAAAATCAAAAGCCTGCGGGTGCGACCGGTCCGGTCCGCCCCGTTCCGGAGCCGCCGCCCATGAGGATCCTCGGCATCGAATCGTCCTGCGACGAGACCGCGGTCGCCGTGCTGGACGCGGAACAGGGGCTGCTCGCCCACCGGGTCCACAGCCAGGTCGAACTGCATCGCCGCTTCGGGGGCGTGGTGCCGGAACTCGCTTCCCGCGACCACGTCCAGCGGCTTCTTCCGCTGGTGCGTCAGACACTTGCGGAGGCCGGGCTCGCGCGCGTGGACGGGGTGGCCTACACGGCCGGTCCCGGCCTGATCGGGGCGCTCATGGTGGGGGCGCTGTTCGGGCGGACGCTCGCCCTGGCCTGGGGCGTGCCCGCCGTTGCCGTCCATCACCTCGAAGGCCACCTGATGGCGCCGCTGCTCGAGGACGAGAAGCCGGGCTACCCGTTCCTGGCGCTGCTGGTCTCCGGCGGCCACACGCTGCTGATCGAGGTGGCGGCGTTCGGCCGCTACCGCATCCTGGGGGAGTCGCTCGACGATGCCGCGGGGGAGGCCTTCGACAAGACCGCCAAGGCCCTGGGACTCGGCTATCCCGGGGGAGCCGCGCTCGCGGCGCTCGCGGAGCAGGGGCGCGCCGGCCGCTTCCAGTTCCCGCGGCCGATGCTGGACCGCCCGGGTCTCGATTTCAGCTTCAGCGGCCTCAAGACCGCCGCCGTGCTCGCGCTGGCGAGGGCCGGGGACGACGCCGCGGCGCGGGCGGATCTCGCCCGGGCTTTCGAGGAAGCCATCGTCGACACGCTGGTCGCGAAGACCCTGCGCGCGCTGGACCGGACCGGGCTCCGGGCGCTCGTGATCGCGGGCGGCGTGGGCGCCAACCGGCGCCTGCGCGCGGAACTGGCCGCTGCGGCGGACAAGCGCGGCGCGCGCGTGTTCTATCCGCGCATCGAGTTCTGCACGGATAATGCGGCCATGATCGCGCGTGCGGGAATCGAGCGTCTGCAGGCCGGCGAGGTCACGGCCGACGATTTCGCGCCGCGTGCGCGCTGGTCGCTCGAAGACCTGCGGCCGCCGGGGTGTTGAACATGGACCGGATCTTTCTCACGGGGCTGACGACCGAAGCGATCATCGGGATCTTCGACTGGGAGCGTGAGGTCCGCCAGACGATCGCTGTCGACCTCGAGATGTCGGCGGACATCCGCCGGGCCGCCGCCACGGACCATATCGACGACACACTCAACTACAAGAAAGTGGCCAAGCGCGTGCTGGCCTTCGTGCAGGACAGCCGCTTCCAGCTCATCGAGACGCTCGCGGAGCGCATCGCCGAACTGATCCTCACCGAGTTCCAGGTCGACCGGGTCCGGGTCACGCTGCACAAGCCCGGCGCGATCCGTCATTCCCGGGACGTCGGCGTGATCATCGAACGCAGCCGCCAGGATCCGCCGCGTGGCTGAGCCGCGTCGCGTGTTCGTCGCCGCGGGCAGTAACGTCGAGCCCCGCGCCCACCTGCGCCGGGCGCTGGCGGCACTGCGCGGCCTGTACCCGGACCTCGAGGTCTCGCCGGCCTACGCGAATCAGGCGGTGGGCTTCGAGGGCGATGACTTCGTGAACCTCGTGGTCGGTTTCACGACGGACGAGTCCCTGGAGTCCCTGATCGAGCACCTGCGCGGCGTCGAGACGCTGTGCGGCCGGCCGCGCGCCGCGCCGAAGTGGGCGCCGCGCAGCATGGATCTCGACATCCTGCTCGTCGGTGACGTGGCGGGTTCGTTCCCCGGGGTCGTGCTGCCGCGCCCGGACCTGCTGCGCCGCGCGTTCATGCTGGGCCCGCTCGCGGATCTCGCGCCCGGTCTCGTGCACCCGACGGCCGGCCGGACGATCGGTGAACTGTGGCGGGCGTTCGATGCCGCCGGCCACGTGCTGCGCCCGGTGTCGCTCGATGAGCCCTGAACCGCGCTGCTCAGCGTCCCGCGAGACTGCGCCCGCCGTCGACGGCGAGGATCTGTCCGGTCACGTACGGCGCGTCCTTCGCGAGATAGAGCACGGCCTTCGCGACGTCCTCCGGCGAGCCGAGCCGCTTGAGCGCGGTGCGGGAGATGATGTCGTCCCGGAGCGCCGCGGGCATCTCGCCCTCCGGCCAGAGCACCGGGCCCGGCGCGACGCCGTTCACCCGCACCTGCGGCCCGAGCTCGCGGGCGAGCGAGCGGGTCAGCATCGCGAGGCCGGCCTTGGCCGCGCAGTACACGGGATGACGCTTCAGCGGCGCGCCCGCGTGGATGTCGACGATGTTGACGATGAGGCCCTGGTGCAACCTGAGCTGCTGGGTCGCGGCCTGCGACAGGAACAGCGGCGCGCGCAGGTTCGTGCCCATGAGGTCTTCCCACTGCGCCAGCGTGATCTCGCCGACCGGCGTCGGGTAGAAGCTCGAAGCGTTGTTCACGAGGATGTCGAGCCGCCCGAACGCGAGTGTCGCGGCCTCGACGAGCGGCGCGAAGGAGTCGCAGTCGAGCAGGTCGGCCTCGGTCACGACCGCCGATCCGGACCGCATGCCGTTCAGCACGGCCGCGAGTTCGCGTGCCGCGGCACCCGAGCGGTGGCAATGGATCACGACGTTCGCACCCTGCGCATGCAGCGTGCGCGTGATCGCAGCGCCGATGCGCCGCGCGGCGCCCGTGACGAGCACCGACCTGCCGCCGAGCGGCGCCGTTTTCCCAGGATCCATCGTTCGGTCCTTTGCGACGTTCCCGGACCCGAAGATACCGTAATCGCGATCGCCGCGCGTCGCGTGCGACGCTGAGCCGCCGGCCATGCTGACGAGTCTCGAGCTGCCGCCGCTCACCGTCGAGGAGACTGCCCATAGCGCGGCCATGGCCGCTTCCATCGGCAGCGAGATCGCCGCGGCCGGCGGCTGGATTCCGTTCTCGCGCTACATGCAGCTCGCGTTGTATGCGCCGGGCGTCGGCTACTACAGCACGGGCACGCAGAAGTTCGGCCGTGCCGGGGACTTCGTCACGGCGCCGGAGCTGACGCCCGTGTTCGCCGGTTGCCTGTCCCGGCAGGTCGGCGAGGTCCT
Organism: Steroidobacteraceae bacterium; assembly: GCA_046352935.1. Taxonomy (GTDB): domain Bacteria; phylum Pseudomonadota; class Gammaproteobacteria; order Steroidobacterales; family Steroidobacteraceae; genus CAYWMY01. Next base: position 115,336 of record JAXMGR010000009.1, read on the forward strand.
CGATCGTCTCGACGACGGCGGGATCCTGGAACTCGGCGCGGGCAGCGGCGTGCTCGCGGCTGACCTGCTCGCGGCACTCGACGCCCGGGGCAGGCCGCCGCGACGCTACCGGATCCTCGAGGTCAGCGGCGAACTGCGCGCTCGCCAGCGGGCGCTGATCCGCGAGCGTGTTCCCCATCTCGCCGCGCGTGTCGACTGGCTGGACTCGCTGCCCGGCTCGCCGTGGCAGGGCGTCGTGCTCGCGAACGAAGTCGTCGATGCGCTGCCGGTCGGGCGCTTCCGCATCGAAGCCGCGGGTGCCCTGGACATCGGCGTGACCGTCCGCGACGGTGCGCTCGCCTGGCAGGAGCGGCCCGCGTCACGCGAGACGCTGGAGACACTGCGGCGTATCGAGGGTGATCTTCCCGGGCGGCTCGACGCCGGGTTCACGGGAGAGCTGCGTACGCTCGACGGCCCCTGGCTGCAGAGCGTCGTCGCATCGCTCGAACGTGGCGCCGTCCTGCTCGTCGATTACGGTCTGCCGCGCCCCCAGCTGTTCCATCCGGATTTCCGGGGCGGGACGGTCCGCTGCTACTTCAGGCACCGCCAGCACGATGATCCGCTCGTCCGTCCCGGACTCACGGACATCACGGCATCCGTCGACTTCACGGGCCTGGCGGAGGCGGGGATCGAGTCCGGGCTCGTGGTGGCGGGGTTCGCCACGCAGGCGCACTTCCTCCTGTCGCTGGGGCTCGATCGCGAGCTCGCCGCCCGCATGGAAGGACTGGACGGGGCGGGGCGCGCGGCCCTTGGCCAGGCTGCGGCGATGCTGCTGCTGCCGGGCGAGATGGGCGAGCGGTTCAAGGTCCTTGCTCTGACGCGGGGTGTCGACGGGCCCCTCTCCGGCTTCGCGTTCCGCGATCTGGCGGCGACCCTGTAGCTACGGCGGCCGGGGGCTCAGTCCCGCGCCGCAGCGATCGCCGCGACGCGCCGCCCGCGCAGCGCCGCGGCAATCTCCTCGCCGCGGAGTCCGGCGCGCTCGTCCTCGCCGAGCGTCGTCGCGAGCGCCGCGTCCAGCGCCCGGGCGAGGTGCGGAGCCTCGGGGTAGGAACGCGTTTCCCAGCCGAGGCGCCCGCGGAAATCCGCCTCGCAGGCGAGGAGCATCTCGCGGAAGCGATCGGGCCGTCGCAGGGCGTCGCAGTGCTCGAGCAGCTCCATGATCGTTGTCGTGCGCAGGTCGAGGGCGCGGTGCACGAGCGCGTGCCAGCGCGCGGTCAGCTCGGCCAGCTGACGGTAGTCGGTGGGCACGCGCAGCCGGTCAGCGAGTTGCCGCACGAGCCGCGCCCCGCGCTCCTCGTGCCCGATGTGCCGCGGCCAGTGCTCCCGCGGCGTCTCGCCCTTGCCGAGGTCGTGCATCATGGCCGCGAACCGCACGCGCGAGCTGTCCGAGAGCCTCGCCACCGCGCGCATCACGCGCAGCAGGTGATCGCCCGTGTCGATCTCCGGGTGCCAGCGCTCCGGCTGCGGGACGCCGAAGAGCCGGTCGAGCTCCGGGAAGACGTGCCCGAGCGCACCGCAGGCGCGCAGCGTGGCGATGAACGCGTCGGGGCGCGGCTCGCCGAGCGCGCGTTGCGTTTCCTGCCAGACCCGCTCCGGGACGAGGGCATCGGCCTCACCCGATTCGCAGATGCGCCGCATGAGATCGAGTGTCTCCGCGGCCACTGTGAAGCCGAGGTCCGTGAACCGCGCGGCGAAGCGCGCGACCCGCAGGATGCGCACCGGGTCCTCCACGAAGGCCGGCGAGACGTGCCGCAGCACGCGGCGTTCGAGATCCGCAGTGCCGCCCCAGGGGTCGATGAGCCGGCCGTCGGCATCGCGCGCCATCGCATTGACGGTCAGGTCGCGGCGCGAGAGGTCGTCCTCGAGCGTGACCTCGGGGTCGCAGTGGATCTCGAAGCCGCGATAGCCCCGGCCGACCTTGCGCTCGGTGCGGGCGAGCGCGTGTTCCTCGCGCGTGACCGGGTGCAGGAACACGGGGAAGTCACGGCCGACGGCGATGTAGCCCGCACGGACCATCTCCCCGGGGGTCGCGCCGACCACGACCCAGTCGCGCTCGCGCGCGGGGAGCCCGAGCAGTTCGTCGCGGACGGCGCCACCCACGAGATAGACTTTCATGACCCGATGTTAACCGATGGACACCGCAGGACCCCGCTCGCAGGCTTGCGGCCGGCGCTCGTCGCCGCGGCCGCGCTGCTGCTGTCGGGATGCTATCTGGCGCACGTCGCAGCGGGACAGATGCGGCTCTCCTCGCGCCGCACACCGATTGCGCGGGTGCTGGCGGCTCCGGACACCGGCGATGACCTGCGGGCGAGGCTCCGGTATGCGCAGCGTGCGCGCGGGTTCGCCGTGGGCACGCTCGGCCTGCCGGACAACGGCAGCTACACGAGCTATGTCGACGTCGGCCGCCGCTACGTGACCTGGAACGTGATCGCGGCGCCGGTCGACTCGGTCGAGCCGAAGCAGTGGTGCTTCCCCATAGCGGGTTGCGTGGCCTACCGCGGCTACTTCGACGAAGCCCGCGCGCGGCGCTATGCCGCGCGTCTCGCGCGGCGCGGCTACGATGTCTGGGTCGGGCCGGTCCCCGCGTATTCGACGCTCGGGCGTCTGCGGGATCCTCTCCTCAGCACCATGCTGCGCTACCGCGAGCTGGACATCGCCGCGCTCATCTTCCACGAGCTCGCGCACCAGGTGCTCTATGTTCCCGGCGACAGCGCCTTCAACGAGGCCTTCGCCACCGCGGTCGAGTACGAGGGCGTCCGGCGCTGGCTGGCGGCGGAAGGCGGGGGCGGCGACCTCGAGTCCTTCCTCGCGGAGCGGCGCCGCAGTTTCCAGGTGGCCGACCTCGTCGCGGAAACGCGCGAGCGCCTGCGCCGCATCTATGCGCAGCGCCCGCCGCCGCAGGAGCGCGATGCCGCGCGCGCCGGGGAGTTCGCGCGGCTGCGCGCGGCCTACGACGCGCTGCGCCTTTCCTGGGGGGCGTCGCCGGGCCCGGACCTGTTCGCGGCCGACCCGACGCTCAACAACGCGCGCCTGGCCGCGTATGCGACCTACCACCAGTGTCTGCCCGGCCTGGAGCGGCGGCTCGCGGATCTCGGCCACGACCTGCCCGCGTTCTTCGCCGAGGCACGGCGCCTCGCGCGGCTGGAGCCCGCACGGCGCCGCGCGCTGCTCTGCGAGCCCGACATCGCGCGGTGACCGTCCTGAAGGGGGTCTCCCGGCGCGGGTCGTGCGGCACGCGGTCGGCGCCCGGGTCCTGGACGGACACGCAGGCACGACAGCAGCCAATACCCGTAGTGTGAACAGGCCCTACCGCGCCGCTTGCCGCCGCCAGCGTGCGTAGCGCGTGTTGCGGTTGTGCTCACGCGTGAGGTATCCGGGTGCGATCGACTCCAGCGAGTGAGGCGCGAGCCCGAGCCTCGAAAAGCCGTTCGCGGTGCAGACGCTGTCGAGGGTCAGGGACAGGTAATTGTCCGTCGAGAACGGCTTGCCCGGCACGAAGTCCATGACCATGGCCTGCAGCCGGGCCAGCGGATCGGGGAGTCCGACGATGCCGCGGCGCAGCTGCAGCGCCGCGCGTATGAACTCCACGATCTCCCGGAACGTGAAGACCTCCGGCCCGCAGAGTTCGAAGATCTCCCCGGCAGTCGCGGGATCCGCAAGTGCGCGACGGAAAGCCGCGACCACGTCGCCGACCCAGACCGGCGCGAAGCGCGCGTCGGGCCTCGCGAGCGGCAGCACGGGCATCGTCCTGAGCAGCGCGGCGAAGCGGTTCGTGAAGGAATCGCCGGCACCGAACACGACCGAGGGCCGGAAGATCGTCCAGCGCAGCCCGCTGCCCTCGTCACGGACGAGCCGCTCCGCGGCACCCTTGCTGCGCAGATAGTGGCTGGGCCCGCGGTCCGCATCGGCGGCGAGCGAGCTCATGTGCAGCAGACGCTCGACGCCCGCCGATCGGCAGGTACCCACGGCGGCAGCGGCGAGATCCGCATGCGCCCGCTGGAAGCCGCTGCCGTCGCGGCCCGATTCGTTCAGGATGCCCACGAGGTTGACGAGGGCGTCGTGGCCTGCGAGCGCCCGGGCCAGGGAGGGCCGATGCGCCGGGTTGCACTCGACGACGCGCAGTCCGGGCAGGACACACAGATGACGCGCGCGTGCCGCACGGCGCGTCAGCACCGTCACCGCATGCCCGTCGTGGACCAGCCCGGCACACAGCGCCGATCCGATGAATCCCGAACCGCCGAGTACGCAGATCCTGCTCATCGAGGTCGCATCCCCCACCGCGAAAGAGCGGGGATTATATCGGCGGGTCGCCGCGACCCCGATCGTGGAGTCCGCAGCCGGCCTCGCAGGCTCCTGCGCCGATTCATCTTTCCCCGCATTGCGGGCGCTGGTGGACATCGGCGAAAGTCAAATTCCATCTACGCACTGGACGTATTCTGAAGGCCGGCCCATGACGGACCGCATCCCCATTCTGCTCGTCGATGACCACCCCATCGTGCGGGAGGGCCTCAATGTGCTGCTGGCCGAGCAGCCGGATTTCGAGGTCATCGGGGAGGTGTCCGATCCCGCGCAGGTCCTGCCCGCGGTCGATGCCCTGAAACCGGTCCTCGTCGTGCTGGACCTGACGCTGGCGGGTACGGAGATCACACCAGTGCTCCGCGAGCTGCGCGAGCGGCACCCCGACCTGCGGATCCTGATCCTGTCGATGCACGACGAGCTCGTCTATGCCGAGCGGCTGCTTGCCATGGGCGCGAACGGCTATCTGATGAAGCAGGAGCCTCCGTCGGAACTGCTGCGCGCCCTGCGCCGCGTGGTGGCCGGCGAGGTGTACGTCAGCGCGCCGGTCGCCGAGCGTATCCTGGCCCGTACCCGCCAGGTCCGGCCCGTGGGCCACGCGGGCAGCGGGGCGCTCGATGCGCTCACCGAGCGGGAGCGCGATGTCCTGCGCCTCGTCGGCGAGGGGCGCAGTACCCACGAAATCTCCCTGGCACTGGACGTCAGCCCCAAGACGGTCGACTCGCACCGCCGCAACATCCGCGAGAAGCTCGGGCTCACCAATCCGCGCGAACTCGTGCGCTACGCCGTGCGCTGGGCCAGCGAGACCGGCGCCGGCCCGCCCGTGGATTCCTGAGCGGCGCCGTCCGGCCCGGGGAATGTGACGCTGCGCACGAATCAACGAGGCGGCGCCACATTCCGTTAAAGAAGCCCCTCTTCTCCTCCGTTACTTAATCCCGCAAGCCACCCGCGGGTCGCGGGACGTATGGCCTGCACGTCGATGAAGAGCATCGGCGTCCGTGGTCGGCGCGCCCGCGTGCCCGCCGCGGGGTGCAGCAAGTCGCCTGTCGCAAGGAGGCCATGATTGTTCTCGCTCTTCAAACGGTCGGCCGCAGCGCCTGGTCGTGCGGGTGTCTTCGTGTCCGACGAGGGTGTGGCGCTCGCCGTGGTGGAACCCGGCCGCGCCGGGCGTGCCCGCCTGGCTCACTGCGAGTTCCGCGAATGCGCGCGCGATGCGGTGCCCGAATGCGTCACGCAGATGTTCGCCGACAGCGGCCTCGGCCGGACGGCGACCAGCGCGGTGCTGCCGTCGGGTGGATACCAGCTCGTGCTCGTCGAGGCGCCGGACGTGCTGCCCGCAGAGCTCAAGGCCGCCATCCGCTGGCGCGTGAAGGACATGATCGACTTCGGCATCGAGGACGCGGTCATCGACGTCTTCGAACCGCCCGCACCGTCGCGGCGCCAGCAGCAGCGCTCGATGTACGCCATCGCCGCGAGGCGTGACGCCGTGCAGCGCACCGTCGACGTGCTGTCGCCGGTCGCAAAGGGCTTCGATGTCATCGACATCCCGGAGCTCTGCCTGCGCAACATCGCGGCGCTGCTCCCCGCGGACGAGGCCGGCCTGGCGCTCCTCCACCAGCACGGCACGACCGCCGAGCTGATCCTGACGCGTGCCGGCAAGCTCTATCTCTCGCGCCACATCGACCTGTCGCGCCACATGGGATTCGCGGACGACGGACTGCCCGACTCCGCAGCGCTGTCGCTCGAGCTGCAGCGCTCGCTCGACTACTACGAGAGCCATTTCGACCAGCCGCCGATCAACAGCCTGTTCGTCGTGCCCTGCGATCCGCGCAGCGAAGCGCTCGCCGCCGGGCTCGGTCGCGAGTCGGCGCTGCGTGTCGGCGTCGTGGACCTCAACGAGCTGTTCGAGTGCGCAACGCCCCTCGATGCCGCGCTGCAGGCGCGCTGCCTGCTCGCCGCGGGCGCCGCCCTGCGTCTCGAGAGGACGCGCCTGTGATCGCGCTCGAACAGCAGGTCAACCTCTTCCAGCCGATCTTCCGTGCGGAACGCACCCTGTTCGCGACGACCTTCATCGCCGGCTTCCTCGGCGTGACGACGGCCGTGCTGGTGCTGCTGTGGACGTTCGCCTGGCGCCAGGTCGTCCGGCTCGAGCACGAGGTCGCGACCGTCGAGGCGGCGCGCCTCGAGCGCAGCAATGCGTTGCGGCGCGTCGGCGCCGGCTTCGCCAGTGATCCGGCCTCGATCACGGCGCGCGCGAAGGAACTCGCCGCGGGAATCGAGCGCACCGAGCGCACGCTGGCTCTGATCCGTCAGGGTGCGGTGGGCTCGACCACGGGTTTCTCGGCACGCCTGCATGCGCTCGCGCGGCCCGATGTGCCCGGACTCTGGCTGACGCGGATCGCGCTGACGGGGCGCGATGCCGCGTTCGCGGGCATGACCCGGGACGCCGCCGTGATCCCGCGCTACCTGCAGTCCCTCGCCGAGGACCCCGCCTTCGCGACGCTGCGTGTCGACAGCTTCCGGGCCGGCCGGGACCTGGACGGTGACGGTGGTATCGCCTTCGTCGCAGGCAACGGCGAGCTGTTCACCGAGGAGGAGCGCGGCAGCCAGCGCGATCGCTCCGGAGACCGGCGATGAATGCGCTGTCATCTGTGTCCGCCCTGCGGGAGCGCATCGACGCCCTGGCGCTGCGCGAACGGGTGCTCGTGCTGGCCGCCCTCCTGGTGCTCGTCGTCACGGGCTGGCAGGCACTGTTCATGGACCGGCTCGACCTGCGCCGTCGCACTGCTCAGGAGCGCCTGACGTCGCTCGCCAGCGATGCCGGCACCGCCGAGAGCGATGCGGCATCGAACAGCATGACCACGGCCCTGGAGCGCGAACACGCGCTGCGCAGGCGTCTGGACGAACTCAACGCGGAAGTCGGCGGCGCCTCGGGCGCGGTCGTCACGCCGGGACAGATGGCCGCGGTCGTGCAGGAAGTCCTGCTGCGCAAGGGCGGGCTCACGCTCGTGTCCATGCGCAACCTCGCGCCGGTCCCCGTCGTCGCGGCACCGCCCGATGCGGCACAGAAATCCGACATGCCGCCCCAGGGGCCCTGGGTTCATCCGCTCGAGATCGTCGTCGAGGGCGACTATGCCGCCGTCACGGCCTGGCTCGACGCACTCGAGGCCCTGCCCTGGAAGTTCTACTGGCGCGCGCTGGAACTCGACGCGACCCGCTGGCCGCGCAACCGGCTGCGCCTGGAAGTCGGGACGATGTCCTCGTCGACGACCTGGATGGGCAATACATGAGCCGTCACGAGCGCCGGCCCCGGAAGGTATCCGCCATCGTGTGCGGCCTGATCGCACTCGCCGCCTCGGTGCCGGTCTCCCTGGCCGAGGGGCGCGATCCCACGGCCCCGCCGCGCGTCGTGGCCGCGGCCGGCGCACCCGTGCGCAAGGCCCCGCCGCCGGTGACGGTGAGCGCGCTGTTCCTCGCGCCCGAGGGCAGCCATGCCGTGGTCAACGGCGAAGTCGTCCACGCGGGCGACCTGAGGCACGGAATCGAGATCACGTCCATCGGTGCCGATGGAGTCTGCTATCGGCGCGGCGGCCGGTCTGCCTGCGTGCGGCCCGCGAGACCGGATCTCGCGGTGAAGTCTGCTGTCGAGGAGAAGAATCCATGAAATCGCTCTGGCTCGCCTGTGCGGCATGGCTGCCGTTCGCGCTGGCGGGCGCTGCCGAAGTCGCCGCCGAGAAGCGCTTCGACGTCGAAGTCGCGAACGCGCCTGCCGCGGCGTTCTTCCGCGGCCTCGCCGACGGTTCGCCCTACAATCTCGCGGTCCATCCGGACGTGTCGGGCAACATCACGCTCAAGCTGTCGCACGTCACGGTGCCCGAGACGCTGGCCGTGGTCCGCGACACCTATGGCTACGACTTCCGGCCGATGGCCACGGGCTTCCTCGTGCTGCCCGCGACCGTGCAGCTGCGCATGTTCCAGGTGAACTACCTCGACCTGCAGCGCAATGGTGTGTCGCGCACGCGCGTGAGCTCGGGCCAGCTGACCCAGGGACGACGCTCGTCCAACGAAGGTGGCGGCAACGACCGTGACCGTGGCGACTCCGAGGACGACGGCGGCGGCGACCGGTCGTCGGGGCGCTCCCAGGAACTCACGGGCACGAGCATCGCGACGCGTTCCCGGGCTGACTTCTGGGTCGAACTGGAGGCCGCGCTCAAGGCCATCGTGGGCAGCGGAGCGGACCGCAGCGTCGTCGTGCACCCGGCTTCGGGCGTGATCGCCGTGCGCGCGACACCGCGCGAGCTCACGGACGTCGACCGCTACCTGAAGAACGTGCAGAACACGATGACGCGCCAGGTCGTGCTCGAGGCCAAGATCGTCGAAGTGGAGCTCTCGGACGGCTTCCAGGCCGGCGTCAACTGGGCGACAGTCCTGCACAGCAACCGCAATACCTACTCGGGCGGTGTGACCGGGCCGCCGACATTCTCGGGCAGCCCGTTCGCCGACACGCCCGTGGGCACGGTGCCGCTGACGCCGGGGACGCCCCCGGGGCCGATCAGCGCACCGAGCTTCGGCGGGGCGTTCACGCTGGCGCTCGATTTCCCGGATTTCAGCGCGTTCATCGAACTGCTCGGCAGCCAGGGGCGCACGCGCGTGCTCTCCAGCCCGCGGGTGGCGACGCTGAACAACCAGAAGGCCGTCATCAAGGCGGGCTCCGACGAGTTCTTCGTCACCGACATCTCGAGCAACACCGTGACCGGTACCGCCGCCGCGACGAACCGCGACGTCGAGCTGACGCCATTTTTCTCCGGCATCGCGCTCGATGTGACGCCGCAGATCGGCGAGGACGGCAGCGTGATCCTGCACATCCACCCGACGGTCAGCGAAGTCACCGACCAGGTCAAGGCGCTCACGGTTGCCGGTGTGACCGACCAGATCCCGCTTGCCTTCAGCGAGGTCCGGGAGTCCGACAGCATCGTCAAGGCGAAGAGCGGCCAGGTAATCGTCATCGGCGGCCTCATGCGCAACCAGCGTCACGACACCGACTACAAGACGCCGCTCCTCGGCGACATCCCGCTGCTCGGCAACCTCTTCAAGAGCCAGCGCCAGACCGAGCGCAAGACCGAGCTCGTCATCCTGCTGAAGCCCATCGTCGTCGACAGCGACGCGCAGTGGCAGGGCCTCGTGGACGAGCCGCTGGCGCGGGCGCGCAGCCTCGACCCGAAGTCGACGGCCGGCCTGCAGTGAGGCGCACCCCGTGAACGGTGGTCCGGTACGCAAGAAGATCCGTCTCGGCGAACTGCTGCTCGAGCAGCGCGCGCTCTCCGACGAGCAGCTGCGGGCCGCGCTCGCCGAGCAGAAGCGCACGGGCCGCAAGCTCGGCCGGGTGCTGACCGATCTCGGGTTCCTCACCGAGAACGCGCTCCACGAGTTCCTCGCCCGGCACCTGCAGGTGCCGTTCATCGACCTCAAGCAGGCACGCTTCGACGCCGAGGTCGTGCGTCTCCTGCCGGAGCCACAGGCGCGGCGCTACCGCGCGATCGTGCTGCAGAAGGACGCGCGCGGCCTGATGGTCGGCATGGCCGACCCCACCGACCTGTTCGCCTTCGACGAACTGCAGTCCCGGCTCAAGCTGCCGCTCCGCCTCGCGCTGGTCAGCGAGAGCGCGCTGCTGCAGACACTGGACGCCGTCTATCACGCAACCGATCAGATCGCCTCGCTCGCGCAGGAAGTCCGTGAGGATCTGCGCGATGGCGACGTCGACCTCGATCAGCTGTCGGCGGAGGAAGGCTCTCCCGACGCGCCGGTGATCCGGCTGCTGCAGACGATGTTCCACGAGGCCGTGCGCATGCGTGCCTCCGACATCCACATCGAACCCGGCGAGAGCGCGCTGCGCATCCGCCAGCGCATCGACGGCATGCTGCAGGAGCAGGTGCTCGACGGCCGGCGCGTGGCCGCGGCGCTCGTGACGCGGCTCAAGCTCATGTGCGGCCTCGACATCGCCGAGAAGCGCCTGCCGCAGGACGGCCGCTTCACGATCAAGGTCAAGGACGCCACGCTCGACGTGCGTGTATCGACCATGCCGACGCAGCACGGCGAATCGGTCGTGATGCGCCTGCTCGACCAGTCGGCGAACCTCCTGAGCCTCGACCGGCTCGGGATGCCGGCTGACATGATGGAGCGCTTCCTCAGGATGATCGATGCGAGTGCGGGCATGGTCCTCGTCACCGGTCCGACCGGCAGCGGCAAGACGACCACGCTGTACTCGGCGCTCAATCACCTGAACGACCCGGCGGTGAAGATCATCACGGTCGAGGACCCCGTCGAGTACCGGCTGGAGCGCATCAACCAGGTGCAGGTCAACGCGAAGATCGGTCTCGACTTCTCGCGGGTGCTGCGCACGGCGCTGCGCCAGGACCCCGACATCATTCTCGTGGGCGAGATGCGTGACCGCGAGACGGCCGAGATCGGCCTGCGCGCCGCGATGACCGGACACATGGTGTTCTCGACGCTGCACACCATCAACGCCGTCGCGACCGTGAACCGCCTCGTCGACATGGGTGCGGCGGGCTACATGGTCGCCGCGGCGCTGCACGGCGTGGTCGCGCAGCGCCTGGCGCGCCGGAATTGCGAGAACTGCGCGCATCCGGTGGATCTCTCGCCGAACGAGTCCGCGTGGTTCGCGACCGCGCGCGGCGATCTCGACGTCGGTGGCGTGCGATTCATGCAGGGCACCGGCTGCACCTACTGCAACCTCACCGGCGCGCGCGGCCGGATCGGCGTCTATGAGATGCTGGAGATCGATCGCACGCTGGCCGATGCGATCCGTCGCAGTGCCCTGCACGAGTTCTCGACGGCTGCCCGGCACAAGGCGGGCTTCGTGCCGCTCGCGCGACAGGCCGTCGATCTCGCCGTCCGCGGCCTGATCTCGCCGTCCGAGGCGATGGCGGTCTCCAGCGGCCTCGAGGACCGGCCCATCGCCACCGATGAGCAGGTTCTGGACGAGCCCGCGGTCGCCGAGCTTCTCGAAAGCGCCTGAGCATGCCGAGCTTCAGCTACAAGGGGCGCTCCGGACGTGGCGAACTGGTGGCCGGACGGCTCGACGCCGAGAGCATCGACGCGGTGGCGGCGCGTCTCCTGAATCTCGGCGTGACACCCATCGCGATCGAGCCCGCGTCGGTGGCGGAGGACACGCTGAAGTCGCTCTGGCGGCGCATGGGCGGCGGACGGCCCACGAACGCCGACCTGATGCTGTTCTCGCGGCAGATGTACACCATCGTCAAGTCCGGTGTGCCGCTGCTCAAGGGGTTGCGCGGGCTCGCGCAGTCCACGCACAACGTCGTGCTGCGGGAGACGCTCGACGACATCGTGCACAGCCTGGAATCCGGCCGCGACCTCACGGCCAGCTTCGCGCGCCACCCGCAGATCTTCCCTCCTCTCTATACGAGCATCATGCGCGTCGGCGAGTCGACCGGCACGCTCGAGCAGGCCTTCCTGCGCCTCTGCGAATATCTCGGACAGGCGCAGGACGTCGCCGAGCGGGTCCGCGGCGCACTGCGCTACCCGATCATCGTCATCGTTGCCGTCGCGCTCGCGCTCGTGGTGCTCACGGCCTTCGTGATCCCGAACTTCGCACCGCTGTTCAAGGTGCTGGGCGACGACATCCCCTGGCCGACCCGCGTCGTCATGGGGGTCTCGGGTTTCATGCAGCACCACTGGGGTCTGCTGGCTGCCGCGATCGTCGCGGCGGTGCTCGGCATCCGTGCGCACCTGCGCACCGAGGCGGGGCGCTATCGCTGGCACCGCGCGATGCTGCGGCTGCCGTCCGTCGGCCGACTCGTCCACGAGGCGATCCTTGCGCGCATCACGCGGTCGCTGGCGATCTCCCTGAACGCCGGCCTGCCACTGATCCAGACGCTGGCGGTGATCGCGCGTTCCTCCGGCAACGACTTCATGGCCGAGAAGGTGCTCGCCGTGCGTGACGCCGTGGAGCGGGGCGACTCGCTGTCGCAGGCAATCGCCGGCGTCGGCATGTTCCCGCCGCTCGTCGTGCAGATGGTCTCCGTGGGCGAGGAGACCGGCGAGCTGAACGGGCTCCTGATCGAGGTCGCGGGCTTCTACGAGCGCGAGGTCGATCACCAGCTCAAGAACCTGGCCGAGATCATCCAGCCCGTGATGATCGTCTGCGTCGGTGCGATGGTGCTGGTGCTGGCGCTCGGCGTGTTCCTGCCGATCTGGGACATGGTCGCGAAGGTGGGCTCGATGCATTGAGCGGGCGAGCCGCGGACGGACGCACCGTCGTCCGCGCAGTGCCTCTCGATGAAACGCGGAAGGAGTGTGAGCGGTTTCGCGGTTCGGGCGGCCGGCTCCTCAAGCGTCCACCCGATGTGACGATAAGCAGTCGTGGAGCGCCGCGGAAGAGCAGCCGCGGCCGACTCCGCAGGGAAGTGCGGGCCACGCCGGGTTGCGGGCCTGGTGTCGGTACAACGGAGATCTCACATGCGTCGAATGAAGAAGAATGGTGGTTTCACGCTGATCGAGCTCGTGGTCGTGATCACGATCCTGGGCATCCTTGCCGCGTTCGCGGTGCCGCGTTTCGTCGGCCTGCAGAACGAGGCGCGCGAGGCGGCGACCAACGCCCTCGCGGGCAGCCTGCGCAGTTCCGCCATGCTCGCCCACGGCATGTGGATGGCGCAGGGCGGCGGTGCGTCGGTGAGCATGGAAGGCCAGACCATCACGATGACCAACGGTTATCCGAACCTGGCGACCATCGACGATACGCTGGCAGATCACACGGGCTTCACGTACGCGCCGGCCACGGGCGTGTTCACCAAGGACGGCGCGGACACGCCGGCCAACTGCACGGTGACCTACACGCCGCCGGCGGCCGCCAACGACCCGATCCAGGTCGCTGCCGTCACCACCGGCTGTTGAACGGCCGGCGCTGGATGCGCACAACGGCAGGCGCCCCTCGCGGGCGCCTGTTCGTTTCCGGCCACGGAGCGGATGTCGTGGGAAGACAGCAGCGCGGTTTCACGGTCGTCGAGCTGGTGTTGGTCATCGCCATCCTCGGCATCCTCCTCGGCTTCGCCGTGCCCAGATTCTTCGACAACACGCTGTTCGCGGCGCGCGGCTACGCCGACGAGCTCGCGACGGCTCTGCGCTATGCCCAGAAGGTCGCCGTCGCGAGCGGCTGTCGCGTCCGGGTCAGTGTCGATGCCTCGGGCTACGCGCTCGATCAGCAGCGCGAGAGCGGCGGCAGCTGCGACACGGCCGACACGTCCTGGTCGACTCCGGTCCGCAGTGCCGACGGACAGCTCGCGGCCGGCACGACGCCCGCCGACGTGGCCGTGGCGGTCGAGGCCGACTACGTGTTCGATCCGGCGGGACGGCTCGAGTCCGGCTCACCCACGTCGTTCACGATCGGCACCCGCACGCTGTCGATCGAACCGGACTCCGGGTTCGTCCGCCTGCAGTAGGCGCGCGGACGGGATGAACACATGAGCGGCCACGGCCTGGTGATGGAGCGGATGCGGCCTCGCGGCAGGCAGCGGGGCGTGACGCTCGTCGAGCTGGTCGTCGCCATCACCATCGTCGCCATTGCCGTCACCGCGGTGCTGGGCGCGCTCGGCATGATCGCGACCAGCAGCGCCGACGCGATGGTCCAGCACCAGGCCACGGCGATCGCCGAGGCGTACCTCGAGGAGATCACGCTGAAGCCGTTCAGCGATCCCGACGGCACCGACGGCGAGGCCGACCGTGCCGATTTCGACGATGTCGACGACTACGCGGGTCTCAGCGAGAGCGGACCCAGGGATCCCGAGGGCAATGCCATCGCCGGACTCGGCGACTACACGGTCACGGTCGATGTCGAGGCCAGCGATGCGCTGGCGCCGCTCGATGCGAGCCTCGTGCGTCGCATCGACATCCGCGTCGTGCACGCTTCCGGCTCGCGCGTGGCCCTGAGCGGCTACCGCGTGTCGTATTGAGGCGCCCCATGCGGCACCGGGCAGTGCGCGCACAAGCCGGCATCACGCTCATCGAGCTCGTGGTGACGATCGTGGTCTCCGCCGTGGTCGTGACGTTCATGGCGATGTTCATCTCCGGGCCGGTGAACGCCTATACGGCGCAGGCGCGACGCGCGGAACTGGTCGCGGCCGCCGACAACGCGCTGCGTCGCGTGGGCCGCGACGTGCAGGCCGCCCTGCCGAACACGCTCAGGATCTCCACCGACGGCGGGGTCGCGGCACTCGAGATGCTGAACGTCGTCGACGCGGCACGCTACGTCGCGACAGGCGATGTCGGCAGCCCCGATGGCTGGCTGGATCTCTCGGTTGCCGATGGCGCATTCGCGACCGCCGGCCGGTTCCGGCGCATCACGCACCCGTTCCAGTCCGCCGATCACTACCTCGCGATCTACAACGTCGGCGTGCCGGGCGCCGACGCCTACGAGATGACCGGCGTCATCACGCCGCCCGGCACGGAGATCACGATCGCCGCCGATGCGGCGCCGGACGTCGATGACGTGCGGATCGCGCCGGCATTCCAGTTCAGCTTCGGGTCCCCGGGTCAGCGGGTGTACCTCGTCGACGGTCCGGTGACCTGGCTGTGTGACGCGTCGGCCGGGACGCTGACGCGTTATTCGGGCTATGCGGTCGCCGCATCGCAGACCGATCGGGACACGGCGGCCGAACTGGAAGCCGCCGGGGCGAGCGCTGCGGTGGTCGCGCGCGATGTCGCGGGCTGCGATTTCAGCTATGCACCGGGGACGCTCGCGCGCGCCGCGCTGCTGTCGGCACGGCTCGAGCTCTCGCGGGACGGCGAGCGCGTCGTGCTGCTCCACCAGTCCCACGTGGTGAACGCGCCATGATCACCTCGTCGAGCCACTCCATTGCGGTGCCGGGCCGGGTCCGCGGCATGGCCCTCGTTCCCGCGCTGTTCCTCATCGTGGCCCTCGCATCCCTGGTCGCCTTCGGTGTGCGCATCCACACGGCGAGCCAGCAGACCGTCGTGCTGGCCCTGCAGGGCGCCCGTGCGCTGGCCGCGGCCCGCACGGGCATCGAATGGGGCGCCGCGCGCGCCCTGGCCGGCAGCTGCGTCGATGATTCCCTGAACCTCACGGAAGCCTCTCTGGACGGATTCCGGGTCAGCGTCACCTGTCATCAGGCCGATCACGTCGAGGCCGGCGCCACGGTGCGCGTCTATGACCTCGAGGCCGTCGCCATGCAGGGTGACTACGGCCAGGCGGATTTCGTCTCCCGGCGCGTGCGCGCCGGTTTCGCCGAGACCCTCTGAGCCGGCCGGCGGCCTTCCGACGCCGCCGGTCGCCGTTGCCGTGCCGGCATGCCCTATACTGGCGGTGATCCCGCAGCGACCCCGACTCCATGCGAATCCCGGCCGTCCATCCGCGCAGTGCATGATCTCTTCGTCGGTCTCAACGGCAGAAGCCGTCGCTCCTTCACCCGATTTCTCGGTGCTCGAAGCCGTCCCCCAGGGCGTCCTGGTCTTCGGTGACTACGGAGCCGCCGCGCCGCCG
Source organism: Steroidobacteraceae bacterium (assembly GCA_046352935.1). Lineage (GTDB taxonomy): Bacteria > Pseudomonadota > Gammaproteobacteria > Steroidobacterales > Steroidobacteraceae > CAYWMY01. The sequence continues at coordinate 131,204 of JAXMGR010000009.1, forward strand.
GTCTTCGTGAACAGCGGCATGGCGGCGCTGACCGGACAGGCGCGGGCAGCGCTGTCGGGAGACGGATTGTGCCTGTTCCTCGATGTTGCCGAGACGGCACGCCTGCGCGAGGCCGTGGCGAGCGCGCTCGCCGAGGGCGAGGCCGAGTGCAGCGATCTGGTCGGCTGCGGTGGCGGTGCGAGGCGGATCGTGCTGCACGTGCGCCTGCGCCGGCTGCCGGCCTCGCGGCACGTACTGGCGACCTTCGAAGACGTGACGCGGCTCGTCGATGCGATCGAGCGCCTCGTCGTCACCGAATCCCACTACCGTGCGCTGACCGAGTCGACGAACGATGTATTCATCGTCGTCGACGGCGCCGGCAGTGTCCGGTCCTGCTCGCCGGCCGTGCAGTCCGTGCTGGGCTACCTGCAGCTCCAGGCGCGTGGCGCGGCACTGCTCGACTTCGTCCACGCCGACGACCGGCAGTCGATGCGGAGCCTCCTCGACGGCGTCATGGGTGGTGCGGATCCCGGCGGCGTCGAAGTCCGCATCCGTCACCAGCGCGGCAGCTACCGGTCCATGGAGATCCAGGTGCGGGACCTGCGCCACGACGCGGCCGTGAATGGCATCGTCTGCCATCTCCACGACGTCACCGAGCGGCGACGCGCGGAGGATGCGATCACCGCGCGCGAGGCGCTGCTGCGCTCCCTCTCCGACTATTCCTACAACATCACGCTCGTGATGGATGTTGCCGGCACGATCCGTTTCGTCTCCGGGAACGCCGAGCGCGAGATCGGCTATCGTCCCGATGACCTGCTCGGATGCAACGCGTTCGACTACATCCACCCGGACGACCGGGCCACGGCAGCGGACCGCATTCGCGATCACATCGAGAACCTGCCGGCGGCACGCGGCCGCACGCTGGAACTGCGCATCCGCCATCAGGACGGACGCTGGGTCTGGCTCGAGGCACGGACCGTGAACTGCAACGGCGTGCCGGGCATCGACGGACTCATGACGCAGATGCACGGCATCGACGCGCGCAAGGCGGTCGAGGCGGAGATGTCGCGCATGCGGGCGCTGGTGACCTCTGCCGTCGGCGTGGCACGGGTCGGGGCGTGGGAATACGACGTCCAGGCCGACCGGGTCGAATGGCTCAATGACGAGTACTTCCGGATCGTCGGCGAGGATCCCGTGACCGGCCGGATCGCGCATCGCCACTGCCGCGCCGGCATCCTCGACGAGGACTGGCCCGCCATGGAGGCGGCGCTGACCGCCTGTCTCACGGGGCAGACCGAGCTCTTCGAGTGCGAATACCGCGTGTGTACCGCGGGCGGCGAGGATCGCTGGCTGCTCGACCGCGGACGGGTCATCGCGCGGGACGGCACCGGGCGATCGACGCGCATGGGTGGCGTGACCCTCGACATCGACGAACGCAAGCGCGCCGAGATCGCGCTGCGCGAGAGCGAGCGGCGCTTCGAGACGGTGCTGTGGAGCTCGGGCATCGCGTTCTGGATCACGGACGCGGATGTCAACATCCTCGAGGTCAGTGCCCAGTTCGAGACCGTGACCCGCAGCCGGGTCGGGCAGCCCGGCGTGCGCACGGCGCGGCAGCTCCTCGATCACATCCATCCCGAGGACCGCGAGGCGTTCGCGCGGCAGGTCGCCGCGCACCTGCGCGGCGAGGCGGACGACATCGACATCGAGCTGCGCTTCCGCGGCGACGACGGTCGCTGGTCCTGGCTGCACAATCGCGGCCGCGCCATCGAGCACGACGACGCCGGACGGGCCACGCGGCTGGCCGGCACGGTCATGGACGTCACCTCGCGACGCGAGGTCGAGGAGCACCACCGCATGCAGGCCAGCATGCTGCAGGCGCTCAGCGAGGGGGTCCTCGTCTGCGATGACGTCGGCCGGGTCACCTACGGCAATGCGGCCGCATCGATGATGCTGGGCCTCGATCCGACGCAGCTCATCGGCCAGCGCATCGAGGTGCTGCTGCCGCCGGCGCACGGTGACTGGCGCTGGTCCGAGCCTTTCAATGGCGGCGTCATGTCGGCAGACGGGCATCCACATCGCCTGGAGACGACCATCCGGCAGCGGGACGGGTCCACGCTGCTCGTATCGGCTGCCGTCGCGCTGTCACAGTTCCTGGGTGCGCCCCGCTGGGTCGTCGTGCTCCAGAACGTCACCACGCAGCGGCGCCTCGAGCGCGAACTCATCGAGGTCGCGAACCGTGAGCAGGAGCGTATCGGTCGCGACCTGCACGACGGCCTGGGTCAGGAGCTGACGGGCATCGCCCTGATGCTGGGTGGCCTGGCCAGCCGGGTGGAGCGCGAACTGCCGGCTGCGCGTCCGGACGTCGACGAGATCCTGGACCTCGTGGCGCAGGCGGTGCAGAGCACGCGCACGCTGGCGCGGGGCCTGTCGCCGGTCGCGATCGAACGCGCGGGCCTCGTGTCTGCCCTGCGTGATCTCGCGGCACGCTCGCGCGAGATCATGGGGCTGGACGTGCGCGTCCGTTCCCTCGTGCGTCCCGGCGCCGAGCTGGACGCGGTCATGGCCACGCAGCTCTACCGCGTTGCGCAGGAAGCGCTGACCAACGTCGTGCGCCATGCCGGCGCGACCAGTGCGACGCTGTCGTTCAAGCTGACCGAACGCATGATCGTGCTGTCCGTCTCCGACGACGGTGCGGGAGTCACGCCCGAGGCGCTCGCCGGTCCCGGCCTCGGTCTCAAGATCATCGCCTACCGTGCGCGCATGATGGGTGGCATGGCGCTCTGCGAGCGGCGTCCGTGCGGCGGCACGCGCGTGGTGGTCCGGGTCCGTCGCGGCGCGGTCGGCGAAACGCCGCCGGTGACGGCATGAGCGCCGCGCACCACCTCGCCTCCCGGCGCGAAGGGACGAAGGCCAGTCCCTGGACCGTGCTCGCCGCCACGGCGCGCAGGGTCTCCGGCGCCACGGTCGTCGCCGTGATCCGCACGGAGGCCGGCTTCCTCGATGTCGCCGCCGTCGACGGCGGCGCTGGCGAGTGGCGGCAGGCCTCTCCCGTCGCGCTGGAGCCCGGCGAACTGATGCGCTCGCTGGGTGTGAACGCCGCCGACGGACGCATTCCCGCCGTGCTGCGATCCGCGTGGCACTGGCTGCCGGAGGCGGAGCCGCTCGCGGCAGTGCCGGTGCTCGGCGAAGACGCCGGGCTCCTGGGCGTGGTGCTGCTGTTCGGCAGGCCCGGTCGTGCCGATGTGCGGCGCGTCGAGGACCTGGCGGCGCTCGCGGCCGCGAGCATCGAGCAGGCGGAACGCCGCGGCCGCTTCGAGGCACTGCTGAACAGCGGGCACGCCGTCGCCTGGGAGGCCAGACTGCCGGATCTGCAGGTCACCGGCGTGAGCGGCCGGTACGCGGATCTGCTCGGCTACGGACACGACGAGTGGCTGGCGCCGGGATTCTTCGCCCGGATGATGGACCCGCGCGACCGCGAGCGGGTCATGGCCGCGTGCATGGCGGACGTCGCGCGCGGCCGCGACCACGAGCTCGTCTACCGCGCCGTCCGCGCGGATGGCGATGTCATCTGGCTGCGGGATTTCACGCGCGTGGTGCACGACGGGACCGGGCGCGCGGTGTCCCTCAGCGGCCTGTTCATCGACATCTCCGCCCAGAAGGAGGCGGAGCTCGCTCTCGAACGGCGTCAGCAGCGCATGCGGGTGGCCACCGAGGCGGCGCCCGTGGTGACCTGGGAATGGGATGTCGAGAGCGGTCGCGTGGAGGCCGACGTCCGGAACGCGCCCGGCCCCGAGGGGCTGGCTTCGGAGCGTCTGCACATCCGTGAAATGCTGGCGCGGCTGCATGCCGACGACCGCGATGCGTGGTGGCGCGCCGCGAACCAGGCGATCGCGACCGGGCAGCCGTTCCGCGCACTGGTGCGCCGGGCCGGCACCGATGACCGCGAGCTGTGGCTGGTCGTGCTCGCGCATCCGGCGGAGGTCGACCCGGCCACCGGCCGCGTGCGCCGCTTCGTGGTCGCGTCCATCGACGTCACCGATCACCGGCGCGCGCAGGTCGATGCGGCCCTGTGGCGCGAGCGCGTGCTGCACGTCTGCGAATCGCTCAACGAGGCGCTCGCAGAGTGGGACATCGCGAGCGACCGCATGGAGTGGCTGCACGCGCCGAACGGTGTGCTCGGTCAGCCCGTCGCCGGACTCAGGCGATCGGCGGACCTGCTGCAGTTCGTGCATCCGGACGACCTGCCGGCGGCACATGCCGCCATCGTCGATTGCCTCAGGCGCGGTCCCTACTGGCACTGCTCGCTGCGCTGGCGCGTGCCGGACGGTGGCTACCGCTGGCTCTCGGGGCAGGGATTCATGCGGCGCAACGAGGCCGGCCGCGCGACGCACGTGGTCGGCATCGTCTATGACGACGACGAACTGCAGCGCACGCTGGAACAGCAGGCGCTGCAGTCGGCGATGCTCGACCGTCTCGGCGAGCCGGTCATCGCGCTCGACGACCAGCAGCGGATCGTCGTGGCGAACCGGGCGCTCGAGTCGCTGCTCGGCGTGGATTCCGGGGCGCTCACCGGCCGCCCGGTCATGGACCTCGTGCAGCGCCGTCACCATGCCGAGCTGCTCGAGGTGATCCAGGACCTGCGTGCGGCGCCCGGCGCATCGGGCGGCCTGCGGCACCGGCTGGTCATGCACCGTCCCGACGGACAGGACGCCGCCGCCGAACTGTCCTTCAGCCGCGTCGACATCCGCTGGCGCGCGTACTGGGTCGGCGTCGGCCACGACGTGACCCAGAGCCAGCAGCAGCGCCGCCGCATCATGGAAGCCGTCGTCAGCGAGCAGCAGCGCCTCGCGATCGAGCTGCACGACGGCCTGAGCCAGGAGCTCACCGGCCTGTCGCTGCTGCTGTCCGCCATCGCGAGCCGCGTCGCGCAGCGCAAGCCCATCGAGGAGGACCTGGAGCGCGCGGCCGGCCTCGTGGCCTCGGCCATCGAGACGACCCGCGACGTGTCCCACGGCCTGTCGGCACATCGGGTCGCGCAGGGCGGCCTCGCGCGCGCGCTGGAGTCGCTGGCGGCGGCGACGGGGCGGCGCACCGCGGTCCACTGCGAGACGGACATCGACGGCGTGGTGTCGCGTCTCATCGACGTTCCGGTCGCACACCAGCTCGCGCGTATCGCACAGGAGGCCGTCACCAACGCCGTGCGGCACGGAAGACCCGGCGAGATCCGCATCGAGCTCGGCATGCTCGGCGGCCGGGGCCGCCTCAGCATCACCGACAACGGCAAAGGCATCGACCGGACGGAGCCTTCGCGCGACGGGATGGGACTGCAGGTCCTTCACTATCGAGCGGACATCATCGGCGGCGACCTGGCCGTCGAGCCGCAGGAGGGCGGCGGCACTCGTGTAAGCTGTGTGTTCCCATTGGATAACCATGAGGGGAGTGGTGCATGAGCCCGTCCGTGCGGGACTCCGGTGGTCGGACCTCCGCCGGTGCGACAGTGCGGCGCGTCCTGATCGTCGACGACCATCCGATCGTCCGCCAGGGACTCAAGCGCCTCATCGAGCAGGAGCCCGACCTCGTCGTCTGCGGCGAGGCCGAGACGGTGCGCGATGCGCGCCAGCTGATCCGGGATACCGAGCCCGACGTCGTGATCGTCGACCTGCTGCTGCGCCAGGGCGACGGCATCGAGCTCGTGCGCGACGTCCGCGCGCACCATCCCTCGCTGCCCCTGCTCGTGCTGTCGATGCACGACGAGGCGATCTACGCCGAACGCATGCTCGCGGCAGGCGCCAACGGCTACATCATGAAGCAGGCGGCCGGTGACCAGTTCCTGACCGCCCTGCGTCGCGTGCTCGACGGCGGGATCTACGTCAGCGAGGCGGTCGGCAACAGCATGATCCAGAAGTTCGCCGCGGGAGGCACCTATCTCGCGACCAACCCGATCAACCGCCTGTCGAACCGCGAGCTGCAGGTGCTGCAGATGATCGGCCGCGGCATGTCGACCCGCGAAGCGGCGGAAGCGCTGAACCTCAGCATCAAGACGGTCGAGTCCCACCGGCAGCGCCTGAAGCGCAAGCTGAACCTGACGACCGCGGCCCAGCTCGTCCAGTACGCCGTGAACTGGGCGGGCGGCCGTGAAGCAGGGCCCGGACGCTGACCCCGCCGTGATGCCGCCCAGGCGCCCCCGCGCCTGCGAACCCGCAGCCCGAAGGCGCCGCCGGGTCCGGAACCCCGGAAGCCGGAGCATCACGAAACCGTAGGGGAAACCCCCAATCTGCGGCTCCCGCCATCAAGCCGTCCGGCCCCGGGCCGATAAAGTCAAAGAGTCAGTTTCAGGTGCGGTGCAGCAGTGGTGCTGCGCGGTGGCGGTCTGCGCCGCCACGAGCCGCATGGAGCCCGTGAAGCCACTACCCAGGGACAACCCGTCCTCCAGCGAACGCCCCGGCCAGCCGGCCGCCGACATGCGGCTGGTCCGCAGCCGTTACCAGCGGCTCGTCGAGCTGTCCCCCGACGGGTTCTTCGACTGGGATCTGGGTTCTGCGACCGCCTGGTTCTCGCCGCAGATCGAGGCCATCCTGCCGCGGCCCGGGGAGGACGGGGCCCGTGGGTTTGCCCGCTTTGCCGGGCTCGTGACGCCCGAGGATCGCACGCGGCTCCTGCTCGCGATCCGGCGCCACCTCGAACGCAAGGATCCCCTGGACATCTGCTGCCGGCTCGCCGACGGCCGGACGATCCGCGTGCTCGGCGTCGCCGAGCGCGACGTGACAGGGCGACCGCTGCGCCTGGTCGGCGTGCTCCACGACATCAGCAGCAGGCAGCAGCTGCTGGACGACCTGCAGGATTCCGTCGAACAGTGGCGCAGCGTGTTCGACACCCTGCGCGTCGCCATCGCGGTGCTGAACGCGCAGGGCGAGCTCGTCGAGATCAACCGCGCGTGGCGCGAGGCGACTTCGGAGCGCGGGCTCATCGGCCTGCGCTACGGCTTCGGCGAGAACTACGTCGCGCTGCTGGAGACCGCGGGTGAACGCTGCGCCGCGGCCCCGGCGGTCGGACGGGGCCTTGCCCAGGTGCTGGCCGGCGTGACCGACGAATTCGTCATGGACTACCAGGTGACCGCGGACGACCGTCACTGCCTGCACCGCGTGCTCGGCCGCGCGGTCCTGCACGGGGTCGAACGCTGCGTCGTGGTCACGCACATCAATCTCACCGGGAACGGGCTCACGACCGAGAGCTCGGCCGACAACCGTCACGTGCTGGAGCACATGCTGAACGCCGTACCGACGCAGATCGCCTACGTCGATCGCGGCGGTGTGCTGCGGCACGTCAACGCGGCCTTCGAGCGCTGGGCCGGGGTTCCGGGGGCCGCCGTCGTGGGCCATGCGCTCGCCGACCTCGTGAGTCCCGCCAACTGGGCCGACATCGAGCCACGCATGACCCAGGTGCTCGCCGGCACGACGGTCGAGTTCGCGGCACGCGTCGAGGGCGAGTCCGGCGGGCGCGAGCTCATCGTCAGCTACGTCCCCGAGCGCGACTCGCAGGGCGAGGTGCAGGGCTTCACCTCCATCACGCGCGACGTCACCGCGGAGAAGAAGCTCGAATCGGACCTGCGCCAGGCGCAGAAGATGGATGCCATCGGTCAGCTGACCGGCGGCATCGCCCACGACTTCAACAACCTGCTCAACGTCATCATCGGCAACCTGCAGCTCGCCGACCGGATCGCGGGGCTCGACCCCCGCGTCGGGCACAGCATTTCCACGTCCCTGCGCGCGGCGATGCGCGGCTCGGACCTGACGCGCCGGCTGCTCGCCTTCGCCCGCCAGCAGCAGCTCGAGCCGGTGATCGTCGACTGCAATGCGCTGATCACGGGCATGCGCGATCTGCTCGACCGCAGCCTGCCGCCGAACGTGACGCTGGAGTGCAGGCTCGAACCGCGCCTGTGGACCTGCCGCGTCGACCCGGTGCAGATCGAGAGCGCGGTGCTGAACCTCGCAATCAATGCGCGCGACGCGATGTCCTCGGGCGGACACCTCCTGATCGGCACGGACAACGAGACGCTGGGCGCCGAGGACGCGCGCCGGCCCGCGGCGCTGCCGCCCGGCGAGTACGTCGTCATCAGCGTCCAGGACGACGGCACCGGCATGCCGCCGGACGTCGCGCGCCGCGCATTCGAACCGTTCTTCACGACCAAGGAGCCCGGCAAGGGCACGGGCCTCGGTCTCGCGATGGTCTACGGCCTGCTGCAGCAGTCGGGCGGGCTCGCCACGATCGACACGGCACCCGGCCGCGGCACGACCGTGCGCCTCTATCTGCCGCATGCCGTGGAGCGGCGCGCGGCCCACCAGGGAAAGGACTCACATGCCGACGGTATCGGGTAACGGATCCACGGAGCGACACGACGCGGCGCCGGACGAGGGCGGTCCCAACCGTCTGTTCGTCGTCGACGACGACGTCGACGCGCTCGACTTCGTCGAGCGGGTGGCCTCGGGCCTCGGCTACCGCGTCGCGACCGCGACGACGGCCGAGCGGTTGCTCGAATCGCTGACGGGCTTCGACCCCACGCTGATCATCGTCGACCTGCAGATGCCCGGCACCGACGGCATCGCGCTGCTGCGCGAGCTGGGCCGACGCCGCTGCCGCACGCCGGTCGTGATCGCAAGCGGTATGGATGCGCGGGTGCTGTCCGGGGCCGAGCAGTTCGGTCAGTCGGTGGGCCTCGAGGTCGTGGCCGCGCTGCGCAAGCCGGTCATGCTCGACGACCTCGAAGCGCTGCTCGCCCGGCAGCGCCGGGTCGACCAGCTCATCGATCCGCGGGACCTCGCACGTGCGGTCGACCGCGGCCAGCTCGTCGTGCACTACCAGCCCAAGGCCGAGCTGCGGCCGGAGGGCTGGCTGCTCTCGGGCGTCGAGGCGCTGCTGCGCTGGGACCATCCCGAGTTCGGACTCGTGTACCCGGACCGATTCATCCCGCTCGCCGAGGAACACGGGCTCGTCGGCGCGATGACCGACTGGGTGCTGCAGACGGGAGTCGCCGAGATCGCGGCCTGGCGGCAGGGCGGATTGTGCGCCCAGCTCGCGGTGAACCTCTCGGCCGGCCTCGTGGACGACATCGAGTTCCCGGACCGGCTGGCCGAACTGATGGCCGGGCAGGGCGTCGAGAATTCCCAGCTCACCATCGAGATCACCGAGACCGCGGCGCTGACGCAGCCCTCGCGCACCCTCGACATCCTCACCCGGCTGCGCGTGAAGGGCTTCGGGCTCTCGCTCGACGATTTCGGCACGGGCTATTCGTCGCTGACCCAGCTCTATCGCATGCCGTTCAACGAGATCAAGATCGACAAGTCCCTCGGCCTCGCCGTCGGCCAGGACCGCGAGGCGCAGACCATGGTGCGATCGATGGTGGATCTCGCGCACAACCTCGGCATGCGCGTCTGCGCCGAGGGCGTCGAGACGCCGGCCGCGCTGCAGTTCCTCGAACGCATCGGCTGCGATTATGCGCAGGGCTACCTGCTGGCCCGTCCCGTGCCCGCCATCGACGCGCGCGCGCGCCTCGGCACGGTCATGCCCGTGCAGCGGCTGCACGCAGTCGGTTGAGAGCTGCCGTCCCGAAGAGGTCTTGCGTCGGTCCCGGACGGGGCGCCGAAGAAAGTGCGGCGGACCGCCGGCCCCTCGGGAGCCCGTCCGCCGCTTGCATCCTTTCAGTCTCTGGATCGTGGCGCCGCGGGTTCCGTCGCGCGCCGAACCCATGAATCGGCGCGAAGCGAAACGCCTGAAGCCCTGTCGCGTGATCCCGTCGACAGATCCACGCTGCCGCTCCTGAAGCGCGCGTGGAGTCGGGGTGTCGTACCCCGCTCCGCTTCGATCGTGGCCGTGGACGTTCCGCCGTAGAATGCCCACACGCATGCGTCTCTCCAGATTCCAGCTCGTCCTCGCTGCTCTCATCGGGCTGCCGCTGCTCGTAGCCGGCGCGATGCTGCTGCTCCTGCGCTTCGGCGCCTTCGATGCATCGATCGCGCGCACCCTGTCGCGCTCGCTCGCGACACCCGTGGCCTTCGATCACCTCGGCTGGTCGCTGCTGCCGGGTCCGGGTGTCGCGCTCGAAGGGCTCCACATCGGCGATGCGCGCGCCGGGGCGCCGCTCATCGACGGCGCCCGGGTCGGGATCGAGCTGCCGTGGCGCGCGGTCCGCGGCGATTTCTCGCACCAGCGTGCGGTGACGATCGATGCCGGCCAGCTGAACCTGCGCATCGACGCCGCCGGGCACGACAACTGGTCTGCGTTCGTCGACCGGGTGCTGGAGCTGATGGGCGAGGGGCCCGCCGCGTTCCGCGTCGACGCACTCGGGATGAAGGACCTGCGGCTGCGTTTCGAGGACGCTCGCAGCGGGCGGCGCCTCAGCGTCGCAGGCTTCTCGATGACCGCGGTGGACATCGCACCGCGTGCGCCGTTTCCGGTCGAGCTGCGCCTCGGCGCCTCAGCGGACCCCTGGTCCGGTCACGGCCGCCTCGCGGGCAAGGCGATGCTCGATCCCGACCAGGGTCGCTATGCGGTGGATCTCGACCGCTTCACGATCTGGGCCGGCGGCGGCGGCCTGCCGATCGCGGGTGTCGAGGCGACGGGCCGCATCGAAGGCCTCGCCTGGGACATGAAGACTGATCGTGTGAGCGTGAAGCGCGCGCAGGGCTCTGCCGCGGGGGTCGCCTTCGAAGCGCAGGGCACGGTCGCGAAGGCCACGACGGCGCCCGCGGCGGAGTTCCGGCTGAAGACCGCGCCGTTCGCGCCACGCCCGCTCGCGCAGGCGCTCGGCATGGATCTGCCTGCGACCACGGACCCGGCGACGCTCGCCCGCGCCCGGCTCGAGGCGACCGTCGTCGCGACCACCGGATCGATCGGCATCCGCGACTTCGATGGCACGCTCGACGACACCCACGCCACCGGCTCCTTCGATCTGCCGCTACAGCAGGGCGCTGCGCCGCGCATCGTGCTCGCGGCCGATCGCATCGATCTCGATCGATACCTGCCGCCGACCGACACGAAGGCGCCGCGCAGTGCCACGACGCTGGAGGCGGCCCTCACGGCGCTGCGCAGGCTCGACATCGACGCCGACATCACGATCGACGAGGCCCGCGCGGCCGGTGCGCGGCTGCGCGGCCTGCGGCTGCACGTCGAGCCGAACCTGCGGGAGTCCCCTTGACCCTGCGCGGACTCGCCGGGGCACTGTGGCTGGCGACCGCCAGCGCCGGTGCGGCGGCCTACGACGTCCGGGATCTCGTCGCGGACTACAGCGAGCACCGCTACCGTGTGCGGCTCACGGCCCGCCTGGATGCGCCCCCCGCCGCCGTCATGGCCGTGCTCACGCGCTATGAGCGTTATCCGTCGCTCGATCCGCGCATCCGTGAGGCGCGCGTGCAGGCCGGCGCTGACGGGCAGCGGCGTCTCGTCACGCTGCTCGAAGGCTGCGTCGGCTCCTGGCTGTGCCGCGACCTGAAGCGTGTCGAATCCCTGCGCGAGGCGCCGCTCGTGCTGGAGGCGATCGTCGTGCCGGAGGAGTCGGACCTTCGCTATGGCCGCACCGTGACGACGCTGACGTCCGAGGGCGAGGGTACGCACGTCGAATACACCTCCGAGTTCGAACTCGGCTTCTGGGCGCCGGCGTGGCTGGTGCGCCGGCCGATGCTGCGCACGCTCGAGAGCGGCACGCGTGACATGTTCGCGGCCGTCGAGGAAGCCGCGCGCGCGGAGCCGGGTGCACCGCGCACGCATGCGGAGGTACCGGCGCCGTGAATCGCCCGCTGCCGGCCGCGGAGTTCGCGCCGCGCCTGCTCGCCTGGTTCGAGCGGCACGGGCGCACCACGCTGCCCTGGCAGCGCGATCCCTCGCCTTATCGCGTCTGGGTGTCCGAGATCATGCTGCAGCAGACGCAGGTCGCGACCGTATTCCCGTACTACGAGCGCTTCATGGCACGCCTGCCCGATGTTGCCGCACTCGCGGTGGCGCCCCTCGACGAGGTGCTGCACCTGTGGACGGGCCTCGGCTACTACGCACGCGCGCGCAACCTGCACCGCGCCGCGAACGAGGTGCTCGCGAAGCACGGCGGCGAGCTGCCCGCGCACTTCGAGGAACTCGCGGCGCTGCCGGGCATCGGGCGCTCGACGGCGGGCGCGATCCAGGCACTCGCGCGCGGTGAACGGCACGCGATCCTCGATGGCAACGTCAAGCGCGTGCTCGCGCGGGTCTTCGGCGTCGAGGGCTGGCCCGGAGCGTCCGCCGTGACGAAGCGGCTCTGGGCGCTCGCGGAGGACTGCACGCCCGCGAGCGCGGTCGCGGCCTACACGCAGGCCATCATGGATCTCGGCGCGACGGTCTGCCTGCCGCGCCGGCCGCGCTGCGACGATTGCCCCTTCGCCGGCTCGTGCGTGGCGCACGCCACCGGACGGCAGGCCGAGCTGCCCGCGCGCCGGCCGGCGCGCGCGGCACGCCGCGTGCGCCGCACCATCATGCTGCTCGCGGTGAGCGACGCGGGCGAGGTGCTGCTGGAGAAGCGCCCGCCGCAGGGACTCTGGGGCGGGCTCTATGTGCTGCCGATGTTCGACGACGCCGCGGCCGCGGCGAACTTCGTCGCGCAGCGTCTCCGGGGCGACGCCGCGCGGTTGCGCGACCTCGCTCCGCTCAGGCACAGCTTCACGCACTTCGATCTCGACATCGCGCCGCTCTGTGCGGGGGTCGCGCCGGGGCGCGCCGCGTTGGAGGGCGATCGCTACCTCTGGTATAACTCGCGCGCGCCGCAGGCCGTCGGGCTCGCGGCGCCCGTGGAGAAACTCGTCAGGGCCTGCGTCGTGGACGCGGCCGATCCGGACCGGGAGTGAAGAACATGGCGCGCATGGTGCACTGCGTGTTGCTGGGCCGCGAGGCCGAGGGGCTCGACTACTCGCCGTATCCCGGCGATCTCGGCAAGCGCATCTTCGAGAACGTCTCGAAGGAAGCCTGGCAGAAGTGGCTCGCCCACCAGACCATGCTCATCAACGAGTATCGCCTTTCGACCATCGACCCGAAGGCGCGCAAGTTCCTCGTCGAGGAGATGGAGAAGTTCTTCTTCGGCGGCGGCTCGGACAAGCCGAAGGAATTCGTGCCGCGCGAGTGAGCAGGCCGCACCGGTGGGTGCGCGTCACGCGGCGCAACGGCCGCGCGCCCCGCACGGGCCCATCACCCCACCCAGGGAGTTCCCCATGAACCAGCAGGACCCGAAGTTCGACAGCGGCATGCGGATCCGGCGCGAGATGCTCGGCCCCGCGCTCGCCGAGGAGCGCTTCGAACAGGCCACGGATTTCAACCGGGACTTCGAAGACATCATGACGCGCTACTGCTTCGGCGAAGTCTGGGCGCGTCCCGGCCTCGACCGCGCGACGCGCAGCCTGCTCACCATTGCCATCCTCGCCACCCAGGGACGCGCCGCGCCGCTCGAGGTGCACGTGAAGGGCGCCATCACGAACGGCTGCACGAAGGAGCAGATCCGCGAGGTGCTGCTGCACACGGCGATCTACGCCGGCGTGCCGGCGGGTGCCGAGGGCTTCGGCCACGCGGCCGCGGTGCTGCGGGAACTCGGCCTCGACTGAGCGGCGCTGTTGCGCCGCGCCCCTTCCCGCCCCGCCACGGGGCATTCACCGCGCTGTAACAGGCCGCGCCTACGCTAACTCCCTGTCGGGAAAGGTCGCCGCCTCGCGGCACGCTTCCTGCAATGTCCCGCATGGAGGTGCAGCATGGTCACACTCGCATCGACGATCGAAGAGCTGGACTTCGAGGAACGGCTCGACCTCATCAACGTGCTGTGGGATTCGCTGGCGTCGGACCCGGCCGCGGCGCCGGTGAACGGTTCGCGCGCCTGGCAACTGCGGCGCTGGCTCGACACGGCCGCGACGTACTGCGATCCAGATGCCGACGACACCGACGACGAATTCCTCGCGGGTATTGCCGGACGCGTCTGAGGTTGTGAGGGGCGACGACGCGGCAAACGACGCCGCATCACTGCGGCCAGGAGCCAGCGCGTGCAGCCGCGGCACCGCCCCCGGGCATGAGGCTCAGGGCGTGTAGCCGCGCTCGCCGTGGTCCGCGAGGTCGAGGCCTTCGGTCTCGGCCTCGGCATCGACGCGCAGGCCCGCGGTCGCATCGAGCAGCTTCAGGATGGCGAAGGTGAGCGCGCCGCACCACGCGGCCGTCGCGAGCACGCCGAGCGCCTGCACGCCGATCTGCTTCGCCATGGTCATGCCTTCCGCGTACCCCGCGCCGCCGAAGGACGCCGAGACGAAGATGCCCGTCATCAGCGTGCCGATCACGCCGCCCACGCCGTGCACGGGCGAGACGTCCAGCGAATCGTCGATGTGCAGGACGCGCTTCAGGAACTGCGTGGCCGCGAAGCACACCACGCCCGCGACGCCGCCGATCACCACCGCACCCATCGGCCCCACGAACCCGGACGCCGGCGTGATGGTGCCCAGGCCCGCGACCATGCCCGTCACGATGCCGAGCATCGAGGGCTTCCCGTAGCGCAGCCACTCCATGACCATCCACGCCAGCGCGCCGGTTGCCGCGCCCGTGTGCGTGACCAGCATCGCCATGCCGGCATTGCCGTTCGCGGCGAGCGCGCTGCCCGCGTTGAAGCCGAACCAGCCCACCCAGAGCATGCCCGCACCCAGCACGGTCAAGGGCAGCGAGTGCGGCGGCATCGCCGTGTGCGGGAAGCCGCGGCGCGGACCGACCACGAGCGCGGTCACGAGCGCGGCCGTGCCCGCGTTCACGTGCACCACGATGCCGCCCGCGTAATCCAGCACGCCCAGTTTCGCGAGCCAGCCGCCGCCCCAGACCCAGTGCGCGATGGGCACGTAGACCAGCAGCAGCCAGAGCACCGTGAAGCCCAGCACCGCGCTGAAGCGGATGCGCTCGGCGAAGCCGCCGATCACGAGCGCGGGCGTGATGATCGCGAAGGTCATCTGGAACATCGCGAACACGGTCTCGGGCACCGTGCCGCTCACCGACTCGCGCGTCACGCCCGAGAGAAAGGCCTTGCCGAGGCCGCCGATGAAACCCTGCGCGCCACCGCCGTCGCCGAAGGCGAGCCCGTAGGCGCCCGCGATCCACAGCAGGGTGACGAGGCAGGTGATGGCCACGCACTGCGCCAGCACGGAGAGCACGTTCTTCGAACGCACGAGCCCGCCGTAGAACGCGGCGAGCCCCGGCAGCGTCATGAACAGCACCAGCGCGGTCGCCGTGATCAGCCAGGCCGTGTCGCCCGTGTCGATCGCCGGCGCATCGGCGAGCGCGAGCGCGGGGCAGAGCAGCAGCAGGCCTGAGGGCAGCGCATGGCGGATGCCCGCGGCGCGGAACTGGTTCTTCATGAAGCTCCCCCGAACGTGGTCGTGTTCAGTCGTTGTCGGTTGTCGATCGTGCAGCGCCGCAGGTCGTGCCGGCCGCCGGCCGTGCGCTCAGAGCGCCGCGTCGTCCGCCTCGCCCGTGCGGATGCGCACCGTGTGCTCGATCGGGGTCACGAACACCTTGCCGTCGCCCACCTTGCCCGTGCGCGCCGCGCCCAGGATCGCGTCAATGGCCGCCTCGACCATGTCGTCGCGCACGGCCACCTGCACCTGGCTCTTCGGCAGGAACTCCACCGTGTACTCCGCCCCGCGGTAGAGCTCCGTGTGGCCCTTCTGCCGGCCGAAGCCGCGCACCTCGGTGACCGTCATGCCGGACACGCCGAGTTCCGACAGCACCTCGCGGACGTCGTCGAGCTTGAACGGCTTGATGATCGCGGTGATCAACTTCATGGTGCGGATCCGTGGTCCATGACCCCAATCAGGGCAGGGCGCTGCAGGTTCCGTGCCGCGGCGCGGCGCGATGGCGGATCAAGGAGTTAGGCGCGAAGCGCGGGATGCGGCGGGGCGCCTGCGCACCATCGAGGGGCGGGAAGGCCCCGGGGCTGCACCGCCTTGGGGCGGGAGCGGGCGGTCGCGGCCGGCTTTTCCTTGACGCCCCGCGCGCCCGGCTAGTTAAATACGCGCCCTTCCAACGGCGGCCGGGTAGCTCAGTTGGTAGAGCAGCGGACTGAAAATCCGCGTGTCGTTGGTTCGATTCCGACCCCGGCCACCATCTTTCCAAAGTTTTTCGTGGGTTTGGTCCCGAGGGCTTCTGGCTCTCCCGGGCTGTTTTCGCGCGCCGGATCTGGGCTCGGGACGGCGAGTTGCGGGTCCGGTGGTGGCCGGAAGTGTCAACCATGTGCCCGGAACGGGGCTCCCAGCCGTCTGCGCCGGTTCCCTGTGGCAGACTCGGAGTCCCAGGAAGGGGCAACAAAAAAGCCGAGATGATCGGGCAGGGGATCAGCGTCCGCACCGAATGCCACCGGCCGTTGGCGCCCTGCGGCAGGCGCGCCTTCGAGCCCGGTTCACGATCGGTAACCACCTGCTGCCTAAACACTGGTCGCGGAGAACGCGGTGCAGAATCGCGTCGCTCCGACGGCTACTGAATTCGGGACCCGACATGCATTGGATCGCGCCAGCCGAAAAAGGACGATTCATCTACGATCCTTGAGAAGCGTCTGTGGGGCGCCGCGGACCAGTTCCGAGCCAACTCCGGGCTGACAGCGCTGCTCCGCCTGATGCGCGACGGCCCGGACGGCTTCGACGGCGGCCTTTCTGCCGGCAAATCCGCCGCGATCACCGGCACACCACCTGCCACCGCCCGGCGCGACCTCGCCGAGCTCGTCGCCCTGGGCGCACTCATCCGGACCGGCCAGCGCCGTGGCACCAGATACTGGTTGCCGTTCGGCGCGACGCCCTCACAACCCAAAAAGACACGGAATGGCAACAGTGACTCCTAAAGGAGGGCAGGGCGCTATACGTCCGGAGCGGATACCTGCGGCGGGATGTCACTGGGCACTGAGAAACGAAGTGCCTCGATTGCCAGTAACGTGTACGTTACTCTGGCGGCTGACATCAGAGGAATTTATGAGCAAGTCACCTAGCGGCCGTAGCTTTCAAGACATCGTGCAGGACCGAGCAGGGCGCGAGCCGTTGTTCGCTGGCGCGCTGCTCGAAGAAGCAGTGGAATGCATGCTAGCCGGTGAACTGCCGATCGCCCGCAGCCACATTCGTGAGGCCATCAAGGGGTCACTGGGCTATGCCGAACTCAGCAGACGAACCGGCACTCCCGAGAAAAGCCTGGTCCGCATGTTTGGCCCGTCTGGCAATCCAACAGCCGCCAACATGTCGAGCGTTCTCAAGGAACTTCAGCGGCACAGCGGCCTGCGTCTACGCGTTCGGTCCGAAGCTCTGTCACGACCCCGTTCGCCAAAGTCCGGCCGCCAGCGGTCTGCCACCCACGTCGAGTAGAGGAACACGATGGCCAAATCGGTCAAAGCCAAGGTTCGCAAGGAGGTCCTGAAGTGGGCCCGGACCTCGGCTGGCTTGACGGTGACCGAGGCGGCGAAGCGGCTTAAGACGGACGCAGACAAGATCACGGCGTGGGAAGAGGGGACAGCTGCGCCCACGGTCTCGCAGTTGCAGACGCTCGCTGACACGTACAAGCGGCCTTTGAGCGTGCTTTATCTGCAAGACGTGCCAAAAACCTTCCAGCCGATGCGAGATTTCCGGAGACTGCCGGGCGGCGCGCCCCGGCCAATGTCTCCCGAGCTAGCGCTCGAAATTCGCCTCGCCAACCAGCGTCGGCAATTGGCTCTCGAACTGAGGCAGGACACCGGCGATCCGCCGCCGCGCTTTTCGCATCAGGCCAAGCTTTCAGATTCGGCCGAGGGTGTTGGTCAGCGGATTCGCAAACTGCTTGATGTCAGCCGAGACGACGTCGCGGAATGGGCGGTCGACCGCAACGGCTACGGGACGTTCAACGGCTGGCGCAACAAGATTGAGCACGCGGGGGTCCTCGCGTTTCAGGCAACGCGGGTTAGTTCCGAAGAAGTCTCCGGCTTCGCAATTTCCGCGGACCTACTCCCTGTCATCGTTGTCACGCGGACGGACACGCCGCCGACCCGGCGGACTTTCACACTCCTTCACGAATTCGCTCATCTGATGCTGCGGGTGAGCGGGGTGACCGACCTTGAGGAAAGCCAGGCGCTTGCGCCGGATGACCTACGGGTCGAAGCCTTCTGCAACCGCGTCGCGGCGGCCGCCTTGGTGCCCCGCGACCAGTTCCTGGCCGAAGAAATGGTCGCGTCCTATCAAGGTGGGCTCGAAGGCTGGTCGGATGACGTGATTTCCGACCTGGCCCGCGGCTATGGCGTGAGCCGCGAGATGATTGTCAGGCGTCTGCTCACCTTTGAGCGGACGACTGAGGCTTTCTATCAACGAAAGCGCCGTCAGTACAACGACGAGTATCGACGCCAACGCGAACAGGAACGCGCGAAGAACGAGGCCGAGAACGAGGCCGAGAAGGGCGCGTTCTTGCGCAATCCACCGCGCGAAACGCTCTCCAACTATGGCGCGCAGCTCGTCAACCTGATTCTCGATAGTTACTACCGCGATCGTCTCAGCCTGAGTGACGTATCTGGCTACTTAGGTCTGCGAACCCGTCATATCCCGCGGCTCGAGCAGCTGTCGGGGAGGCGGGACATATGAGCAGTGCGAAAAAGACGACTAGCTACAGCGTCGACAGCAGCGCGCTGATTCACGCCTGGCGTCGGTCTTATCCACCCAAGAATTTTCCACAATTCTGGGAACGCTTGGACGAGCTCATAGAAGCAGGTCGGCTGTACTCCTCGTCCGAAGTGCTGAAGGAACTGAAGAAGAAGGACGATGAGCTCTACGGCTGGTGCAAGACCCGGTCCGGCATCTTCCTGCCAATCACGGAAGCCATTCAGGACAACGTCGTCGAAATCATGGGCGCTTACCCGCGGCTGGTAGAC
Source organism: Steroidobacteraceae bacterium (assembly GCA_046352935.1). GTDB lineage: Bacteria > Pseudomonadota > Gammaproteobacteria > Steroidobacterales > Steroidobacteraceae > CAYWMY01. Next base: position 150,081 of record JAXMGR010000009.1, read on the forward strand.
ACAACCAAGGGTCGGTCGTCCGCCGATCCTTTTGTTGTCGCCATCGCTCGGGCCGCTGACCCGGAACGCGTCGTGCTCTCAGAAGAGAATCCCGGCAGCACGACAAGCCCAAAGATTCCAGATGTTTGCAAGGCGGAAGGCGTTCGATGCCTTCGGGTTGTCGAGCTGATTCAGGAGGAAGGGTGGATCTTTCGGTAACGCCTGGATTCTGGCGCAAACAAGAGCCCTGCTCCTGGGACTGCAGGTAGGAAGGGCGGCGAAAACCCGAAAAGCAGCTAGGCGACGAGGTTTTACAAGTCTAGAACGAGACGTGCTGAACTGTTGAGCGGGCGCCGCACAGCAGAACAGTGCACTTACTTTAGGGAATGACGGAGACTCAAGAGACCGTGGACCTGATTCGGGGAAACCCTGAACGGCATGCCAAGTGCCTCTATCGTCTGCGCACGATGTCTGTAAATGTCTGTACAGATACACTCCATCGCCGATCAGGGAAGGATCTAGACGCGTGACCAAGAAGACGGAACTGTTCATCGTACCCGCAAGCTCGGAATTCAAGCAGGCGCTCAGGCGCGCGGCTGCGCGCGAGGACCGCAGCCAGTCGAATTTGGTCGAGTGGCTCGCACGCGAGTATTGCCGCGAGCATGACCTGCTGGACGCGCGCCGTCGCGGGAGCCCCGCCGCACAGGATCCCGGCCGATGACCTCCTTCGTCAACCTTCCATGGTACGTGTACGCGACCGTCGGAATGCTGGTTGTGTTGGCGCTGGCGTTCATTGCGTTCTTTCTTGCGCCTGCCTTTCGGGTCGGCTCGCAGTTGAAGCGAAGCCAGCGCGCGCTCGATGAGATCTCGTCGGGCGGAGACCTGTCGTCGGCGTTTGCCGGAATGCCGCGCTTCTCCCATGTCTGGACCGAGTTCCGGGAGACGCTGCACGAAGAGCGCGCGACGAATCGGGGCAGTGGAATCATGGAAGTGGTCGCACTGCGCGCCACCTTGCCCGCCGAAGTATTTTTCACCGAAGAGACGCTGATCGATACGCCGCTACGGGCGGAGTTCTTCAAGCACCTACCAGGCATTTTTACCGGTATCGGCATCATCGGGACGTTCACGGGGCTGCTGTTCGGTCTCCATGCCTTCAAGGTCTCCGGCGACGCGACCGCCGTTCGTAGCCTGGAGGAGCACTGCACGGCGTTTCCGAGGCGTTCCTGGTCTCGGCACTCGCGATCCTGCTCGCGATGGTAGTGACGTTCGTCGAGAAACTTCTCCTCGTGCGACTTTACGGCCGACTGCAGCGGCTCACGCAGGAGATCGACAAGCGCTATACGGCCGGCGTCAGTGAGGGTATCTCGCGCGCCTGGTTGAGCCGGTGAGCAGTCAGCTGCACACCAGCGCGCAGCTAAAGGACGCGCTGGTCGGCGACCTCAAGAGCATCCCCTGGTGGAGATCTCGGAGCGGCAGATCGCCGCTTTCTCGGCCTCCCATGCGCAGCTCGGCCAGCACATCAGTTCGACCGTCACCGATGCGCTCAAGCGGCCCATGGAAGCTTCGCGGCCGCACCGGGGCCGGCCCGGGGCGTCAGGGCTGGGCCGGCCACCGGCATCGACGGCGATGTCGCGGCGGCATTCCTGAACGGCTTCGAGGACATTGGCGGATGGCCGGCGCATGCAGCAGGCTGCAGCAGCGTTGTTGTGCGCGGGGCCGCGACCGTTAGCTCGGCGAAGACGCCGGCGAGAACATCGAAGGGCGCGGACAGAAGGCCTGCAACACACTGATGGAAGCTCAGCAGCAGGGGCCGCCGGCTCGAGCAGCGGCGCAGCTCGTAATGACCGAGGAAATGCGAAAGTTCGTGCAGGAGATCCGCACGCTGATCGGCCAGACGAACGAGGAGTCGCAGGCGCAGACCCGGCGACTCCTCGAGGACATCGCGGCCGGTGTCGGCGCCGCCATCACGGGTCTCTCGCAGGAAGCCAGAAGTCGGTGGGCGCGATGGGGTCTGGAGTCCAGGACCTCTCCGGGAAAGTCGGCGAGGCGGTCGGCCAGCTGGCCGCTGGCGGTCAATCGGCTCGAGGGTCACGACAGATGCGATCGGGCGCATGAACTCGGGCGCGGAGACGCTGGCGCTCGCGGCGGATGACTTCGCTAAGGCCGGCACCGGCGTGACGGGGGCGCTGAAGCAGGCGGATGCGCTTGCTGCGCAGCTAGGCCAGTCTTCGCAGTCGCTGGCGAGTGCGAGTGCGTCGATGGAATCCGTGCTGACCGATTATCGGTCGACGCGCGACGCGGTCGCGCAGATGCTCGTCACGCTGCGCGCCGCAGTCGAATCCGCCAAAAGGGAGGCGTCGGTCACGGCCGACGTCCTCCAGCGGATGGAAGCCTCCGCCGCGAAGCTCGCCGTCGCACAAGGGGAAGCGGATGCGTATCTCGCGAAAGTCAGTGACGTGCTCGGCACTGCGCACTCGGCGTTTGCCACGCAGATCACCAGCACCCTCAATGCCGGAAACCGCGAGTTCCTCGACGCGATGACGCGGGCAACGCGGATGCTCCGGGAGACGATCGAGGATCTCGACGGGATGCTGACGAAGTAAGCCCGCATGTTCTCCCGAGTGTTCAAGACGGGGGCGCGATCGCGCGACGAAGCGGAGAAGCCATTCTGGATCTCGTACGCGGATCTGATGACGGCGCTGATGGTGCTCTTCCTGGTCGTTATGAGCGTGGCGCTTCTGGCCGTCACGAAAAAGATTTCCGACGATGAGCGCCGGAAGTCGGAATACGACGCCGATGTTGATGCGTTCCTCATGGAGCTGGACCAAACTACGCGCAAGTACCCGGACGTCACCCTCGATCGGAACCGTGGTGTGATCGATTTCGGCAGCCGCGCAACGTTCCCGGACCGCGGCTATCGGCTCACGGCCGAGCAGGCGCGGGGCATTCGGGCTTTTGTTCCGGAGATCCTCGCGCTCGCCGCCAGTCCGCGAGGTGAGCGCTTGTTGAAGCGGGTAGTGGTCGAAGGCTTCACGTCGCCGACCGGTACATATCTGTTCAACCTGAATCTCAGTCTGCAGCGCAGCCAGAGCGTGCTGTGCGCGCTGTTCGCCGCGGAGGCCGATGACGAACGCAAGCTCAGCGGTGGCGAGCTGCGACAGATTCGGGACCTGTTCCTGGTGGGTGGCTACTCGTTCAATTCCGTCCGCGACACCGATGAGAAATCACGCCGAGTAGAGCTGCGGCTCGAACTCTACGGATTCAAGGAACCGAAGCGAGCGCGATCTGCGCTGGAGGATCCAGCCACCGGTACTTGCCAGCTGCCGCCGTGAGCAGTCTTCGCTACCTCGAGAGCATCCTGTCGAGCGTCCTGGTGGCGCATGTCGACCCACCGGCCGTAACCGCGGCGTTCAACGACGAACTGAAGCGTCTATCCCGGATGGTCGGAGCGGCGGGCGGCGGAAAGCCGGCCGCGGATTATATGCGCGCTGCCGTTCACGAGTTTCGCGCCACGGGCCGTCTTTCGGATCTCAAGGCAGCTCGCGCTGTCTGCTTCGGCGCAGTCGAGCCGTTTGATCGCCTGCCTCCGGTGATCGAACATGCAGAGCTTTTCCCGCGTCTGCTGGATGGAGCAGACGCGTATCGAGGTCAGCCACGTCGGTATCGGCGCTGCTACCGTGGACTGCTGCATGCATACTTCATGTACGACGGGGAGGATTCGACGGACGCTAGCGTCGGCGCTAAGAACTGGACGATCCTGCGCGAGTATCTCGCCGAGCGGCGGCGAGACATCCGAGCGGACGGGCCGAGGCCGGAGTGGGCGGAGGCCATCGATGATCATCACAATCTGCTGACGGCCTCCCCCGCCGATCGCTACGGGCCGGATCTATTGGCCGGCAAGAATGAGTCGGTCAATGAGTTGCGGGCTCGTCTCGAGATCCATGACGATTCGTGGTTGATACGAAAGCTAGTGCTGTCGCAGGTGCATGCCGCAACTCGCGAATCCCACGTGCAGTTCCGGGGACGTGTTGAAGCGCTGCTGAACCTCCTCAGAAATCACCCGGCGCTCGAAGATGAGGGTCTCACACTGGTTCTCAATCGATACTCGGAGATGCCCGCGCGCGAACAGCACACCGGCCTACGCGATCGAAGCGTCGAGTGCTGGGGCAATCCCTGGCTGGAGCTGAAGGCGCCGGCGTGGTCGCGAGTCAAGCCAGAAGCGCGAGCCATGATTACGGAGTGGCTCAAAATCGACTTGATTAACCAGTTCTTCGAGGTGCTCGCTGAGGATCGCGGCACCGATCAGAGGCGACTGAAGTTCTGGCTGCAGTATCACGACGTTATGCACGACATGTACTTCGCGCTCGGCGCGAGCGCGATGAATTCGAGAGGCCCTGATATCAAGAGTCTGCGGCAGAAGATGGGCGGTCACCTGCTGGGGCTGACCGACGCCGGCGGCCCACGCAACAATGCATTCATCATGATGATTGGGAATCTGGTCATCGTCGAGTTTGGCGCCAAGGGAAACGCCTGCTTCGTCTTCAATCGCGAGACACTCCCGTTTCGGCTGCACGGCGGCGTTCGCGGCGATTCGCAGGAACTCAAGCACGACGGTCACAAGGAGCGACTGCTCCACGTTGATGGCTGGGAAACGTGGGAGCAGAAATTCGCTGGAGTGCTGGCCCGTCTGGGGATTCGGCCTGGGGAGAAACCGCGCATTCAACTGCGCTCGGATGCGAGACCTGCGTCTGGCACGCCGCTGCCCACATCGTCTCCAGCGACGCCGCGCTCCGGGAGACGGCGGGTGACACAACCTTCGGCGTCAAAGCGACCCACGCGTGCGGCCGTCAACGCGCTGTGCCGGCAGTATCGCATCAAGACCCTTGACCTCCAGGGCCTCGGCGGAAATTTCTGGGTTTTGCACAACTGTCAGACCGGAGTCGTCGTGGAGCAGCTCGAGGCCTGGGGCTTCGAGTTCAGCACTAATCGAGGCGGGGCGTGGTGGCGCAAGGGGCTGGTGTGATGCGTTGGTTTGGCCGAGGGGTGCGCGAGTCAGGGGCGGCAGGCTGGCGCGCAGACGCGCACGCTGACGGGATCGTGTACTCGAGAACCACGGACGGTACGTCGATCGATGCCGCGCTCTTCAGCGCGACACTCGCGCAATGGCAGGACGACGGCCACGTGCTCGCGGTCGAAGAAGGGCGATGGTGCATCCCGTGGTCGGCGGTGTATCGCGTGCTGCGGGATCCGGGGTATGCGGTAGACGCGACGGCACTCGGCATCCCCGCGATCATCGGTCTGGCGCCAAAGCTTGTCAGCCGGGGCGCGCTCATTGATGCGGACTTCCTGATCGCGATTGCCGGCTGGGTCGATGCAGATGGTCAGTCTGTCAACGACGTGACATTGACCGGTGCGCACGCACGAACTGCGGCCGCGAGCGGTATTCTGCCCGAAAGGACGTGGGCGATCCTGCAGCGAGTCGGCGAGTTCGTGCGCCGCTCCGATGCGGAGCGCAACGATCTTTCGCACCGGTTGGCCTGGGGTGAGATCCGGCAACTCGCGGTCGATGCCGGGGCGCGACTCGATCACTTCCTGCAGCACACCGTCGTCCTGTCGCCCGAGCGACTACACATCGGACTACGCCGCGGCGAGGGCGACGGATCGACATTGGTCGAGGTCATTCCGGGTTTCGACGGCTGCCCAGACAGCTGGCTGGAGCGCTTCGACTTTCACTCGAACGTTCAGGACCGGTATGACCTGCCAACGCCGCACGGCATCGTGCAGGTGATTGTGCGGCCCGAGGTCAAGGCGGTTCTGCAGCAGATCAAGCGGATGCCAGGCCGCCGCGCCGCGGGCCCGCGCGCCGAGGCGTTCGTCGCCAACCCGTTCGCTGCGCTTGGCGCGGAGGCGAGCGCGGTCATCGATCCGGAGCAATTCGAGCGGGAGCGCGTCCGCGCCGGGCTGGTGTTTGACCGATTCACGGCGTACGTGACGCCCGCGACCGACTTGTTCGGCGCCGAGATTGGGCTCGTCATCGAGAGCGGAGTCGGCGAGGGCGCGACCAGCGAGCACGTGCCGTTCGCATCGCAGGACGAGGCGCGCGCGTTCGTAGAGGGTGCGCGGCGCGCGCTTGAGGCGGGCTATCAGCTGTGCTCGTGGAACGAGTACGAGCTCGAGCTGCGCGGCGACTCCCCGGGCCAGCTGGACGTGCTCGAGCAGGCGATCGCAGCGGGACGCATGGACGTTCCGCACGGTACGCCGGGTAATTCCGCGACGCTGACTGCGCAAACGGTCTACGACCTTTCGGTCTACTCGGGGCGGATTAAAGGAATCGGCATCGAGAAGCCGTATGCATCGCCGTACATCGCGCGCAAGAACGATGGCGACGGGTGGTTCCCGAGCAATCTCGTCCGGATGATCGAGCTTCCGCCGGAGCGGCCGGGCGGGCCTCCGACCTATGTGCCGCTCGACGATCCGGCGTTGAAACGCCTGGCGGCGGCCGTGAAACAGGCGGATGAGGGCGGTGCGGGGACCGTTCGCATTCCCGGCACGAACATCGACATCCCCGTCGTGGACGCCGGGGGGATCGTGAATGTGTTCACCCGCGCGGCCGAGCAGGCCGAGACGGGCCAGCTTGAGAAGGATCTGCAGAAGGCCGAGCGCAAGCCGCGCAAGGGCCTGCTGATCAAGCCGAACGTCAGCACGAAGGACTACATCGAGCAGCGAAACGAAGCGCTCGGGATAGATCGTCAGCCGGTTGACCTGCCGGCCGCGCTACGTCCGAGCGTCCAGCTGAAGGCGCACCAACTCGAGGGCGTCGCCTGGCTGCAGCACCTGTTCCGGCACTCTCCGGATGATTGTCGCGGGGCGGTGCTCGCTGACGACATGGGGCTCGGCAAGACGCTGCAGCTACTGACGCTGATCGCGTGGGCGCACGAGCGCGATTCGACGCTGCCGCCGGCCCTGATCGTCGCGCCCGTCGCGTTGCTCGAGAACTGGCGCGACGAGATCCAGAAGTTCCTGAACGACCGTACGCTGCCGCTCCTCGAAGTCTACGGCGATACGCTCGCCTCCCTGCGCGTGCCGAAGGAGCAGATCGACGAGCAGCTGAAGGCCGACGGGCTCGTGCGGTTCCTGAAGCCCGGCTGGGTCGGGCGCGCCAAGGTCGTACTCACGACTTACGAGACGCTGCGCGATCTGGAGTTCTCGTTCGCCGCCGAGAAGTGGTCGATCGTGGTCTGCGACGAGGCGCAGAAGGTCAAGAACCCGAACGCGCTGGTGACGCGCGCCGTCAAGAAGCAGAACGCGCGCTTCCGCGTCGCGTGCACGGGCACGCCCGTCGAGAACACTCTGGCAGACCTCTGGTGCCTGTTCGACTTCGTGCAGCCGGGTCTGCTCGGCGCTCTGAACGAGTTCGGACAGCAGTACCGGCGCCCGATCGAGGCGGAGACCGAGGACGAGAAGGAGCGGGTCGACGAACTGCGTGGAATCATCGCGCCGCAGATCCTGCGCCGACTGAAGAAGGATGTCGCGAAGGACCTGCCCAAGAAGATCGAGCGGGACGACTGCAAGCGGCTGCCGATGACGCCCGCTCAGCGCTCGCTGTACTCGAAGGCGGTTGCACAGTTCGGGCAACGACACGACCCGAGCGTTTCGACGCCGTTCAGGAACCCGCTCGGGCTGCTGCACTACCTGCGGCTGGTGTGCACCGATCCGCAGCCGTACGGGCTGTCCGGGTTCCGGGCCGAACCGCTGCATCTGTATCGTACCCAGGCGCCGAAGCTAGACTGGCTGCTCGCGATACTCCACGAGATCCGGGCGCGCGGCGACAAGGCGCTGGTGTTCTGCGAGTTCAAGGACATCCAGCGGCTGCTCAGGCACTACATCGCCGAGGAGCTCGGCTACGCCGCCGACATCATTAACGGCGAGACCGCATCGTCGTCGAAGAGCGATCAGAGCCGGCAGAAGCGGATCAAGGCGTTCCAGCAGCAGGCCGGGTTCGGCGTGATCATCCTGTCGCCGCTCGCGGTCGGCTTCGGCGTCAACATCCAGGCGGCGAACCACGTCATCCACTACACCCGGACCTGGAATCCGGCGAAGGAAGACCAGGCGACGGACCGCGCGTATCGCATCGGGCAGCAGAAGGACGTGTACGTCTACTGCCCGGTGGTCGCCGCCGAGGACTTCAAGACCTTTGACGTGAAGCTCGACGAGCTGATCGCCTACAAGCGTAAGCTCGGCGACGACATGCTGAACGGCACGGGCGACATCGGTGCGGGCGAGTTCGACGTCGGTGAGGTCGGCCCGCCGGGGGCAGGTCCGAGCGGTCCGCGGGAGCTCAGCTTCGACGACGTGCTGCGGATGAACGCGCGAGTGTTTGAGGCGTACGTCGCCGCGTTGTGGCTGCGGAAGGCTTCCCCATGTGACATTGACGCCGCAGAGCGGCGACGGTGGCGTCGACGTGGTGGCGGTCCGCGGTCGCGAAGGCTGCCTGATCCAGTGCAAAACGTCGCAGGCTGAGAACCGGGAGCTGTCGTGGGATGCGGTCAAGGACGTCGTCACCGGCGAGGCCGGTTACCGGGCGAAAGCTGGCGATCGTGTCGTGATCGGGATGCTCGTTGGCCGCGATGAAGCGAAAGGCCACCGAATCGTAGGTCGCCCGCTCGATCGCGCGGCTGGAAAACACCCGGGTCGCATAGCCGTAGATCAGCAGCGACAGCAGCATCGCCGGGTGATACGAGGCCGATCCCGAGCCGCGATAGGCCTTGACCATCTCCGCGAGGTCCAGCCCGTCGACCACCTCCACGACAAAGCGCGCCAGGTGCCGCTGCGGCAACCACTCATCCACCGACGGCGGAAACAAGAATGCCGTGTCGCGATCGATCGGCCGGAAGTTGCTCATCGTCGTTCGTCACCCTGAGGAAACCACCGTGATTATCTCGCACCTCATCACTTCATGCCCGTCGCTAAGTCCGACAGGCTGCTAGCGCTCGGCGTTTCTGCAGTTGCGGACCTCATCAGGCGTCTGCGCCAAGCGCGCCTCTGTTTTTTAAGCCTTATGAATAGCCCCATCTTCCAGCCCGTCCCGTAACTCCCTCTCTCTGGTCCTCGGCTCGTCCGCTCCCGGTAGTCGGCCTTCTCCTGCCGGCCAGAAGCGTGCGCCGGTGTTCGTCCCGATGCTTGTTTGAGGTGGCGCTTCTCGCGGTCCCGCGGTGACGCCAGCGCCCAACCCTAATCCGCGCCGCTACTGAATGCGGGGGGACGTCGGAAGGCCTGCAACTTCGGCATCGGGTTCGACGTCGCAAGCACGCGAGCCTGCATCGAGGGATACCGCCGGCGGCCAGCCGTGCGCATGAGCGCTGGAGCATGGATTTTGTCCATGATGCGCTCATGGATGCTCGGGCGTTCCGCGTGCTGACGGTGGTCGATCAGTGGAGTCGCTGGAGTCCGATCTTGGAGGTGGCCCAAAGTATGTCGGGAGCCGCGGTTGCCGTAGCGCTCGAACGGGCGATTGCGCGGCACGGCAAGCCGCGCATGATCACCGTCGATCATGGCACCGAGTTCACCTCGCGTGCGCTGGATGAGTGGGCATACCGTCGCGGGATTACGCTCGACTTCATCCGACCGGGAAAGCCGGCAGAAAACGGGTTCATCGAAGCGTTCAACGGTAAGCTGCGGGACGAGTGTCTGAACGCGCAGCAGTTCTTGTCGATCGATGACGCGCGGACAAGATCGAGGCGTGGCGAGTCGATTACAACCTGCATCGACCGCACAGCTCGCTGGGGCAACTGTCACCCCGCGAGTATCTGAAACGGGCAGGGCATGAGGACCAAGAAGGCGCTTTTTTCCAGGTCTAAACCGCACTGAATCGGGACCCAGGACATCAATGCGCAGCCAGGAGTTAACGACGGATGCAGCGGTGGTGGCTCGTTTCCTGAGCCACCCCATGCCGTACGATGATTCCGATGATGGCCCGGGTCTGGCGGTGCGACGCGGACGGCTCGTGGGAATCTCGAGAGGTAGCAAATCGTTGACGCGTTGCTGGCGGGAATCGAAGATGGCTTCGGAAGAAAAACATCAAGCCAAGGAGAGCAAATGGGACAGCAGCAGCACACGATGCCGGTGTATGTCGATCAGTTGGGCGCTGGAGGAAATGGCCAACTGCTGACTCCGGTCCCGTTCCAGCGCGACAAAAATGAGGAGGGTGGCCACGACGAGCGCGGCCGGCAGGATCTGATCTTCCGCTTCCAGCAGACCCTGCCTGCAGGTACCGCTCCGCGCATCAAGCAGCAAAGCCATGTTTGAGACTGGCGAGTTGGTGACTCACGTGCGGAAGCCGGAGTGGGGCCCGGGCAAGGTGCTTGCGCGGGACGGACAGGAGGTCCTGGTCTATTTCCGCGACGATCCGGCACCAGTTCCCGAGGATCGCGTTCGCCGATTTCAGGATCATGCAGGACTCCTGCAACGGTGCCCGGTTCAATCGGATGAGGTGTTGGATCGAATCCCGCCGTACCGCAATGGCCGGTTCGAGCGGCCCAAGACGAGCCTGACGCTTTCTGCCGCTCGACAACGGTTCCTGAGTTTCTTCCCCAGAGGATTCGCGGACCCCGACTATTTGAGACGTGAGCGGGGGTACAAGTGGGCAGCCCATCTGCGTTACATGGAGCGCGTGGCGCCCC
>JAXMGR010000010.1:0-149560 GCA_046352935.1 Steroidobacteraceae bacterium
CGATCGAGCAGCTCCGCGCTGCTCGCGAACACCGCGACCGCGCCGAGCTGGTCGAGCGGCACCAGCGCCACGTTCTTGCCGTCCGCACGGCCGACTCCGGTCGGGATCCCCTCGTTCTCGAGCAGGGTCACGAGCTGGTCGGAGAGATCCTTGCTGCCGATGTAGGTGAGGTTCAGCAGGCCGAGCTGGCGCGCGCGGTTCCCGGGCTGGTCGAGCAGCGCCACGACGTCGAGCACACGCAGGATCGCGTCGCGCTCGCCACTCACGAACAGCGAACCCTGCGCCGGGTCGGGCTGCACCTGCACGCTGGCGAATTCCTTCACCGTGCGCTCGATGCTGATGTTCATGCCGTAGCGCAGCGGCACGACCTGCAGGATCCGGCCGCTGACGTCGGGCACGTCCTGCGACCGGCGGCCGTAGCCGATGCGCACGTTCCCGCCGCCCTTGTCATCCGCGGGCGCGAGGTAATACACGCCGTCGCGGAAATTGATCGTGACCTTGCGCGAGCCCAGCAGCTCGTCGATGAGCTTGTAGAGGGCGCGGCTGCTGACGGGCTGCTGCACGTTGAGCGTGACCGGCTCGTCCATGCCGGCGATGCCGGGCACGAGCACGTAGCTCGCTTTCAGCAGATCACCGAAGGCGTACTGCACGAAGTCCCGGAGCGGCATCGCCTGAACGGCCACCGTCAGGTGGTCGTTGGCCGGGAAGCGTTCGGACCAGTCCTGGGTCGCGAGCCGCGTCGCGGCGCGGGCAGGCGCATCCAGCCGGGTCAGGCCCGACTTCTGGGCACCTTCCCTGTCGCCCGTGACCGCTTCCGCCGGTGCACCGGCCACCGCCGCGGGCGGTACCGCCAGCCTGGGCGGCGGCACCTGCAGGCGGGCCGGTTGGCAGCTCGCGAGCAGAGCCGCGATCGCGAGCAGCAGATGTCGTCGATAGTCGCTCGTCATGTCCATCGTCTCGTTGACCGCGGTCCCCGGCGAAATGGGGGCCTCAGCGCCGCCCCGCACGCACGAAGAGCTTGATTTCGCGGCTTCCCTCCGGGCCCTGCAGCGTCACGGTGCCACGGCCGATGTCCACGAGGCGCAGCCCCTTCATCTCGTCGCCGACCGCGAGCTGCCGCCGCTCCGGCGGCCCGCCGGCCTTCGGCTCCGCGAGCATCACGGCGAACTTCCGGCCCTGCTTCTCGAAGAGCCCCGCCAGCTTCAGGTCGAAGGCCGCAGGATCGTTCGGATCCGGTGGCTTCGGCGCTGCCAGGGCCGGCACCCACTCGACGAGCTGCGCGCGCACCTTACCAATGTCCGCCGCCGGCGGCACCGGTTTTGCGGCGGGCGCCACGAAACGCCGCAGGGAGTCGTCGTGGCCGACGTGGATGCGCCCGACGAAATCCCGCGCCGCCAGGAGGACCATCAGGACGCCGGCGAGCAGCAGGAAACGCTTCGGGCTCACGTGGCCGCCTTCCGGTAGAACACGTCCACCGTCAGGGTCAGATCCACCGGGGCCTCCGGATCCGCCCCGGACGGCGAGCGCAGGTTCAGCTGCGACTCGCGGACCATCACGTGGGGCAGCCCGCCCTCCATCTCGGCCTGCAGCCTCGCGGCGCCCGCGACGGTGCCCGCGAGATTGAGCTTCGCGCGGCCGTAGCCGAGGCCGGCCTCCGCGACCTGGCCGTCCATGATCCAGTCGAACATCCGGAGCTGCATGCCCGAGGCGCGCGTGAGCTGCTCGATGGCGCGCTGTGCCTCGAGCCGGAACTGCTGTGCGTCTGCCGCCGCCGGGAAGCGCGCGCGCAGCGCCGTGATCTCGCCGGCCAGCTCCGCGTGCGCCTTGCCGATCGCCTTGCGGTTCTGCACGACGCCCGCCGAACGATCGAGCTGCTGGGTCAGCACCGTCAGGCGGTCGTGCGCTTCGTCCTGCGCGCGTGCCCAGGGCACGATGACGAACCTCAGCGCCGCCAGCACGGCGACCACCGTGAGCAGGGTGCCGAGCCTCTTATCCGCCACGGGCAGCGCCCCCTGCAATGCGCATGGAGATCGAGAACTCCTCGCGATCGGCCTGTTCGCGGCGTACGGGCGCGACGAATTTCGCCTCCGAGACGCCCGGGGTCGCCGCGAGCGCGGCCAGCACGTCGGTCGCGGCGGGCGCGGTGCCGGTGACGGTCAGCACGCCGTCGACGAAGTTCAGTCGCGCGATCTGCGCGCCGTGTCCCCAGGCCACGGCCGCGATGCGCCAGGGTTCGTGGGCGGGATGCCGTTCACGCAGCAGCGTTCCGATGGCGGCTTTCTCGGCGCTCATGCGCTCCACCTGGCGCTGCTGCTTCAGCAGTGCCGCGACCTCGCCACCGAGACCCCCGAGTTCGTGTTCACGCGCGCGTGTCGTGAAGGAGAGATAGGCGGATGCAATCCCGAGATGGACGACGAGCGCCGCTGCGACGAGCGTGCCGAGCGCCCGCCAGGGAATCTGCGCCGCGGCAACCTCCGGGCCCCGGAATCCGGCGATCCAGGCGCGCAGCGGCACGCGCGACAGGGCCCGCAGGGGATCGACGGCCCTCGACGCGCCCCCCCAGTCGAGTATCCGCGTGGCACTGTCCATGCCCACGGCCAGCAGGAAGAGCTCGGGCGACACGATCGCGCCCGCCACCGGCTGGCTGCGGCCGTCCGGCGCGAGGAAATAGCGGAAACCGGCACGTTCGACGTTCGCGACGGCATCGTCCGGCAGCAGGCGGGCCAGCAGCAGACTCTCCGGCAGGACCCACAGGGCCCGTCCCGTGCCATCCAGCGCACCCGGACGCGGCTCGTAGAAGACGACTTCGCGGTGATCCTCGACGAGCGGCCCGATGACGCAGATCGTGCCGCGGTCGAGGCCGGGTTCCTGGCGCAGGACACGGCGAAGATCGCGCCAGCCCGCGACGGGATAGGTCCGGCGCCGCTCGTCATAGTGCTCGCGGCCCAGCACGGCGACCAGCGCGGCGGCGTCGCTCACGTTGCCGCGCGCGTCGCGGCGCGCGTCGGTGAGCCAGACGATGCGCGCGGCCAGCGCCGTCGCGAGCCGCGCGCGCAGGTTGTGGAGCCAGCCGCCCGGTTGTGCGTCCATCACTCCGCCCCGGGCTGCCGGCGATCGAAGACCGCGACCGCATGGTCCTGGTACGGCCGCAGATCGGCCGTCAGCGAGCGCCGCACCGTCGCCCCACCGTGACGCACCGTGACGGTGATCGTCACCCCCGGCCCCGGCAGCGGGACATGGAAGTCGTCCGGCTCGGTGCCCGTCAGCTTCCAGAAGCTCATGGCGTCGAGCTCACCGCGCTCGCGCAGGTCCAGCACCGCGTCACGCTGCGACGCCGGCAGGATCGCGGCGAGCACTTCGCGCGGCGCCGAGAGGGCATTGAAGTTCGAACTGGGGAACACGGTGATCAGGGGCTCGAGACGTTGGTACAGGCTCGCATCCATGTCCGGCAGGTGTCGGAGTTCGTCGACGGCCTGAACCGGAAAAAGCGACAGTCTACGACCATCCGCCACGGACGTGGCAGCACCCGGAGGTGTGAGGCCGCGCCGTGTGCCCTGCAGGACCAGCAGCTGATCGCCCAGGCGGCGGGCCCGGTCGGCATCGACGCCGAGCGCAAGGAGCAGCTGCTCGAATTCCAGCGCGCCGTAGAGCGGCACGCGCAGGCGACCAGACTCGTCCTGCACGGCGAGCTCCACCTCGCCCACCCGGAACGGCCTCCCATCGAAGCGCCAGACCGCGGCGTAGGCGTCCTGCGTGGCCCGCGGGCCGGTCCAGGGCTCGGTCAGCAACGCGAAGAGCAGCGCGGATTCCTGCGTTTCGGCCGAGAAGCCGGCCTCGACGCGATCCGCGATGCGCCGCGCGCGGGCCACCTGCTCCGACGCGGTCAGGGAGAGCTGGAGCATGAGCAGGCCGATGATGCCCGAGATGAGCAGGACCTGGATCAGCGCGATGCCGCGCGAGTTCCGGGCCGCACGGCGGCATCCCGGGCGATGCCCCGCAACGGGCGATGTGTGGCGCACCGTCACTCGGCACCCGCGAAGGCCCGGAGCGCCGGCCGTACACGATGACCGCTGCGGATGCAGTATCGGCGCCATCACTCGGCACCCGCAAAGGTCCGGAGCGCCTGGTCGATGCGCTCCGGAATGAAGATCATCGCGTCGCCGCCGGGCAGCTTCATCGCGATCCGCTCGGGGTGCAGGCGCTGGCGCAGTCCGTCGTAGGCCGGATACCAGCGCGCGGCGAACGCGGCCTCCGGGGAGTCCGCCGCCGCCAGCCGGTGCTCCAGTGAATCCCAGCCGAAATAGGCGAATTCGAGCCGGGCGAGGTCGCGGAGCACGATCATGCGGTGCCGGAACGGCAGTGTCTGGTCGGCCCGGCGCAGCAGCACGCCCGTGAGCGGTGCCTCCTCGTAGACGAGGTTCCAGCGGCCGTCGTCCGCGGCCTCGCGGAACACGCGGATCACCGCGATCTCCTCCGGCGAGAAGACGGGGCTCGAGGTCACGAGGGTCAGGCCCTCCTCGCGACCGAGGAAGTAGAAGCCCGGCCGGTCGTCGGCGTCACGGACCATGTACGGCAGCGCGCTCTCCAGCGCGCGCATCAGCAGATCGACGCGCTGCTGCTGGGCCTGCGCACGCTCGAAGGCGCCGAGCTGGCCGGCCCAGTGCCGCGTATAGAGCGCATAGCCGTAACTCGCGATGCCCATCACCATGCCGAAGATCGCCATCGCGATCAGCAGCTCGACGAGCGTGAAGCCGCACGACAGGCGTGCGCCAGCGCGGCGGCAGCCCGCGCGCGATCCGCGCACGGGCCGGCGCGATCCCGGGCACGAGGCGCCGGGAACGGAAGACCTGAGGACCCGCGGCAGCACGTTCATCGGTGCATCGACTCCCAGGCGAGCTCCTGGTAGCGGTACTCGCGCCGCTGGTCCGCGCGGCTCAGCACCAGGCGCACGTCGTAGAGGCGGAACCGGGGCGCGTACGTGGTGAACTCGCCGAGGTCCGGATCGAAGCGCGCGGCGGGTGCTCCGTAGCGCGCGGTCGTCGCCTCGAAGCGGTAATGCACGCCGAGCAGTTCGGCCTCGCCCTCGCGGCGCTCGTCCGGCTTCCGGCGCAGCTCGTCGCGGACGCTGGCGACGATCATCGGCAGCGGCGTCACGAGTCTCACGAAGCCCTCGGCCTTGCGGCTCGAGAGCAGCGCACCGCGATAGGTATAGCCCGCGACGGCGAGCACGACGAAGAGGATCGCGGCCGCGATCAGCACCTCGATGAGCGTGAAGCCGCGCGCGCGCACCGCGGCGGTCGCCGGCCGCGTTCTCACGATCGTTCGTCCAGCCAGCCGTTCAGCTCGACCACGCGCTCGCGCGGACCCTGCTGCACCGTGAGCCGCGCGGGTTCCGCGATCCCGTGGCTGTTGATGACGACGCGCTGCGACGGGAAGAACAGGTGCGCGAAGTCGTGCGCGCGCGGCGCGTCGGGTCCGGCCCTCCAGCTGAGGCGCGCGCCGTCGGCCTCGATCGAGATCGCACGGCCGTCGACGTAGGCGCGGAACGCGAGCCCGGTCAGCGTGCGCCGCGCGATCAGCCACTCCTCCTGCGCGCGGGCGCGGTCCATGCGCTCGACGGCGATCGGACCGACGAGGCCGAGCAGCAGCCCCAGGATCACGAAGACGATCAGCAGCTCGACGAGCGCGAAGGCCCGCTCGCCGCGCCACGGGCGGCGCGGGCGTCCGCACGAACGGGACAGTGCGACCGGATGACGGATTCTCGTTACGGCCATGGCCCGCACGCCGCGCGACGGCTCAGAGCCCGATGTCGGCGACCGAGGTGATCGACAGCATCATGATCACCACGACACCGCCCACGATGATGCCCATGACCAGGATCATGAGCGGCTCGAGCAGCGTGGTCACGCGCTGCACCCAGCCCGAGAAGGCCTCGCGGCTGCGCCGCGCGATCTCGTTGAACACGCGCCCGAGCTCGCCGCTCTCCTCGCCGACCTCGAGCAGCGAGGCGTAGAAGTCGGGGAACAGGCGCGTCTGCCGCAGCACGCGGGAGAGCTGCTCGCCGCGCGTGACCTGCTCCGTGGCGACGGCGATCTCGCGCCGGAGTACCGCGTGCCGGATGTTGCGCGTCGCGAGCTTGAGCGCGCGATCGACCGGCAGGCCGGCATCGAGCATGAGGCCGAGCCCGCCCGTGAAGCGGATGCGCTCCACCGTCTGCGTCGCCTCGCGCAGCCCGGCGACACCGAGCAGCAGCCGGTCGCGCAGCGCGACCACCGAGGGTCGGTTCCGCGCCTGCCACAGCAGCACACCGCCGAGCACCAGCGCAGCGCCGAGCGGCCACTGCCAGCGGCGCATGAACGCGCTGGAATCGAGCAGCAGGGACGTGTACCAGGGCAGCTCCCCGGCATCGGCGAACAGCGTGGTCAGGTTCGGCACGACGAAATTGAAGATGAACAGCAGCGCCAGCACGCACACGGCGAGCACGACGAGCGGATAGGCCGCGGCCTGCAGGATCTTCTGGCGCAGCTCGCGGCGGAAGCGCAGGTCGGCGGCGAGTCCGCGGAACACCTCGGGCAGGCGGCCGCTCGCCTCGCCGAGGGCGACGAGGTTGACGTACAGCGCATCGAACTCGTCGGGGTGTTCGGCGAGCGCCTCCGAGAGCTGGCGGCCCTTCTTGATCTCCGCCGCGAGCGCCGACAGCAGGCGGCCGGCGGCGCCGCTCCGGCCCGCGCGCTGCAGGATGCCGAGCGCGCGATCGATGCGCACACCGCTGTCGAGGAGCAGCGACAGCTCGGCCGTCATGAATTCGAGCTCGTCGAGACCCACGCGGTCGCTCGTGAGTCCGAGCGTCGCACGCCAGTCGCGGCCCTCGACCGCCGGCGCGAGTTCCGCGAGCAGGACGCCGCGACGCGTGAGGTCCTCGCGTGCGAGATCGAGGCTCTCGGCCTCCGACTCGCCCGCCACGCGGCTGCCGGTGGCGTCGAATCCCCGGTAGCGGTAACGCGCCATCAACCCGCCACGCGCAGCACTTCGTCGAGGGTGGTGATCCCCGACAACGCCTTGAGGAAGCCATCCTCGAGCAGCGTGCGCAGCCCCTGCGTCTGGTTGTACTCGCGCGCTGCGGTGAGGAAACGCTCGCTCTTCGGCAGCGCCCGGATGCCCTCGTCGCAGCGCAGGTACTCGACGACGGCGACGCGGCCGCGGTAGCCCGTCGAGGCGCAGCCCTCGCAGCCGCGCGCCTGCATGAGCTGCGGCGTTGCCACGCCGTAGCGCCGGGCGAGCGCATCCAGGCGGTACAGCGCCGTGAGGCGCGCGGCGTCGGGATGCGGGACGGCGCAGGCCGGGCACAGCCGGCGCGCGAGGCGCTGCGCGATGATCGAGCGCAGGGCCGCGTCGAGCAGGAACTCCTCCACGCCGAGGTCCAGCAGCCGCGTGTACGCGCTCGGCGCGTCGTTCGTGTGGACGGTCGAGAAGACGAGATGACCCGTCAACGCCGACTGCATCGCGACCGCCGCGGTCTCGCGGTCGCGGATCTCGCCGACCATGATGATGTCCGGGTCCTGGCGCACGATGCTGCGCAGGCCCGCGGCGAAATCGAAGCCGATGCCCGGCTGCACCTGCACCTGGTTCACGCCCGGCAGCTGGTACTCGACGGGGTCCTCGAGCGTGACGATCTTGACCTCGGGACTGTTGAGGCGGCTCAGGAACGTGTACAGCGTGGTCGTCTTGCCGGAACCGGTGGGTCCCGTCAGCAGGACGACGCCCGCGGTGACGGCGAGGTCCTCGATCACGCGCGCCTCGATGTCGGGCGCGAGGCCGAGGAGCTGCATGTCGTAGACGAGCGCGCCCTTGCGCAGGAAACGCAGCACCGCGCTCTCGCCGTCGGTCACGGGCAGCGCGGAGCAGCGGATGTCGATGTCCTCGCCGGCCACGCGCATCTCGATCTTGCCGTCCTGCGGGCGACGGCGCTCGCCGATGTCCATGCCCGCGAGGATCTTGAGCCGCGTGATGACGGGCAGCACCATCGACGCCGGGATCGAATCGACCTCGTGCAGCACGCCGTCGATGCGGAACCGCACGCGCGCCCGCACCTCCTGCGGCTCGATGTGCATGTCCGAGGCGCCCTGGCGCAGCGCCCGCGCGATCAGTCCGTTCAGCAGATTGACGGTCGGTGCCTCGGATGCGAGTTCACGCAGCCGGCCCTCCTCGACCGTGGAGAGCGGGCCCTCACCCGCGCCCTCGACGCGCCGGCCGAGCCGCGCCTTGAGGACGCCGAAGGTCTCCTCGCTGACCATGCACAGGCCGTGGGCGAACGCCACGCCGCCCAGCCACTGGTTCACCTCGAGATCGAGCGGCTGCTGGGTCGCGAACAGCCAGCGGCCGGCCGCGTCACGCTCGAAGGGCAGCCAGCCACGGCGCAGCAGGAAGTCGACCGGCAGTTCGTCGAGACCGAGCGGCGGCTCCCAGGCACGCGCATCCTTCGCGGCGAGCGTCGTCGCACCGAGGAGGCGCGCGTAGATGTCGGGCAGCGTCTCGGTGGACAGGCTGCCCATGTTGACGAGGATCTGCTCGAGCCGGCCGCCGTATTTCTTCTGGTAGGCGCGCGCCTTGTCGACGTCGGCCGGTCCGATGCCGAACTCCGACAGCATCGCGGCCAGCGAATTCATTTCAGGACCACGTCCGCGGCTTCGCCCTCGCCACCTGCCTTGCCGTCCTTGCCGTAGCTCTGCAGGGTGTAGGGCTCACCCTTCCCGCCGGGCATCTGATAGACGTACGGGTGACCCCAGGGGTCCAGCGGCAGGTCACGCGGCAGGTAGGGACCGTCCCATCCGGGCTTCGTGCTCGCACGCAGTTCGGCGAGCGCCTCCGGATAACCGCCGAGATCGAGCCGGTAGGTGTCCAGCGCAGTGGCCAGCATCTGCATCTGCGCCATGGCGGTCTTGCGCTGCGAGGAGCTGACCTTCGAGAACATCGCCGGGGCGACCAGCGAGAGCAGCAGGCCCAGGATGACGATGACGATGAGCAGTTCGATCAGCGTGAACCCGCGGACGTGAGGACCGCGGCCGCTGCACGGGTGACGGTATCGCATCGCAAAATTCTGCCACGAATCCGCGGCAGCGGGGGACTCAGCGCGGCCGGTGGGCGTGGAGTTCGGTGACCTTGCGGGAGTCCGACAGGGCAGACGCCTTCCACGACCAGACGAGATCCTGGATCTCGACCTCGGGCCGGTACTCCGCGACGGCCTGCACGAGCAGGTCCCGCGCGCGACGGCAGTCGGAGCGGTCCAGGGCATGCAGCAGATCGTCCAGGATCTGCTGGACCATGGGCCAGGGGAGCGAGTGTTCCATCGCCCGCATGATCATCGGGTGCGCCGTGCCGGCCACGTTGTCGCCGATGAGCAGTTCCTCGAAGAGCTTCTCGCCCGGCCTCAGGCCCGTGTAGACGATCTCGATGTCGCCGTCGGGATCGTTGTCGTCCCGCACCGTCAGGCCCATGACGTTGACCATGCGCCGCGCGAGGTCCTTGATGCGCACGGGCTTGCCCATGTCGAGCACGAAGACCTCGCCGCCCTTCGCCATCGACCCGGCCTGCAGCACGAGCTGCGCGGCCTCGGGGATGGTCATGAAGTAGCGCGTGACGTTCTTGTGCGTCACCGTCACGGGGCCGCCGTTGCGGATCTGCTCGCGGAACAGGGGGACGACCGACCCCGAGGACTCGAGGACGTTGCCGAACCGGACCATGCAGAAGCGCGTGGGCGAGTTGCGCTCACGGGACTGCATGCCCTGCAGGACGATCTCCGCGAGCCGCTTCGTCGCACCCATGACGTTGGTGGGATTGACGGCCTTGTCGGTCGACACCAGCACGAAGGTTTCGACCCGGCAGGCGAGCGCGGCTTCGGCGGCGTGCCAGGTGCTCATGACGTTGTTGTGCACGCCCTCGATGAGGTTCCTCTCGACGATGGGCACGTGCTTGTAGGCCGCCGCGTGGTAGATCGTCTGCACGCCGTAGGCCTGCACGACCTCGCGCACGCGCTCGCGATGGTGCGCGTTGCCGAGCAGCGCGACGACGTCCACGCTGCGGTCCTCGCGCGCGGCGATGAGCTGCAGCTCGCGCTCGATGTTGTAGAGCGCGAGTTCCGACATCTCGAACATGAGCAGCCGCGACGGCGCGAGCCGCAGGATCTGGCGGCAGAGCTCCGATCCGATCGACCCGCCCGCGCCCGTGACCATCACCACCTTGCCGCGGATGCAGGCGTCCAGCAGCGTCTCGTTCGGCGGCACGGGATCACGCCCGAGCAGGTCGGTCGCGTCGACGTCGCGGACGTCCTCGACCAGCGCCTTGCCCGCGATGATGTCGCCGATGTCGGGCACGGTCTGCACGCGCACGCCGAGCGGTTCGATCTCGCGCAGGATCTCCTGCCGGCGCCGGCGCGTCTGCGAGGGCAGCGCCAGCAGGACGGTCGTGACACCCTCGCGGCTGACGAGCTCCGGCAGCTCGTCGGCGGAGCAGACCTCGACGCCGTTGACGAGGCTGCCGTGCAGCGCGCGGTTGTCGTCGACGAATGCGACGGGGTAGTAGCGGCCGCTGGAGAACAGCGCCGACAGCAGCTGCGCCCCGGCCTTGCCGGCGCCGTAGATCGCGACGCGTTCCGTTCCGAGCGACCGGAAGTGCATGAGGCTGCGGATCAGCAGCCGGCTGCCGCCCACGTACACCAGCGCGAAGGCCCAGTAGATGACGAAGGCCGCCGGCGGCACCGCGCCGCGGCTCGTGAACAGGTTGACCGCGACCAGCAGCGCGACGGAAACGGTCACACCCGCGAGCACGGCGACGATGGCGCGCGCGCCGATGTAGCGCAGCACCGCGCGATAGAGGCCGAGACGCGCGAACACCGGCACGCTCGCGAGCACGGCGATGGGATAGACCCACAGGCTCTCCGGGAGGTCGCTGTGCAGCGAACCGGTCTTGAGCGCGATCGCACTCCACAGTGCTGCGGGGATGAACAGCGCATCGGCCAGCAGCATCAGCACGCGCTTGTTCGCGCGTGGCAGCATCACGAGCCTGCGTGCGAGCCGCGCGATCCATCTCGGCAATACGGAAGTCATCTGGAGTTCCAGTCCCCTGCCGCGTCCCTGGCCCCACCGTGGCTCGACGCCCCGGCAATCCCTGTTCCTGTGCGCGGCGATGATACTCCAGAGGCACACGGCGCGTCCGCCGGATATCCGCCGCACACACGACAGATTGCCTGCGCCCGGTGCATGACAATGCACGGGAGCCGTCGCCGTTTGCCGACGTCGTGGAACTTCTGCCGATCGCCGCGGTCAGCGGCGCAGGGTGTCCTGGTGCTCGAGGAACCAGCGGTAGGTCTGCCCGATGCCCTCGCGCAGGCCACGGGTCGCATGCCAGCCGAGCGCGGTGAGGCGGGCCACGTCCAGCAGCTTGCGGGGTGTGCCGTCCGGGCGGCTCGTGTCGAAGCGCAGTTCGCCCTCGAACCCGACGACGTCGCGCACGATCGCGGCGAGCTCCGCGATCGGCAGGTCCGTGCCGCAGCCGATGTTGACCAGCTCCGCACCGTCGTAGCGGCGCATGAGGAACACGACTGCGTCGGCGAGATCGTCGACGTGCAGGAACTCGCGGCGCGGTGCGCCCGTGCCCCAGATGGTCACGGCGGCCGCGCCCGCGACCTTCGCGTCGTGGAAGCGGCGGACCAGCGCCGGCAGCACGTGCGAGTCCTCGAGGCTGAAGTTGTCGCCGGGCCCGTACAGGTTCGTGGGCATCACGGCGATCGCGTTGAATCCGTGCTGGCGCCGGTAGGCCTGGCACATCTTGATGCCCGCGATCTTCGCGATCGCGTACCACTCGTTGGTGGGCTCGAGCGGCCCGGTCAGCAGGCAGTCCTCGGTCATGGGCTGCGGCGCGAGGCGCGGATAGATGCAGCTCGAGCCGAGGAACAGCAGCTTCGCCGTGCCGCTGCGCCACGCGGCGTCGATGACGTTCGTCTGGATCTGCAGGTTGTCGCGGATGAAGTCCGCCGGTCGCGAGTCGTTCGCGTGGATGCCGCCGACGCGCGCGGCGGCGAGGTAGACCTGCGACGGACGCTCGCTGGCGAAGAACCCGCGCACCGCGTGCTGGTCGGTCAGGTCGAGTTCGCTCCGCGTGCGCAGCACGAGCTCGACCGGCTCGCGGGCCAGGCGGCGCACGATGGCGCTGCCGACCAGCCCCTGGTGCCCGGCCACGAACACGCGCGGCATGTCAGTCATGGCGGCGGTTCACCGTGAAACCCTCGCGGCGCATGAGCGCGTCGCGCCCGGCGAGCTCGCGGTCGGCGGCGACCATCTCGCGCACGAGCTGGTCGAAACCGATCTCCGGCGTCCAGCCGAGCCTTGCGCGCGCCTTCGCGGCGTCGCCCAGCAGCGTGTCCACCTCGGTGGGGCGGAAGTAGCGTGGATCGACGCGCACGACGACGCGCCCGGTGGCCGCGTCGATGCCCTGCTCGTCGACGCCGCTACCGCACCATTCGATCCGCATGCCGAGACAGCCGCCCGCGCGTTCCACGAACTCGCGCACGGAGTGCTGCTCGCCCGTCGCGATGACGTAGTCGTCGGGCCGGGGCTGCTGCAGCATGAGCCACTGGGCGCGCACGAAGTCGCGCGCGTGCCCCCAGTCGCGGCGCGCATCGAGATTGCCGAGCCAGATGCAGTCCTCGAGGCCCGCGTCGATGCGTGCGAGTCCGCGCGTGATCTTGCGCGTCACGAAGGTCTCGCCGCGCAACGGTGACTCGTGGTTGAACAGGATGCCGCTGCACGCGAACAGGCCGTAGGCCTCGCGATAGTTCACGGTGATCCAGTGCGCGTAGAGTTTGGCCACGCCGTAGGGCGAACGCGGGTAGAACGGCGTGGTCTCGCGCTGCGGCGTCTCCTGGACCTTGCCGAACATCTCGGAGGTCGACGCCTGGTAGAAGCGCGTGCGGTCGCCGAGCCCCAGCACGCGGATGGCCTCGAGCAACCGGAGCGTGCCCACGCCGTCGGCGTTGGCGGTGTACTCGGGCGTCTCGAACGAGACCGCGACGTGGCTCTGCGCCGCGAGGTTGTAGATCTCGTCGGGCTGCACCTGCTGGACGATGCGGATCAGGTTGGTCGCGTCCGTCAGGTCGCCGTAGTGCAGCCTGAGCCTGACGCCGGGCTGGTGCGGGTCCTGGTAGAGATGGTCGATGCGGTCGGTGTTGAACGACGAGGCGCGGCGCTTGATGCCGTGGACCTCGTAGCCCTTCGCCAGCAGGAATTCCGCGAGACAGGCCCCGTCCTGGCCCGTGATGCCGGTGATGAGCGCCTTCCTGACCAAGCGGACCTCCACTCCCGATCCATGGAGTGCGCAGTCTAGTGGCGTGAGGCGCCGATATCCATGGAACGCAGCCCCGGCGGCCAGTCCCGCGCCCCGGATGGCGGATCGCGATCAGGCCGCCGTCCGCTCCGGACGACCCGCGCCCGCCAGTCCCGCGGCGACGAGGAACAGCGCGAGTACGAGTGCCGCGAGCGCCGCCGCCCGGTCGGGCCTGCGCATCGAGACGATCGCCGCGGGCAGGACGACGGCGAGATCGAGGGCGATGACCAGCAGCGTGACGCGCGCATGGCTCCGCCAGCGGCGCGCCAGCCACTGGTAGGCGTGGCTGCGATGGGCACTGTACCAGCGCTCGCCGCGCAGCCCGCGGCGCAGGAGCGTCAGCGTCGCATCGCTCACGAACGGCGCGGTGAGGATCAACGCCGTCCAGGGCGGGAACGCCGGCACCTGCATCGAATGCACGAGCAGCAGCGCAATCACGAATCCCGTGAAGCCACTGCCGGCATCCCCCATGAAGATCTTCGCGGGCGCCCAGTTCCAGGCGAGGAAGCCGAGGCTCGCGGCGCCGAGCAGCAGCCACGGCGCCGTGAACGCCGTACCCGCGCCCGCGACGGCGAGCAGGCCGGCGGAGGTGAAACTCACGAACGCGGCTTCCGCGCCCGCGATGCCGTCGATGCCGTCCATGAAATTGAACAGGTTCAGGAACCAGACGCAGCAGATGAGGGCGATGACGCCACCGGCGAGGCCGGCGACGCGCAGCCCGTTGATGTCGAACGGCGGCAGCCCGCCGATCACGGCGAGCGCAACGCCCGCGGCCGCCACGTGCACGCCGAAGCGCAGGCGGGCGGGCACCGGCCGGCGGTCGTCGGCGAAGCCGATCGCCGCGACGACGAGGCCCGGGGCCGCGAGGCCCAGCACGAGATCACCCGGGACCTCGCCCGCGAGCCATGCGATGACGAGGCCCGCCAGTGTCGCCAGCACGATTGCGAGTCCGCCACCACGCGGCGTCGGCACCGTGTGGGAACTGCGTTCGTTGGGGCGGTCGAGCAGATCCGCGCGCAGCGCGAGGCGTCGCACCACGCCGGTCAGCACCGCCGATGCGACGACCGCGCCGAGCGCCAGCAACACCACCACGGCATTCATCGCGCGCTCCCCGCCGCCGCGGCGAGCGTGCGCGCGAGTCCCGCGTCCAGCGACAGCGGCGCGCTCCAGCCGAGTTCGCGGCGAGCGGGACCGGCGTCGACGGCGAGCGTGCCCGTGAGGCGCTGCAGCTCCGGCCCCAGTCCCACGAACCGTGCCATGCCGTTCAGCAGCGCGGTCGGGACGGCCACGAGCCGTGCCCGGCGACCCATTGCGGCGGCCGTCCGGCGCAGCAGATCGGGCGTCGAGACATCCTCGCCGTCGCTCGCGAGCCAGACCCTGCCGGGCGCCTGCGGATGCCACAGCAGCAGCAGCACGAAGTCGGCGAGATTCCAGACGCTGATGAGGCTGCGGCGGTTGTCGACGGCCGCGAGCGGCAGAGGCCATCCGCGGGCACAGGCACGGATCAGCCGCGCGAAGTTGCCACCGACGCCGGGGCCGTACACGAGCGGCGGCCGCACGATCGCCACGCCGGGCGCGGGGCCCGTCGCGGCGCGCAGCAGCAGTTCCTCGGCCGCGAGCTTGGAACGCGCATAGGCGTTCGCGGGATGCGGAGCATCACCGGCGGTGAACGCGCGACTGCCCGAGGCCTCGCCATTGACCATGATGCTGCTGATGAACACGAGCCGCGGGACACCGGCCCGGGCCGCCTGCTCCGCGAGACGCCGGGTGGCCTGGACGTTCACGCGCTCGAACGTCGCGTCGTCGTCGGGCCCCGGCCGCATCACGTGGACGTGCGCGGCCGCATGCACGATGGCATCGATGCCGGCGAGCGCCGCGGTCCAGTCGGTCCCCGGACCGAGCTCGCCGACCGTGCAGGTCTCGACGGACGCGGGCCACCTGGCGGCGCCCGCTGGCGGGCGCCGCACGGCCGCGCGCACCCGGCAGCCGGCGTCGCACAGGGCCGCGACGACGTGGCGGCCGACGAGTCCCGTCGCACCGGTCACCAGCACGTGCCTGCCGCACAGCGCCGCATGCCGCGCGGCCGGGGCATCGTCAGCCGGAGGCACGCAGGACCTCGAGAAGCTTCACGGGGAAGCGCAGCAGCAACCGCGGCAGACTGGTCGCGACGCCGTTCCGGAGGCAGGCGCGCCGCATTTCGCTCGTGATGATCCAGTTGGAACGCCAGCCCCGGGTGCTGAGACCGCCCTGCGGCATGCGCACCAGTGCGCGCGGAAGATAGCGATAGCGGGCGCGTTCGTGCACGAAGGCGCGCACGCAGAGCTCGAAATCGCCGGCGATGCGATAGCTCGCATCGTAGCCACCGAGACGCCGGTACAGCTCGCCGCGCAGGAACAGGCTCGGATGGGCTGGCATGAAGCCGCTGGCGAGGCGCGCGGGACTGAATCCTGCGGATCGGTAATGGCGCAGCACGCGCCCGGGGTCCTGCGGATCGACGATCAGCACGTCGCCGAAGACGGCATCCACGTCCTCCGCGGAGAAGGCGTTCGCCACCGTGGCCACGACCCCGGCATCGAGGTAGCTGTCGCCGGCGTTCAGGAATGCCACGACGTCGCCGGTCGCGAGGGCGAGGCCCTTGTTGAACGCGTCGTAGACGCCGCGGTCCGGCTCGGACAGGAGCTTCGCCACACGCCGGCCGCGTTCGCGTACGACGGCGACCGTCGCGTCGGTCGACGCACCGTCGACGACGATGTGTTCGATGTCGACGTACGACTGCTCCGCCACCGAATCGAGTGTGGCGCCGATCGCCTCCGCGCCGTTGCGCACGGCCGTGATGATCGAGACCTTCATCCGCGCGCGGCCCCGGCTGCGGCGTAGACGTCGAGGAGCAGCCCGAGATTGCGTGACGCCGTGTACTCCGCGTCGAAGCGCGCGCGCGCGCCGCGGCGCAGCCGCTCGCGACGCACGTCGTCGGCCCACAGCTCGCGCACCCGTGCCGCGAGCTCCGAGGCGTCTCCGGCCCTGAACTGCAGGCCGGTCCGGTCCGGCACGACGAGTTCGGCGAGGCTGCCGATGCGCGCCGCGACGACCGGCGTGCCGCGTGCATACGACTCGACGAGCACGAGCGGGAAGCCCTCGAACCACTGCGAAGGCAGCACCAGCAGCGCAGCGGCACCGATGACGGCGCGCACCTCCTCGCGCGGCCTGAGGCCCAGGAACTCCACGGGAAGTCCCTCGCGCGCAGCCCGCGCACGCAGCTCGGCGAGCAGCGGACCGTCGCCCACGATCCTGAGAGGGATATCCCGCAGACCGCGCCAGGCGTCGAGCAGCGTCAGCAGCCCCTTCTCCGTCGACAGCCGTCCCGCGTACACGGCATAACCGCCGTCACCCGCGCCGGGCGGATCGATGTCGTCGACGAAGTTCGGCTTGACGTGCACACGCGCGGGATCGAGGCCTGCTGCGACGAATCGCGCCGCCGCGAACCCGCTCAGCGTGATGTAGGCATCGATCGCCTGCGCGTAGCTCCCGTTCCTCCAGGCGCGTCGCTGCGCGAACGCGACCGCTGCGGAGCCGATGAGCGAATCACGGTAACAGCGATGACGGAGCGCCGGGCCGATCCTCGTCGGGCCGCACAGCTCGCAGACGGCGTCCTGGCGGTAGAAGGTTGCCGCCGCGCAGAGCCAGCGGTAGTTGTGCAGCGTCTGCACGACCGGCACGCGGGCCTCGCGGGCGGCCGCGTAGACGCTCGGTGTCACCAGCGGGAAGGTGTTGTGCACGTGCGCGACGTCCGGGCGCTCGCGACGGATCAGCGCCGCGACCTCGCGGTGGCTGCGGCGGGACCCACCCATCCGCAGCGCAGTGCGCGCTGCCGCGACGGCGTCGCGCTCGTCGACCTCGTCGTTGGAACGCTGGTAGAGCACGACTTCGTGGCCGGCGCGCTCCAGCAGCGCGCGCTCCTGGCGCACGACGTTGTCCTCGCCGCCGGGATTGCCGGAGCGGTAGAAGTTGTGGATCAGCAGGATCTTCAAGGCCGGGCCCTCACGGCGCGTGCACGAACAGGAAGTTCGCATCGGCGACGCGCGCGAGCCGGTAGCCCGCCGCCAGCAGTGCGCGCACGCGACGGCCGACGCGCGCACCGACCGCGGGCGACTGCGGCGCGTTGAGCTCGTCGAACTCGACCAGCAGCTGCGCGGGCCGGAGGCTGCCCGCCAGCAGCGCATCGAGCACCGCGTACTCGGCCCCCTCGATGTCGAGCTTCAGCAGCGCGAGCTCCGCGATGCCGCGTTCCGCGAGCAGGGTATCGATCCGCACCGCCGGAACCTCGATGAACTCCGTCGTGTGCTGCAGGTTCGCCGCGGAATGACTGACGTGCGCCGGGTCGCGCGGCGCATAGAGCCGCAGGCCGCCGTCGCTCGACCACAGCGCCACCGGCAGGAACTCGAAGCGTGCCGCGTCGAACCCTCCGAGCGCGTAGTTCGCGGGCCCGCCCTCGACGGGAACCGTCGCGCCCCGCGCCGCTGCCGCGAGCAGCCCGCGCACGTGCGCGACCGCGCGCGGCGTGGGGTCGACGCAGAGGACACGCAGCCCGTGACGCGCGTTCAGCAGCACGTCGAAGGACACGTCCTCCCCGGCGCCCGCACACAGCGCCACCATGCCCGGCGTGAACGCGCCGGGCAGGCAGTGCCAGCCGCCGTAGTCGGTGCCGATCTTCTCGATGCCGCCCGGCACGCGGCGGCCGAGGCGCCACCACAGCCAGCGCGCCACCAGACGGCCGTATGCGAGCTGCAGCCTCCGGATGACGTAGTCCATGCGCGCCTACCGGCAGGCCTCGAGATACAGCGAGCCGGGCTTGTACTGGCCGCCCGCCGCGTCAGTGTCGAGCCCGTACTCCTGCCAGCCCTCGATGCGGCTGGTGTCGAAGCGCTCGACGCGGATGTCCCGATAGCCCGCCTCGAGCAGCAGCGCACCGAGGTTCACGCGGTCGTAGAGCCACTGGTGCGTCTCGCCGCGCCGGCGGGCGTCGCCGAACACGAGCGTGTAGATGCGGCGGCGCAGGCCCGTGAGGCTTCGCGCCGCGGCGGCCTCGCGCCGCACGCTCTGCTCGACGATCTCCGCGACCGAGGCGTCGTGGCCCGCCCACGCGGCCGCGACCGGTGCGCGCTGCGCGAGGTCCTCGAGGTACAGCCGTGCGAGCTGCTCCAGGTCCGGCACCACGATGCGCTGCACTCCGCCCGGCTTCAGCACGCGGCGGACCTCGCCCAGGAAATCCGGCACCTGCGACCGGTCGAGGTGCTCGAGCATGTGGGAGTGATAGACGACGTCGACGCTCGCATCGGCGAACGGCAGGCCCCGCGAGAGGTCGTGCGCGATGATGTTGCGCGGCAGATCCAGGTAGCGTTCGCGACGCTTCGCGTCGAGCACGAGGGGCGGCAGCCACGCGAGCAGCGGACTGGTGCGGAACCGCAGGTAGATCGACCAGTCGACGTTGATCACGTCCGCGTGGGTGCCGACCTTGTCGCCACAGCCGAGGTTCACCACCGTGCGTGCGCGCGGCGCCGTCGAGGGACTGCCGCCGTTCATGCAGCATCCGCCGGATCGAGCGCCTGCCGGAAATCCGCGAGCCGGTCGGCCGCAATCGTCTCCCAGTTGAAACGTTCGGTCATCTTGCGCGCCCCGGCCGCGCCCAGGCTCGCGCGCAGTGCGGGGTCGCCGAGCTCGTCGAGTACACGCACCAGGTCGTCGAGGTCGTTCATGCGGTACACGCGGCCGTTGCCGTCGACGTGGTCGCGGTAGATCCGGTCGCTGACCACGATCGGCAGGCCGCAGGCCGCGGCATCGAGCATGGACGTGCTCTCGTTCGTGGGCCACACGGCGATGTCGGCGGCGCGGAAGTAGCGGCCGAGCCGGTGATAGGGCATGAGGTCGAGCACCACGCAGTCGGGCCGCGCCGCGATCGCGTCGCGCTGCGCACCCTCGCCGATGAAGAGCCCGCGACAGGGCCGCCCGCGCGCGCGGAGTACCGCCACCGCGTCCGCGACGAGCAGCGGATTCTTCAGCTCGGTCATCTTGCCCGTGTAGATGCAGAGGATCTCGTCGGGTCCGATGCCGAGCTCGGCGCGGGTCGCGGCGCGCTCCGCGTCCTCGCCCGCGGCACGGGGATGGAAGACCTCGAGGTCGACGCCGAGGTGGACGATGCGGAGCTTGTCGCGCTGCACGCCGAAGAACCTCGCGGCGACGGCGCCGCAGTCGCGCGTGGGTGCGTAGCAGATGCGCGTGAACAGGCTCACGAGCCGGCCCGGCAGCCAGCGCGCCAGCAGGCAGGCGAGGCCCGCCGGCCGGAGCCAGGGGTGACGCCTGCCCGCGAGCGGGAACATGATCGCGGCCGTGTGGCTGCCGGTGAAGAGGCGGTATCCCAGCCGCCACTGCCCGACGAGCGCGAGCAGCGGCAGCCAGCCGATGGCAACCGACGAATAGACGACGTCGGGACGCAGCTCCCGGAGCTTCGCGAGGAGGCCCGCGGGCGCCGCGTAGCCGAACCAGCGGTGATGCGCGAGCACGTGGACGGTGTAGCCGTCGACCCGCTCGACGCTCCCCGCGACCGGCAGGCGCGGGTCGACGAAGCTGGAATACGTGCGCCGATAGTCCGGGAGGTAGTGGTAGGGCGGGAGGTCGAGCACGATCAGGTGCACCTCGGCACCCTGGCGTGCGAGGTACTTCGGCAGCAGGGTCACGAGATAGCCCATGTCCTTGGGATAGGTCTCGGACAGCAGCACGACTCGCAAGCAGCAGCTCCTCTCGTTCCGGCCCCGCCCCGCGACCTCCGCGGAACCGTGGAGCGCGCGACTATACCCGGCGCGAGCCCGCCAGGGCGCGGAGCGTGGCGACCCGGCCGGGCAGCGCGGCGTACGCCACGGCCACGGCCAGGTGGAACGCGCCGTAGATCCATGCGCGCGCCACGAGTGACGGCGCCGGCGACAGCAGGAACACGGCCGCGGCGAGCGCCGCAAGCGCCACGCAGCCACCGCCCAGTGCGACGACCCGTCGCGGCGGCAGGCCGCAGAAGTGCAGGGCGATCCCCGCGTACACCGCATAGTACAGAAGGCTCATGCCCCCGATCAGAGCCACGGCGTCGGTGCCGCCCGCGCCCAGACCCAGTGCCATCGCGACGGCGAGCAGCACGACGACGCTGAACGAGCCGTCGAGCGCGAGTGCGAGCCCCTGCCGCTGCCGCGCATCGAACACGCGATCGAGCCACCCGGTCAGCGCGAGCACCAGCATCGGCGCGGCCAGCAGACGCACGAAGGTCCCGGAGCCCGACCACTCGCCGCCCAGCAGGCCGTCGACCAGGAGTGGCGCGTCGATGGCGAGGAACACGAAGGGCGGCACCAGCGCAACGGCGGACAGCTCGACGAGGACGGTCGCGAGCTGGCGCGCCGCCTCGGGCGGGGGACGGACGATGGTGCCGAAGAACACCGGGGCGACGGCGCCGTAGCAGAGCGAATTCGGTGCCCCGGTGAGCCGCGAGGCCACGGCGAAGCGCCCGAGCACGTCGGCACCCGCCTGTGCGGCGAGCAGCAGTTGCAGTCCCCGCTCACGCAGCGTGCTCGACAGGCCGTAGGGCAGCATGAAGAGCGGGAACCGCCGGTAGCGGCGCGCGGCGGCGAGCAGGCGCGTCCCGCGCCGGGCCCGTCGCATGAGTGCGCCGTGACCGCGCAGCGACAGGAGGAGCGCCACGGCATGGACCGCGAGCAGCACGACGGCGTGCGACCAGATGAGCGAGGCCGCATCCGCCCGCAGGACCCGCGCCGCGAGGAGCTGCAGCGCGAGAGTCAGCGCCGCGGCCGCGAACTGCGAGACGCCGAGCATGACGTAGCGGCGTTCCCGCGTGCACCAGGCGACGAAGGCCCGCTGCAGGCCCGTCGCCATGAGCGCGAGCGCGAGCGGCCAGGCGTGGCGCACCGGGACCGCGGCCATCCCGGCCGCCTCGAGGGCAATACCCGCTCCGGCGACCAGGAGTGCGGCGACAGCGCCGCTCGCGAGCACGAGCCACAGCAGCGTGGCCGCCGCCCCGGCGCGCCGCGGGAGCACCGCGGCCGACTCGTAGCGCAGGCCGACGAACACCGAGCTGATCGCGAGCACCCCGACGAACGCGGTGTACAGGCCGAACTCGTGCGGCGAGTAGGCCCGCGCGAGCAGCGGCAGGCCGAGGAGCAGCGTGAGCTGGCTCGCGATCGTGCTGCCGCCCAGCCACAGGGAACCGCGGCCGACGCCGGCGAGCGCAGCAGGCGCCGTCGTCTCAGGACGGTCGGGCGTGGAAGTCACGGATGGCGTCGACCACGTACGCGACCATGTCGTCCGTCATCTCGGGATAGATCGGCAGCGACAGGATCGTGTTCTGGTTGTGCGCCGCGCGCGGCACGTCGGCGGCCGTCGTGCCGAGCGGGCGATAGGCCTCGAGCAGTGGCAGCGCGGTCGGGTAGTGGACCGCCGTCTCGACACCGCGCGCGGCGAGGTGCGCCCGCAGCGCCTCGCGGTGCGGCGTGCGGATGACGTACAGGTGCCAGACGTGTGTGGAGCCCTCACGCACGCGCGGCCGTTCCACCTCCGGAACCGCGGCGAGCAGTGTGTCGTAGCGCGCGGCGACGCGCGCGCGCGCGCGCGTCCACTCGTGGATGTGCCGCAGCTTCGTCGTGAGCAGCGAGGCCTGCAGGCCGTCGAGGCGGCTGTTGATGCCCTCGATGCGGTGCTGGTGCTTCACGAGCGCGCCGTGGTTGGCGTACATGCGGCAACGCCCGGCGAGGTCCGCGTCGTTCGTGACGATGGCCCCGGCATCGCCCCAGGCCCCGAGGTTCTTGCCGGGGTAGAAGCTGAAGGTGCCGGCGATCCCGGTCGTGCCGGCATACGCCCCGTGCCGCCGCGCGAAATGCGCCTGGGCGCAGTCCTCGACGAGCGCGAGTCCGTGGCGCGCGGCGAGTGCGGCCAGCACCTCGACCTGCGCGGCCTGGCCGTAGAGGTGCACCGGCAGGATGGCCCGCGTGCGCGGCGTGATCCGGGCGGCGACCGCGTCGACATCGATGTTGAAGTACTCGTCCACGTCGACGAACACCGGCCGCGCGCCGGTCTGGCCGATCGTCTCCGAGGTCGAGATCCAGCTCGCGGCCGTGGTGATGACCTCGTCGCCGGGCCCGATGCCGAGCATGCGCAGCACGATGTAGATCGCGTCCGTGCCGTTGGCGACGCCGATGCAGTGCTCCACGCCCAGGGCCGCCGCGAAGGCCTGCTCGAATTCCCGCACGAACTCGCCGCCGATGAACGCGGTGCGCTCGATCACCCGGCGCAGCGCGAGGTCGAACTCGGCCTGGTGCGCCAGGTACTGGGCGTGGAGGTCGACGAAGGGGATCCTGGTCATGGCACGGTCACAGCGCGCGGATCAGGCGCGCAGGATTCCCGGCATAGATGCCCCTGACGGTCAGGTCGCGCGTGACCACGGAACCGGCGCCGATCACGACACCGTCGGCGACCGTGACCGGCAGCAGCGTGGCGTTCGAACCGATCGAGACATGATCGCCGATGCGCGTGGCCGCCCAGCGACTGCGGTCGCCGCGCGCAGGTCCGCCCGGGGAGAAATCGTCGTTGATGAACATGACGCCGTGGGCGACCACGCAGTGGTCGCCGATCGTGACCAGCTCGCAGACGAAGCTGTGCGACTGGATGCGGCAGTCGCTGCCGATGACGACACCGCGCTGGATCTCGCAGAACGGACCGATGAAGCTGCGGTCCCCGATGCGGCAGCCGTAGAGGTTGCAGGGCCGGATCACCTGCACGTCCACGCCGAACTGCACGTCGACGATCGCGGCGTCACCGAAGCGCACATTGCTCATCGGCCGGCCTCCCGCGACAGCGGAGCCTGGCCGAGCCGGCAGCGCCGCGGGGCGAACCGCAGCGCGACCTCGCGGCCCGTCTCGATGGACTCGTAGACCGCCGAGATCAGCTCGAGGCTGCGGCGCCCCTCCAGGCCGTCGACGAGGTGCTGCCGGTCGTTGACGATGCAGTCGACGACGTGCTCGTAGTAGGCGTGGTGCCCGAAGCCGTAGACGGACGGCGGATTCACCGAGTACTTCCGCATGACCTCCTCGTCCCCGGGGACGCGCTCGGCGAAGTCCCAGGTCTTCATCTCGTTGACGGCGAAACCGCCGATCTCGACGGTGCCGCGTTCGCCGAGGATCGAGATCGAGCCCTCGAGGTCGCGCGGGCGGGCCGCGGTGGTGGCCTCGATGATGCCGAGCGCGCCGTTGCGGAACTTCAGCACGACGACCGCGGTGTCCTCGGCCTCGATGTCGACCAGCGCGGTCGCGCTGCGCGCGAAGACGCTCTCGACGTCGCCCATCATCCATTCGAGCAGGTCGACGTGGTGGCTCGCCTGGTTCGTGAGCACGCCCCCGTCCAGCGCCCAGGTCCCGCGCCAGGCGTCCTGGTCGTAGTACTCCTGCGTCCGGCACCAGCGCACGCGCACCGTCCCGAGCACGAGCCGGCCGAAGCGGTCCGCCTCGAGTGCCTCGCGCAGCTTCACCACGGGGACGTTGAAACGGTTCTGCTTGACGACGAAGAGCTTGACACCCGCGGCGTCGCAGGTGCGGATCATCGCGTCGGCATCGTCGAGCGTGAGCGCCATGGGCTTCTCGACGACGATGTGACGGCCGTACGGCGCCAGCGCCAGCACGTCGCGCGCGTGATGGCCGCTCTCGGTGAGGATCGTGACCACGTCGATGCGCTCGCGACGCATCATCTCGTGCATGTCGGTGTACCAGCCGACGTCGAACGCCCTGCCGAGGCGCTCGGCCTTCGCGGCGACGACGTCGCAGACCGCGGCGAGCTCCGCGCCGGCGATCTGCCGGTGGCCGAGCAGCTCGGCATGACGCTTCGCGATCCGGCCGCAACCGACCAGGGCCACCCGCAGCATCTCAGGAATTCCGCTTCTTGAGGACGCGATAGAGTTTCATCAGCGGACCCAGCAGCGCGTGATTCTGCAGATTCGGATAGTCGGCATAGGTCTTCGGCGGCAACCGCATGATGGCATCGAACTCGTCGACGGTGATGCCGAGTTTCTTGGCGACGAACACCCTGTCCGCCGCGGCGAGGTCCGCATCGTAGGGCGGCGTGGCGAGTTCCGCCAGCGCGGACTCGCGGGTCGTCTGGCCGCTCATGACGAGCGCCGACAGGTGCATGCGCCGTTTGTCGTAGCCGAACTTCACCGGGAGGATGTAGCCCTGGTAGAAACGGGTGTAGACGGACTCGTAGTGCTTGCCGCCGTAGTCGACCCACCCGAACTGCTCCGCGAGCAGCCGCTTGGCCGCGGCCTTGTCGTAGTCGATGCAGTCCAGCAGGTAGATCGAGCGCGGACGGTCGAGGACGATCGCATTGATGAGTCTCGGCATCGGGATCAGCGGGAAGGCGCGCAGCCGGCGTCCGGTCATGCGCCGGTACACGCCCGCGACGTAGTACGGGTCGACGTGCCCCTGCGACCAGGCGCGCACGTGGATGCCCTCGGTGCGGAAGTTCACGCCGCTGACGATGTGCCGGATGCCATGGCGCCGGGCCTGGTCGTAGAAGGTCGCGACGATGGCGTGGTCGGTCGGGATCTCGGAGTCCGGGGTCGAGGCGCGCAGGAACGCGAGCTGCAGCTGCCGGAACTCCTCCCAGTCGAGCACCACCGTGAACAGATCGATGCCGAGCCGGTCGAGCAGCCGCTTGATGTTGCCGACCGCGAGCTCCGAGTTCCAGCCGTTGTCGAGATGCACGGCGAGCGGCCTGAGGCCGAGCTCCCGCACACGCCACGCGACGTAGCTGCTGTCCACGCCCCCGCTCACGCCGATCAGGCAGTCGTAGTCGTGGCCGCGGCCGGCCCGCCGCATGTCGTCGACCCAGCGCGCGAGCACGGCCTCGCGCCGCTCGCGCGGCGGCAGCCGTGCGGCGGCCGCGAGGTAGCCCGTGCAGTGGTTGCAGTGTCCCGCGACGTCGAAGGTGATCGCGGGATCGGTGGTATCCATCACGCAGCGCGTGCAGATGCGATAGGTGCCGTGGGCGTTCATGTCGTGCCGGCGTCCGTGTCGAGCAGGGTGGCGATCTCCTCGGGAGCGGGGAAACTGATCAGCGGTGCGCGGTGGCGGCCGTGCAGCACGAACAGGGAGGCCGCAGCGACGGCTGCCACGCCCGTGTGACGCAGCGCGCTGCGCAGATGATCCAGATTTCCGGCGCCCCCGCAAGCGATCACCGGGATCGGGACCGCGGCGGCGACCGCCGCGAGGGCCTGCTCGTCGTAGCCGCACTGCATGCCCTCGATGTCGATGAAGTTCACGAACAGCTCGCCGGCGCCCGCGTCCGCCATGCGGCGCGCGTAGTCGACGGGGGACAGCCGTGTGCGATGCGTGCCCGAGCGTGTGCGCACTTCCGCACCACCCAGCAGCCCCTTCTTGACGTCCATCGAGACGACGATGCTCTGGCTGCCGTACTGCCGGGCTGCGCAGGTCACGACGTCCGTGTCGAAGGCCGCACTGTTGATGACGGCCTTCTCGACGCCCGTGTCGAACAGGCGCGCGACCTGTTCCGGGGTGCGGATGCCACCGCCGTAGGCGAGCGGCATGAAACACTCGCTGGCGAATTCGGCCACGAACCCGAAATCGGGGCCGCGACCCTGCCGGGTCGCCGTGATGTCGACGACGACGAGCTCGTCGGCCTCCTTGTCGTTGAAGATGCGTACGGCGTTGACGGGGTCGCCCAGGTAGACCGGATCACGGAAACGGCGGGTCTTGACCAGCGCGCGTCCGTCGAGCTGGAGGCAGGGAATGACGCGTGGACGCAGCGGATTCATGCGCGACCGAAGTTCCCGAGCAGCGCGAGCCCGAAACGGTGGCTCTTCTCGGGATGGAACTGCACCCCGTAGACGCGCCCTGCCCGGATCACGCTCGCGAACTCTCCGCCGTAGACCGTGGTGCCCAGCACCGATGCCGGGTCCTCGCAGACCGCGTGGTACGAATGCACGAAGTAGAACCGCGCCTCGCCGCGCAGCGACTCGTTCAGCGCGTCGTCGGCGAGCCAGCGCACGCTGTTCCAGCCCATGTGCGGGACCTTGAGCACCCCCGCCGGGAAGCGCAGCGCGCGACCGCGGACGAGTCCCAGGCCGGGTTCCACGCCCTCGTCGCTGCCATCGAGGAGCATCTGCATGCCGACACAGATGCCGAGCAGCGGTACGCCGCGGGCGACGGCGGCCAGCAGCGGGCGCTCGAGCCCCGCCTCCCGCAGGCGCCGCATGCAATGGTCGAATGCGCCGATGCCGGGCAGCACGAGCCGTTCCGCGGCCCCGACCTCCGCGGCGGTGGTGATGCGCACGGCTTCCATGCCGAGCCGGCGGTACATGTTGATCACCGATCCCTGGTTGCCCACCCCGTAGTCGACGACGGCCAGCATGCGTCAGCGCGCTCCGGCCGCGCGCGGCAGGGCGAGCCGCGGATCCGCGCCCGCCTGCCGGCGGCGCAGCGCCGCGGCCAGCGCGAGTGCCGCGAGGGTGAACGCCCAGAAACGGCCGTCCAGCAGCAGCGACCCCGAGAACATCTGCGCCACGAGGTTCTGGAAGAACACGTAGCCGACCCAGGTCACGGCCCCGCCGTCGAGCACGAGTCGCGCCGCCGCGATCGAAGACACCACCAGCACGGCGATCAGCAGCACCAGGCCGACGATGCCCGTCGCCATCATGCTCTCGAGCAGGATGTTGTGCGGGTAGCTCATGAACCGCCGCTCGATGAACGCATCGCCGACGAGCGGGCTGGCCGCGAACTGCTGCCAGGCACCCGCGAACAGCAGCTCGCGCTCGCGGCTGGAGGCGTCGACGCCGACGTCGGTGAAGCGGCTGGCCATCTGTACGGCAGCGTTCTGCTCGAGGTACACGATCAGCAGGCCGCACAGCACACCCGCGGCGACGAGGAGCCCGAGACGCAGCGCCACCCGCGCCGCGCTGCGCCTGCCGCCGCGCCGCTGCGTGAAGGCGTAGACCGCCGCCATCAGCAGTGCGGCCAGGATCGGCGCCCGGGAGCCGGAGGCGACCGTGACGAGTACCGCGAACGCGATGACGCCCCAGCGCAGCAGCCTGACCACACCGGCGGAGCGGGAGAGGCCGATCAGCGTCACGATGAACACCGAGGCCCCGAGGTGTCCTACCGAGATCGGGTTCAGCACTTCCGTGGACAGCCGGGAGAAGACCCGGCCCGAGGCGAGTGCACCGATCGCCGCGTACACAAGCAGCAGCATCGCCACCGCACCCAGGAACTCGATCATCCGGCGCGCCATCTCCAGCGTCGCGGCATTGGGAGCCGCAAGGAAGCCGAGCGCCGGCAGGAAGCAGGCGCCCAGGGAGAGCAGCAGGTACTGCGACACCGGCATGCCGAGGAACCCCGGGATGGGATCGAAGAGCGTGCCCTGCAGGAGGCGCGCGATCAGCAGCCACCAGAGCGCCACGACGGGCAGCAGTGCGATACCCGCGTAGATGCGGCGGCGACGCACGAAACCGTCGCAGGCGACCCACAGGAACAGCAGGATCATCGCACCACGGAACGGCACGGACGCCACCTGCGAGTCCATGTGCAGCAGCGCGGGCAGCGTCGAGGCGAGCGGGAACCCGACGACCGTCAGTGCGTAGAACAGTGCCAGCGACGGCTGCGCAGGACCGGCGAGCGCGTCATCGTCGGCCTCCGCGGCCGGCGGTGGCGCCGCGCTCATGCGGCCGGGGTCGTCCGCTGCAGCAGCACTTTCCACAGCACGATCACCACGCCCAGCATCGCACCGAGCACCGCACCCAGCAGCAGCATGACCAGCAGCTTCGGACTGGAAGGATCGTCGGCATCGGGCGCCACGGCGGAATCGATGATGCGGTAGGCGTACTGCTCACGGACGTTGGCGAGCGCGGCGGTCTTGATCTGCGACTCGATCACCTTGTAGATCGACTGCCGCACCTCGAGCACGGTGGTCTTGGCGAGTTCGGCATTCAGGTAATTGAGGCTCGCCTGCGCCTCACGGATCGCACGCGTCTGCAGCTCGCGGTTGACGCGGGTCGCCAGTTCGTTCGCCCACTTCGCGGCGACCTCGCGATCGGTCCAGGTGATGCCGAGCGTGACGACGGTCGTGCGGCGCTCCTCGTCGATGGCCAGCACGTGATCGTCGAAGTACTTCACGCCGTCCGCGAGCGTCGGCACGTCGTCCGGGTCGTCGACGGTCCAGCGGCCCGTCGCGGCGTCGTAGTCCTTCGCGAACAGCACCGGCAGCAGCCTGTTGTCCGCGATGAAGCGCCGGATGAAGCCGCGCGACCGCAGGAACTCGAGGTACTCGTCCTTGTTGGCGGCACCGCCGACGTTGACGCCGGCGAGCGAGGCGAGCCCACCGAGCTGCCCCGTGATCCCCGTGTTGAGCGCCTGGCGCAGGTCGTCGCCCTTGACGGGGATCATGACGACCTCGGCCTCGTAGCGCGGCCGCATCAGGAAGCTCGCGCCCCCCGCGAGCGCCGCGACCAGCAGGATGCAGACGGCCAGGAGGATGCGGTGGCGCCAGCAGGCTGCGGCGAGTCCCTCCGGTGACAGCCGCGCCTCGTCCAGCACGCGCACCAGCGGCGTCGACTCCCCGCTCCCGACCGTCACGCCCGCCATCGCCCCCGCCCGCTCAGAAGGAGTTCACGGCGGCCACCGCGACCGCGAGGTTGTAGATGATCGTCGTCACGGCCTGCCAGACCGGCAGCGGCCGCATGCGGCCCGCATCCAGCGGCACGACGATGGTGTCGCCCGGCCTGATGCCGGTGTTGCCGCGCGAGAACCAGCTCGCGCCGGCGGTGACGATGCTGCCGTTGGCACGGATCACGTAGACGCCGTCCCGATCGGCCTGGTGCGTGACGCCGCCCGAGGCCGCGATGTAGTCGTTCACGCCGTCGTCCGGATGCCAGAGATGCGAGGTCACGCTCTGCACTTCGCCGATGACGGTGACTTCCTGGGTCTTGCGCGGCACGATCAGCCGGTCGCCGTCCTTCAGCAGCACGTCGCTGGCGGAACCGGGCGCGGCCGCCATCACGACCGGCAGATCGATGACGAGACGACCGACGGCCTTCGCGCCCTTCAGTTCCTCGAGCAGCGACTGTCCGATCGACGTCGCACCCGCGACCTGGCCGGCGACCTGCGGAGCGGACTGGACGTTCTGCAGCGCCAGCGTGGCGAGGTCGCGCTTGAGGCGGCTGGTCAGCGTCTCGAGCTGCTTCTGCTCGCGCTCCTGCAGGTCCTTGCGCGTGAACAGGCTCCCCTCGGTGAAGGCGAGCTCGGTGAGCCCGCCGGCGCGCTCGATGACCGACCGCAGTGTCTCGCCGCGACGGATCGGGTACGTGCCCGGGAAACGCACCTCGCCCTCGACGGTCACCTGCTCGCTGCGTGACCACAGCGGGGTTTCCTTGATCACGAGGTAGTCGAAGGGCGCCAGCGCGACGTTCGCGGCGGGATCCCCGGCGAGCGCCTTCTGCGGATCGATGCGGATCAGCTCGGTCCTGCGGAGCTGGCCGTCCGCCACCTCCGAGCGGATCAGCTCGGCCTCGGTGCCGTAGGCGGCCTCGTCGAGCCCACCACCCGCGCGGATGAGGTCGGCGACGCGCATGCCCGGCTCCAGCGGATACTGGCCGCTCACCTTGGCGCGGCCGCCGATCCCCACGATGCGCGTCGGCTCGTCGCGGCCGGACTGGCGCCTGAGTTCCTCGATGACCGGACCTACCACGCGGTCGCGCGACGCCTGGAGGTCGAACACGTGGATCTGATCACGATCGGCGAGCGGTATGTCGGCGTCGGAACCACGCTGCGCCAGCGCACGGGCGAGGTCCGCGGACACGATCGACACCCGGTGGGTCGCCGCATCCTCGCGACGGATCAGCACATAGTGCTGATCCGCATCCGGCCGCAGGTCGTCGATGCTGCCGATGACGTCCGACAGGCGCATCCCCGGACGGTACTGGTGGCTGCCCGGACGATAGACGTGCCCGGCCAGCGTGACCGCGCTGGTCACGAGCGGTGGCACGCTGCGCAGCCTCACGAGATCGCCGGCGCGCAGACGCTCGGCGCGACCGGCGTCGGTCGACAGGTCGACGGTCGCGACGGTGCGCTCGTGCTGCTCGTCGATGCGCTCGATGGTGGTGCTGCGCGGATCGGCCTGCGCCGTCATGCCTCCCGCGAGCGCCACGAGTTCCGCGACGCCCTGTTCCCGGTCCAGCTCGTAGATCGCGGGCCTGCGGACCTCGCCGACGATGGAGACCGTGCGCCCGACCGGTGGCACGAAGATCACGTCGTTGGCCTGCAGCCGCGCATCCGCGTGCGTGTCGCCGCCGAGCAGCAGGTCGTAGAGGTCGAGTTCCTGCATCAGCCGGCCGCCACGCTTCAGCTGCACGTGACGCAGCGAGCCGATCGGCCGCACCCCGCCGCTCGCGAGCAGCGCGTTGGTCATGGTCGACAGGCCGCCCACC
Organism: Steroidobacteraceae bacterium; assembly: GCA_046352935.1. GTDB lineage: Bacteria > Pseudomonadota > Gammaproteobacteria > Steroidobacterales > Steroidobacteraceae > CAYWMY01. The sequence continues at coordinate 30,908 of JAXMGR010000010.1, forward strand.
GTGTACGAGCCCGGGCGCTTGACCTCGCCCAGCACGAAGACGCGGATGGAGCGCAGCTTGCCGAGCGTGACGCCGACGCGCACGCCCATCATCTGCGCGGCCGTCGCGCTGGCGATGCGCTGCCGCGCCGCATCCATGCCGAGGCCGGCCACGGTGATCTGGCCGACCTGGGGGATGCTGATCGTGCCGTCGCGCGTCACGGTCAGCGAGTAGCTGCGTGCGGGATTGCCGAACAGGCGCACGTCGAGCGTGTCGCCCGGACCCAGTACGTAGTCCGCCGGCACCGGGAAATTGGTGGTCGCGGAGAACGAGTAGCGGCGGTTCTCGAAGAGCTCGTAGCCGAAGGGCTTCAGGTTGCCGTCGCGCGAGAGCAGCGTGACGCGGAATTCGAGGTCGAGCAGCGCGGGCTCGGTTTCGAGCCGCTGCTTGGCCTGTTCCTCGGTGAGGCCGAACAGCGGGATCGGCGCGAGCTCGGGCAGCGTGATGGCACCGGTGCGATCGAGACGGTAGGGACTCCCGGCCGCGATGCGCTGCACGAGCGCGGCGAGTCGCGCCTCTTCTTCCTGGGTGCGCTTGATGGGTTCGGGCGGCGGTGGCGTGACGGGCGGCACCGCGGCCGCCGGCACCTGCGTCATCGCCGCGGGCGGCACCACGTCCAGCGGCAGGGCCGCCGCCGCGGTCTGCGGATTGGCCGGCTGGCTGATGTCCTTGACGAAGCGGCGGATCCTGACCTCGACGACGACGGAGTCCTCGCCCTCGAGGCGCGGCAGCCGGGTCTTCAGCAGATCGGCGGAATCACCGCGGTCCTCGAGATCCGCCGGCTGCTGGCCGCGCGACATCGTCCCGAGGCCCATGGTGCCCGAGCCGGTGCCGAGCTGGTCGAGCAGCAGGCGCTGCTGGTCGGAGCCGAGACTCTGCAGCAGCTCGAGCTGATCGCTGGACGGCGAACTCACCTGGGGTACGGCGGCGGTCGACCAGCCGACGGTGAGCATCAGCACCGGAATCAATAGGCGCTTGCGGACGGCGGCGAGTCCGCCCGTCGGAAACCGAAGGCTCATCGTGATTCCATGGTCCAGGTCGCGCGGGCGCGCGCGTCGCATCGTACCGGAATTGCCGCGGACGAATAAGTCCGTCAGCGCAGACGCGCGAGGATGCCGTCGAGTTCGTCGAGGCTGTGGTAGCTGATGACGAGCTTTCCCTTGCCACCTGCCCCGTGCCTGACCTCGACCCTGGCGCCGAGTTTCTCGCCGAGTTCCGCCTCGAGCCGGCGTATGTCCGCGTCGGGCTCACGCGGCTCGCGCCCTGCGTCGCCCGGCTGCGCAGCGAGCCTGCGCACCAGCGCCTCGGCCTCGCGCACCGACAGGCCTTTCTTCGAGATGAAGGCGCCGATCTCGGCCTGCTGCCGGCGGTTGGCGAGACCGAGCAGCGCGCGTGCGTGCCCCATCTCGAGCTGCCGCTCCTCGACCAGGGTCTTCACCTCGTCGGCGAGTTCGAGCAGCCGCAGCAGGTTGGAGACCGCGACACGCGACCGGCCGACCGCCTCCGCCGCCTCCTGGTGCGTCAGGTCGAACTCCGTGATGAGCCGGTGGAGCGCGCGCGCCTCTTCCAGCGGATTGAGGTTCTCGCGCTGGATGTTCTCGATGAGGGCGAGCGCGACCGCGGCCTCGTCGGGAACGTCGCGGATGATCGCGGGGATCTCCGCGAGCCCCGCGAGCTGCGTCGCCCGCCAGCGACGCTCGCCGGCGATGATCTCGTAGCGCTGCGACACGCCCGGAGCCGGCGTACCCAGCGGACGCACCACGATCGGCTGGACGACGCCCTGCGCGCGGATGGAATCCGCAAGTTCGGCCAGGGACTCCGGACGCATGTCGATGCGCGGCTGGTACTTGCCGCGTTCGAGCAGATCCACGGGCAGTCGCGCGAGCCTTTCGCCGGGCGGCGGTGCCGCGGCTGCGGATGCGAGGGGCGTACCCGCCGTCACGGGCGCGGCAGGCGCCGGCCGCGCAGCCGACGATCCGAGCAGCGCCTCCAGGCCGCGTCCGAGTCCCCGTTTCTTGTTGTCCGTCATCGCCAGCAGCTCATCCGGTGTCTGCGCGCAGGGCCGCGACCGGACGGCGGATTCTAGAGGAAAACGTTCCGGGGGACAGTCGCGATTTGCGGCAGGGTCCGGCGATCACCCGGCGTCCGTCGTCCCGTCGGACGCTTCCGCGACGGCGGGGACGGCGAGCCCTTCCTCGTCGCGGCGGATGAGTTCTCCGGCCAGGGCCAGGTAGGCGAGCGCGCCGCGGGAGTCCTTGTCGTGGTAGAGCACCGGCACGCCGAACGACGGCGCCTCGGCGAGCCGCACGTTGCGCGGGATGATGGTGCGGAACACCCTGTCGCCGAAGTGCTCGATGAGCTGCGACGAGACCTCGTTGGCGAGGTTGTTGCGCGGGTCGAACATCGTGCGCAGGATGCCTTCGATCCCGAGCGACGGATTGATGCTCGCGCGGACCTGCTCGACGGTCTGGATCAGTCCCGAGAGACCCTCGAGTGCGTAGTACTCGCACTGCATGGGGATGAGCAGCGAATCAGCGGCAGCCAGTGCGTTCAGCGTGAGGATGTTGAGGGCGGGAGGACAGTCGATGACGATGACGTCGTAGCTCTCACGGACCGGCTGCAGGGCCGCGCGCAGACGCAGCTCGCGGCCCGGCGGACACTGCAGCAGCTGCACCTCGGCCGCGGTGAGGTCCTGGTTGCCGGGCAGCAGATCGTAGCCCGCGTTCTCCGTCTTCAGCGTCGCATCGGCCACCGTGCAGTCGCCGAGCAGGACTTCGCAGCTGGACCGTTCGAGCATCGACTTGTCGATGCCGGAACCCATGGTGGCGTTGCCCTGCGGATCGAGGTCGATCAGCAGCACGCGGCGGCGGGTGGCCGCGAGCGAGGCGGCGAGGTTCACGGCCGTGGTCGTCTTGCCGACACCGCCCTTCTGATTCGCGACCGCGATGATTCTCTTCATAGGGGCGCGCAGAGTTCCACGGAACCGCGCCAGCGTAAAGCCCCGGCGTCACCGCCGCCGGCGCGGCCCGCGTCGAGGCACGGCGGCCGGACGATCAGGCGTGGCGCAGGTAGCGGTCGCGGCCGGCCTCGTCGGCGACCCGGTCCAGCCGGCCGCGGCGCTCGAGATACCGCGCGTGCGCGAGGGTTTCGGCGGTCGCCATGAAGCGGTTGACGTCGTCGAGCTGCTGCGGGAACAGGCGCGCCGACAGCTCGAAGGCGGTCAGCGGACGGTCCGCCGCGGCGAGCATGCGGCCGAGGAACTCCGCATGATGCGCGAGGAGCTCGGCCGTGCGCGCGCGCAGGCCGCGGAACACGCGGCCGTGCGAGGGCAGCACGAGCGGGTCTCCGGGCAGCCCGGCGAGCCGCTGCAGGGAATCGAGGTAATCGGCCAGTGGATCCGGTGGCGCACGGTTCGGGAAGATGCCGATGTTGCTCGAGATCCGCGGCAGGACCTGGTCCGCCGAGATGAACAGGTCGCGCGCGCCATCGTGCAGCATGAGCTGCTCGTCCGCGTGGCCGCCATGGACTATCGCCGTCCAGCGGTGACCCGCGATCTCGATGACCTCGCCGTCGACAGGGAAGCGCCGCGGTGCGGGCACGCCCGAAATGACGCTGCGGAAGCCGAGTCCGGCCGCGAGCCGCTCGGATTCCTCGTTGCGCTCCATGCCGAACATCCTGCAGATGCGGTCACGGCGGGACTCGCTGGACTCCGGGGCGGAGTGCATGAACCAGTCGATGATCGAGTGCTCGGCGCGCGTCATCCACACCTCGGCACCGTGCCGTTCGACGAACCACTGTGCCAGTCCGAAATGGTCCGGGTGGTTGTGCGTGATGATCAGGCGGCGGACCGGCCGGCCGCGGAGCACCGTCGGGAACAGGCCCTCCCAAGCGGCGCGCGTGTCGGGCAGGTTCATGCCCGTATCGACCAGCGTCCACGAGTCCCCCTCGTCGAACAGCCAGAGATTGATGTGATTGAGCGAGCCCGGCACCCGGTGGCGGACCCAGAGCAGCTCCGGGGCGATGCGTGTCGCGTTCGTCCCGTCGGGCAGATCCAGCGCGGGATATTCGAGCGTGGCGCGCTGTCCGGCACTCATGGCGCAGTCCTGCCGGAGGACCCGGCCCGGGCGAGCTCCACGAGGTGCCGGTCCGCGTCCAGGCCCGGGATCAGGAGAGAATGCACCGCCACCACGCGCCAGCCCGGTGGCAGGGTCTCGAGTTCGGCGTCGGGCCTGCGCCCTTTCATCGCCAGCAGCCGGCCGGCCGGCGCGCACAGGTGTCCCGCCTGGCGCACGAAGTCGGCGACGCTGGCGAGAGCGCGTGCGATGACGGCATCGAACCGCGCCGCGGGCTTCCAGGCCTCGGCCCGCGCGTTGACGACCGTGACATTCCCGAGCCCCAGCGTGGCCGCCGCGTGCTCGACGAACCGGCACTTCTTGACGATCGACTCGATGAGCGTGAACTGGCGGTCCGGCGCGCAGATCGCGAGCGGCAGGCCGGGGAAGCCGGCGCCCGTGCCGACATCGGCGATGCGCGTTCCGCCCAGGTACGGCAGCACCGCGATCGAGTCGAGCAGATGTTTGCGCAGCATGTCCTCCGGCGCCGTGATCGACGTGAGGTTGATCCGGCTGTTCCAGTCCACGAGTTCATCGAGCAGCGTGATCTGGCGCCGCGCCTGGTCCCGGGTCAGAGGGACGCCGAGATCCCGGCAGCCTGCGAGCAGGGCCGGTTCGAGCCCTTCGAGCGTCATGCCGGATCGATCGAGACGACCGTGCGCCCGACGACCCTGCCGGCGATGAAATCATCGAACGCGCCCGGCAGTTCATCGAGCGTGAGCCGGCGCGTGACGATCGTGTCCAGGTGGCGCGGACGCAGGTCCGTGGCGATGCGCTGCCAGACCGCGAGGCGCACATCGCGCGGCGTCTCGGTGGAGTTGATGCCGAGCAGGCTCACGCCGCGCAGGATCAGCGGCATCACGGTGGTCTCGAGCTTCGGGCTCGCCGCGAGGCCGATGCACGCGATGTTGCCCCAGAAGTCCGTCGTGCGCGTGAGGCCCGCGAGCAGATCGCCGCCGACATTGTCGATCGCGCCGGCGAAGCGGACGGTCTCGAGCGGCTTCGAGCCGAGGTCGAGTTGCTGGCGAGGCAGGACTTCGGCGGCGCCGATGCGCCGCAGATAGGCGTCGGCTTCCGGCTTGCCGCTGATGGCGGCCACGCGGTACCCGCGCGCCGCGAGCATGTCGATGGCGAGCGATCCGACGCCCCCCGTCGCGCCCGTGACGGCGATGGGGAGATCACCCGGCCGCTGACCGTTCTGCTCCATGCGGTGGATGCCGAGAGCCGCGGTGAAGCCCGCGGTGCCCACCGCCATCGCGTCGGACAGGCCGAGCCCCTCCGGGAGCGGGATGACGCCGTCCGCGGGAGCGCGCACATAGCGCGCGAAGCCGCCATCGCTGCGCTCGCCGAGCCCGGCGCCCGTGACCAGCACGGGCTGGCCGGGCGTGAAGCGCGGATCGGTGGAAGTCTCGACCTCGCCGGACACATCGATGCCGCCGTTCAGCGGATATCGGCGCAGGATGCGACCGGTACCGGTCGCGGCCAGCGCGTCCTTGTAATTGATGGTCGAGTAGCGCGCGCGGATCAACACCTCGCCCGGCGTCAGCTGGCCGAGGGTCATCCTCTCCAGTCCGGCGACGATGTGTCCGTCGCGACTGTGGATGCGGAAGGCGGGGAAAGTGTCCATGCGCGGGAGTCCTCGATGATTTCGCAGGGCGCGGCGCGCTCAGCGGCCGCGGTCCAGCCAGACTTCCAGGCCCTGCGCGTTCAGGTCGATGTCGGTCTGCCACCACTCGCGCACGGTGGCCGCATCGCCGCGCCAGCCGTGCGCATCGAGCCAGCGCAGCAGCATCGCGAACAGGCCTTCGCGAAGCTTCGGCCCGCGGTCGGGCGCTTCGGCCATGCGACGCGCGAACCCGACCATTTCATCGAGCCGCGACTTCAGTTCGGCGCCGAGGCGCGGGACGCCCAGCCGCTCGCCGTAGTGCGTGATGTACACGGCGCGCGGAGCACACGCCAGGATGCGGTCGATCGAGGCGTGCAGCGCCTCGGGATCGAACTGCACCGGCGTCGTGGTCGGCACGACGAAGGGATGTCCGTCGTGATCGAAGATGCGGTAGGACAGGCCGAACGTGTCCCCCGCGAAGACCGCACCGTGCGCCGCATCGACCAGGCAGAAGTGATGCAGCGCATGACCGGGCGTGTGGATGACTTCGAGCGTGCGGCCGCCGAAGGTGAACCGCGCGCCGTCCTCGGGCGCGATCACGCGCGCCTCCGGTACGGGCACGAGGTCGCCGTACAGCCGGGCGTAGGTCTCGTCGCCGTACACGGCGCGGGTGCCCGCGACGAGCTTCGCCGGATCGACGAGATGACGCGCACCGCGCGGGTGCACCACGCAGCTCGCGTTGGGCAGGTGACGCAGGAGTTCACCTGCGCCGCCCGCGTGATCGAGGTGCACGTGGGTCGTGAACACGTAGTCCACGTGGGTACGCGCCACGCCCTTGGCGTCGAGGGCAGCGAGCAGGTTCGGCACGGAGTGGTTCGTCCCCGTGTCGATGAAGATCGCGCGGCCCTCGTCGACGACGAGATGGCTCGCATCCATCATCGGCCGGACATAGTCGGTGTCGATCGCGGTGATGCCGTGATCGAACTCCAGGAGCTTCGCGAGGATCGGCGGACTCATGGGCTGGGGCCTGGTCCATGGAGACGGGTCACGGCACGGTACCGTGCCGGTGCGGGGCTGTAAAACAGACGTGGGCCGCGGGAGGGGTGGACGGCGCCCACCCCGTGCGGCCGACCCGGGACTCAGCGCTTCGGCAGGTGGAGCGCCGGCGTCTGCGTGGAGAAATACTGCGCGAGCGCCCTGATGTCGGCCTTCTGCACCTGCTGCGCCATGGGCGCCATGATCGCGTTCTTGCGCTTGCCGCTGCGGTAATCGTTGAGCGCCTGCTCGATGTAGTCCGCGGCCTGGCCCGAGAGCGTCGGGTAGTCCTCGTTCATGCCGACCCCGTCCTGGCCGTGGCAGGCCGCGCAGACCGCCGCGGCGGCGGGCGCGGTGCCGGTCGGCTTGCCGTCGGAGACGACCCGCTCGCCGGCGAGATACGCGGCGAGATCGGCGATCTCCTGGTCGTCGAGCCTTCCCGCCTGACCCTGCATGGTCGGGTGGGACCGGTTGCCCGCGCGGTATTCCGCGAGCGCCGCGGCCAGGTATTTGGCCGACTGGCCACCGAGCCGGGGCACGCTGTAGTTCGGATAGGCGTTCCGGTAGCTCTCGATGCCGTGGCACCCGTGACAGGTGTAGGCGAGCTTGCGCCCCCGCTCGACGTCGCCCGCAGCGCGCGCGATCCCGGGCAGCGCCAGAACGGCGGCCACTGCGGCAGCGGCAATGACCCGTGCTGGAGTTGCATTGCGGGCAGAACTGACAGCCATGCGAGTTTCTCCGGATTGACCGCGGTTTAGAGCGTGTACAAAACGCGGGCAATACTACGAGGGCCCGTTCAAAATTGCCACCGGCCGGGCGGGGATGCCCCGGTCTGGAGGGTCTCAGGATCATGCGGCGACTCGCGACCCGGCTGCTGCTGCTGGTGCTGGCCCTGGCCGCGCTCGTGCTTGCGATGTCGCTGGCGATGCGGCTGTCGGGGCGCTGAGCACCCGGAGCCTCGCCTGGGGGCGGTGCCGCAACAATCCCGCCAGCCTCCTGACCCGTCGGCCGGCTCGACCGACCGCCGCGCGATACCAGGGCGCACACCGATCGTCGACAACGCCACGCAGGCGCGGCGGGGAGGTGGTTGGGGGGCTCGCGAGCCAAAGCGAGTAACGGGGAGCGACGCGAGCGAGCCGCCCCAACCGGATCCCCCCGCCGCGCCGTGCAATCGAAGTTCGTCGTACCGCGGGATGTGCCAAGCGCGCGGGCTGCAACGGCGGGCTCGCCTCGTCTCGCGGGAAATCCTTACGCTCGACTCGGCGACCCGCCTGCGCGCCCGCGCGCCCGATGCGTCGTGCCTGGCCTGACTGGTGTCGACATTCCGCGACGGGAGCCGACCCCAATCCGCCACGCGTCGGTCACGCCGCCGGCTCGACCTTCAGCACCGCCCCCTCGACCGCGATCACGCGGACCCGCGCGCCTGCGGCGAGATCCGGCCCGTGCACGGTCCAGATCGTGTCGCCGAGCCGCACCCGCCCCACGCCGTTCTCGATGGGATCGACGACCTCGCACAGCTGGCCCACGTACTGCGCACCGCGCCGGTTCAGCGTCGGCTGGTCGCTGACCTCGGGCCGCTCACGGCGGTAGCGGCGCCACAGCGCGATCGCCGCGAAGGCGAGCAGCGCGAAGACGACCACCTGGACCTGCCAGCCCAGCACCGGCACCAGCATCACCAGCAGCCCGACCACCAGTGCCGAGACCGCGAACCAGATGAAGATCGCACCGGGGGCGAGCACCTCGGCGATGCCGAGCAGGAACGCCGCGATCAGCCAGTGCCAGAACCTGAGCCCCTCGAGAAACCCGATCATGTCGCGCTCCTGCCCGAAGTGACTGCCTGAATCCGCGCCGCGCCGGACCCGGCGGGCGCCCGGCACCGTACGGCCTACTGCCGTGAGCCGCCCCTGGCCGCGGGATCGGCGAGTGCCGACTTCGCGATCTCGGCAATGCCCGCGAGCGAGCCCAGCACGCTCGTCGCCTCGATCGGCAGCATCAGCACCTTCTGGTTGGTGGCCGTCGCCAGTCCCTTCAGCGCCTCGACGTACTTCTGCGCGATGAAGTAGTTGAGCGCGTGGACGTCGCCCTTGGCGATCGCCTCCGACACGACCTGCGTGGCGCGCGCCTCCGCCTCGGCCGAACGCTCGCGCGCCTCGGCGTCGCGGAAGGCGGCCTCCTTGCGGCCCTCGGCTTCCAGCACCGCCGCCTGCTTCTCGCCCTCGGCGCGCAGGATCTCCGCCTGTCTCGCGCCCTCCGCCTCGAGGATGCTCGCGCGCTTCTCGCGCTCGGCCTTCATCTGCCGCGCCATGGCGTCGACGAGGTCCTTCGGTGGCTGGATGTCCTTGATCTCGATGCGCGTGACCTTCACGCCCCAGGGGCTCGTGGCGTCGTCGACCACGCGCAGCAGGCGGTGATTGATCTCGTCACGCTTCGACAGCGACTCGTCGAGATCCATCGCGCCCACCACGGTGCGGATGTTCGTCATCGTGAGGTTCACGATCGCGAGTTCGAGGCGGTCCACCTCGTAGGCTGCCTTCGCCGCGTCGAGCACCTGCCAGAACGCGACGGCGTCGACGCCGACCATGGCATTGTCCTTGGTGATCACTTCCTGACGCGGGATGTCGAGCACCTGCTCCATCATGTTCATGCGCCGGCCGACGTCGTCGACCAGCGGAATGATGATGTGCAGCCCCGGCGGCAGCGTGGCGCGGTACTTGCCGAAGCGCTCGACGGTGTACTGGAAGCCCTGCGGCACCTTGCGCAGTCCGCGCGAGATGACGAACACCGTGAGCAGCAGGAATGCGAGCGGAACCCAGTTGCTTCCCATGTCACCCTCCCAGGTGATGACCTCCGGAACCATCACCGCGCGCGGCCGGAGCCGCCGTCGCGGGCCGCGCTTCGTCGACCGCCGCGCGTGGCGAGCGGCCCGTGCGCAGGAGCCGTCACGGAGCCGGCGGCACGGCTCCGGGCACGACGATCGACAGATCCTTCGTATACGTGACGTTCATGACGTTGTCGTACCAGCCGCGCACCTGCGGCTTCACGAGATGCTGCGCGGTATAGAAGTAGATCGGAATCAGCGGCACGTCGTCCAGCAGCACGGCTTCCGCTCGTCGCAGCAGGTCCGCCCGGGACGCGGCGTCGGCCGCAACACGCGCCCGGGCGAGGAGATCGTCGTAGGCCGGGCTCGAATAGCGCGGGAGGTTGATGCCGGAACCCGTTTCCAGGAGCTGCAGGAACGACCAGGCATCGTTGTAGTCACCGATCCAGCTCGCGCGGAAGACCTGCGCCTCGCGGTTGTCGATGGCCTGCTTGAGCGCCCGGTATTCCTCCGGGTGCAGGGTCGTCTCGACGCCGAGGTTCTGCTTCCACATCGCGGCGATCGCGATGGCGAGGTCGTCGTGCAGGGGGCTTTTGTTGTAGCGCAGTGTGACGCGCAGGGGGTTCTTCGCCGAATGACCGGCCGCGGCATACAGCCGCTGCGCCTCCGCCAGGCGCGCTGTCCAGGGCAGCGGCGCCCAGGAGAACTCGGCGCCGCGATAGCCCTCGACGCCCGGCGGCACCCAGCCGTACGCGGGCCGCTCGCCGCCACCCAGCAGCCGCTCGGTCAGCACCGCGCGGTCGATGGACATGGCGAGCGCCTGGCGCAGTTCCTTCGCGCCGCGGAACGGCGGCCGGTCCAGCGACAGGCCGTAGTAGTAGGTGCCCAGCTGGACGCCGGTGTGCACCTCGGCGCCGAGTTCCCGGCGCAGACGCGCGACCTGGCCCGGCGGGATCGTGTAGGTGACGTCGATCTCGCCCGCGCGATAGCGCTTGAGCTCGGTCGCCGTGTCGGTGACGTGGTTGTAGCGCACCACGTCGATGGCGACGCGCGCGCGATTCCAGTAGTGCGGATTGCGACGCGCCAGCACGTGGGAGCCGATCTGCCATTCGACCGGCAGGTACGCGCCGTTGGTGACGGCCACGCCGGGACGGGCGAAGTCGCGGGGCCGCGCCGCGAGCGTCGGCCGGTGCACCGGGAAGGTCGACGGATGGGACAGCAGCGCCGGGAAGTACGCCGTCGGCCGCTCCAGCAGGACCTCCAGCGTCCGCGCGTCCAGCGCACGCACGCCGAGTGTCTCCGGCGCGGCACGGCGTGTGGCGATCGCAGCGGCGTTCCTCACCGGCTCCAGCAGTGAGGCGTACTGCGAGGCCGTGCGCGGGTCGACGAGGCGCCGCCATGCGGACACGAAGTCCTCCGCGGTCACGGGGTCGCCGTTCGACCACTGCAGCCCGGGCCTCAGCCTGAAGGTGTAACGCAGACCCGCGTCGGCGACGTCCCAGGCACCCGCCGCGCCCGGCGCGACGCGCGCATCGTGCGAAAGGCTCGTGAGCCCCTCGTAGGCGTCCCGCAGGATCACGAGTGCGGAATCCATGCGCGCGAGCTGGGGATCCAGGGAATCCGGTTCGGCGCCGTTGCCGCGCGAGAGCACGTTCAGCACGGCCGCGCGCGGCTGCGGCGCACGCGACTCGGATTCGATGCTGTAGGTCAGCACGCGCCAGAACGCATAAGCGGCGAGCGCGAGCACCGCGACCACGCCCAGGCGGCGCAGCATCACGCCGCCCGTCCACGCCGGCGCAGGTGCACGAGCAGCAGCGACAGCGCCGCAGGCGTGACGCCGGGAATCCGCGCTGCGATGCCGAGCGTCGCCGGCCGGTACTCGCCGAGTCGCTGGCGGATCTCGGTCGACAGGCCGGCCACGGCGTCGTAATCGAGATCCTCGGGCAACGCGAGATTCTCGTGATGGCGATGGCGCTCGATCTCCTCGGCCTGCCGGTCGATGTAGCCGGAATACTTCGCGCGCACCTCGATCTGCAGACGCACCTCCCCCGGCAGCCGGTCGTCCTCGGCCGCGCCGAGGTCCGCTCCACCCACCCCGGGGAGTGCCACGAGGTCGTCGTAGCCGACCTCGGGTCGCCGCAGCAGCTCGAACGCACGCGCCTCGCGCGTGAGCGGCGCCGCGAGATGCGCATCGAGGGCCGCAGCCGCGGCGCTGCCCGGCCGCAGGATCACCGTGCGCAGGCGCTCGACCTCGCGGTTCGCGAGTTCGTACTTGCGCTGGAACAAGGCGTGGCGCGCATCGTCGACGAGACCGAGCTCGCGCCCCTTCGGGGTCAGGCGTTCGTCCGCATTGTCCTCGCGCAGCAGCAGCCGGTATTCCGCGCGGCTCGTGAACATGCGGTAGGGTTCCGGCGCGCCACGCGTGATGAGATCGTCGACGAGCACGCCGATGTAGGCCTCGTCCCGCTTCGGCCACCACGGTTCGCGACCCCGTGCCGCGAGCCCGGCGTTGATGCCCGCGACCATGCCCTGCGCGGCCGCCTCCTCGTAGCCGGTGGTCCCGTTGATCTGACCCGCGAAGAAGAGCCCCGGCAGGGCGCGAGTCTCCAGCGAGGGACGCAGGTCGCGCGGATCGAAGAAGTCGTATTCGATCGCATAACCCGGGCGTGTGAGATGGGCGCGCTCACAGCCGCGGATCGAGCGCACGAACTCGAACTGGACGTCGAAGGGCAGGCTCGTCGAGATGCCGTTCGGGTACACCTCGTGCGTGTCCAGTCCTTCGGGCTCGATGAAGACCTGGTGCGCGGTCCGGTCGGCGAAACGCCGGACCTTGTCCTCCACCGACGGGCAGTAGCGCGGCCCGACGCCGTCGATGCGCCCCGTGAACATCGGCGAACGATCGGAGGCCGCGCGGATGAGCTCGTGGGTCCGTTCGTTGGTCGCGGTGATGTGACAGGGCAGCTGGCGCGGATGATCCGCGGGTCGGCCGAGATGCGAGAACACCGGCAGAGGCTCGTCGCTCCACTGCGGCGTCATCGCCGCATGGTCTAGGCTGCGTCCGTCGAGCCTGGGCGGCGTTCCGGTCTTCAGCCGGCCGACCCTCGGCATGAGCTCCCGCAGCCGCGCGGCGAGCCGCAGCGAAGGCGGATCACCGGCCCGGCCACCGGCATGCTGTTCGAGGCCGACGTGGATGCGGCCGCCCAGAAAGGTGCCGACGGTCAGCACCACCGCGCGCGCGCGGATGTCGACGCCGCTCACCGTCACGATGCCCGCGACACGACCGCCCTCCACGACCAGGTCGGCAACCTCCTGCTGGAACAGCTCGAGGCCCGGCTGGTTCTCGACGAACCGGCGGATGGCGCGCCGGTAGAGCTGGCGGTCCGCCTGCACGCGCGTCGCACGCACTGCGGGACCCTTGCTCGCATTCAGGATGCGCACCTGGATGGCCGCCGCGTCGGCCGCACGCGCCATCGCGCCGCCCAGCGCGTCGATCTCGCGCACGAGATGTCCCTTGCCGATGCCGCCGATGGCCGGATTGCAGCTCATGGCGCCCAGCGTCTCCACGCTCTGCGTGACCAGCAGCGTGCGCGCACCCATGCGGGCCGCAGCGAGCGCGGCCTCGGTGCCGGCGTGTCCGCCGCCCGTCACGATGACGTCGTAGTGCTCGGGGTGTCGCATGCCGCCTGCTGTCCGCTGCTGCCGGCCGGGAGCCCGTCCCGTGCTCCCGGTCGAAGGATTATATCGGCGCGGCCAGCACGGACCCGCCGGCCGGTATGATGCGCCGCCAGACGGACGGGTGGCGACACACGATGGCGGCACGATGCGGTTGACGTCCAGGGTCGGGTTCCTGGCAGCACTCCTGCTCTGCGGCGCGTGCCTGTCGCGGCCGGTCGCGGCGGCGCCGGCGATCCCGCTCAGCGACTGCCGGCTCTCGCACCGCGAAGCGATGCCGACCGTGGCTGCACGCTGCGGCACGCTGGAACTGCCCGAGGATCCCGCGACGCCGGCCGGGAAGCGCATCCGGCTCGCCGTCGCAGTCGTGCCGGCCATCAGCCGCGCGCCGAGGCCGGATCCGCTCTACCTGCTCGCAGGCGGCCCCGGCCAGGGCGCACGCGAAGCCTTCGTGAGCGTGGCCGGCGCGTTCGCCGCGGTCCGTCGCGAACGCGACATCGTGCTCGTCGACCAGCGCGGCACCGGCGGGTCCAGCCGTCTCGACTGTGACTTCCCGGAGGACGACCTCGACCGTCCCGACCCGCCACCGGCGGAGTACCGGCGGCTCGCACGGGAATGCCTCGCGAACCTGCACGGCGATCCGCGTTTCTACACGACCAGCGTGGCGGTACGGGATCTCGATGCCGTGCGCGCGGCGCTCGGCCACGAGCGCATCGATCTGTACGGCGTGTCCTACGGCACGCGGGTCGCGCAACACTATGCGCGGCACTTTCCACGCCGCGTGCGTGCGATGGTGCTCGATGGTGTCGTCCCGCCCACCCTCACGCTGGGACCCGCGATGGCGCTCGATGCCGAACGCGCGCTCGAGCTCACGCTCGCGCGCTGCGCCGGCGACACGTCGTGCCGGCGCGCGTTCGGCGACCCGCGTGTGAGCTGGCGCACCCTGCTGGCGCGGCTCGACCGGGGTCCGGTTGCCGTGAGCTTCCCCGATCCGGTGACGGCCGCCCCACGGCGGCTCGACTTCGGCCGCGCCCATCTCGTCCTCGCGACGCGCCTGCTCAGCTATGGTGCCCGGACCGCGGCGCTCCTGCCGCTGCTCGTCGATCGCGGCGCGCAGGGCGATCTGGCACCGCTCGCCGCGCAGGCCGCCATGATTGCACCGCGGCTGCGGGGCGAACTCGCCTACGGCATGCACAATGCCGTGGTGTGCACGGAGGACCTGCCCTTCGTCCATCCGCAGGCTGCCGACCGCGAACGCCTGGCGCGGACCTACTCCGGCACCGCGCCGCTCGACGGCCTGCTGGCGCTCTGCCACGACTGGCCGCGCGGTCTCATGGATGCGGACCTCAAGTCACCGCTGAACTCCCGGGTGCCCACCCTGCTGCTGTCCGGCGAGGCGGACCCGGTGACGCCGCCCGCGTACGCCGATCTGGCGGCGCGCGCGTTCACCGACTCGCGCCACGTCGTGCTGGCCGGCCAGGGCCATGGACAGTTCGCCAGTGGCTGCGTGCCCCTGCTGCTGCGCCGGTTCCTGGAGCTCGGCACGACGCGCGGGCTCGACACCCGCTGTGCGGCGGAGGTCCACCCCGCACCCTTCTTCCTGGACTTCAACGGACCGCCGCCATGATCGAGGTGTGCCGGCTCGCCCGGCGGTTCGGCAGCGTCGAGGCGGTGCGCGACGTGAGCTTCACGGCGCGCGACGGGGCGGTCACCGGCCTGCTGGGGCCGAACGGCGCCGGCAAGTCGACGACGCTGCGCGTCCTCTACACGGTCCTGCCGGCCGACGCCGGCACGGCACTCGTCGACGGCATCGACGTTGCCCGGGACCCGCTCGCGGCGCGACGCGCGATCGGCGTCCTGCCGCACCAGGCGGGGATCTACCCGCAGCTCACGGCCCGCGAGAACATCCGCTATTTCGGAGAACTGCAGGGAATGCGGGGACCCGCCCTCGAGCGCCGCATCGATGAACTCGTCGACGAGCTCGACCTCGCGGAGTTCGCCGACCGGCGCGCACGCGGCTTCTCGCAGGGCCAGCGTGTCCGCACCGCCATCGCGCGGGCGCTGGTCCACTCCCCGCGCAACGTGCTGCTGGACGAGCCCACGAACGGCCTCGACGTGATGGCAACGAGGGCCCTGCGGGAACTCATCCGCCGTCTGCGCGACCTCGGACACTGCGTGCTGTTCTCGAGCCACGTGATGCAGGAAGTCGCCGCGCTGTGCGACAGCATCGTCGTCATCGACCACGGGCGTGTCGCGGCCGCGGGCACGCCCGCGGAACTCGTCGCGTCGGCGGGCGGCGGCACGCTCGAGGAGGCTTTCGTGCGGCTGCTCGACCCGGGGGCCGCACAGTGAGACACGCGGTCCTCATCGTCTTCCTCAAGGAACTGCGCGAGGCCCTGCGCGACCGCCGCACGCTGTGGACGAGCCTGTTCACGGGACCGGTCCTCGTGCCGTTCCTGTTCGTGGGCGGCCTGACCCTGTCCCTGCAGCGGTCGGTGAGCGAGACCGCGGAACGCACACGCGTCGCGGTGATCGGCGGTGCCCGCGCCGCCAGCCTCGTACAGCACCTGCGCGAGGTCGGACTCGGGATCGCCGCGCGCGACGGCGACGAGGCGGCCGCGCGGGCCTGGATCCGGCGTGCCGAGGAGCGCGTCGTGCTGGTGATCCCGGCGGAGTTCGCGACCGAATTCCGCGCCGGCGAACGCGCGCGCGTCGTCGTGCTGTCCGACGGCGCCGACGCCACGGCGCATCGCGATACCGCCCGTGTGCAGGCCGCGCTGCAGTCCTGGAGCGGCACGATCGCGGCGCTGCGTCTGCAGGCACGCGGCGTGTCTCCCGCCGTGATGGAGCCCGTGGTCGTCGATGCCGTGGATGTGGCCACACCTTCGAGCCGCGCGACGCTGCTGCTCGGCATGCTGTCGTACCTCGCGTTGCTCGTGACGCTCATGGGAGGCATGCACGTCGCGATCGACGCGACCGCGGGCGAGCGCGAACGCGGCACCCTCGAGGCGCTGCTGACCCTCCCCCGGCGACGCGAGACGTTGGTGGCCGGCAAGCTGCTCGCGACCATGGCCATGATGACGCTGGCACTCGCGCTGGTGCTGACGACGCTCGCGGTCGCGATGCGCTTCATACCGCTCGAAGACGTCGGCATGTCGGCGAATTTCAACGCCCGCGTCGCGGCGCTCTCGTTCCTCGCCCTGTTGCCCTTCGTGCCGCTCGGCGCCGCGGGCATGACGCTCGTGAGCTCGTTCACGCGCAGCTATCGCGAAGCGCAGACCTGGCTCGGGGTCGTGCTGCTGATCCCCACGCTGCCGATCGCTGTCGCGGGCGTGCTCTCGATCCGGCCGACGCTGACACTCATGGCGGTGCCGAGCCTCTCGCAGCACCTGCTGCTGCAGTCGCTGCTGCGCGATGAGCCGCTGCACGCGGGCTACTGGCTGGTCTCCGGCGCGGGCACGCTCCTCGCCGCGCTGCTGCTCGGCTGGTGCGCCGGCCGGCTGTGGCGGCGCGAGGCGCTGCTGGGCTGAAAGGCGCAGGCCGGCGTCGCCCCGGCGCCTGATCCCCCGGGCCGGCCGCGGTCGATTCCCGCCACGCGCGCCATGCGTCGGAGGGGTTGCGGCCGGTCGACGCATCAGCCGCGACCCGTGCTCCCCTCCGCCAGGATGCCGGCGACGAGCTGCTCCCGCCGCAGGGCAACCAGCGCAGCGAACCGCGGCGCTGCCGTCGCCGCGAATTCCCGCGCCTCGATCTCGAACCGGTTGCGGTGATAGCCACGACGCAGGCATTCCACGACATACGCGGTACGCGTGAGCCGGCCCGTCGCCCACTGATGCACCACGTGGCAGTACTCGTGCAGGACGAGGGGCAGGTCGGTGGCGAAGGCGTCACCGGGACCGGCGACGTAGATCCGGTTCGGACGCGTGGTCGCCGCGGCGCCGTGCAGGCGCGCATAGCGCGAGTACTCGATCACCACGACCTCGCGGGCCGTCTCGCCCAGCATCTCGACGAGCGCGGACATCAATGGCGAGGGCAGTTCGTAGGGTCGGCCCATACAGCGGCTCCGGTGCGGCGCTCCGATCATAGCGGCCGTTGGTACCGGACCGCTGTGGCATCATCGGCCCATGACGCCGTTCGAGAGCCCCGCCGCGGACATCGCCCATCTGATCCAGACGTCGGTCGGCCCCGTGTTCCTGGTCTCCGGCGTCGGCGTGACGCTGAACGTGCTGACGACGCGGCTCGCGCGCATCATCGACCGCTCGCGGGTCTTCGAGTCGCTGCTCGCATCGGGACAGGAACCCGCGGCGCACGTCGCCGAGATGCGCCACGAGCTCGTCGTGCTTGCCCGGCGCGCCGGACTCATCAGTCGCGCCATCACGCTGGCGACGCTCTCGGCCCTGCTCGCCGCAGTGGTCGTCGTCATGCTGTTCGCGGACGCCTTCATCCGCTGGAATATCGGCGCGGCGATCGCCGGCGTCTTCGTCGCCTCGCTGCTGTCGCTGGTCGGCGCGTTTTTCGTGTTCCTCGTCGAGGTACGCATCGGCACGGCAACGCTGCGCATCGGGGAACGGGCGCGTCGCAACCAGGCGCGGTGAATCGGAACGCTCGAGCGCGGCCGGATTCCTGCGGCGGGCCTGCCCTCCGGGGTCGCGTCTCAATGGCCCCCGCGGACGAGGATGCCCTCCCCGGCCAGCGCCGCGGCCAGTTCCACCTCGATGCGCGCGGCATCGGCGCGGCGGATGCGCTGCAGGTGCAGCACCGGGCCGGTCAGCACCTCGACACCGCGCTTCAACACGGCGCCCGATGCGCGGATGCCGGCCTTGTGCTGATCGAAGCGCTGCGCAGGCGCATAGCGGCTCATGCCGACGTACACGCCGAGTGTTCCGTGGCCGCGGTCCGTGTAATCCAGCAGTACGAGATAGATGTTGGCGCGCCCGCGCGGTGCCCGGTACCTTGCGGCGATCTCGTACGCCTGCGGCAGCCAGTCGATGTAGCGCATCGGCAGCCACTCGGGCACGCTCTGCGCAGCGGCCGCCCACAGCCGCGACAGGGACTCTTCGACGCGCGAGGGCCACTCGCCGCGCATCCACAGTTCGTGGATGCAGTGGGCGCCGGTGCGGCCGTCGGCGGCGGCGACGGCGGTCTCGAAACGCGTCGCGAGCTCGGCTGGCGCCACCGTGGCCAGCGGGCGTTCACCCGGAAGAGAATCATTCATGGGTCGCCTGGGGTGACGGACGGGCTCGTGCGACGGTCCGGATGGTGCGACCGTCCTGCGCCCGGACCCGGTCGTGACGCCGATGTTCAGCCGGTGGGTGGAGGAATCCTGAACAGCGGTGCGACGAGATCCGAGGCGCCGGGCTGGTCCGCGACCCAGTCGATCAGGCGGTTGGCGGTCCGGCGATCCGGAAAGATCGCGCCGTGCTGCGGCACGATGCGTTCGATGTCGAGCTGACGCACCATCTGCGCCCAGCTCTGGTTGATCTTCGCACTCGCCATGTAGCGCCTGTGGAAGCCCTCCATGTACTTCACGTGCGCATCGAAGTCGGTGACCTCGACGTAGCCGGGCGCAATCGAGGCACCGAGGTCACCGGAGAACAGCGTCCGCGACACCGGATCGTAGACCTGGAAGTTCCCGGGCGAATGCAGGAAGTGGGCGGGCAGGAACAGCAGTTCGCTGCGGCCCAGCTTCAGACGCATGCCGCCATCGGGTATCGGTTTCAGGCGGCGGACCACCAGTTCGTCGACCCCGAAGTGCGGGATGAAACGCAGCCAGAGTTCGGAGATGTAGCCGACGGCATCGGTGAGCATCAGCCAGGCGTTCGCCGCTGCGACGATGTCGGGATCCTGATGCGAGAAGAACAGGTACTTGAGCTCACCGAGCGGAATGAGATCCGAGACCTCGTTCATCAGGTCGTAGTGGACCTTGTGACCGCCCGGATCGAGGAGGATCGACTCGATGCCATCCTGGATGAGGACCTGATTGGTCGGCACCATCTCGCCATGGCCGAAGCCCTCGAGGAGCACGAACAGGTGGTCATCGCGTTGGTAGAGACGTCGTAGGCCCATCGTCGGGTCTCCCGGGAATCAGGTGCCGTGGTGCTGCTGGCGGAGCCGCGCGGCTGTAACGGAAACGCGCATGCGACCCCTGCGAGGTCAGGCCGCCACGAGTTCGGCCGTGCGGCGTGCCGCCTTGGCGCCCTCGAGCCGGATCAGGCCCAGATTGGCGCGCACCGGAGCACGCAGCGCGAGGACGGCGCCGGGGCCGGCCATGTAGATGATCAGGATCTCCTCGCGTCCCTCGATCATCATCTGCGTGAGCCCGCCGAGCTCCGTCGTATCGGAAATCCGGTTGCCGAGCCCGATCGACGATGCGCCCATGGCTGCGATGCGTGCGGCTTCCGAATCGGGGAAGTCCGTGCAGATCGCCAGTCCGTCCACGGATCCGATCATCACGCCGGTGATGTCGGGGACGTTCTCCCGCAGCTGCTTGATCAGTGCGACGTAATCACTCTTCCTGCTCATGACCACCCTCTCTGCCCGGTTCACCCGCCGGCCGGCGGATTTCCGTGTCCGGGCGCCGGAAATTCCGCCGCAATCCCGCCACCGCCGTGGCGGGATCCATGGGGGCGCCAGCGTGCCAGTTTCCCGCGGGACCAGTGTGACCGGTGGCTCAGCCCGCCCACGTCACGGTGAGTCACCAGATTCCTCTGTCACTATACTGAGTCCCGGGTACCAGCACAGCGACCCGGGGGGCACTGCCACGGTGACTGCCGGTCGCCGAAGGCTTCGACCACGGAGACTGGTCCAGGCATGACTCTCCACAGGATTTCTGCGGTCGGCCTGTCGGCCTGGGAACTCAACTTCCTGCAGGCGACGGTCGGCGTCGCCTCCGGCATCGACATCGGGCGCTGGATCTTCGAGCAGGACTGGATGCAGGCCGACGTCGTGTTCGTCGACGCCGGCAGCCACGAAGGTCGCGCATGGCAGGCGCGGATACCGACCGCCGGCGATACCGCGCGTCTGCCGATTCCGGTCGTACTGCGGGACCGCGGGACAGACGAAGCACCCGCGATCGAACGGACAGTCAGTCGCCCGATCGCCTACGCCGAACTCGTATCACTGCTCCGGGGTCTGGAAGCGGAGTTGCGTGATCACGGGGCGATCAAGGCAAAGCCGCCGCAGACCGCTGCGCCGGCCGACCCGCTGCCGCTGCAGCCGGACCCGACATCCGTGAACGTGCTGCCACCGGCAGAGCCGGCATCCGCCGACGGCTCATCCGCCGTACCGACCGACGACTCGCCGACCACCGATGTGTCGTCATTCGTACCGGCGACCGATCCGAGCACTGTGCCCGATCCGGCAAGGCCGGAGGCGAGCGACCTCGAGATCGCGCTTGCCCGCAAGGGCCGGCGCGCAGCGCGCTTCTTCGACGACACGCGATTCCTCGGCCTCGTGCATCAGGCGATCCGGAGTGGCCAGGCAACCGTGATCTCTCATCCACGCATGTCGCCGGTGACGGTCTACCCCGCTGAACGCCGGTACGCCGCGAGCGCCGATCCCTGCGAACGTCCCGAGACGTTCCGCGCGCCCGCGCTGGAGTTCTCGTGCCGCAGCCTCGCCGGCAGTTCGGCCGAGGACCTGCGATCCAGGACCGCCGTCTGGTCCCTGGCGCGACTGCTCTTCTGTGCAGCACTGCAGGGGTCCGAAGGTCGCCTGCGGGCCGATGCGGAACCCGATGACCTCCTCGAGTTCGTCGATACCGCGGATTTCACCGCCATGCCGCTCTCGGCCGAGCACCACACGATCGTGAAGCTTCTCGCGGCGGCGCCCGGTACCCTGCAGCATCTGGTCGCACAGGGCGCTGCCGGTCTCGATGCGATCATCGATCTGGTCAATGCGCTGGAGGTGATCGGATGTCTCCGCCGCCGTCGCGTCGCGGACGTTGCGGCCCGACACCTCGCGGCCCCATCCACGCCGCGGCACGGACCGGGGAAGGCGCTGCGCCGGCTGCAGGCCATCCTGCAGTCCGTGCTCCCGGGAGGCAGCTGATCGACGAGTGGCGCGACGCCCGGAGAGGGCGGGGAAGGATTTGAAGACACCTTCGACAACACCGGACTCCACGTCGTGCAGCGAACCCGAGCGGGCCGGCGCGGCAGCCGGGATCGCCAGCGCGGAGTTCGAGCCCGGCATGCTGCCGCCGACCACGCGACTGCTGCGACGTTTCGCCACGATGGATCACCAGCACGGATATCTGGCGTTCCTCGAGAAGCGCATCCAACGTGATCCGCGGAACCTGCGCGCGCACGTGGAGCGCGTGCAGCAGCGCGCGGCGCTCGCCGATGCCGACGGACTGTATGCAGCACTCATCGATCTCAACCTCACCCTGGGTGTCCACGGACACGGCTTGCGGAGCCAGCTGCTCGCACGTTTTTCGGATCTGCTGGACCCGCCACAGCGCGAATTCCTCGAGGCACACCTCGTGTCGGGGATCGATGCAGAGGATCCCGGCGCAACGGTCGCCGGCGTGCTGTTGTCACGGCAGATCGCCGGCACCACGCGGATCGTCACTCGCCGGGGTGATGCCGTGGCCAGCCCCGGAGCGCTCGCTATCGAGGCCAGCACGAACGGCGACGCAGCGATGGCCTGCGAGCTGCTCGAAGAGGCGCTCGAATTCGATCCGGGCCGCGCGGACCTGTCGGCGGAACTCCTGGCGCTTTGTCGGCGGACCGGCCGGCGACAGGATTTCGAACGCGCCCGCACCCGACTGCTGGGAAGGCGACTCGCCCTTGCAGCTCAGTGGGAGCAGACCGCGGCGTGGTTCCGGTCGCAGGATGCCGGCCACGACGAGCCGTCGCACTGATCCCTCTTCCAGGAATCGACGTCCCGAACGACTCTCATGAACGAACGCTCTCACCCGCTCGAACTCGATCCCGGGCTGTTCCTGCTGCCGACTCCGGGAGGCGCCTGGTATGCGGTGTCACGACACGACGCAACGCCGCTCCGGAGGCTCCTGCTGGCGCTGTTCGCCCAGTCGCTGAGTCCGCGCGCCGACACGGGCACGCTGTGCGCCTGGCTCGGAACGGACGATCCACAGGCGGCACTGGCGACGCTGCGACGGGCCCAGGCGCTCGCCTTCGTGCAGGGCTGCCGCGAACCTCGTGCCGTACCTTCGCTGGGTGTCGGACAGGAGCTCGGCCATCTGCTCCCTCATCTCTCGTCCGCGGGCAAAGGCATGCTCGTCGACTGGAACGGACTGTCGCTCGCGACAGCCGGCATCGAAGATGAGACGGCCGATGTACTGGCGGCGCTGGCCGCGGATCTCATTGCGGTCCAGGAACGGCACTCGGCGCGGCTGGTTCATCACCTCGGGCTCGCGACACATGGGTGGGCCGCGGTTAATGCACACGGCGCGAGCCGGATCGGCGCCTGGCCACTCTACGTCGGCGAGACACGGCTCATGCTGGTCCTGCTCGGCGATCCGCGCCTCAACTGCCCGGAGTTCCTGACCCTGGCCTGGCTGTTGATCAATCGCTACGGCTGAGACGGGGCACCCGCCGGAGGCCGGCATCTGCCCGCCGAATGGTCCCGCAACAGTCACCATCGGAGCGAGCCCGGCGTAACGCAGGGCCCATGCTGACGACCTCTCTGGCTGTCTATTCGGGCATCGGGAACATCTGGCCAGCCAGCGCGTCCTCGAAGCCGAAGTTCCTGAGATCGCGGATGCGCTGCGGATAGAGGATGCCGTCGAGGTGATCGACCTCGTGCTGCACGACGCGCGCATGGAAGCCCTCGACGGTGCGGTCGATCGGTGCACCGCCCGCATCGAAGCCGCGATAGCGCAGGTGACGGAAGCGCGGCACGAGGCCCCGCAGGCCCGGGACCGACAGACATCCCTCCCAGCCCTCGTCCTGCCCGGCACCGACGGGCGTGAGCACCGGATTGACGAGCACCGTATAGGGCACCGGCGTCACCTGCGGATAGCGCGGATTCGACTGCACCTCGAAGATCACGACACGCAGCCCGACGCCGATCTGCGGCGCGGCGAGTCCGGCGCCATTCAGCGCGCGCATGGTGTCGTCCATGTCGCGGACGAGCGCGGCGAGTTCCGGCGTGCCGAACTGCGTCACCGGCGCGGCGACTTCCCGCAGCAGTGGCTCGCCCATCTTCAAGACCGGCCTGACTGCCATGCTGACTCCTCCACCGGACAGGCCCGCGAGCCTTCCTGCAACGCGCGCCGCCGTCCGTCCAGCCCGGCCGGGCAACGGCGCGGGCGCATCGCCCGGGATCCGGCCGGCCGCGGCGAAGAGCGGCCGGCGGTGGACGCTACGCCACCCGCACCGGGATCTTCAGCGCCTTGATGCGATCCGCCCACGCTGCCGGACCCGTCTGGTGCACCGACGTACCGGTCGAATCGACCGCGACGGTCACGGGCATGTCCTGCACCGTGAACTCGTAGATCGCCTCCATGCCGAGGTCCTCGAACGCGACCACGCGCGACTTGCGGATCGCCTTCGCGACGAGATAGGCCGCGCCACCGACCGCCATGAGGTATGCGGCCTTGTGCTTGCGTATCTCCTCGATCGCCACCGGGCCGCGCTCGGCCTTGCCAACCATCGCGATGAGGCCGGTCTTCTCGAGCATCATGCCGGTGAACTTGTCCATGCGCGTGGCCGTGGTCGGCCCCGCGGGACCGACGACCTCGTCGCGCACCGGGTCGACCGGGCCGACGTAGTAGATGACACGGTTGGTGAAGTCGACGCCTGGCGGCAGGCCCTGCCCGCTCGCGTACAGGTCGGCGATGCGCTTGTGCGCGGCGTCGCGACCGGTGAGCATGCGGCCGGAGAGCAGCAGCGTCTCGCCCGGCTTCCAGCTCGCCACTTCGGCGCGTGTCAGTGTGTCGAGGTTCACGCGGCGCGAATCGGCGCCCGGGGTCCAGCCGACCTTCGGCCACGCATCGAGCGACGGCGGCTCGATCTCGGCGGGGCCGCTGCCGTCGAGCACGAAGTGCGCGTGGCGCGTGGCGGCGCAGTTCGGGATCATCGCGACCGGCTTCGACGCGGCGTGCGTCGGATAGTCGCGGATCTTGATGTCGAGCACGGTGGTGAGCCCGCCGAGGCCCTGCGCGCCGATGCCGAGCGCGTTGACCTTCTCGTACAGCTCGATGCGCAGCTCCTCGAGCGGCGAGGACGGGCCGCGCGCGAGCAGGTCGTGCATGTCGATCGGCTCCATCAGCACTTCCTTCGCCATCAGCATGGCCTTCTCGGCCGTGCCGCCGACGCCGATCCCGAGCATGCCGGGCGGGCACCAGCCCGCGCCCATGGTCGGCACCGTCTTCAGCACCCAGTCGACGATCGAATCCGACGGGTTCAGCATCACGAACTTCGACTTGTTCTCGGAGCCGCCGCCCTTCGCGGCGACGTTCACGTCCACCGTGTTGCCGGGCACGAGCTCGACGTGCACGACCGCCGGTGTGTTGTCCTTCGTGTTCTTCCGACCGAACAGCGGATCGCTGACCACCGATGCGCGCAGCTTGTTGTCCGGGTCGTTGTAGCCGCGGCGCACGCCCTCGTTGACGAGGTCGGTGAGGCTCTGCTTCGTGTCGAAGCGCACACCCATGCCCACTTTCAGGAACACGTTGACGATGCCGGTGTCCTGGCACAGCGGCCGACGCCCTTCGGCGCACATGCGTGAATTCGTCAGGATCTGCGCGATCGCGTCCTTCGCGGCCGGCGACTGCTCACGCTCGTACGCCCGCGCGAGATGTTCGATGTAGTCCTGCGGGTGGTAACAGGAGATGAACTGCAGCGCATCGGCAATGCTCTGCACGAAGTCGTCTTCGCGGATCACGGTCATGGCGACGGTCTCTTCGTTGGCCGCGGCAACGGGCACGGCCCGATGGCGGGTTGCGGGGGCCGAGACTCTACCCAATGACGCCTCGAGCGGCCACTGGGGCCGGCGTCGGGACGGTCGCTCGATGGCGGCAGGATCACCAGCGGTGCACACTCCCGCACATGTCGTGGCGAAGACGTTTCTGGCTTTCCGCACTCGGCCTCGCCCTGCTGCTGGTCGCGGGGCTCGGCGCGGCGGTGGCCTTCGGCCCGCTGGCCCTGTCCGACGTGCGGATGCTCTGGTACGTCGTCGCCGGGCGAAGCGCGGCAGCGCCCTCGGCCGCGGTGGTGGCGGCGCGCCTGCAGGTGCCCCCGGGGTTCCAGGTCAGCATCCATGCCGGCGACGTGCCCCAGGCGCGGATGATCGAGCTCACCCCCGCGGGCGATCTGATCGTGAGCCAGTCGCGGCTCGGACGGATCACGCTGCTGGGCGCCGACCATGACGGGGACGGGCACCCGGACCGCCGTGCAGTGCTGCTCGATGGCCTGGACCGTCCGCACGGGCTCGAACTGCGCGAGGGCTGGCTGTATTTCGCCGAGCTCCGGCGGGTCAGCCGCGTACGCTTCGACGCCGGGCGCGGCGCCATCTCCGGGGTGCCCGAGGTGCTGGTCGACGGCCTGCCCGGCGACGAGGGCCACCGCAACAGGAGTCTTCGTTTCGGCCCCGACGGGATGCTCTACCTGTCGATCGGCTCGAGCTGCAACGTCTGCGTGGAGAAGGACGAGCGGCGCGCCACGATCATGAGGATGAAGCCCGACGGGAGCGACGCGCGGATCTTCGCCCGCGGTTTGCGAAACAGCGTCGGCATGGATTTCGCACCCTGGGACGGCGCGTTCTACGCGACCGACAACGGCCGTGATCTCCTGGGGGACGACTTCCCGCCCTGCGAGCTGAACCGCATCGAGGAGAACGGCTTCTACGGCTGGCCCTACATCAACGGCTTCGGCCGTCTCGACCCCGATTTCGGCAAGGGGCGCGAAGCGCTGCTGGCCGCGGCGCGATCACCGGTGCACGGCTTCCGCGCGCACAACGCGCCGCTCGGCATCCGCTTCCTGCGGGCGGCGCGGCGCGCGCCGGGATTCGAGCATGCGGCACTGGTCGCGCTGCACGGTTCCTGGAACCGCTCGAAGCCGGACGGCTACCAGGTCGTGTCGCTGCACTGGCGCAACGACGGTCGCATCGAGGAGCGTCCATTCCTGTGGGGCTTCCTGGACGCCACGGGGATCATCGGGCGCCCGGTGGACATCGCCGAAGCGGACGACGGCACGCTGTACGTCTCCGACGACTACGCGGGCGTGATCTACCGCGTGCGCTATTCCGGCGCGGACGTGGGCCCCGCCGCCGGGCGCGACTGACGCCGCGCAAACCTGCGCACGAGAAAACCCTGCAGGTCATCGATGCAGGTGAACACCACCGGCACGACGAACAGGCTCAGCGCCGTCGAGGCGATCACGCCGCCCATGACCGCGACGCCCATGGGTGCACGGAAGGTGGGATCGCCGGACAGGCCGAGCGCGACCGGCAGCATGCCCGCACCCATCGCGATCGAGGTCATCACGATCGGACGCACGCGCTTGTCGCAGGCGTCCAGCATGGCCGCATCGCGGTCGAGCCCGGTGCGCTTGGCCTTCTCGGCGTACTCGACGAGCAGAATCGAGTTCTTGGTCACGATGCCCATCAGCAGCACCATCGCGATCAGGCTGGAGATGCTGAGACCATAGCCGCCGATCAGCAGCGACACGATCGCGCCGCCCGCCGACGGCGGCAGCGCCGAGAGGATCGTCAGCGGCTGCAGGAATTCCTTGAACAGCAGCACCAGCACCGCGTAGATCGCGAGGATGCCGATCGCCATCGCCAGGAAGAAGCCCTGGAACAGCTCGCGCATGAACTGCGCCGTGCCCGTGTCGACGCGTCGCACGGACGGCGGCAGCGCCTGCATAACGGGCAGCCTGCTGACGGCGGCCAGTGCGGGGCCGAGGGGCTGGCCATAGAGCTCGGCATTGATCGTCACGCTGCGGCTGCGATCCAGACGCTCGATGACCGCCGGCCCGGAATCGAGGCGCACGTCGGCGACGTTCACGAGCGGCACGGGTCCGTCGCGCCCCGGCACGGACAGCAGGGCGATGCGGTCGAGGTCGCTGCGCGTGTCGTCGGCCAGTCGGACACGGATCGGGATCTGCCGGTCGGGCAGGTTGAACTTCGGCAGCGATGCGTCGAAGTCGCCGGCGGTGGCAACGCGCACGACCGAGGCGATGTCCTCGGTGGTGACACCGAGTGCCGCCGCGCGCCGCGGGTCGGGGCGGATCAGCACCTCGGGCTTCAGCAGGCTCGCACTCGACGTCACGGTGCCGAGCCCGGGAATGGTCTTCATCTCGCGCTCGAGCTGTGTCGCGGTCGCGCGCAGCGCGGGACCGCTCTCGCTGACGAGCTCGAGCTGCATGCCGCTGCCGAAATCCGTCATGAAGTTCATGCGCGCGCCGGGGATGTCGGCGAGCTGCCGCGCCGCGCGCCGCTGGAAGTCGGACAGCGTGCCCTCGCGTTCGCCGCGGGGCCTGATGCGGATCCACAGCGTGGCCTTGCGCACGTCGGTGTTGCCGACGGACACGAAGCCCATGGAACTCGCGGTGCCGATGACGGCGTAGACGCTGACGACATCGGGCAGCTTCGTCAGCCGCCCCCGCACCTCCTCGACGACGCCGCGCGTGTCCTGCAGGCGTGAGCCGGTCGGCAGCTCGACGGCAAGACGTGCGAGATCGATATCGTGCGCGGGCGCGAAATCGGCGGGCAGGAAGCGACCGAGCATGATCGCGCCCACGAACAGGAGCGTGGACGCGACCACGGTCCTGCCGCGGTGCCGCAGCACCCGGGCGACCTGGTCGCGGTACCACCGGTTGAACCGCGATTCGCGCGGCGCCTCGTGCTGCGGCTGCAGCCAGTACGCGGCGAGCAGCGGTGTGAGCATGCGCGCGACGAGCAGCGAGAACAGCACCGCCACGACGACCGTCAGCCCGAAGGGCCGGAAGAACCGGCCGGGGACGCCGCCCATGAAGGCGACCGGCAGGAACACCGCGCAGATCGTCAGGGTCGTCGCGATGACGGCCAGGCCGATCTCGATCGCCGCCTCCATCGCCGCCTCGCGCGGCTTCTTCCCGTCGCGGAGATGCCGGACGATGTTCTCGACCTCCACGATGGCATCGTCCACGAGGATGCCGATCACCAGCGACAGGGCGAGCGTCGTCAGGATGTTCAGCGTGATGCCCATCATGTGCATCACCCAGAACGTCGGCACCATCGACAGCGGCAACGCGAGCGCCGAGATCAGGGTCGCGCGCAGGTCGCGCAGGAACAGCCAGACGACCGCCACCGCGAGCAGACCGCCCTCGACCAGCATCTCCATGGAGGAATGGTAGGACTCCTCGATGTTCTCGACCGTCGAGTTCACCTCGACGAAGCGCATGTTCGGGTAGGCCGTGCGCATCTTCGCAACCGCATCGCGCACCGCGTAGGCGGTATCGAGCGAGCTCGATCCGAATGCCCGGGTGACCTCGAAGCCGATGACCTCGCGTCCGTCGAGCGTGGCCATCTGGCGCTGCTCGGCCGCCTGGTCACGTACCGCGGCGATGGCGTCGAGGCGTACGCTGCGGCGGTCCGACAGCGTGATCGGCATCGCTGCGAGATCGTCCGCCGTGGCCATCGTGGCCTCGGCGCGCATGGTCTGTTCGAGGCCGCCGATGCGGCCCTCGCCACCCGGCAGCTGCGTCTGGGTCTGTCGCAGCCGCCGCGAGACGTCGGCTGCCGTCGCGCCGAGCGCGCGCATGCGGTCGGGATCGAGGTCGACGCGGATCTCGCGGGAAACGCCACCGACACGCGACACGGCGCCGACACCCGTGACGGCGATGAGCTCGCGACGCACGGTCTGGTCGATGAACCACGACAGCTCCGTGGCGCTCATGCCGTCGGCGGCGACGCTGTAGGCGAGGATCGGCAGACCTGCTGTCGTGACGCGTGAGACGACCGGCTCGTTGGCGTCCGCCGGCAGGTCGTTGCGGATGCGGGTCACCGCGTCGCGCACGTCGTCGAGCGCGTCGGCCATGTCGCGGTCGAGGTCGAACTCGACGATGGTCGTCGAGACGCCATCGCTGACGTTCGAGCGCATGTGCTCGATGCCGGTGACGGTCGAGATCGAGTCCTCGACCTTGCGCGTGACTTCCGATTCGAGCTGCGAGGGCGCGACACCCGGGTAGGTGATGGTCGCGATGACGGTCGGGAAGTCGATCTCCGGCCGTTCCTGGATGCCGAGCCGCGAGAACGACAGCAGGCCGGCGATCGTCAGGAAGAAGAACAACACGGCCACGGGCACCGGATTGCGGATCGACCAGGTGACGAAGTTCATGGTGCGGCAGCGACCACACGCACGAGATCACCGTCCTTGAGCAGGCCGGCGCCGCGATCGACGATGCGCTCCGCGGGCCCGAGCCCCGCGGTGATCTCGATGCGTTCGCCGATGCGGGTACCCGTCTTCACCGGACGGCGCGCGACGCGGCTCTCGTGACCCAGCACGAAGACGTAGCTGTAGCCATCCTGGTTGACGACCGCGGCCGTGGGCACCATGAGACCGCTGCGCTCGCCGAGGTGGATCCGCCCGCTCGCGAACATGCCGCTGACGACGTCGGCGACGGATTGCAGGTCGACAAAGGCGATGGCGCTGCGGTCACCCGCCTGCACGCGTGGGCCCAGGCGACGTACGGTACCCGCGAGGGTGCGTCCGTCGGGCGTCACGATGCTGGCACGCTGCCCGGCCGCGACCAGGCCCAGCTTTCCTTCCGGGACCTCGGCGCGCCATTCGAGGCGGCCGCGGCGCAGGAATCGCAGAAGCTCGGTGCCAACCTGCACGACCTGACCCACCGCAGCCTGGCGGGACGTGATCACGCCGTCGTCCGGCGCACGGATGTGCGCGAGGCCCAGGCGCGTGCGGGCCGCGTCGTGCTCGGCCCGGGCAGCCTCGACACGCGCGGCCGCTGCGGCCTCGGCCGCCTGCAGCCGGTCGAGATCCGCCGCCGACAGCGCCCCGGATGCGACGATCGCCTCGCCTCGACGCAGCGAGGCCGCGGTATTGCGTTCGTCGGCCTCGGCCTGCCGGAGGGCCGCGGCGCGCGAAGCGACCTCGGCGGCGA
Source organism: Steroidobacteraceae bacterium (assembly GCA_046352935.1). GTDB lineage: Bacteria > Pseudomonadota > Gammaproteobacteria > Steroidobacterales > Steroidobacteraceae > CAYWMY01. The sequence continues at coordinate 61,253 of JAXMGR010000010.1, forward strand.
GCAGCGCGGTCGACAGACGCACGAGCTCCTGCCCCTTCCGGACGCGGTCGCCGGCATCGACGAGCACGTCCTCGACGCGGTAGCCACCGATCTCCGGCGCGATCACGGCCTCCTGCCAGCCGACGATGTCGCCGGTCGCGAGCAGCTCGAGCGGCACCGTCGCCGGTTGGCCACTCGTGACGGTGACGGTGAGGGCCGGCCGTGCCGCGGGCGACGGTGGATCGCGGTGGCAGCCGGCGAGCGCGAGCAGGGTCGAGAGCAGCAGCAGCGGGTGCCGGATCCGACGCGGGCGGTTGGGGATGCGCATGGGGGTACGGGAGCTTGGCGCGATATCAGGCAGCTGATACTGTATCAGGAAGCTGATACCAAGCGGAACCCGATGACCCTGCGCCGCGCGACACCGCCCCGCATTCCGGACGACGACGAGCTGACGGCGCGGAACCCCGGGCAGCGCGTCGGTCTGCTGTTGCGCAACCTCCACCATGCACTGCGGCAGCATTTCGACGAGTCGCTGCGACGATCCTCGGTGCACGTTTCCCTGCCGCAGATGCTGGTGCTGTTCACGCTGCACCGCAACCCGGGCATCCAGGGCGCGCGGGTCGCGCGTTTCCTTTGCGTCACGCCGCAGACCGCGAGTGCGCTGCTCAAGCGGCTCGAGGACGAGGGCTATGTCGCGCGGCGCCCGAGCGATGCGAATGCGCGCGCGGACTGCTGGTCGCTCACCGGCCGGGGGACGACGCTCGTCGCGCGCGCGATCGAGGCTGGCGAGCCGGTCACGAGCCGGATGGTCTCGGGTCTGAGCGCACGCGAGGTCGGTGCCCTCGCCGGACTGCTGGAGCGGTGCGTCGTCGCGCTGGCGGGACCCGCGGCGCCCGACGCGGTTGCGCGTCCTCGCCGGAGACGCGTTCGCGGAGCAGCTCGGCCACGCGCGCGCAACTGAGCGCGACCGCTCCGAAGCTCACCACAGACGCCGCGGGTGTTGACCGTTCTCCATCGTGACGAACATCTGATCGCGGTTCACAAGCCGCCGGGCCTGCTCGTGCACCGGACCGGTCTCGATGCGCACGAAACGCGGTTCGCGCTGCAGCTCCTGCGTGACCAGATCGGTGCCGCCGTCTATCCGGTCCACCGGCTCGACAAGGCGACGTCCGGGATCCTGCTGTTCGCGCTGTCATCGGAGATCGCGGGTCGTTGTCGCGCCGCCTTCGAGGCCGGAGGGGTGGCGAAGCGCTACCTCGCCGTCGTGCGCGGTCATCCCTGCGAGTGGGGCACTGTGGATCATCCGCTCGACCGCGAGGACCACGCCGGCCAGGCCGCGGGCCTGCGGCAACCGGCCCTGACCGACTACCGGCGGCTTGCCACCGTCGAGCTGCCCGTCGCGGTGGATCGCTACCCGACGAGCCGCTACGCGCTCGTCGAGCTGGTGCCGCACACCGGCCGCCGCCACCAGCTGCGCCGCCACATGAAGCACATCGCGCATCCGATCATCGGCGACACGACGCACGGGCACGGGGCGCACAACCGCATGTTCCGCGAGCGCTTCGGCTGCAGCCGGCTGCTGCTCGTGGCCGTCGGAATGTGCCTGCGCCATCCGTCGACGGACCTGCCGCTGGCCATCGAGACCCATCCGGACGAGGATTTCCTGCAGGTCACCGGGGCTGCCGGACTTTTGCCACGCTCCGCGATCTGGAAGGCGCACTCAGCGGCCATCCCGTGACCAGCAGGGTCGCGCCGGAGCCGAGTGTGGCGGTCACTTTCCGATGCAGAAGCTCGCGAAGATCCGGCCGAGCAGGTCATCGCTCGTGACTTCGCCGGTGATCCCGCCGAGGGTGCGCTGCGCGAGCCGTAGCTCCTCGGCGACGAGCTCGGGCGAGGCCGAGATCGCCAGCAGTTCCTCCGACCGGGCGATGTGTTCACGCGCGCGGGTGAGCGCATCGACGTGCCGCTGGCGCGCGCTGTAGTCGCCGGCATCGGGGGCATGGAAGCCGGCCTGCCGCTTGAGATGATCGCGCAATTCATCGAGCCCCTGCCCCGTGAGTGCCGACAGGGACAGGATCGCATCGGCCGCGATGACGACGCCCTCCGCCGCCAGGGCACTTGCGAGCGCACGCCTCGCAGCTGCCGGATCGCCGGACAGGTCGATCTTGCTGAGTACCCAGGTCACGCCCGCGCACCCGGCGATGCCGGTGGGCAGCTGCTGCGCTTCGGTGGCATCAACTAGCGCGAGTACGGCGTCCGCGCGTTCCAGCGCCTGGCGCGCGCGGCGAACGCCTTCGGCCTCGACGGGATCCTCGGTGGCACGCAGGCCGGCGGTGTCGACGACGTGCACCGGCAGACCGTCGATGAGGAGTTCCTGGCGCAGCAGATCACGCGTCGTGCCCGGAACAGGCGTGACGATGGCGACATCGGCCTCGGCGAGACGGTTCAGGAGGCTCGACTTGCCGGCATTCGGACGGCCGACGATCGCGATCGTGACGCCGTCGCGGAGCAGCCGGCCCTGCCGCACCCGCGCCGCGATGGCGTCGAGCATCGTGAGCAGCGCTCCGACCTCCTGCGTGTGGCGGTCCGGACCGGACGCATCGATACCCTCCTCCGGAAAATCGATCTCTGCCTCCACCTGCACACGCAGACCCGTCAATGCCTCCACGAGTCCACGGACTGCAACCGAGAATTCGCCCTGCAGGCTCCGCGCGGCGGCCAGCGCCGCCTGGCGGCTGCCCGCGTCGATGAGGTCGGCGACGGCTTCGGCCTGGGCCAGGTCGAGCCGGCTGTTGTGGAAGGCGCGCTCCGTGAACTCACCGGGACGCGCGGGACACGCGCCGAGCTCGATGCAGCGCTCGACGATGAGCCCGAGGGTCACGGCACCGCCGTGGCAGTGGATCTCGAGCACGTCCTCACCGGTGTAGGAATGCGGCGCCGGGAAGTAGAGTGCGATGGTCTCGTCGATGAGCTGGCCGGCAGCCGTGCGCGCGGATCGCAGCGTGGCACGGCGCGGTGCAGGGACAGCGCCTAGCAACCCGTCCGCGATCATGCGGCAATCCGGCCCCGACAGGCGAACGATGCCGATGCCGCCGCGGCCCGGGGCAGTGGCGCGGGCGACGATTGTTGTGTCGGACGTCGTTGTCATCGCCACGGCTGCCGGCGCCGGGGACTCGATCCGCTGCCGCAGCGACCCAGACGTGGCCCGCCGTCCTGCGCCTTCAGCTGGCGCGCTCCTTCTTCGACTCGGCTTCGACGAGGCGGTTGATGTGCCATTGCTGAGCGATGGACAGCAGCGTGTTCGTGAGCCAGTACAGCACGAGGCCCGCGGGGAAGAATGCGAACATGCCCGTCATGATGAGCGGCATGAACGCGAACACCTTGGCCTGCACGGGATCAGGCGGCGTGGGATTCAGCTTGTACTGTCCGAACATCGCGGCGCCCATGAGCAGCGGCAGGACGAAATACGGATCGCGGGACGACAGGTCCTGGATCCAGAGCATGAACGGCGCCTGGCGCATCTCGACGCTCTCGAGCAGCACCCAGTAGAACGCGAGGAAGAACGGGATCTGCACGACGATGGGCAGGCAGCCCGCGAGCGGATTGATCTTCTCGCGCTTGTACAGCTCCATCATCGCGCGGGCCTGACCCTCGCGGTCGTCCTTGTATCGCTCCTGCATGGACTTGATGCGCGGCGCGACGGCCCGCATCTTCGCCATCGAGCGACCGCTGGTCTCGGACAGCTTGTAGAACACCAGCTTGATCAGCAGCGTGACGAGGATGATGGTCCAGCCCCAGTTGCCGACGATGCGATGCACATGGTCGAGCAGCCAGAAGAGCGGCTGCGCGAGGATCGTGAGCTTGCCGTAGTCTGCGGTGAGCTCGAGGCGCGGGCCGGCGGCCTCGAGCTGGCGCTGGAGCTTCGGCCCGAAGAACAGCTTTTCCTGCAGGTGCAGGGAACCGTTCGGTGCGATGGTGTGCGCGGGGCCTGCAGCGCGCAGCAGGTAGTCGCGGTCATCGACCTTGAGCTGATACTGATAGGCTTGGCCGGCAGCGGGCACGATGGCGGCGACGAAGTGGTGCTGCAGTGACGCGGCCCAGCCATTCGTGATGCCCTGGGAGAACACCTTGTCCTCGTCGTCCTTGACATCGAGCTTGCGGTATTTCGTGCCGTCGTAGATCGCGGGGCCCTTGAAGGCATAGCTCTCGACGTCCCACATGGACCGCTCGACGTGCGGCAGCCGACGCAGGAGCTGGGCATAGGAAGCCAGCGCGACTGGAGCGGCGCCGGCATTGTGGATGTCATAGAGAACGTCGACCGCGTAGCTGCCCCGGCGGAAGACATAAGTCTTGGTGACCGACAGTCCCTGACCGCCCGTCCAGGCGAACGGAACACGCAGCTCCTGCTGCCCGGCAGCGAGCACGAAGCGGTCGCCGGGTGCCGTATAGAGGGCGAGGTGGTTGGGTTCAGGAGCGCCGTGGCCACCCGTGAGCCCCGTCTGCAGGACATAGGGGTCGCCATCGGGCGGGTCGCTGAACAGCCGCACCTTCACATCGGGCTGGTCCTTCCGCAGTGGATACGCGAGCAGGGATGTCGAGACGAGATCGCCGCCCCGGGTGCTGATCTCGACATCGTAGACGTCGGTGGTGACACGAATGCGCGGTGCGGGCGGCGCTGCGGAGACGGGAACGGGCGACGTGGCGGGTTGCTGCGCCGGCGGTCCGGCCGGTGTGGCATTCGGCACGGTCGCGTCGAGTCGCGACACGGACGAGCCGGATGTGGCGCTGAGCTTCGACGGCGGCGTAGTGGTCGCCTCCGTCGGAGCGTAGTCCTTCAGCCAGGCTTCGACGTTCAGCCAGATTGCGAGCGCGAGGCCGAGCCACAGGAACAGTCGGAGATTCTGCTGCATAAGGATCCCAGTTCAGGACGGGCGCTTGCGGGCGAGATGGTCGGGCACGGGATCGTACCCACCGGCGTGCCACGGATGACACCTCGCGATACGTCGAATGCCGAGCCAGGAGCCGCGGGCGGCGCCGTGACGCTCGATGGCCTCGAGCGTGTAAGCGGAGCAGGACGGATGGAAGCGGCAGCACGAGCCGAGCAGAGGACTGACGGCACAACGGTAGCCGTGGATCAGGAGGCGCAACAACCAGGTCATTGGAGGCGCGTCACGAGATACGTATGCCGCGCCAGAGTCGCCGCAGGCTTGCCACGACGACCGACGACGGCGGCGTGGCGGCAGCAGCGCGCACCGATATGAAGAGGTCCACGGCCGGCAGTTCGTGTTGGGCCATGCGAAAGGTCTCCCGGACTAGCCGCCGGACGCGGTTGCGCCGCACGGCCGTCGGAATGGCGCGCGCGCTGACGGCCATGCCGAGTCGTGGATGACCGACCTCGTTGTAGACATAGCTGATCGAAAAGAACGCATCGCCGAGGCGCCTGCCTTTGCGTACGCGATCGAACTCCGCCGCGCGACGGAGCTTCTGGTGCGGTCGGAGGGAGAGAACCGTCGGCAGGCCCGTCAGTCGTTACGCGACGCGCGGACCGTCAGGCGCTTGCGGCCCTTTGCGCGGCGGCGCTTGAGCACTTGACGACCCTTCTTCGTCGCCATCCGGGCGCGAAACCCGTGCGTGCGCTTGCGTTTGATCTTGCTCGGTTGATATGTGCGCTTCATGGGGTCGCCCTAAATCTTTTCAAAACAACGAGATGCCTGCTCGTGCAAGGGCCGGCAAGGGTACGCATCGAGCCGCCTCGTGTCAACGGCCCTCGCGGCCATCCGAAGCAGGCGGGGAGGCTGTGGATATCCATGGAAACAGCCCTGGGCCCGTTATAGACTCGCGACCCTTTCACCCATCGGCGATCGCAAAGAAACCAGGGAGGGGCTCGTGGAGAGCTCACTTTGGGAGCGTTGTCTCGTGGAACTCGAGACGACGGTGCCGCAACAGCAGTTCAACACCTGGGTGCGCCCGCTGCAAGCCGTCGAAGAGGATGGCGGGCTTCGACTGCTGGCGCCGAATAGATTCGTGATCGACTGGGTGCAACAGCACCTGTTGGGCCGGATCCGCGAGATTCTCGACCGGGAGGCCGATGGGATGAGCGGCTTTGCCGTGCGGCTCGAGGTGGGATCGCGGAGTGCTGCCGTCGCGCCGCCGGCGATTGCGGCGGGACGGCCGAAGCGTGCCGCACCGGCGGTGCTCGGAGCGCGGATCAACCCGGACTTCACGTTCGAGACATTTGTCGAAGGCAAGAGCAACCAGCTCGGGCGCGCGGCGGCAATACAGGTCGCGGAGAACCCCGGGAAGGCCTACAACCCGCTTTTCATCTACGGTGGAGTCGGGCTGGGTAAGACGCACCTGATGCACGGCATCGGCAACCGGATCCGGCAGCGCAACCCGGATGCGCGCATCGCTTACGTACACAGTGAAAGGTTCGTCAGCGACATGGTCCGCGCACTTCAGACGAACGCGATCAACGAATTCAAGCAGGCATACCGGACGCTCGATGCGCTGCTGATCGACGACATCCAGTTCTTCGCGGGCAAGGAACGCTCGCAGGAAGAATTCTTCCACACGTTCAATGCGCTTCTCGAAGGTCAGCAGCAGATCGTGCTGACGTGCGACCGCTACCCGAAGGAAGTGGACGGCCTGGAGGAGCGACTGAAGTCGCGGTTCGGCTGGGGCCTGACCGTGGCGATCGAACCGCCGGAACTCGAGACGTGCGTGGCGATCCTGATTTCCAAGGCGCGTGGTTCAGGAGTCAATCTGCCGGAGGACGTCGCGTTCTTCGTAGCCAAGAGGATCCGCTCGAATGTGCGCGAACTGGAGGGAGCGCTGCGGCGTATCGTGGCGAACTCGCAGTTCACGGGTATGCCGATCACGGTGGAATTCGCGCGCGACGCCCTGAAGGACCTGATCGCGCTGCAGGAAAAGCTCGTCACGATCGAGAACATCCAGAAGACGGTCGCGGAGTATTACAAGATCCGTGTAGCGGAGCTTCTGTCGAAGAGACGCAGCAGGTCGATCGCCCGGCCGCGGCAGGTGGCGATGGCCCTCGCGAGGGAACTCACGACGCACTCGCTTCCGGAGATCGGCGACGCCTTTGGCGGGAGGGATCACACGACCGTCCTGCACGCGTGCGATCGGATCAAGGAACTTCGGGAGACCGAAAGAAGGGTCTCGGAGGACTACTCGAACCTGTTGCGAACGCTGACGGGATGATGTGGATAATGTGTGTATCGGCGGGGGATAGGCGGCTGTCCACAGGCCGTCAACAGGCTTCCGATGGAAGGATCGCAGGATCCGCACCGGGACTCGAGTCGCCAACATGCGGTGAGATCAGGACTTTTCATGCTTCTCCACAGTTTCGCCGTGCTCTTGTAGTTATCGCAATAAATCTCTGATCAAGAAACAAGAACTGGAACAATCGGGTATCTGCATGAAGTTCACAGCCGAACGCGAGAAATTGCTGGCAGCACTGCAGGCCGTCATTGGCGTTGTGGAGAGGCGTCAGACGATGCCCGTGCTGGCCAATGTGCTCCTCAGCGTGCGAGAGGGGCGCCTGTCGGTAACGGCGACGGACCTCGAGGTCGAGCTGGTAGCGAGCGCTCAAGTAGTGGGGCAGAGCGATGGCGAGGTGACCGTACCCGGACGTAAGTTGCTGGATATCTGCCGGTCGCTCCCGGAGCGTGTTCAGGTATTGCTTGCGGTCGATGGTGACAAGGCAACTATCCGGGGCGGGAAGAGCCGTTTTTCGCTGTCGACACTGCCGGCATCAGAATTTCCCGTGATCGACGAAATCAACGTCCAGCAGACGTTGAGCATCAGTCAGGGGGAACTGAAGCGGCTTCTCGACAAGACGCATTTCTCGATGGCGCAGCAGGATGTTCGCTATTACCTGAACGGAATGTTGCTGGAAACGGACGGGAAGTTGGTTCGAACAGTCGCGACTGACGGCCATCGTCTTGCATTGTGCGAGACGGGTCTTTCGACGCCGGCGCGCGGGTCGTGCCAGGTAATCATCCCGCGCAAGGGTGTATTGGAACTGCAACGGATCCTCGGTACGGAAGGGGATACCGAGGTTGTGATTGGAGGTAACCACGTCAGGGTGACAATCGGCGACATTCGGTTCACTTCGAAGCTCATTGACGGCCGGTTCCCGGAATATAGTCGTGTGATCCCGGCGAACCCGACGCGAATCGTTCAGACGGAGCGCGACGGGCTGAGGGCGGCATTGCAGCGGACGGCGATCCTGTCGAATGAAAAGTACCGGGGAATCCGACTGGCACTCCGTGAAAATATACTTACTATTCAAGCACATAACCCTGAGCAGGAAGAGGCGGAGGAAGAAGTCGAGGTGAGCTACAGCGGAGAGGAAATGGAAGTCGGCTTTAACGTCAACTATCTCCTGGATGCTCTGGGCGCCATCGAGACGGAAGAGGTGCAGATCGGATTGACCGACTCGAACTCAAGCTGTCTGATCTATGCACCGGGGACAAAGGCCACCAAGTACGTCGTGATGCCGATGCGCCTCTGATCGGCGATGGTGCTCAGATCAGTAAGGGTTACGAACTTCCGCTGCATCGAGGAGTGTGACGTCGAACTCGACAGCAGGCGGAGCCTGTTTACAGGCCCCAACGCCTCCGGCAAGACAAGCTTGCTGGAGGCGTTGTTCTTTCTGGGTCGGGGCCGGTCGTTCCGGACACGTCGGCTCGCCAATGTAATCCGTCAGGGTGAGACGGAATTTCGTGTCGTTGGTCGGATTGGGGACGCAGGCGCCGAAATCGTGGCCGGAGTCCAGGGTGACCGCGCCGGAATCACGGCTCGTCTGAGTGGCAGACCGGTAGCAAATGTTGCGGAACTCTCTGCGCGATTTGCCCCGCAAGTTATTGACCCGGATGTTCACCGTTTGCTGGAAGAAGGCCCTGTGCGGCGGCGACGCTTCATGGATTGGGGCGTGTTCCACGTGGAACAGGGATTCTTGCCGACGTGGCAACGATATCATCGCGCCTTGAAGCAACGTAACGCGGCGCTACGGCAGAATTTGCCGGATGCGGTGGTAGATCTATGGGATGCCGATCTGACCGCCGCCGGTGAAGCGCTGACCTGGATGCGTCAACAGTACATCGACAGATTGCGCTCACCGTTCGTGGAGGTCGGTGCCGCCTTCGGGATGCCCGTTGATCTCCGATTCGAGCCAGGGTGGGATCTGGAGGGGACGCTGCAAGTCGCGATCGGACGATCCCGATCCCGGGATCGTCGGTTGCGAGCCACACAGTGCGGCCCCCATCGCTCGGACGTGGCGGTGCTCGTTGGTGGAGTATCAGCCAAAGACCGTGTGTCCCGCGGCCAGCAGAAACTCCTTGCCGCAGCGTTGACCTTGGCTCAACTACAGCTGCAGGAGACGGATCGTCCAGGCTGCGCGGCGCTATTGCTCGACGACCCTGCAGCGGAACTGGATCGTGAGAATCTGGGCCGTCTCCTGACCGTCGTTGGCCGGATCCGTTGCCAGCTGGTCGTGACATCGCTGCAGACCGACATTCAGGAGCTGCTACAGGCTGACCGGGTGTTTCACGTGGAACAAGGTCACATTCGAGCAGCTTGATTTCGCCCCGCCGTAGACACCGTCCACACCGATACGCAGCTCGACGATCATCGCTGGACGGATCTGCATTCCCGCGCAGAAATGGACGATGACTATCCTAAATAATTGTTTTTATTGACCTGTCTCGGCTGCATCCGACCTGAAGTTCCAGTATGACAACAACCGCACGCTTGAGCATTCAGGCTTTCATCCACAGTGTTGTCCACAGATTCCGGCGCCGGGAATCGAAGCCGAAAAGGCGTCACCGCGATACGACCGGAACCTTGGGCCGCAGTGTCAATCCGTCGCACATGGCCAGCATCCAACGGCGTGAACATCCGTCCGCGATGTCTGCCACCGAAGCCCAGACCGCCGGACCTCCAATGGCCGGGTATCTCTATGAAAAACAAGCGAAAAATGCACTGCCATGGTATGCTTCCGCGTTCAGCTGAACAGGCGGCGCCATGTCATCTGAAGACGTCTACGACTCAAGCAAAATCAAGGTCTTACGAGGCCTCGATGCGGTTCGCAAGCGGCCCGGCATGTACATCGGCGATACGGACGATGGCACCGGTCTGCACCACATGGTCTTTGAGGTCGTCGACAACTCGATCGACGAGGCCCTCGCCGGGCACTGCACCCGCATCGTCGTCACCATCCACGCCGACGAATCGGTCACCGTAACCGACAACGGCCGTGGCATTCCGGTCGACCTGCATCCGGAGGAGGGGCGTTCCGCCGCGGAAGTCATCATGACGGTCCTGCATGCCGGTGGGAAATTCGACGACAACGCCTACAAGGTCTCGGGGGGCCTGCACGGCGTCGGTGTATCAGTCGTCAACGCACTCTCGGATGTCCTCACGCTGACCATCGGTCGCGAAGGCCGGCTGTATCGTCAGGAATATCGCCTCGGGGAGCCGGTGGCACCGCTCACTGCTGTCGGCGAAACGCCGCAGCGCGGTACGACCATCCGTTTCAAGCCGAGCCCGCAGATCTTCACCCAGCGCACGTTTTCCTACGACTGGCTCGCCAAGCGTCTCCGTGAACTGTCCTTCCTCAATTCCGGGGTGTGCATCGAACTCGTCGATGAGCGCGAGGAAAAGAGCGAGGTCTTCGAGCACCAGGGCGGCGTCAAGGCCTTTGTCCAGTACCTCAATCGCAGCCGGGTCGCTTGTCACCCGACCATCTTCTACTTCCACCAGCAGGTCGCCAACGTCAACGTCGAGGTTGCTGCCCAGTGGAACGACTCCTACCAGGAGTCGATGTTCTGCTACACGAACAACATTCCGCAGAAGGATGGTGGCACGCACCTGGCCGGGTTCCGTGCGGCGCTCACGCGCACGCTGAACAACTTCATCGAGCAGGAGGGGCTCGCCAGAAAGGAGAAAGTCGACATCTCCGGTGACGACGCGCGCGAGGGGCTCACCGCAATCCTCTCCGTCAAGATGCCCGACCCCAAGTTCTCGTCGCAGACCAAGGACAAACTCGTGTCGTCCGAGATCAAGGGCGTCGTGGAATCCGCTGTCGGCGAGAAGCTGCAGGAATTCCTGCTGGAGCATCCGCAGGAGGCGAAAGCCATCGTCGCGAAGATCGTCGACGCCGCGCGTGCACGCGAAGCCGCGCGCAAGGCGCGCGAGATGACCCGTCGGAAGGGTGCCCTGGACCTCGCCGGCCTGCCGGGAAAACTCGCCGACTGCCAGGAGAAGGACCCTTCGAAATCCGAGCTCTTCCTTGTGGAGGGCGACAGCGCAGGAGGCTCCGCGAAGCAGGGCAGGGACCGGCGCACCCAGGCTGTCCTGCCCCTGAAGGGCAAGATCCTGAACGTCGAGAAGGCCCGCTTCGACAAAATGCTGTCATCGCAGGAAGTCGCGACACTGATCAGCGCACTCGGCTGCGGAATCGGGCGTGACGACTTCAACGTCGATCGCCTGCGCTACCATCGCATCATCATCATGACCGATGCGGACGTCGACGGCTCGCACATCCGCACACTGCTGCTGACATTCTTCTATCGGCAGATGCCCGTGCTCATCGAGCGCGGCCACATCTACATCGCGCAGCCCCCGCTCTACAAGGTCAAGAAGGGCAAGCAGGAAAGCTACGTCAAGGACGACGCCGAGCTCAGCCAGATGCTGCTGAACTCGGCCATCGAGGACGCCGCGCTGCACGTGAGTGCCGATGCCCCGCCGCTGTCCGGACCGGCCTTCGAGTCGCTGGCGCGACGCTATATGGAGGTGCAGGCCATCGTGGCCCGCTGGTCGCGTCGTTACGACCAGCGCCTCCTCGAGCAGCTGCTCTACCTCCCTGAAGTCAATGCACGGACCTTCGACGTCAGCGGCTCGCTCGAGGCCTGGGCAGCGCAGCTCGGGGAGCGGCTCAACAGCGACCGCCATCCGACGCGGACGTACCGCATCACGGTCCAGCCGGCAGCGGACGGCCACGCGACCCGGCTCAACGTCTATCGCACCGAGCACGGCGTCACCACCGAAAAGCACCTGCAACGCGAGTTCTTCGATTCCGCCGAGTACCGCCGTATCGCCGATCTCGGCACGACGCTCGGCGATCTGCTGGGCCCGGGCGCGCACGTCGAGAAAGGCGGCGAGCGCCGTGAAGTCGCCAGCTTCCCGGCAGTCATGAGCTGGCTCCTGGAACAGGCGCGCAAGGGCCAGTCGATCCAGCGCTACAAGGGCCTGGGCGAGATGAATCCCGATCAGCTCTGGGAGACGACGGTGAACCCGGAGTCGCGTCGCCTGCTGCAGGTGCGCATCGAAGATGCCGTTGCCGCTGACGACATCTTCACCACGCTGATGGGTGACGCCGTCGAGCCGCGCCGGGAATTCATCGAGAGGAATGCGCTGTCGGTATCGAACCTCGACGTGTAGTACGTAGTACGTCGGGACAGCATGCTCAGCGCGTCGCCGCAGTCTTCCGGATTGCCGCGACGGTGGTTTCCATCCACTGCTGAACCTCCGCAGCCAGTTCGCGCGGATCGCGCCCGCCGCTCGCGATCGGCCGGCCGATGACGACACGGATAAGACCTGGCTTCTTGAGCCAGCCGCGCTTCGGCCAGTAGTCCCCTGCGTCGTGTGCTACCGGCACGATCGGCGCTCCGGTCTGCGTGGCCAGCAGAAAACCGGACATGCCGTATTTGCGGGTCTCCCCCGGTGGCATGCGCGTGCCCTCCGGGAACACGAGCACGTTGAGCCCCGCACCGAGACGCTCCTTGCCCTGCTCCAGTACCTGGTTGATCGAGCGGGTGCCCGCGGAACGATTGATCGCGATCGGACGCATGAGCGCGATGAGCCACCCGAAGAACGGAATCCAGAGCAGTTCCCGCTTGAGCACCCACGCCTGCGGCGGGCAGATGACGATCTGCGCGATGGTCTCCCAGGCCGAAGAGTGCTTCCACATCGCGATGTGAGGCGTCTCGGGAATGTTCTCCTGCCCCTCGACGACGTAATCGAGCCCGCACATGAGCCTCAGCAGACCCAGCTCGGACCGCGCCCAGAACCGTGCCACCGGATAGCGGCTCCGAAACGGTCCGAGCGCGGCGGGGATCGCGAGCGGTGAATAGACGAGCGACAGCAGCAGGAACGTGACCGTGAACGCCACCGATCTTGCGAGCTGCCACATTGCATCAGCCCGGCAGTCGCGACAGGTCGCCGACCGCGAGGAACAGGCGCGACACCGACGCCAGCAGGGCCAGACGGTTCGCGCGAATTGCCTCGTCCGGGTCCATGACCAGGACCTGGTCGAAGAATGCATCGACAGCGGGACGCAGCGACGCCAGGCGCACGAGCGCGTCGTCGTAGCGTCGGGCCGCGAGCGCCGACTCCACGTCGGCCCGCAGCGCATCGATGCCCGCGTGCAGCTCCCGCTCCTCGGGCAGCCGCAGCAACGACTCGTCCACCGAGCGAACGCCGATGTCCGTGCTCTTGCGCAGGATGTTCGCGATACGCTTGTTGGCCGCGGCGAGGCTCGCAGCATCGGGAAGCTGCAGGAAGGCGATCAGCGCCCGCAGTCGCGCCTGGAAATCGACCGGCGATGCCGGCCGGTTGGCCAGAACGGCGTCGAAGATCTCCGTGGTGACGAGCTTGTCGTTCTCCATTGCATAAGCGCGGAGCCGCTCGAACACGTAGTCGTAGACGTCGGCCGCCAGTCCGTCTGCGCCGGCCGTCCGGGGCGCGTCCGCCGACTTTCCCGCAGCGACGCGCACAACATCGCGCAGCACGAGTTCGCATGCCTGGCGGATGAGCGCCGCAAGATCCAGATCGAGGCCGCGCTCGATCGCGATCCTGAGGACGCCCAGCGCCGCGCGCCGCAGACCAAATGGATCCTTCGTACCGGTGGGCTTCTGGCCGATCGCGAAGATGCCGACGATGGTGTCGAGCCGATCCGCGAGCGCGAGCGCGGTCCCAGCGCCGGTTTCCGGCAGCGCGTCCCCCGCAAAACGCGGGCGATACTGCTCGGCCAGCGCGGCGGCGACCTCGTCGGCTTCACCGTCGTGGCGCGCGTAATATCCCCCCATCACACCCTGCAGTTCCGGGAACTCCCCGACCATGCTCGTCAGCAGATCGCACTTGGCGAGCAGGGCGGCGCGCTCGGTCCGGCCCGGGTCGGCTCCCGTCGCGGTGGCGATCGACGCGGCGAGCGCGCGCACACGTTCCGCCTTGTCGGCGAGAGATCCGAGCTGCGTCTGAAATGTCACGGCTCCGAGCGCATCGCGGCGTACGGACAACGGCTGCTTCCGGTCCTGTGCGAAGAAGAACGCGCTGTCGGCGAGCCTCGGCCGGACGACGCGCTCGTTGCCGGCGCGGACCTGTGCCGGATCGCGGCTCTCGATGTTCGCGACGAAGACGAAGCGTGGCAGCAGCCGTCCGTCCGTCCCGCGGACGGGGAAGTACCGCTGATGGTCCTGGATGGTCGAGACCAGCACCTCCGGCGGCAGCTCGAGGAATCGCTCGTCGATGCGCCCGACCAGCGGCACCGGCCACTCGACGAGTGCAGTCACCTCGTCGAGCAGCGACTCGCTGACGAGCGCCTCGCCGCCGGCCTCGTGTGCCGCCGCGAGCACGCCTTCGCGCACGCCTTCGCGCCGGCGCCGGATGTCGGCGATCACCCGACCCTGGCGTTCCAGGCGCCCGAGGTAACTTGCCGGTGAGGCGAGAGAAATCGGCCTCGGCGAATGGAAGCGGTGGCCCCGCGTGAGCCGGCCGGATGCGACGCCGAGGATCTCACACTCGACGACGTCGCGTCCGTGCAGCATCACGACCCAGTGCACGGGTCGCACGAACTGCGTCTCCCGTGCACCCCAGCGCATCCGTCTCGCGATCGGCAGAGCGGCGAGGGAGCGTTCGACTATTCCCGGCAGCAGTGTTTTCGCGGGCGCGCCCGGGCGAATGCCACGATAAGAGAGGAACTCACCCTTGGGCTCCTGCACGCGCCCCAGCTCCGCGACGGTACATCCACTGGACTCCGCGAACGCCGTCGCGGCCCGGGTGGGGTTGCCGGCGGCATCGAATGCCGCAGCCACCGGCGGTCCGCGACGCTGTACCTCCTGGTCGGGCTGCTGCAGCGCGAGTCGCTCGATCATCACCGCCAGGCGCCGCGGAGTCGCATGGGTGTGCACGCGTCCATGACGCAGGCCGGCCTCGGCGAGACCCGCGACGATGCCGGAGCTGAATGAATCCGCGAGCTCGAACAGGCTCTTCGGCGGCAGCTCCTCCGTGCCGATCTCGACGAGGAATGCAGCGGCACGGGCGCTCATGCGCGCACCTCCCGGTTCTTCAGCATCGGAAATCCGAGCGCCTCCCGGCTCGCGTAGTAGGCGGCGGCGACGCCTCGTGCGAGCGCGCGGACCCGCAGGATGAAGCGCTGACGCTCCGTCACCGAGATCGCGCGACGCGCGTCGAGCAGATTGAAGGTGTGCGAGGCCTTGAGCACCTGTTCATAAGCTGGCAGCGGCAGCCGCCGCTCCAGCAGTTCGGAGCACAACCGCTCGTGCAGGTCGAACGCCCGGAACAGCTCTCCTGTGTCGGCCACTTCGAAGTTGTAGGTCGACTGCTCGACCTCGTTCTGGTGGAAGACGTCACCGTAGGTGACGCGTCCGAGCGGGCCGTCGGCCCAGACGATGTCGAATACGCTCTCGACGCCCTGCAGGTACATCGCGAGCCGCTCGAGGCCGTAGGTGATCTCGCCGGTGACGGGCCGGCAGTCCAGGCCGCCCGCCTGCTGGAAATAGGTGAACTGCGTGATCTCCATGCCGTTCAGCCAGATCTCCCAGCCCAGCCCCCAGGCGCCGAGCGTCGGTGATTCCCAGTTGTCCTCGACCAGCCGGATGTCGTGCGTCAGCGGATCCAGGCCGATGGCCCGCAGCGAACCCAGATACAGGTCGATGATGTCGTCCGGTGACGGCTTGATGACCACCTGGTACTGGTAGTAGTGCTGCAGGCGGAACGGGTTGTCACCGTAACGTCCATCCGCCGGTCGCCGGCTGGGCTGGACGTAGGCGGCGCTCCAGGGTTCGGGCCCGAGCGCGCGCAGGAACGTCGCGGTGTGGAACGTACCTGCGCCCACCTCCATGTCGTAGGGCTGCAGGACGACGCATCCCCGCCGGGCCCAGTACGTCTCGAGCGTAAAGATCAGGTCCTGGAAGGTCCGCGGCGCCGCGGCCGGCTGCTGTCTGGGCATGGTCGTGCTGCCGGGCGGGGTCGCCCGGTCCCGAAAAAGGTCGCACAGTATAACGGTCCGCTAAGGCCCGGTTCAGCCGCAGAATTCGTGCTTGAGCACCCGGATGATGTCGATCACCGGCCCCCGGGGCAGGGCGTAGAGGATGCTCTGGGCACGCCGCTCCGTCGTCACCACGCCCGCCTCACGCAGCACCGCGAGATGCTGGGACAGTGCGGACTGGCTGAGCGCGACCCGCTCGTTGAGCTCGCCCACCGACATCGGCCCCTCCAACAGGTTGCAGAGCAGCAGCAGGCGCTGCTCGTTGGCGAGCGAACGCAGCAGGCGCGCGGCACGGTCGGCGTGAGGCTTCATGTCGCGGGCTGCCCTCGAGAGGCGCGGCCGGGAACGTGAGGCGGTCATTGGATGCGACGACTCCGGGACCTGTGCGAGGGCGCGAGTATATTTTGCGATTGCTAATTTAGCAATTCCTAATATACTGCCGCTCGACGGGCAAAGGACCACGAGGTACCAGATGACCGCACAGACGCACACACCGCTTCAGGAACTCACGGCAACGGAACTCAAGGCAGACCTCGAGGCCGGCCGCGTGCTGCTCATCGACGTGCGGGAGCCGCACGAATACGAGGCGGAGCGTATCCCCGGTGCGCTGCTCTTCCCGCTGTCGACCTTCGATGCCGGCTGCCTGCCGCCCGACGGCGACCGCCGTGTCGTCTTCCAGTGTGGAACAGGAAAGCGATCCGCACAGGCGGCCGGGAAGCGTCTGCTGGCGGGCGCTTCCCGGGTTGCTCATCTGGCCGGCGGCATCGGCGCGTGGAAGAACGCGGGCCTGCCGCTCATCGTGCTCGACCCGGCGAGCGGCGGCCCCGTGGTGAAGTGACGATCGCAACGCTCAGGCAACCGCCCGCGAGCTGCATCGCGGGCGTCCAGTGGAGGGAGTCATGTCAATCGACCGAATGGTGTTCGCTATCGCGGGGGCAATGGTGCTCCTCGGACTCGGTCTCGGCCACTGGGTCGATGACCGGTGGCTGCTGCTCCCGGCCTTCGTCGGGCTAAACATGCTGCAGGCCGCCTTCACACGCTTCTGCCCCCTGTCGATGATCCTGAAGAAGCTCGGTGCTCGACCGGGCGCGGCGTTCGAATGAGCCGGGCCGTGCTGCGCCGCGTGGCTCTGGCGACAATCATCGCGTCGCTGCTGATCGCCTGCGGAAAGGAGCAGCCGGCCACCGGCCCGAAGCAAGCCCCATCGTTGCCGACGATCGTCGTTGCGCAGGCCGGCGGCTCCCGCGACAGGTTGTTCGACGGCCGCGTCGAGGGTATCGAGCAGACGGCCGTGCGCGCCCAGACCGCCGGCCGTGTCGCGACCGTTGTCCGCGACGTGAACGACACCGTCACGGCCGGAGCCCTCGTCCTCAGGCTTCGCGGCGTCGAGCAGCGTGCGGGCCTTGCCCAGGCCGAAGCCGCGGTGCAGGCCGCCGATGCTGCCGAGGTCGAAGCCGAGCGCCGCTACCGCCGCATCGCAGACCTGTACGAGCGCAAGGTGGTCGCGCGCGCTGCATTCGACGAGATCACGGCTCTTCGGGCCGCTGCCGCCGCGCGTGCTGCCGCCGCGCGCGCCGCTCGGCAGAGCGCCGCCGAGGCCGTGTCCTACGCCGACGTCACTGCACCGTACGGCGGCACGATCGCCGCCAGGCACGTGCAGCCTGGCGAACTCGTGGCGCCCGGGGCTGCGCTGTTCGACATTGTCGCACCGGGCCGGCTGCGCGTGGTGGTCGACGTGCCGCAGACCGTCGCGGCCTCCCTGCGCATTGATCCCCGGGCAACGGTGCTGTCCGGCGACAGGCGAATCGCAGCTGCCGCGGTCAGAGTCTTCGGATCTGTGGCGCCGCAGTCGGGTACGGTCCGCGTCTGGGCCGATCTTCCGGCCGACGCGACCGGACTGATGGCGGGCCAGTTCGTCGGCATCGCACTGCCCTCCGGCGGTGCCACCGAGCTCGCGGTCCCGCCGAGTGCGCTCGTGGAGCGCAGCGAGGTGACGGCCGTGTACGTCGTCGCGCCGGATGGCTCGGTTGCGCTGCGGCAGGTCCGCGTCGGTCATCGCCGGGCCGATTCCGTGGAGATCCTCGCCGGCCTCTCGCGTGGCGAGCGCGTCGTGACCGATCCCCTGGCGGCCCTGCGCCTCCTCAGTGGCAGCGGCCGGAACACGCGCCCATGACCGATCGTCTCGGGTTCAGCGGCCGGCTCGCGCGGAGCTTCCTGTCGAGCGAGCTCACGCCGCTGCTCGCGCTCACGGCGCTGCTCATGGGCCTCTTCGCGGTGGTCGTCACGCCGCGGGAGGAAGAGCCGCAGATCGACGTCACCTTCGCGAACATCTTCATCCCGTTTCCCGGAGCCTCGGCGGCCCGCGTCGAGTCGCTCGTCGCCTCACCCATGGAGAAGGTGCTCGGCGAGATCGCCGGCGTGAAGCACATCGCATCCGTGTCCCGCCCCGGACTCGCGGTGCTCTCGGTGCAGTTCGAGGTCGGCGAGCCGCGAACCGAGGCCATCGTGCGCCTGTACAACGCGATCTACTCGAACCAGGACTGGCGCCCCCCGAATGCCGGCATCCTGCAGCCGCTCGTGAAGCCGAAGGGGATCGATGACGTTCCCATCCTCGGGCTGACGCTCTGGTCACGTGACCCCGTGACCGGTGGCCACGAGCTCGGCCAGGTGGCCCGGGCGATCGAGACCGAGATCCAGCGCGTGCCCGGCACGCGCAACGTCTACTCGATCGGGGGCCCTGCCAGCATCGTGCACGTCGAGCTCGATGCTGCGCGCCTCGCGGCCCGCGGGCTGACCATCGAAGACATCTCGGCCGCACTCACTGCGGCGAACCTCGTGCGTCAGGCCGGGACTCTGGTCGGCGGTGACCGTGTCACTCCCGTTGATGCTGGCACCTTTCTCGCAGATGCGGACGACGTTGCCGGCATCGTGGTCGGGCTCTCCGACGGGCGGCCCATCCGCCTCGAGCAGGTTGCCCGCGTCCGCGCCGAGGCTGACCAGCCGGAGTCGTTCGTGTGGTTGGGCACCGGCCCTGCGGCCGACCGGGCAGGGCTGCCCGCCCTGCACCACGTGCCCGCAGTCACGCTCGCCGTCTCGAAGAAGCCCGGTGAGAACGCAATCGACGTCGCGAACCAGGTCATGCGCCGCATCGAAGCCCTGCGCGGCACCTACATCCCGGATTCCGTCGAGGTCACCGTCACGCGGAACTACGGCGTGACAGCCAACGACAAGGCCCGGAAGCTGATCCAGAAGCTGCTGTTCGCCACGGCCTCCGTGGTACTGCTCGTCGCATTCGCGATGGGACGGCGCGAAGCGATCGTCGTCGGCGCCGCCGTGACCGTCACGCTCGCGGCCACGCTGTTCGCGTCGTGGGCCTGGGGGTTCACGATCAACCGCGTCTCTCTGTTTGCGCTGATCTTCTCGATCGGCATCCTCGTCGACGACGCGATCGTGATCGTCGAGAACATCCACCGCCATCGTCAGACGAGCGACGCGCCACTCACCGAACTCATCCCGCGCGCCGTCGACGAAGTCGGCGGGCCGACCATTCTCGCGACTTTCACCGTCATCGCGGCGCTGCTGCCCATGGCCTTCGTCTCGGGGCTCATGGGGCCGTACATGAGCCCCATCCCGATCAACTCCAGCATGGGCATGATGATCTCGCTCGCGATCGCGCTGATCTTCACCCCGTGGCTCTGCCGCAAGCTGCTCGGTTCCGCGGGCGGCCATGCCGCTGCCCACGATCCGGGCCAGGAGCGCATCTCGCGCCTGTTCGAGCGGCTCGTGCGGCCCTTCCTCGGCGGCGACGCGGCGCGCCGCCGGCGCCACCACCTCTATCTGGGGGTGCTGGCTGCGATCGCGCTGGCGGTCGGGCTCGCGGTCGTGAAGCTGGTCGTGCTCAAGATGCTGCCGTTCGACAACAAGTCCGAGTTCCAGGTGGTCGTCAACATGCCGGAGGGCACGACGGTCGAGACGACCTCGCGGGTTCTCGGTGAACTTGCGGCCGAGGTGGCGAAAGTGCCGGAGGTCACCGACTACCAGGCCTACGTGGGCACCGCCGCGCCGATCAACTTCAACGGCCTCGTGCGCCAGTACTACCTGCGCGCAAGTCCCGAACTCGGCGACCTCCAGGTCAACCTCGTCGACAAGCATCATCGCGACCGCGCGAGCCACGAGATCGCGCTCGCCGTGCGCCCGGCACTCGCTGCGATCGGCCGCAGGTACGGCGCGTCGGTGCAGGTCGTCGAAGTGCCGCCGGGGCCACCCGTGCTGGCGCCCATCGTGGCCGAGGTCTACGGACCGGCGTACGGCGAGCAGCGTCGCGTCGCGGCGGTGCTGCGCAGGCTGTTCGACGAGACGCCTGACATCGTCGACACGGATGACAGCCTCGAGGCGCCGGCGGCACGGCTCATCGTCGAGGTCAAT
Source organism: Steroidobacteraceae bacterium (assembly GCA_046352935.1). GTDB lineage: Bacteria > Pseudomonadota > Gammaproteobacteria > Steroidobacterales > Steroidobacteraceae > CAYWMY01. The sequence goes on from JAXMGR010000010.1 coordinate 81,966, forward strand.
CGGGAACGCGCCGCGCTCGCGGGTGTCAGCCAGGGCCAGATCGCGGCGGCGCTGTCCACTGCGCTCGACGGTGCCGACGTGAGCTACGTGCACTCGGGTCGCGAACGCGACCCGATCCCCGTCCGGCTCGAGCTGCCGGTTGCCGAAAAGGCCGACATCAGCTCGCTCCTCGCGCTGCGCGTGCGCAGTGCCTCCGGGCACACGCTGCCGCTCGCCGATTTCGTGACCGTGCGCGAGTCCATGTGGGACGGGGCGATCCACCACAAGGACCTGCTGCCCGTCACCTACGTGATGGGCGACATGGCGGGTCGGCTCGACAGTCCCCTGTACGGTATGTTCGACGTGGTCGGGTCCCTGGGCGGCGCACTCGCCGACGGCACGCCCGTCGAACAGCGCTTCTTCAGTCAGCCCGACGATCCAGATCGCGTCGCCGTGAAGTGGGATGGCGAGTGGCAGATCACCTACGAGACCTTCCGCGACATGGGCCTGGCATATTCCGTCGGCCTCGTGCTCATCTACCTGCTGGTCGTCGGCCAGTTCCGCTCCTACGCGGTACCGCTCGTGATCATGGCGCCCATTCCGCTCACCGTGATCGGGGTCATGCCGGGCCACGCACTGCTCGGCGCGCAGTTCACCGCCACCTCGATGATCGGCATGATCGCGCTCGCCGGCATCATCGTGCGCAACTCCATTCTGCTCGTCGACTTCATCAATGCGGAAGTCGGCGCGGGCAGCAGTCTCGAGGATGCGGTCGTGCGCGCGGGCGCGATCCGTGCGAGGCCGATCGCGCTCACCGCGCTCGCTGCGATGATCGGAGCCATGTTCCTGCTCGATGATCCGATCTTCAACGGTCTCGCGATCTCGCTGATCTTCGGCATTCTCGTCTCCACGCTCCTGACGCTCGTCCTGATCCCGGTGCTGTACTACGCGTACCGTCAGCGCCGGCCGTCCAACGCCGCAACCGGAGGATAACTGCCATGGCGCACATCGCGATCATCGGGGCCGGCGTCGGCGGCGTACCCTGCGCCTACGAACTCCGCAGGAAGCTCGGCAAGGAACACCGGGTCACGCTGATCGGCTCCTCGCCCCATTTCGAGTTCACGCCGTCGAATCCCTGGATCGCCGTCGGCTGGCGCACGCGCGAGAACACGCGCGTGGAACTGCGGGAGCCGCTGGAGTCGAAGGGCATCCAGTGGCTGCCGGAGTCCGTCACCGCGATCGACGCTCCCGGCAACGAGCTCACGCTGCAGTCGGGGCACCGGCTGCACTATGACTACCTCGTGATCGCGACCGGTCCCCGGCTCGCATTCGAGGAGGTGCCGGGTCTGGGGCCGCAGGGCTTCACGCAGTCGATCTGCACGCACGAGCATGCGGCACAGGCCTGGGACCGCTACCAGGAGTTCCTGAAGACGCCGGGTCCGATCGTGATCGGCGCCGCGGCCGGTGCCAGCTGCTTCGGGCCCGCCTACGAGTTCGCGATGATCGTCGACGCGGACCTGCGCAAGCGCAGGCTGCGTGACCAGGTCCCGATGATCTACGTCACCAGCGAGCCCTACATCGGGCACATGGGCCTGGGTGGTGTGGGTGACAGCAAGGGTCTCATGGAATCGGAGCTGCGGCAGCGGCACATCAGGTGGCTCACGAATTCGAAGATCACGGCGGTCACTGCCGATGCCGTGCAGGTCACGGAGTTCGACGACGACGCAAAACCGAAGAAAGAGCATTCCCTGCCGTATCGCTACAGCATGATCCTGCCGGCGTTCAAGGGCGTCGACGCCGTCGCGGCGGTGCCCGGGCTCGTCAATCCGCGCGGCTTCGTGCTGATCGACGAACACCAGCGCTCGGGGAAGTACCACAACATCTTTTCTGCCGGCGTATGCGTGGCGATTCCGCCCGTGGAGCCCACTCCGGTACCGACGGGTGCGCCGAAGACGGGCTACATGATCGAATCGATGGTCAGTGCGATCTGCGCGAACATCGCCGCCGACCTGAAGGGCGTGCCGGCCACGGCGCGCGCGACCTGGAACGCCATCTGCCTGGCGGATTTCGGTGATACGGGCGCTGCGTTCGTCGCGCTGCCGGAGATTCCACCGCGCAACGTCACCTGGGCGAAGACCGGCAAGTGGGTCCACGTCGCAAAGATCGCCTTCGAGAAGTACTTCCTGCACAAGGTACGCACGGGGTCCATCGCACCGGTCTACGAGAAGTACGTGCTCAAGGCGCTCGGCATCGTCTCGCTGCGTGAGGTGCGCCGGTGAGGCGGATGCGCGGCGGCGGACGGCGACTCGCAGTCCTGGCGGGTACGGCGCTCTGCCTGGCGGCGTCCGCGGGCCGCGCCGAGACGCTCGAGGAAGCGTGGCGCACCGCCCTCACGCGCGATCCCGCTCTTGCGGCCGCGGGACTCGATGCGCGTGCGGCCGCCGAGAACCTGCGTGCGGCCCGCGGCGCGCGCTGGCCTACCCTGACGGCCGAAGGCAGCTACATGCGCTTCAACGAGGCGCCGGCCTTCGACATCGCAATGCCGGCGCTGCGGTTCCAGTCCCCGCCACTCTTCGACAACGACGATGTGGTGACGGGTTCGGTGCAGGCGCGGCTGCCGCTGTATACCGGCGGGCGCATCGCGGCCGGCGTCCGTGCCGCACGCGCCGGTGCCGGTGCGGCCGCGGCCAGCGAGCGTCAGGCCGCGGCGGCCCTGAAGCTCGACGTCGCGCGGGCCTATGTCGACGTGCAGAGGGCCGGACGCGCGCTCGCGGCCGCCGAGTCTACCGTCGCGAGCCTCACCGCCCATGTCGGTGACGTCACGGCGAAGGTAGAGCAGGAACTCGTGCCGAGGAGCGATCTCCTCGCAGCGCAGGTGGCGCTGGCCAATGCCGAGCAGTCCCGTCTGCGCGCGAAGAATTCCGAAGACCTGGCCTGGGCGGCCTACAATCGCCTGCTCGCGGAACCGCTGGACCGGCGCGCGACCCTGGAGCCCGTCGCCGCCGCGACGGTCGCGGCCCAGTCGTCCGAGCCGATCGAGGCGCTGGTCCGTCAGGCGCAGGAGTCGCGTCAGGAGATCCGCGCCCTCGAGGAGAGCGGACGTTCGCTCGAGGCCCAGGCCCGCGCGGAGATCGGCAGGTTGCTGCCGCATGTGGGGCTCGTCGGCAGCTACAACCACCTCGAGAACGACTTCCTCGACCGTCAGGATTTCTCGATGGTCGGCATCGGTGTCCAGTGGAACCTGTTCGACGGCGGCCAGACGCGCCATCGGGCCGCAGCACTGCGCCATGCGGGGCGGGCAGTATCGGAGCGGGCCCGGGATCGGCGCTCGCTCGTGGAGCTGGAAGTCCGGCAGGCGCGCCTGGACCTCGACGAGGCAGAGGCGCGCATCGCCGCGACACGTACCGCCGTGGCCCAGGCGGCCGAGAACCTGCGCATGGTTCGCGAGCAGTACGACGTCGGGATGGCCGGCAACACCGAGGTCCTGGACGCCGTGTCACTCGAACGGACGGCTGTCACGGCGCAGGACGATGCGGCCGCGGACCGCGTGCTCGCCGGGCTGCGGCTGCAATATGCGACCGGGGCCCTCTGAGCCCGACAAGATGGCTGACCGTCGCTGCGGCCTTTCCGCGCCCGACCAGGGACTCTGACGCCACGGTGCTTCCTGCACCGTTATGGCGCATTGCTGTGAGACAATGCCCCAGTCCGGGGCAAAAACTTTTTGGGCTCGTCGGCCACGGGCTTGCAAGTTATTGATTCCGCACATTGCTGGTGCATGGCATGGTTGGTGCACTGCAATGGGTCCGGTAGCCGCAGGATGCTTCGAGTGTCGCGGCGCCGCTTTCAACAACCAGAGATTTGGCGCAACACCCGGAGACCCTCATGACGCCAGCAGATGTTGTCAAGCTCGTAAAGGACAAGGAGGTCAAGTACGCGGACCTCCGCTTCACGGACACGCGCGGCAAGGAGCAGCACGTCACCGTACCGTCACGCTACGTGACGGAAGAGTTGTTCACCGACGGCAAGATGTTCGACGGCTCCTCGATCGCCGGATGGAAGGGCATCAACGAGTCCGACATGATCCTCATGCCGGATTCCACCACGGCGGTCCTTGATCCCTTCTTCGAAGAATCCACGGTCATCATCCGCTGCGACATCATCGAACCCTCGACCATGCAGGGCTATGAGCGCGACCCGCGCTCGCTGGGAAAGCGCGCCGAGGCCTACCTCAAGAGCACCGGGATCGCCGACGGCGCGACCTTCGGTCCCGAGAACGAGTTCTTCATCTTCGACAGCGTGCGCTGGCAGAACGAAATGCGTGGCTGCTCCTATCAGATCGACTCCGTACAGGGTGCCTGGAACAGCAACACGGAGTACCCCGAGGGCAACCGCGGCCACAGGCCCGGCGTGAAGGGCGGCTATTTCCCGGTTCCGCCGGTCGACGCGTTCCAGGACATCCGCTCGGCGATGTGCAACGCCCTCGAAGAGATGGGCATGAAGGTCGAGGTCCATCACCACGAGGTCGCGACCGGCGGCCAGTGCGAGATCGGTGTCGGCGCCGGCGGCCTGATCAAGAAGGCCGACGAAGTGCAGCTCCTGAAGTACGTCGTGCACAACGTCGCGCATGCCTACGGCAAGACCGCGACGTTCATGCCGAAGCCGATCGTCGGGGACAACGGCTCGGGCATGCACGTGCACCAGTCGCTGCAGAAGGGCGGCGTCGCGCTGTTCGCCGGCGAGAAGTACGGCGGCCTCTCCGAGACGGCGCTGTACTACATCGGCGGCATCATCAAGCACGCCAAGGCTCTGAACGCGTTCACGAACGCGGGCACCAACAGCTACAAGCGACTGGTGCCGGGCTTCGAGGCGCCGGTCATGCTTGCCTACTCGGCGCGCAACCGCTCCGCATCGATCCGCATTCCGTGGGTGTCGAACCCGAAGGCGCGCCGCATCGAGGTACGCTTCCCGGATTCATCGGCGAATCCGTACTTCGCTTTCGCGGCGATGATGATGGCCGGCCTGGACGGCATCCAGAACAAGATCCACCCGGGCGATCCCGCGGACAAGGACCTGTACGACCTCGAGCCCGAGGAGGCGAAGCACATCCCGACCGTGTGCCATTCGCTCGACATGGCGCTCGAGCATCTCGACAAGGACCGCGAGTTCCTCACGCGGGGAGGCGTGTTCACGAACGACGTGATCGACGCCTACATCGCGCTGAAAATGCAGGAAGTCACGCGCTTCCGCATGAGCACGCATCCGGTCGAACTCGATCTCTACTACAGCTGTTGAGCCGTCTCCGGGAATGGCGGCGGGGACGGCGGTTTTTTGTGACCGCCGTCCCCTTTTTGTCCGGCCCGCACGAGGCTATGCTGCATGCATGACCCGCGCACTGCTGCTCCTTGCCGGCTTGGCCGTCTTCTCTGCGGCGCACCCGCAGGAGATCTATCGCTGGGTGGACCGCGATGGCGTCGTCCACTACGCGGATCAGCCCGGGTCGCCGGATGCCCGACGTGTCGAGTACGCGGGCCTGAAGCCCCGGGACCCCGAAGCTCAGGCGTTGCCATCGTCTTCGGCGTCGCCGGAACAGGCGCCCGCCGCCGCCGCGCGGGAGGAGTACCGCTCGCTGACGGTGTCCTCGCCATCGCCGGATCAGAGTTTCTTCGGCGCGGATGCTGTCGTGCCGGTGAACCTCGATGTCCAGCCTCCGCTCCAGGAGGGCGACCACTTCGCGGTGATCGTCGACGGCAAGCGTGTCGCCGACAATCTCCAGGAGCCGTACGCCGAGGTATCGGGCTTGGCGCGCGGCACGCACTTCGTGCGAGGTGCGGTATTGAGCGCTTCGGGCGAGCAGCGCATCGCGAGTGCCAATGTGACCTTCCACGTGCGTCACCCGTCCATCGCCAGGCCACCGGTCGGCCCGGCGCTGCGTCCGCCGCCGAAAGCCAGGCCCTGACCGCCCGGCGCCGGTCGGCGCCCGGGGATCGCCGTGGCCGCTGAACCGCGGCTGCTGCCCGCGAAGAGCCGGGACGACTTCGTCGATGCCCTGACGACGGCGGTGATCCTGCTCACCGCCGACGGCACCATCCAGTATCTGAATGCCGCAGCCCAGGATCTGCTAGCGGTCGGCGCCAGCGTGGCCCGGGGACGCGCGCTCGCGGAGTTCCTGCAGCCCGACGATCCGCTGATCGCCCTCGTGCGCCGCGCCGCCCAGACCGGCGATGCGCTCGCCAGCCGCGAATGCGAGCTGCACGCCGTTGCGAGGGGCAGCGACCCGCACCTGGTCGTCTACTGCAAGATCACGCCGATCGCCGAGCAGGGCCGGCCGTGCCTGCTGCTCGAGCTGTCCGATCTGACCCATCTGCAGCGCGTGAGCCGCGACAACGCCCTGCTGGCGCAGCTCGGCGGCAGCCGGCTGATGGCCCGGCAGCTCGCCCACGAGATCAGGAATCCACTGGGCGGGCTCCGTGGCGCCGCGCAGCTCCTGGAGCGCGAACTGCCGTCGGAGGAGCTACGTGAATACACGCGTGTGATCATCGGTGAGGCCGACCGCCTCCGGAATCTCGTCGATGGCCTGCTCGGTCCGTCACGTGCACCACGACGGGAAGCCGCCAACGTTCACGAACTCCTGGACCACGTCTTTCACCTGGTGCGCGGCGAGGCGCCTGACGGCATCGCCATCGTCCGGGACTACGACCCCAGCCTGCCCAACCTGTGGCTCGACCGGGATCAGATCATCCAGGTCATGCTGAACCTCGCGCGCAATGCCGTGCAGGTCATGGCGACGAGCGGTCAGCTCACCCTGCGCACGCGTGCACTCACCGGCGTCACGATCGGCGAGAAGCGCCACCGGGTCGTTGCCTCGATCCAGTTCGAGGACAACGGTCCGGGTGTTCCACCGGAACTCCGCGAAACCCTGTTCTATCCGCTGGTCACGGCGCGTCCGGGCGGCAGCGGCCTCGGTCTCGCGGTCGCGCAGGACCTCGCCACGCGCCACGGGGGGCTCATCGAGTACGAGAGCAGGCCGGGCCGAACCGTATTCACGCTGCTGCTGCCCATCGAGGCTGCCGATGAACAAACCGCTTGATGTCTGGCTCGTCGACGACGACGCGTCCATCCGCTGGGTGCTCGAGCGCGCCCTGCGCCAGGGCGGCATGCGTCCGCGCGCCTTCGAACAGGCCGAGTCCGCGCTCGCCGCGCTCGAGGAGAAAGAGCCCGACGTGCTGATGACGGACATCCGCATGCCCGGTACGAGCGGCCTGAAGTTGCTCGACACGGTGCGGGCCGAGCATCCGAGACTGCCCGTGATCGTCATGACCGCCCACTCGGATCTCGACAGCGCGGTGGCGGCCTACCGCGGCGGTGCATTCGAGTACCTCCCGAAGCCGTTCGACATCGATCAGGCTGTCCTGCTCGTGCGTCGCGCGGCCACCCAGGCCACATCGCACGGCGAGGTCGTGCGCAGCGATGCCGCAGCGATCCCGGAGATCCTCGGACACGCTCCCGCGATGCAGGACGTGTTCCGGGCGATCGGCCGCCTGTCGCGCTCGTCCATGACGGTATTGATCACGGGTGAGTCGGGCACGGGCAAGGAGCTCGTGGCGCGGGCCCTGCATCGGCATTCGCCGCGTGCTTCGCGACCGTTCATCGCGCTCAATACCTCGGCATTCACGGCCGACCTGCTCGAGTCGGAGCTCTTCGGTCACGAGAAGGGTGCCTTCACGGGTGCCGACGCGCTGCGCCGCGGACGCTTCGAGCAGGCGGATGGCGGCACACTGTTCCTGGACGAGATCGGTGACATGTCGCCGGCCCTGCAGACCCGCCTGCTGCGCGTGCTGGCAGAGGGAGAGTTCTACCGCGTCGGCGGCAATGCGCCCATCCGTGTCGATGTGCGCGTGATCGCCGCGACGCACCAGGACCTCGAGGCGCGCGTGGTCCAGGGCATGTTCCGCGAAGACCTCCTGCACCGGCTGAACGTGATCCGCATCGCGATCCCGCCGCTGCGCGCACGACGGGAGGACATACCCGATTTGCTGCGCCACTATCTGGCCGCCGCCGCCGAGGAGATGGGGGTCGAGCCCAAGGTGCTGGCGCCTGATGCCGAGCGCGTGCTCATCGCCTTCGACTGGCCCGGCAACGTGCGCCAGCTGGTGAATGCCTGTCGCCGACTCACGGTCGCCGCGGCGGGCCGCGAGATCGCAGCCGCGGACATCCCGCCCGATCTCGGCGGCGTCGGTGTCTCAGCGACGCCCGGGGACGACTGGACGCGCGAGCTCGATGCCTGGGCCCGCCGCCACCTTGCGGCCTCGCGCGAGCCGTTGCTCGACATCGCGGTGCCGGAGTTCGAACGCACGCTGATCCGTGCGGCGCTCGCGCGCTGCGAGGGCGGACGCCAGGAGGCGGCCCGGCTGCTGGGATGGGGGCGCAACACGCTGACGCGGAAGATGCGCGAGCTCGGCATGGACGACGAGTGACACTCGTCATTGCAGCCGAGGACCCGCGTGCCGCCGACCTGCGGGCGCTGGTCGCCGAGCTCGATGCGTACCTGGCATCGCTGTACCCGCCCGAGAACAACCATCTCCTCGACCTCGATGCGCTGTCCGCACCCGATGTGTCGTTCCTGGCCGCCCGCGACGCCGGAGCGGCGGCCGGTTGCGCGGCGCTGCGCCGCCTGTCGACCGGTCGGGGCGAGATCAAGCGCATGTTCGTCCGCCCGGCGTTCCGCGGGCGTGGCGTCGGTCGTGCGCTGCTCGAAGCTGTCGAGATGGTCGCGCGCGTGCGAGGAGTGTCGGAACTGCTGCTCGAAACCGGGGTCGACCAGCCCGAGGCCATCGGGCTCTATCGCAGCTCCGGCTTCGAGCCCTGCGGTCCCTATGGCGATTACCGGGCGCATCCGCTGAACCTCTTCCTGCGCAAGCCCCTCTGACCGCCCTTTCCGCCCGGGCCCCGTTGCAGGCAGCGGCCCCGGGGTCGACACTAACGTCCGTGAAAATCTCCCCCGACATGACCCTGCTGGGCAACGACCTCGCGACCTGGGCGCGCGCTGCGATCGTGTTCACGGTCTGGTTCCTCGTCCTGCCGTTCGCCAAGCTGCTGGTCACGCGCCGGCTGCACGCGCTGCGACCCGAACAGGCCCGCGGCCCGCTGGAGCTGGTGCTCACGCTGCTCAGGCGCACGACGCGGCTTTCCCTGTTCGCCGTGGCTACCTATCTTGCGATGAAGTCGCTCGAGCTGCCCGCGCGCCTGGATCGCGGTATCGACGCCGGGATCCTGTTCGTCTTCTGGCTGCAGGGCGCGCTGTGGGGCACGGCCGCCGTGCGCCACGTGATCGACCGGCGTGAGCAGAGAGCAGGTGCGGAGCGGACTCCGACCCTTGGCATACTGCGCTTCGTCGGCATGCTGCTCGTCTGGGTCATCGCCGTGCTGATGCTGCTCGCCAACCTCGGCGTCGACATCACGGCGCTGGTTGCGGGCCTCGGTGTCGGTGGCGTCGCCGTGGCGCTCGCGCTGCAGAATGTCCTCGGCGACCTGTTCGCATCGCTGGCTATCGCACTCGACAAGCCGTTCACGATCGGCGACACGCTGCAGCTCGACGACCTGACCGGCAGGGTCGAGCGCATCGGCATCAAGAGCACACGCCTGCGCAGCGCGAGCGGCGAGCAGATCGTGGTGTCGAATGCCCAGCTGCTCGCGACCCGGCTGCGCAACTTCGGCCGGGCCGAGGAGCGCCGCGCGCTCTACCTCATCGGCGTGCCCTACGAGACCCCGCCCGGGAAGCTGCGTGCCATCCCGGCGCTCGTGGAAGGGATCGTGCGCGCGCTGCCGGCGGCGCGCTTCGATCGCTGCTACTTCAAGAGCTTCGGGGCGTCGGCGCTCGAGTTCGAGATCATCTTCTTCAGCCTGTCGCAGGACGCCGGCGCACTCGCGACACTGCAGCAGCAGTTCAACTACGCACTGGTCGATGCCTTCGCCGCCGCCGGCATCGGTTTCGCGTACCCGACCGTGCGACAGATCGCCACGCCGCAGGGGTGACGGCGCCCGATGAGCGAGAGCGCCGGCTTCAAGGACCACTTCTCCGGCAACGCCGCGCAGTACGCGCGATTCCGGCCGGAGTATCCGGCGGGATTCCTCGCGGCGCTTGCGGCAGCGGCTCCTGAGCGGACCCTCGCGTGGGACTGCGCAACCGGCAATGGCCAGGTCGCGGTCGGCCTCGCGCTGAACTTCGAGCGTGTGGTCGCCACGGATGCGAGCGCCGCACAGCTCGCCAGCGCCATGCCGCGCGCAAACATCACGTATCGCATCGGCATGGAGGACGAGTCAGGCCTCGCACCCTCATCGGCCGGCCTCGTCACCGTCGCACAGGCCATCCACTGGTTCGACATCGCTCGCTTCCATCGGGAAGTGCGGCGCGTCGCCAGGCCGCGCGCCGTCGTCGCCGCCTGGACCTACCGTCTCGCCGAGGTCGATGCCGGTGTCGACGCCGTCGTGCGCTGGCTGCACCGCGAGCGAGCCGCGCGCTACTGGCCACCTGAGCGCGCGATGGTCGACGACGGCTACCGCTCCATCGACTGGCCGTACGAGCCGATGGATCTCGGCGACTGGCGCGCGACCGCGCGCATGGATCGCGAGGCGCTCGTCGGCTATCTCGGCACCTGGTCCGCGGTGACCCGCGCGCAGCAGGCGGGCGACGATCCGACATATGAGCTGCGCGCGCGCCTCGCGGAGGTCTGGCCGGACGGGGAGGAGACCCGCCAGGTCGGCTGGCCGCTCGCCATCCGCGCGGGGCGCCTGCCCGGATGAGCAGCATGGACGACACAGGCGCGCATGCCGACGCGCGGCGCGACAGCCCGGCCGCCGAGCGCAACAAGGAACCGATCGCCGCCGTGCTCGCACGCCATCTGCCGCGCCGGGGCCTCGTGCTCGAGATCGCGAGCGGTACCGGCCAGCACGCGCTGCACTTCGCCCGGAAATTCCCGTCGCTGGACTGGCAGCCGAGCGATCCCGACGCCGCGAATCGTGCGTCGATCGATGCGTGGCGCCGCAGCGCCGGGCCCGCGAACCTGCGCGCGGCGGTCGAACTCGACGTGCATCGGCGTCCGTGGCCCGTTGCAACGGTGATGGCCGTCCTCTGCATCAACATGGTCCACATCGCGCCGTGGAGTGCGACGCTGGCGCTGTGTGCGGGCGCAGCCGAGCGGCTGCCGCCGGAAGGGCTCCTGTACTTGTACGGCCCCTACCGTGTCGGCGGGCGTCACACTGCGCCCAGCAACGAGGAATTCGATGCCGCACTGCGGGCCCGCGATGCCGACTGGGGTGTGCGCGATCTGGACGAGGTGGTCGCGGAAGCGGCGCAGTGCGGCTTCGAGACCGTGGAGATCGTACCCATGCCGGCCAACAACCTGAGCGTGGTTCTCCGGCTCGCGGCCTGAGCCGGCTCCTGCGCGCCCCGCCGCGGGTCAGCTGACTGCGCGCCGGGCTCTTCAGCGCGAGCGCACCACCGTGCCGACGAGGTCCATCACGGACGCGAGGCGCTGCTCTTCGAGGTACTGGCGGATGCCCTGGTTGATCTTCGGGCAGACGAGCGGGTCGTAGAACAGCGCCGTACCCACGCCGACCGCCGTCGCGCCGGCGAGGAGGAACTCGACGGCGTCGTTCGCGGAGGCGATCCCGCCCTGTCCGATGATGGGTATGCCGTGCGGGGCCGCCACCTCTGCGACCTGGAACACCTTGAGCAGCGCGATGGGCTTGATGGCGGGGCCCGAGAGCCCTCCCTGCACGTTGCCGATCACGGGGCGGCGCGTCTTCGTATCGATGGCCATCGCCATCATGGTGTTGATGACCGCGAGGCCATCCGTGCCGGCCTCGATGCAGGCCTTTGCGCTGGCGCGGATGTCGGTCTGGTTCGGTGAGAGCTTGGTGATCAGGGGCTTCTTCGTCGCCGCGCGGCAGGCAGCGACCACGCGCGCCGACATCTCGGGATAGTTGCCGAACTGGACGCCGCCTTCCTTGACGTTCGGGCAGGAGATGTTGATCTCCATCGCGTCGATGGGCGAATCGTCGAACGCGCGCGTGACCTCCACGTACTCGTCGATGGTCGAGCCGCAGACATTGGCGATGAAGCGCGTCTCGGTGAAGTCGAGCGTTGGGAGGATCTCGCGCACCACTTTCCCGACCCCGGGGTTCTGCAGGCCGATCGCATTGATCATGCCCATCGGCGTCTCGGCGACGCGGTGCGGCGGATTGCCGAGGCGCGGCTGACCCGTCGTGCCCTTGAGGACGACGGCGCCGACGTGCGTGTTCGAGAATCCCTCGACACGGGTGTATTCCTCGCCGAAGCCCACGCAGCCGGAGAGCAGCACGATGGGCGAAGCGAACTTCAGGCCGCAGAAATCGACGGCCAGCGGATCCGGGACGGTCTGTGAGGCGGCGGACATGCGCGGCATTATACGGGCATGTTCCATGTGATCCTGCACGAGCCCGAGATCCCGCCCAACACCGGCAACGTCATCCGCCTCTGCGCGAACACGGGCTGTTCGCTGCATCTCGTCGGCCGGCTGGGCTTCGCCATCGACGATGCCCAGCTGCGCCGCGCCGGGCTCGATTATCACGAGATGGCCCGGGTGCGGCGGCACGACGACCTCGCGGCCTGCCTCGCGGCGCTCGCCGGCACGCGTGTGTTCGCCGTGGAGACCACGGGGAGCCGCTGTTATGCGGACGAGCGCTTCCAGCCGGGTGATGCCTTCCTGTTCGGCAAGGAGACCGTGGGACTTCCGCAGGAGCTGATCGCAGCGTGGCCACGCGATCGCGTGCTGCGTATCCCGATGCGGCCCGGCAATCGCAGCGTCAATCTCTCGAACTCGGTGGCGCTCGTCGTCTACGAAGCCTGGCGCCAGCTCGGCTTTCCAGGCGCGGACTGAGCGCGACACCGACGCGCCGGGTCCTGCACAGCGGTCCGGACCGGATCGTACCCCTGCGCTCTCCCGCGGGCCTGTCATCGACGGCGACGGCCGGACCGGTATACGCCTGCCGGGTGGACATCTCCTGGCGGCGGCGATGAGGGCGCCGGAGTCCTTGCTCAGCGCCTAGAGTACTTCGCGCTGGTAGATCTGCTGCGGCGATCCGGGGAACAGGCCGAACGCCGCGGTACCGGCGGGGTTCGCGAAGGTGCCGGGCGCATGCCATGGGAACCGCAGCCAGACAGGGGCTGTGGCGTCGACGGTGACGCTGCCGCTGTTGCCGGATCCGGGTGCGGCCAGTGTCAGGTTGAAGTCGCCGCCCCCGGCGACGCTGCGGAACTGCAGACCCACCGGCGACGGTGCCGCGCAGCCCGCGCCGCTCGTGCCCGGCGACCCGCTGTCACGCACGCAGGTCTCGCCGGCGCCCAGCGAACCCTTGAAATCGCTGAGGCTCAGCGTGATGCCGGTGGTGCAGCTGTCCTCGGTATTGCGCCGGAAGCCGCTGGCGCCGGCGTAGTACTCCGTGCGCAGCAGCAGCGGCAGGTCCAGCAGTTCCGAGCTGACGCCGTTCCTGAATGCGAGCCGGCCGTAGCGCTGCGTGGCACCCGCGGAGAAGCCGATGCCGGAAGCGGCCCCGAAGGTCACTGGATTCGTCGCGGCGACGCCATCGGCGTCGATGACGTTGATGGCGAGGCGGACGACGGCGTCGAAGGGCACCACGGGTGTGCTGCGCGTGAACGCGATGCCGGTACCTGCGCTGAAGGTCAGCGTGCCGACGCCGCTGCCGCTCGAGGCGATGGCGGGGTCGGCCGTGGTTGCGGGCAGGCCGCTCGTGTCGAGTGCGCCGGTGGTCGTCGTGTACTGGCGGCCCGTCAGCGAGCCGTTGGTGAGGCGGAAGAAGGCGCCCGCGTAGTTCTGCGTCGTCGAGCCGTCCGCCGCCACGGCCGTCACGGTGATCTCTGGTGCGACAGTGTAGACGAAGGGTTGTCCGAGGTACGTGTAACCGCCCGCCACACAGGCGGTGCCGAACAGCGGCGTGTTGAGCACGGTGGTGAAGTGGTCGGGGACGAAACGGCCGACGTTGCCGCTCGTGGTGCCCGTGACATTACCCGCGCCGAGATAGTCCGCGTCGCTGATCGAGGGCACGAGCCGGATGATGCCGACCTCAGGCCACGCGAAGTCCGTGCCGGTTGCGCGGCCGTTGCTGAAGCCGGTGAAGCCGGTGGGCTGCGCGATCGTGGCAACACGGCCGCCCGCCGGCAGCACGAGCGACGGTGCGAGAGTGACGCTCTCGGCGGGACTCTCGCGGCCGAAGTTAGGCGTGGCGGAGCCTTCCGCATCGTAGGCCGTGACCGTGGCCGAGAATGCGTGGCCGGCGGGCAGGAAGACCGTGTCGTTCACGGCGCTCGCTCCCGGATTCGCGACGCCGTTGTCCGCGCGCCGGATGTTCGTGATGACGAAGTCGGCCGGCCGCATGGCAATGTTGCCGGTTGCCCCGCGGATGCTCGTGCCGGATTCCTTCATGCCGAGTGTGACGAGCCCGGCGTCCTTGTACTTGAGGGTCGCGACCGCCTGGCCTGCGGTGAACGTCACGCTCTGCGCGACAGCCGAGCCTTCAGCGGTCGCGATCGACGTGCCGTTGATGGTCGCGCTGCGCGTGCCGCTCGCGGGATTCACGTAGGTCGACCAGAAAGCGAGGTTCTTCGCGCCCGTGTAGGTCGTGATGATCCCGCAGGTCGGATCGGTGGGCGTCTGGCCGTAGGCCGTGATGTGCACGGGTACGCTGCTGCCGGCGGTCTGCGCGAGCGTGAACACCGGGATCGACCCGGGCGGGGGATTCGACAGCGCCGAGGAGGTCACCGTGAAGCCGCTCGGCGCGAACACGACCGAGCCCTGCGTCTCGTCGTCCGCGACACTCGTGGTATTCGAGTCGACGGCATCGACCTTGATGGTCGCGGCACCCGCGCGATAGCGCAGCAGCAGCGTGATGCTGCTCTCGGAGGTGCTCCATCTGTAAGAAGCTGCGCCATCGTCGCTCACAGGATCGGTGAGAGTGCCGGAACCAGAGGACAGCAGCCAGCTGCCCCGCGCGGTCGTCGTCGACAGGTTCATCGTGCCGTTGTAGCCCGTGATCGGCGTTCCGGCCGCGTTGATCGCGGTGATGGTGACGGCGTGATCGAGACAGTACAGGCCCGCGGCGCTGTAGCTCAGGCGGAAGGCGCTCGGCAGGTTCTGCCTGCTGAAGCGCAGGCCCGTGTTGCTGCCGGGTGGACCGTTCTGGACGATGGCGTAGTCGGTGGTCGAGAGCTGCCAGCCGACCTGCGCCGGCCCGACGCCAGTAGCCGAACCGTTCGCGATGTCGTCGATGGCGCCGTACATGAAGTAGAAGTCGCCGTTCTCGTGCAGCTGGACCTGCAGGCTGTAACTGGTGCCGGCCGCACTCCACTGCGGCAGGGCTTCCCAGTTCACATAGAAGATGCGATTCGGCGCGCTGCCCGTGGTGCCGTAGCGGATGGCGCCACCGGCCGCGGAATCGAGGTCCGCGCCATAGATCCGCATGGTGTTGTTGGTGTTCGCCGAGGGCATGGGGTCCGGGTAGGTGCGCGGTGGTCCGACGGACTGCGTGCCGAAGTAGCACCGGGTGTTGTTGAACTGGAGCCGGCCGTTGGTGAATACGCGGAGCTGCGTGTAGCTCGTCGTGCCGAACTGGAACGAGAACCCGATGTTGATGGTTGCCGAAATGCTGTCCTCGCCGTTCGTGTCCGGGCAGCCGAGCCCTGAGGCCCAGCTCGTGATTCGTGTCTCGCTTCCGGTCGACACCCAGTTGTAGCTGGTCGAGGACACGGAGTAGGTGGCCGCGACCGCCGGCAGGCCGGTGACCAGACCGATGACGGTGCAGACGAGCAGCGCGACGGTGGCGTGGGCATGACCACGTAATGGCCGCCACGTCACGGTCCGCGTGCGTCGCCAAAGGGATCCTGCAATCCAGGCTGGCATCGACCCGATCCATCGGTTCAGGGAGAGGCCCATCCATCGGCCATCCGGCGCGCGCCTTTAGCGAGGGAGCGGCCCTCCTGATCCGCTCCCGGGATCCCGGTGGCGGCGGGTACCCGATCCAGAAGGTCCGGTCGGGGCGCGACCGCGGTTGTTCAGGACCGGCCCGGGAGCGTATGCTCCGCCTCGCTCAGCGAGACGACCTTGCCGGAGAGACCCCCGTGAACCGGGGGCGCCGAAGGCGCAAGTTCCGCCCGGAAACGCTCAGGCAAAAGAACGGCAGGTTGGGGCGCCGGTCCTCGTGGCAGGCGTGGCTCGCGGGCTCTGGAGAGCGGTGGAGGCGACTCCACCCACCGAAGGGGAGTGGCGCCCGTGCGCCCGATCTCTCAGGTCAACGGACAGAGGGGCGGCAGGCATCGCAGAGGTGCCTGCCGCCCTTTTTCGTTGCGGACCGCAGCCACCGGAGCTCCAGCATGGCCAGACGTACCCCTCTCCACGATCTGCACGGCGCGCGAGGTGCGCGCTTCGTCGACTTCGGTGGCTGGGACATGCCGCTGCACTATGGTTCGCAGATCGATGAACACCACGCCGTGCGGCGCTCGAGCGGGGTCTTCGACGTCTCGCACATGTGCAGCGTCGATGTCCGCGGCGTGCGATCGACGGAATTCCTGCGGCAGTTGCTCGCCAACGACGTCGCGAAGCTGAAGGCCGACGGCCAGGCGCTCTACTCGTGCATGCTCAATGACTCGGCCGGCGTGATCGACGACCTGATCGCGTACCGGCGATCCACGGACCACTACCGCCTGGTCGTGAACGCCTCGCGCCGCGACGTCGATCTCGCCTGGATCCGCGGCCGTGCGCGGGGCTTCGGGGTCGAGGTCGTCGAGCGCGCCGATCTCGCCATGATCTCGATCCAGGGCCCGCTGGCGCGCGAGCGGACGCTGCCCGTGCTGCCCGGTGCGCTCGGCGCGCCGGCCCAGGGGCTCGCCCCGTTCACCAGTGCAGGCCACGGTGACTGGCTCGTCGCGCGCACCGGTTACACGGGCGAGGACGGCTTCGAGGTGATGTTGCCGGCCACGGACGCAGGCAGCTTCTGGACCGGCCTGCTCGATGCGGGCGTGCAGCCCTGCGGACTCGGCGCGCGCGATACCCTGCGCCTGGAGGCCGGCCTCGCCCTCTACGGCAACGACATGGACGAGACCACCCACCCGCTCGAATCGCGGCTCGCCTGGACCGTCGCCTTCGATCCGCCGGACCGGGATTTCGTCGGTCGAACGGCGCTGGAGACGGTGCGCCGCGACGGTCCGGCGCGCAAGCTCGTCGGCCTCCTGCTGCGCGGCCGCGGCGTGCTGCGCTCCCACCAGAAGGTGTCGAGCGACGGTGTACCGGTCGGCGAGATCACGAGCGGCACGTTCGCGCCGACGCTCGCGCGCTCGATCGCCTTCGCCCGCGTCGCCGCCACCGCGCCCGACACCCTGATGGTCGACATCCGCGGCCAGGTGCACGAGGCGCGCGTCGTGACGCCGCCGTTCGTGCGCAACGGCGCCGCACGCATTCCGCTCGATCCCTGAAGCAACCATCCGGACCCGGAGAGACGACACCATGTCCGATGCACCCGCAGACCTGAAGTACACGGCCTCCCATGAATGGGTCCGCACGCTGCCCGACGGCGAAGTCGAGGTCGGCATCACGCAGCACGCGCAGCAGGCCCTCGGCGACCTGGTGTTCGTCGAATTGCCCGACGAGGGCCGCGTCGTTGCCGCGGGCGAGGCCTGCGTGGTCGTCGAGTCGGTCAAGGCCGCCTCCGACGTCTACAGCCCCGTCGCCGGCGAGGTCGTCGCAACCAATATCGCGCTCACGGCCGATCCCGGCCTCGTCAATCAGGATCCCTACGGCAGGGGCTGGCTGTTCCGGCTGCGTCCGTCTGCCGGTGCAGGCGCGGGCCTGATGGACGCAGAGGCCTACCTCGCGCGCGTCGCGGCCGAGAGTCACTGAGCGCCGCGGAGTCCGACATGCCGTTCATTCCCCACACGGACGACGATGTACGCGAGATGCTGGGCACCATCGGCGTCGCGGGCATCGACGATCTGTTCGACGAGATCCCGCCTGCGCTGCGTCTCGGCGACGCCCCGCTGATCCCGCCGGCCCTGACCGAGGCCGAGGTCGGTCGTCTCACGGCTGCGCGCGCGCGGCAGGACGGCCGGCTCGTCTGCTTCGCGGGTGCCGGCGCCTACGATCATCACGTGCCCGCCGCGGTCTGGGCGATCGCGAGCCGCGGCGAGTACTACAGCGCCTATACGCCCTACCAGGCCGAGGCCAGCCAGGGCACGCTGCAGACGATCTACGAATACCAGTCGATGATCGCGGGCCTCACCGGCATGGCTGCGTCGAACGCCTCGCTGTACGACGGCGCGTCCGCGCTCTCGGAAGCCGTGCTGATGGCCGTGCGCGCGAACCGGCGCTCGAAGTCCCACCGCATGCTGATCCCGGCCACGGTTCATCCGCACTACCGGCAGGTTGCGACGTCGGTCGGGCAGCTCCAGGACGTCCATTTCGAGACCGTGACGTATCGGGACGGGGATGGCCGCGTTGCGTCCGGGGACCTCGAGGCGCACGGCGGCGGGGACGTCACCGCGCTCGTGATCCAGCAGCCGAACTTCTTCGGCGCGCTCGAGGACGTCGACACGCTGACCGACTGGGCGCACGCCCGCGGCGCACTCGTCATCGCGGTCGTGAACCCCATGTCGCTCGCGATCCTGAAGCCACCCGGGCAGTGGGGCCGCAACGGCGCCGACATCGTCGTCGGTGAAGGCCAGCCGCTCGGTGTGCCGCTGTCGGGTGGCGGACCCTACTTCGGGTTCATGACCACGCGTACCGAGCATCTCCGCCAGATGCCGGGCCGCATCGTCGGCCGCACCGTCGACGCCGATGGCCGCGAAGGCTTCACACTGACACTGCAGGCACGCGAGCAGCACATCCGCCGCGGCAAGGCGACGTCCAACATCTGCACGAACCAGGCGCTGCTGGTCACGGCCGCGACGATCTACCTGTCGCTGCTCGGACCCACGGGCCTCGAACGTGTCGCGGCCGCGAGCCACGCACGCTGCAATCAGCTCGTCGGTGCGCTCAGCGCGATTCCCGGAGTCCGTCTTGCGTTCGACGGACCCCGGTTCAACGAGGCCGTGCTGCAGCTCGACAGGCCCGTTGCGCCGGTGCTGCAGGCGCTGGCCGCGCGCGGCATCCTGGGTGGTGTCGATCTCGCGACCTGGTACCCGGAACTGGGACCCGCGCTGCTCGTCTGCGCGACCGAGACGCGCACCGACGCCGACATCGAGGCCTTCGCCGCTGCGCTGTCCGCCGTCCTCGCCGCGCCGGGCGCGGCCTGACCGGAGATCGAAGAACATGTCCGCGAAAGAAAAGCTGATCTTCGAACTGTCGAGACCGGGCCGCGGCACGCGCGCGCACTGGCCCGAGGCGGCTCCGCCGGACGACCTGCCCGCGACACTGCGTCGCCAGACACCGCCGCCGCTGCCGGAGGCCGGTGAACTCGACGTGGTGCGTCACTACACGCGGCTGTCGCGCCTGAACTTCTCCATCGACACGCACTTCTACCCGCTGGGTTCGTGCACGATGAAGTACAACCCGAAGGCCTGCGACGCGCTCGCGTCGCTGCCGGAGTCGCGCGGCCTGCATCCGCTGACGCCGGCTTCGCACAGCCAGGGACTGCTGGCCTGCCTGCACGAGCTGCAGGAGATGCTGAAGGCCGTCACGGGCATGCGCGGCGTGTCGCTGACGCCGATGGCCGGTGCGCAGGGGGAGTTCGCGGGCGTCGCGATGATCCGTGCATTCCACCGTGCACGCGGTGACCACGGCCGTACCGAGATCATCGTTCCGAGCGCCGCCCACGGCACCAATCCCGCGACTGCGGCGATGTGCGGCTACGCCATCCGCGAGGTGCCGGTTGCGGCCGACGGCGATGTGGACCTGGACGCGCTGTGCGCGGCCGTGGGACCCGCGACCGCGGGCATCATGCTGACGAACCCCTCGACGCTAGGCGTGTTCGAGCGGCGTATCGAGGAGGTCTCGCGCATCGTGCATTCCGCCGGTGGCCTGCTGTACTACGACGGTGCGAACCTGAACGCGATCCTCGGCCGCGTGCGGCCCGGCGACATGGGATTCGACGTGATCCACCTGAACCTGCACAAGACCTTCGCCACGCCGCACGGCGGCGGTGGCCCGGGTTCGGGTGCCGTCGGCGTCAGCGAGCGGCTGCTGCCGTTCATGCCGGTGCCGCTGGTCGCGCGTGACGGCGAGCGATATCGCTGGCTCGACGAGCGCGACCTGCCGCAGAGCATCGGTCGCCTGTCGGCCTTCGCGGGCAACACCGGCGTGCTGCTCAGGGCCTGGGTCTACCTGCGCCTGCTCGGCTGGCAGGGGCTCACGCGCGTGAGCGGCTTCGCGACGCTGAACGCCAATTACGTGATGGCGCGGTTGCGCACGGCGGGGTTCGATCTCGCCTATCCCTCGCGCCGCGCCACTCACGAGTTCATCGTGACGCTGAAGCGCCAGGCGAAGGAACTCGGCGTCAACGCGCTGGACTACGCGAAGCGACTCCTGGACCACGAGGTACACGCACCGACAACGTACTTCCCGCTGCTGGTGCCGGAGTGCCTGCTCATCGAGCCCACCGAGACCGAGAGCCGCGAGACGCTCGACGCCTTCGTCGAGGCACTGATCGCGATCGACGCGGAGGCGCGCGGGAACCCGGAGATCGTTCGCTCAGCGCCGCACAGCACGGTCGTGCGGCGTCTCGACGACGTGCGCGCCTCGCGCCAGCCCGACATCGTCTGGCAGGCACCGGGAGCGGTCGCACCGGAATCTGCGGCCGCGGGCTGAGATCACAGGGCGGCCGCAGCGCCCGACGAGGGCGCGGCCTGCTCCTCAGGTCTTCCGGCCCGTGAGCGGCAGGATCGGCGCGAGCCAGCGGCGGGCTTCCTCGATCGTGAGCTCCTTGCGCCGGGCATAGTCGGCGAGCTGGTCTTCGCCGATGGTGCCGATCGTGAAGTAATGCGCGTCCGGATGCGCGAAGTACCAGCCTGATACGGCGGCTGTCGGCACCATCGCGTAGCTCTCGGTGAGGGTCATCCCGGCGGCGTGCTCGACGTCGAGCATGCGCCACAGCGTTCCCTTGTCGGTGTGATCCGGGCAGGCGGGATAGCCGGGGGCGGGGCGGATGCCGCGATAGCGCTCCGCGATGAGTTCGTCGTTGCTGTATGACTCGTCCGGCGCGTAGCCCCACCATTCCCGCCGCACCCTGAGATGCAGCCACTCCGCCGCGGCCTCGGCCAGCCGGTCCGCGAGCGCCTGCAGGAGCAGCGCGCCGTAGTCGTCGTGCGCGGCGGCGTACTCCGCCAGCAGGACGTCGATGCCGTGCCCGGCAGTCACCGCGAAGGCGCCGAACCAGTCAGCCTTGCCCGACTCGCGCGGTGCGAGGAAGTCCGCGAGCGATCGCTGCGGCTGGCCGGGTGTCGGCGCCTTCTGCTGCCGCAGCTGCGGCAGGCGCCACGCAACCTGACGCCTGCTGTCGTCTGCGTAGATCTCGATGTCGTCGCCCGCGCTGTTGGCCGGGAACAGACCCACGACCGCGCGCGCGCGCAGTGATCTGTCGCGCAGAAGGCGCGTGAGCAGTTGCTGCGCGTCGTCGAACAGGGAGCGCGCCGCGGCACCCCGCTTCGGATCGTCGAGCAGCGCGGGATACGTGCCCGTGAACTCCCAGGCGTTGAAGAACGGCATCCAGTCGACGAACGGCACCAGTTCGCCGAGCGGGATGTCGTCGAGGACCCGTATGCCGGGGTGCTTCGGGACCGGCGGCTGGTAGGACGCCCAGTCGAGCTGGAGCCGCTGCGCACGGGCCTCCCCGAGAGTCACGCGTGCCGCCCGCGATGGTTTGCCGGCATGCTGTTCGCGCCGGCGTTCGTGCTCGGCCGCGATCTCGGCCACGTACGATTCACGCGTCGAGTCGGTGATCAGCTTCTGGCAGACGCCCACGGCGCGCGAGGCATCCTTCACGTACACGACGGGACCGGAATACTCCGGCGCGATGCGCACCGAGGTGTGGGACGGCGAGGTCGTCGCGCCGCCGATCAGCAGCGGGATGGTGAGCCCGCGGCGCTGTGCCTCGGCCGCGAAGCGCACCATCTCGTCGAGCGAGGGCGTGATGAGTCCCGACAGCCCGATCATGTCGGCGCGATGCAGGGCCGCGGCCTCGAAGATCTTCTCCGCGGGCACCATGACGCCGAGGTCGATGATCTCGAAGTGGTTGCACTGCAGGACCACGCCGACGATGTTCTTGCCGATGTCGTGGACGTCGCCCTTGACCGTCGCCAGCACGATCCGGCCCTTGCTGGGCGCGGCTTCCTCGCCGGCACGCTGCATGTGCGGCAGCAGCTGCGCCACGGCCTTCTTCATGACGCGCGCCGATTTCACGACCTGCGGGAGGAACATCCGTCCCGAGCCGAACCGGTCGCCGACCTCGTTCATGCCGTCCATGAGCGGACCCTCGATCACCGCCAGCGCGGAGCCGAGGGCCTCACGCGCAGCGTCGGTGTCGACCGTCACGTGCTCGTCGAGGCCGTTCACGAGCGCGTGCTGCAGGCGCTCGGCCACGGGCAGCGAGCGCCACGCGAGGTCCTGCCCCGCGGCCCGCGTCGCACCCCCGCGATACTGCTCGGCGATCGCGAGCAGCCGCTCCGTCGCATCGGGCCGGCGGCACAGGATGACGTCCTCGACGCGCTCGCGCAGGTCGGCAGGCAGGTCGTCGTACAGCGCGAGCTGGGTCGCGTTGACGATGCCCAGGTCGAGGCCCGCCGCGATCGCGTGGTACAGGAAGACGGCGTGCATGGCCTCACGCACGCGGTCGTTGCCGCGGAACGCGAACGAGACGTTGCTGATGCCGCCGCTCACGTGGCAGTCCGGGAAGGTCGCGCGGAGGCGTCGCGTCGCCTCGATGAAGGCGAGACCGTAGCCGTCGTGCGCCTCGATGCCTGTGGCGACCGCGAAAACGTTCGGGTCGAAGATGATGTCCTCGGGCGGGAACGAGAGCCGCCCGGTCAGCAGCCCGTACGCGCGCCCGCAGATGGCGACCCTGTGCTCCACGGTCTCCGCCTGGCCCTGTTCGTCGAAGGCCATGACCACCACGGCCGCGCCATGACGCCGCAGCTCGCGGGCCTGCGCCAGGAAGGTCTCCTCGCCCTCCTTGAGGCTGATGGAGTTCACGACCGCCTTGCCCGGCAGGCACTTGAGGCCGGCCTCGATGACACTGAAGCGCGAGGAGTCGAGCATGACGGGCACACGCGCGATGTCGGGCTCCCCGGCCAGCAGGTGCAGGAAGCGCGTCATGACGGCTTCCGAGTCGAGCATGCCTTCGTCCATGTTCACGTCGATGATCTGGGCGCCACCCACGACCTGCTCGCGCGCCACTTCGAGCGCCGCAGCGTAGTCGCCGGCCTCGATGAGCCGGCGGAAGCGGGCCGATCCGGTCACGTTGGTGCGTTCGCCGACGTTCGCGAAGCGCACGTTCTCGTCGAGTGTGAACGCTTCGAGACCCGCGAGCCTGAG
The DNA here is from genome assembly GCA_046352935.1 of Steroidobacteraceae bacterium. GTDB lineage: Bacteria > Pseudomonadota > Gammaproteobacteria > Steroidobacterales > Steroidobacteraceae > CAYWMY01. The sequence goes on from JAXMGR010000010.1 coordinate 105,512, forward strand.
TCGCGGCGCGATCCTCGGGATCGCGCGCGGGCGCACGCCGGCTACGGCCTGCGCGACGGCCGCGATGTGCGCGGGCGTGGTGCCGCAGCAGCCACCGACCGCGTTCACGAGCCCCGCGCTCGCGAATTCCGCCAGGATGCCGGCCGTGATCTCCGGCGTCTCGTCGTAGCCACCGCAGGCATTCGGCAGCCCCGCATTCGGATAGACACAGATGCGCGTATCGGCCACGCGGGCGAGCTCCGCCACGAAGGGCCGCAGCTGCGCCCCGCCGAAGGCACAGTTCAGTCCGACCATCATGGGCCCGGCGTGCCGGACGGAGTTCCAGAAGGCCTCGACGGTCTGTCCGCAGAGGTTACGGCCGGATGCATCCGTGATCGTGCCGGAGACGATGACCGGGATCTCGATACCGAGTGAGTCACGCAGGAGGCCGATCGCGTAGATCGCGGCTTTGGCGTTCAGCGTGTCGAAGACGGTCTCGATGAGCAGGATGTCGGCCCCGCCCTCCAGCAGGGCCGTCGCAGCCTCCCGGTAGGTTGCCACGAGCGCGTCGAACGTGATGCCGCGCTTCGACGGGTCGTCGACGTCGGTGGCGAGCGATGCCGTGCGGTTCGTCGGTCCGAGCGCGCCCGCGACGAACCGGGGGCGGCCGCTGGCCGCGGCTGCCGCGTCCGCGGCCTCGCGCGCGATCGATGCGGCCCGCCGGTTGATCTCGCCGACCAGGGCCTCGAGGCCGTAGTCACCGAGCGAGGGCGCGTTGGCGTTGAAGCTGTTGGTCGAGACGATGTCGCAGCCCGCATCCAGATAGGCGCGGTGGATTCCGCGGATGATCTGCGGCTGAGTCAGGTTGAGCAGGTCGTTCGCGCCGCGCAGGTCATGGCGCCAGTCCGCGAAACGCTCGCCGCGATACGCGGCCTCGTCGAGGCCGTGCGTCTGGATCATGGTGCCCATCGCGCCGTCGAGCAGCACGATGCGCTCCTCCAGCAGCCGGCGCAGGGCGGCGAGTCGCTGTTCGCGTGTGTTCATGGGCTGTTGCGCCTCAGGTCGCGGCGGCCGCGCGCAGTCCGAGCGCGTGGCAGACGGCAAAGCTCAGGTCGGCGCGGTTCAGCGTGTAGAAGTGGAACTCGCGCACGCCGTGACGCTGCAGGGTCTCCACTTCCTCGATCGCCACCGCCGCGGCGATCAGCCTGTGGGTCTCCGGATCGCCGTCGAGTCCCTCGAAGCGCCGTGCGAGTACCGCCGGCACGCTGGCTCCGCAGCGGGCCGCGAAGCGCTGCACCTGCGTGAAGCGTGTGATCGGCAGTATGCCCGGCACGATCGGCACGGTGATGCCGGCGCGCGCGCAGGCGTCACGGAAGCGCAGCCAGATGTCCGTGTCGAAGCAGAACTGGGTCACCGCGCGCGATGCCCCCGCGTCGATCTTGCGCCTGAGGTTGTCGAGATCGGCGGCGGCGCCCGGCGCTTCGGGGTGCACCTCGGGGTACGCGGCCACGCTGATGTCGAAGTCGCCCACGCCCCGCAGGCCCCGCACCAGGTCCGCCGCATGGTGGAATCCGTCGGGATGCGGAACATAACCCGCTGCCCCCGCCGGCGGATCGCCGCGCAGGGCGACGATGTGGCGGATGCCCTCGTCCCAGTAACGGCGGGCGATGTCGAGCACTTCGCCTCGCGGCGCACCGACGCAGGTGAGGTGTGGCGCGACGCACAGCCGGGTCTGCTGCCGGAGCCTGGAGACCAGCGCGTGCGTGTGGTCGCGCGTCGATCCATCGGCACCGTAGGTCACCGACACGAACCGCGGTCCGAGCGGTGCAAGCTGGAGCACCGATTGCCAGAGGCTCTCGGCCATCGCGGCCGTCTTCGGCGGAAAGAACTCGAAAGACACCACCGGCGCGGTGGTACCCGCGGTCCGCGTGTCGTCCTGGCGCTGTGCGTTCGGCTGGACCTGCACTTCGATACCTCGACGGAGAATCGGCCCGCATCTTACAACGAGCCCTGCATCCGGCCGGCGCCCGTGGCCCTGTTCGGCCTGCGCACGGGCCGGATGGGACGATAGCGCCATGAGGATGGCTCATGGATGCCAATATTGGACTGCCGATCGATCCCCGGTAGATTGTCTGAACTACCGCAGCTTCCGGACACAGTGCATGAGCGCCATCGCCCTGGACCGCATCGACTCGAAGATCCTGCAGGTGCTCTCGCGCGAGGGACGCATCAGCTGGCGGGACCTCGCCGAACGCGTCGGTCTCTCGTTGACGCCGACGCTGCGCCGGATCCGGCGCCTGGAGGAATCCGGCCTCATCGCGGGCTACGGCGCGCGCTTCGACGAAGACCGGCTGGGACTCGGGATCACGATGTTCATCTCGGTCACGCTCGATCGCCAGACCGAAGAGACGCTCAAGGTGTTCGAGCGGCGCATCGCGGACGTGCCCGAGGTCATGAGCTGTCATCTCATGACGGGCGAGGCGGACTACCTGCTGCGTGTGGTCGTTGCGGACCTGGCGACGTACCAGCGCTTCATGCTCGACGTGCTGACGCGTATCCCGGGCGTCTCGCACATCCAGTCGAGCCTCGCGATCAAGCCGGTGTTCCAGCGTTCGACGCCGCCCCTGCCCCGCGTCCGCTGATGCCGGGCACGGCCGCGGGATGCCCGCCGGGGGTCACTCGGCGACGATGCGCCGCTGCATGAGTGCGTCGATGACCGAACGGATCGGCAGCTGCTCGTCGATCACGCGGTAGACGTGCTCGCAGATCGGCATGTCCACCGAGAGGCGCTGCGCGACCCGGAAGACGGCCCGGGCGGCGTGCACGCCCTCGACGACCTGGCCGATGGCCGCGATCGCCTGGTCCACGCCCGTGCCCTTCGCGATGGCGAGCCCGAACCGCCGGTTGCGTGACTGGTCGTCGGTGCACGTCAGCACGAGGTCGCCGAGCCCCGCGAGTCCCATGAACGTGTCGCGATCGGCGCCGAGTGCTTCGCCGAGCCGTACCATCTCCGCGAGCCCGCGGGTGATCAGCGCGACACGTGTATTGGCGCCGTAGCCGAGACCGTCCGAGATGCCGGTCGCGATCGCGACCACGTTCTTGACCGCGCCGCCTACCTCGACTCCGGCGATGTCCGGCTGCGTGTAGGCCCGGAAGTTCTGTGCGGAGATGCTGCTCGCCAGTTCGAAGGCGAAACGCCCGTCGGGACTCGCCACCGCGATCGCGGTCGGGAGCCCGAGGCCCACCTCGCGCGCGAAGGTCGGTCCGGAAAGAACCGCGATCGGGATGCCGGCGCCCAGTACTTCCGCCGCGACCTGGTGCGGCAGTTTCCCGGTCTCGTGCTCGAAACCCTTGGTGGCCCAGGCCACCCGGGCTCCAGGGCCGAGAAGAGGCCGCAGCTGCCCGAGCACGCTCCGGAAGGCGTTGCTCGACACGGCGACGAGCACGTCCCCGCCCCCCGCCAGGGCGCGGTGCAGCTCCGATTCCACCGTCAGCGCCGGCGGGAATTCGGCACCCGGCAGATAGCGCTGATTCCGGCGCTCGCGCGCGATGCGCTCCGGCTCGTCCTCGGATCTGCCCCACAGGATCGTGGGGCGGCCGGCGCGCGCGAACTGTATCGCGAGCGCCGTGCCCCAGGAGCCCGCGCCGATGACGACCATCGGCGAGTTCAGTGGCATGCGGCCGCCGCGGCGATCTTCAGTTGATCTGAGTCGGCTGGGCTGCAGCGCCGCGTGCGGCCTGTTCCTGCAGCGAATGCTCGAAGATCGCGTCGAAGTTGACGGGCGGCAGGAAGAACGGTGGGAAGCCGCCCTTGGTGATCATGTCGGAAACGACCTGTCTCGCATACGGGAACAGGACGTTCGGGGCGAATGCGCCGAGAATGCGGCGCGTGTCGTCGGCCGAGTACCCGCGCACGACGAAGACTCCCGCCTGCTTGACCTCGACGAGGTAGACCGGGATCTCGCCGGTCTTGGCCTCGAGCGTCACGGTCAGCACGACCTCGTGCACGTCGCCGCCCAGGCTGTTCGTCGCTGAACCCAGGTTCAGCCCGACCTTCGGATCCTGTGACTGAGCGGGCACGAACGGGCCCTGCGGGGCCTCGAACGACACGTCCTTGATGTAGACGTTCTGGAGCGCGATGCCGGGTGCGCCGGGGGCGGCGGCTTCGCCGTTGGGAAGATTCTGCTCAGACATGAGAGGAAGTCCTTTGTCGCTGACGATCGGGCGGAAGTGGAACGGACGCGCGGCTCAGCCGGCCAGGAGCGGATCCAGTCCGCCGGCCGCGTCCAGCGCGTGCAGATCGTCGCAGCCACCCACGTGGTGCGAGCCGATGAAGATCTGGGGTACCGTGGTCCGGCCGCTCGCGGCGATCATTTCTTCGCGCCGTCCGGGGGCAGCCTCTATGTCGATTTCCATGTAGGCCGCGCCTTTCTGCTGCAGCAGCGCCTTGGCGCGAGCGCAGTACGGGCACCAGGACTTGGTGTAGATGCGGATCTCGGGTGTCGGCATGGTTCAGCTCTTCACGAGAGGCAGATTGTCCTGGCGCCAGGCCGAAAGGCCACCGCGCAGGTTGAAGACCTGCTTGAACCCGAGTCGGGTCAGATGGCGCGCAGCAGACCCGGAAGTCGTTCCGGTGTCGCAGCACATGATCAGTGTTCTTTCCTTGAACCGCGCCAGTGACTCGGCGCCGGCGGCGATCTCGTCGCCGGGAACATTGCGCGCGTTCCCGATGTGCCCTGCCTTGAAATTGCCGTTCGACCGGACATCGATCAGGACCGCGCCCTGGTTCATCAGGCGCACGGCTTCCGTCGGGCTCACCGCCGCGAACGATCCGGCCTGCGTGCGTAACTCGTAAGCCAGCGTCGCGACCACCATCGCGACCGCCAGTGCGACGAGGAACGGGTGGTTCGCAGCGAATTCCAGCAATCGGTCCATGGGGACTTCAGATCTGCGGGGGACGGAAAGGGCGCGAAGTATATCAGCCCGTGCGCGCATGGCTCCGCAGGACCGACCGGAGCGCGCCGCGGGGACGCGGTCGCGCAGGCCGGCGCCCGCCGGGAATCGGCGACCCGCGGGCGCCACCCCGGGGGCGACTCAGGCGGACGCGCCGGGTACCATCTCCGCTTCCCGCGCCCGGCTCCCGTGCTCATGCAGCGTTTCACCTTGCTTCTGTTGTTCATGCTCCTGGCGGGCGCCGGCCATGCGGACCGGGGCGACCCCGAGGAGGACCTGGCGCGTATCCGCGAGAAGATCGGCGCGCTGCAGCAGTCGGTTCGCGAGGACCTGGGGCGTCGTGACCGCGTGGCCGTGCAGCTCCGCGAGGCCGAGGCGAAGGTCGGCGAGGCCTCCCGCAGGCTGGCCGCGGTCCGACGCGACATCCGCGCGAGTGACCTGCGGCTGGCTGGACTGAGGGCCGAACGACAGCGCAACGAACGCATCCTGCTCGAGGAGCGCGATGCGCTCGCCGCCCAGCTGCGGGCAGCCTACGTCAATGGCCGCGAGGAGCAGCTCAAGCTGCTGTTGAACCAGCAGGATCCGGCTGCAATCGGCCGCATGCTCGTCTACTACGGTTACTTCGGCAGGGCGCGCGCGGACAGGATCGGCACCATCGAGACTGCGGTGCACCGCCTCGAACAGGTGACCGTGGAGGAGCGCGAGACCCGGGCCGGCCTGGAACGGCTCGCGAAGCAGCAGGCTCAGGAAGTCCGTTCGCTCGACGGTGCGCGCGGCGAACGACGCGCCGCCCTGAGCGAGGTCAATTCCCAGATCCGGAGTCGCAAGGACAGCCTCGCGAAGCTCCGCCGCGAGGCCGCTGCCGTACAGCGGCTGGTCGAGGACCTGCGCCGCCGCCTGCCCGAGGTTCCGCCGCCGGAGGGGGGGCTGCCGTTCGAGCGGGTGCGTGGCCGGCTGCCCTGGCCTGTCGCCGGGCGCATCATCGAAAACTTCGGTGCGCCGCGAGGCGGTGGACTGCGCTGGAATGGCCTGCTGATCTCCGCCGAGCGCGGTGCGGAGGTCCGGGCGCCTTACGGTGGCCGCGTCGTCTACGCGGACTGGCTGCCCGGGCTCGGCCTGCTGCTGATCATCGATCACGGCGGTGGCTACATGAGCCTGTACGGACACAACGAGCAGATCTTCAAGGCCGCGGGGACGGCCGTCGCGACGGGAGACGTGATCGCGAGCGTGGGCGACTCGGGGGGGCGGGACACACCCGCGCTGTACTTCGAGATCCGCCGCAGCGCCCGCGCGATCGATCCGCGTCCCTGGTTCGGCCGTTCGGCTCCCTGAGCGGTCGGCTCCGCTGCGTTCGTCGCCGGGGGCCTGCCGTGCCGCTGTGCGTACCCCCGCGGGTCGCGGTGCATCCAGGCCTCTGACCGGTTCTGCCGTCGAGATGACATAGTCCGGGAAACTGCGGGGCGTCTCACAGCCGCACGAACCCTGATCGGCGAGCATCACCGTCGCGTTGCTCCGACCGTTCCTGGTATCCGCGATGCCCGAAAAAACCAGTCGCATGACAGCCCTGCCGACGCACCTCGGCGGCTCGAGACCATCCCTCGACCCCTATGGTCAACTGCTCAAGTCGCTGATGCCCGGTGCATCGGGAATCGCCGTCTACGACGCGCGCGGAACACCCCTCTGGGTCGGCAGCGAGTATCACGGACCGGATCCGCAGCCTCTGGTCGATGCGGCCCTCGGCGAGGCGCCGCCGTTGACGACGGCGGAGGTCGATGGCTTCACACGGGATCACGAAGGATCACCAGCCTATGTCTTCCGTGTGCGCAACGATCACGGCGAGGTCATCGCGGTCTGCTGTCTGATCACACGCGATTCCGAGAAGCGGCCCTACTCTCTGGTGCTCGCGCTCGTGCGCCCTGTGCTCGAATGCCTCAAGCGCGAACTCGACGCGCGCGCCAGCGTCGGTGCGCTGGCGCGCAATCTCGAGGCCCACGATCACGACCTGGCGCTGCTCCTCGAGATGCCCTGCGACGCGGGACCGGGTGACGAGCTCGGAGCGCTGACCCAGAAGTGTCTCGATCATCTCGGCTGCGAGCTGGCTGCGCTCGTCGTGCCCGAGCGCAACATCGCGATCTGCAAGGCACCGCCCGGCGTCAAGCCCAGGGCGGATGTGCTGACGCGCATGCATCGTCATCTCCTGAACTGGGCGCAGCTGCAGCGACGGCCGCTCATCGTGAATCGGCTCGCTGTCCCGACGGATCCGGAGACGCGTCCGCCATTCCGGATCCTGTCCGTGCCCCTGCGCCATGCTTCGGGCCGCATCGCGGGTTTCCTCGGGCTGTTCCGCGCATCGCAGGTCCGGGAATTCGACCTCAAGGACCAGCAGGTCGCGAGTCTCGTCGCGCGCCGCATCACTGGAATCCTGGCGACCCACTACGATGGATCGACGGGGCTCCTCACGCGGGTCGCGCTCGGCGGGCAGGTCCAGGGTCTGCTCGCGGGTGGCGGGATCACCGGCCCCCATGCCGTCCTCTATCTCGATATCGACGGACTCCACGCGATCAACGAAAGCCTGGGTATGGAGGCGGGCGACGAGGCGATCTCCAGGGTTGCCGAGATCCTGCGCAGAAAACCTCGCGCGAATGCATTGTCCGGACGCCTCACGGGTGACCGTTTCGCCGTCTTCCTCCCCGACTGCGACATGACGGCGGCCGTCGAGGCAGCCGAGACCATCCGCGCCTGCTGCGCGGAGATCACCTGCGTGCGCGGAGAAACGAGCATGCCGGTCACCGCCAGCATCGGCATCGCGGAAGTGCCGGAGGGAGCCGCCGCATTCGAGCACGGCCTCGCACAGGCGGAAATCGCCTGCAAGACCGCCAGGATGCACGGGCGCGGGACAGTCCACATGCACCGGCATCCGGTCCTCGGGTCCGGCGTCGATGCAGCCGAATCCGCGCTGCGGGACCGCCTGCAGGCGGCCCTCGACGGACATGGACTCGCGCTCAGCGCACAGCCCATCCTGCCGCTCGCGGGCGTCGCCGGGCGCCCGCACTTCGAGCTCCTGCTGCGCCTCCGTGGCGTGGACAGCGAGACCATGGGACCGGCGAAGTTCCTCGCGGTCGCCCAACGCCATGGACTGATGGCCCGCATCGACCGCTGGGTCGTGGGGACGGCGCTGGACACCCTGAGGGCGCATGCGGGGGCGCTGGCCGCGACGGGCGTGCGCTTCTCGATCAACCTGTCGGCGGCCGCGATCGGCGACGAGTCCTTCCACGAGTTCCTTGAAGCCCGCGTTCGCGACAGCGGCATTCCCCCTGCGATGCTCTGTTTCGAGATCGGCGAGGTCGCGGCCGCGAGCAACCTGACGCGGGCCGATCGCCTCATGCAGCGGCTGCGATTGCAGGGCTGCAGCTTCGCGCTCGATGACTTCGGCGCCGGGCTGTCATCGCTCGGCCAGCTGAAGACGCTGCCGGTCTCGGTGCTGAAGATCGACGGCAGTCTGGTGCGTGAGGCGACCACCAATCAGCGTACCGAGGCCATGTTGAGAGCCATCGCGCAGCTCGCACACACCATGGGCATGGAGACCGTCGCCGAAGTGGTGGAAACCGAGGAATCCCGGACGCGCATGGCCGAACTCGGCATCGACTACGGCCAGGGTTACGCGATCGGTCGGCCGATGCCGCTGGCAGAAGTGCTCGCTGATCTCGCCTTGTACAGCGAGGTCGCCGGCTGGAGCTGATTTCCCGACCGATCCGGCGGTGCTGGCGGCAGCAGAGCCGCCGCGAGGGATGATCCGCAGCCGGCCACCTGGAACCAACATGAAACCGCCACATACGCTGCTCGCGCTGTCGATCGGAGTCGCCATCGGCTTCTCGATCGCCGTGGCGGGCGGCGTGCGTGCCTCGCGTGAATCGGGTGGCATGGATTCCCCGACACGCGGGTCACGGCTCTTCGCCGAGGTGGCAGAACGCGTCAAGACCGACTATGTCGAACCCGTCGACGACCGGCGGCTCATGGAACTCGCCGTGCGCGGCATGGTGGCCGGTCTCGACCCGCACTCGACGCTGCTCGATGCCACGGAGTACGCCGAACAGCAGTCCCGTGTCCGGGGTCACTACGCGGGGATCGGCATCGAGGTGGCCGTCCGCGATTCGGCTCTCCGCGTCGTCGCACCGATCGAAGATTCCCCCGCGGATCACGCGGGACTGCACAGTGGCGATGTGCTCGTGGCCATCGACGGCCGTGAACTCTCGACTGTTGATCCCGCGCAGGCCGTCGATCTGCTGCGAGGCCCCGAGGGCTCCGTCGTGCGACTGACCGTCGATCGGGAAGGCGCGGGCGAGCCACTGCCGTTCACCGTGCGTCGTGGGCACATCGCCCCGTGCAGCGTCCGGGATGTGATGCTGGGACAGGGAATCGGCTACGTCCGGATCCGCTGCTTCGGCGAAGCCACGGCAGACGAACTGGGCCGCGCGCTGGCCCGGCTCGCCGGTGCGAACGGCGGGCCACTGCGCGGGCTGGTACTGGACCTGCGGGACAATCCGGGCGGCGATCTCGATGCGGCGACCGCAGCGGCGGACCTGTTCCTGGACGACGGCGTGATCGTGTCGGCGACCGGCAGGGCGTCCGATGCGCGCTTCTCCGTCGCGGCACGGCCGGGCGACGCACTGGACGGCGCGTCACTCGCGGTACTCGTCAACGGTGGATCAGCATCGGCGGCGGAGATCCTCGCAGGAGCCCTGCACGACCATGGCCGTGCCGTGATCGTCGGGCGGACGACCTTCGGGAAGGGCTCGGTACAGACGCTGCTGCCTCTGTCGGACGGACACGCACTGAAGCTGACCACCTCGTATTACTACACGCCCTCGGGAGCGTCGATCAGCGGTCGCGGCATCCGGCCGGACATCGTTCTCGCACGCGGTGTGATGACCGCTCCCGGTAATGCGCCCCCGCTTGTCGACCGCGACGACGAGGTCCGCGCGGCGGTCGTGGCACTCGACCACCGGCCGCGACATACCGGTCGTCTGCAGGAGGCAAGGCCGTGATGCGCGCCCACGACGTGGCGGCCGTGAAAGCCATGCCGGCACGCATCGACACCGATGTTGCCTCGCGACCCGCCGCCACGTGGACATCGCCCGCGCTGCGCAGCATCGAGTACATCGACTGGCTGCTGCTCTCGCTGTCGGCCCTGTACCTCCTCGCTGCAGGACGTCCGCTGCCGCAGCCGTGGCTCGCTGCCGGGGCCGTGGCATCGTTCGGCACCCTGCTCGTCGTGCTCCGGTTGCCGCGGCTCGCGAGGCTCGACAGCCGCGGGCGGCTGTGGGTGACGGTCGCGGCGATGATCCTGTTCGTTGCGGCGGTTGCCTCGCAGACCGGCGGGCTGCGCAGCGCACTCACCAACCTGTTCCTGCTGCCCGTCCTGCTGGCCGCCGTGATGCTCGGTGTTGCGGCGACAGTGGCGGTGCTGGCCGCCGTGGCGGTGGCGCTCGTAGTGCTGCACGGCTTCGACGCCACGACTCCGCACGCACCCGTGGCGTTCGTGGCGGCAGTGTGTGCCGAGTTCCTGCCGCTGCTGCTCGTGGGCTTTCTGGCGCAGCACTTCGCAGCTTCGGTCGAAAGCGCGGAACACAGGATTCGCGAGCTCGCCGAACGCGACGGGCACACCGGCCTGCTCAACATGAGGGCGTTCGATGAGCGCCTGTCCAGCGAATTCGAGGCCGCTGCAGGCGGCGCAGGCCGGTTCGCCCTGCTGATGGTCGACGTCGAGGGGCTGCGGGCACTCAACGAGGCCTACGGCTACGCAGCCGGAAACCTCGCGCTGAAGACCGTCGCCGATGCCGTGCAGCGGACGATCCGCACCAGCGACTCGGCCGCACGCTACGGCGGCGACGAGTTCGCAGTGCTCGTTGCCGGCGCGACACCGGAAGTGGCCGAGGCCGTGGCGCAACGGCTGCGCAATACGGTCTATCACAGTCTCTTCCCGGTCGCAGGCAGGATGCTGCGTGCCACGGTGAGCGTCGGTGCGGCCGCGTATCCGCGTGATGCGCGCAGCATTCGGGATCTCGTCGCGGCGGCGGATCGCCGCATGCGGCAGGACAAGGAACTGCGCAAGCGCCCCGGATCCGAGCGTGGCTGAGCGCCTGCGGGCGTGATCTCCTGGCCAGACCGGCGACGCGCATCGTGAGTCGTTCGCATGATGCGACAAGCGGCACTGTCTGAAGATACCCGTGCTGCGGCAGAATCCGCCCCATGTCCATGAAACTGCGTGGCTACATGGAGTCGTGCAACATCCCGGCATCACCGCAGGCCGTCTGGCAGGCGCTCGTCGATCCCGTTCTGCTGGCGCAATGGCTGGCGACGGCGGTGACCGTGGAGCCACGGCCGGGTGGACTCTATCGCTTCGAGCACGCCCATGGGGGACGGCGCGAGGCACATATCGACGTCTTCGATCCCCCGCGCCGACTGCGGCTGATCCACTTCGCGCAGCCTGACTGGCCCGCCGGCGCCGAGGCCGTCCCGGTCGACGACGTCATGGTCGTGGAGCGGAACGACGGTACCGTCGTCCGGGTGCTGGGCTCGGGTGTGCCGGGCGATCCGGCCTGGGATCCCGTCCTGCGTCGGTGGCGAGGCACGTGGGCGGTCGGCCTCGCGGCTCTGAAGCGCATGCTCGAGCGTCCGGCGGCCGGCTCACGCACGGTCCCGGAATGAGGCAGGTCCTGCTGCTCGTGCTGGCCCTCCTGTGGCCGGCCTTTGCGCACGCCGAGGTGCTTGCGCTGGTCGGGGGCACCGTCCTCGATGGCACCGGTGGCCCTGCGTTGCGCAACGGTGTCGTCGTGATCGACGGTGAGCGCATCGTTGCTGTCGGACCAGCCGGCTCGACACCGATTCCGGACGGCGCCACCCGCATCTCGACGGAGGGGATGACCGTCCTGCCGGGGCTGTGGGACCTGCAGGCCAACCTCATGCGGCTCGGGCACGGCGACGAGCGGCGGTGGAACGAGGTCTACGTTCCAATCGCCGATCGCGTCGTCATGCCGATCGCGGCACGCGAGCTGCTCGCGGCCGGAGTGACCAGTGCGCGTGACGCGGGCGCGCCGCTCTTCGCTGCCACCAGCGTGCGGGACCGGATCCAGGCCCGCCGCATCGATGGACCGACACTCTACGTGTCCGGGCCGCGTCTGACCCGATCATCCGCTGCGCGCGCCAGCGCCTGGCAGTGGGCAGTAGCCGACGCCGCCGACGCGAAGTCCAAGGTCGAACAGCTGGCTGCGGCCGGCGTGGACTACGTGCTGCTGGCCGATGTCGATCAGTGGTCCGCCGAAGAGCTGCTGGCGGCTATCGACACCGCACGTCTGCACGGTCTCCCGGTCCAGGTGTTCGTGCAGCGCGCGACGGAAGTGGAGCGGGCGCTCGCCGCGAACGTCGACGGGATCGTGGGCGACGGCCCTGCGACCGTATTCCCGGACAACGTCGTGCTCGCACTGCGGCAGCGCGCGGCCGCGATCGACCGCAGGCCGTTCGCATGGTCGCCGGCGATTTCGGCCGTGATGAATTTCGAAGCGCTGCGCGTCGATCCAGAGCCACTCGACGACCCGCGGCTGCTCGCCGGCGCACCGCCGATCATCGTTCGCGACGTTCTCGGATCACTCGCCGATCTCGGCCGCGTGAACTGGTACGACATGCCAGCGACACGGCGCACCAGCCAGTGCACCAAGCTCGCGCAGCTCCGCGATGCGGGCGCCCTGGTCCTGATCGGCTCGAATGCGGGAGCACCTGCGCAGTTCCACGGCGCTGCCACGGCCGGGGAGATCATCGCCTGGGTCCGCGAGTGCCGGGTCGACCCGCATGCCGCGATCCGTGCCGCGACGCTGGATGCCGCCTTTGCGATGGGCGTCGCTGCGGAGAACGGTTCGATCACGCCCGGCAAGTACGCGGACGTCATCGCCGTGTACGGCGACGTGCTTCGCCAGATCGAGCGCCTGACGGATCTGGCCGTGGTCATACGCCACGGTCGGCGCTATCGTTAGCCCATGGTCATCACTCAATTCGTGCTGCGTGCGATGATCGCCGCCCTCGGGCTGTGGCTGGCGACCGAGTGGGTCGGCGGCATCTCGATCGACAGGGCCTCGACCCTGCTGCTCGCGGGACTCCTGCTCGGCATCGTCAATGCGTTCGTGCGGCCGCTGATCGTGCTGCTCACGCTGCCGTTCACGGTCCTGACGCTCGGGCTGTTCCTGCTCGTGGTCAATGCCGCCATGCTGGGCCTCGTGGCCGCGCTGCTCGAGGGCATGAGCATCGCCGGGTTCGGCGCCGCGTTCTGGGCTGCGCTCGTCGTCAGCATCGTCAGCGCAATCGGTTCGCTCGTCTTCGGCCCGCGCGGCCGCATCAGGATCTCGATCGACCGGCAGGGTTGAGCCGTCGCGGTGGCCAGGCGCCGCCTGCCATCGCGACGGCGACCAGCACCACCAGCATGCCGGCCAGCTGCGCCGACGACAGTGTTTCGCCCAGCAGCGCCCAGCCGGCGATTGCCGCGACCGCCGGCGTCACATAGCCATAGCTCCCGACGACCGCAGGAGTGGTGTTCGCGATCAGGTAGCCGTATGCCGTGAAGGCGGCGCAAGAACTGAATGCGATGAGCCAGAGCATCGCGAGCGCGGCCTGCAGCGTCCAGTGAAATTCCGCCAGTTCGCCGGTGGCGGCTCCCAGCGTCATCATGACGCCCCCGCCGACCAGCATCTGCAGACCGGCGAGCATCATCGGGCCGAGCCCGGTCTCGATGTTGCGCTGATAGATCGTCGCCAGGGACCAGGTCAGCGCACCGAGCAGGATCACGCCCTGCCATCCCAGGCCGCGCAGCGGCTCGCCGCTGCCGGGCCCGAGCAGAAGGATCACGCCGACGCAGCCCAGCGCGAGACCGAAACGGGTGTAGCCGTCGAGCGGCTGTGCGCGCGTACCGAAGGTACCGAGCCAGGCGATCCACAGTGCTGGCGTTGCATTCAGCAACCCCGACTGGTTGGAGGCGACGTGCCGGAGGGCGATGATCTGCAGCGTGTGGCTGATGCCGACCGCGAGCACGCCGAGCAGCGCGACGCGGCGCCAGTGAACGGGCGTCGGCGGCAGCACTGCGCCCCGCCAGTGGGCGAAGGCGGCGAGCAGCAGCCCCGCGATCGTGAAGCGGATGCCGGCGCTCATGAGGGGCGGCAGGTCGGTCACCATGATCTTCGCGGCGACGTAGGTCGTGCCCCAGAACACGTAGACGGCGGCGAGTGCGAGCACGATGCGCGCACGTCTCGAGGCGTCATCCTGTGCCCTCGTCATGGCTCCCTCGCATCGTGTGCCACGGAAGTCCTCACATCCCGCCGTCCGGCCGCCTGCAGGGCCGCGATCGTGGCGAGACCTCCCCGGTCATGGAGGAATCGTCGCCGCGAATGGCGCTGCGGTACATCCATGCGGCCATCACCGCCAGAGCGACTGTCGCCACCCAGCCCCCGGATGCGATCCCGGAGCCGAGCGCGAGGACGTCCGGATCGCCGCTCACCACGATCGGCACCGCGATGAGGACGCCGATCAGTGCCTCGCCGGCGATCAGTCCTGCGGCGAACAACAGGCCACGCTGGCGCGCGTGCTCCGGAACGCCATCGGGGAAGACGCGTGCGAGAGTGCGCTCCGTGCACCAGGCCAGAAGTCCGCCGGCGAAGATCGGCGTGGTCAGTTCCAGCGGCAGGTAGATTCCGATCGCCACGGCCAGCACCGGGGCCCGCCAGGCCATCCGGCGACGCTGCAGCTCATGATCGACGCCGATGATGAGCACGCCGATCACGGCGCCGAGCGCGACCATGTCCCAGGGCAGTCCGCCGCGGAAAATTCCACCCGCGACGGCCGCCATCAGGGTCGCCTGCGGTGCCGGCAATGCCCGGACACCCTCGTGCGAGGGCGTGGCGATCCCGTATGCCTCGAGCAGCAGGTTCAGCACAGGCGCCATCACGAGCGCCGAGGACAGTACGCCGATGGCCAGCATGACCTGCTGGCGCCAGGGCGTCGCACCGAGGATCCGGCCCGACTTCAGATCCTGCAGATTGTCGCCGGCGACGGCCGCGGCGCTGCAGGTGACGGCCCCGATCATGATCGCGGCCACCGGTCCGACGCGGGAGCCGCGGCCCAGCAGGGCGAGCAGCAGCAGGGCGGCGACGAGAATCGTCGAGATCGTGATGCCGGAGACCGGGTTGTTCGAGCTGCCGACCAGCCCCGCCATGTAGCCGCTCACGGACGAGAACAGGAACCCCGCGATGATCATGACGATCGCCATCGCGAACGCGACGCCGAGGCTGCCGACCACCGCGTGGTAGAGGGCGAACAGCGGCAGTACGAACAGCACGATGCCTCCGACGATGAACGGCATGGGAAGATCACGCTCGGTGTGCGGGATCCCGCCGCAGCGGGCACGCGACTGGAGCCCGCCGCGGAAGCCGGACAGCAGCGAGCCGCGCAGCGACCACATGGACCACAGGCCGCCGGTCAGCATCGCACCCACGCCGATGTAGCGCACCTTCGCGCTCCAGATCAGGTTCGACGCTGTCTCGGCGTCGGCACCCGCGAGTCGTGCCGCGAGGGCCGGGTCGTGATCCGTGAAGAACGCGTGATAGCAGGGGATCACGATCCACCATGACAGCGCGCCACCGGCGAGCATCAGCGCGCCGACGTTGAGGCCGACGATGAACCCGACTGCGAGCAGGGCGGGCGAGAGGTTGAAGCCGAAGAAGCCGATGGTGCGTCCCGGCAGGAAGCGTGCTGCGACGAATGCCTCCGGTGCGAGCTTCAGGCCCGACAGCGCGAACTTGAACAGGGCGCCGGCAAGCGCCGAAGCCGTCAGCAGGCGCGCGCCCGAATCCGGGCTGCTGCCCGCCTTCAACACTTCGGCGGCGGCCACGCCTTCCGGGAACTTGAGCTGCTGTTCGACGATCAGGGTGCGCCGCAGCGGCACGGAGAAGAGTACGCCGAGCACTCCACCGAGCCCCACGATCGCGAGCACCCAGAGATAGTCGAAGCGCTGCCAGTGCCCGAGGATCACCAGCGCCGGCAGCGTGAAGATCGTACCCGCCGCGATCGACGAGCCGGCCGAGGCGCCGGTTGCGACGATGTTGTTCTCGAGCACACTCGAGCGGCCGAGCACGCGCAGCACGGCCATGGACAGCACGGCCGCCGGGATCGCCGTGCTGACCGTGAGGCCTGCGAAAAGGCCGAGATAGGCATTCGCGGCGGCGAGGACCAGGGTCAGCAGGATCGACAGGATCACCGCGCGCGGCGTGAGCTGCGCGCCATCGGCGTCCGCGGTCATGTCATCCCCCCTGTCCCCGGAAGTCCCGTCGCCGGTGCCGTGGTGCTGCCGCGACCGTCAACGCACGCCGCCCATCAGCGATCTCACGGGCCTGCTCGCGAGCAGCAGCAGCAGGCCGAGCCCGAGGCCGAACTGTGCGATGCCCATGAACTGTGACGGCATCTCCGCCACGCCGACGTCGGCAACCTCGCCCGCGATCAGGCCCGCGGCCAGATTGCCGAGCGAGGTGGCCAGGAACCAGATGCCCAGCATCTGTCCCACGAAGCGCTCGGGGGCCAGCTTTGTGGTGGTCGACAGCCCCACGGGACTCAGGCACAGCTCGCCGAAGGTGTGCAGCAGATAGGTCATCACGAGCCACGAGGGTCCGGCGAGACCGCCTGCCGCGACGACCTTCGCCGCGCTGTACATCACCAGGAACCCGAGCCCCATGAGCACGAGCCCGAAGGCGAACTTCGCCGGTGCCGACGGATCGAGGCCGCGAGCGGCGAGCGCCACCCACAGCATCGAGAACAGCGGTGCGAACGCGATGATGAACACCGGATTCACCGACTGGAACCAGCCGGCCGGAATCTCCCGGCCGGCCACGAGCCGGTCCGTGTAGCGGTCGGCGAAGAGGTTCAGCGACGCACCGGTCTGTTCGAAGCCCGACCAGAACAGCGCGCAGGCGATGAACAGCACCAGGATGACGACGACACGTTTCTTCTCGACGGCGTCGAGGCCGGCGAACAGGAACAGCCATGCGAAGTACCCGCCCGCCATGGCGACGATGACCCAGATGGCGCTCCGGGCGAGTGACAATGCATCGACGACGATCGCGCCCGAGAGCGTGGCAGCGAGCACCAGAGTCAGCAGCGTGCATGCGACGACGAGCAGCGCGCGGTCGCGCCGCTGGTCGCCGTCGCCGGCCGCGCGGTGCGGCGTGCGACCCGCATCGCCGAGATGACGTCGCGTGAACTGGAACTGGGCGAGTCCGAACGCCATGCCTACGGCCGCGGAACTGAACCCGGCGCGCCATCCGTAGATCTGTGCTAGCCACGCGGTGATCAGAGGTCCGATGAAGGCTCCGAGGTTGATGCCCATGTAGAAGATCGTGAAGCCCGCATCCCGCGGCGCTCCGCCCTGCGGGTAGAGCTGCGCGACGAGCGCCGAGATGTTGGGCTTGAGCAGTCCGACGCCGAGCACGATCAGCAGCAGGCCGCCATAGAACAGCGCCGGCACACCGGGAATCGCCAGCACGGCGTTGCCGGCCATGAGCAGCAGGCCGCCGTAGACGACCGCGCGCTGCGCGCCGATCAGGCGATCGGCGATCCAGCCGCCCGGCAGGCAGACGATGTAGGTCGCCGAGATGTAGAGCCCGTAGACCGCGGTGGCCGTGCGGTCGTCCAGCGCAAAGCCACCGCTCGCCAGCGGGTCGACCAGGAACAGGACGAGCAGCGCGCGCATGCCGTAATAGGTGAAGCGCTCCCACATCTCGGTGAAGAACAGCGTGGCGAGCCCGCGGGGCTGGCCGAAGAAGTGTGTGCTGGCGCGGTCGGCTGCGCTCATGCGCTCCTCGAGACTGCGACCCCGCTCAGGGGTGGCCGAATGATGTTCCGTCGAGTCTCACTGATCGGCACGCGGAACGGCAAGCACGGCGCCGGGCTCGGGTCGGGCCTGCCGGTGCGGGAGCGATGGCGGAGCCGAACCGCCCGGATGAGGCGATAAGCAATACGTGCAGCGCACAAATGTGACCCCTTCATCATCAGCAGGAAATCTTCGTAATCAATCAGTTGTCTTCGTCCTCTACGGATTGAAGCGGGATTGTGCATCGCAATAATCAACCATGAGCGCCGCAAGCTTTTCCCGCGGCATGTGTAGAGGAGTGAAGACGATGATCGGTGCAATTCTGATGCTGTCCGTGGTCGCAACCGGGGCGTTGATCGCTTTCAGCGGTCGCGATGGAATGAAGGACTGAAGGCATCCGTCCGTACTGCCTGGAGCGCCCGGGCTGCAGCAATACGCGACCCATGTCGCCGGGCCGGGGCCGAGCGATCTGCGGTTTGCCGCGGCGCGGGCCTTCCGGGTCCGGCGACCGACGCGTGGAAGGATATCGACAGTTCCGCTCGCCGACGCCGTAGTCCGCGGCATCGATAGATCCCAGCCGGTCCCCTCTCAATCCGCGGTTGCCGATGGTCGTCGCTGGCGGGTGAGGATGCGCGCCATCAGGATGCCGCCCTCGTACAGCAGGTACATCGGCACGGCCATCATCGTCTGCGAGACCGCGTCCGGCGGCGTGAGGATGGCCGCGATGATGAAGATGCCGAGCACCACGTAGCCGCGATTGCCGGTCAGCTTGTCGATGCTGACGAGGCCGGTGGCCACGAGCAGCACGACGGCTACCGGGATTTCGAAGGCGACGCCGAACGCCAGGAACAGCAGCAGGATGAAATCGAGGTACTGCGACATGTCGGTCATCATCGTGACGCCGGCCGGCGTCGTCGCGACGAAGAACCGGAACATCAGCGGGAACACGAAAAAGTAGGCGAAAGCCATGCCGACATAGAACAGCACGATGCTCGACAGCACGAGCGGCAACGCGAAGCGCTTCTCGTGCCGGTAGAGGCCCGGTGCCACGAAGGCCCAGATCTGGTAGAGAACGAAGGGCATCGCCAGGAAAAGCGCCACGAACAATGCGAGCTTGAACGGCGTCATGAAGGGCGCCACGACGCTGGTCGCGATCAGTGTCGTGCCCTTGGGCAACTGGTCGATGAGCGGCTGGGCGACGACCGTGAACAGGTCGTTCGCGAAGTAGAGGCAGGGAACGGCCACGATGCAGACGGCCACGACTGCCCGCATCAGTCGGTCACGGAGCTCGAGCAGATGGGACAGCAGGGTGCCTTCGCCGAGCTCGCCGTCGGACGACTGATTCATGGGTTACGGCCGGGAGTGGCGTCCATTGTCCCGTTCGCCGTGGCATCCGCCGGGGGGCTCGCGGGGCTGTCCGAACGCGGCACCTGGACCTGTGTCGCGCCATCCTCCGTCGTGGTCACGGCGACCGGTCCGGGCTCCACTTCGCCGGCGGAGGCCGGAATCGTGGCCAGCACGGGCTCGGCGTCACCGGGCGCCGGATGTTCAGCCGCGGCGTCCCGGTCCGCAGCGGCTCCCGCGCCTCCAGGCGATGCATGCGCTCGCCCGGGGCGGTCCCACTCGCGCTCGTGCCGGAGGACTTCTTCGTCGAGCTGCTCGCGGAACTGCCGCGCCATGCCGCGCGCGCGCCCGGCCCAGCGCCCGATCTGTCGTGCGAGGCCCGGCAGCCGTTCCGGCCCGAGAACCAGCAACGCGATCCCGAGGATCAGGAGGATCTCGGTGAATCCGATCTCGAACATCGGGTTCTAGGCGTTGCGCTTTCCGGTGGATTCAGTCGACTTGCCGGTGTCGAAGGTCGCATCGCCCGAATCGTGCTTGATCTGCTTCGGGGTCTCGTCCTCGTCACTCTCGTTCATGGCCTTCTTGAAGCCCTTGACCGCGGCGCCAAGGTCACTGCCGATCGTGCGCAGGCGCTTGGCGCCGAAGATCAGGAGCGCGATGGCGAGGATGATCAGCAGTTCGCGGAATCCGATACCCATGGAGATCTCCGGGCAGGTTGAGGTCCGGGATGATACGCCATCGCTCCGGCCGACTTCGCCCGGACGGCGTCGGTTCCGGTCACTGCCGTGCAGCCTCAGTTCGACCCGGCGGGTACTTCGAGCCAGAAGGTCACGGGACCCTCGTTGACGAGGGCGACCCGCATGCTGGCGCCGAACACTCCCGCAGCGACGAGCGGCATGCGCCTCTTTGCGATGTCCACGAGGTACTCGAACAGGCGTCGTCCTTCGTCGGGCGGTGCGGCACGGCTGAATCCGGCGCGCGTGCCGCGGTCCGTGTCCGCCGCCAGCGTGAACTGCGGGACGAGCAGCAGGGCCCCATCCACGTCGGCCAGGCTCCGGTTCATCCGGTCCTCGTCATCAGGAAAGACCCGATAGGTCACGAGCCGCTCCAGCAGGCGATCCGCCGAGGCGCTTGTATCGCCCCGCTGGACACCGACGAGCACGAGCAGCCCGCGACCGATGCGGGCGACGGTGCGACCCTCGACAGCAACCTGGGCCTCGCTGACCCGCTGGAGCAGTCCAATCATGTCAGAAAACCACTATCTGTCGAATGGCGCGACGAAGATGCCTTCAAAAATCCACAATCGAGACAATCTATGTCATCGAGACATGAGCCGTGCATCTCTGCAGTCAAAATTCATCTTGTGGGACAATGATTGTCAACTTTCACTGAGAATTGGCTATCTGTGGAAACTTAGTTGGCAATAGATCCCAAAGTCTTCGACTTGCGTGGCTATTTTCTCCAGAAGGCCGGCGTGACCAGGAGAATGAGGGTGAAGACTTCGAGCCGCCCTATCAGCATGGCCGCTGCGCAGATCCACTTGGCGGCATCGCCCACATCCCGGAAGTTCGCGGCGACCCGGCCGAGACCCGGTCCGGTGTTGTTGATCGACGTTGCCACGGCGGACCACGCCGTCACCTGGTCGAGGCCGGTTGCCATGAGTGCGAGCACCATGGCGCCGAACAGGATCAGGTAGATCGCGAAGAATCCCCCGACCGCGTTCATGACCCGGATGGGAACGGGCTTGTTGGCGATCTTCACGGGTATCTCGGCGTTCGGGTGCACCAGCCGCTTCAGTTCGACCGTTCCCTGCTTGTAGACCAGGTACCAGCGCACGACCTTGATGCCGCCACCGGTCGAACCGGCGCACCCGCCGACGAACGTCGACAACATCAACAGCACCGGCAGCGCGCCGGGCCAGGCGGGGAAATCGGCGGTCACGAACCCCGTGCTCGTCTGCATGGACACGAGCTGCAGCAGGCCGTAGCGGAACGAACTCGCGAGCGTGTCGCAGGTCCCAGTGGCGTACAGGTAGAACGTCACGATCAGCACGAGGGTCACGACGATACCGAGATAAACGCGGAACTCCGGGTCCCGCCAGTACACCCCCGGGGACTGCTGCCGGAACATCAGGAAGTGCAGCGCGAAACTGGTTCCGCCGGCGAACATGAAGACGCTGGCGATCACATCGATGGCGTAACTGTCGAAGTGCGCGAGGCTCGCGTCGTACGGCGAGAAGCCTCCCGTCGACAGGGTCGCGAACGCGTGCCCGATCGCATCGAAGGGGTCCATGCCGGCGACGAAGAAAGCTGCCGCGCAGGCCACGGTGAGACCGACGTACACGAACCACAGCGCCTTGGCCGTCTGCGTGATGCGCGGCGTGAGCTTCTCGTCCTTGACCGGGCCGGGTGTCTCGGCCTTGTAGAGCTGCATGCCGCCGATACCGAGCACCGGCAGCAGCGCGACGGCCAGCACGATGATGCCCATGCCGCCCAGCCACTGGATCTGCTGGCGGTAGTAGAGGATGGACTTCGGCAGCCCGTCGAGGCCGACGATCACGGTCGCGCCGGTGGTCGTGAATCCCGAGACCGCTTCGAACACCGCGTCCGTGACCGAGAGATCCGGGACATCCGAGATCAGGAGCGGCGTCGCGCCGGCGAACCCGAGGATCACCCAGAACAGCGCCACCACGAGGAAGCCGTCCCGCAGGCGCAGGTCTCGCTGGACCCTGCGCACCGGCAGCCAGACGAGCAGTCCGATCACGGCGACCGCGAGGAAGGCGTCGAGGAACGGCACGTAATGGCCATCGCCGTAGGCGAGCGAGACGCCGACGGGTGGCAGCATCGTGAGGCTGAACACCATCAGCATCAGCCCGAGAATGCGCTGCACCATCGCGAGATTCATGGCGGCCGCCTGGGAGAGTCGAGGATCAGACGAAGCTCACGCCGACCTGGAACAGCTTGCCGACCGCCTCGACGTGCCGCCGGTCGGTCAGGAACAGGATGACGTGATCGTCGGCTTCGATTTCCGTGTCGTGGTGCGCCATCAGCACCGTGTCGCCGCGGACGACCGCGCCGATCGTCGTGCCCGGGGGCAGGGTGATGTCCTCGATCCGGCGTCCCACGACCTTCGAGGTGCGGCGATCGCCGTGTGCCACCGCCTCGATCGCCTCCGCGGCCCCGCGGCGCAGCGAGTGCACCTTCACGACGTCGCCGCGGCGCACGTACGCGAGCAGCGCGCCGATCGTGATGGTCTGCGGCGAGATCGCGACGTCGATGGGCCCGCCCTCCATGAGTTCCGCATAGGAGGGCTTGTTGATCAGCGCCATGGCCTTGCGGCAGCCGAGGCGCCGGGCCAGCATCGCCGAGAGGATGTTCGCCTCCTCGGCGTTCGTGAGCGCGACGAACACGTCCGCCGAGTCGATGTTCTCCTCGAGCAGCAGCTCCTCGTCCGCGGCATCGCCGGTGAGCACGAGCGTGTGACGGAGTACTTCCGAGCAGCGCCGGGCCCGCCGCGGATCCCGCTCGATCAGCTTCACCTGGTTCGTGGCGTCGAGCGCACTGGCGAGGCGGAAGCCGATGTTGCCGCCGCCCGCGATGACCACCCTGCGCGCGGCCTGTTCCTCGCGGCGCAGCTCCTTCATGACCAGGCGCATGTCGTCGCGCGCCGCGACGAAGAACACCTCGTCGCCCTCCTCGATGACCGTATTGCCCTCGGGCACGATGCTGCGCCCGTTGCGGTAGATCGCCGCGACGCGGGTTTCGTGCCTCGGCAGGTGCTCGCGCAGCGCCCTGAGCTCGTGCCCGATGAGCAGGCCGCCCTTCACGGCGCGTACCCCGACGAGGCGCACGCGGCCATCCGCGAAATCGAGGACCTGCAGTGCGCCCGGGTTGTTGATGAGCTGCTGTACGTACTCCGTGACGAGCGCTTCGGGGCTGATGGTCACGTCCACCGCGAGCCCGCCCTCGTCGAAGAGCCGCTCGCGCCGGGTGTAGTCGGCTGCACGGATGCGCGCGATCTTGGTCGGCGTGCGGAACAGCGCGTGCGCCACCTCGCAGGCGATCATGTTGACTTCGTCGCTGGAGGTCAGGGCGACGATCATGTCGGCGTCGGCGCCGCCCGCGGCTTCGAGCACGCCGGGATGGGCCGCATTGCCGTTGACCGTGCGGATGTCGAGCCGGTCCTGCAGGTCGCGCAGCACGTCGTCATCGGAATCGACGACCGTGACTTCGTGCGCCTGCTCGCGGGAGAGATGGTAGGCGGCAGTGCGGCCGACCTGGCCGGCCCCGAGGATGATGATCTTCACGATGCGGCCTGGTGTGCTGCCTGCGGACGGGGCGAAGCGCCGGCTCGATTGTAGCCCAGCCGGCGCCGCGGCTGCCCGCGTGGCGAACGAAGCGCGGCGCTCCCTCCGAGGCTCAGACGGCCTGGAGGTTGGCGTACGCGAACATCAGCCACTTGGCGCCGGCACGCTCGAAATTGACCTGGACCTGCACGCTGGCGCCGCTGCCCTCGAAGCGCACGACCACGCCCTCGCCGAATTTCGGGTGCCGCACACGGGCACCCAGGCGCATCGGCGTCGAATCGTCCGCGACCGGCCTGCGGGGTGCGGCGGCCACCGGGGGCCGGCTCGACTCCTCGCGCCGCACGGGCACGTGCACGGGACGCGAGATCGACAGGCGCGGGCGCACCTCCTCCTGCAGCCGCGCCGGGATCTCGTCGAGGAACCGCGACGGCATGCGGTTCTCGGTCTTGCCGTAGATGCGCCGGCTCTCGGCGTGTGACAGGTACAGCTCGCGCATGGCGCGTGTCAGCCCGACATAACACAGCCGGCGCTCCTCCGGCAGCTTCTCCGGATCGAAGGCCGAGCGCTCGGAGGGGAACAGGCCCTCCTCCAGGCCCACCATGAAGACCAGCGGGAATTCGAGCCCCTTGGCGCTGTGCAGCGTCATCAACTGCACGCAGTCCTCCCACTCGGCGGCCTGGGTCTCGCCGCTCTCCAGTGCCGCATGCGCGAGGAAGGCAGCGAGCGGCGGCATGCCCGCATCCTGCTCGACGCTGAAGGCACCGGCGGCATTGACCAGCTCGTCGAGGTTCTCGACGCGCGCCTCGCCCTTGTCGTCCTTCTGCTTCGCGTGATGATCGCGCAGCCCCGAGCCCTCGATCACGCGCCTCACCTGCTCGCCGAGCTCCTGGTCCGCGAGCTCGCGCTCCAGCCGGTCGAGCAACTGCAGGAAGCCGAGGAGCGCCGCCGAAGCCTTCGGTCCCAGGGCAGGCAGGGCCTCCGTCGCGGCGACGGCGAGAGGCAGGCCGCGCGTCCGCGCCACTTCGCGCACACGGTCCAGGCTCGCCTGGCCGATTCCGCGCGTCGGGAGATTCACCACGCGTTCGAACGAGATGTCGTCGGCGCGGCTCTGGGTCAGCCGCAGGTATGCGAGAGCGTCCTTGATCTCGGCCCGCTCGAAGAAACGGAGTCCGCCGTAGACCCGGTACGGCATGCGCGCTGCGACCAGCGCCTCCTCAAAGGTGCGCGACTGTGCGTTGGAGCGGTACAGGATCGCGCAGTCGCTGCGCCGGCCGCCGCGCGACACGTGGCTGCGGATCCGCTCGATCACGAAATCCGCTTCGTCGCGGTCGTTGAATGCCGCGTAGACGTGGATGGGCTGGCCGCGCCCGCCGTCGGTCCACAGGTTCTTGCCCAGCCGGTCGCTGTTGCGGGCGATGACCGCGTTCGCGGCCTCGAGGATCGTGCCGGTCGAGCGGTAGTTCTGCTCCAGCCGGTACAGCCGGGCGCCCCGGTTGTCACGCTGGAAATGCTGCATGTTCTCGACGCGTGCGCCCCGCCAGCGATAGATCGACTGATCGTCGTCGCCGACGACGAACGGCATGCCGTCCGTGCCGGCCAGCAGCTTGAGCCACTCGTACTGGATGCCGTTGGTGTCCTGGAATTCGTCGACCAGGATGTGGCGGAACCGGCGCCGGTAGTGTTCCAGCAGCGCCGGCTGGTCGCGCAGGACCTCGAAAGTGCGCAGCAGCAGCTCGCCGAAATCGACGACACCGAGCTGCTGGCAGCGCTTCTGGTAGAGGTCGTACTGCCGGATCAGCTCGCGTCGTGTCGGATCACCCCGGTCCTCGAGGTGCTTCGGCCGGCGACCCTCGTCCTTGTTCGCGTTGATGAAGCCCTGGATCTCGCGCGGCACCCAGCGCTGCTCGTCGAGGTTCTGTTCGCGGATCAGCTTGCGCACGAGCCGGAGCTGGTCCTCGTCGTCGAGGATCTGGAAGCCCTGCGGCAGCCCGGCCTCGCGCCAGTGCAGCCGGAGCAGGCGATGCGCGATGCCGTGGAACGTGCCGATCCACAGCGCCGCGCCCGGCATGCCGAGCAGCGCCTCGATGCGCCCGCGCATCTCGGCGGCCGCCTTGTTGGTGAACGTGACTGCGAGGATGCCGTGGGGGCTCACGCCGCATTCCTGGATCAGCCACGCGACACGATGAACCAGCACGCGTGTCTTGCCGCTGCCCGCGCCCGCGAGCACGAGCGTGGGTCCCGCCGGCGCGGCAACCGCCGCGCGCTGGGCTTCGTTCAGCTTCTCGAGCAGTGGGTGGGAGGCGTCCATCGGAGGGCGCGCATTCTATCGCCGCGGCGACCGGTGTCGCCAGAAGACGATGAGCCCGGCGGACGATCAGCCGCCGCCCGCCGGGCCCGTGGAGTCACCGGACGCGGTCACCGCAGCTTCGCGCGGCAGCGACTCGTCGGCGAAGCGCAGGAGCACGAGCGCCAGCGCGAGCACGATCGGCCCGATGAACATGCCGATCAGTCCGAACGCCGAGAGTCCGCCGATCACGCCGATGAAGACCGCGAGCGTCGGTACCTCCGCCTGTCCCGAGATGAAGGCGGGCTTGATGAAGTTGTCGACAGTCGACACCACCAGCAGGCCCCAGGCGGCGAGGAACAGGCCGTGACCGACATCGTTCTGCAGGAACAGTGCCGCGGCGCCGGGCACCCAGACGAGCGCCGTGCCGCCGAACGGCACCACGGAGAGCACGGCACCGATCACGCCGAACACGATCGGAGCGGGCAGTCCCGCGATGGCGAAGCCCGCACCCAGCAGCGTTCCCTGCACGGCAGCCGTGAGCGCCGTCCCGAAGACGACCGCGCGCGTCACGGCGCCGAGCTTCCGCACCAGCTCGTGCTTGCGTTCGTCGGTGAGCGGCACGAAGCGGGCGCAGGCGGCCGCCATCCGGCCGCCGTCGCGCAGGAAGAAGAACAGCAGGAACAGCATCGCCGTGAAACTCACGACCGTGCCGACGGCACCGAGGAATGCGGCGCCACCGAGCGCGGACGCCCGGCTCAGCACGTTCCGCGCACCGGAGAGGACCCACCGCTGGATCTCGTCGGAACTCGTGGCGAAATGGGCCTCGACCCAGTCGATCACACGCGCCAGCGCCGGCAGGGAGGCGACGTCGTCCATGCTCGTGATCTGCCAGGACGACATGCGCGTGTCCAGCAGGCCCACGAGCTCGCTGGCCTGTGCCACGAACAGCGCCCCGACGACGCTCAGCGGCCCCACGAAGAGCAGGAACGTGACCGTCGTCAGGATCAACGCGGCCCAGGAGTCGCGGCCGCGCAGCAGCGCCGTCAGTCGCCGCTGCAGCGGGTTCAGCAGGAACGCGAGGAAGATGGACCAGGCGAGTGGTCCGACGAAGGGTTCGGCGATGCGCAGCAGCAGCAGCGACAATATGCCGATCGCGCCGACGGCAAAGAGCCTGCCGTACCATCGCTCACCATCCGTCCTCGCGTCGGGAACGCTCATGCTCGATCCGCGTCCTGGAGACGCGTCCATCATGCCACAACGCCCGGACGGGCCTCCCTGCGCGTCGTACGGTAAAGCCACGCCGCGCGGACGCACTGCGCAGCCATCGCCGCGGGGGGCGGCGCCGGGTGTCCCGGCATCGTGTGGATGCGATGGCGTGCGACCCGTCGCGATCCCGGTTAGTCTCGCGAAGCTCCCCATCCGGAAGAACGCAGCGTGCTGATTCTCGCGATCAACTGTGGCAGCTCGTCCCTCAAGGCCGCGCTCGTCGACACCCGGGCCGAGCGGCGCCGCTGCTCCATGCTCGTCGACCGGCTGGATTCCAGTGAAGCGACCCTCCGCATCGATGACGGCGCGCCGGTCGTCCTGCCGGGAGCCGGCATCGCAGGCGCGCTGGCCGCGGTGGTGACGACACTCGCGGAACGGGCGCTCGCTCCCGAGGCCATCGTGCACCGCGTCGCGCACGGCGGCGGGCGGTACACGCGCCCGACGCCCATCGACGAGGACGTGATCGCGACGCTGGAGTCGCTCGCGCCACTCGCGCCGCTGCACAATCCACCCGCGGTCGCCGGCATCCGGGTTGCCAGCGAACGCTGGCCCGGTGTCCCGCAGGTCGCTGTCTTCGACACGGCGTTCCATGCGACCCTGCCGCGCCGTGCGCGCGAATATGCGCTGCCGCGATCGCTGACGACCCGGCACGGCCTGCGTCGTCACGGCTTCCACGGCACGAGTCACGCGTTCGTCGCGCGACAGGCTGCGCAGTACCTGCGCCGCTCCCTCGCGGATCTCCGCATCGTGACCTGCCACCTCGGCAATGGCTGCAGCCTCGCGGCGGTCGAGTTCGGGCGGAGCGTGGAGACCAGCATGGGGCTCACGCCGCTCGAGGGCGTGCCCATGGGCACCCGCCCCGGCGACCTCGACGCCGGTCTGCTGCTCGCACTGATGCGGGCCGAGGACCTCGGGATCGACGACACGCTGCGGCTGCTGACGCACGAGTCGGGCCTCAAGGGGCTCGCCGGCATTGCGGACATGCGCGAGATCGAGAGCCGCGCCGCCGCCGGTGACGATGCCGCACGCCTCGCGCTCGCTGTGTTCACGCATCGTGTGCGCAAGTACATCGGCGCCTATGTCGCGGTCATGGGCGGGGTTGATGCCATCGTGTTCACCGGCGGCATCGGCGAGAACAGCGCGCTGGTGCGGCACCGCGTGGCGCAGCGGCTGGACTTCCTCGGCGCGCCGCTCGACGAGGATGCGAACCGGGACGCCCGGGTCGGCCACGAGCACCGTGTCGTGGACATCGCGGAACCCCAGGCCCCCGTGCGGCTGCTGGTGGTCGCGACGGACGAGGAGCTCCAGATGGCCGGCGAGGCGGCGGCACTGCTCACGGGGCCCGCCGTGCCAGCCGCGCGACGGATTCCGATCGCGATCTCCGCCCGCCACGTCCACCTGACGCCCGCGACCATCGAGGCGCTGTTCGGCCCAGGTCATCCGCTGACCGTCGATCATGCGATCTCGCAGCCCGGCCAGTATGCCGCGTGCGAGCGGCTGAGCCTGATCGGCCCGCGCGGCCGCATCGACGGTGTGCGCGTGCTAGGTCCGCCGCGTCGTGCCGACCAGGTCGAGATCTCACGCACCGACGAGTTCCTGCTCGGCATCGACGCGCCGGTGAGGGAATCGGGTGACCTGCGCGGCACGCCCGGCATCAGGCTGGAAGGCCCGGCCGGCGCGGTCACCCTGAAGCAGGGCGTGATCTGCGCGCTGCGCCACATCCACATGTCGCCCGCGGACGCGGATGCCTTCGGCGTCGCGGATCGCGACACCGTGGACGTGCGCGTCGATTCCGACGGCCGCAGTCTCGTCTTCGGCGACGTGCTGGTGCGCGTCAGTCCCGATTTCGTCCTCGAGATGCACGTCGACACCGACGAGGGCAATGCCGCGGGACTCGAGCGTCGCAGCGAGGGCGTGCTGGCCGGGACCGGGGGTGAGGCCGCGGTGCTGCGCCGGAGCCCGGGTCTGGCACGCTGAAGTAATCGCCTCCGCCCCGGGGGACAGGGGGCGGTGTGCTAGCCTTCCAACATGATTCCCGGGATGCCCGCCTGCCGCCGGTACCTGCTGCCGGCCGTGTGTTCATTGTCCGTCGCGCTTGCCGCCTGCGGCCGGACGCCGTCGGATGCCGCCCGCGGCGCCGCGGGCGGCGGTGCGCCGGCCGTCGAGGTCGCCGTGGCAGCGGCGCAGACGACGCAGCTCGCGCTCGAGATCGAAGCCGTCGGCACGGCCATGGCGCGGGAGTCGGTGGAAATCACCTCCCGCTGGGCCAACACCGTGACCGCGATCCGCTTCACCGAGGGACAGTGGGTGCGCGCCGGCACGGTGCTGGTCGAGTTCGACAGCGCACAGGTGCGCGCCGACCTGACCGCGGCCGAGGCGGCGCTCGCCGAGAGCCGCAGTCAGTTCAACCGCAGCCGCGAACTGTTCGCGACCCGCGCCCTGTCGCAGGCGCAGCTGGACCAGATCGAGGCAACGCATCTGGCCAACCAGGCGCGCGTCGCCGCCGCGAAGGCGCGGCTCTCCGACACTGCGATCCGCGCGCCCTTCGACGGCCGGACCGGGCTGCGTCGCATCAGCATCGGCGCTTTCGTGGCGCCGGGCACCGTGATCACCACCCTCGACGACACTTCTGTCATCAAGCTCGACTTCACGGTTCCCCAGCCCTTCGCCTTCGCCCTGCGCCCCGGGCTCGCCATCGTCGCGCGCCCCTCGGGTCTCGAGGAGCGCGAGTTCCACGGGCACCTGACGACACTCGATTCGCGGGTCGATCCGGTCACCCGTGCCATTGCCGCACGCGCCGAACTGCCGAACCAGGACGGGTTGCTGAAGCCTGGCATGTTCATGAGCGTCGTCCTGCGCGGCGACGCCGTGTCCGCACTCATGGTGCCGGAGGCCGCACTGGTGCCCGAGCGCGGTGTCGACTATCTGTTCGTCGTCAGCGGCGGCAAGGCATCCAGGCGCAAGGTCGCGATCGGGCGGCGCCGGCCCGGGCAGGTCGAGATCACCGCCGGCCTGCGCGCGGGTGAGCGCGTGATCGTCGAGGGTACGCAGAAGGTGCGCGACGGCGCCGTCGTGCGCGAGGTCGCGGCCGTCGCCGCCCGCTGATCCCGCGTCATGCGCATCTCCGAGATCTCCATCCGCAGGCCGGTGTTCGCCACGGTCATGAGCCTGCTGCTGCTGATCTTCGGGCTGCTGTCACTCCAGCGGCTGCCGCTGCGCGAGTACCCGGACATCGAGCAACCCATCGTCTCCATCGAGACGCGCTACCCGGGTGCGGCAGCGCCCGTGATCGAGACCAAGGTCACCCAGATCCTCGAGGACCGGGTCGCCGGCATCGAGGGCGTCGACAAGATCGAGTCGTCGAGCGAGGACGAGCGCTCGCTGATCCGTATCACCTTCCAGATCGAGCGCGATCTCGACTCCGCGGCGAACGACGTCCGCGACCGTGTGGCGCGTGCGCTCGCGGCGCTGCCGGACGAGTCGGACCCTCCGGTCGTCAGCAAGGCCGACTCCAATGCCGACGCGGCCGTGTGGCTGGGACTGTCCCTGCCCGGCCGCTCCATGCTCGAGATCACCGATTACGCCGAGCGGTACGTCGTCGACCGGCTCGCGACCGTTCCCGGCGTCGCACGCGTTTCGCTGTCCGGCGCGCGTCGACCCGCGATGCGGATCTGGCTCGACCGCCAGGCGCTGGCCGCCCGCGCGCTGACCGTCACCGACATCGAGAATGCCCTGCGCCGCGAGAACGCCGAGCTGCCCGCGGGCCGGCTCGAGTCCCGGCAGCGGGAGTTCGCACTGCGCACCGAGGTCGGACTGCGCACCGCCGACGATTTCCGCGCGCTGGTCGTCGGGCGCGGGACCGACGGTCACCTCGTCCGGCTCGGCGACGTCGCCGACGTGCGTGTCGGTCCCGAGGACGAACGCAGCATCGCGCGCATCAACGGCGTGGCCACGGTGTTCCTCGGCATCGAGGCCCAGTCCAAGGCGAACATGCTCGATCTCGCGCGCCGCGTGCGCGCCGAGACGCAGGCCGTGCAGGGCACGCTGCCGAAGGGCGGCAGGATCAGCGTGATGATCGACAACGGCGTCGCGATCGAGGCCGCGCTGCGGGAGGTCATCATCGCGCTGGCATTCGCGTTCGCGTCCGTGCTGCTGGTCATCTTCGTCTTCCTCGGCAGCCTGCGCGCGACGCTGATCCCGGCCGTGACGATCCCCGTCTCCATCGTGGCCTCCTTCATGGTCATGAGCGCGCTCGGCTATTCCGTGAACGTGCTGACGCTGCTGGGGCTGGTGCTCGCGATCGGCCTCGTCGTGGACGACGCCATCGTCGTGCTGGAGAACATCCACCGGCGTGCGATGCTGCAGGAACCGCCACTGGTCGCCGCCGTCCGTGGCAGCCGCGAGATCGGCTTCGCCGTCGTCGCGACGACGATCACGCTCGCGGCCGTCTTCGTGCCGATCTCGTTCCTGCCGGGCGACATCGGCCGGTTGTTCCGGGAATTCGGCTTCACGCTCGCCGCCGCCGTCGTCTTCTCGGCGCTCGTGGCGCTGACGCTCACGCCCATGATGGCGTCGCGCCTGCCATCCACGGGCGATCACCCGCAGAGCCGCCTGGCCAGGGCGACGGACCGGCTGTTCACGCGCCTCTCGGACTTCTACGGCCGCGTGCTGGCGCGTGCGCTCGATCATCCCTGGCATGTCGTGGCCGGCGTCGTCGCCCTCGCTCTCGCGGCGGTGCTGACGTTCCGGGCCGTTCCCGCCGAGTTCGCGCCCGCGGCCGACACGGGCCGCGTGTTCATGCGCCTGCAGACTCCCGAGGGTTCGACGCTGCAGTACATCGATTCGTACGCGGCACGCATCGAGGAGATCGTGCTCGCCGAGCGCGAGCGCCATGGCGACATCCGGCAGGTCGTGACCCGCGCGCCCGGCGGCAGCGTCAACTCGTCGAGCAGCGACGTTTCGCAGGGCCGCGTGGCCGTGATGCTCACGGACTGGGGCGACCGCGACCGTTCGGCCGCCGAAATCTCGGAGTCGCTGATGAGCGAAGTGCGCAAGCTGCCCGGCATCCGGGTCGTGGCGCCGCCATCGAGCAGCCTCGGTCGTCGTTCGCTGTCGCGGCCCGTGCAGGCCGTCATCGGCGGACCGGACTACGAGCAGCTCGCCCAGTGGTCGGACCGCATCCTGAGGCTGGCCGAGAAGAACCCGATGCTCGTCGGGCCGGACAGCGACTACAAGGAACGCAAGCCGCGCATGCTCGTGACCGTGGACCGCAACCGCGCCGCCGACCTCGGCGTCTCCCTGGCGACCATCGGTCGCACGCTGGAGACCATGCTGGGCTCGCGCAACGTCACGACCTACATCGACCGCGGCCGCGAGTACAATGTGGTCCTGCAGGCGCGCAGCGACGCGCGCACCATGCCCTCGGACCTGTCGAACATCCAGGTGCGCTCGGACCGGACCGGCGAGCTCATCCCGCTGTCCAACCTCGTGCGGCTGCAGGACACGTCCGGTGCGCTGCAGCTCAATCGCTTCGATCGGCTGCGCTCCATCAAGATCGAGGCGGATCTCGCGCCCGGCGCGACGCTCGGGGACGCGGTGCGCTGGTTCGAGGAGACCGTGGCGCGCGAGCTGCCGCCGTCGGCCAGCCTGCGCTTCGACGGGATCTCGCGCGACTACCAGCGCAGCAGCGGCCAGATGTATTTCACGATCGCGCTGGCGCTCGGCATCGTTTTCCTGGTGCTGGCGGCCCAGTTCGAGAGCTTCCTGCTGCCGGGCATCGTGCTCGTGACGGTGCCGCTCGCGCTGGCGGGCGCGGTGTTCGGCCTGAAGCTCTATGGCACGACCGTCAACATCTTCAGCCAGATCGCGGTGGTCATGCTGATCGGCATCGCGGCCAAGAACGGCGTGCTGATCGTCGAGTTCGCGAACCAGCTGCGCGATCGTGGCGTCGAGTTCGCCGAGGCGATCCTGCAGGCTGCGGTCACGCGCCTGAGGCCCGTACTGATGACGAGCCTCTGTACGGCATTCGGTGCGCTGCCGTTCCTGCTCGCCACCGGGGCCGGTTCCGAACAGCGCCGGCCGATCGGCATCGTCGTGTTCTACGGCACGGTGGTGTCGGTGTTCCTGACGCTGCTGGCCGTACCCGTCGTGTATCGACTGGTGGCGCGCAACACGCGCTCCCCGCAGCACGTGAGTCGCCTCGTCGACCGGCTGCTCGGTGCGGCGGCTCCCGCGGCGGATGCGCCGGTGTCCGGGGTGTCCGTGCCGGGAGCCCGGGACGGCTGATCCGGCGCCGCGCCGTCGCGTTGCGGTGCGACGCGCGCCTTCCTGTTTCGTTCAGCCGAGCGCCGCGCGTACGCGCGCGGCATGTGCCGCGAGCACCTCTGCCTTCTCGACGCTGCGCCCGTGGCCGTGCAGCGCACGGTCGTGCCAGCGCGGAATGATGTGGAAGTGCAGATGGAACACGGTTTGCCCGGCAGCCGGGCCGTTGAACTGGGCGATGAACAGTCCGTCTGGCGTGAAAGCCTGCTGCACCGCGCGCGCGACGCGCTGCACGACCCCGATCGTGTGCGCGAGGGCCTCCGCTGGAATGTCGAGCAGGTTCTCGCCCGGTGCCTTCGGCAGCACGAGCGTGTGGCCCTCGGCCTGCGGCATCAGGTCCATGAACGACAGTGAATGCTCGTCTTCGTAGACCTTGTGACAGGGGATCTCACCGCGGATGATGCGGGCGAAGATATTGCTGGAGTCGTAGGCCATGGTGCGGGCTCCGCTGCGGGCGGACCAAGGATAACCCGGCGGACCTTGTGTGTGCTCCGGATTGCCGTCCTGGAGCGTGGACGGCAGGATCGGGGCATGAGCGAGAACCCGGAGCCGGCGCTTTCCTGGCACGACCGCACGGCGGATGACGCCTGTGCGCTGCTGGCCACCGGGCCGGGTGGCCTCGCATCCGAGGAGGCGAGGCGGCGACACGCGCACCACGGCCCCAACATCATCCTGGCCGCAAAGCCGCGGGCACCGCTCGCGATGCTGCTCGGCCAGTTCGCGGATTTCATGATCCTGGTCCTGATCGGCGCCGCACTCGTGTCCGGACTGATCGGCGACGTGAAAGACACGGTGCTGATCGTCGCCATCGTGATCCTGAACGCGATCATCGGTTTCGTGCAGGAGTTCCGTGCCGCACGCGCCATCGAGGCGCTGCGCCAGCTCGCGGCGCCCGCGGCAACGGTGCTGCGGGACGGCGCCCCGCGCAGCGTGTCCGCCAGTGATCTGGTGCCCGGAGACATCGTCCTGCTGGAGGCCGGCAACGTCGTGCCGGCCGACCTGCGGCTCGTCGGCACCTCGTCGCTCGCCATCGACGAATCGGTGCTGACCGGCGAGTCCGTGCCCGTCGACAAACACAGCGACGCGCTGACGCATGCCGACGTGGCCATCGCCGATCGCCGCAACATCGCCCACAAGGGCACGGTCGTGACCTACGGTCGCGCCACGGGCGTCGTCGTGGCGACCGGGATGCACACAGAACTCGGCCGCATCGCGCACCTGCTGGCGCGCACGGAGGCGAGCCAGACGCCGTTGCAGCGGCGTCTCGCGGTCTTCGGCCGCCGGCTCGCAATCGCGGTGATCGCGATCTGCGCCATCGTGTTCGCGACCGGGCTGCTGCGCGGCGAGGCCGCACTGCCGATGCTGCTGACGGCGCTCAGTCTCGCGGTCGCGGCCATTCCGTCTGCGTTGCCCGCGGTCGTCAGCGTGTCGCTGGCGATCGGCGCGCACAAGATGCTCGCACGCCGGGCGCTGATCCGCCGTCTGCCGGCCGTGGAGGCGCTGGGCTCGGTCACGTACATCTGTTCCGACAAGACCGGCACGCTGACACTGAACCGGATGTCAGTGGACGGGTTCTGGTGCGATGGCGCGCGCACCGGCGCACCCGGCAGGACTGCGCCATGGCACATACTGCTGACCGGCATGGCGCTCAACAACGACGCCGCGCCGGATACGGCCGGTGGCTGGATCGGCGATCCCACCGAGGTGGCGCTCGCCGTCGCGGCGGCCGCGGCCGGATACGAGCGTGGAGCCGTCGAGGCCCGCCTGCCGCGCGTGGCGGAGCTGCCGTTCGATTCCGTTCGCAAGCGCATGACGACGCTGCACCGTGATGTTGACGGCGACATCGTGTGTCTGATGAAGGGCGCGCCGGAGATCGTGCTCGAATTGGCCACCCGCGAGTGCCGAGGTGGGGAGCGCATCCCGATCGACCGCGCGCCGCTGATGCGTCAGGTCGAGGCCATGGCGGCGGACGGCCTGCGCGTGATGGCATTCGCATCACGACGGCTGGAGACGCTTCCGGCACGCGCCGATCCTGCATCGCTCGAACGCGACCTCGACTTCGTCGGTCTGGTCGGGCTCATCGATCCGCCGCGTCCGGAGGCGCGCGAAGCCATCGCAACTTGCTGCGCCGCCGGCATCGTCCCGGTGATGATCACCGGGGATCACCCGGTCACGGCGCGCGCGATCGCCGCGCGGCTCGGGCTCCTCGACGACGATCACGAGGTCACGACGGGTCGCCAGCTCGCGGCGCTGGAGCCGGCGGCGCTGGCGGAACACGCGATGCGGACGCGCGTCTACGCGCGCGTCTCACCCGAACAGAAGCTCGACATCGTCGTGGCGCTGCAGCGCCGCGGCGAGGTCGTCGCGATGACCGGAGACGGGGTCAACGATGCGCCGGCCCTGCAGCGCGCGGACATCGGTGTGGCGATGGGTCGGGGTGGCACGGACGTCGCGCGCGAGGCCAGCTCCCTCGTGCTGCTCGACGACAACTTTGCCACTGTCGTTGGTGCCGTGGCCGAGGGCCGGCGCATCTACGACAACCTGCGCCGCTTCATCCGCTATGCGCTGACCACCAACTCCGCGGAGATCTGGACGATCTTCCTCGCCCCGTTCCTCGGGCTGCCGATTCCGCTGATCCCCGTGCAGATCCTGTGGATCAACCTGGTCACCGACGGGCTGCCGGGGCTCGCGCTCGCGGCCGAGCCCGCGGAGCGCGACGTCATGGAGCGCCGACCGCGGGCCCCGTCCGAGAGTATCTTCGCGGGCGGGCTCGGCTGGCACGCGTTCCTCGTCGGGCTCGCGATGGCCGGGCTCACGCTCGGTGCGCTCGCCTGGTCCTGGCACGCGGGCTCCGCGACCTGGCAGACCATCGCCTTCACGGCCTTGTGCCTCGCACAGCTCGCGCACGTGCTGGCCATCCGCTCCGAGCGCACGTCGCTGTTCACGCAGGGCTCGCTCTCCAACTGGCCGCTGTTCGCGGCGGTCGTGGCCACCGTCGCAGCACAGCTCGCGGTAGTCTACGCAGCACCGCTCAACGACGTGTTCGGGACCGTGCCGCTCGCACCCGTCGAGCTCGCGGTCTGTTTCGGGGTGGCCATCGCCGTGTTCGGGATGGTCGAGTTCGAGAAGGCCTGGCGGCGGGCGTCGCCCCGGCGTGCACGGGCCGCAGGAATCGGAGCCGGATGAACGAGCTGCTGGATCCTCTGCGAACCGCCCTGATCGGCCACGGTGTGCTGCTGCCGCTCGCGGTGTTCGTTGCTCTCGGTGCTGCGGTGTTCGTCACGGCCTCGCGCCTCGCGCATCATGGCGATGCGATCGCCTATGCCACGGGAGCCGGCCGCTTCTGGGTCGGGACGCTGCTGCTGGCGGCGAGCACGTCGGTACCGGAGTTCGTCACCGACATCAACGCCGCGCTGCTCCGTGCCGTCGACATCGGTGTCGGCGACCTCATGGGCTCGACGCTCGCGAACATGCTCATCCTCGCCGCGCTCGACTTGTTCTACGCGAAGCGCCGCATCCTCGATCACGTCGCGGACGGCCACGTGCTCGTCGGTGCCATCGCGATCGTGCTGACGACGTTCGCTGCCGTCGCCATCGGCGTCGGCGGGTTCGGCCGCATCGGTCACGTCGGCGTCGAGACCATCGTGATCGTGATCGGCTATGCGCTCGGCATGCGCGTCGTGCACGACCGCTCGCGCGCGGACCTGCCGCCACCGCCGGAGGGTGTCGCCCCGGCGCACGCCGGCGCGCTGCGGCGCGCGGCACTCGGCTTCGGCGGCACGGTCGTCGTGCTGTGGCTGCTGGCGCCGCTCGTCGTGATCGCCGCCGATGCGGTCGCTCACGAAGCGGGGCTCAGCCAGACGCTGATCGGTACGCTGCTCGTCGGCTTCACCACGTCGTTCCCGGAGATCGCCGCGACGATCGCGGCCGTGCGCATGGGCGCGATCGACATGGCCGTCGGCAACATCTTCGGCAGCAACGCCTTCAACATGACGATCCTGCTGGCGATGGACCTGGCCTACACGCCCGGTCCGGTGCTGGCCGACGTCTCGCCCGCCGCGGTGCTGGCCGCGCAGTTCGCCGTCGTCGCGCTCGCCCTCGGGATCGTCGGCATCCAGGCGCGCAGCGGCGGACGCTACGGCCTGCTGCGCATCGAGAGCCTGCTGATCCTCGCGACCTATGCTGCCGGCGCCGTGGTGCTGGCGCGGGCAGGCTGATGCGCGAACGCCGGCGGGCGACCCGCTGGCCCGGGATCCCGCATCAGGTCACGGGCTGCTAGCCGGCAGCCGCCCTCGGAATCGCGCACACGGTGTTGGTCGCGTCGATCACGGCGAACAGCCGGCCGATGCCGATGAACTGGGCGACGTCGAAACCGAGTTCGACGACCTCTTTCTCGCTGAAGTGCTTGTAGAGGCGCGCGAAGTCCTCGTCGCCGACGCTGAAGTGATCGCGCGCCATCTTCTGGGCGAAGGCGATCGCGGCCTTCTCGCGCTCGGTGAACAGCAGTGAGCGATCGGCGTTCGGCAGTGCCGCGACCATCTCCTCGGTCAGTCCCTGGTCGATCGAGTCCTGGTACCGGCTGCCGAGGCAGTTCCGGCACTGGTTGATCTGCGCGATGGAGAGTCGCACCAGCTCGATGAGCTTGCGGTCCAGCAGGCCTTCCATCTGCAGCGTCCAGTAGAACGGGCCGAAGGCCTTGACGATGTCCGGCCGGTGCGCCACCGCACGCATTGCGGTGGAATCGCCGGTCATCTCCTCGACCGTCCGGACGATCCCGGCCATCTCCGGATCCATGTCGGAGAGTTCGAGCAGGCGGATGCGCGACATGATGTGTTCCCCCTCTGTGTGTGAAGCAAGGATGCCGCCGGTCGGCGCCGGCGGTCAATCACCCCCCCGCCCGGCGGCCCGGGCGAGGACGGGGGCCGGGCAGCCCCTGTCCCGGGTCCGGTTCAGCGCACTGCGGGAGGCCAGGCGAGGTCGACGGAGATCGCGCAGTGGTCCGGCACGCGACGCCCCGCGGTCGCATCCGTGTAGGGGTGCTGGCGGAAACTGAACGGGATGATCGCGCGCGCAGCGGTCCGGCTGAGCGCGATGTGGTCGATGAAATCGCGGTGACGGTCGCGGCGGGTACAACCCCGCGCTCGCTCGCTCTCCGATGCATAGGCGAGATCCGCCTCCGGCGGGTCCGCATCGTCGATCTCCGGCCACAGCGCCTGGAGCCGGCCTCGAGGATCGCGCGCCGTCGTACGCTCGCGTGCGATCAGGCGGTTGAGATCACCGGCCACGACGAAGGGACGGCCCGCCCGTGCCTGTGCATCGATCCATTGCTCCAGGACGGGTACCTGGCGTGCCAGCTGCCGGCAGTCGTCATTGTCGGCATCCAGGGGCTCGCGGACGCAGCCCGCCTTCAGGTGAACGCCGAGCAGGCGCAGTTCCGCGCGTGTCCCCGGGTACAGCGTGACGTCCGCGCCCCGGCGCAACGCGTCCCCGTCCAGGCCCAGTTCGCGCAGGTCTGCGT
The DNA here is from genome assembly GCA_046352935.1 of Steroidobacteraceae bacterium. Lineage (GTDB taxonomy): Bacteria > Pseudomonadota > Gammaproteobacteria > Steroidobacterales > Steroidobacteraceae > CAYWMY01. Next base: position 144,384 of record JAXMGR010000010.1, read on the forward strand.
TGCAGCGGAACGGGATGCCGGCACGGATCGCGAAGCCGACGTTCTGCACGTGCGCGCGGCGTGTGAAGCAGAACCCGGACCCGGGCAGCAGCCTGCGCGCCGCGTCCGGCCCGTCGACCTCCTGCAGCACGATCACGTCGGCGTCGAGAGCGCGTGCGTAGGTGGCGAGCCGGTCGAAGTCGGATTCGCTCCAGCGGCCATCCGGGACGAGGTCGCAGGGGATGGAGCGCCGTGCCGCGCCGCCCCGGTTCCCGCTGCGTCGATCGCGGCCACGGTCGTCGCCACGGTCGCAGGCGGGTGCGAGCCGGTCGAAGGTTGCGGGCAGCATCAGCCACTCGACGTTCCAGCTCGCGATGCGCAGGCGCGCCGGCCCGGTTTGCGGGACGGGCCGGTCCGCGTACGCAGATGCGGTGAGCCCGAGCGCGAGCGCGAACAGCGCCGCGATGCGCACGATCGACACAGCGCGCCTCCACCCTCGGTACCGACGCGGGCGCGTCACGCAGCAACCCGGTCGGCGTGTGAAGGTCACCGCTTCGCGTGCAGCCGGCTGGCGACGAGTTCCGCGACCACTGACGGGTCCGCGAGTGTCGAGATGTCGCCGAGCTGCTCGTGCTCGTTCGCGGCGATCTTGCGCAGGATCCGGCGCATGATCTTGCCGGAGCGCGTCTTCGGCAGGCCCGGTGCCCACTGGATGTGGTCGGGCATCGCGATGGCGCTGATCTCCCTGCGGACCCACTGCCTGAGCTCCTCGCGCAGCGCCTCGGTGGGCTCGACGCCAAGGAGCAGCGTCACATAGGCGTAGATGCCCTGTCCTTTGATGTCGTGCGGGAAGCCGACCACCGCCGCTTCCGCGACATGGGGGTGTGCGACCAGCGCGCTCTCGATCTCGGCCGTGCCGAGACGGTGGCCCGAGACGTTCAGCACGTCGTCGACGCGGCCCGTGATCCAGTAGTAGCCATCGGCGTCGCGGCGTGCGCCGTCGCCCGTGAAATACATGCCGCGATAGGTCCTGAAGTAGGTGTCGATGAAGCGCGGGTGGTCACCGTAGACCGTGCGCATCTGCCCGGGCCAGGAATCCGTGAGCACGAGATTGCCTTCGCACTCGCCATCGAGGACGCGGCCCTCGCCGTCGACGATCGCGGGCTGTACGCCGGGCAGCGGGCGGGTCGCCGAGCCGGGCTTCAGCGGCGTCGCGGCGGCGAGCGGCGCGATCAGTGCCCCGCCCGTCTCGGTCTGCCACCAGGTGTCGACGATCGGACAGCGATCGTCGCCGACCACGCGGTGGTACCACTCCCAGGCCTCGGGATTGATGGGTTCGCCCACCGTGCCGAGCAGCCTGAGCGAGGCGCGTGAGGTCCTCTTCACGGGCCCGTCGCCCTCGCGCATGAGCGAACGCAGCGCCGTCGGCGCGGTGTAGAGGATCGTGACGCCGTGTTTGTCGACGACTTCCCAGAAGCGGCTCGTCGTGGGGTGGTTCGGCACGCCCTCGAACATCACCGAGGTGGCGCCGTTGGACAGCGGGCCGTACACCACGTAGCTGTGGCCCGTCACCCAGCCGACGTCGGCCGTGCACCAGAACACGTCGGCTTCGCGGTGATCGAACACGGCTTCGAAGGTGTAGTCGACCCAGACGAGATAGCCGCCCGTGGTGTGCAGCACGCCCTTCGGCTTGCCCGTGGACCCGGAGGTGTAGAGGATGAACAGCGGGTCCTCGGCGTTCATGCGCTCCGGGATGCACTCCGCGGGCTGCTCGCGCGTGAGCTCCTCGTACCAGAGGTCCCTGCCGGTCGTGAACGCGACGTCCGCGCCCGTGTGGCGCACGACGACGACATTGCGCACGCACCGCAGGTCATGGCCGGAGACCGCTTCGTCGACGTTCGCCTTCAGGGGGATCTTCCTGCCGCCGCGTACGCCCTCGTCGGCGGTGATCACGAGGCAGGACTGGCAGTCCTCGATGCGCCCGGCGAGCGACTCGGGTGAGAAGCCGCCGAAGACGACGGAATGGATGGCGCCGATGCGGGTGCAGGCCAGCATGGCCACGGCCGCCTCCGGGATCATCGGCAGGTAGATCGTGACGCGGTCGCCCTTCTTCACGCCGAGGCCGCGCAGCGCGTTGGCGAAGCGGCAGGTGCGCTCGTACAGCTCGCGGTAACTGAGCCGGTACGAGACTGCCGGATCGTCGCCCTCGAAGAGGACCGCGGTCTTGTCACCGCGCGTGGCGAGCTGCCGGTCGAGGCAGTTCACGGACACGTTCAGCTCGCCGTCCTCGTACCAGCGGATGCGGAAGTCGTCCCAGTCGTAGCAGACGTCACGGATCTTCGTCGGCCGGCGGTACCAGTCGACACGCTCTGCGAGTCGCGACCAGAAGCCTTCGGGATCGCGTCGTGCCTCGTCGGCGAGTTTGCGGTACTCCGCGGCACCGATGGAACCGGATGACGCGAATCCGGGTGGAACGGGATACGTCCTGACCATGTGCACGAGCCCCCTCGGAGTGCGGGCCCTTCGCCGGCCCGCGCGCCCGATTCTAACCCGCACGCGCAGGCGCATTCACAGCAAGGGTGGTGCACGACCACTGCCCGCGATGTGCGACGCAATTCCCGCACCCGAACGCGGGGCACGCTGACGGAATCGGGCGGTCTGGGTTATCGTGGCGCCTGCCGGTCGGATCGCCGATCGGTCCCCTGCAGGACGGAACACGAGGACTAAGGATGGTCACACTGGCGTTTCTGGCGGTCGTCGCCCTGTTGTTCGGTGCAGTTCTCGCGTGGGAGAGCGAAGGCTCGCCCGACATCGGGATCCGGCGCCCCACCGGTCTCCTGACCTGGCTCACGAGCGGCAACTGGCCCGCGAAGATCGGCGGCGGTCTGCTGATCGTCGGGGTCGGCGCACTGCTGCGCTATGGTCTGATCCACGTCGACGTGGCGCCGGAAGTGAAGCTCGCGGCTGGAGTGCTGCTCGCGGCCCTCGCCGGCGTCGCTTCGGTGTATGCGGGACGAGGGCCTGCGCGGCGCGCGGTTGCGCTGGCGCTCGGCGGCACCGCCTTCGGCATCGCCTACCTGACGGCCTACAGCGCATTCGGTCTGTTCGGCTACCTGCCGACCCCGCAGGGTGTGGCGCTGCTGGCGCTGACGTCGATCGCCGCGGGCCTCTATGCGGTGACCCAGAGCGCCCTGTCGCTGGCCTGCCTCGCGATGCTGGGCGCATATCTGGCGCCAGCGTTCGGACTCCGCGACCCCGGACCCGAAGTCGTCTACGGCTACTACCTGGCGATCAGCCTTCTCACGCTCGTGATGGTGACGCTGCGCGGCTGGCGTCCGCTCATCCATCTGAGCCTGCTGTTCACGGTTGCGGGCGGTGTGTTCTTTGCCTGGACGGCCCGGTACTACGCGCCGCAATACGCGGACGTGATGCTGCCGATGCTGGTCGCCATGGCGGCCGTCCACGTCGCCATGCCGATCGCGGAGCGCCGCCGCGAGTACGGCGACTTCCTGGCACGGCTCGACGTCATCCACCTGCTGGCCGTTCCGGCACTCACGGCGCTGGCCGCCGTTGCGATTGCTCCCGCGCGTCTCGAATTCGCGTGGACGCTGGCCGCTCTCGCCGCGGTGTGGCTGGCCGCGGCGCTGTATCTCCGTGTGACCGCAAGGGACGGCGTGGCCGTTCATGCGGTGATCGGCTTCGTGCTGTCGGGCTTCGCGGCCGCTGCACGGCTCCGGCACCTGCCGTGGGAGCTGATCGTGCTGGCTTTCGTCGTCGGTACACAGGGCTATGCCCTGTACCGCTCGACCACGAGGACGCTGCACAGCGTGCTGGCCGGCATGGCGCTGATGCTCGGTGCCTTGCACGTCATCGGATCGCTGGACGACCGTCCCGGCGCTGCACTCTTCCTGAACGGCGTCTTCATCGAACGCATTCTGGCGGCCGGACTGCTCATCCTGTCCGGACGCATCGCACATCGTGCCCGGCAATCACTCGATGGCGCACTGCTGTGGGTCGGCGTCGGCTGGGCGATCGTCGCGCTCTGGGCGGAGCTGGTGCGCTGGGACCTCCTGTCCCTCGTACTCGTCGCACACGGCGTGCTGGTCATCGCGGCATTCGCTCTGTTCTCTGCCGGTGCGCGACGCCCGCTGCCCGGCGCCCTGGTGATGTGCATCGTCCTGGGCGTGCTGGTCACCGCGGCCTGGGCGGCGCCGACAACGACGCCGGGCATCGCCATCGCGATGCTCTTCGCGGCGCCACTGGCGCTTGCGGGCGTGGCGCTGCGTCCGACCTCTGGTGCCGGTGCCGAGGACACCGGCCGACTCGCCGCGGCCACCCTCGCGCCGCTCGTCGCGGGCATCTGGGCCGAAGTGGGAAGGCGAGGGTGGAACATCACTGCCGACGTGTTGCCGCTGGTTGCCGCCGTACTCACCGTGCTCGTCGTTCTGATCGGCAGCCGCCGTTCGAGCCTCCGCGACAGCTCGTGGGTCTCCTCGGCGGCCGGTCTGTTCGGCTTCGTGACCGGTCTGTTGCTGTTGAGTTCGACCCTCTTCCGCATCGTACCCAGCGCCTGGGCGGTGCTGCTCGAACTGCTCTGCGTGGCCGCGGCTGCACTGGTCCTGTTCCGGCCTCGTGAGGGTCAACCTCCGGAACCTGCACTGCCGGCGATCACGTTCGCCGCCGCGCTCGTCCTGCAGGCGAACCTGCTGCGCGCCTGGGGCCCGCCGGGAGATCTGTCCATCCTCGACCTGCCTCGCATGCAGTGGCCCACGCTCGTCTCTCTTCTGTGGGCCCTCCTGGGCGGCGCACTCACGGTCCTGGGCCGGCGTCAGTCGTCGCGATCGGCGTGGATCGCCGGTGCAACGCTGCTCGTTGCCGCGGTCGTCAAGTTCGTGCTGCTGGATTTCGGTTCACTCGGTCAGCTCACCAACATTCTTGCGGTGATTGCCGCCGGCATTGTCTTCCTGCTGGTGGGCTGGCTCGCTCCGATGCCACCGGCACCCGACAGGCCGTCCATCGCACCGGCGTCCTCCTCACCACCGCCCTCAGCGCAGCCTGCGGCCCCTGCGTCGTCCCGCGACGCGGCGCCGACCGCCGCCGTGACCCCTCGTGTCGTGACTCCCGCACCGACGCCACCGGTCGCATCACGACCGGCGACGACCTGGCACGCACCGGCTGCGGAGGCACCCGCCGGGGTT
>JAXMGR010000011.1:0-133588 GCA_046352935.1 Steroidobacteraceae bacterium
TGGGGCAGCTGCACGCAGTACTGGACGACGTATACCTATGACCTCGTTGGCCGGCGCACGCAGGTGTCACGGCCGATCAGCCAGAGCGACTCGACGCTGCAGACGACCACGACCTACTATGAAGGTCTGACGACCCGGGTCGTCGACGCCGAGGGCAAGGAATCCACCAAGAGCGGGAATGTGGTCGGCCTGCCGGCACGATCCACAGATCACGCGGGTTATTACCAGAACTTCTCGTTACGATGACCTGCACCGGCTCGACTATTCGACGCTGAAGGTCGGGGCCGGAGCCCGATGCGCCGTTACGCCCCAAGGGGACTTCGCTCCGGCACGTCGTGTGATGAAAAGAACGACAGGATCCGACTATGCAGCTAAAGCGCATTCATCTCGCGAACTTTCAGAGCATCAGGGGTCCGGTAACTATTGATCTCGCTCCATTGACCCTGCTGTATGGGCCAAACTCAGCGGGAAAAAGCGCCGTCGCTGATGCGATTGATCTCGCCAGCGAGATTCTGGTTTCCACCGGTAGCTTGGATCATGCGCAGAAATGGCTGCATCGGCGAGATAGTAGCCAGAGAATGGTTCTGGGATTTGGCGGGTCCCAGCACTGGGAAGTTGAGCACACGCTGAGGATGTTGGAGCTGAGCCGCCTGGTGGGCGCGCCCATCGGTGTTTATGCGGACAGTGGCCTGCAGCTTCCGCTCCATGTCGCAGAGCGCCTGTTCTGGGAACGCCCATACGAGGCTGCCGGCGAAGGACATGCGGGCCGCGAAGAGTGCGAACTCGACGTGACCGTTGAGCTGGCGTTCCGGAGTGGAGTGCCGACGCTCGATACGGTCAGCATTGTGGTCGACGGGGCGATGCTTGCGACCCTGTCTCGGGCCGGTCACGAGGTTACCGTTGCGCTGGATCATCCAAAATTCTGCAAAGCGAACGCGCTTCTGAGTGAGAAGCGGGAATTGGGGAAGTTAGCAAATGACGTCCGTGGTCTGCTGCCAGAGGCACACCGAGACCTCGTTCAATGGACAGATTCGCGCCTAAGAGTGTCCGCGCTTTTCTCGCCAATAGTGCAGCTGGGTCTGGCTGACGGATTCACCACCGGCCTACCGGGATTGGAACAGACAGGGACATGGATCTCTGTGCCCGAGTACTCCGACGACAACCTGTCCAGTCTTCTACTCGATGAGCTTTACGGCGCCGGAAAGGACCTGACGGCGGTCAACCGACTGCGGGAGTTCTTATGCGGCCTGATCTTGATTCCCGCGCGCATCGTCGGAGCGACTGCGCGGCGGATGCTGCGCCTGGGACCGCTTCGGGAAGTTCCCTCCGCCAGTGACCTCGCCGGCTGGGGGCGAGCGTCCGCGTCGGATGTGTCCGAGCAGCCGATGCGCAGCGATTGGGTCCGTGGGCGTTCTGCTTGGTTTGAGTTGACCCGAGACAAGCAAGTCCCCACCTGGCCCACCGAAACGGATACCCATCCAGAAGAGCCGTTGGTCCAAGTCGTTAACGAGTGGCTAACGCCGGTCCAGCGCCTGAATATGGGCTACGAGCTTCGTGTCGTGCGGTACTCGACCGTGTTTGAGAGTGGTCAGGCGCCCGTGGACCTTCCTGCCGGCTACCCGAAGGATGGCGTGCGGCAGTCAGCAGTGTATCTATGGGATCGAACACTCCAGCTGCCGGTCGCGCCCGACGACGTGGGAACTGGCGTCGCGCAAGTGGTTCCGGTCCTGGCAGCGCTGGCCAGCGAGTCTCTGTCGTTCATTGAGCAGCCCGAGCTGCATCTCCACCCACGCCTGCAGGCCCAGCTCGCAGACTTTGTGATTAGCAGGGTCCAGTTGGCTCAGCGCCTTGAGCGAACCTTTCTGTGTCTCATCGAGACGCACAGCGAGCACCTCGCGCTCCGCGTGTTGCGGAGAATACGCGACACGGCACGGTCGGATGTACACCATAGGGATTGTTCGCTTACGCCGAGCGACGTTGCCTTCTATTACTTCGAGCCAAGGGATGGAGAAACCCAGGTGCACCACATACGGGTTGATCTGCAAGGTCGATTTGTAGATCGCTGGCCGCGGGGCTTCTTCGATGAGCGTTCCGAGGACTTATTCGATGACGCTGATTAGGGAGTTCGCGATTCAGCCGTCGGCTGTCGGGAGCTGGCGTGACTTCAGGTATGTATTCGAGAAACTGGGGTTCTCGGAAGGCCGACTGGGTACCCGCCTGCCAAAGGATTGGGACAACAAGGTACTTGGGAGCTGTTCAGATGAAATCGATCGGAAGCGCATAGAGTGCGCTCTTCAGCGTCATGCTCAGTCGCGACTGACTGATCCGCCGGTATTTGGAAATGCGCGTCTGGCAACGTGGGTCGACGAAGTGAGTGCGGCACATGCTCGGCGGAAGCTGTCCGGCGTTGTCTTGGCGAATGGAACGACGGTGAAGTTCTCGGATCCTCCTTCGACGACGATAGCGGATGCTAATGAAGAATTCTTTCGGGCGGAACGTTCGAGATGGGTGCCGTGCACAGCCAAGGATCTCGCAGAGATGGCGCGCGTTCTGTTCCGGCTTTCTCCGAAGGTAGTATTGGTGGATCCGCATCTTAATCCGCGGACCACGATGAATGCGGAATGGATCGAGCCAGTCAAAGAGCTACTCCGAGTCGGTCGAGCTGGGGGATGCCACGTCGTGGAAATCCTGACGTCTACAGCTTGTTTGCCCAAAAGCCCCGATCATGAGGTCTACAAGTTCCTTGAGGTTTGCTCGGAGGAGGCAGGTCGCCTTTCGCAGGTCAGCATCGCATTTCTAAATCCGGAGACCGTGCCTAACCGGCTCCATGGTCGATACTTGATTTCAGAGTCGGGTGCCCTCCGGTATGAAAAAGGATTCAGAGCCGTGGGTGCGGATGTCAGCAACGACGTCAGCATTGTCGATGGTGGGATGCATGCAGAGTTGGTAACGGGATTCATGCACGATTTGGAAGAGCTTAACGTTAAGTGGCGGGCGGAGTGGCCGCGGAAACATCCAACGCACAGGTTGGACCATCGTCGGCCGTGACCGCTGGCTGGCGGCTAAGTCCGACCTAGACGACGCGTACGAAGCCCGACGTCCCGACCTGTCGTTTGGCCCGCGCGGTGAGCCGGACGGGTTCACGGCCGCAGCGCGAGCCACACCCGGAAAGAACCGGTGAGCTCGGTCGAAGTAGCCCGGAAGAGGGCGAGCCGAGCAGAGCCATGAGTGACCTGCTGGTCGATTTTCGGACCAGTTGATTCTTTGGGAAGATGGCCCTTCGGGAAGCGAGGGGACCATGAAGAAGACGCGATTTACGGAAGAGCAGATGGTCAAGATTCTGCGCGAGGCGGACAAGGCGCCCGTGGCGGAGGTGGCCAAGAGGCACGGGGTCAGCGACGTCACGATTTACGCGTGGCGCAAGCGCTTTGGGCAGCTTGAGGCGGTGGACGTGAAGCGGCTACGCGCGCTTGAGGCCGAGAACGCCCGGCTCAAGAAGGTGCTGGCCGAGCGGGTCATGGACATCGAGATCCTGAAGGAAGTCGCTGCAAAAAAATGGTGAGCGCGTGCGTGCGCCGGCAACAGATCGCTTTCGTCTGCCAGCGAGGGCGATCGGTACGGCGAGCGTGCGCGCTTCTCGGTGTGGCGCGATCGACAATCGGGTACGAGTCGAAGCGGGTTCAGCGCGATGCGCCGGCTGTGACGGTGATGCGGGAGCTGGCGGCGCAGTATCCGCGGTATGGCTATCGCCGCATCCAGGTCTTTCTGGAACGCCGTGGTCATGTGATGAGCACGGATCGGGCACACCGCCTCTGGCGGCTGCACCAGCTGCAGGTGCCAAGAAAGCGGCCACGGCGGCGTGTGGCCGCCAGTCGCCCACGCCCATTGCCGGCAACGGGTGCGGGTCAGATGTGGGCCTACGACTTCGTATTCGATGCCTGCGCCAACGGGCAGCAGCTCAAGTGCCTGACCGTGGTCGATGAGTTCACCAGGGAGTGCCTGGCCATCGACGTCGCCGGCAGCATCCGCTCTGGCAGGGTGATCGAGGTGCTGAGCAAGCTGGTCAGCGTTCACGGCAGCCCGCGGCACCTCCGTTCCGACAACGGCCCGGAGTTCGTGTCCAGAGCCGTGCTGCGCTGGCTCCATCAGGCCAACATCGACACGGCACACATTGATCCGGGCAAGCCCTGGCAGAACGGCAACAACGAATCGTTCAATGGCAAGTTCCGCGACGAGTGCTTGTCGATGGAGTGGTTCCGAAACCGGATCGATGCCAAGATCGTCATCGAACACTACCGCCGCCACTACAACGAGGTGCGACCACACAGCAGCCTGGGACAGATGACGCCGGCAGAGTTCAAGCAGCAGTTATCATCAACCAACAATCCGGAGTCGGCCATCTCCTAAGTCATGAATGGCCCGAAGAAGGCCGGCAGGTCACAGCAGCGTAGATCCCGACCCCAGAACCTGCCAAGACGAGTTCGGGCACGGCACGGCGGCTCGCGCGTCCGGCAACGGCTGGGAAGTGTCACCCATGTGCCCGGAATGGGCTTGCCATCCTCGCCTGCGCCCTCCGGTCGGGAGGGGCATGGGGTATGACTTGTCCCGTGTGGCAGACTCCAAGTCCCAGGAAGGGACAACGAGAACGCTGAGGTGACGGCACACCACGACCGCGCGTGGGTGTCGATCTGCGTGCTGGTGCAGGGTCCTTATCCCGGGGGTGAGGACTGGCCTCGTCAGGGCTTGACGATGTCGAGCAGCTGGATGTCGAACACCAGTGTCGCGCCGCCCGGGATGCGGGGTGGCGAACCGCGATCGCCATACGCCAGATCCGACGGGCAGACGATGCGGGCATTGCCGCCGACCTTCATCTGCTGCACGGCCTCGGTCCAGCAGGGAACGACGCCATTGAGCGGAAAGGTGGCCGGCTCGCCGCGGCGGATCGAGCTGTCGAACGTGGTGCCGTCGATCAGGCGGCCCTCGTAGTGCACCTTGACCTTGTCCGTGGCCGACGGGCTCGCGCCGGTGCCGGCCTTGACGGTCGTCATCACGATGCCCGAGCGGGTTCGCGTCGCGCCCGTCTCGGCCGCGGCCTTGTCCTGGTATGCCTTGCCCAGTTCTTTCTGCCGCGCGAGCACCATCGGCCGGCGCTCCTTCTCGAGCGCCTGGATCAGCGGCATCGCGCTCTCGAGGTCCACGGTCGCCTTGCCGCCGCTCTCATCGGCGATCCCGGCCTGCACGCGTGCGATCTCGGCGGGGCTGAGCGCGAAGGACTGCAGGTTCCTCGCGAGCAGCACGCCGATCGCGTACACGGCCTTGTCCGCGTCCGCGTCCGCGGCCGCGGCTGCCTGATCCGGCGGCGCGGGCGAATCCGCGCTCTGCACCGTCAGCGGCACGAGCAGCAGACTCGCGGCAAACACGCTTGTGGAGTGACGGCAAGGCATGCGGTGCTCTCGCAGTGTTGTTCAGAAAAATCAATTTATCATGAAGCCGCGCCCGCCGGCTCTCCAAGGCGTTGGCGACGCACGGTCTTGACCCTGTGCGCTTCCTCCGGGCGAGTCGTCAGAGCAGATCGCGCAGCCGGTACCAGAGCATCGCGAGCACGAGGGCCGGGCGGCGCAGCGCGAGCCCGCCGGGGAAGTCGCGATGCGGGATGCGCGCGAACAGATCGAAGCGCTCGGCCTGGCCGGCGATGACTTCGGCCGCGAGCCGTCCCGCCATGCCGGTCAGCACCATGCCGTGCCCCGAGAAGCCCTGCAGGAAGTACACGTTGGGCCGCAGGCGGCCGAAGTGCGGCGCGCGGCTCATGGTGATGTCGACGTAGCCGCCCCAGGCATAGTCGACGTCGACGTCCGCGAGCTGCGGGAACACGCGCAGCATGCGTGCGCGCGTGGCGCGCTTCGTGCCGAGCGGATCGAGACCCGAGTAGCTGACGCGCCCGCCGAACAGCAGCCGGTGGTCGGCCGACAGCCGGAAGTAGTCGAGCACCCAGTTGATGTCCGTGACCGCCATGTCGTTGGCGATGAGCCGCCGTGCGCGCCCGGCGCCGAGCGGTGCGGTCGCGATGATGTAGGTGCCGACCGCCATGATCTTGCGGTGGAGTTCGGGCACGAGGCCGCCGAGCCCCGCATTGCCTGCGAGCACGACGTGGCTCGCGCGCACGGCGCCGCTCGCCGTGTGCAGCATCACGGTCGGCCCGTGCTCGATGCGTGTGACGGGACTGCTCTCGAAGATTCGCGCGCCGGCGGCCTCGGCGGCGGCCGCGAGTCCACGCGTGTACCTGAGCGGGTGGCAGTGGCCGCTGTGGGTGTCGTAGAGCCCGCCGCGGTAGCGCTCGGTCTCCAGCAGGCTGTGCAGTTCCGCGCCTTCGATGTAGCGCGTCGAGCCGTAGCCATAGCGGGTTGCGAGTTCCTCCTGCCAGGCACGCAGTTCGGTCTCCTGCCGTGGTTTGATGGCCGCGTGCAGCTGGCCCCACTTCAGGTCGCAGTCGATGCCGTGGCGCGTGACGCGCTCGCGCACGAGGTCGAGGCCCTCGAGGCTCATGTCCCACAGTGCGCGTGCGCCCGCTTCGCCGAGCACGCGCTCCAGTTTCTCCTGGCCGCAGGCATAGCCGTGGATGAGCTGGGCGCCGGAACGGCCGGAGGCGCCGTAGCCGATGTGCCGGGCCTCGACGAGCGCCACGCGATAGCCGCGCTGCGCGAGCTCCAGCGCCGCGGAGCAGCCCGCGAGGCCACCACCCAGCACGGCGACATCGGCCGTGACCGTGCCGTCGAGCCGCGGGCGCGGTGTTGCCGCGCCGGCGCTCGCTTCGTAATACGACGGCGGGTGGCGATCGGGATCCGCGGGCGAGGGGCTCGCGCCGCGGGCGGGTGTCGGTGTCGCGGGTTGCATCGGCCGTATCGTCACACGCGCGTCAGCAGCCAGTCGAATTCCAGCGGCGACACGTGGCTGGAGAAGTCCGCGAGTTCCGCGGCCTTGACGCCGGCATAGAGGTCGACGAAGCGGCTGCCGAGATACTCGCGCAGCACCGTGCTCCGGCGGAAACGTTCGAGAGCGACGGGCCAGTGCACCGGCAGCGGTGTGGCCTCGGCGGAGACGTGGTACGCGTTGCCGGCGAGCGGTGGACCGGGGTCCCGGCCGCACGCGAGGCCGTGATGCATGCCGGCCAGCACGATGGCCGTGAGCAGATAGGGATTCACGTCCGCGCCGGCGACGCGATGCTCGAGGCGACGGTCCGTGGCACCCGAGGGCGGCACGCGCACCGCGACGCCGCGGTTGTTGTGTCCCCAGGTGGCGTGCATGGGCACGTAGCTCTCGGGGCGGAAGCGCCGGTAGGAATTGGCGTTCGGCGCGAACACCGCCATGCCGTCGGGCATCGTGTCGATGAGGCCGGCGGCCGCATGACGCAGGCGCGGGTTCGCGAAGGGTTCATCCGCCGCGAACGCGTTGTGTCCCGCGCGGTCGACGAGGCTCACGTGCACGTGCGTGCCGCTGCCCGCCGCGTCGCGGTAGGGCTTCGCCATGAAGCTGGCGATGAGGCCGTGGCGCTCGGCGATACCCTTGACGATGCGTTTCAGCCGCACCGCATGATCGCAGGCGCGCGCCGCATCGGCGACGTGATGCAGGTTCACCTCCCACTGGTTGGGCCCGCATTCGGCGAGCGCCGTGCCGGCCGGCACGTCCTGCGCCGCGCAGGCATCCGCGATGTCGCGCAGGATCGCCGTGGCGCTCGCGACGTCGACCATGGAGTTGATCTGCGTGTGACGTTCGCGCCGTCCGGTGCGCGCGCTCACGGGCGGCTGTACGTGGCCGTCTTCGGTGCGGTCGCGGTCGACCAGATAAAACTCGAGTTCGATGGCGACCACGGGTTCGAGCCCGTCGCTGCGGAACCGGCCCACGACGCTCTCGAGGACGTGGCGCGGGTCGCCGAAGAACGGCTGGCCGTCGAGCTCGTGCATCTGCACCTGCTGCTGGGCGATGTCGGGTCCGAGCCACGGCACCGGCACGAGCGAGGCCGGAACGGGCAGGCAGGCGCGGTCCGCGTCGCCATCGTCGAAGCCGAGTCCCGTGCTCTCGATGGTCTCGCCGAGGATGTCGAGCGCGAACATCGAACCCGGCAGGTAGACGCCGCGCATGCAGGCCGCCACGAGTTCCTCGCGCGCGACCCGCTTGCCGCGCAGCACACCGTTGATGTCCGCGAGCAGCAGGTCGACCCAGCGGACGCCGGGATGGCGGCTCAGGAACTGCTGCGCGGCCGCGACAGCGGCGGCGGTGTCGGCCATGGATGTTCCCCGCAGGCGCGGCCGGCGGCTCGCGCATCGCGGCCGGGTCGGGCCCGGCGTTTAAGATTTTGATGGACTTCGCGGTCCCCTGTCGGGCGGCGAGCATAAGCGCCAAGCCTCGGATGCGGCAAGGTTAGTGCGCTGCAATATGGCGCATTGCCGGCCCGAAAGAGCCGATTTCCCCTCGTTCCGGGCGCGGTGGCGGCGGGCATCGGACCCATGGAATGTGCGAGAATGCAGCCATCGAACAGCGCTCCACATCGCTGGGGCGTTTAAAAAAATAGACAGTTTATGCGCAAGCCCGTCATCGGAATCCCGGCCGACAGGCGCCTGATCGGCCCGCACTGGTTCCATTGCGTCGGTGAGAAGTACATCGAGCCGATCACGAGAATCGCCGGCGCCGTACCGGTGCTGCTGCCCTCGCTCGGTGAGGTGCACGTCGCCGACTGGCTGGAGTCCGTGGACGCCATCCTGTTCACGGGCAGCCCGTCGAACGTCGAGCCGCACCGCTACTCGGGGCCCGCGTCCGAGCCGGGGACCTGGCACGACCCCGAGCGCGATGCGACGACGCTGCCGATGATCCCCGCGGCGATCGCCGCGGGCCTGCCGGTGCTGGGGTTGTGCCGCGGCTGCCAGGAGATGAACGTCGCCTTCGGCGGCACGCTCTGGCAGAAGCTGCAGGAAGTGCCGGGCTTCACGGACCATCGGGAAGACAAGCATCTGCCCGTCGAGGAGCAATATGCGCCGCGGCACGAGGTGATCCTGGAGCCAGGCGGCCTGCTCGCGGAGTTCGCGGGTGCCGATCGACTCATGGTCAATTCGCTGCACGCCCAGGGTGTGCAGACGCTGGGGCGCGGCCTCGTCGTCGAGGCGCGTGCTCCCGATGGCGTGATCGAAGGCTTCCGCGTCGCCGCGGCTCCGGCCTTCGCGCTGGCCGTGCAGTGGCACCCGGAGTGGCGGGCCATCGAGAATCCATTTTCGCGCGCGTTGTTCGCGGCCTTCGGCGAGGCGGCAAGGACGCGTGCAGCGAGGCGAGCATCATGACGACACCGATCCAGCAGTATCTGCGCGATCACGGCATCTCCGAGGTCGAGGCGATCATTCCGGACATGGCCGGAGTCGCGCGCGGCAAGATCGTCCCTGCCGAGAAGTACGCGGAGGAGGAGGGCATGCGCATGCCCGAGTCCATCTTCCTGCAGACCGTCACGGGCGAATACCCGGACGACACCTCGGCGATCAATCCCTCCGAGATCGACATCGTGCTGAAGGCCGATGCGAAGACGATCCGCGTCGTGCCCTGGGCCGCGGAGCCGACGGCGCAGGTCATCCACGACTGCTTCTACAACGACGGCCGGCCCGTGCCGATGGCGCCGCGCCACGTGCTGCGGCGTGTGCTCGACCTGTACGCGACCCACGGCTGGAAGCCCGTCGTTGCGCCGGAGCTCGAGTTCTTCCTGGTCGAACCCAATATCGATCCGGACTATCCATTGAAACCGCCCGTCGGGCGCTCGGGCCGCCCCGAGATCGGGCGGCAGTCGTACTCCATCGCGGCGGTGAACGAGTTCGATCCCCTGTTCGACGACGTCTACGCGTTCTGCGAAGCGCAGAACATCGACATCGACACGCTGATCCACGAGGACGGCGCCGCGCAGATGGAGATCAACCTGCTGCACGGCGATGCGATGGACCTCGCCGACCAGGCCTTCCTGTTCAAGCGCACGGCGCGCGAGGCGGCGCTGCGCCACAAGATGTACGCGACGTTCATGGCGAAGCCGATGGCGAAGGAGCCCGGCAGCGCCATGCACATCCACCAGAGCCTCGTGGACGCGAAGACCGGCGAGAACATCTTCTCGACGAAGGACGGCACGCCGTCGCCGCTCTTCTATTCCCACGTCGCGGGCCTGCAGAAGTACCTGCCGGCCGCGATGTCGCTGTTCGCGCCGAACGTGAACAGCTACCGCCGCCTGTCTCGCTACACGATGGCGCCGATCAACGTGCAGTGGGGCTACGACAACCGCACGGCCGGCCTGCGCGTGCCGGTATCGCCGCCGGCCGCGCGCCGCGTCGAGAACCGCCTGAGCGGCGCGGACGCGAATCCCTACCTCGCGATCGCCGCGTCGCTCGCCTGCGGGTATCTCGGCATGGTCGAGGGATTGAAGCCGACCGAGCCGATCAGCGGCAGCGCCTACGACCTGCCGTTCGCATTGCCGCGCACGCTGGCCGAGTCGCTGCGCATGCTGCGCGAATGCAAGCCGCTCGTGGAGCTGCTGGGCGAGCGCTTCGTGCTGGCGTACTCGGCCGTGAAGGAGAACGAGCACGAGACCTTCCTGCAGGTGATCAGCTCGTGGGAGCGCGAGCACCTGCTGCTGAACGTGTAGGGTCGTTCGATGTTGCCCGGACGCCCGACCGCGGAGTGGCAGAGCCTCGATCGCAGCCACTACCTGCACCCGTTCACCGACACGCGGCAGCTCGCGGCGAAGGGCGCGCGCATCATCACGCGTGCCGAGGGCATCTGGCTCCACGACAGCGACGGGAATCGCATCCTCGACGGCATGTCGGGGCTGTGGTGCGTGAACGTGGGCTACGGCCGGCGCGAACTGGCCGAGGCCGCGTTCGAGCAGATGCAGCAGCTGCCGTTCTACAACAGCTTCTTCCAGTGCGCGCATCCGCCCGCGATCGAGCTGTCGCGGCTGCTCGCGGAGCTGACGCCGCCGCAGTTCCGGCGCGTGTTCTTCACGGGTTCCGGCTCGGAATCCAACGACACCGTGCTGCGCCTGGTGCGCCGCTACTGGGAACTGCTCGGCCAGCCGCGGCGGAAGGTCGTGATCGCGCGCGTCAATGCCTATCACGGCAGCACGATCGCGGGCGCCTCGCTGGGCGGCATGGCCTGGATGCACGAGCAGGGCGGTCTGCCGATCCCGGACATCGTGCACGTCGCGCAGCCGTACTGGTTCCAGGACGGCGGCGACCTGTCCCCGGAGGAATTCGGCCTGGTGGCCGCCCGGTCGCTCGAACGGAAGATCGAGGAACTGGGGGCGGAGCGCGTCGCCGCCTTCATCGCCGAGCCCATCCAGGGCGCCGGCGGGGTGATCGTGCCCCCGGACAGTTACTGGCCCGAGATCCAGCGCATCTGCGACCACTACGGCATCCTGCTCGTGGCCGACGAGGTCATCTGCGGTTTCGGCCGGCTGGGCGCCTGGTTCGGCTCGGACCATTACGGCATCCGGCCCGACCTGATGTCCATGGCCAAGGGACTTTCGTCGGGCTACCTGCCCATCGGCGGCGTCATGGTCGCCGACCGCGTCGCGGACGTGCTGACCGCCATGGGCGGCGAATTCGCCCACGGCTTCACCTACTCGGGCCACCCGGTGTCCTGCGCCGTGGCGATCGCGAACCTGGGGATCCTGCGCCGCGAACAGCTCATCGAGCGCGTGCGCGACGACACCGGTCCCTACCTCCAGAGCCGCTGGCGGGAACTCGCGGATCACCCGCTCGTGGGCGAGGCGCGCGGCGTGGGCTTCATCGGCGCGCTGGAACTCGTCCGCGACAAGGCGCGGCGCGGCTTCTTCCCGGAGCGCGGCAAGGTGGGCACGGTCTGCCGCGACATCTGCGTCGAGAACGGGCTGGTGATGCGCGCGACGAAGGACACCCTGCTGATCGCGCCGCCGCTCGTCACCACGCGAGCGGAGATCGACGAACTCATCGACCGCGCCCGCCGCTGCCTCGACCTGACGGCCCGGGCGATCGGTTTCCCGGCGTAGGCCCCGTCCTTCCGCCGACCGGTACACCCCACCGCCGGACCACGATTTCGCCGAACGACCCCTGCGCCCCGGGCGTGGCGCCTCGAGCGCCTTGCCGGCGCGCCCGCGTCACGCCCGGGCCGTGCTGTTTTTTTTGCAGGATGCCTGCGATATTAGCGACCGGCGTCAGGGGATCGGTCCGGGCTGCGCCCGGCAGGGGAGCATCGGCATGAACATTCGTCTGCGTGCGCTCGCAGTGGGCGCGCTGGCACTTCTGGTCGCGGGATGCGGTGGCAAGAAGGACGAGACTCCCGCCGGTGAGGGCACTGCCTCGCCCGCGGCCGAGGAGCAGGTCCTCAATGTCTACAACTGGTCGGACTACATCGACAAGAGCACGATTCCCGAGTTCCAGAAGCGGACCGGCATCAAGGTCGTCTACGACGTCTTCGACTCGAACGAGGTCCTCGAGACCAAGCTCCTGACGGGCAAGACCGGCTACGACGTCGTCGTTCCCTCGGCGTCGTTCCTGGAGCGCCAGATCAAGGCGGGCGTGTTCATGAAGCTCGACCGCAGCAAGCTGACGAACTTCCGCGATCTCGACGCCGACCTGATGAAGCGCGTCGCCCTGCACGATCCGGGCAACCAGTACGCGGTGCCCTACCTGTGGGGCACGACCGGCATCGGCTACAACGTCGACAAGGTGAAAAAGGCACTCGGCGATGTGCCCGTCGACAGCTGGGCACTGCTGTTCGATCCGAAGAACGCGGCCAAGCTCGAGGGCTGTGGTCTCGTGCTGCTCGATGCACCGAGCGAGGTGGTCGACTCGGCGCTGATCTACCTGGGCAAGGATCCGAACAGCGAGAACGCCGACGACCTCAAGGCAGTCGAGGAACTGCTGATGAAGATCCGGCCGTACGTGCGCTACCTGCATTCCTCGCAGTACATCAACGATCTCGCCAACGGCGAGATCTGCGCGGCGCTCGGGTGGAGCGGGGACGTGTTCCAGGCGAAGTCGCGCGCCGAGGAGGCCGGCAAGGGCGTCCACGTCGGCTATTCGATCCCGAAGGAGGGCGCCATCATGTGGTTCGACATGCTGGCGATCCCGGCCGACGCGAAGCACCCCGACAACGCCCACAAGTTCATCAACTACCTGCTCGAACCCGCGGTGATCGCGAAGGTGTCGAACTACGTGGCCTACGCCAACCCCAACGCCCTGGCGACGGCGATGGTCGACGAGGCGGTGCGCAAGAACCCGGCGATCTACCCGAACGACGAGGTCCGCCAGAAGCTGTTCCCGCACCTCGCCGAGTCCAGCGAGTTCAGCCGCCTGCTGAACCGTTCCTGGACCCGCTTCCGGACCGGGCAGTAGACGAGGCACACCGGCAGGTCCCGTGCGCCGGGACCTGCCGGCCCCAGTCCCCAGCAGCTCGAGGCGGACGGACCCCCACATGGCCAACGCGCGACCGGAGAAGAAGACCGAACCCTGGAAGGATCTGCAGGCTGCGCCGTACATCCGCATCCAGCGGGTGACCAGGAAGTTCGGTGACTTCGTCGCGGTGAGGGACGTCTCGCTCGACATCTACCGCGGCGAGGTGTTCTGCCTGCTCGGCGGTTCGGGCTGTGGCAAGACCACGCTGCTGCGCATGCTGGCCGGCTTCGAGGAGCCGACTGCCGGCACGATCTCCATCGATGGGCAGGACATGGCGGGGGTGCCGCCCTACGAGCGGCCCGTGAACATGATGTTCCAGTCCTATGCGTTGTTCCCGCACATGACGGTGTTCCAGAACGTCGCCTTCGGACTGCAGCAGGACAAGGTGCCGAAGGCGGAGATCCGCGAGCGCGTCGGCGCGATCCTCGATCTCGTGAAGATGTCGCAGTTCGCGGGGCGCAAGCCGCACCAGCTCTCCGGCGGGCAGCGGCAGCGCGTGGCGCTGGCGCGCTCGCTGGTCAAGCGGCCGAAGCTGCTGCTGCTCGACGAGCCGCTCGGCGCGCTGGACCGCAAGCTGCGCGAGCACACGCAGTTCGAGCTCGTCAACATCCAGGAGCAGCTCGGCGTCACCTTCATCGTGGTCACCCACGACCAGGAGGAGGCCATGACGCTCGCGAGCCGCATCGGTGTGATGAACGCGGGCGAGATCGTCCAGGTCGGCACGCCCACGGACATCTACGAGTTCCCGACCACGCGCTTCGTCGCGGACTTCATCGGCTCCGTCAACATGTTCGAGGGGCGCCTCGTCGAGGACGAGCCCGACTACGTGCGCATCGAGTCCGCCGAACTCGGCGCCATGATCTATGTCAGCCACGGCATCAGCGCGCCGCCGAACGCGACCGTCTGGTCGGCGATCCGGCCCGAGAAGATCCGCATGTCGATCGAGCCGCCCGGCCGGACCGACAACGTCGTGCAGGGCGTCGTGCAGGAGATCGCCTACCTCGGCGATGTGTCCGTGTACCTCGTGCGCCTGCCGACCGGCAGGCTCGTGCGCGTCACGCAGCCGAACGTGTCGCGCTACGCGGATGCCGTCACCTGGGACCAGCGCGTCTACCTGCACTGGGATCCTTCGAGCCCGGTCGTGCTGACGAGCTAGGAGCCGGGGCATGGCGCGCGCGGGCTACGTGACGATGGGTGAGCGCATCACGCTGGCCATGGTGCGGGTCGTGGAGATCGTGGCCAGGTCCGGTGCGGCGCGCTGGTCGCAGGGACTCATGAGGCGCATGGGCGTCACGGGCCGGACCTTCGTGATCGCAGCGCCCTGGCTGTGGCTGCTGCTGTTCTTCCTCGTGCCCTTCGTCATCGTGCTCAAGATCTCGGTGTCCGAGCTCAGGCTCGGCATGCCGCCCTACGAGCCGCTGTTCACCTACGTCTCCGGCAAGGCGATCGAGTTCAAGCTGAACATGGCGAACTACGCCTTCCTGCTCGAGGACCCGCTGTACCGCAATGCCTACCTGAACTCGCTGAAGACCAGTGCGATCTCGACGCTGCTGTGCCTGCTGATCGGCTATCCCATGGCCTACGGCATCGCGCGCTCGTCGCCCGCGTGGCGGAACCTGCTGCTCATGCTGGTGATGCTGCCGTTCTGGACCTCGTTCCTGCTGCGCGTCTATGCCTGGATCGGCATCCTGCAGTCGAACGGCGTGCTCAACAACCTGCTGCTCGCGCTCGGGATCATCGACGAGCCGCTCGTGATCCTGCAGACCGACGTGGCGGTCTACATCGGCATCGTCTATTCCTACCTGCCGTTCATGGTGCTGCCGCTGTACGCGAACCTCGAGAAGCTCGACAACACACTGCTGGAGGCGGCCGCCGACCTCGGCTGCAGGCCCACCCGCGCTTTCTTCACGATCACGCTGCCGCTGTCGAAGGAGGGCATCGTCGCGGGGTCGATGCTGGTGTTCATTCCGGCGGTCGGCGAGTTCGTGATCCCGGCGCTGCTCGGCGGCCCCGACTCGCTGATGATCGGCCGTGTGCTCTGGGAGGAATTCTTCAACAACCGCGACTGGCCCGTGGCCAGCGCGGTCGCCATCGCCATGCTGCTGCTGCTGGTCGTGCCGATCATGATCTTCCAGCGTTCGCAGGGCGCGCAGGGCGGGCACCGATGAACAGCCGTCGCTCCGTGTTCGTGCTGACCGCGATGTGCTTCGGCTTCGCGTTCCTGTACGTGCCCATCCTGCTGATGATCATCTACTCGTTCAACGCCTCGAAGCTCGTGACGGTCTGGGCCGGGTTCTCGACGAGGTGGTATGCGGAACTGCTCCACAACGGGCAGGTCATCGACGCGGCGAAGCTGTCGCTGCGCATCGCGGCGGTCAATGCCACTGGCGCGGCGATCCTCGGCACGGTGGCGGGTCTCGCGCTCGCGCGGTTCGGGCGCTTCCGCGGGCGCACGCTCCTGGCGGGCATGACCAGCGCCCCGCTCGTGATGCCCGAGGTCATCACGGGCCTTGCGATGCTGCTGCTGTTCGTGGCGATGGACCACGCCATCGGCTGGCCCTCGGGGCGCGGAGTCACGACCATCACCCTCGCGCACATGACCTTCTCGATGGCCTACGTGACCGTCGTCGTGCAGTCCCGCCTCGCGACACTGGACGAATCGCTGGAGGAGGCGGCGATGGACCTGGGCGCGCGGCCCGCCACGGTGTTCTTCCGCATCACGCTGCCGATCGTGTTCCCCGCCATCATGGCCGGCTGGCTGCTCGCCTTCACGCTGTCGTGGGACGATCTCGTGATCACGAGCTTCGTCTCCGGTCCGGGGTCCTCGACGCTGCCGATGGTGATCTTCTCCAAGGTGCGCCTCGGCGTGAGCCCGGACATCAACGCGCTGGCGACCATCCTGGTGTCGATCGTCGCGGTCCTGGTGGTCGCCGCGGGCCTGTGGATGCAGGCGCAGGAGACGCGACGGCGGCGCGACGTGCAGCGTGCCGTCGCCGCGAACCAGTAGTGGCGGGCATCGCCGGCCCGGCCGACAAGCTGCCGTGGGTCGGCACGACCATCTTCACGGTGATGTCCGCGCTCGCGCAGGAACACGGCGCGGTCAACCTCGGTCAGGGTTTCCCCGACTTCCCGCCGCCGGAGGCACTCATCGAGGCCGTCGCGCGGCACATGCGCGCCGGCCGCAACCAGTACGCGCCCATGGCGGGACTGCCGGCACTCGGCGAGCAGATCGCGCGCAAGCTGGCCGTGACGCAGGGTGTCGCGCTCGATCCGGCCGCGGAGATCACGGTGACCGCGGGTGCTACCCAGGCCATCTTCTGTGCGATCCAGGCCGCGATCGGCCCGGGCGACGAGGCCGTGCTGCTGGACCCGGCCTACGACTCCTATGCGCCGTCGGTCGAGCTCGCGGGCGGCGTGGCGCGGTTCGTGCGTCTCACGCGGCCCGGCTTCGGCATCGACTGGCCGGCGCTCGCTGGGGCACTCACCCCGCGGACCCGGCTCGTGGTGATCAACTCGCCGCACAATCCGAGCGGTGCGCTGATCCCGCGCGGTGATCTCGACCGTCTCGCGGAGCTGCTGCGTCCGACGCCGGCGCTGGTGCTGGCCGACGAGGTCTACGAACATCTCGTGTACGACGGGCTCGCACACGCGTCCGTGCTGGCGCAGCCGGAGCTGCGCAGCCGCGCGTTCGCCGTGTTCTCCTTCGGCAAGACCTTCAACGCCACGGGCTGGAAGATCGGCTACTGCGTCGCCCCACCCGTGCTGACGCAGGCGTTCCGCCGCATCCACCAGTACGTGACCTTCGCGGTGAACGCACCCGCGCAGCATGCGCTCGCCGATTTCCTGCGCGACGACCCGGTTTTCTGGCAGGCACTGCCCGCGTTCTACCAGGCACGCCGTGACCGCTTCGCGACGCTGCTCGCGGGGTCGCGCCTGCGGCTGCTGCCCAGTCGCAGCACGTACTTCCAGCTCGCCGACCATTCCGGGGTCACGGACCTGCGGGACACGGATTTCTGCCGGGAGCTGGTCTCACGTCACGGCGTGGCGGCGATCCCGCTGTCCGCGCTGGAACACGAGCCGCGTGGCCCCGGCCTGATCCGCTTCTGCTTCGCGAAGGACGACGCCACGCTGGAGCGCGGCGCGGAGCGGCTGCGACGCCTGTAGCGCCGGCCGCCACCGCGGGCGAGCAGGGCGCTGCTGGCGCATCGCTCCCGGGCGCGGCACACTCGTTCGCCCGATCCGCGATTCACCGGAGCCCTGTACTCATGAAGGACCGCACCCGGGTCAATCACCCGCCGCGCGTCGAACTGCCACCGGACAACCGTCCGCTGGTCGCGCCGATCTACCAGAACGTCAAGTTCGAGTTCGAGACCGTCGAGGAGAACGAACGGTATTTCCGCGGCGAGCGGCCCGGCTTCTACTACTCGCGCTCGACCAACCCGACCGTCCGCCAGCTCGAGCTCACGCTGGCCGGCCTGCAGGGCCGCGAGGACTGCCTGGCACTGGGCTCGGGCATCGCCGCGATCAGCGTCGCGATGCTCACGCTGCTCTCGGCGGGTGACCACGTCCTGTGCTTCGCCGAGACCTATGCGTCCACGGTGCACGCGATCCGCCGTCTGCTGGGGCGCTTCGGCGTCACGCACACCATGCTGTCCATCGAGGACGAAGCCGGCATGGAGGCCGCGCTGGCGGCGCGACCGGCGAAGCTCGTGGTGTTCGAGAGCCCGACCAACCCGGTGCTCAAGATCGCGGACATCGCGCGCATCACGGCGGCGGCGCGTGCCCACGGCGCGCTCACGCTCATGGACAACACTTTCGCCGGTTTCCACAACCACGGGCAGTATCCCGTGGATCTTTTCGTGCACAGCCTGACCAAGTACGCATCGGGCCACGGCGACGTGATGGGTGGCGCGATCATCGCCGACCGTGCGCTGCTCGCGCGGATGCGCGGCGATGCGAACGTGATCGGCGCGGCGCTCGATCCGCACGCGGCGTTCCTGATCCAGCGCGGCCTCCGGACGTACTTCGTGCGCTACGAGGCCGAGTGCCGCGCCGCGCAGCGCATCGCGGAGTTCCTCGCACTGCATCCCGCGGTCGAGGCGGTGAGTTACCCGGGACTCACGTCGCATCCGCGCCATGCGCTCGCGCGTGCGCAGATGAAGGACTTCGGCACCATCGTCTCGCTGGATCTGCGCGGCGGGGCCGAGGCGGCGGCGCGCTTCGTCGATGCGCTGGAACTGTTCGCCTCGGTGGCGAGCCTGGGCTCGACCGAGTCGCTCGTGATCCCGGCCCGATTGCAGTCGCAGCAGCACCTCGGTGCCGAAGAGCGCGGCTGGGCGGCGATGCGCCCCGGCACGATCCGTCTTTCAGTCGGCCTGGAGGATGTGGACGACCTGATCGCGGATCTGGAGCGCGGACTGGCCGCGGCCGCCGGCGGAGGTTGAACTTGCCGGCGCGCCGCCGCCTGCTGCTCATCCATGCGGGCCACGCCGGGGGCAGGACCTTCCGGCTGCGCGATGCTCTCGTCGAGGGCGTCCGGACCTGTGAGGACGAGGTCGAGCTGCGCGTCCGGCCCGCGCTGGAAGCCGGGCTCGACGACCTGCTGTGGGCCGAGGCGCTGCTGATCGGCACACCGGAACACTTCGGCTACATGGCGGGCGCCATCAAGGATTTCCTGGACCGCACGTTCTATCCCGTCGCGGGCCGCACCGAGGGGCTGCCGTACGCGCTCGTCGTCAGCGCCGGCAACGATGGCACGGGAGCGGTGAGGTCCATCGAACGCATCGTGCCCGGCTATCGCTGGCGCGCGGTCGCGGAGCCGCTGATCGTGGTCGGCGAGCCCGATGTGGTCGCGCTCGAGCGCGCGCGGGAGCTCGGGCAGACCGTCGCCGCGAGTCTGGCGCTCGGCGTGATCTGAGCCCGGTTGCCGTAACCGTAACACCGGTCACTCCGGCGGCCTCCCCGCCGCGCGACTGTCGCCGCGCGCTGCAGGCTGCAGCCGCGGCGCGGGTCACACGAGCAGCAGGTCCCGGAGCCGTTCGCGGCGCGCGGCGTCGAGGCCGGCTTCGCGCTCGAGATACGCGGGCACGGAGCCGAAGCGCTGCTCCACCTCGGCGAGCGCCGTCCCGAGCCAGGCCTCGCGCACGCCGAGCAGCGTGTCGACCATGCCCTCGAGTTCGTCGCCGGGATTGTGGGAGGCGAGGCGGCGACGCAGGGAATTCCGGTGCAGCGCCGCACCGGGCCAGGTGCTGGATGCGAGGTAGTCCTGCAGGACCACCTCGCGCGGCACATCGAGCACCGTGAGGACGAGCGCCGTCGCGAATCCCGTGCGGTCCTTGCCGGCCGTGCAGTGCAGCAGCAGGGGTCCACCCGAGAGCAGCGCGTCGAACAACAGCGGCAGGCGCGGCGCGAAGTGCACCGCGAACCGGCGGTAGAGCTCGATCATCAGCCGTTCCGCACCCGCCTTCGTGGGGTGGTCGTCCAGCAGCGTGAGGAGCTGCGGATCCGCGCGCAGGTCGTTGTCGATGGCTGCGGTGAGTTCCCGCGCGCCGAAGTCCGCCGGCGTGCGGTTCGGGTGCCGTGCGCGCTCGATGTCACTGCGCAGATCGACGATGGTCGCGAGACGGAGGCCGCGCAGCGCCTGCCAGTCCTCGGGCGTCAATGCGTGCAGGCGGTCGGAACGCATGAGGGTGTGCGCCCGCACGCGCCGGCCGTCGCGCGCCGCGACACCGGCCAGACTGCGGAAATTGGTTGCACCCTGCAGCCGTGGCAGGGCGGGTGTCGCAGCCGCCTCGCGCGCAGGCTCCGCAACGGAAAACGGCTGCCCCGACGTCGAGTCGCGGGCAGCCGTCCCGTTCGATCGGCCCGTGCCGGTCATTCAGGCCAGGTTGCGGATCAGCGCGTCGCCGAACTCGCTGCACTTGACCTTGGTCGAGCCTTCCATGAGTCGCGCGAAGTCGTAGGTCACGATCTTCTGGCCGATGGTCTTGTCCATCGCGCTGATGATCGCGTCGGCGGCCTCGGTCCAGCCCATGTAGCGCAGCATCATCTCGCCCGAGAGGATCACCGAGCCCGGGTTCACCTGGTCGAGGTCCGCGTACTTCGGCGCGGTGCCGTGGGTCGCCTCGAACACGGCGTGGCCCGTCGCATAGTTGATGTTGGCGCCCGGCGCGATGCCGATGCCGCCGACCTGCGCGGCCAGCGCGTCGGACAGGTAGTCACCGTTGAGGTTCATGGTCGCGACGACGTCGAATTCCTCGGCGCGCGTGATGACCTGCTGCAGCGTGATGTCCGCGATCGCGTCCTTGATGAGCACGCTGCCCGCCTCGAGCGCCGCGGCCTGCTCTTCGTTGGCGGCCTTCTCGCCCTTCTCGGCGCGGGTCTTCTCCCACTGCCGCCAGGTGTAGACGCGGCCCGCGAACTCGCGCTCGGCGAGCGCGTAGGACCAGCCGAGGAAGGCGCCTTCCGTGAACTTCAGGATGTTGCCCTTGTGCACGATCGTCACGCTCTTGCGCTTGTTGGCGATCGCGTACTCGATGGCCGCGCGGAACAGCCGCTCGGTGCCTTCGCTGGAAATGTTCTTGAGGCCGAATCCGCTGGTCGCGGGGAAGCGGATCTTGGCGTAGTGCTTGGGGAAGTTCGCCTTCAGGTACTCGACGAACTTGCGGTTGTCCTCGGTGCCCTGCTCCCACTCGATTCCCGAGTACAGGTCCTCCGTGTTCTCGCGGAAGATCACCATGTCGACCTTCTCGGGGGCCTTCACGGGAGAAGGCACGCCCTTGAACCAGCGCACGGGGCGGAGGCAGACGTACAGGTCGAGCAGCTGTCGCAGTGCGACGTTCAGCGAGCGGATGCCGCCGCCGACCGGCGTGGTCAGGGGGCCCTTGATCGACACGAGGTACTCGCGGCAGGCCGCGACCGTCTCGTCCGGCAGCCAGGAATTGAACTGCTTGAACGACTTCTCGCCCGCGTAGACCTCCATCCAGTGGATCTTCCGCTTGCCGCCGTAGGCCTTCGCCACCGCGGCGTCGAGCACGCGCACCGAGGCGCGCCAGATGTCCCGACCGGTGCCGTCGCCCTCGATGAACGGAATGATGGGATTGTTCGGTACGCTGAGCTTGCCGTTCGTGATCGTGATCTTTGCGCCTTCGGCCGGCGGGGTGAGTTTCACTGCGCTCATCGGACTGTGGACTCCGTGTCTGGGGCCCGTATCGGGCCGTCTCGGGGCTCGTTTTCGGGGCGCGAATGTAGCACACCGGGGCCTCCCCGGCCTCCCGCGGGGACTCGTGGATATCCACAGGCGGCCATGGGCAACGCCCGCGCGGGATCCTAGAATGAATTTGAAGGAGACCGACGCTCGTGACACGCACCCTGACGCGCACACCGGCCCGCGATGGTTACCGCATGCCCGCCGAGTGGGAGCCGCACGCCGGCACCTGGATGCTCTGGCCCGAGCGGCCCGACAACTGGCGGCTGGGTGCCACGCCCGCGCAGCGCGCGTTCGCGGCGGTTGCGACAGCGATCGCGGCGGTCGAGCCGGTCACCGTCGGGGTTTCGTCACGGCAGTACGCGGTGGCGCGCAGCGCACTGCCCGAACGCGTGCGGGTCGTGGAGCTGTCGTCGAACGACGCCTGGATGCGCGACGTCGGTCCGACCTTCGTCGTCGACGATCGCGGCGGCCGCCGCGCCGTGGACTGGGAGTTCAACGCCTGGGGCGGGCTGCAGGGCGGGCTGTACTTCCCCTGGGACCAGGACGACGCGGTGGCACGCAAGGTCGCCGAGATCGAGGGGGCGGACCGGTATCGCGCGCCGTTCGTGCTGGAGGGCGGGGCGATCCACGTCGACGGCGAGGGTACGCTGCTGACGACCGAGGAGTGCCTGCTGCACCCGAACCGCAATCCGGCGCTGTCGCGGACGGAGCTGGAAGTCCTGCTGCAGCGCTATCTCGGCATCCGCCACATCGTCTGGCTCGGACGCGGCGTGTTCGCCGACGAGACCGACGGCCACGTGGACAACCTGGCCTGTTTCGTGCGGCCCGGGGTCGTGGCGCTGACCTGGACGGACGACCGGCGCGATCCGCAGTACGAGATCTCGCGTGATGCCTGGGAGCGGCTGCGGCGCGCCCGGGACGCGCGCGGCCGGCCCTTCGAAGTGCACAGGATCCACCAGCCCGGTCCGCTGTACATGACGGAGGCGGAAGCCGCGGGCGTCGACGCCGTCGAAGGTTCGACGCGGCGTATCGCGGGCCAGCGTCTCGCGGGCTCGTACGTGAACTCCTACCTCGCGAACCGCGCCGTGGTGATGCCGCTGCTCGATCCGGCGATGGATCGCCGTGCGGCTGCGAAGATGAAGCGCCTGTTCCCGGGACGTCGCGTCATCGGCGTGCCCGCACGCGAGATCCTGCTGGGCGGCGGCAACATCCACTGCATCACGCAGCAGGTGCCGCGCGCGGTCTGAAGCGCGCCACGCCGGGTGCGACCGGGTCGGCGGTCGCCCGGCGCCGCGTGCTCAGGCGTCGGCCGCGACGAAGTCCTTCCAGGTGCGAAGGTAGGCGAGGAAGGCTTCGCCCACGCCCTCGCGCCGCAGTTCGTCGGCGCCGACCGGCAGTGCGCGCATCGCGAAGTCCGGATCCGTCTCGATCCGCCGCGGGAAGTCGTGGTGCAGGATGGCTGCGCGTCCGACGATGACGAAATCGGCTCCCGCCTCGAGACAGCGCCGCGCGTCGGCGCCGCTCCTGATCTTCCCTGCGGCACCGATGCGCGTGCGGCCCCGGTCGAGCGCGGCGAAGTGGTCGAGCAGCGTGCGGCCGCGGTACTCGTTCTCCTCGGGTTCCTTGAACACGTCCCACAGCGACAGGTCGAGGTAATCGAGCGCGCCGCCCTGCATGAGCCGCGCCGCGACTTCGAGCATCTCGGCGGTGCGCAGGCCATAACGCTCGGGCGAGAGGCGCAGGCCGAGTCCGAAGCCCGCGCCGCAGCGTGCGCGGATCCCCGCGATGATCTCCTCGACGAGACGCAGGCGGTTCTCGAGCGGGCCGCCGTAACGGTCGTCGCGGCGGTTGGTTTCCCCGCTCAGGAACTGGCACAGCACGTAGCCATGCGCGCCATGCAGCTCGACGCCCGCGAAACCCGCGCGTTCCGCGCGCAGTGCCGCGGCGATGAAGTCCTCGCGCAGCCGATCCACGTCGGGGAGCGCGAGTCCGCGCGCGCCGCTCGCGGCGTCGGACGAAGGCGCCACGGGCGACATGCCGGTGAGGTCCTTCGCGGCGCGCAGACCGGCGTGGTGCAGCTGCAGGACGCCGACGGTGCCGGCCACCCGTAGCGCTGTCGCGAGCCGCGTCAGTCCGGGCAGGTGCTCGTCCGACCAGCAGCCGAGCTGACCGCGGAAGCCCTGGCCTGCGGCCTGCACGTGCGAGGCGCAGGTCATGGTGAGCCCGAATCCTCCCTGCGCGCGGAGCTGCAGCCAGCGGTATTCGTCCTCGCCGAGCCTGCCGTCCGGGAGGCTCTGCAGGTTGGTGAGCGGTGCCAGCACGAAGCGGTTCTTCATCGCCGGCCCGTGGGTGAACTCGAGCGGGGCGAACAGCGAGGTCATCGGCGGTGGCTTCCGGACACGGCGGGGAACGGCCTCCCCGGGGCGGCGCATTGTGCCGTCGACATGCGATGCCGTCACTCGGCGGTCGGCACCGCAGCGGCACATCGAATCGCGCTGCACATCATGCAGGCCGTGCAGTCTCCGGACTGTTCTCTCGCCGGTGGCCTGTTGCCTATTCCCATCTCTTGAATTTTGGTCAAGAATGAGTCTAGAGACAGGTCTGCTCCCTTCTCTGCCCGGGACGACCGCGGTGCAGGCACGCGTGACGACGAGAATCCGGACTGGATTCGGCCGGTCAGGGCGGGTGCGGAGCGCAGGGGTACTTCTGGCGGCGGTGCACGGCCCTCGGCATGCGGGTCGCGCCGGCACCGCGGGATCGACAAAGCAACAACGGCATCCCGACACGATGCCGATTCCGGAGAGGGGTCGCGATCATGAAAAACAGATGGCTGTTGAGTTCCGCTGTTTCCATCGCGCTCGGCGGCGTGGCGTTGATGCCCGTTGCCGCAGTTGCCGCCGAGGCTGACGCAGAAGCCCCTGTCGGTCTCGGCGAAATCATCGTGACGGCGACCCGGCGCGACACCAACCTGCAGGACACGCCGGTTGCGGTCAGTGCGATCGATTCCGTCGCCATCAGCCAGGCGAGCCCGCGCAATATCGGCGACATCGCCAGCTTCGTGCCGAATTTCTCCGCCTCCACCATCACCGGCTTCAACGCGGCGTCGTTCGCGATGCGCGGCGTGGGCCAGAACACCATCATCGTCTACTTCGAACCGCCGGTCTCCGTGCTGGTCGATGATTTCGCAGTGCCCAGCGTGCAGACACAGCTGCTCGATACTTTCGATATCGCGCAGGTCGAAGTGCTGCGCGGCCCGCAGGGCACGCTGTTCGGCAAGAACACCACCGGCGGCGCCGTGACCGTGCGCACCAAGCGCCCCGTGCTCGACAGCTTCGGTGCGGACGTGAAGCTGCAACTGGGCGAGTTCAGCAACCGCGTCATCCAGGGCGCGATCAACGTGCCGATCGTCAAGGACAAGGTGGCCCTGCGCGTGGTCGGCGGTTACCAGAAGGACGACGGCTATTATCGCAATGGCGGTTGCTACGGCCCCGTCACCGGCTTCTTCCCCGGCAACAAGTGGCAGGGAGTGTCCGGCTGCCTCGACGGCGACCGTGTCGGCGGCAAGAAGGTCTGGAACGGCCGCGCCAAGCTGCTGGCAGAGCCGAGCGACCAGCTCTCGATCCTGCTGCAATACGAAAAGCTGCACGACCGCTCGCAGCCGGTTCCCTCGGTCAACGAGAACTTCCGTTACCAGAACCCGGCCGATCCCTTCCTCACGAACCTGCTCGGCCTCGGCCGACGGGTGGACTCGGGCGATCCACTCGACAATGCAATGATCACCGACCGCGACGATGCCCTGCTCGAGATGGGCCGCGGCCAGCGGATCGATGTCGACGGCGTCTATCTCAACATCGACTACGACACCGGGTTCGGAACGCTGACCTCCGTCTCGGGCTGGCGCAAGCAGAAGTCACGCCTGCCCAACAGCTATGCGGGTACCACGGCAATTGCGCCGGACGGCGACCAGCTCTCGGTGTTCGACGCGCGCCGTGACGATGATCGCAAGACCTACCAGCAGGAACTGCGCTTCGCGACCGATACGGGCACGGCCGTGGATGGCGTGGTCGGCGGCTTCTTCCAGAAGGACAAGACCAACTTCTGCGTCTCGCAGATCCTCGGCTTCCTGGACGTCGTCAGCGGCCCGCTGCCGTTCGGTGCCTGGAACGATACGCCCTACATCCTGTGCAACGCGCAGAAGGCGCGGTCCACGGCGCTCTTCGCCGAAGGTACCTTCAAGGCAACCGATCAGCTGACCCTCACCGGCGGCTTCCGCTACACCTGGGAAAAGAAGACCTGGTGGGGCCGCCAGCAGGTGTTCATCCCGGCGCTGGATGGCGGCTTCGACCCGTCGATCACGATCGACCAGCCGCTCGATGCCAATGTCTTCGATCACCCGGCAGGCGTGATCAAGGTGAAGGACTCGGTCAGGAAGCCGACCTGGCGGTTCAGTGCGGGCTATCAGGCGACGCCGGACCTCTTCACCTATTTCACCTATTCGCGCGGCTTCAAGGCGGGCGGCTTCAACGACCAGATCGGCGGCTTCGCGCCGTTCGGTGCCGATACGGCAGCCTTTCGCGAAGCGGCGCAGGCGACCCGGCCGGAGACCGCCGACAACTTCGAACTGGGCCTCAAGAGCGAGTTCTTCGACCGGCGTCTGCGTTTCAACCTCACGGGCTTCCACGTGAAGTACAAGAATCTGCAGCGCGAGCTGAACGTGCCGATCGAGGTCAACGGCCAGCCCAACCAGGTGACCCGCTTCGTCAACGCGGCCAGCGCCAAGGTGAAGGGCCTCGAGATCGAGACCGTCGCACAGGTGGTCCCGGAACTGACGCTGCGCGGGGTGCTCGGGTACCAGGACGGCAAGTATTCGAGCTATGTCGTGGCGCCGGCGCCGGGCGGCCAGCCGGGTTCGGGCTATGACCTCGGCAGCGCTCCGCTGCTGCGCACGCCGAAGTGGACCTGGTCGGTCGACGGCACGTACAACCAGCCGCTCACCGACAATTTCAAGGTGGTCCTCAATGCCAACGTCAGCTACGTCAGCAGCAACCTGTTCTCGCAGTCGATCACTTCGGCGGCGGGCAATGCCTACCTCAACGCGAGGACGCTGCTGAATGCCTCGATCACGCTCGCGCAGACGGACGACGACTACTACGTGCGGGTGGTCGGCCGCAACCTGACGGACGAGCGCTACCGTACGGCCAACCAGAACGTGGGCGGGTTGTGGCTCAACAGCCAGTACGGTCTGCCGCGCTACTTCGGCGTCGAGCTGGGCTTCCAGTTCGGCTCGAAGTGACGCAAGGCAGGCGGACGGCATGGGGACGCCGGCATCGCTCTTCGGGGCGATCGCCGGCCGCCGCCTCTGCACCGGGCGGCGGGCCATGTTCCTGAGGCAGGACGTGCACCGGCCGCGGCCGGGGCCTACTTCGCCGTCGGCATCGTGAACTCCGCGCCGCGGCTCGCGGTGTCGGGCCAGCGGCTCATCACCGACTTCTGGCGCGTGTAGAAGCGGACGCCCTCCGCGCCATAGGCGTGCAGGTCGCCGTACAGGCTCTTCTTCCAGCCGCCGAAGCCGTGCCAGGCCATCGGCACGGGGATCGGCACGTTGATGCCGACCATGCCCGCCTCGACGCGCCGCGCGAACTCGCGCGCGATGCCGCCGTCGCGTGTGAAGCAGGAAACCCCGTTGCCGTACTCGTGGCCGTTCACGAGCGCGAGTGCGGCGGCGAAGTCGGGCACGCGCACGCAGCAGAGCACGGGCCCGAAGATCTCCTCGCGGTAGATGCGCATGTCGGGCGTCACGCGGTCGAACAGCGTGCCGCCGAGCCAGAAGCCGCCTTCGCGCCCGGCGACCGTGAACGGCGCACCCGTGGCGGGATCGACCCGGCCGTCGACGACGAGTTCGGCGCCGCCTGCGGCGCCGTCGGCGATATGGCCCCGGATGCGATCGCGCGCCGCGGCCGTGACGATCGGTCCCATCTCGGCGGCGGGGTCCATGCCGTCGCGTACGACGAGTGCGCGCGTGCGTGCGGCGAGCTTCGGCACGAGCCGGTCGCCGACGTCCCCGACCAGCACCGCGACGGAGATCGCCATGCAGCGCTCACCGGCCGAACCGTAGGCGGCGCCGATCAGTGCGTCGGCGGCGACGTCGAGGTCCGCGTCCGGCATCACGACGAGGTGGTTCTTGGCTCCTCCGAGGGCCTGCACGCGCTTGCCCCTTTCGCCGCCGCGCCGGTACAGCTCCTGCGCGACCGGCGTGGATCCCACGAAACTCAGTGCGCGCACCTGCGGATGATCGAGCAGCGCATCGACGGCGACGCGGTCGCCCTGCACGACGTTGAACACGCCGTCCGGCAGTCCTGCGTCGCGCAGCAGCGCCGCCATGAACAGGGACGCCGAAGGATCGCGCTCGCTGGGCTTGAGCACGAAGCTGTTGCCGCAGGCGATCGCGACCGGGAACATCCAGCACGGCACCATGCAGGGGAAGTTGAACGGCGTAACGCCCGCCACCACGCCGAGCGGCTGGCGCAGCGTCCAGTTGTCGATGCCGGTCGAGACCTGGTCGCTGTAGTCGCCTTTCAGCAGTTCGGGGATGCCGCAGGCGAATTCGACGATCTCGATGCCGCGCGTGACCTCGCCCTGCGCGTCGGAGAAGACCTTGCCGTGCTCGCGCGTGATGATCGCGGCGAGCTCGTCGCGGTGGCGGTTCATCTGTTCGAGGAAGGAGAACAGCACGCGCGCGCGCTTCAGGGGCGGTGTGTCGGCCCATCGGGGTGCAGCCCGCGCGGCGCTCGCGACCGCGGCGCCGACCGTCGCCGCATCCGCCATCGCGACCTGACGTGCGACGCGGCCCGTCGCGGGCTCGAACACGTCCTGCCTGCGGGAGCCGGCGGGGAGCTGCGGCCTGCCGTCGATCCAGTGGCTCACGGTCGCGGCATCGGAGGCGGATGTGTCTGCGGCGTTCATGGGCGCCAGTCTATACGGGCCGCGAGGCCGGGCGGGCTGCCCTCCGGCCGCCGTGCCATGGCAGGGCGCGGAAAGGGTTTGTAGAGTCTCGTCCTGCGCGCGCCGGCGCGCCCGCTCCCGGGAGCCCGTTCCTCATGGCTGATTCCGCCAGCCCGCCTGTCTCGCTTGCTTCGACGGCCGAAGCCGGCCCGGTGCCCGATGCGCCGCTGGTCGCGATCGCGCGCTACGCGGCGTCCCGCGGAGTCGGCAGCGAGGCTGCGTTCGAGACCGCGCGGCTCTGTCTGAGGGATGCGCTGGCCTGCGGTTTCGCGGCGCTCGGTCATCCCGCCTGCACGCGGCTCCTCGGTCCCGTGGTGCCGGGGGCCACGCTGCCGGGTGGCGCCCGCGTGCCGGGCACGAGCTACGAGCTCGACCCCGTGCAGGCCGCCTTCGATCTCGGCGTGATGATCCGCTGGCTCGACTTCAACGACACCTGGCTCGCCGCGGAATGGGGACATCCTTCCGACAACCTCGGCGGCATCCTCGCCATCGCCGACTACCTGTCGCGCCGGGCGCTCGCCGGGGGCGGACCGCAGGTCCTCGTGCGCGACGTGCTCGCGGCGATGATCAAGGCCTACGAGATCCAGGGCGTGATCGCGCTCGGGAATGCATTCAACCGCATCGGCCTCGATCATGTGATCCTCGTGCGGGTCGCCACGGCGGCCGTCGTGACGGACCTGCTGGGTGGCACGGAGGAGCAGATCCGCAATGCCGTCTCGAACGCCTGGCTCGACGGTGGCGCGCTGCGCACTTACCGGCATGCGCCGAGCACGGGTTCACGCAAGGGCTGGGCTGCCGGCGACGCGACCCGTCGTGGCGTGAGCCTTGCGCTGCTCGCGATGCGCGGAGAGATGGGCTATCCGCTCGCACTCTCGGCGCCGCGCTGGGGTTTCTACGACGCACTGTGCGCGGGCCGGCCCTTCGTGCTCGACAGGCCCTTCGGCAGCTACGTGATGGAGAACGTGCTGTTCAAGGTCCGCTTTCCGGCCGAGTTCCATGCACAGACTGCGGTGGAATGCGCGCTCGCGCTGCACACCGGCGTGAGGGACCGGCTCGACGAGGTCGAGCGGGTCGTGATCGAGACGCAGGAGCCGGCCCTGCGGATCATCGACAAGACCGGACCGCTCGCGAATCCCGCGGCCCGCGACCACTGCCTGCAGTACATGGTCGCGGTCGCGCTGATCTTCGGCCGGCTGACGGCAGCCGACTACGAGGACGCGGTCGCTTGCGACCCGCGCATCGATGCGCTGCGCGCCCGCATGGTCCTGCGGGAGGATCCGGGATTCACCGCGGACTACTACGCCGCCGACCGGCGTTGCATCGGCAATGCACTGCAGGTGTTCTTCCGCGACAAGAGCTGCACGGCCCGTGTCGCGATCGACTCGCCGCTCGGTCACCCGCGGCGCCGCGCCGAGGCCCTCCCGGCGCTCGCGGAGAAGTTCGCCGCGTCCCTGCCCGGGGTCTTCGGGCCGAAACAGTGTGCGCGCATCCGTACCCTGTTCGACGACCCGGAGCGTCTCGACGCCCTTCCGGTGCACGAGTTCATGGCGGCTCTGGTCCGGAATTGAGCCGGTCCGCACCAGGGCGGTCACTGCCGCACCCGTGATCTCGAGAGGGGGCGAACGTCGCGGGTGGCTCCGCCCCCGCCCGGCCCTCGCAGGTCCGGCAGGGCCGCGGACCGGCGCGGACTGGTAGGATTGCGACCCCGGCGCGCCGGCCCGTCCGGCGCGGTGATCCTGCGGCCTCGCCGCAGCCGGACGTCATTCACTGATTCCGTGGCCCCGAAGGCACTGGAGAGAAGGCTCATGCGAAAGATTCTGGTGGGACTGAAGCGGGTGGTGGACTACAACGTTCGAGTGCGGGTGAAGCCTGACGGGAGCGGGGTGGTGCTGGACGGGGTGAAGATGGGAGTGAACCCGTTTGACGAGATTGCGCTGGAGGAGGCGCTGCGGCTGAAGGAGCGCGGCGAGGCGGACGAGGTGGTGGTGGTGAGCATCGGGGTGGAGGATGCGCAGCAGCAGTTGCGGACGGGCCTGGCGATGGGAGCGGACCGTGCGGTGCTGGTGAAGGCGGACGCGGCGGTGAGTCCGCTGACGGCGGCGCGGGTGTTTTTGAAGCTGGCGGAGCGGGAGCAGCCGCGGCTGGTGATCGTGGGCAAGCAGGCGATCGATGACGACTGCGGGCAGACGGGGCAGATGCTGGCGGCGCTGTGGGGCCGGGGGCAGGCGACGTTTGCATCGAAGGTGGAGATTGCGGGTGAGGTGG
Source organism: Steroidobacteraceae bacterium (assembly GCA_046352935.1). Lineage (GTDB taxonomy): Bacteria > Pseudomonadota > Gammaproteobacteria > Steroidobacterales > Steroidobacteraceae > CAYWMY01. Next base: position 30,928 of record JAXMGR010000011.1, read on the forward strand.
CGCGGGTGACGCGCGAGGTGGATGCGGGGCTCGAGGTGCTGGAGGTGGATCTGCCGGCGGTGGTGAGCGCGGATCTGCGCTTGAACGAGCCGAGGTACGTGAAGCTGCCGGACATCATGAAGGCGAAGAAGAAGCCGTTGGAGGTGCTGGAGCTGGGGTCGCTGGGTGTGGCGGCTGGGGACGGGCTGAAGGTGCTGAAGACGGAGCCGCCGGTGGCGCGGTCGAAGGGGATTGTGGTGAAGGACGTGGGCGAGCTGGTGGCGGCGCTGAAGCAGAAGGGGCTGGTGGCATGAGCAGGGTACTGGTGATTGCGGAGCACGCGGGTGGGAAGCTGAACGCGGCGACGGCGAAGTGCGTGAGCTGTGCGGGTCAGATTCCGGGCGCCGAGGTGACGGTGGCGGTGCTGGCGAGTGGCGGCGCCGAGGTGGCGGCGCAGGCGGCGGGGCTGGCCGGGGTGGCGAAGGTGCTGCTTCTGGAGCATGCGGGGAACGGTCATGCGCTGGCGGCGGTGCAGGCGCCGCAGGTGGCGGCGCTGGCGCAGGACTACACGCACGTGCTGGCGCCGTCGACGACGTATGGCAAGGACCTGCTGCCGCGGGTGGCGGCGCTGCTGGGCGTGGACCAGATCAGCGACCTGCAGGCGGTGCTGGGGGAGCAGACGTTCCAGCGGCCGACGTATGCGGGCAATGCGATCGTGACGGTGGAGGCGGTGGCGAGTCCGGTGGTGGCGACGGTGCGGATTGCGAGCTTCCAGGCGGTGGCGTCCGGAGGGCCGGCGCCCATCGAGACGGTGAACCTGAACGTGGAGCTGCCGGGGCACACGCGCTTCGTGGAGCAGAAGAGCGCGGCGAGCGACCGGCCGGACCTGCAGTCGGCGGCGAAGGTGGTGTCCGGGGGCCGGGCGTTCGGCAGCGCGGAGAACTTCCAGCTGCTGTACGGGCTCGCCGACCAGCTGGGCGCTGCGGTGGGCGCCTCGCGTGCGGCGGTGGATGCGGGCTATGCGCCGTCGGACCTGCAGGTGGGGCAGACGGGCAAGATCATCGCGCCGGAAGTGTACTTCGCGTTCGGCATCTCGGGGGCGATCCAGCACCTCACCGGGATCAAGGACGCGCGCACCATCGTGGCGGTGAACAAGGACCCCGAGGCGCCGATCTTCGAGGTCGCCGACCTCGGGCTCGTCGCCGACCTGTTCGCCGTCATCCCCGAACTCAGGAAAGCACTCGGCGGCGGTTGAGAGAACCGCTCGAGGACCAACACCATGACGAACAATGCCGTTGAAATCGAACGCCGCGGCCACGTGGCCATCCTGAGGCTGAACCGGCCCGACGCGGCGAACACCATCGATCTGGACCTGGCGCGCGCGTTGCTCGACGCGGCCTACCGCATCCAGGCCGATGCGGGCGTGCGCGCCGCGGTGCTGACCGGCGCGGGCGGCAGCTTCTGCTTCGGCGGTGACCTGCGCGGCATGATGGCGACCGGCGGCGAGATCACGCCGTTCCTGCGCGAACTCACGGCCACGCTGCACGCCGCGGTGGCGCAGCTCGCGCGCATGGACGCGCCGCTCATCGCCGCCGTGAACGGCACGACCGCGGGCGCGGGCATCGGTCTCGTGGCGCTCGCGGACCTCGCCGTCGCGGCCGAGAGCGCGAAGTTCTCGCTGGCCTACACGGGTGTGGGGCTGACGCCCGATGGCGGCACCTCGTTCCTGTTGCCGCGCCTCGTCGGCACGAAGCGCGCGATGGAACTGCTGCTCACGAACCGCGCCCTCACGGCCGCTGAAGCACGCGACTGGGGGCTCCTCAACGAAGTCGTGCCGGATGCGGAAGTGCTCCCGCGCGCGCTCGCGATCGCCGAGCGCCTCGCCGCGGGACCCGTGGGCGCGTTCGGTCGCACCAAGCGCCTCGTCGCCGCGGCGAACGGCGCGCTCGAGACGCACATGGCGCTCGAGAGCGAGAACATCGCCCAGCAGGGTGGCACGGCCGAAGGCCGGGAGGGCATCCAGGCCTTCCTCGGGAAGCGCAAGCCGAAGTACGTCTGAACCCGGCCGGCCCGGCGTGCCCGGCGCGGGCCTCGTGTCGCAGGCGGATCGTCACGACGCCGTCACGGTTTGGTCGGTCCTCGCGCGGCTTCATCCGCGCGGCTTCAACCCCTGCTCGAACACACTGAGGAACCGGTCCGCGATCTCGTCGGGGGTCAGCGAGTCGTCCGCGCGGTACCAGTGCGAGATCCAGTTCAGTGAGCCCGCGAGTGCGAAGGCCGCCATCTTGGCATCGCACGGCGCGATCGAGCCGTCGGCGATGCCTTCCTCGATGAGCCCGCGCAGGCCCCGGTCGATCTCGGTCTTCAGCGCGCCGATCTGCCGGCTCATGTCGGCACCGAGGTCCTGGTCCTCCGCGCGCACCATGCACCAGCCGAAGTCCGAGGTCACCGCTTCCAGATAGCGGCGCAGCACCAGCATGAGCCGCTCACGCCCGCTCGCACGGCTCCCCTGCACCTCGACGAAGGCGGCGCGGATCAGGTCGAGGCCCGTGCGGAAGCACTCGAACAGGATCTGCTCCTTGCTGGTGACGTAGTGGTAGATCGTCGGTTTCGTGACGGAGAGGCGCGCCGCGATGTCGTCCAGCGAGGTGTTGTGGTAGCCGCGCTCCCGGAAAGCGCGCGCGGCCGTGAGGATCACGGCGTCGCGCTTGACGGCGCGCTGCTCGGCGCGCACGCGTTCCTGCTGCCAGGGCGACTCGATGGGTGTGACGGCCTGCAGGGACCTGCGGGGGCGTGTTTCGCGACGGGCCAAGGCCAGCTCCTTGAACAGGCATGAGTATCGCAGACCGGTCCGACCGCCAGCGAGCCCTGCAGGGCTCCGCGGTGTTGTCTGCGACCCGGTTGCCTACCTGCCGGTATTAGACCTATACTCTCCAGTAACCATCATACCCGGCAGTACGATCGCCGGGAAGCCCAACCCACCAAAGGTCCCCGCTCATGCGCAACACGGCCATCGCCGTCGGCTCCGCTGCCGACGCCACGACCGATAGCTCCCAGAACATGGGGCACCCGCTGCGCTTCGTGACCGCGGCTTCGCTGTTCGACGGCCACGACGCCGCGATCAACATGATCCGCCGGCTGCTGCAGGCGAACGGCGCCGAGGTCATCCATCTCGGGCACAACCGTTCGGTGGACGACATCGTGCGCGCCGCGATCCAGGAGGACGCCGACGGCATCGCCGTGAGTTCCTACCAGGGCGGCCACAACGAATATTTCGCGTACATGGTGGACGTGCTGCGCGAGCGGGGCGCCGAGCACATCCGCGTCGTCGTGGGTGGTGGCGGCACGATCTCTCCCGACGAGATCGCGGCGCTCGAGCGGCACGGCATCGAGAAGATCTACACGCCCGAGGACGGCCGTCAACTGGGTCTCGCGGGCATGATCGACGACGTCTTCAGACGCGTGCGCGCGGCGCGGAAGCCCGCGTTCGCGTTCGGGCCGCTGAATCCCGGCGATCCGCAGCAGCTCGCGCGCACCATCACGGCCATCGAGGAAGGCGACGCCGCCGCGGCCGCGATCCGCGACCAGGTGCAGCGCGCGCTCGGGCGCAGCACGCGCCGCGCGCCGGTCGTCGGCATCACGGGCACGGGCGGCGCGGGCAAGTCCTCGCTGAACGACGAACTGCTGCAGCGTTTCGTGCGCCAGTTCCCGGAGCGCAACATCGCGGTCGTCGCCGTCGATCCCACGCGGCGCCGCTCGGGCGGTGCGCTGCTCGGTGACCGCATCCGCATGAACAGCCTCGGCTCGCAGCGCATCTACATGCGCTCGCTGGCCACGCGCCGCCAGAACCTCGCGACCTCCGCGGTGCTGCGCGACGTGATCGATCTCTACCAGCTCGCCGGCTTCGACCTCATCGTGGTCGAGACCGCGGGCATCGGCCAGAGCGACACCGAGATCGTCGACGTCGCCGACCTGCCGATCTACGTGATGACGAGCGAGTACGGCGCGGCGAGCCAGCTCGAGAAGATCGACATGCTCGACTACGCCGACATGGTCGTGCTGAACAAGTTCGAGAAGCGCGGCGCCGAGGACGCGCTGCGCGACGTGCGCAAGCAGTGGCGCCGCAACCATCCCGACCGCATGCGGATCCCCGACGAGGACGTGCCCGTCTATCCGACCATCGCGAGCCGTTTCAACGACCCCGGCGTGAACCGCCTGTTCGTCGCGATCTGCCGCGGGCTCGATGCCACCAGCGGTCCGGCGCGCTGGCCCGTGTCCGACGTCGGCCCCACGGAATTCACCTCGCGCGAGGCGCTGATCCCCGGACCCCGTGTGCGTTATCTCGCCGAGATCTCGGGTAACGGCCGCCGCGCCCGCGACGAGGTCGAGGCACGCAGCGCGGCTGCGCGGCGCGCGCAGGGCCTCTACGAGGCGCTCAGGTCGCTGCGCGATCCGGCGCTGCCGTCACCGCTCGATCGTTACGCCGAGGTCGCGCTCGACGCGCCGGGCGCCGACGTGGAGGCGGGAGCCGACGGCACGCTGCGCGAGCTGCGCGTGGGTTACAACCGGGCGCTCGACGAGATCGGCGCGGAGGGTGTCGGCGAGCTCAAGGCCTGGTCGCGGCGCGTCGCCGATGTGAGCGGCGAGCACTACTCGTACAAGGTCCGCGGCAAGGAGGTCACGGGCGACAACTACACCGAGACGTTGAGCGGCAGCCAGGTGCCGAAGGTCGCCGTGCCGAAGACGCAGGACTGGGCCGAGATCCTGCGGTTCGTGCTCACCGAGAACCTGCCGGGCCACTATCCCTACACGGGCGGTGTCTATCCGTACCGCCGCGAGGCCGAGGATCCGACACGCATGTTCGCGGGCGAGGGGACGCCCGAGCGCACGAACCGCCGCTTCCACTACCTTGCGCGCGGCCAGTCGTCCACGCGCCTGTCCACCGCCTTCGATTCGACGACGCTGTACGGCGAGGACCCGGACCTGCGTCCCGACATCTACGGCCGCACGGGAAATTCCGGCGTGTCGATCGCGACACTCGACGACATGAAGAAGCTCTATTCGGGCTTCGATCTCTGCGCGCCCACGACGTCGGTTTCGATGACCATCAACGGTCCCGCGCCGATGCTCCTCGCGATGTTCATGAACACCGCGATCGACCAGCACGTCGAGGCCTTCCTGAGGAAGTCCGGGCGCTGGGTGGCCACCGAGGCGAAGATCGCCGAACTGAAGGCGGCGCGCGCCGCTGCCGGCGCGACCATGCCCGTCTACAACGGCGAGCTGCCGGAGGGCCACAACGGCGCCGGGCTGGCGCTGCTCGGTCTCACCAGCGACGAGCTCATCGGCTCGAACGCGAAGGGCGAGCCCGTGCTGACGGCCGAGGAGCACGCGCGGCTGCGCTGCGAGGCGCTGTCCCAGGTGCGCGGCACCGTGCAGGCCGACATCCTCAAGGAGGACCAGGCGCAGAACACCTGCATCTTCTCGACGGAGTTCGCGCTCCGGATGATGGGCGACGTGCAGCAGTTCTTCACCGACAACAACGTGAGGAACTTCTACTCGGTTTCCATTTCCGGATACCACATCGCCGAGGCGGGAGCGAACCCGATCTCGCAGCTCGCGTTCACGCTGGCGAACGGCTTCACGATCGTCGAGTACTACCTCGCGCGCGGCATGAAGATCGACGACTTCGCGCCGAACCTGTCGTTCTTCTTCTCGAACGGCATGGACCCCGAGTACGCGGTGATCGGCCGCGTGGCGCGGCGCATCTGGGCGCGCGCGATGCGCGACCTGTACGGCGGCGGGCCGCGCTCGCAGATGCTGAAGTACCACATCCAGACCTCGGGCCGGTCGCTGCACGCGCGCGAGATCCAGTTCAACGACATCCGCACGACGCTGCAGGCGATGTATGCGCTGTTCGACAACTGCAACTCGCTGCACACCAACGCCTACGACGAGGCGCTGACGACGCCGACCGAGGAGAGCGTGCGCCGTGCGGTCGCGATCCAGCTGATCATCAACCGCGAGCTCGGCCTCAACAGGATCCAGAACCCCTGGCAGGGCTCGTGGGCGCTCGAATACCTGACCGACCTCGTCGAGGAGGCCGTGTACAAGGAGTTCGACGCCATCAGTGAGCGCGGCGGCGTGCTGGGCGCGATGGAGACGATGTACCAGCGCGGCAAGATCCAGGAAGAGAGCCTGTACTACGAGACGAAGAAGCACGACGGCTCGCTGCCCATCATCGGCGTCAACACCTTCCTGTCGAAGGCCGACGCGACCGAGGAACATGCGAGCACGGAGATCTTCCGCTCCTCGGAGGAGGAGAAGCAGGCCCAGGTCGCGGCCGTGCAGGCCTTCCAGGGGCGCAACGGCGGGCGCGGGCCCGAGGCGCTGCGGAGCCTGCAGCGCATCGCCGCCGAGCGCGGCAACGTGTTCGCGGCGCTGATGGACACCGTGAAGGCCTGTTCACTGGGCCAGATCTCGAATGCGCTGTACCTGGTGGGCGGGCAGTACCGACGCAGCATGTGATCGAATGACGGCCGGGCCCGCGATCTGCACGGGGTCCCCGTGCGGCGCGCGCCGGGCAACCTGTGACTTGAACATCCGGAGACGATCGAATGACGAAGCAGGACATCTACGTGGTCGGCGCGGCGCGGACCGCCATCGGCAGTTTCGGCGGCGGGCTGAAGGACGTGCCGCTCGCGCAGCTCGGCACGACGGTCATCAAGGCCGCGGTCGGGCGCGCGGGCGTCGATGCCGCGCGCATCGACCACGTCGTCATGGGCAACGTCATCCCGACCGAGCCGCGCGACGCCTACCTGAGCCGCGTCGCGGCGATGGGCGCCGGCATCCCGCAGGAGACGCCCGCGTTCAACGTCAACCGGCTGTGCGGTTCGGGGCTCCAGGCCATCGTCTCGGCGGCGCAGACCATCCTGCTGGGTGATGCGCAGGTCGCGGTGGGCGCCGGCGCCGAGGCCATGAGCCGCGGTCCGTACCTGCTGCCGGCGCTGCGCTGGGGCGCGCGCATGGGCGAGACCGCCGCCGTCGACTACATGGTCGGCATCCTCACGGATCCCTTCGACAAGGTGCACATGGGCATCACGGCGGAGAACGTCGCGGCCCGCTTCGGCATCACGCGCCAGATGCAGGACGAACTCGCGGTCACGAGCCAGCAGCGCGCGGCGCGTGCGATCGCCGAGGGCCGTTTCAGGGAGCAGATCGTCCCGGTCGTCGTCCAGACCCGCAAGGGCCCGGTCGAGTTCGCCACGGACGAGAACGTGCGCGCCGACGTGACCATCGAGCAGCTCGCGAAGATGAAGCCGGCGTTCAAGCCGGACGGTGTCGTGACGGCCGGCAACGCGTCGAGCATCAACGACGGCGCCGGTGCCGTGGTGCTGGCGGGTGCCCAGGCCGTGAAGTCGATGGGACTGAAGCCGCTCGCGCGCCTCGTCGCCTATGCGCACGCCGGCGTCGAGCCGGGCATCATGGGTATCGGCCCGGTGCCGGCCTCGAAGATCGCGCTCGGGCGCGCCGGGCTCCGTGTGCAGGACATGGACGTGATCGAGGCCAACGAGGCGTTCGCCGCGCAGGCCTGCGCCGTGGCGCAGGAACTCGGCTTCGATCCCGCGAAGGTGAACCCGAACGGCTCCGGCATCTCGCTCGGTCACCCCGTCGGTGGCACGGGCGCGATCATCACGGTGAAGGCGCTGTACGAACTCGCCCGCATCCAGGGTCGCTATGCGCTGGTGACGATGTGCATCGGCGGCGGCCAGGGCATCGCGGCGATCTTCGAACGCACCTGATCCCGTCGCCAGCCAGGGGTAGACCATGACCGCCTATCGCCCGCCGATCGAAGACCAGCGATTCGTCATCGAGCACCTGCTCGGCCACGAGCGGCTGGCGGCGCTGTGCCCCGAGTACTCCGCCGAGACCGGCGTCAGCATCCTGGAGGAGGCGGGACGTTTCGCCGCCGAGGTGCTGGCCCCGCTCGCGCGGCCGGGCGATCTCGAAGGGGCGAAGTGGACGCCCGGGGGCGTGTGCATGCCCGAGGCGTTCCGCGATGCCTACCGGCAGTTCGTGGCCGGCGGCTGGCCGCAGCTCGTGGCGCCCACGCGCTACGGCGGGCTCGGCATGCCGTCCGTGATCGGTACGGCGACGGCCGAGCTGTGGGGCGGTGCCGACCTGTCGTTCAAGCTCTGCCCGATGCTGACGCAGGGCGCCATCGAGGCCCTGGTCCGCTGCGCCTCGCCGGCGCTGAAGGATCACTACCTGCCGAAGCTCGTGAGCGGCGAGTGGACCGGCACGATGAACATCACCGAGCCGCAGGCCGGCTCGGACCTCGCGCAGATCCGCACGCGAGCCGTTCCCGACGGCGACCGCTTCCGCATCTTCGGCCAGAAGATCTTCATCACCTTCGGCGACCACGACTTCGTCGACAACATCGTGCACCTGGTGCTGGCGCGCATCGAAGGCGCACCACCGGGCATCAAGGGACTGTCGCTGTTCGTCGTGCCGAAGCGCCTGCTGAACGCCGACGGTACGGCGGGCCCCGACAACGACGTGCGCTGCGCCTCGATCGAGCACAAGCTCGGCATCCACGCGAGCCCGACCTGCGTGATCGTGCACGGCGAGAAGGACGGCGCGATCGGCGAGCTGGTCGGCGAGCCGAACCGCGGCCTCGAGTACATGTTCGTCATGATGAACGCCGCGCGGCTGTCGGTGGGCCTCGAGGGTTTCGCGGTTGCGACGCGCGCCCTGAACCAGGCCACGGATTTCGCGCGCACGCGCATCCAGAGCCGTGCCGCGGGCTCCCTCTCGCCACAGCCCGTGCCCATCATCGAGCATCCTGATGTACGGCGCATGCTGCTCACGATGAAGTCCGGCACCGAGGCGATGCGCGCGCTGGCGCTGTATGCCGCGTTCCAGCTGGACATCGCCGAACACGATGCCGACGAGGATCAGCGCGCGCGCGCGCAGCGCCGCGCGGACCTGCTGATCCCGATCGTGAAGGGCTGGTCGACGGAGTTCGGCAACGAGCTCGCCTGGCTCGGCGTGCAGGTGCACGGCGGCATGGGGTTCGTCGAGGAGACCGGTGCGGCGCAGTGGCTGCGTGACGTCCGCATCACGACCATCTACGAGGGCACGACCGGCATCCAGGCCGCCGATCTCGTCGGGCGCAAGCTCGCGCGTGACGACGGTGCGACGATGGCCGCGCTGGTCGCCGACCTGAAGGCCGATCTGCAGCGGCGCGGGCCCGACGCCGGCCACGTGCCGGAGGTGCGCGAGGCCATGCTGGCCGTCATGCCCGTGTTCGAACGCGCGACGGCGCGCGTGCTCGAGCTGCATACCGCGGGTCCCGCCGGGGCGCTCGCGGTGTCGGTGCCCTACGTCAAGCTCTGCGGAGTCGTGCTCGGTGGCTGGCTCATGGCCAACGCGGCCAGTGCCGCGGCGGGACTGCTGGATGCGGGCCGCGACCGTGACTTCGCGCGCGCGAAACTGCAGACCGCGCGCTTCTACGTCACGCACGTCCTGCCGCAGGTGCATGCGCTGGCCGCTGTCATCGACGGCGGCGCGGACGCCGTGACGGGCTGCGATCCCGCGCTGGTCTGATCGTCCGCGGGACTGATTCCCACCCCGGGCGGCGGGTCGCCCGGGTCCTCGATCCCGACTGAAGGAAACACGACATGTCCGAGGCCTATATCGTCGAAGCTCTTCGTACCGCCGGCGGGCGCCGCAACGGCGCGCTGGCCGGATGGCATCCCGCCGATCTCGCCGGTGAGGTGCTGAACGCGCTCGTCGACCGCACGGGCATCGACCCGGCCGCGGTCGAGGACGTGATCATGGGCTGCGTGAGCCAGGCGGGCGAGCAGAGCTTCCATATCGGCCGAAACGCGGTCATGGCGTCGAAGCTGCCGAACAGCGTGCCGGCGGTCTCCATCGACCGCCAGTGCGGCAGCTCGCAGCAGGCCGTGCACTTCGCGGCACAGGCCGTGATGTCCGGCACGCAGGACGTCGTCGTCGCGGCGGGCGTCGAGAGCATGTCACGTGTCCCGATGGGCACCGCGACCACGCTGGCGGCCAAGGCCGGGATCGGCATCGGACCTTGGAGCCCGCGCATCCTGGAGCGTTACGGCGTGAAGGAATTCAGCCAGTTCGCCGGCGCGGAGATGATGGCGAAGAAGTACGGCTTCAACCGTGCCCAGCTCGACGCCTTCGCGCTGGAGAGTCACCGGCGCGCGGCGGCCGCGACGCAGGCCGGTGCCTTCGATCGCGAGATCGTGCCGATCGCGGTCGCGAACGGCCTGCACACGAAGGACGAGGGCATCCGCTACGACGCCACGCTGGAGTCCATCGGTTCCGTGAAGCTGCTCGCGGAGGGCGGACAGATCACCGCCGCCAACGCGAGCCAGATCTGCGACGGCGCGAGCGCCGTGCTGGTCGTGAACGAGCGTGCGCTGAAGGCCCACAACCTGAAGCCGCTCGCGCGCATCCACAACCTGACGGTCACGGGCGGCGACCCGGTCATCATGCTCGACGAGCCGATCGCCGCGACGCGCCGCGCGCTCGCCCGCGCGGGCATGAAGATCGGCGACATCGATCTCTACGAGGTCAACGAGGCCTTCGCTCCCGTGCCGATGGCGTGGCTGCGCGAGATCGGCGCGGATCCCGCGAAGCTCAACGTGAACGGCGGTGCGATCGCGCTCGGCCATCCGCTGGGCGCCACGGGCGCGAAGCTCATGGCAACGCTGGTGCACGCACTGCGAGCGCGTGGCAGGCGCTACGGCCTGCAGACGATGTGCGAAGGCGGCGGCATCGCCAACGTCACGATCGTCGAAGCGCTCTGAGCGCCTGAAGAAGCCGCGGGGTGCGGCCGTGAGCCGCATCCCGCGCGTTCCGCTGCCGTGCGGCGCGCCCGCCGCGCCGTTCAGCCGACCTTCACGACCACCTTGCCGATGTTCGCGCCCGTGAACAGCTTCGCGTAGGCGGCGAGCATGTTCCCGAGACCCGCCGTCTCGTCGAAGGGCAGCGTGATCGTTCCCGCGTCCAGCCAGGGCCGGAGCAGCGCCTCGTACTCCGGTCCGCGCGCCGCGAAGTCCGGCGAGAAGAAGCCCGTGATCGAGAGGCGACGCATCAGCACCTGGTCGAAGCGCGCAGGCCCCGGCGCGGGCCCGTCGTTCGTGTAGGTCGCCACCAGTCCGCAGACCGCGACGCGGCCGTAGTGCGCCATGTTCGGCAGCACGGCATCCAGCAGCGGGCCCCCGACATTGTCGAAGTAGACGTGGATGCCGCCGGGGACACGCGCCAGCGCCTGCGCGACGTCGACGGCCTTGTAATCGATCGCGGTGTCGAGCCGGAAGCGCTCGACGAGCACGCGGCACTTCTCCGGCCCGCCCGCGAGCCCGATGACGCGGCAGCCCATGTTGCGCGCAATTTGCGCCGCGAGCAGCCCGGTCGCTCCGGCCGCCGCCGAGACCAGCACGGTTTCACCGGGCCGGGTCCGGCCGGTCTCGACGATGCCGTGGTAGGCCGTCCAGCCGTTCATGCCCAGCACACCCAGATGTTGCCGGGGATCGGCCAGGCCTTCCTCCAGGACCCGGAGCGCCGCCATCGACGGGACGACGCAGGAGTGGTCGCCCCAGCGCCCGAAGCCACGCACCAGATCGCCGGCCTTGAAGCCCGCGGCGCGTGACTCGACCACGCGCCCGAGCACGAGGCCGGGCATCGGGGTGCCGAGCGGCAGCGGCGGCTGATAGGCATCGGTGCGCGGCGTGATCCACATGCGCGTGCCGGCATCCAGCGAGATGTACTCGTTCCGGATGAGCACCTCGCCTTCGCCCGGCGCGGGTATGGGACCCGACTCGAGCCGGAACGCGGCCGCGAAGTCGTTGCCGGTCGGGTGGCTGTGCAGGGACCAGAATCGACTGCTTTCAGACTGTTGTAGCTTCAAAACAACCTCCTATTGACCGGCTATCGCCCGGAACATGGACGACGTTGCAATAATGTGCCATGAGAGATTACAGTGCGCGCCACGTCGCCGTACCGCCGGGTCGGTCGGGCACGTCGTGCGGGCGCGAGGCCCGGCCCTCACTCAACAGTCCGCACACAACACCAGCAACTCATCTCCATACGGGGAGCAACAGTACTATGGAACATCAAGGTCGCAGCCGCCTGATTTCATCCGTCTCCGCGATCCTCGCCCTGGCCGTCAGCGCCACCGGTGCGTATGCGCAGGACAGCGGCGGGACGCAGGTCGGCGGTATCGAAGAAGTCATCGTCACCGCCCGTAAGCGCGCCGAGAGCGTGCAGGACGTTCCCGTGCTCGTCACGGCCGTGTCCGCCGAGCAGATCCGCGAGCGTGACCTGACCAGCCTCGACAAGGTCGCCGCCGCCACCCCGAACCTCAACGTCGGCCGTGCATCGAACGGTTCCGGCGCGCAGATCACGCTGCGCGGCATCGGCACCTCGTCGACCTCGATCGGCATCGAGCAGTCCGTCGCGGTCATCGTCGACGGCGTCTACTACGGCCAGGGCCGCATCATCCAGGAAGGCTTCTTCGACCTCGACACCCTCGAAGTCCTGAAGGGCCCGCAGGCGCTGTTCTTCGGCAAGAACGCGACCGCAGGCGTGATCAACATGAAGACGGCGGATCCGGGCAGCGAGCCCGAGTTCCTCGCGCGTGCGGGCTACGAGTTCAAGGCCCAGCAGGCCCAGCTCGAGCTCGTGGGCTCGATGCCGGTCAGCGACACGCTGGGTGTGCGCGTCGCGGTGCGTGGCTCGAAGATGTACGACGGCTACTACAAGAACGTCATGCCCACGCTGACGAACTACAACACCTTCGACATCGCGACGGGTTCGCTGAATTCGCACACCGCGCTGCCGGCGTCCGAGAATGCGCCGGGCGAAAAGGAGATCCTCAGCCGCGTCACCGTGAAGTGGACGCCGAACGACTCGCTGACGGGCACGTTGAAGGCGGCGCTGGACCACAACGACGTGAACAACTCGTCGTGGAACTATGTCTGCTGGAAGTCACCGACGGGCATCAGCCAGCTGTCGCCCAACGGCCCGAACAGCCCGAACAACTTCGCCTGCGACAACGACAAGTTCGTCACGCACCAGTCGAACATGCCGGTGGACATGGCCGCGAGCTTCCCGAATGCGAGGTCGGACGGCCGGCAGTACAACCGCTACCGGTCGTACTCGATCACCGGCAACCTCGAGTGGGACGTCGACAACCTGAACGTCACCTGGGTGAACAACTGGAATCGCAACACCAACCGCTGGGCCTGCAACTGCGATTTCCAGGCGAGCCCGATCACGGTGTTCGCGACCGAGAACTCGACCTTCCGCGCGATCTCCTCGGAACTGCGCGGTCTCACCAAGTTCGAGGGTCCGGTCAACGCGCTGCTCGGCGTGTACTGGCAGGACACCAAGCGCGACTTCGATCAGAACATCGCGTTCGCGAACATCGAGGACTCCAGCCAGTCGGCGGCGAACCGCTACCAGGCGACGTCCAAGACCGGCGGCACGGATGGCAAGACCGTGGCGCTGTTCGGTCAGGCGATCTGGTCGATCACCTCGTCCGTCGAGGCGACCGCCGGCGTGCGCTATACGCACGAGACCAAGGACAGCGACTTCCGCCAGCCCTACAACAACGCGGCCGTCACGGCGATCTTCCGCCCGGCCACGGATCCGCTGGGCGTCGTGACGGCGAACCAGACCTTCAACAACTGGTCGCCCGAGTTCACGATGAGCTGGAAGCCCATCGATGACGTGATGCTGTACGCGGCCTACAAGTCCGGCTACAAGTCGGGCGGCTTCTCGATCTCGGGCATCAACAGCGGCTTCTCGCAGAACCCGCTGGCCGACCTGACGTTCGAGCCGGAGAAGGCGCGCGGCTTCGAGGCGGGCGTCAAGTCGACGCTGGCCGACAACCAGGTCCGCCTGAACGCGACCGTGTACCGCTACAAGTACAAGGACCTGCAGGTCGACTTCTTCCGCTCCGACATCTTCGCGTTCAACACCGTGACCGCGGATGCGCGCACGACCGGCTTCGAGCTCGAGTCGGAGTTCGCGCCGGCCGCGGCCCCGGGCCTGCTGCTGAACGCGACGATCGCCTACAACCGTGCCAAGTACATCGACTCCGTCCTGCCCTGCTTCGCGGGCCAGGGTCCGCTGAGCGGCTGCACGCTGTCGGTCGGCGGTGTGCCGTACCAGGACGTGTCGGGCAACCCGACGGCGATGGCGCCGAAGTGGGCCGGTGCGGTCGGTGCGCGCTACGAGATGGAGGTCGGCGGCAGCTACAAGTTCGCGATCAACGGCAACGCGCGCTACAGCGGCAAGTACCTCGCGTCGGGCTTCGGCAACCCGCTGTCCGAGGTCGGCAGCTACGTGGTGTTCGATGCCGGCGTGAAGCTCGGCAGCGACGACGATCGCTGGGAAGTGGCTCTCATCGGCCGCAACCTGACCAACGAGCTGTACATCTCGGGCGTCGTCGACGGTCCTTCGACCGGCGGCACCTCGGGTACGGACGGTCGCCTGGCGGACCAGATGGGCTTCGGCGTCGTGCCGCGGACCGTCATGGTGCAGTTGACCACGCGCTTCTGATCGAACGGCCGGCGGCCGGGGATTCCCGGCCGCCGGCTCGTCCGGATCAACACGAAGACTCGATTGCGGCGCCTTTATGGCGCCGCATTTTTTTGGGAAGAACGGGGGCGCTCACCCTAATTGGCGGCGCCGAGGTAGCCGAGCTGCGAAGCCTTGAACACGGCCTGGCTGCGGTTCACGGCATCGAGCTTCAGCGCGGCGTTGTGGATGTGGAAGCGGATGGTCGCGGCGCTGCGCGAGATGATCGCGGCGATCTCCTGGTCGGTCTTGCCGAGCGCGGCCCAGCGCAGGCACTCGACCTCGCGCTTCGAGAGGCGGACATCCGGCTGGATGCTGCGCTGGCGGTTCATGACCTTCACGTAGCCGCAGATGAACTTGCGCGCGTGCAGTTCCAGCACGTCCGCATGCGCCTCGAATTCCGCCGAAAGGTCTGTGCGGCCCGGCTCCTCGGGCGAGAAGCTCACGACGCCGATCTGGCCGAAGGGCAGGTGCACGGGAACGGCGATCGCGGCCTCGGTCATCGCGCGGCGGAAGAAATCGTCGAGGTCCAGTTCCTCGAGCAGCGGATTGTGTCCGCGGGTGTACACGCCGTCCTTGTTGCACCAGAACGGCTCGCTCTCGTAGCGGCAGGCCGTCGTGAGCGGCGAGGTCAGTGCGAGCCGCGGGTTCTCCCACCAGTGCAGGCCGGCGCCGGTCCAGCCGAAGACCTCGGTCGCGAGCAGCGCACCGCTGGCATCCACCATGGGTTCCTTGGACGCGATGTTGGCGCAGGCCGCGGTACGCAGCCGCGCCAGCGAGAGTGCGAGCGCGTGCAGCGCCTCCGCCGCCGGACGGATGTCGGCAGCACTGCGGATGGTCACCCGGTCGAGCAGGGGGTGGCGTGGGCGCTCGGGCATGAGTGGTGGGTCTGAGGCACGGAGATCTGCGGCAAAAAAGTCTAGCACCGGCCCGAAAACCCGGTCCAGAAACGTCGGTCACACCCGTGGCACGACGGTGGCGACGGCAACGCGCGGAGCTGGAGCCGGTCTTGCTGCGGGACTTGCTGCGACACCGTCCGCCTTGGGAAGATGCCGTCCCCCGGAGGAGGCTCACCATGACGAATTCGCTGCAGGGCAAGGTTGCACTCATCACGGGGGGCACCGCGGGCATCGGTGAGGCGACCGTGCGCTATCTGTCGGCGCGCGGCGTGAAGGTCGTCTTCACGGGGTCGAATCAGGCCGCTGCCGACGCGATCTGCGCCGAGACCGGTTCGATCTTCGTGTCGCATCGCGTGGACGACGCCGAGGGCTGGATGCGGGTGACGCGCACCATCCAGGACCGCTGTGGCCGGCTCGACATCGCGTTCGCGAACGCCGGCATGCACATGGGCGACGGCACCATCGAGGAGATCACCGTGGCGGCCTGGAACAGCATCCTCGGCGTGAACCTGACTGGTCCGATGCTGACCTGCCAGCACGCGATCGCGCTCATGAAGAGCAATCCCGGCGGTTCGTCGGGATCGATCATCCTGAACTCGTCGATGAACGGCATCCTGGCGCTCAAGGACGACGTCGCGTATTCGACGACCAAGGGCGCACTGCGGCTGCTCGCGAAGTCCGTCGCGCTGCACTGTGGCAAGTCGGGCTACCGGATCCGCTGCAATACCATCCACCCGGGCATCGTGGACACGCCGTTGATCCGCGGCGTCGTGGCCGGTGCGCCGGATCCGGTCGCGGCACAGAAGCTGTTCGACGGCATCGCGCCGCTCGGGCGCGTCGCGAGGGCCGACGAGATCGCGGCGATGGTCGCGTATCTCGGCTCCGACGAGGCGGCGTTCGTGACGGGGGCCGAGTTCGTGATCGACGGCGGCGCGACGGCGGGCCTTCCCGGCGTCGCCTGAGACACCGGCGTCGCGTCGACTGTCGGCGGACACGGCGGACATTCACGATTTCGGAAGGGAAGGCGGCCGGACGCGCGGGCTGTTGACGGAAGCCCGGCTCTCTCGCGCCAGATCTTTACGCTCGTTCGCCGGGCTTCCTACGCGCCCGCGCGTCTGCGCGCGTTGGCGCGGAAATCGTGAATGTCCCCATACCCACCTCGACGCACCGCCACCGATCGGTCGGCCACGCCGCCGGCCGCGGTGAGGGTCCCGCGCGCGCGACCGTGCGAGACACGGATGTCGAGCACGAGCCTCCAGGGACGGATTCACGGCGTGTCGAGCGCGCGGGAACCCGAGCATCAGCGGCCGGGCGGCCCCTGTGTGGCGCGACCTTGCTCAGCCCGCGCGTCCCGCTTCATCGCGGGCGCGGCGTCAGCGCAGCTGGCGGTGGATGTTCCGGAAACGCCGCGACTTGAAGAACCACCGGCCGCCGCGCTTCACGACGACGTCCTCGTAGCGCCCGAGATCGCGCTGCGTGACGCCGTTCTGGTCGTAGACCTCGGCCGCGTAGCTCACCACGCGCGCCTCGTCGCCCTCGACGACGATGGAGCCCGGTGTCGCAATGAACACCACGCCCGGGAAGTGCTTCATCGCCTCCTTCCAGAACGCGACGATGTCCGCCCTGCCCGTGATCGTGCCCATGCCCGGGAAGTCCGGCATCTCCCAGAGGCCGTCCTCGGCCCAGGTCGAGCCCCAGGCCGCGGCGTCGACACGGCATACCGCGTCCGCGTAGGTTTCCAGCAGTTCGCGGATGGCGATGCGATCCTCGAGCGGTCCCGTGAATGCCATGGTGGCTCCTCTCCGGCGTGCGGCCGGCCCGTGTCTGGACTTGCGTGGGTCGATGATCGGCGATCCTCGCCTCACTGCGGGATGGAGTAACGTTCGCGCAGCTCGCGTCTGAGGATCTTGCCGGAGGCGTTGCGCGGCAGCGCGGCGATGAACTCGACGGACTTCGGCGTCTTGTAGGCCGCGATGCGCGCGCGCGTCCAGGCGATGATGCCGGCCGCGTCGGGATTCGTGCCGGGCTTCGCGACGACGATGGCTTTCACGGACTCGCCCCACTTCGGGTCCGGCACGCCGATCACGGCCACCTCGGCGACGTCAGGATGGCCGAAGATCGCGTTCTCGACCTCGGCCGGATAGACGTTCTCGCCGCCCGAGATGATCAGGTCCTTGATGCGGTCCTTGAGGAACAGGTAGCCGTCCGCGTCGAGGTAGCCCGCATCGCCCGTGTGCAGCCAGCCCTCGGCATCGATGGTCTCGGCCGTGGCCTTCGGCAGGTTGTAGTAGCCCGTCATGTTGGCGAGCGACCGAGTCGCGATCTCGCCGATCTCGTTGGCGGGCAGCGGCCGGCCCTCGGGATCGAGGATGTGGATCTCGACGCCGGGCAGCGGCTTGCCGACCGAGGCGAGCCGCGCACCGCTCTCGGTGTCGTGGTCCTCGGGGGGCAGCGCGACGATCGCGCCCGAGGTCTCGGTCATGCCGTACATCTGCACGAAGCCGCAGCCGAACACCTCGATGCATTCGCGCAGCAGCGCGAGCGGCATGGGCGCGGCGCCGTAGCAGATGTACTTCACGAATGAGAAGTCGGTGCTGCGCGCACGCGGATGGCGCACGGCGATCTGCATGGCGGTCGGCACCATGATGATCTTGTTGATGCGGTGCAGGACCATGAGTTCGAACACCGCATGCGGATCGAACTCGCGCGTGATCACGCCCGTCGCGCCGTGCTGCAGTGACCAGATCGCCCAGCCCGTGCCGCTCACGTGGGCGACCGGCATTGCGATGAGGCTGACGTCGGTCTCCGTCCATTCGTACCAGGGCGGCATCGTCTCCGGTGCCATCGCCGCGCGCAGGCCGAGGATGCTGCGGTGGGAGAGCACTGCGCCCTTCGGCCGGCCCGTGGTGCCCGAGGTGTACATCTGCAGCAGGCCGTCGCCCCACGCGGCCGTGTGGCCGGCATCGTGGCCGGGCTGGGAATCGCGCCAGGGCGTGTAGCCATCCTCGGGTCCGCCGCAGACGATCGGCGTGACACCGCCCGCCGGCGCGGCGACGCCGGCAAATTCCGGTTCCGCGATGACGAATTTCGCCTGCGAATCGGCGAGCACGTAGGCCACCTCCGGCCCGGCCAGGCGCCAGTTGACGGGCACCATGACGGCGCCCGTCTTGACGGCCCCGGCGAGGAACTCGAAGTAGGCGGCGCAGTTCTTGCCGACCCACGCGACGCGATCCCCCGGGCGCACCCCGGCCGCCGCGAGGCCGTTCGCCACGCGACAGGCGCGTGCATCGAGCTCCGCGTAGGTCAGGATCTCGTCGTTGTAGCGCAGAGCGATCTTCGCGCCGCGCTCGTGCGCCAGGCGGCGCAGGATCGTGTCCAGGGTCGTGCCGGTCATCGTTCGAGCTGCTCCGAACAGGGCTCCGTTGCGTTCCGGCAACGGCGGGTGAGGGTGCCGCCAAGGATGATCGACCTCCTGGAATCGATCAAGTCTCCTTGAGAATCCGCTGGATTATCGCGATCGCGCCGTGGGCGAGGATCGCCGTCTCGAGCCGGAACCTGACCGATTGTAGTAAATGTGCTATGAAGGTCCCGCGAGAGGGGCCCGGGTGCGCCGCGCCATGCGGCCACCGTGTGGGGCCACGACGTCTTTTCAGTGACGGTCAACCAGTTCCGGGGGGATATCCATGAGTCTGTTGAAGCGATCGATTGCCCATGTCATTGCCGCTGCTTCGCTCACGGCAGTGTCCGGTGGAGGCGCACTGGCGCAGGAATCGGGGGGCCAGCCGGCGGCCTCGGGCGCCATCGAGGAAATCATCGTGAGCGCCCGTCGCCGCGATGAGTCGATCCAGGACACGCCGATCGCGGTGACCGCGATTGCGCCGTCGCAGCTCGAGGGCGCCGCAGCCGTGAACATCAGCGACCTGCAGGGCGCCGCGCCGAACGTGCTGATCACGCAGCAGGGTTCCGGTTCCGCGGCCGCCAACATCTCCATCCGCGGCATCGCGTTCGCGGACATCGAGAAGTCGTTCGACCCGGCCGTCGGCATCAACGTCGACGGTGTCTACATCGGCACGTCCACGGGCCAGTACCTCGACTTCTTCGACATCGGCTCGATCGAAATCCTGCGCGGCCCGCAGGGCACGCTGTTCGGTCGCAACACCATCTCCGGGGTGATCAACATCAAGCGCACTCGGCCGACCGGGGAGTGGGGCGGCAAGTTCGAGGTGAGCAAGGGCAGCTACGGCAAGCTCGGGGTCCGTGGTGTCCTGAACGTGCCGATCGCCGAGGGTGTGCTCGCGGCGAAGCTCTTCGAGATGCACGAGGAGAGCGACGGCTACTACAAGGAGATCGGCACCGGACATCGCCGCGGCGGCTACAACAACGAGAACTTCGGCGCGTCGTTCCTGCTGACACCGAGCGACCGGTTCGATGCGCTGCTGACCCTCGAGAAGCAGGTGCAGGACTTCGAAGGCATCCAGGGCTCGAGCAGCCAGGCCGGCGACCTGTTCTGCCTCGTGGGTTCGCCGCCGATGATCTGCGGCAACAATGTTACGGACGACCCGTACAAGATCAACCCGATGATCAATCTGCTCACGGGTCAGCCGAACCCGTACATCGGCAGGTACCGTGCGCCCGCCGGCACGCTGGAGATGAACTTCGATGCGGGAGCGATCAAGTTCACGTCGGTGAGCAGCTACCGCGAGATGAAGGAAGAACAGCAGCAGGACTACGCGACGTCCGGCCTGTACTGGACCAACCGCACGCAGAAGTACCGCCAGTTCAGCCAGGAACTGCGCGGCGCCGGCAAGATCGGCGAGAACTTCGACTATGTCGCGGGCGTGTACTACTTCAAGAGCCGCTACAAGATCGATCAGCAGACGCACGTCTTCGGCCCGTTCTCGTCCGAGCAGTTCACGACCGGCTGGTCCGAGTCGTATGCGGGATTCGCGGACCTGAACTGGGAGATCTTCGACCGCGTCCGTCTGTCGGGCGGCGGCCGCTGGACCCATGACAAGAAGTCGCTGGCCACGGACTTCACCGACTTCGTCACCCCGGCTGCATCGTTCAACAGCCCGAAGAAGAGCTCCAGCTGGTCGAAGTTCACGCCGAAGCTCGGCCTCGACTACCGGCCGACGGATGACCTGATGGTGTACGGCTCCTGGTCGCGCGGCTACCGCTCGGGCGGCTACAACGGCCGAGGCCTGACCACGTTCTCGGCGAGCCTGCCCTACGATCCGGAATCCGTCGATGCCTTCGAGCTCGGCCTCAAGAGCGAGTTCCTGGACAGCCGCGTGTCCCTGAACCTCGCGGCCTTCTACACGAAGTACAAGGACATCCAGCAGTCGACGACGGTCTCGACGCCGGGCGGCACGGGCAACGAGACCATCGTGACGAATGCGGCCTCCGCGAAGATCAAGGGCTTCGAGGCGGACCTCGTCGCGCGGCTCACCGAGGAGTTCACGCTGAAGAGTTCGATCGGCATCACCGATGCCAAGTTCGGCACGTTCCTGACCGATGCGCCGGTCGCCGGCGTGCGACGCACCTTCGACTACTCGGATGTCGACATGATCTACGCGCCGAAGATGACGCTTTCGGTGAACGCCGAGTACGAGACTCCGGTGCCCATGGGTTCGCTGGACGGCAGCATCAAGGCGCAGGCGGGCTTCCGCTACCTGAGCCGCTACGATCAGCAGATCGCAGCCGATGCGGCGACTCCCATCCCCGCCGCGCCGGCAACCATCGTGGTCAAGCGCAACGATCCGACACTGCGTTCCGACAAGCAGTACTACCTGGATGCGAGCCTCTCCTACATCTGGGGAATGGGTGGCGGGGACGGCAAGGCACGTGTGACGGTGTACGGCCGCAATCTGTTCGACGATCGCGGCACGGGTACGTCGTTCACCGTGGGCAACAACCCGATCCTGTGGCGCTTCGTGTCGGTGCGCGAGCCGCGCACCTGGGGCGTCTCGCTCGGCTACGAGTTCTGATCTCGTTCATCCGGTCGAACCGGCAGGCCCGCGCCAGCGATGGCGCGGGCCTTTTTTCACACCCGGCGGTCGACCAACGAGTACGGAGAGACGCATGCCCCACGACCTGCACTGGCTGATCGCCCGCGAGGAAATCCGCGACCTCGTGCACCGCTACGCGCTCGCGATCGACAGCCGCGACTGGGCGGCCTACCGGGCCTGTTTCGCGGACCGGATGGAACTGGACTTCTCCGCAGCGACGCATGGGCCGCCGGCCTGGGAGGCGATGAGCGCCGACGCGTGGGTCGAGCGCTGCCGCGGATTCTTCACGCGCCTGACGGCAACCCAGCACATTCCCGCGCTGCTTAGCGTCGAGGTCGACGGTACGCACGCGACGGGCAGCAAGCAGCTGCACGCGCAGCACCATCACGAGGGCTTCACGCCGTCCGTGCAGATCATGACGGGACGCTACGACTTCGAGGCCGTGCGCGCGGGCGAGGCCTGGCGCTTCACGCGGCTCAGGCTGCACATCGGCTGGGAAGAGGGCAATCGCGCTGTCGTCGATCACGCCTTCGGCGTTACGCCGGACTGACGTCGTGCCGCGGCCTCGATGGACGCGGCGATCTCCGCATTCCAGGGATTGCGCCTGAGCGTCAGCCCGCCGTTCACCTGCAGGTTCTGGCCCGTCATGAAGCACTCGTCGCTCGCGAGCCAGACGGCGGCCGCGGCGATGTCGTCCTTGGTGCCGATGCGCCCCAGCGGATAGCCCGGCAGGAAGGCCTCGAACACACCCGGCACGGTCTTCGCCTGCGCCGTCATGGGCGTCTCGGTGAGGCCGGGTGAAATCGAGTTCGCGCGGATGCCGCGCTCGCCGAATTCGTTGGCGACGCAGCGGATGACATGGTCGATGCCGGCCTTCGTACCCATGTAGGCGGCGTGGTCCTCGAGCATGATGGTCGCGGTCGCGGAGCTGATCTGGATGAGCGAGCCGCCGCGCTCCATGACCGGGATCAGCGCCTGCAGGAACTGGAACGGGCCCTTGAACTGAAGGTTCATCATCGCGACGAGCTCGTCCTCGGTCGTCCCGAGGAAGGGCTTCAGCAGGCCCCAGCCGGTCGCGTTCACGCCGATGTCGACGCGGCCGAAGGTCTGCTTCGTGAATGCCGCGAGCCGGTCGAGATCCGCCTTCGACGTGATGTCGCAGACCGCGGCCGTGCCGCCGATGGTCTGCGCGAACCGCCGCAGGTCTTCCTCGTGGCGACCAGCCGCCACGACCTTCGCACCCTCTGTTGCGAAGCGCCGCGCGATGACCTGACCCATGTTGTCGTGTCCGGCCGCGCCCAGCACGATCGCCACCTTGCCTTCGAGTCGTCCCATGGTTCCCGTTCCCGCCGTGTCGTCGATGTCCGATGAATGCAGCGTCCCATGGATTTCGACCGCTGCCAACTGGCTGGTGCCATCCGGCTTGACCGCCGCGGCCGGGGCTCACAGTATCGATGTCGTCCGCCCGACAGGGGCCGTTGCGGCCGCTCACGGTGCTCCGCAACCGGCGGAGTCGTTGTCACAGTCGTGCGCACGCACGGGGATCCCGCATGCAGATGAATCGTCAGTGGCTGCTTCGCCATCGCCCCGAGGGCCTCGTCGGCGAGTCGGATTTCGAATGGCGCGAGGTGCCTCTCACTCCGCTCGGGGAGGGCGAGGCCCGCGTGCGTGTGCTGTGGCTTTCCTTCGATCCGGCGCAGCGCGGCTGGATCAACGACGTGCCGGGCTATGTGCCGCCCGTGCAGCTCGGTGAGCCCATGCGCGCGGGGGCGGTGGGCCAGATCGTCGAATCGCGCCGCTCCGATTTCGCACCGGGCGATTTCGTGCAGGGCACGATGAGCTGGCAGGACTACGTGACGATTCCGGCGGCGCCCGGCGGTGCGCTCGATGCCGTGTACCCCATCCGCGAGGTCGATGCCTCGGTGCCGCTGACGCAGCACCTGGGTGTTCTCGGCCTCACGGGACTCACCGCGTACATCGGCATGGTGGATGTGGGGCAGGTCCGGGCGGGCGATACGGTGGTCGTCTCCGGCGCCGCTGGCGCGACGGGCAGCGTCGCCGGCCAGATCGCGAAGATTGCGGGTGCGCGCGTCATC
Source organism: Steroidobacteraceae bacterium (assembly GCA_046352935.1). Taxonomy (GTDB): domain Bacteria; phylum Pseudomonadota; class Gammaproteobacteria; order Steroidobacterales; family Steroidobacteraceae; genus CAYWMY01. The sequence continues at coordinate 54,529 of JAXMGR010000011.1, forward strand.
GGCATCGCGGGCGGCCCGGAGAAGTGCCGCTGGCTCACCGAGCGCGGCGGCTTCGACGCGGCCATCGACTATCGGCACGAGCGCGTCTCGCGGCGGCTGCGCCAGCTCGCACCTGACGGCGTCAGCCTCTGCTTCGACAACGTGGGTGGCGAGACGCTCGATGCGATGCTGCTGAATCTCGCCCTGCGCGCGCGCGTCGTGGTCTGCGGTGGCATCTCCGGCGGCTACGGCACGACCCTGCCGGCCGGCCCGAAGCACTACATGCAGCTCGTCGTGCGCTCCGCGCGCATGGAGGGCTTCCTCGTGCTGCACTACCGCGATCGATACGACGCCGCGCTCGCCGAGCTGAAGGGATGGGTCGCGGCCGGCCGCCTGCAGGTGGCCGAGGACATCGTCGCGGGCCTCGAACGGGCGCCCGCGACGCTCCGGCGCCTGTTCGAAGGCGGCAACCTCGGCAAGCAGTTGCTGAAGATCGCTGATCCGCCGCTGCCGGCGCGGTGACTGCGCGACGCGCCGGCGCAGTCATGCCGTGCCGCCCGGCGGAGATCAGGCGGCGCAGTACCCGCCGTCGACGGGCAGCGACACCCCTGTGATGAAGCTGGCCTCGTCCGAGGCCAGGAACAGGATCGCGTTCGCGAGTTCCTGCGGCTGGCCCACGCGCTTCATCGGATGACCGGCGGCGAGGATTTCGAGGAGCTGCGCCGGGTCGGGCGCGGCATCCAGCACACCCTGCATCATCGGCGTGAGGGTCGCGCCCGGATGCACGGCGTTGCAGCGGATCGGATAGCCGTGCTGGCAGCAATGCAGCGCAACCGAGCGCGTCACCGACCAGACCGCGGCCTTGCTGGCACCGTAGGCGACGAAGTCCGCGTGCGCGCGCAGGCCGAGTGTCGATGACAGGTTCACGATGGATCCTGCCCGTGTCGTGTCCTTCATGAGCCCGAGTCCGTACTTGCAGCCGAGGAAGACACCGTCGCTGTTGATCTTCTGGTGCCGCTGCCAGAGCGCGTAGTCACCGTTCTCGATGTTGCAGGAGATGCTGATGCCGGCGGAATTCACGAGCAGGTCGAGCCGGCCGTGGCGCGACGCCACCGCGGTCATCGCCGCGCGCCAGGAATCCTCCTGCGTCACGTCGAGCGTGACGTGGCTCGCGGCGCCGCCGAGCGACTTCGCGACGGCCGCCGCCCGCTCGGTGTCGAGGTCGCCGAGGACGACCTGCGCACCTTCCTCGACGAAGCGCTGCGCGCTGGCCTCGCCGATGCCCGAGGCACCGCCGCTGATGAATGCAACCTTCCCCGCCAGCCGTGTTCCCGCCATGTGTCGTCCCCGCAAGATCGAAGGTGATGATCGGTGCCCGGATGTTAACGCGGCGGGGGTCGCCCGTCGCCGCGGATGCGGCCCGGCACCGCTCCACCCGGCCTCGTGGTCGCCGGACCTCAGAGGCGCCGGATCGGGTCCCGGCCGTCCCAGTCGCGTGATGCCGCGTGGATCGTGGCGAACGCGCCCATCAGGTCCGGCGCGGCCTCGATGAGTTCGAGGATCCCGCCCGGATGCACCTCGCAGTCGAGATAGGCGAAACGTGCGCCACGCGGTGCGACCTGGCCCTGCTGCACCGGACTGAAGCCAGCCGCCCGGAAGCGCGCGAGGTCGCCCTCGATGTCCTGCGTGATCATGCCCATGTGATGCAGGCCCTGCAGGCCGCGGTCGAGGAACTCGCGATAGGTCGACGGCGCGTCGTTGTGCTGCAGGATCAGCTCGATCTGCAGGTCGCCCCAGTAGGCCAGTGCACCGGTCATGTCGACGGGCGAAGGTCCGCCGCGGAAGAGCAGTTCGTCGAACTGGACGTGTTCCAGGAGATAGAACGGGCCGACGCCGAGCTTCTTCGTCCAGTGGTCGACGGCGCGTTCGAGGTCGCGGACCACGAAGCCGTTCTGCATGATCGGGCCGGACACGACGGGCATGCGCGCTCTCCCCTGGGTTTACGGGGCACGGTATCACAGCGCGCCCGCAGCCGGGCAGGCGCCGGGCGGTGAAACGGCGCGTAGAGAGCATCGTGCCGGAAGGGATTCGCGGCGCGGCGGGCCGGTGAGGGGAGCTAAGATGCCGGTCCTCGGTATCGTCGGCGAGGGAGCGGATCGTGGGGCTGGACAGCAGGGTCGTGCTGATCACGGGCGGTGCTTCGGGCATCGGCGGGGAATGCGCGCGGCAGTTCATCGCTGAGGGCGCGCGCGTGGTGCTGGCCGACATCGATGCCGCACGCGGCGAGGCCCTCGCATGCGACCTGGGAGATGCTGCTGAATTCCAGTGGCTCGACGTCACGTCCGAGTCCGGGTGGCAGCGGCTCGCGGGTGACCTCGCTGGGCGTTACGGGCGCCTGGACGTGCTCGTCAACGCGGCCGGCATCGTGCTGAATGCCGACATCGAGGACACGTCGCTGGAGGATTTCCGGCGTGTGCACGCCGTGAATGTCGAAGGCGTGTTCCTCGGCTGCAGGGTGGCGATCGCGCTGATGAAGGCGAGGGGCGGCGTCATCGTGAACCTGTCGTCGATCGCGGGCCTGCGCGGTGTCGCGAAGCTCGCGGCCTACAACGCGGCCAAGGGCGCCGTACGGTTGCTGACGAAGTCCATCGCGCTGTCCTGCGCGGAGAAGGGCTACGCTATCCGCTGCAACTCGGTGCATCCTTCGTATGTCGACACGCCGCTGGTGCGCGCGATGATCGACAGCGCCCCGGATCCCGTGCGGCTGCGCTCGGTCATGAACCGCGTCAGTCCCCTGAATCGCATGGCACAACCCGCAGAAGTGGCCGCTGTCGTGGTGTTCCTCGCGGGTGACGGTGCGACGTTCATCAACGGCGCCGAGATCCCGGTCGACGGCGGCGCGACGGCGCGCTAGCGTCGCGCAGTCTTCGGCGCGGGAGGCGGAAGGCTCGACAGGAATGGAACACGTCCGCACCACGTCGGCGTGGCCGCGGCCGGGCGATGAATCGGACAAGAGTGAACGAGGAGAGAGCGATGCGACTGAAGAACAAGGTGGCCCTGGTCACAGGCGGCGCGGCCGGCATCGGCGAGGCGATCGTGCGCCGCTTCACGGCCGAGGGCGCGGTGGTCTATCTCGGCGACGTCGATGCAAAGGGCGGTGAGGCGGTCGCGAAGGCGGCCGGCGCGACTTTCGTGAAGCTCGACGTGTCGAGCCGTGCCGACTGGGACCACGTGGCCGCACTCGTCACGGAGCGCCACCGCCAGCTCGACGTGCTGGTGAACAACGCCGGCATCGTCTCGCACCTCGCGATCGATGCCGTCGACGAGGCGACCTGGAACCGCATCATGGCGATCAACGTGACGGGCACGATGCTGGGCTGCCAGGCGGCCATCCGCATGGTGAAGGGCGTCGCGGACGCGCGGCCGGTCTCGGTCGTCAACGTGTCCTCGACGACGGGCCTCATGGGGCTGCCCAACGACGCGGCCTATTCGACCAGCAAACACGCGATCCTGGGCCTGACGCGCTCGTCTGCCGGCTACTGCGCACGCTCGAAGATCCCGGTGCGCTTCAATACGCTGCATCCGGGTGCGACGCTGACTTCGATCCTGCAGGGCTACATCGACCAGGATCCGCGCATGCGCGACGTGTTCAACAGCATGTCGCCGCTGGGTCGCATGGCCTCGACGGACGAGCAGGCGGCGGTCGCGCTGTTCCTGGCCTCGGACGAATCCAGCTACTGCACGGGCGCGGCGTTCGTCGCCGACGGCGGCATCACCTCGATGCACCCGGTCGTGGGCTAGTTGTTCTTCGCGCCCTGGCTGATCCAGGCGGCGATCTGGTCGATGACCTTCTGCGGCAGCGGCGGCAGGCTGAAGGGCATGCGTACGCCCTTGCCGCCGTGGTCGAGGTGCGTGCCCTGGAGCTTCATGAGCAGGTAGCTCTGCTCCGGTTTGCCGGGCACGACGCGGACGAGCCCGCTCACCGGTGATTTCACGTTGACGAGAGTCGCGTAGGCCGCCCCCGGGTGCAGCGCCATGTTGCCGGGTTCCTGGCCTGTCATGTGGCAGGTCGCGCACTGCGTGCGCAGCACGGGCACGATGTCCCGCGAGAAGCTCACGGCGACTGCCGGCGCGGGCGGCGACGCCGGTTTCGCCACTGGAGCCGCCGCGGGCCCGGGCTTCGGCGCCGGCACTGCGGCCGGCGCCGAGGTCACGGAACTCGCGAGCAGCGCCGCGACGGCGATCAGCCCCTTCAAGCCGGCGTCTCCTTCGCGGCATTGCGGCCCGCGATGAAGCCGAAGGTCACCGCGAGCCCGATCGTGCCACCCGCACCGTAGTAGGCGCTGCGCGACGGGCTGGAGATGCAGTTGCCGGCGCCGTACAGGCCGGGAATCGGCTGGTCGCCGCGCGCCAGCACCTGCGCGTTCTCGTTGATCACCGGACCGCCGTTCGTGTCCAGCGCGCCGGCGGCGAGGATGAGCGCGTAGTACGGCCCCTTGTCCGCGAGCGGGTGCATCGTGATGTTCGGATGCGGGTTCTTCGGCTGCTTCGTCCCTTCGCGCCAGGCCGAGAACAGCAGGTGCCATTCGCGGTCGTAGAGATGCAGGCCGCGGTCGAACTCCGGATCCTCGCCCTTCTTCGCGTAGCCGTTGAAGCGGCCGATCGCGGCCTTGGTGTTGCCGGCGAACTCGGGCGCGAGCGCGACACCACCGCTCTTCGCGCGCAGCGTCTCCAGGCGTTCGCCGAGAGCCTTGAACAGCGAGTCCCAGTCCTGGCCTTCGACGAGGTACGGCGACTCGCGCTTGTCGAGCGGGTAGGGAAAGTCGCCGCCGAACGCATCGAGGGAACGCTCGTCGAACAGCATGAACAGCAGCTGGTTCGGGTATTCCTCGCGGGTCGGGTCGTAGGTGAAGTGGACCATCGTGCGGTCGTTGTAGCAGCGCTTCTCGTTGACGACGCGGTTGCCGTACTTGTTCACCACGACCATCGAGTCGCCGGGCAGCACGAACGTGCACAGGCCCAGCATGCGGTTGGCGAGCGCTTCCTCGAACAGCACCTGGCTGCGCCATGCGCCCTGCAGGCTGCCCATCCTGGCTCCCGCCTCCTGCGCGATCTCGATGAAGTCACCCGTCGAGCCGGGCATGGCGCAGGCGCCGTAGAGCGCGACCTGGTGGCGCTCGACGAGATCGACGTTGTGAGAGAAGCCGCCGGTACCGAACACGACGCCACGCTTCGCGCGGATGCGGATCGTCTTGCCGCCGCTCTCGGCCTCGACGCCGATGACGCGGCCCTTGTCGAGCACCAGCCGGGTGACGCGCGTCTCCTTGAGGATCGGCACCTGCTTCTTCTCCAGCCATGCCGCGAGCTGCGCCGCGAGGCTCGCGCCGCCACCGCTCGATCCCGAGCCCACCGCGGGTTCGAGGGGGCGGCGCGTCGGCACCTTGTTCTCGGGCAGGTGGTCGGCGTAGTCCGGCGCCGGATGGTCGACGTGGAACAGCCGGAATTCCTTGAACTTGCAGGCTTCCAGCTCCTGCAGCCGGTCGATCGCGACCGAGCCGTTGTCGTAGAACGCCTCGAGCAGCTTGTAGTTCGCCTCGGTCAGGCCGAGCGTCTTGCTGTCGCCGTCGTAGACCTGCGGATACGCATAGCGCGCGAGATAGCGCAGGCAGTCTTCCTTCTTGTCCTCGATGCCTTCCTTGCGGAGGATGAAGTGGTTCGGGATCCAGGTGACGCCGCCCGACTTGCCAGTGGTGCCGCCCAGCATCGGCATCTTCTCGACCAGCATCACGCGCGCCCCGCCGTCCACCGCGGCGACGGCCGCCGTGCAGGCCGCGGCGCCGCTGCCGACGCACAGGACGTCGGTCTCGTGATCCCATTTCTCCTGCGAGGAGGCGCAGCCGGACGAGCCGACGGCTGCCACTGCGGCGACCGCACCGGCGCCGGTGAGCAGGGTGCGGCGGTTGATCGTGGGCTGCTGCTTGTCAGTCATGTCTCACTCCTGTGGTGTGTTCCCGCGCGGCGGCGGCAGGGCGTCGCAGTTCCGGCGGGACGATGAGCCGAAGTCGAGTTGGTGGTGACCCGGAAAGCCGGCAGCACGAGGGAGGACGGGCACGGCGGGCCGCGATCGCGCCCCCCGTTGCGCCGGCGGCCCCGCGAGGCCGTTGAACCGTGTTCAAGAGGATACATCAGACCCCGGGGCTTTCGGGAAGGGGCGCGCCCCGGCAGGCGCCCGCGGCGTCGACCGGGCGGCCATTGCAACACGGGGCGGAAAACCGCGACACTCGCCCGCCGACGCGGGCTGCCCGCGGCGTGCCGGGGATTGATTCATTCCAGGGGGGATTCGCGATGTCGGGAAACAGGGAACAGCAGATCGCCATGGTTCGTACGCTGTACGAGGTGTCGGGCAAGGGCGAGTGGGCGGCGGCGGAAGCCATGCTGACCGAGGACTTCTTCGTGACCGAGGCGGGCACGCTGCCGTTCGCGGGAACCTACCGCGGCCGCGGCGCGCTGCGCGAGCTGTTCACGACGGTCTTCGGCAGTGTCACGGTCACCGGGCTCGAGTTCAAGGCCATGACCCAGGGTGACGACACCGTGATCGCGGTCATCGAGCTCGTGCTCGGTCCGGACAACGATCGTGTGCAGGTGGCCGAACTGTTCCGCTTCCGCGGTGACAAGGTCTGCGAGATCCGGCCCTACTACTTCGATCCGGCCCCGATGGTGGCGGCGGCCGCGGCCCACAAGCGCGCCAAGGCATGAGCGCAAGGCGCCTCGAAGGCCGCGTGGCGCTGATCTCGGGCGGCCTGCGCGGCATCGGCTTCGCGATCGCCGAGCGCTTCGTGGCCGAGGGCGCCAGCGTCGTGCTCGGGGACCTGACCCCGTTCGGTGATGCTGAAGTCGTCGAACAGATGGGCCGGCTCGGCGCTGCCGCGAGCTACGTGCAGATGGACGTCACCGGGGAGGCCGACTGGCGCCGTACCGTGGCACACGTGCGCGAGCGGCACGCCAGGCTCGACGTACTCGTCAACAATGCGGGCATCGACCTGACCGGCGCCATCGAGACCATCGAGCTCGCCGACTGGCGGCGGCTCATGGCCATCAACGTCGACGGCGTGTTCCTCGGCACCAAGTGCTGTACGTCACTGCTCGCGCAGAGTGGCACGGACCGGCGCGGCGGCTCGTCCGTCATCAACATGAGTTCCGTGCTGGGGCTCGTCGGCATGAACGGCTGTTCGCCCTACAACACGAGTAAGGGCGCGCTGCGTTCGTTCACGAAGGCCATGGCCATCGAGTACGCGCAGAGCCGCATGCCGATCCGCGTGAACTCCATGCATCCCGCGTTCTGCCTCACCCCGCTGCTGCGCAAGGGGCTCGACAACATGGTCGGCAAGGGGCTCGCCGGCAAGGTGCAGGACCTCGTCGACCAGTTCTCGGCCGCGACCCCCATGGGGCGACTCGCCGAGGCGGCCGAGATCGCCGGCGCTGCGTTCTTCCTCGCCTCGGAGGACAGCAGCTACATGACCGGCACGGAACTCGTCGTCGACGGCGGCTGGACCGCTCAGTAGTTTTCCATCGTGCGTTGCCCGACCCCGGCGCGAGAAGCGTGGGAGTAGTGCACATGGACCGGTGGTAATGGCATAAAGGCCTCGCGGCGTCGGGAATGAGGTCGGCTTGCGCTTGGTGCCACGAGCCCGTTCAGTAGTTGGACCCGGGATCCTGCGCGCACCCCGTACTGTTGCCATGGGCGGGAACGCCCCGGAGCACGTTTAGTAGATTTCGAGGACTGGGATCCTGCCCGGCGCCGCAGCCACAGGGAGGACCCGCGATGGAGATTTTGTACCCGCGCTGTGCCGGACTCGACGTGCACAAGGACTCGGTGGTCGCCCGGGTCCGCTGTATCGATGAGCCGGCGATCGACGAGACCCAGAGCTTCGCGACCACGACCGCGGCGCTGATCGAGCTGCAGGAGTGGCTCACGTCCTGCGGTATCACACACGTTGCGATGGAGGCCACAGGGGTGTACTGGAAGCCCGTGTGGCACATCCTGGAAGAGCACGTCACGCTGGTGCTCGCCAACGCGCAGCACATCAAGAACGTGCCGGGTCGCAAGACCGACGTGAACGATGCCGCCTGGATCGCCGATCTGCTGGCGCACGGCCTGATCCGCTCGAGCTTCGTGCCGCCGGCGCCGATCCAGGAACTGCGGGACCTGACCCGCACCCGCAAGCAGCTCGTGCGGGAAATGTCGCAGCACACGCTGCGCATCCAGAAAACCCTGGAGGACGCCAACCTCAAGCTCGACAGTGTCCTGTCCAGTGTCGTTGGCGCGAGTGGCCGCGCGATCCTGGAAGCGCTGATCCGCGGCGAGACCGATCCCGAGCACCTGGCCGACCTGGCCCAGGGCAATGCTCGTAAGAAGCGCGCTGCGCTGATCGAGGCCCTGCACGGCCGCATTACGCCGCATCACCGCCACCTGCTCAGGCTGCACCTCGATCTGATCGATGCGCTGGAACGCGCGCTGGCCGACGTGGACGCCACCGTGGGAAAACGGCTGGCGCCGATCCAGCACTGCGCCGAGCGACTGACCACCGTGCCGGGGATCAGTGAAATCACCGCACGCGTCGTCATCGCCGAGATCGGCGTCGACATGGCGCGCTTCAAAACCCCCGCCCACCTGCTCTCCTGGGCGACGATGTGCCCGAGAAACGACGAGTCCGCCGGCAAACGCCGCTCGACTCGAACCCGCAAGGGCTCGCCCTGGCTCAAGACCGCCTTGGTCACCGCCGCGTGGGCAGCCGTCCGCGCCAAGGGCAGCTACCTGCAAGCCCAGTTCCAGCGCCTGAAGCCGCGACGCGGCGCCAAGAAAGCCATCCTCGCCGTCGCCAGCTCGATGCTCACCGCGATCTGGCACATGCTCAAGCACGACGTCGATTACCGCGACCTCGGCGCCGATCACTTCAGCCGACGCGACAAGTCCAAAACCATCCTCCGCCTCGTCCGCCGTCTCAACGACCTCGGATGCGACGTCACTGTCACACCCCAGGCCGCCTGATATGAACCCACGCAGATCCATCAGAATCGCTTCTTAGTAGCGCGGCCGGACCCGTCGACGGGGCGCACAGGGACCGTGCCCGTTCACACGGCGGGCCGCATCGCGGCGCACCGGGCGCGAACCCGTCCTAACAGGCGGTGACGGGCATCTCATCAGGGCCCGGCGGGCGGTCGGGCACCGCGACTTCGAGCCAGCCGTCGGCGCTGCGCAGCGGAAAGACGCGCAACGGCGCGTGCGGACCGCCGAGGCACTTTCCAGTCGCGAGGTCGAAACGCGCGCCGTGCAGCGGGCACATCACGGAACCGCGCCGCACGCGGCCGCCGTCGAAGTCCGAACTCGCGTGCGTGCAGCGGTTGATGACCGCGCGGAAGGTCCCTTCGGCGTGACAGATCAGCACCGGCCAGCCGTTCAGGACGAGAGAGAAGGGCCGGTCGCGGGGCGCATCGGCTTCGAGTGCCGCGCGGTGGAAGGTCTCGGTCATGGGCCTGCCGGTCGTCGGAATGCGTCGGAGGGGCGGCATTCTGGCACGGCGGCGCGGAGGGTGCGCCAGCGCACCGCGTGCTTCCCCGTCCGCGCAGCACCTTGTGTCGCGGCCCCGCAACGTCTGCGTGCCGCGGTTTTTCCCGGGGAGGGCTGCCTGAAGGCCGTGATCGGCGCTTTGGGGCGCCTTTCATTTGGCTGAGAGGGAGATTGCATGGTCTGAAGGGGATGGTACGGAAGAGGCGCTGCGGCTATAGTCCGGCGCCGCTGCGTCGTAATGACGCCACAACCTGATCGACAACATCCCACTGGGGGGAGACCTAACAGTTCGTTGAAAAGCGACCAGTGAACGCGATGCGAGTGGAGTCAGCGATCAAGCGGGACCTCGCCGCCGCCCGGCTCGACGGCCTGTCGGGCACGGTGCCGAACGCCCAGATCGGCTACTTCTCCAACACGCCGAACACGGCGTCGGTCTACATCCGCGGCATCGGCGTCAACGAGCCCGATCCGTACGCCGGTAACACCGTGTCCATCGTCACCGACGGCGTGCCGCAGTTCTTCTCCATGGGCGCACTGCTCGATTTCGCCGATGTCGAACGCATCGAAGTACTGCGCGGCCCGCAGGGCACGCTGTTCGGCGCGAACACCACCGGTGGTGTCGTCAACGTCGTGAATGCGCAGCCGAAGAACGAGTTCGGCGGCAAGGTCGGCCTGATCTACGGCAACTGGAATCGCCTGGCCGCCAGCGGGACGCTGAACGTGCCGTTCTCCGACCGCGTCGCCGGCCGCTTCACCGTGCAGAACGATCGCCGTGACGGCTGGGTTCACAACGTCATCGACGACTCGTCCATCGGCGATCGCAATGTGTCGATCTTCCGTGGGGCACTGAAGTTCGACGTCAGCGACGATTTCGATGCGACCGTCACCAGCGAATACGACCGCGCCCGCAACGGTTCGCCGCCCGTCATCGCCGGCGACCGGCCCGGCAACGGCGCAGGCATCCCTGCGGACGCGGAGTTCGTGCCGGCCGGCTGGAACGGCATGTACGTGTCGCCCTGCCCGCCGGACGGCGGGCGCTGCAGTGCGCCGGACAAGTACCTGTCCGCGGCGAACTACACGGCGTCGGGCGAGAAGATCCCCGACCTCAGCAACATGGACACGTACCTGGAGAACCTGACACTCAACTGGCGCAACACGGCGATCGGTGACGTCACGGCCATCACGGGCTACAAGCACTTCAAGCTCTACGAGTTCACGGACCAGGACGGCACGCCGGCCTTCCTGATCGACACCGAGCGCCAGACCAAGGGCTGGCAGCTGAGCCAGGAACTGCGCACCAGCATCAAGCCCACCGACCGGTTCGAACTGCTCGTCGGCGGCTTCTACATGAAGACGCACTACGAGCACTACCAGCACCTGCGCATCGATTTCGGCGGCGGCGCGGTCTACAACCCGGATGGCACCTACACCAAGGGCCTTCCGGGCCTGTACCAGCTGAACCTGCAGGATCAGGACAACTGGTCGGGCTCGCTGTTCGCGCAGAGCTACTTCAAGGTCACCGACCAGCTGCGCTTCCAGGCCGGCGTGCGCTACACGCACGAGAAGACCGAGATGCTGGCGTCGACGGGGACATCGCTTGCCACCAGCGGCCTCGTGAACTTCGATGGTCAGGACATCGGTGGCGGCGTCATGGTCGATCTGGGCACCTCGGCGCCGCCGAAAGGCAGCAAGGGCTGGGACCGCATCGGCTGGAAGGTCGGCTTCGACTACACCTTCGCCGACAACCAGATGGCCTACCTGACCTGGGCGCACGGCTTCAAGTCGGGCGGATTCTCGGGTCGCATCGGCCTGCCGACCGACATTGGCCCGTACGGCCCTGAGAAGGTGGACACCTACGAACTCGGCATGAAGGCCGACTTCCTGGACCGTCGGGTGCGCGCGAATGCCGCGGTGTTCTACACCGACTACAAGAAGATGCAGGTCGCGCAGATCTACTTCGTGGGAACCCTGCAGGGCAACACGATCCTCAACGCCGGTTCCGCGAAGATCCAGGGTGTCGAATTCGAACTCACCGCGGTGCCTGCGGAGGGCCTCACGCTGAATGCGTCGCTCGCCTATCTGAAGGCCGAGTACGACAAGTTCATCTACCTGACCGCGAACTACGGCAATGGCGCCGTGCGCACGCTGGACATGCATGGCCAGCGTCTGCAGAACGCGCCGAAGTGGTCGGGTGCGGTGAGCGCGGAGTACATCGTTCCGGTCGGCCCGGGCGACCTGCGCGCGAACGTGCAGTACACCTTCCAGTCCGAGAAGCTCCTGAGCTCCATCGAGGACGTGGCGCGTGCGCGTGTGCAGCCGATGAAGTACGTGAATGCGAACCTCGACTACAAGCCGACGGACTCCGGCCTCACGATCGGCCTGTGGGCCCGCAACCTGTTCGACAAGCGCTACATCAACAGCGTGCTCGACCTGCCGGGAACGCTGGGCCTGACGCAGTACGCGCCGCCGCGCGAGTACGGCATGTCGCTGAAGTACGAGTTCTGAGCTGACGACGGTTGTCGCTGCTCCGACGCCCGCGCGGCGGAGCAGCGACGGATCCTCCACGGCGCCGGTCCTGGACCGGCAGCCGTGGCAGGAATCCCGGGACGACGAAACATCCGGCTCCGTGCGATCGCTCGCACGGGGCCTTTTTTCTGGCTACCATCGCCGGAAACGACGGTGCGCCGCGACAGCAGTCGTCGCAGGCAGCACTGGAGGGGGGAAGCATGACCAGCCGGCCGGAACCGGTGAATGCCGGGCTCGCGGATCTCGTGAGCCGCCAGGCCATCGCGCAGACGCTCGCGGTGCACAGCCGCGGAGTCGATCGCGCCGATGCGAGCCTGCTGGGCTCTGCCTATCACGCCGACGCCACGGTGGACTACGGGTTCTTCGCGGGACCCGCGAGCGGGATGGTCGCGATCCTGGCCACGGCCCAGAAGGGCCAGCCCGTGACGCTGCACCGCACCTGCAACCTGTGGATCGCCGTGAACGGTGAAGAGGCGCGCTCCGAGAGCTACGTGATCGCGTACATGGAACAGGCCACGGAGCAGGGGCCGGTGCAGCGCCTCGTCGGTGGGCGCTACCTGGACCGCCATGCACGCCAGGGCGGCGAGTGGCGTATCGCGCATCGCCTGTACGTCATGGACTGGAACCTCAGCCGCCCGAGCACGGCGGCCTGGGCCGATCCCAGCGTGGCGCTCACGAACTACGTGCCCCGCGGCGGACAAGGGGCCGCGGATCCGGGCCGGGCGCTGCTCGCGCTCGGCGCGGCCCGTTTCAAGCGTGAAGGAGACTCCCGGATGACGACGAAGATCAGTGAGCGGGACATCGACGTGGCGCTGTCGAAGCAGGCGCTGCACGACCTCGGCATGGCCTACGCGCGGCGGCGTCGACCGCACGGATCCGGAACTGCTCGCGTCGATCTTCCACGAGGACTCGACGGTCATCTCCGGCGTCATCAACGGCAGCGGTCCCGAGTTCGCGCGCGGCATCACCGAGTTCGTGCGCGCCAATCTCGTGCGCTCCTTCCACTCCGTCGCGAACGAGTGGTACGAGGTCGACGGCGACCGTGCCGTGGGCGAGAGCTACGGCATCGCGACCATCACGGCGGGCGGCAACGACGTGATCAGCGGCGGGCGGTATCTCGACACCTACGAGCGCCGCAGCGTCTGGAAGTTCCTGAGCCGCACCTGGGTCTGCGACTGGACCATGACGCTGCCCACGACGCACCAGACCGATGGCATGTTCGAGGCGCTGAAGACGCGCGGCTGCTACGGCAAGGACGACCCCGTCTACCGGTTCTGGAAGGCTTGAGGTCGGCGCATGACGGGCTTCGATCTGGAGGCTGAGGTCCGCGATCTCGCGGCGCGGCGGGACATCCACGAGCTGGTCTGCAACTACATGCGCGCCCAGGACCGGCTGATGCCCGACCTGCAGCGCAGCGTGTTCCACGACGACGCCTGGGACGACTGCGGCCTGTACATGGGCGATGCGAAGGGCTTCGTCGACTTCGCGCAGGGCTTCCTCGCGAAGCTCGAGGCGAGCCAGCACCTCATCGGCCAGGTGCAGATCAAGGTCGAGGGCAAGGTCGCGCACGGCGAGGTCTATTTCATCGCCTGGCACCGCCTCGTCGAGGACGGCGTCGCGAAGGATCTGTTCGTCGCGGGCCGCTACATCGACCGCTACGAGGACCGCGGCAGCGGCTGGAAGATCGCGAAGCGCCGCGAGCTGATCGACTGGGCACGCACGGATCCGGCTGCGGATTCCTTCCTGCGCGAGACCCCGGCGCTGGCCCGCGTCATGGGCGCGCGCGGTGACGCGGATTTCAGCAATCGGCGCAACTGGCCCTGACTGCACTTGTCAGCACCGCGCACGGAACGGTGCCGCGCACCGACGCTGCGGACGGATCGCGGCAGGACACGACATCACAGGAGAGGACGATGGGAAGACTGGACGGCAAGGTCGCGATCATTCTCGGCGCTTCGGACGCGCGCAGCATGGGCGCGGCGACGGCGAGCCGCTTCGCTGCCGAGGGCGCGAAGCTCGTGCTCGCGGCACGCAGTACGGCGAAGCTGGAGCCGATCGCGGCCGCCCTCGGCGCCACGGCGGTCGCCTGCGACATCACCAGTGAGGACGACCTCGCGGCGCTCGCGAAGGCGGCCGTGAGCCGCTACGGGCGCCTCGACATCGCCATCAACTTCGCGGGCGTGAACTCGGCGGCGGCCATCGCCGAGGTCACGCGCGAGACGCTGCTCGAGGCCTGCAACGTGCACCTCATCGGCACGACGCTCTTCTTCAAGCAGATGGGCGCGGCGATGGCGGATGGCGGGGCCATGATCACGACCTCGACGCTGACGGCGGTCCTCGCGCCCGCGGGCCTCGCGGCCTATGCCGGCACCAAGCGGGGCGCGGACCAGGTCATGCGCATCGCGGCCATCGAATACGGCGCGCGCCGCATCCGCGTGAACTCGATCGTGCCGGGCTTCACGCGCTCGGGGATGACGGAGGGTTACTTCGCGATCCCGACGCTGGAGGGCGCGATGGTGCGCGAGGCGCCTCTCGGCCGCATCGGCACCGTGCAGGACATCGCCAACGCCGCGCTGTGGCTCGCCTCGGACGAGGCCTTCCTGACCGGCCACATCCTCGATGTCTCGGGCGGCATGTCGCTGCGCCGCCTGCCGACGAACGAAGAGATGATGCGCTGAATGACAGCCGGGAGGAGCAGGATCATGAGCGAGACAGTCGAAGCGAGGCTGAAGCGGATCGAGGAGCAGCTGAAGTTCTCGGAGGATGTCCGGGCGATCAAGCACCTCAAGGCGCTGTACAGCCGGTGTTGCGACGGCGGCTGGAACAGCCCCACGCGTGACTATCAGGTGGTCTACGACCCCGACGGCGTCTCAGGGCTGTTCACGGCCGACGGCACCTGGGATGCGGGGACCTGGGGACGCGCCGAGGGCAGGGAGGGCATTCGCAGGCTGTACCAGACCTTCGACACGTTCCCCTTCACCATGCACATCGTCACCAACCCGGTGATCGAGGTGACCGGCGATACCGCGACGGGTGACTGGCACATGATCGGCGTGGCCCAGCCGACGCGTGAGTCGCCGAGCTTCTTCATGGTCGGCATCTACAACGACGTGTACGTGCGCACCCCGGAGGGATGGCGGTTCAAGAGTCTCCGGCACACGACCGCCGGCACGGTTTCGCCGTTCGAGATCGTCTGGAACAAGCCCTGACACGGGGTACGGGGGCACTCACCATTCCCCCTAGAGCTAGGCGCCTCCGCCGACAGCCGGATGCTTCGCGACCCACAGCCTCACGAGCTCGTCGAGCGGTGGTTGTCGCGCATAGACCGGCAGCCCGTCATCGACGCAGGCCCAGCGCACCCGGCTCTCCGCCCAGATGTGCGCAACCGGCGACACTGCGCCGGGATCGTCGAGATTCGACATCTTGATGGAGATCAGCGTCGGGAACGCGGCGCCGCCGCTGAAGAGCGGCGAGCCGCAGTCACGGCAGAATTCGCGGAACATCTGCGCGCCGCTGTCCGCGGTCATCTCGTGGCGCGCCACGGCTGCCCCGCGTGATCACGACATCCTGCGGATGCACGAACAGCAGCGGTGCGAACGCCGCGCCGTGGGCACGCTGGCAGTTGCGGCAATGGCAGAAGGCGGAGGAATACGGCGCGCCGTGGTAGTCGTACCGGATCGCACCGCACAGGCAGCCGCCGGTTGCCCGGAACACGAAGCTCATGACGGCTCCCCGTGACCTCCCGGCCGGGGCCGGGAGGTCAGGCTCTCGAGTGGTTGCTCGCGGATCAGCTCGCGAGCGCAGGCGCCGGCGGCAGTGCTTCCAGCTTCGCCTTGGTGTGCGGCCAGAGCCGCCGCTGGGCGAACTTCCACTGGCCGTTCACCTTCACGTACACGTCGTCGTAGTGCACGGTCGCGAAGATCTCCTCGTCCTTGGGCGTGTTCGCCATCGCGATCGCATAGCAGGTGCCGGTCGCCCGGTCGCCGTCGATGTTGATGATGTGGTTCGAGATGTGGTGCGAATTCGCGGTCGTCATCTTCATGATGTAGTTGAAGAAGTGCCGGACGCCGTCATGACCCCGCAGGTCGTTGAGCCCGATGTGGCTCGTGTCGAAGATGGCATCCTCGGTGTAGAGGGCCACCATGCCCTCGACGTCGCGCATGTCGACGCACCAGGCGTAGCGATGGGTGAGTTCGAGGATCTGCTGGTAGTCACTCTTCACGGAAGCAGTCATTTCCTGGTTCTCCTTGTCGGTCATTCTGAGGTACTTCAACAAATCCGGGCTGTGGCATCCACCGGCAGCACGATGATCTCGCGGACGAACATCGCGCGCACGCCATTCTCCCGTGCGCGGCTTGCCGCATCCGCGGATCGCCGGTCCCACAGCGAGAGGAAGGTCGCGGCATCCGGCCACCAGCTCGCCTCGAGGGCGCCGAAGCGTTCGCGCGCGATGCCGCGGCAGAACGTCATGCAGGCCGGTATCGCGTCCGAGTCGCCGCCGCCGGCTCAGGTGAAACGCACGGTGCCGAGTCGCGCCATCGAAAAGGCCTGTTCGTCCGTCGTCTCCTGGAGCTCGATGATGTTGCCGTCGGGGTCGCGGCCGTAGGTCGCCTTGATCTCGCCGAAGTCCACGGGCGCGCGGTGGAATTTCATGCCGGCGCGCGTGAGTCGTTCGTATTCCTGCTGGATGTCGGTCACGTCGAGACAGAAGTGCGTGTAGCCGCGGTCGCAGGCCCGCAGGGGACCGCCCTCGCGCGCGGCCGGGCGGTCGTACTGGAAGATCTCGAGATGGCAGTTGCCGGCACGCAGGATCACCTGTTTCGCGGTCGTGCCCTGCACGCCTACGATCTCGTCGATGAGCGCGTTGTCGGCCCAGCCGGAGCGCACGACCTCGGTGAAGCCCAGGACGTCGCGGTAGAAGGCCACGAGCCGCTCCAGGTTTGCGGTGTTCAGCGCCACGTGGTGAATGCCTCGGATCATCGACGTCCCTCCAGGTAATCGTTCAAGACTTCGTGAAAACGGCGGACGCGGGATTCCTGGCCGCTCAGATAGGCATCGTCGTAGCCCATCGAGTGCAGTCCCTGCTGCTGGGCGACTGCCACGCCGAGGTCCTGGGCGACGAAGTCACCGTGCGGCAGGGCCCCGCCGGTCCCGAACGTCGGCGTTTCGTGCTCGGCCTCCGCGAGCGGGCGCAGGCCGTAGATCGTCGGGACCTCCCGCTGGCCCTCGACGCGCGGGACGAGGTACCAGTAGTCGAAGCGGCAGCGCTCGGGATCCGTGGCGTGCGGTTCGGTGCGGAAGAAATGCAGGCCCTCGGGCGCGGCCGTCAGCGTCACGTTCGGGAACAGCGTGTGGTGGAAGTAGTCGGTGAGTTCGTCGTCCATCAGCGTGTCGAAATGCCGGCAGCCGCGCGCGGGGCCGAGTTTTCGCTTCTGCTGCTGCAGCGCCCGGCGCCCTTCACGGGCGCGGCCCGCGAACTCGGCGGGATCGAGCTCCCACTCGCGCAGCATCATCTCCCAGCCCGGCTCGATGGCATGCGGTCGCGGCGAGCGCAGCGAGGGCTGGCCCTGCTCGATCATGCGGTTGTGCCCGTTGGGGTACATCTCGAAGACCGTGTTGCGGTAGTCCTCGTCGATGAAGCCCGCGAGCTGCGGATGCACGGTGGGCAGGTGATAGGACTCGTTGAAGTTGTCGGGCGCGAATTTCCAGTTGGTCTGCACGTCGATCGTGCGCCAGACGACGCGCACCAGATTCCCGAGCCGGCGCCCGGCCAGCAGCTCCGGGACGGGGGCGAGGTAGTCACGCAGCGGCGGAGCATCCGGGCTCATCGTGTACCAGACGAAGCCGCCCCAGCTCTCGCAGCGCAGCTCGCGCAGCCTGCGTTTGCCGCAGGGATCGCCCTGCGGGAAGTCGGCAGGATCCTGCGCGCGGAGCAACACCCCGTCGAGACCCCACAGCCAGCCGTGATACGCGCAGGTGAGGCCCTCGTTGACGCCCCCCGACTGCGTCGACACGAGACGGTTGCCGCGATGCCGGCAGACGTTGAAGAACGCGCGGATCGAGCCGTCGTGCTGGCGCAGCATCACGACGGATTCACGGCGCAGGTCGTGCACGATGAAATCGCCGGGCTCTTCGAGCTGCGCCGTGCGTCCGCCGACGTGCCAGACGCGGGTCCACATGCGCTCCCACTCGCGCTGCATGAACTCGGGCGACCAGTAGCGGTCGCCGGTGATGGGATCGCCGCGCAGGGGCAGCTGGCGGCTCCCGGGCACGCGCGGGTATCCGGGCCGTGATGCCGCACCCGGCCGCGCGGCGGTGTCGCCTCCGCCGTCGATGTTCGCAACCGCCACGACGTTCCCCCTCTACCGTGGCCCGTCCGCGGGCCGGTCGAGCCTGCCCGTTCCGCCGCGGGCTGTCCAGAAGCCTGTCCGGAAGCCTGTCCGGATGCGGTCCATCGCGGGTCACGGGGACGACTCGGACAGGCTCGGGATCGTCGTCGCAGCGATGCTGCCGGGGAACAGGCCCGCGTGGTTCCCGCCGCGCATCCGTCGCGGTATCGTGGCGCCGTTCGTTCTGCGCGGCGTACACGGCGTTGCGTCGCAGGGGACACCCGGGAGAACTGCGCATGCGCGCCATGCTCTGCCACGCGTTCGGACCTCTGGAGACATCCCTGGTGCCGGGGGCGGCACCGGATCCCCGGCCGGGTCCGGGCGAGGTCGTCATCGCCGTGCGCGCCTGCGGCATCAATTTCTTCGACGGCCTCATGGTCGAAGGGAAGTACCAGCACAAGCCGCCGTTCCCGTTCTCGCCGGGCTGCGAGGTCGCGGGCCTCGTGCACGCCGTGGGTGAGGGCGTCGCGGACCTGAGGCCGGGCCAGCGCGCCTTCGCGTTCGTCGGTCACGGCGGCATGGCCGAGCAGGTCGTCACCGCGGCGCGGAGTGTGACCGCGATGCCCGACGGGCTCGACGACGTGACGGCGGCGGCGTTCCCGGTCGTCTACGGCACGTCCTACCACGCGCTCGAGGATCGCGCGGCGCTCCGTCCGGGCGAGACGCTGCTCGTGCTGGGCGCCGCGGGGGGCGTCGGGCTCGCCGCCGTCGAACTCGGCAAGCTCATGGGGGCCCGCGTGATCGCGGCGGCCTCGTCACGCGAGAAGCTGGAGCTCTGCCGGCGCTACGGCGCGGACGAACTCATCGACTACTCGACCGAGGACCTGCGGGCGCGCATCAAGGATCTCGCCGGATCGCGCGGGATCGACGTCGTCTACGACCCCGTGGGGGGAGCGCTGGCCGAGCCCGCGATCCGTTGCCTCGCGATGGGGGGGCGCTACCTGGTGATCGGCTTCGCGGCGGGTGACATCCCGCGGATCCCGCTGAACCTGCTGCTGCTGAAGTCCGCCTCCGCGGTCGGCGTGTTCTGGGGCGCGTTCACTCAGGCCCATCCCGGGCCGAATGCGGCCAACGTTCGTCAGCTTCTGGACTGGCTGGTCGCGGGCCGGCTGCGGCCGCACATCCACGGCAAGTACCCCCTGGAGCGTGCCGTGGAGGCGATCGGCGTGGTCATGAACCGGCAGGTCCGCGGCAAGGTGGTCGTCACGGTCCCCTGATCGGCCGGGCGTTCGGCGGTCACCCGCCGCGAGGCCGGATCCGGCGTTGGCCCCGGACGCAGGGCGCGGGCGTTGCTGTTCTCGCAAGTGCATGAAACAGATGGTGTTTCCGCCCGGTGCGACGGATCTCGGGCTAGCGACCCGTTATGACCGAATAACGATTAGACCTTTCCTGCATCAAGCGCCGACTCGCTAGCATCCTCGACCATTAGTGGCCTCAACAAGCGAGTCATGGTGGCGCAGCCCTCGACGATCGGGACGGGACCTGTGGGCATCGGAGCGGAACGCCTGGCGCAGCTCGATCGCCTGCTGGCGGATCTTGATCCCGCGGCCCTGAACTGGGTGTCCGGCTACATCGCCGGGCTCGCCGCTGCCCGTGGTGGCGCGCCCGCCGCTCAGGCCGCCGCCGTGCCGCAGGCCGGCGCCGGCCAGCGCCTGACCATCGTGTCCGGCTCACAGACGGGCAATGCGCAGCGCATCGCCGCCGGTCTCGCGAAGGCCGCTGCGGCGCAGGGTCTCGAGGTCAGGCACTTCCGTGCGGGCGAGTACCCGGTCCGCGATCTCGCGAAGGAGAAGCTGCTCTACCTCGTGTTCAGCACGCAGGGCGACGGCGATCCGCCGGACGAGGCCCGCGCGTTCCACGATTTCCTGATGGGCCGCAAGGCGCCGAAGCTGCCCGATCTCGAGTTCGCGGTGCTGGGGCTCGGCGATTCCAGCTATCCGAAGTTCTGCGAGATCAGCCGTCGGCTCGAAGAGCGCCTCCTCGCGCTGGGGGGGAAGGCCGTGTCCCCGCGCGTCGACTGCGACCTCGATTTCGACAAGGCGGCCGCCGCGTGGACCACGCAGGTCGTGGGCCACGCACGCGAGCGCGGCGTGCGCGCGCCGGTCGCGACGGTGACGCCGCTCTTCGTGGTTCCGAGTGCGCCGGCTCACGATCGCGAGCGGCCGTTCGCGGCCGAACTCGTCGCCAACCAGCGCATCACGGGCCGCGGCTCCGACAAGGACGTGCGGCACCTGGAACTGTCGCTCACCGATTCCGGGATCACCTACGAGCCCGGGGACTCGCTGGGCGTGCGGCCCGAGAACCCGCCCGAGACCGTCGCGGGCATCATCGAACTGCTGGGCGCTCGTGCCGATGAACCCGTCGAGCGCGACGGTCGCACGCTGCCGCTCGCCGAGTGGCTCGGTCGCGAGCTCGAGATCACGCTGGTCACGAAACCGTTGCTGGAGTCGATCGCGTCGCGCTCGGGGGCGGCCGACGACCTGAAGGCCCGGCTCGCGCCGGGCGCATCGGTGGCGATGCGCGAGCTCATGAAGGGCTCTCAGCTCGTGAGCCTGCTGGCGCGCTACCGGCCGCAGTTCACGGCGGCGGAGCTCGTGGCGACGCTCAGGCCGCTCGCGCCGCGCATGTATTCGATCGCTTCGAGCCAGAAGCGCGTCGGCGACGAGGTGCACCTGACCGTGGCGCTGGTCGAGGACGAACAGGAGGGCCGCCGCGTCTGGGGTGCGGCCACGCGTCACCTGTCGCTGCTCGACGCTACTGCCGGGGTGCGCGTGCCCGTGTTCGTCGAGCGCAACGAGCGTTTCCGTCTGCCGGCGGATGCGTCGCGCGATGTCGTCATGATCGGTCCGGGCACCGGCGTCGCGCCGTTCCGCGCCTTCGTGCAGGAACGCGCCGAGACCGGCGCGCGCGGCCGCAACTGGCTGTTCTTCGGTGCACGCCGCTTCTCCTGCGATTTCCTCTACCAGCTCGAATGGCAGGAGGCCCTGAAGAAGGGCGAACTCGCCCGCATCGACCTCGCCTTCTCGCGCGACACCGACGAGAGGGTCTACGTGCAGCGGCGCATCCGCGAGGCGGGCCGCGAGCTGTACGCCTGGCTCGACGGCGGCGCCAGCGTGTACGTCTGCGGCGATGCCGACCGCATGGCGCCCGATGTGCACGCCGCGCTCGCGGAGGTGATCGCCGAGCACGGCGGGGTGTCGGGCGAGGATTCGCTCGAGCGGCTGAACGAGTTCGCGGCGACGGGCCGCTACCTGCGGGACGTGTACTGATGAGCGAGAAGCCGCTGTCGCCGGTGGAAGGCATCAAGATCCGCAGCCGTTTCCTGCGCGGCACGATCGTCGAGAGCCTCGCGGACCCCGTGACCGGCGCGATCTCCGAGGACGACACGCAGCTCATCAAGTTCCACGGCAGCTACCAGCAGGACGATCGCGACATCCGTGAGGAGCGGCGCCTGCAGAAGCTCGAACCCGCGTACAGCTTCATGATCCGCACGCGCCTGCCGGGCGGGGTCTGCTCACCGCGCCAGTGGCTGGCGATGGACGAACTCGCGAGGCGCCATGGCAACGGCACGCTGCGCCTGACCACGCGCCAGGCGTTCCAGCTGCACGGTGTGCTGAAGCGCAACCTCAAGGCGGTCATGCAGGGCATGAACGCCGTGGCGATGGACAGCCGGTCGGCCTGCGGCGACGTGAGCCGCAATGTCCAGGTCGCGGCCGCCCCGGTGCCCGCGGGTCTGCACGCCGAGGTGTACGGCTGGGGCGTGAAGCTCTCCGAGCACCTGCTGCCGCGGACGCGCGCGTACCAGGAGATCTGGCTGAATGGCGAGAAGGTCTCGGAACCGGAGGAGGAACCCATCCTCGGGGCCACCTACCTGCCGCGCAAGTTCAAGATCGGGATCGCGGTGCCGCCCGTCAACGACGTCGACATCCTCGCGAACGACCTGGGCTTCATCGCCATCCTGGTGAACGGACGGATCGCCGGCTTCAACGTCACGGTCGGCGGCGGCATGGGCATGACGCACGGCGAAGCGGCGACCTGGCCGCGTGTCGCCGACATCATCGGCTACGTGGAGCCCACTGAGGTCCTCGAGGTGGCCGAGACGGTCGTCAAGATCCAGCGCGATTTCGGCGACCGCAGCGACCGCCGGCATTCCCGGCTGAAGTACACGATCGCCGATCGCGGGATCGACTGGTTCAAGGGTGAGCTTTTCGCCCGCCTGAAGCGCGAATTGCCCGCGGCTCGCCCGTTCGAATTCACGTCGGTCGGCGACCGGTTCGGCTGGACCGACGCCGGGGAGGGGCGCTGGCACCTGACGCTGCGCATCGAGGCGGGCCGCGTCGCGGATCGCGAGGGCGCGACCCTGCTCACGGGCCTGCGCGAGATCGCGAAGGTCCACCAGGGTGAATTCCGCATCACGCCGAACCAGAACCTCGTCATCGCCGACGTCCCGGCCGCAGCACGCGCCGGGATCGATGCGCTGACGGAGCGGCACGGGCTGGACGGCTGGCGCCGTGCGAGTCCCGTGCGCCGCGACGCGCTGGCCTGCGTCGCGCTGCCGACCTGCGCCCTCGCGATGGCCGAGGCGGAGCGTTACCTGCCCGAGTTCCTGACGCGCGTGGAGGAGCGCCTGGCGGCCCACGGCCTCGCGCGCCAGGAGCTGGTGCTGCGCATCACGGGCTGCCCCAACGGTTGCGCGCGGCCCTTCCTCGCCGAGATCGCGCTCGTCGGCAAGGCGCCCGGTCGCTACAACCTGTATCTGGGCGGAGACGAGCGCGGCCAGCGGCTGAACGCGCTGTACCGGGAGAACATCGACGAGGCGGCCATCCTCGCGGCGCTGGACGAACTGTTCGCGCATTTCAGCCGCGAGCGGCTCGAGGGTGAACGTCTCGGCGCGTTCGCACGGCGCAAGGGTTACGTGGGGGCGTCCGCCTGAGGCGGTCGCGGCTGGCAGGGACCTGACTCATGGATACCGACACGGTGTACGGCACGGCGGATTCCGAGACGCTCGACGCGATCAACGCCACCGTCGAGGCGCTGCCGGCTCTCGCGCGCGTCGAGTGGGCAGCCACGCACCTCGCGGGCCCCCAGGTGCTGTCGTCGAGTTTCGGGGCGCAGGCGGCCGTGTCGCTGCACATGGTCACGCGCGTGCTGCCGGACATCCCGGTGATCCTCATCGACACCGGCTACCTGTTCCCGGAGACCTACCGCTTCATCGACGACCTCGCGCAGCGACTGTCGCTGAACCTGCGCGTGTTCACCGCCGGGATGTCGCCGGCCTGGCAGGAAGCGCGGTTCGGCAAGCTGTGGGAGCAGGGCATCGACGGCATCGACCGCTACAACCGCCTGAACAAGGTCGAGCCGATGCAGCGCGCGCTGAAGGAGCTGGGCGCCTCCGCCTGGTATGCCGGCCTGCGGCGCGGCCAGTCGCGCAGCCGTGCGCGCATCCGCGCCATCGAATGGCGCAACGATCGCTTCAAGGTGCACCCGATCTTCGACTGGAACGACCGGCAGGTCTTCGAGTACATGAAGCAGTACGACCTGCCGTATCACCCGCTCTGGGACCAGGGCTACGTCTCGATCGGGGACTGGCACACCACGCGGCCGCTGCACGAGGCGGGCAGCGAGGAAGAGACGCGTTTCTTCGGCCTCAAGCGCGAGTGCGGTCTGCACGGCCTCGACGGCTGAGACGTCGCGACGTGGACTATTTCCCGCTGTTCATCGACCTCCGGGGCCGGAAGGTGCTGGTGGTCGGGGGCGGTGCGGTGGCGGCCCGCAAGGTGTCGCTGCTGCTCGCGGCGGGTGCGCATGTCGAGGTGGTGGCGCCCGCGCTCGGCGAGGGGATCGCTGACCTCGTCGGGTCGGGCGTTGTCACGCATGCGGGCCGCGTCTTCGAGCCGGCGCAGCTCGACGGCGCATGGTTCACCATCGCGGCCACCGATGACGCCGCCGTCAATGCGACCGTCGCCGCGGCTGCGGCCCTGCGCCGCATCCCCGCCAACGTGGTCGATGACCGCGCGCTGTCGACGGCGATCCTGCCCTCGATGATCGACCGCTCGCCGGTGCAGGTCGCGGTGTCCACGGGTGGCGCATCGCCGGTCTTCGCGCGCCACCTGCGTGAACGCCTCGAGGCCATGCTCGACGAGTCGACCGGGGCGCTGGCCGCGTTCGTCGAGCGCTGGCGCCGGCGGCTGCGCGAGCGCGGGGTCGATGTGCGGGAGCGGCGACGGCTGCAGTCCTGGATCCTCAACGGGCCGGTCGCGGCGCTGGTTCGCGCGGGACGCGTCGACGCCGCGGACGCGCTGACGCGGGAAGCGGCTGCGCAGTCCGGCCGCGCACCGGAGGCGGGACGCGTCACGCTGGTCGGCGCGGGGCCCGGCGATCCGGGACTGCTGACGCTGAACGGCCTGCGCGCGCTGCAGGAGGCGGATGTCGTACTGTACGACCGCCTCGTCACGCCGGAGATCCTGGCGCTCGCACGCCGTGAGGCCGAGCTCGTCGATGTCGGCAAGCGTGCGCACGGCGTCGGCGCGAGCCAGCAGCGCATCCACGAGCTCATGATCGAGCACGCCCGCCGCGGCCTGCACGTGGTGCGGCTCAAGGGTGGTGATCCGTTCGTGTTCGGCCGTGGTGGTGAGGAACTCGAGATGCTGCGTGCACACTCGATTCCGTACGAAGTCGTGCCGGCCGTGACAGCCGCGCTCGGCTGCGCGGCCTACGCCGGCATCCCGCTCACGCACCGCGACCACGCGCAGTCGCTGACGTTGGTGACGGCGCACGGCCGCGAGTCGCTCGACGGCGTGTCCTGGGCCGGGCTCGCCGGGCGGGGCCGTACGCTCGCGGTCTACATGGGCCTCGACGTGCTCGAATCGACCATCGAGCGTCTCGTGAAATCGGGAATCGATGCCGCGACGCCCGCGGCCCTCGTCGAGAACGGCACGCGCACGACGCAGCGCGTGGTGACCGGCACCGTCGGCGACATCGCCATGCGTGCGCGCGCGGCCGCGATCGGTCCGCCGGCGCTGCTGATCGTGGGCGAGGTCGCCGCCTGTGCGACGACGCTGCACTGGTTCGGCGTCCCGCCTGTCGGGAGGACGGGTGGCGTCGACGTGGAGCAGCCCGTCTAACAGGTTGTTGAAAAAGTGTTTTTCAACAACCTGCTAACCGCGCGCCAGCAGCACCACGCCGACGACGACGAATGCCGCGCCGGTCAGTCGCAGTGAACTGACCTCCCGTACGGGAAAACCGATCCAGCCGTAGTGGTCGATGAGCAGGGCGGACAGCATCTGTCCCGCGACGATGAGTGCGAGGAACGTTGCACCGCCGATCACCGGGCCGAGCGCGGTCGAGCTCACGATGTAGGCGGCGCCGAAGAGGCCGCCGATCCACGCCCAGGCCGGCACCCCGGCGAGCGCGCCGGCGCCCGGCCAGCGCAGCCCGAGCGCCAGGCTGACGACGATGATCGCCACGCTGCCGGTGGCGAAATTCGCGAGTGATCCCCACAGCGGATGGCCCAAGCGGGAACCCACCATGGCGTTGCAGCCGATCTGGACGGTGAGCAGCGCGCCTGTGAGCGCCGCGAGCAGCATGGCCGTGGACTGCATCGATCCCCCCTGAAGCTTCGTGCGAGCGGCGCGCCGCGGATCGGCGGCGCGCCAGTGTAAGCGACTTCGCGCGTGCGTCCGAGAGGTCGCGGGCCGCGTGCTACCATGGCCGCGGCTGCGGACCGGGTCTTCCGTCTTGTCGAAGTTCCTCGCGATTCTCTGCCTCGTCGCGTTCTTCCTCCCTCCATCCACCGGAGCGGAGCCGGCTGCCCGACCGGAGCCTGCGGGCGCGGTGCGCCCCGACACCGGGCGTCCCCGGATCGGACTGGTGCTGTCCGGTGGCGGCGCGCGCGGCCTCGTCCACCTGGGCGTTCTGCGCGCTCTCGAGGACCTCCACGTCCCGATCGACGCGATCGCCGGTACCAGCATGGGCGCCGTCGTCGGCGGGCTCTACGCGTCCGGGTTGAACGCCGCACAGATCGAGGCGCTCATCGTTTCGGTGGACTGGGCCGATGCGTTCCGCGACCGGCCGGCGCGGCGGAGGCTGAGCTTCCGGCGCAAGCAGGATGATCGTGAGTTCCTCGTGCAGCTGCCCCTCGGTATCAAGGGGCGAAGCTTCCGCATCCCGCGCGGACTGATCCAGGGCCAGAAGCTCAACCAGCTGCTGCGCCATCATCTCTCGGGCGTTGCCGGGATCGAGCATTTCGACGACCTGCCGATTCCGTTCCGCGCGGTCGCGACCGACATCGAGACCGGCGCGCGGCGTGTGTTCGACTCGGGCGATCTCGTCGCTGCGATGCGCGCCAGCATGTCGGCACCCGGCGTGTTCGCACCGGTCGAGATCGAAGGGCGCCTGTACGCAGACGGTGGCGTCGTCGACAACGTGCCCATCGACGTGGCCCGTGCCATGAACGTCGACCTGCTCATCGTGGTCGACGTCTCGGCACCGCTCCGGACGCGCCAGCAGCTGAACTCGGCCTTCGCGCTGTCGGACCAGATGATCACCGTGATGATCCGGCGGCAGTCCGCCGCGCAGCGCGCGACGCTCACCGACCGCGACATCGTGATCGAGCCACCGGTCCACGAACTCGCGGCCACGGACTTCACCGCCGCTGCGGTGGCCCGCGCGATCGGCGCCGAAGCCGCACTCCAGCAGGGCGCCCGGCTCGCGCCGCTCTCGATGCCTGCGGAGCGCTACGCGGAACTCGTGGTGGCCCGCCGCGTCCGCGATCGCGAGCCGCCACGCATCGACTTCGTGCGCGTCGATGCCGCATCGCGGCGCTACGCGGATCTCGTGCAGGCGTCGCTGGGACCGGTGGTCGGACCCGGACTCGACGTGGCACGTGTGGAGGAGGGCGTGTCCCGCCTCTACGGCGACGATCTGTTCGAGTCCATCGATTACCGGCTGGTGCAGGAGGACGGCCGGCAGGGGCTCGAGTTCAGCCTGCGGCGCAAGAGCTGGGGCCCGAACTACGTGCGGTTCGGCCTGGAGCTGCAGGACAATTTCGCGGGTACCACGAGCTTCAATGCGCGTGCGCGCGTGCTCGTCACCGAGGTCAACGCCCGGGGCGGTGAGTGGCTCACCGACCTGCAGGTCGGTGAGAACCCGAAGCTGTTCACCGAACTGCACCAGCCGGTCGCGGCGGGATCGCGATGGTTCGTCGCCCCTGCGCTGCTCGTCGAGAGCAACAATGTGCCGGTCATCGAGAACGACCGGCGTGTTGCCGAGTACCGGCTGCACCGCAACCAGATCGGCCTCGACTTCGGGCGTGAACTCGGCCGCTGGGGCGAGCTGCGCGCGGGGTGGCGGCGGAGCGACGGCAGCCTGCGCCTCAGCGTCGGAGCGCGCGACGACCCGGATCTGCCGCTGCGCACGGCGTTCACGCGCAACGAGCTCTTCCTGCGGTTCAGCGTCGATGATCTCGACAGCGTGTATTTCCCGCGCCGCGGAACGTCGCTCAGGGTCGAGTGGTCCGGGGCACGGCGCAGCCTGGGAGGCGAGGACGACGGAGATCTGCTGCGGGCGGACTGGCTGCTCGCGGGCTCGCACGGCCGCAACACGCTGATGTGGTGGTCGACGCTGGGCAGCACCGTGTCGGGGCCGCAGACCGACGTGCAGAACTATTTCGGACTGGGGGGACTGTTCCGGCTCTCCGGACTCGAGCCCAGGGCGCTCTCCGGACCGCATTACGCGATCACGCGTGGCATCTTCTACCGGCGCATCGGCGCGGGCGGAGAAGGATTCCTCAATGTGCCGGCCTATCTCGGCGCGTCGCTCGAACTCGGCAACGTCTGGCAGTCGCGAAAGGATATCCGCCTGCGGGGTGCGCACCTCGACGGCGCGCTGTTTCTCGGGCTCGACACGTTCCTCGGTCCGATCTACCTCGCCGGCGGTGTGGACGAGGACGGCGGCACGGCCTTCTACCTGCTGCTCGGCCGCGCGTTCTGAGATCGAGCGGGACTGTCGAGGTCGACTCGCGCGACCGACGGGTCAGCCGGCTGCGGCTTCGTCGCTCGTGACCTTGTCGAATACCAGCGTCGGCTCGTCACCGATGCGGAACGTCGGGTAACGGCTCGCCATGTCGGCGAGCGCCGAATCCCGCTCGCGCGTTGTCGCGAACCAGTGGAAACGGTGCCAGTCGGAGCCGACGAGATTCGCGAACGGATCGCCGGCCTGCAGCGAGACGCGGATGCCGAAGGGGCGGCGGTTCGGGAGGGGCGCGTTGAGATTGTGTTCCTGGAAGATGGACATCGCGGAGTCCGTCGCTGCCATGGGGGAGCCGCACCATAACGGAGTCGGTGCGCTCGCGACAATGGGGCCTCCCGCGCGGGCATGACATGGCGTAGTCTCACGACGGATCCGCTCCTGCGCCGCTATCGCGACGGGAGGACGAACGTCGTGGGAATCTCGAAGTACAGGTTCGAACTGCCGCGCCCGGAAGACGCCCTGCCGGGACGCCCGGTGCCGCTCGCGGTTCCGGAACGGCATTTCGTCAATGGCGAGCGGCTCGCGCCGCCGTATCCGCCCGGGTACGACCGGGTCGAACTCGGGCTCGGCTGTTTCTGGGGCGCCGAGCGCCGCTTCTGGGAGGTACCGGGTGTGTTCGTGACCGCCGTCGGCTACGCGGGCGGCTGCACGCCGAATCCGACCTACGAGGAAGTCTGCAGCGGCCGTACCGGCCATGCCGAGGTCGTGCGCGTGGTGTTCGATCCCGCGCGCCTCGGGTTCGATTCACTGCTGAAGGTGTTCTTCGAGGCGCACGATCCCACACAGGGCATGCGCCAAGGGAATGACACCGGAACACAGTACCGCAGCGCCATTTACTGCCTGAATACCGCACAGCGTCAGCGGGCGCTGGAAGTACGGGCGGCCTATGGTCGCGCCCTCGCAGCCGCAGGCTACGGACCCGTCACGACGGAGATCGCGGATGCGGTGGCGTTCTACTTTGCCGAGGACTACCACCAGCAGTACCTGGCGAAGAACCCGCACGGGTACTGCGGCCTCGCGGGCACAGGGGTCCGATGCCCGACCGGAGTCGGCGTCGCGGGCTGATCCTGCCGTTGCGGATCGCCCACCGGTCACGCGCGCCGCGAAAATCGCTCAGCGCGGCTCGGCGCCCGGATGGGCGTCTTCCATCGGGAACGTGCGCGCCGGCGCCGGTGCCGCCGGATTCGTGCCCGACTGCCCGTTACCCGCTGCGGTGCCGGCAGCGCCGCCACCAGGTGCGGCGGCCGTCGCCCGGCTGATCTCCTCGAGCAGTTCGCGTGTGCCCGGTCCGGGTGCCTTGACGCGGCCCGCGAAGATGTCGGAGACCGTGATGTCCTTCTGCTGGTAGTACTTGCTGTTGGCCTTGCGGTTGATGGAGATCACGCTGCCGTCGAGTGCGATGCCCGCGAACAGACCCTTGGAACGCGAGTACGAATAGACCTCCTTGTCGAGCCCCAGATTCGTCGCCGCCGAAGCCGTGCGTCCGACAGGTCCGGCCGCGACCGAGGCGTCGGCGCCCAGAGTCGTCTGGCCATCCGTGATGCCTTCGATGCTCTGGCGCGTGGTGAACACGAGCACCAGATCCGTCACCTGACCGCCGATCTGCGCGCCGAAACTCAGTCCGCCGATGCGGATGAACGAGGGGTTCGTCCAGCGGCCGTGCTCGTCGCGAACGTGGAGTACGCCGCTGCCGCCACGACCACCCAGGGCGAGTCCGACCTTGACGACATTCGGCATGATCGCGATGCCCTTCGCCCGCTGCAGCAGCCAGTCCGGGACTCCCTGGTCGGGCATGCGCTGCAGTTCGCGCAGCACGACGGTCGAGTTCTGCACGATCAGGTCCTCGCGTCCACCCGCACGAGCGGGAGCGATCGCGACCATGGACATCAGCATGAATACCAGCGCTGCCTGGCGCATGTTCATCCCCTTCGTGGTCTCGAGGCGGGCATTGTAGCCCGGTGGTGACAATGGCTGTGAGCCGCGTGCCGGCCGCTCGCGTATGCTGCGCGCATG
This sequence comes from Steroidobacteraceae bacterium, assembly GCA_046352935.1. GTDB lineage: Bacteria > Pseudomonadota > Gammaproteobacteria > Steroidobacterales > Steroidobacteraceae > CAYWMY01. The sequence continues at coordinate 85,033 of JAXMGR010000011.1, forward strand.
CGCAAGCTGCTGCCGCTGCTGGCTACTTTCTGCTGCCTGCTGCCATGGGACCGCGCCCGTGCGGATTGGTTCAGCGCCGAAGAGGCCATCATGGGCACTCGCGTCGCGGTGGAGCTCTGGTCCGACGACGGGCCGGGCGGCCAGGCGGCGATCACCGTCGTGATGGGCGAGATGCGGCGGATCGACGCGCTGATGTCGCACTACCGTCCGGAGAGCCAGATCTCGCGCATCAATGTACGGGCGGCGGAGCAGCCCGTCACGGTGGACCCGGAACTCGTCCATCTGCTGAAGACGGCGCTCGCGTTCTCCGAGCTCTCGGACGGCGCCTTCGACATCACCTACGCCAGCGTCGGCTACCTGTATGACTACCGGGCCGGCAGGCACCCGGACGATGGGCAGATCCGGTCGGCCCTGCCGGCGATCAGCTGGCGTCACGTGATCCTCGACGAGCGCGCATCGTCCGTGCGGTTCACCCAGCCCGGCGTGCGCATCGATCTGGGCGGAATCGCCAAGGGCTATGCCTGCGATCGTGCCGCGGACCTCCTGCGGGCCCGCGGCATCAAACACGCGATCGTCACGGCGGGCGGCGACAGCCGCATCCTCGGCGACCGCCGTGGGCGTCCGTGGGTGGTCGGCATCCGCCACCCCGACGACCGGAAACGCGTCATCGCGCGCATTCCGCTCGAGGACGCCGCGATCTCGACTTCGGGTGATTACGAACGGTTCTTCGATGAAGGCGGCGTGCGCTACCACCACATCATCGATCCCGCCACGGGCCGATCTGCCAGCGACGTTCGCAGCGTGACCGTGATCGCCGCGGACGCCACCACGACGGAGGGGCTGACCAAGAGTGTCTTCGTGAAGGGCCCCGATGCCGGGCTCGCGTTCATCAACGGGCTGCGCGCACGGGACAAACGCTACGCCGACGTCGATGCCGTCATCGTCGCCCGCGATGGTCGCGTGCTGTACTCGGACGGTCTGGCGCCGCCCCGTTAGCAGGAGCCCGCGATGCTGCGGGCTCCATCAGAACCAGCCCGACAGGAAGAACTGGAAGACGTTCGCGTTCAGCCTGTAGAAGGGTTCGGTTCCCGGGGCGACGTCGCGCACGCGCAGGTCGCGGAAGTCGTCGTACTTGAATCTCAACCGGTCGTAGCGGAAGTTGACCGTGGAGCGGTTCAGGAACCGGAGCCGCGCCGGTGTGTACTCGTAGCTGACGCCGATGCCCGCCTGGAGACTCCTGAACGATGCCAGCTCCTTGTCGCGCGCGACGAAGTTGGCGAAGTTCGAACGCGGGAAGAGGTCGCGGTAGAAGTCGGCGTCGTTCTGGGTGTAGTAGCGCAGCCGCGCATCGAAGACCCAGCGCCTGCGCCACGGGTGTGTGTAGTTCAACTCGACGGTGTGCGCGCGGATGCCCCACGTGTCGGTGTAGAAGCGGTAATCACCACCCACGGCGGCGCGGTAGGGGAGGTAGTACTTCGCGCGGACGGCGACGGCGTTGCCGGTCCTCGTGCGCGGATAACGCTCGCGTTCGAACGAGTATCCGAGCGAGGAACCACTGTCGAGATAACGGACCTGCCGGTAGGGATTGTTGAGGAATCCCTCCTCGGTCACCGTTTCCCAGGACGCGCCGGCGATCAGGTTCCGCGTGATGATCTGCGACACGTCGACCGAGTAGTTGCGGCGGTCCACCGTGGCTGCGAAGTCGGGGGCGCCGCGCTGGCTCACGTCGTCCCAGCCGCGGCTGAACCCGAGACGCACGGTGGTCAGGTCACCGAACAGATCCTGGCTCACCGACAGGCTGGCGGTGTTCGCCTTGTAGTCGTTCTCACGGCTGTTCGAGAACTCGGCCGCATAAGTCACCTTGCCTCGAAGATACGAGACACCTGCGCCGAACTGCTTGCGCTCCTCCTTGTAGGGGCTGGCTGTCGTGATCACGTCGATCGAGGCGCTGGACACCATGTCCATGTAGTAGCTCGCGCTGACTGCGACCTTCTCGGCGAACTTCTTGCGCACGAGCAGCGAAGGCCCATCGATGGTCACGCCGCCGCCGTCGTAGCGGTGATACATCACGTCGGCACGGTCCTCCGGCAGGATTCCCGCGCGGGCGGGCGTGGCGACCACCAGGGACAGCGTCAGCGCGAGCAGGCAGTGCATGTTCTTCATGGCGCGGGTCGGGCCTCAGTTGCAGCCGCAGCCGCCGCCACCGCCGCCGGTGGCGCCCCGGGCGCCTTCGCGGGCCTCGTAGACGTGGTGGATGTAGGCGGATGAGACGGGGTCCCGGTCGGTGGCCATCACGGGGTCGGCGAGATGTTCGCGCTCATAGGGTTTCACCCACGGCTCGAGGCGCCCACAGCCGGCGACGGCGACAGCGAGGCCCAGCAGCAGCACACGGCGCATGGTCGTCATGCGGGCTCCTTCAGCATCGCGCGCACCTGGCTCACGTACTCGCTCTCGTCCCCCGGCTTGTAGGCGCGGTGCAGCCAGCGCACGCGGCCCCTGCGGTCCACGAGGATCGTCGTGGGCATGCCGCTGACTCCGTACTGCTTCGTCACGACATTGGTCCGGTCGAACAGGATCGGGAAGCCGACCGGTGTCTGCGCGAGGAACCGCTCTGCGTCGCCGGTTTCCGACTCGACGTTCACGCCCAGCATCGTGAAGCCGAGTGGACCGTACTTGCGATGGATCTGGTCGAGGATCGGGAACTCCTGGCGGCAGGGTCCGCACCAGCTCGCCCAGAAATTGATCATCACGACCTGGCCGCGCAGCGCGGCGAGCGACACGGGCTTTCCGCCACGTGCCGGCAGCGTGAAGTCCGGCGCCGGTGCGGCGGCGTCGTCGGCCACCACTGGCCCGAGCCAGGCGATGGCTGTGGCGACCGCGAGCAGGCAGGAGCGGAGGGGATTGCGCTTCGGCATGGCGTGAGTCTCCGTCAGAAGAAGACCGAGAGACCGAGTGTCGCCTCGAAATTGTGGGTCTGCTTGCTGTTCCCGAGCAGGTCCATTTCCATGATGTGGTCACGGATGTCGAGGTGGGCGCCGAGCCAGTCGTTGATCAGTACGCGGCATCCGGCTCCGAGGGAGACCGTGAACCGGTCGTCCCCCGCGAACCGGGTGCTGCCGACGCCGCTCGTGACGTAGAGTGCGACCGGCATCGCCCGCTTCGAACCGATGAAGACTTCGCCCGGCAGGAAATTCCAGCCGAAGCCGAGACTGTAATACGTGAACTTCCTCTGGCTGTCCGTCAGGATGCGCGCCGAGCCGGACAGCCGCTCGTAGCTCGACAGTCCCGCATCGGTCCGTCCGACCTTGGCCTCGGCAAAGAAGTCCTCGCTGATGTGGTAGGCGAGGCGTACCCCGTAGGACGGGTTGACTTCGAAATCCTCGACCGACATCGAGCCGACGTCGACGCCGACTTCCCAGTTCTCCTTGTCGATCTTCGGGACCTCGATCCTGCGACGCTCGACCTCCGGTTCGATGGGCGACGCCGGCGCGCTGTCCCGTGTGGCAGCCGTCCCGGGAGCCTCGGTGGTCTCGGTCGCGGCGGCGCGGTCATGCCACGGCAGCCAGCTGCAACCGGACGCGAGCGCGCCGAGCCCGGTCAGAAGAAGAACGCGAAGCCGAGTTTCCATTCGTTGTTTTCCTGGTTGTCGTCACGATCCGTGAACGTGACGTAGCTCTTGTACTCGCCGCGCATGATGAACCGCTTCGTCAGGTAGATCTTCGCGCCGAAGCCGACGAACGCCACCTGGTCGTTGCGGTCGACCGGCTGCACGATCGTGCCCTTGGGGTCGACGCGCAGCAGGCCGGTGCCGATCGTGAGGAAGGGCTGGACGCGCCAGTCAGGGCGGACGACGTGCGTCAGTGCGATTGTGCCCATCTGGCCGTTCGACGCGTCCCCGAGGAGGTGCGATACGCCGATTTCGCCGCTGAGATGCGGATTGAAGGCCCAGGAGAAATAGGCGTTGATGACGCTCGCACCGCCGAAATCTCCCGCCATGAATCCGATCTCGCGGCGGTGCGAGCCGAAGTCCTCGCGGGAAGGCACCGGCAGGTCGAGCCGCTCACGATCCGGACCGAGCGTCAGGCGCAGCTGCGACCGGTGCACCCATCCTTCGCGTTCGCGGCTGTCGCGCACCTTGAACCAGTCCGTGCGCTCCTTGAGCACGACGACGGTCTCGCCCTTCGCGGCGACATTGAAGACGGGAAAGCCGCGCCCGGGTCCGGTGTGCATCTCGATGTAGGGATCTGCGACCTCGACGGAGAGCAGTGCCCTGCGCGCGGCGTGTGCCGCGCCCGGCAGCAGGCCGCCGACGAGCGAGAGCACGACGATCAGGGTCCGCATCAAGTCAGTTGACCGGAGCAGCGAACGGGTCGTTGTAGTACTGCGCACCGATGTCCAGCCATTCAGAGATCAGACGTTGTTCGGCGGCGGTGAGGAAGCCGGCATGCGTCGCTCCTGCCGCGAAGCGGCCGAAGAAGCGCGACGAAGCGAGCGCGCCGGCCGCACTCATCGACGGGGCCACGGCCACGGGAACCAGCGTCGGCTGCCCGGTCTGTGGATCGATCGGGCCCGGCACCAGCCGGTCCTGGAGCGCGCCCATGTTAACTTCCTGCTCGTTGTCCGCAAACAGCAGCTCCCGGTAGGAGATCACGTGATCCGGTTCCTCGGTCGAGGGCTCGCCCGAGAGATCGAGCTGTGCCGCCGGTACGCGAGGACCGTTCTGTGCGTCCCGCGGGCTGTGGCAGCTGGTGCAGGTGTGATCGGCGAGCACCGTGACGCCGTCCGCCGCCAGCGTCACACGGGGCGTGGTCCACAGCGGCTGGATGTGCTGCTCGTAATGGATGACGACGCGACACAGGCTGTTCCAGGCGGTCTGGCACGCGGCTGTCGTCGGCGCCGGCGTGGTGAGGTCCGTGTAGCGATACGCGAACGAGGTATCCTTCGCGCGGCCGGCACTCGCCGGATCCGTCCACACGTCCTCGAAACGCGGGTCCAAGGCGGGCAGCAGCGCCGCGCAGTCGGTCTGGCAGCTGATGCGTGCGCGCACCTCGGCCATGGTCTCTCCGCTGTTGGCGAACAGTGCCGGATCGGTTCCCGGGAACGGCTGGCCGGTGGTCGGTGCGCCGGGATTCGCGGATGCGAACAGTCCCTCGCGGCCGTGGGAGATGCGTTGAGTGGTCCCCGAACGCACGGCCCCCGGAACGTGGCACCCGTTGCAGCTCCGGGTTTCCCCCGGCCGCAACTGCAGCCAGTTGTTGTGCCGTGGTGAGATCCGTCGGCCGTCCGCGTCGAGCACGGTGATCGCGAAGGCAACGTTGGCCGGCACCTTGACCCGCACCGAACCGTCGGGTTCCACGGGCGCGTAGCCGAGGATCTCGCGCATTCCGAGCCCGCCCGCGGCCCCGAATGCGGAACCGCGGAAGTCCCTGACGTCCTCGTCCGGCAGGCTGACGGCCTTTTCGATCCGCAGGAAACGCGCGGGGCGCTGGGCAGCGGTGGCGCTGGCTGGATTTCGCACCGAGGCGATGCCTCCGGGAGCGGTATCCACGCCGTCCAGGTCGTAGACGCTCCGGATGTTCAGGATGCCGACGCCTTCGGCCGCCAGGGTCGGGTCGAAGTCGATGCCCGGGACACGATCCAGAATGGTCGGTGGCACCGGAGACCTGGGCTGCATCGCGATGACCTCGGTGATCATCACGTCTTCCTGCGGCTCCACGATGGCCCGCTGCGTCTGGTCGCGCGGATCGTAGATCCAGATGCTGTAGAGCGGTGGCGCCGCAGGGCTGCCGGTGGCGATCGCGGCGTCCGTGCAGGGCACGATGCGGGTCCGGTCCAGCAGCCGGCACTGGGACCAGCTCACGAGCAGGCGGTTCGTGCCGTCCCAGAGTGGATACACACTGGCGTAGCGGCCACCCGGCGACACGCCGGTGACGGTGCGCACGTCATTGATGGTGAGGCGGGACTGCGCCGGGCCGGCCATGCCGGCGTTCGCGGCGGTGGGCTGCTCGTTCTCGACATAGGTTGCCGTGTCGATCAGCACGAGGTCCCCGCCCAGTTCAGTGCCGCCGAAGGGCCGCGCCAGCGCGACGACGCGTCCGTCCGGACGTGGCCGCGGCGACAGGAACTGGATCGTGGATCCGTTGCTGCCCGTGCCATGGCTGTTCGCGCCGTAGAGCAGCTGCAGATTCGAGCCATCCGGGTTGATCGTGTAGAGGTGCATGCCGCTCGGACCGGCATTGTCCCAGCGTGTGAAGACGATGCGGCCGTCAGGGAGCACGGCGGGATCGAGATCGTGGCTCTGGTTGAAGGAGATCTGCCTGATGCCTGTCCCGTCCGCGTTCATGACGTGGAGCACGAAACCCCATTCGCGGCGGTCCTCGTCCTCGGCAGCGAACTGCGGCTTGCTCTCGTCCAGCAGGATGCCTTTCGACTGCCGCTGGCGCGTCGAGGAGAAGACGATGCGACCGTCGGGCAGGTAATGCGGCGCAACGTCGTGGCCCTCCTCCGCGATCAGGTCCGATGAGATGACACGACGCAGCTTGTCCGTGTCGAGATCGTACTCGTAGACGTTCCAGGTCGGCTGATCGACCTCGTCGGCGCCGGGGACGACCGGCTCGCGCATGGAGAACACCAGGCGGCGCCCGTCCCAGGAGGCATCGAGGTCGCGCACATCCCACTTGCCGCCGGTGAGTTCTCCGGTGATGTTGTGTTCGCGCGCGGTGGGCAGTGCGCGGTCCCGGATGTAGACGTCCGCTCCCTCCTGGAACGTGCGCAGTCGCCGCACGTCTTCGTTTCCCTCGGGGAGGCTCCTCTTCACGTAAGCGATCGGGAAATCGACGGACACCGGATCCGGCCCCTGTCCGCTGCCGATGCCGACGCCCCCCGAGCCGCCGCTGGAGCATCCCGCGACACCGAGCAGGACGATCAGCAGGGACAACAGAATCGCGCCGGTGCTCCGAATGGTGATCACTGTCTCGCTTTTCATGGCCAGCGTCCCGATCATGCGTGAAGCCGTGTCGTCACATCGCCAAGCGGTTAACGGAACGTCGCTCGAAAACGAGGCTTTTTCCCGCCACGCAGGCTGCATCACACGGCGCTGCGCGTCGCGAGCCTACACGTATGTTCATCTCGTTTGGAATGTCGCAGTTGGGAGACATTACTGCGGCACGACCGCGTGGCTATAGTCGCCGCGACGTCGAGTTCGCCGTGCACCCGGATGCGCCGCGATCGACACAGGGAGGACGACACATGGCGACATGCACCACGCGACGCGGCTGTGCCCTGGCGGCTGTGATCGTTCTGTCGTGCGCCGGCACGACGGTGCTGGCGGGACCGCGTGAGCAGGCCAAGCGTATGCACGAACGCATCGCGGGCGTCCCGCCGGCCGCTTCCGTACTCGCTGCGATGGAGTCCGACATCGCTGCCGGCCGCGCCGTGGACGCCGCCTATGCGGCCATGGACAACCCGGCGTTCTACAACGTGACCCTCAAGAACTTCGTCACGCCATGGACGAACCGGGAACAGACGATGTTCGCGCCTCTGAACGACTACACCGCGACCGTCATCGGCATGGTCCGGGACGACGTGCCCTTCGACCAGGCGCTGTCCGCAGACATTCTGTACGTCGGGCGTCCGGGGCTCGGTGCACCTGCCGTTTCTCCAGCCGGCAACGACCACTATGCGGACCTCGAGCGGCGCGGGGTCGACCTGAGGGACGGCCTCGAACGCACCACCCAGTCTGCTGCATATGGCCTTCCGGCCGCGGCCACGGCCGGTGTCGTGACGACACGTGCAGCTGCACAGGCGTTCTTCGTCGCGGGTACGAACCGCGCGATGTTCCGCTACACGCTCCTGAACCATCTGTGCCGGGACCTGGAGCAGGTGAACGATACTTCGCGACCCAGTGACCGGATCCGGCAGGACATCAGCCGCAGCCCGGGCGGTGACAGCCGGCTGTTCCTGAACAACTGCGTGGGCTGTCATGCCGGCATGGATCCGCTCGTGCAGGCCTACGCCTATTACAACTACGACGAGTCGCAGGGCCGACTCGTCTATACGCCGGGGCAGGTCCAGCCCAAGTACCTGATCAATTCCGAGAACTTCAAGCCGGGGTTCGTGACCCGCAGTGACCAGTGGGACAACTACTGGCGCAAGGGTCAGAACGCGCTGCTCGGCTGGGAGCAGACGCTGCCGGGCACCGGGGCCGGCGCGAAGTCGATGGGACAGGAACTCGCTGCGACCACGGCGTTCGCCTCCTGTCAGGCCGAGAAGGTCTTCCGCGCGGTATGCCTGCGGACACCGAACAATGCCGCCGACCGTCAGCGCGTGGGCAGCATGACGAGTGCTTTCCGCGCGGGTGGATACCGCATGCGGCAGCTGTTCGCGGACGCCGCCGTCTACTGCATGGGTCAGTGAGGGAGCCGCCATGCGCGATACCGGGACGATCATCGGCTGGTTCCGCGGCGTCGCCGCCGCCGTACTTTCGGCCGCACTGCTGGCCGGCTGCGGCGGCGGTGCCGACACGGTCGAGAATCCTCTCTCCAACGGTCCCGGTGGCTCGATCGCCAACTACAACGGCCCGCCGCCCGCGAGCCAGGACATCCAGGCGTTCAAGACCCATCTCTGGGACAACGTCAGCGCCAGCAACCGCTGCGGCGGTTGCCACGTCGCGAACCAGCAGGCACCGCAGTTCGCGCGCTCGGACGACATCAATCTCGCCTATCAGGCCGCCAACACGGTCGTGAACCTCGGGGATCCCGCCAGTTCACGCCTCGTCACCAAGGTCGCCAGCGGTCACAACTGCTGGCAGGCGAGCACGCAGGCCTGCGCCGATCAGATGACGGCGTGGATCCGTAACTGGGCCAGTGCGACAGCCACGGGCTCGACCCGCCAGATCCGGCTGCAGGCGCCGCCGGACCGCGTCGTTGGTGGCAGCAAGTCGTTCCCGTCGAGCTCAGCCGACTTCGCGTCCACCGTGCATCCGCTGCTGCTGCAGTACTGCTCCCGCTGCCATTCGAGCACGGCGAAGATCCCGCAGTCTCCGTTCTTCGCGGCCGCCGATCCCGACGTCGCCTACGCTGCGGTTCGGCCGAAGATCAATCTCGACGACCCGAAGAGTTCGCGCCTGGTGCTGCGGCTCCGCGAGGAGTTCCACAATTGCTGGAGCGATTGCGGCCAGAACGCCACGACGATGGAGAACGCGATTCGCGACCTTGCGGGGCGTGTGCCCGTGACACAGGTCGATCCCGCGCTGGTGCTGTCCAGGGCGCTGACGCTCTACGACGGCACCGTCGCGAGCGGTGGCAATCGGTACGACAGCAACGTGATCGCGTTGTACGAATTCAAGACCGGTACCGGCACGGTCGCCTACGACACCAGCGGCGTCGAGCCGGCGCTCAATCTCACCTTGTCCGGCGACGTGTCGTGGGTCGGCGGCTGGGGCATCAACCTGCGCAGTGGCAAGGCCCAGGGGTCCACCTCGGCGAGCCGCAAGCTGCACGACCTCATCCGTGCGACGGGCGAGTACTCCATCGAGGCCTGGGTCGCGCCCGCGAACGTGACGCAGGAGGATGCCTACATCGTTTCCTACTCTGGGGGCACGACCGCGCGCAATGTCACGCTGGGCCAGAAGCAGTACGACTACGAGCACTACCTCCGGACCACGGGCACGGGCCTCAATGGTGAGCCGCGTGTGGCGACGCCGTCGGCCCAGGAGGTCCTGCAGGCCACCCTGCAGCACGTCGTCATCACCTGGGATGCCAGCAACGGCCGCCGGATCTACGTCAATGGAGAGCTCGTGCCCGTGACCGACGCCACAGCGGGTACCTCGATCGCTGACTGGAACGACACCTTCGCGCTCGTGCTCGGCAACGAGGTCTCGAACGACCGGCGCTGGCAGGGTGTGCTCAAGCTCGTCGCGATCCACAACCGGGCGTTGAGCGCGACGCAGATCCGGCAGAACTTCAGCGCGGGCGTCGGCGAGCGCTTCTACCTGCTGTTCAACGTCTCTTCGATCGTCAACGTGCCGCAGGCCTTCGTGATGTTCGAGGTCAGCCAGTACGATTCCTATTCCTACCTGTTCGACAAGCCGGTGTTCATCAGTCTCGACGCCGGCGCGCGGCCCGATGGCATCCGGATCAAGGGCATGCGGATCGGCATGAATGGCGCCGAGGTCAGGGTGGGGCAGGCCTACGTTCCGATGGACACCGTGGTCAACGCCTCCGGCTACGACCCTGCGAAGGGATTCCCGCTGGCATCGGTCGGGACCGTCATCGGGCTGGACAAGGGCCCCGCGAGTGACATGTTCTTCCTGACCTTCGAACAGCTCGGTTCGCAGTCGCACGTCGTGACCGAGCCGGCTCCGCTCGCGCCTCCCCCGCCTCCGGACGGGGTCCCCGTGCCCGACATCGGGCTCAAGACGTTCGACGAGATCAACGCCACGATGTCCGTGGTCACCGGGATACCGGTGACGGAGGCCGCCGTCGCCGCGACGTTCGACCGCGTCCGGCAGCAGCTGCCGATCAACGACGGCATCGAGACGTTCCTGTCGTCGCAGCAGGTCGGCGTGGCGCAGCTCGCGATCGAGTACTGCAACGCCCTCGTCGAGGATGTGTCGCGACGCACGACGGTGTTCCCGGGCTTCAATTTCTCGGCTCCGGCCGCGCAGGCGTTCGACACCCCTGCCGAGCGTGCGTTGGTCGTCGATCCTCTGGTCGCGCGGATGGTCGGACAGAACATCGGTTCGGAACCGACGGGGGCCGAGGTCCGCACGGAAGTCGACGCGTTGATGACGCGGCTGTCGGCGTGCGGCGCCGGCTGCGCTGTGGATCGTACGGAGACCATCGTCAAGGCATCGTGCGCCGCCGTGCTCGGCAGCGCAGTGACGCTGCTGCAATAGGACCCCTGGGAGAGCCACTCATGTCACGCACACGCAAGCCCGGGCCGTTGCCGCCCACTGCGCCCCTGCGTCACCCGGACCACCGCCGCCCGGTGTCGCGCCGGGACTTCCTGGCGCAGGGGTTCATCAGCGGCGCTGCAGCGGTGATCGCTCCCACGGTGCTGGGTCTGTTCGCGAATCCACGCGTGGCCGAGGCGGCGCTGTCGTCCGATCTGCAGACGCTGAAGCAGTCCTGCGGAATCGCCATCCAGGGTGCCGGCAAGGTGCCGTTCATCTGTTTCGATCTCGCGGGCGGAGCGAACATCGCGGGGTCGAACGTCCTGATGGGCAAACAGGGAGGCCAGCTGGATTTCCTGTCGACGGCGGGATACGACAAGCTGGGTCTGCCGGGTGACATGATTCCTGCGGTGACCAGCGTCAACGGCGCGGTGACCCGGAGCTTCATCGACACACAGCTCGGGCTGGCGTTCCACTCCGACAGCGCGATGCTGCGCGGAATCATCGAGCGCGTGGCGCCGGCGACTGCTGCCGCGACCAACGGAGCGGTGATCGCCGCACGTTCCGAGAACGACACCGGCAACAATCCCCACAACCCGATGTACGCGATCTACCGTGCCGGCGCCGATGGCGAGCTGCTGACACTGATCGGATCGCGCAGCTCGGATTCTGGCGGGAATTCCGTCGCCCCGGCCGCCATGATCGATCCCCAGGTGAGACCGACCAAGGTCGACCGGACCAGTGACGTGACCGGCCTGGTCGATACCGGCAAGCTGGTCGGCCTGCTGAGCCAGTCCGACGCGGTCGCGGTGATGGAGTCGATCCAGCGGCTCTCCGACCGCAAACTCGGCAAGGTGAGCACGGGCGTGACGCGGGACGCCGTGATCAAGGACCTCCTTCGCTGCGGCTACGTCAAGTCGGCCGATCTCGCGGACCGCTATGGTGATCCATCGGCCCTCAACCCGGAACTGGATCTCGAGATCGTCGGAGCCGGCGGCATCTTCTCGCGTGCCGAGTTCGATTCGGACGCCGAGTTCCAGAAGACCGCGGCCGTGATGAAGCTCGTCGTCAACGGCTACGCCGGTGCCGGGACGATCACGATGGGCGGTTATGACTACCACACGGGTGATCGTGCCACCGGCGAGCTCCGCGACCTGCGTGCAGGGCGCTGCATCGGCGCCTGCCTCGAGTACGCGGCCCGGCGCGGCGTGCCGCTCATGGTCTACGTCTTCAGCGACGGCTCGGTGGCCAGCAATGGTCGCGTCGACAACTCCGTCGACGGCCGCGGCAAGGGCGAGTGGACCGGCGACAACCAGTCCACGGCCGCGTCTTTCTTCCTCGTCCACAGTCCGCGCGGCCGCCCGCAGCTCTACACGGGAGACGCGCTGGGACCGGACCGCCATCAGCAGATCGGTTATTTTCGTGCCGACGGGTCCGTCGAAACGGCCTCGAGTCCTGCGGCGAACAACGTGAACCTGCTCGTCGAGACCGTCGCATTGAACTATCTCGCACTTCATGGAGAACAGGGCCGGTTCGCGAGCCTGTTCCCGAATCACGGGCTCGGATCCTCGGCGTTGCAGGACAGCCTCATCGCGTTGAACCCGATCGTCAACGGAACGATCGCTTGAGGCGCGCGATCTGCGACGCGCCGTGCATTGACACCGCCGCCGCCCGTGTGAAAGCCTCATGATGCGTGAGGTGACTCGCGTCATGGTCGGTCGTCCCCGGTTCAGGGACACTGTGGCCGTAGCGGTCGACCGCGCGTCGAGCATGTTCCGGCGCCCTCGATGGCGTCCCCGGGGACCGAAGCGAATGTCGCAGACGCCCTTCATCAGCAGGAAGCTCATCGTCGGGTCGCTGCTCGCGGCGATCGCTCTGGCTGCCGGTGCGCAGGCGGCGACCGCACCGCAGAGTCCGGTGCAGGACTTCGCCTTGCGCGGCATGGATGGCGCGAACTACAGACTGTCGGAGTATCGCGGTGACGTCGTGATGCTCGTGTTCTGGGCCACGTGGTGCGGTGACTGCCGCGCCGGACTCGGTGACGCGGAGCGGCTGTGGCGTACCTACCGGACAGCCGGTCTCATGGCACTCGGTGTCAACCTCGATGAGCGGGCGGAAGCCGCTGCGTCGTTCGTGCATGCGGCGGACACGACCTTCCCCGTCGTTCGTGACGTGAACAAGTCGGTCAGCCGCGCGTTCGCGATCGACGCACTGCCGACCGTAGTGCTGCTGGATCGCACCGGAAAGGTCCGGTTCGTCGCCTCTGGACGCACCAGCGACGCGAGCCGCCTGTCGGACGGCCTGCGATCCCTTCTCGATGAATGACTGGAGCAGTCCGAATGAACGGGACCATGAAGAATTGCCTCGCCGACAGCGGTGGTGCCGCGCGGCGGACGTGGCATTGCGGCCCGGTGGTCCTTGCGGTCGCCGTGGCGTGGGCATGGCTGTCCGTGGCGGGTCTGGCACGGGCGCAGTCGCCAGCGGTCGCGGCGGCGCCGGTTGCCGCAGCGGACGCGCCCGCGGTGGGGCCCGGTGGGACTGCGGCCGGGACGGATGCTCCCGCGTCTGATGCCGGTGCGGACTTTCGCAGCCTCGACGACGAGACGCAGACGCTCAGGAGGCAGGTGCTCGACCTGAACCGCGAGCTGTTCCTCCTCGAGGAGGAACTGCTGTTCCCGACCAGCACCCAGGTCGCCGTCTACGTGTCCTACGATGTCGGCACCTTCTTTGCCCTCGATGCCGTGAAAATCCTCGTCGACGACAAGGAGGTCGCGAACTACCTGTACACGGCGCGCGAGGTCGAGGCGCTGCAGCGGGGCGGCGTGCATCGCGTCTGGCTCGGCAACCTCAAGGTCGGCAGACACGTGCTGACTGCGTTCTTCAACGGCAAGGGGCCGCACGACCGCGACTACCGCACCGGGGCCACGCTCGAGGTCGAGAAGGGCGTCGGCGCGAAATACCTCGAACTCAAGATCAGCGATCGACAGCAGAAGCTCCAGCCCGAGTTCATCGTCAAGCAGTGGGATTGAGCGGGCGAGGACGACTTGCAGATCCGGGTGCGAATCTCACTGGTTGCGATGTGCCTGCTTGCGGCGGGACGTGCGGTCGCGGCGGCTGCGCCTGCGGAAACACCGGTCGGGTCGCCATCGCTGCCGGCGGTCGAGCTTCGCAGCCTGCACTATGGAGACGTGCTGTTCCACTTCTTCCAGGACGACTATTTCAACGGCATCGTCCGTGCGACGGCGTTCCGGGAGCAGGGGTTCCTGAAGGCGCATCGCGAGGATTCCGAACTCGTGCTGGGCGGAATGTATCTCGCGTTCGGTCAGTATCGGCAGGCGGTCGAGACCCTGGATCGGCTGCTCGATGCCCCCGCTACGCCGCCCCCGGTGCGCGACCGCGCGCTGTTCTTCCTCGGCAAGGCGCTGTACGAGCACGGTCGGTGGGAGGAATCGGAGCGGCTCCTGCGCCGCATCGCGGGCCCGCTGCCTGCCGACGTCGAAGCCGAGCGGCGTCTGCTGCTGGCGCAGGATCTCATGCGCCTCGACAGGTTCGATCGGGCCGCGGAGGAGCTGGCCGGCTGGAACGGCGCGCCGGACTGGACGGCATACGCACGATTCAACCTGGGCGTCGCTCTCGTCCGCTCGGGTCGCGACACCGAGGGGCTCGCGTTGCTCGAACAGGTCGGAACGATCCCGGGTGACACCGAGGAGCTCCGGAGCCTGCGTGACAAGGCCAATGTGGCAGCGGGCTTCGCGCTGCTCAGGGCGGAGCGGCCCGTCGACGCTTCCCGGGTTCTGCAGCGGGTGAGGCTCAACGGTCCCCAGTCCAGCAGGGCGTTGCTGGCCGCGGGCTGGGCGGCCGCGGCGCAGGGCCGCTACGAGCAGGCACTGGGACCGTGGATGGAACTGCAGGGTCGCGACGTGCTCGATGCCGCCGTGCAGGAAGCGCAGCTCGCGGTCCCCTATGCGCTGGCGCGGCTCGGCGCGGAGAAGCAGGCCGCCGATCACTACGAGGCTGCGATAGGCCTGTTCGATGCCGAGTCCCTCAGGCTCGACGAATCGATCCAGTCGATACGCAGTGGTCGCATGGTCGAGGTGCTCTCGGCGAATGACGAGGCGACGCTGCCGGCCTGGTACAGCCACCTGACGCGTCTGCCGGACACTCCCGAGGCCCGCTACCTGTATCTGCTGATGGCCGGGAACGAGTTCCAGGAGGGGCTCAGGAGCTACCGCACACTGGGCTTCCTGCAGCGGAACCTGCGTGGCTGGCAGGACTCGATCGCGGCCTTCCGCGACATGGTGGACACCCGCCGGGTCGCGTTCGACGAGCGCCTGCCAGCGGCGCTGCAGGCGCTGGAGCGGCTCGACGTTGCCTCGATCGAGCGCCACCGCGACACGCTGCAGTCCAGGCTGGAATCCGCCGATCGGGACCACGACGCCGTCGCTCTGGCGGACACGAAGGAGCTCGAGGCGTGGAGTCGTGTCCAGACGGTGCAGGCGGAGCTCGACTCGCGGCCGGAGGATCCCGACCTCGATGAGGCGCGGGACAAGCTGCGACTCGCGCGCGGTGTGCTGCTCTGGGACATGGAGCGCGAGTACAAGCTGCGGCGATTCACGGCTCGCCGCAGCCTGAAGGCGCTCTCGACCGCTGTGGCCGAACTGCGTACCCGGGCGACCTCGGTGAAGGCGGCCAGTCGCGCGAGTCCCGATCGCAACCGCGAACTGCTGGCGCGTATCGCCGCGATCGAGCCGCGACTCTCGACGATGATCACGGCAGTCGTCGCGGCACAGGAGCGTCAGGGTCGATATCTCGCAGGGCTCGCCGCGAGTGAACTCGAGGCGCAGAAGCTGCGGCTGGCCGAGTATCGGACGCAGGCACGCTACGCGCTGGCGACGACTTACGATCGTGCCAGCCAGACGACGCGTGCGGAGCCGCCAGCGCGATGAGCCGCCGGGTCACAATGGTCCTGATCGCGGCACTGCTCCATGCGGGTGCCGTTTCGGCGCGCGAGCGGCCGCCCCCGAGTCCGTCGGAGAAGACCATCGGCGATCTGCCGGCGCGGACCGTCGAGATCGACCGCAATGCGCCGGTCAGTGCAGACCCCGACCGTGCGCGACGACTGTACCGGCAGTTCCTCGAGCAGGACGCAGCGGATCCAGCCATGCGCGCGGAAGCGACGCGGCGTCTCGCGGATCTCGCCCTCGAAGCGGCCGAACTCGAGCGATCAGAGGACTCGGGCGTGCTCGCGGGCGGCATCAACAGCCGCGAGGCGATCGAGCTGTACGGACGGCTGCTCGATGCGGACCCGCAGTATCCACGTGCCGATGCGATCCTCTACCAGCTGGCCCGCGCCTGGGAAGCCGAGGGCGATCCCGCAAAAGCGCTGGACTATCTCGACCGCATGGTCGCGAGGTACCCGGACAGCCGGCTCATCGACGAGGCACAGTTCCGACGGGGCGAGATCCTGTTCAGTGCGGGGCGCTGGGCTCCGGCCGAGACCGCCTATGCGGGAGTCCTGGCTCACGGGTCGGGCTCGGGCTTCCATCGTCAGGCGCTGTACAAGATCGGCTGGGCGCAGTTCAAGCAGACCCGCATGGAGGAAAGCGTCGAGTCCTTCCTCGATCTCCTCGATCTCATGCTGGTCGATCCACGGAATCCGGACAGGGCCGTCGAGCCCGCGTCGCTGTCGCGTGCCGATCGCGAGCTCGTCGACGACACGTTCCGCGCGATGTCGCTGCAGTTCGTGGCGCAGGACGGTGCCGCGACCGCCAGCGAGATGATCGCGCGCCACGGGCCCACACCGTACGAGTGGCTGGTTCACGATCGTCTCGGGGACCTGCTGATCGAGAAGGAACGCTACACGGACGCCGCGGACACGTATCGTGCATTCGCCGCGAGGCGCAGCAGCGACATCCATGCGCCCGGCCTGCAGACCAAGGCGATCGAGGCCTACCGCAAGGGGGGCTTCGCTTCGCTCGTGCTGGCCGCCAAGCGGGAGTACGTCGAGCAGTACGGATTCGAGTCCGCGTTCTGGAAAGGGCGCGACCGCGACAGTGCGCCCGACGTCGTCGCGGCGCTCAAGGCGAATCTGCGCGACGTCGCGCAGCACCACCACGCCGTTGCGCAGCGCAGCCGGAGCGCCGATGACTACGCGGTGGCGGCGCGCTGGTATCGCGACTATCTGCGCAGTTTCCCCGGGGACCCGGATTCCGCCGCAACGAATCATCTGCTCGCGGATGCACTGTTCGAGGCGAGGCGGTTCGACGAGGCCGTGGCCGAATACGAACATTCGGCTTACGACTACCCGCAGTACCCGCGCGCGGCCGAGGCCGGTTATGCGGCTCTGGCGAGCCATGACAGACACGGAGCGACTCTCGCCGGGGACGAGCGGACAGCATGGCATCGTCGCGAGATCGACGCGGAAATCCGCTTTGCCACGACATTCCAGCAGCATCCCGAGGCGCCGGCCGTGATGTTGCGGGCGTCCCAGCAGCTCTACGAGATCAGGGAGCATGCGGCCGCCGCCGACGCGGCCACGCAGTTGCTCGCGCTGTGGCCGGCCTTGCCGGATGCCAGTCAGCGGGTCGCCTGGAATCTGATCGCGGACGCGGAGTTCGAGCAGGGGCGGTTCGCCGACGCGGAAGCCGCGTACGTTCGCACGCAGCGCCTGATGAAGCCTGACGACCGCTTTGCCGTGGCGGTCAATGACCGGCTGGCGGCTTCCATCTACAAGCAGGGCGAGTCGCGACGCGATGCGGGCGACCTGCCGGGCGCCGTCGACGAGCTGCTGCGCGTCGCACAGCTGGCGCCGGGGTCCGATGTCAGTGTCACGGCGCAGTACGACGCCGGTGCGCTGCTGTTGCAGATGAAGGAGTGGGGGCGCGCGATCGACGTGCTCGAGTCCTTCCGGCGTGCGCATCCCCGGCACGAATTCACGGCGAAGATCCCGCGGCAGCTCGCGCTCGCGTACGCGGAGGCCGGGCGCGGTCGCGAGGCGGCGATCGAGTACCGTGCGATCGCCGATGACACGCGGGAGACGCCTGAGCTCCGGCGCGAGGCGCTCGCCGAGGCCGCGCGCCTCTTCGACGCGGCTTCCGCCCGCGAACCGGCGGCGGAGGCCTACCGGGTCTATGTCGACCGCCATCCCGAGCCGCTCGATCAGGCGATTGCCGCGCGGGTCCGGCTCGCGGACCTCGCGGGTCCGGCCGGCGCCGGCGGCGAGCGTCCGCGGTGGCTCAGGGACGTCGTCACCGCCGACGCGGGCGCCGGCGCGACGCGCACGGACTACAGCCGGACAAGGGCTGCGTTCGCAGCCCTCGAGCTCGCCGCACTCGATCGTGATCGCTTCGCGGCCGTCGCATTGCAGGCACCGCTCAAGAAGTCCCTGCAGGTCAAGCGCTCGGCCCTGGTGCAGGCGGTCGGTGCGTACCAGAAGGCCGCCGACTATGGCATCGCCGAAATCGTGAACGCGGCCACCTTCGAGACGGGCAGCCTGTACCGGCGACTCGCATCGGACCTTCTGCAGTCGGAGCGGCCGAAGGATCTCGACGCGGAGGCGGGCGAGCAGTACGCGCTGCTCCTCGAGGAACAGGCCTTCCCGCTCGAGGAGAAGGCCATCGAGCTGCACGCGCTCAATGTCGCGCGTTCGCGGCAGGGGCAGTTCGACCGCTGGATCGAGGCAAGTTACCAGGCTCTCGCCGAACTGAAGCCTGCACGCTACGCGCGGACGGAGGCGACTTTCCCGGCCGCGCTCGCCGGCGGCGCGACCGACGCCGTGGCTCTCGCGGGCCAGGGGCTCTGGAGCGATGCAGCGGGTGTCCTGCGCACCGCACACGAGGCGGCGCCCGCCGACCCTGCGATACTCGAGGCGCTGGGGCTTGCCCTGCGGCATGGCGGGCGTTTCGCGGATGCGGAAACGGCGTATCGTGATGCGCTTGGCCTGGATCCGGGTCGTGGTACGACCCTGTTGAACCTGGCGGTGCTGCTCGATCTGTACCTCGACAGGCCGGCCGAAGCCGCGCCCCTGTACGAGAGGTATCAGTCGCTGCAGCTGGAGCCCGACGCGAAGGTGACGCAATGGCTCAAGGAACTGCGGACCCGGGTGCCAGCCGGCACTCCGGCCCCCGCCACGGGTGGTGCCTCGTGAGACGCTGGTTCGCTCTCTTGGCGGCATCGACGATCGTGATGGCCGCCCGGGCTGCTCCGCCGGCGCCGCCCCCGCGCCCGGAGTCGCCGGCACCGCCCGCTGCGTCGTCGCCAGACGACAGGCATGCGGCCGTGAAGCCGCAGACACGGGATAGACTCGACCTCGACACGACGACGATCACGGGCAACCGGGAGCTGCCCAAGGTCATGTATGTCGTGCCCTGGAAGAAGGCCGACCTGGGAGACCTCTCCGGCCGACCGGCGAACAGCCTCCTCGACGAGGTGCTCGCACCGGTCGACCGCGACGTGTTCCGGCGTCAGCTCAGCTATTTTTCGCAGATCGACCAATACGTCACGAAGCAAAATCCGGGTCCCGCCAGCGGTGCGGATGCGGTAAACGCGCACTGAGACCTGCGACACGGAGCCCCGCATGGGGCGGCATTAGCTTGAGCCCCGCACACCGAGGAGCGGAATCAATGGAAGCCTGGGACATCATCGCGAACTTCTTCCGGCAGGGCGGCGTGTTCCTGTATCCGATCGCGCTGACGCTGGCGGTCGGCATCGCGATCGCGATCGAACGGTTCATCTACGTGACGCGTACGTCGTCCGGAAACAAGCGGTTCTGGGCCGAGTTGCAGCCCATGCTCGAGAAAGGCGCGTTCCGCGCCGCCCTCGCCGAGGCCTCGAAGTCCGATACGGCGCTCGCGAAGATCATGCAGTACGGCCTGTCGAGGGTTGCGACGGCGCGTCGCCGTGACGATGTGGAGAAGGCAGTCGAGGAAAGCCTCGTGGAGGTGATCCCGCGGCTCGAGAAGAGAACCCACTTCCTCGCAACCCTGGCGAACATCGGCATGCTGATGGGTCTGCTCGGTACCGTGATCGGCCTGATCCACGCGTTCGCGGCCGTCGCGACGGCGAATCCCGCGGAGAAGGCGAGTCTGCTCGCAGCCAGCATTTCGGTCGCGATGAACAACACGGCACTCGGTCTCGTCGTTGCCATCACCCTGCTGCTCGCACACATGTATCTCGAGAGCCGGACGACGGAGCTGGTCGACTCCTTCGAAGTCGCTTCGATCAAGTTCCTCAATTGCCTCGTGGAGCACCGTGACGGACAGGGAGCCGCCGATGGCGTGGTTGCGTCGCAGGCGGCGCCGGCCTCGCAGAGCCCGGTCCGGGCGCCGCACCGGCCCGCCGACCCGGCGACGTCCGGAGCGGCTCGCGCGTGAGCGGATCGCGGCTGGCACGCCGGCAGGCGCGGCACCATCGCCGCTACCGCGGCCGGAACGATCTGAACATCGTTCCGATGCTGGACGTCATGGTGATCCTGGTGTTCTTCCTGATCTTCACCGCCGTGTTCTCGCGGACGAGTATCTTGGAGCTGTCGCTGCCGGCGCCGTCCAGTGACCAGCCGCCCTTGCCGCCACAGCTGGAACTCGAGGTCATCGTGAGGCATGACTCCATCGCGGTCGCGGACCGGTCGTCCGGACCGTTGAAGGTCATCCCCGTTGCCGCGACCGGATACGACCTTGCGGGCCTCACCGAATTCCTCAAGGTGGTCAAGGCGAAGTTCCCGGACAAGACCGACGCCACGGTCCTGCTCGAACCGGACGTGAGCTACGACACCATGGTCCAGGTCATGGACGCGGTTCGCAGCTTCGAGGTGAAGCAGAGCGGTCAGGTCGTCCGGGGCGAGCTGTTTCCGCAGGTCGCGGTGGGGGACGCGCCGACATGACTTCGCTGCGGATGCGACAGCGCGGCCGGCGGCGGGGTGGGCGTGGCGCGGGTGGCGGTCACGGACCGCTGGCGCTCGTGCCGATGATCGACATGCTGACGATCCTCGTCGTCTATCTGCTGGTGCACGCCGCGGATTACGAGATCCTGCCCAATACGAAGAACATCGCGATCCCGCAGTCGGTGTCCGAGGCCAAGCCGCGGGAGTCGGTCACGCTGCTGGTCACGCGTGACACCGTGTACGTGAATGGTGCCGCGGTGGTGCCGCTGGAGGTCGTGCGGACCAGCGAGGGCAGCGTCGTCGAACCACTGGTCGTCGCTCTGCGGGGCGTGGGAGGCCGGGACATGGTCTCGGGCAGGACGGATCGCCGCGAGGTCACGGTGCTCGCGGATCGCGAGCTGCCCTACAGCGTGATGCGCCGGATCATGTCGAGCGCGTCGGCCGCCGACTACACGGCCGTGTCGCTCGCGGTCATCGAGAAAGCCCGCGCTGCCGCGGCAATCGGCTGACGCGATCCTCATGGCCGCCGTCGTCGCCTATCGTGTCTTCGATCTCCCCTGGAGTCCGGTCGCCGGCGAGGAGCGGCGTTTCCGCAGCATCCTGGGCGCCATCCTGCTGATCTTCGTCGCGGTCGGGGCCGTCATCCCGTTCATGCCCGTGCCGGAACGTCCGGCGACGCCGCCTGCACTGCCGGAGCGCATCGTGAAGCTGGTGCTCGAACAGCCGAAGCCGCCGCCGAAGCCGAAGGTCGAGCCGAAGGTCGAGAAGGCTCCGGTCACCGAGGTCTCTCCGGTTCCGAAGCCGGTGCCGGCCGTGCCGAAGCTCGACGCGCGCCAGCGTGCCGAGAAGGCCGGGGTGTTCCAGATCAAGGACGAGCTCGATGACCTGCGAGAGGTCGTCGATACCTCCCGTTTCGCGTCGACGCAGAATCTGAGCGGCAAGGTCGATGGACCCGGTCACGCGGAGCGTTCGTTGATCACCGCCGGCGTTGCGAGCGGCAGCCGCGGCATCAACACGGCGGCGCTGTCGCGAGGTTATGGCGCCGGCGTCGGTGCTCTGCGGGGACAGGTGAACACGCAGAATATGCCGCTCGCGACCGAGTCCCGCTCCGGGGACCAGCCTCGTCGGTCGGGACCCGGCAAGAAAGCCGCGCGTACGCAGGAAGAGATCGAGCTCGTGTTCGATCGGAACAAGGCGGCCCTGTACGCCATCTACAGCCGTGCGCTTCGTGAGACCCCGGAGCTGCAGGGCAAGTTCGTCGTGCAATTGACCATCACGCCCGCGGGCGAGGTCGTGGAATGCCACGTCGTCTCGAGCGAGCTCGCTGATCCCGATCTCGAGCGCAAGCTCGTCGCGCGGATCCGCATGTTCCGCTTCGAGGCCAGGGACGTCGAAACCATGACCGCGACGAAGCCGATCGAGTTCTTCCCCGCCTGACCCGGTCTGCCCGGGCACCTGGCGCCGGGCACGACGCGCCGCGGAGCTGCATTATCGCGATCGCGGCGGGGCGCGATCCCGGCGGGGCTTGGGGGTCGCCGCCCATCCGGCGTACCATTGCAGCCCGTTTTCCCGGCCCACAGGATCCCCCAATGCACATCGAGCGCGACCGCGTCGTCGTCCTTCATTACACGCTGAAGAACGATGCCGGAGAGGTACTGGAGGCGTCGCACGGGTCGGCCCCGATCGCGTACCTGCACGGTCACGGCAACCTCGTTCCCGGGCTCGAGAAGGCGCTGGCCGGCAAGCGCTCCGGCGATGTCCTGTCGGTCGTCGTGCTTCCGGCGGAGGGGTATGGCGAGCGCAGTCCGGGCCTCGTCCAGGTCGTGGCGAAATCGGCGCTCAAGCTCGACGTCGACCCCGTGGTCGGCATGCAGTTGACCGCCCGCGGACCGCAGGGAGCGCGGGTTCTCACGGTCACGCAGGTCGGACGCGACACCGTGACGCTCGATGGCAATCACCCGATGGCCGGCAAGACACTCCATTTCGACGTCGAAGTGACCGAGGTGCGCAAGGCAACGCGGGAGGAACTGGCCCACGGTCACGTCCACGGGGCCGGTGGCCACCAGCACTGAGACGAAGCAGCGGAGGCGGGGACTCACACTGTTCGAGCCGACCCCGCCGGCCACAGATGGACCGACAGGACATCCACTTCCCTCCGAGCCAGGCGGCACTGCGTGACGACGTGCACGCCGTGGGTGGCCTCGTGGGCGAGGTGCTCCGCGACCAGGGTGGGGATGAGCTGTTCAGCCTCGTGGAGGGCGATCGCGTGGCGGCGATCCGGCGTCGCGCAGGCGACGAGTCCGGCGCTGCGGAACTCGCAATGCGCACCGCCGCAAGGTCCCCGGCGGTCGCGCAGGATCTGGTGCGCGCGTTCTCCACGTGGTTCCAGGTCGTCAATCTCGCCGAGAAGGTCCATCGCGTACGCCGTCGTCGCAACTACCTGAACGATTCCGATCGTCCGCAGCCCGGCGGCATCGGCGACGCGATCATGCGCCTCAAGGTCGATGGACACTCGGCGGAGCAGGCGCTCGCATTGCTGCGCGACCTCACTCTCCGTCCGACGTTCACGACCCATCCGACCGAAGTCACGCGCCGCACCATGCTGCGCAAACAGCAGCAGATCGCCTCCCTCATGATCGAGCGGCTCGATCCGTCGCAGACCCCGGACGAGCGGCGTCTCGTCTGGGAACGCGTGCGCATGGAGCTGACCTCGGGCTGGCAGACGGAGAACCACCCTCGCGAGCGACTGACCGTCGCGGACGAACGCGAGCACGTGCTCTTCTATCTCACCGAGGTCATCTATCGGATCATTCCCGCATTCTACGAGGAGATCGAGTTCGCGTTCGAGCATGCCTACGGGATCGATCGCGCCGCGATGCCGCTGCCGATCATGCTGCACTTCGGTACCTGGGTCGGTGGCGACATGGACGGGAACCCCGAGATCCATGCCAAGGCGATCCGGGAAACCCTGCATCGGCAGCAGAAGGTGATCATCTCGACGTATTACGATGAGTGCCTCGCGCTGGCCGACCGGCTGTCGCAGAGCGCGTCGCGCGTGGGTGTCTCGCGGCAGCTCGAGGGACGCATCGAGGAATACCTGCGCCTGCTGCCGGGCACGCAGTCCATCGCGCCTGCACGTCACGATCGCATGCCGTACCGCCTCTTCCTGAGTCAGATCGCGGAGCGTCTGAAGACGACCTACGACGGCAACCCGAACCAGTACGAGCACGTCGGGCAGTTCGAGGCCGATGTCCTGCTCGTCGCCGACAGTCTGCGCAACAACAAGGGGACGCACGCGGGGCTGTTCCCCGTCGAGCGGCTGTTGCGCCGCATCCGGACCTTCGGATTCCACCTCGCCACGCTCGACATCCGCCAGCATGCCGATGTGCACCGCCAGGTGATCGGCGAGGGCTTCGGCGATGCCGGCTGGGAACAGCGACCCGTGCAGGAGCGTACCGACGCGCTCGGTCGTGCACTGGAACGCGACCAGGGGCCGGTCTCGCCGCTCGGCGCCACGGGACGCCGCACGCTGGCCGTCTTCGAGGCCATGGTCCAGTGCCGGCATCGATATGGCCGCCGGGCCGTCGGCGACTACATCGTCTGCGGTACGCGAGATCTCGACGACCTGCTGTCGGTGCTGCTGCTCGCGCGATGGGCCGATGTCACGGACAAGAAGACGGGGCAGGCGCCCATCGACGTCGTGCCGCTCTTCGACACGGTTCCCACGCTGCAGCGATCGGCCGAAGTGATGCAGAGCCTCTTCGACGACCCGCGGTACCGGCGGCACCTGGAGTCGCGCGGGCGGCGCCAGACGGTGCTGGTGGGTTATTCGGACAGCAACAAGGGGAGCGGCATCGCCACGGCCCGGTTCGGGCTCTACCAGGCGCAGCGGGCGCTGGTCGAGGCGGCGGGAGCCAGCGACATCCGGCTCACGCTCTTCTATGGCCGCGGGGGTACGACGAGCCGGGGCGGCGGCCGCATCGACGCGCTGGTCCGCAGCACGCCCCCGGGCGCGATCCGTAACGAACTGCGCGTGACCGAACAGGGCGACGTGGTGAACAACAACTACGGCCTGCCGGTGATCGCTCTCCGGAACTTCGGCCGTGCCTTCCACTCGGTCGTGCTCGCGACGGCGGGCACGATGCGCCAGGGGCCGGGAAAGCCCCGTTTCCCGGAGTGCATGGCGACCGTCTCCGAGGCCAGCGAGAAACGCTATTCCGGTCTTCTCGCCGAGCCCGAGAGGCTGCACCGGTTCTTCCGGCAGGTGACGCCCATCGATGTCATCGAACGCATGCACGTCGGCGCGCGCCCCGCGTACAGGCAGGGGCGTCACGATCTCGCGGGCCTGCGCGCGGTGCCGTGGGTCTTCGCGTGGACGCAGTCGCGTCATCTGCTGCCGGGCTGGTTCGGCATGGGCAGCGGGCTCGATGCTGCCGCGCGCATCCACGGCTCGTCGGCCCTGGCCGAGATGTACGGCGGCTGGCCCTTCTTCGCGACGCTCCTCGACGACGTCGAGAGCCAGCTCGCGAAGGCCGATTCGACGATCGCCACGCTGTACGAAGCGCTGATCGAGCCGGAATTCCAGCCTTACGTCGAGGAGATCCACCGTGAATACGCGCTGACCTGCCGCTGGGTCACGTGGATCAAGGGGGAGGTGGACCTGCTGGACAGCGATCCCAATCTGCAGCGCGCCATCCTGCTGCGGGCCCCGTATCTCGATCCCATGCACCTGATGCAGGTCGACCTCCTGAAGCGATGGCGCGCTTCCGGGTGCGCGGACCATGAACTGCTGGACGCCCTGATGTCCAGCATTTCCGGAATCGCGCAGGGCCTGCAGTCAACGGGTTGAGCGCCAGCCGCTGCCGCGGGCGCCGACCGTCACCGAGTCACCATGAAGAGCGCCGCCTCCCGCGACCTGTTTTCGTACCGCCGCTACTGGGCACACGAGCTCGGTCCCGCGCCGTTCCTGCCCATGTCGAGAGCCGAGATGGATGCGCTCGGCTGGGATTGCTGCGACATCATCCTCGTCACGGGTGACGCCTATGTGGATCTCCCGAGCTTCGGCGTGGCGATCGTGGGTCGCGTTCTGGAGGCCCAGGGATTCCGTGTCGGCGTCATCGCGCAGCCTGCCTGGCGTGATACGAGCGCCTTCGTGGCGCTCGGCCGGCCGCGCCTCTTCTTCGGCGTCACCGCCGGCAACATGGATTCCATGGTCAACCGGTACACGGCGGACCGCCGGGTACGCAGCGACGACGCCTACACACCGGAAGGCGCGGCGGGACGGCGCCCGGACCGTGCGCTGATCGTCTATGCACAACGGGTGCGTGAGGCGTTTCCCGACGTGCCGCTCGTCGTCGGCGGCATCGAGGCTTCGCTGCGGCGTATCGCGCACTTCGACTACTGGTCGGAGGAGGTGCGGCGCTCCGTGCTGATCGACACCGGTGCGGACATCCTCGTCTTCGGCAATGCCGAGAGGCAGGTCTGCGAGATCGCGCACCGCCTCGATGCCGGCGAGGCCGTTGATGCGATGACCGACATCCGCGGTACGGCGCTCATCCGGCGTGGACCGCGTGTGGACTGGATCGAGATCGATTCGACGCACCTGGACACGCCGGGTCCGGTGGCCGCGCAGATAGTTCCCTATGTCGCGGAGCCCGATTCCAGGCAGGGGGCGCAGCACGGCGAAGGTGCCCGGCCGACGGAGCAGCCGCTCCGGTTCGTGCGTCGCGTGTCGAATGTGGATCGCGCACGCAGCGTCGTGCGGCTGCCGTCCTTCGAAGCGGTCAGGGGCGATGCGGTGCTCTATGCGCACGCCTCGCGGATCCTGCACCTCGAGTCCAATCCGGGCAACGCGCGCGCGCTCGTGCAGCGCCACGGTGAGGACGACGTATGGCTCAATCCGCCGCCGCTGCCGCTGTCGACCACGGAGATGGACCGCGTGTACGAACTGCCCTACCAGCGCGTTCCGCACCCGGCCTATGGCGGTGCGCACATTCCCGCGTACCACATGATCCGCTTCTCCATCGCGATCCAGCGCGGATGCTTCGGCGGCTGCACGTTCTGCTCGATCACGGAGCACGAGGGCCGCGTGATCCAGAGTCGCTCCGAGGAATCCGTGCTGCGCGAGGTCGAGGCGGTCCGCGATCGTGTGCCCGGCTTCACGGGCATCGTTTCCGACCTGGGCGGACCCACGGCCAACATGTACCGGCTCAATTGCCGTGATCCGGCCATCCAGTCCGTCTGCCGCAAGCCTTCCTGCGTGTATCCGGGCATCTGTTCCAATCTCGTCACGGACCATGCGCCCCTGATCGGGCTGTACAGACGGGCGCGGGCCCTGCCGGGGATCCGCAAGGTGCTGATCGCCTCGGGTGTCCGCTACGACCTGGCGGTGCAGTCACCCGAGTACGTCAGGGAACTCGCACAGCACCACGTGGGCGGGTATCTCAAGATCGCGCCCGAGGCCATTGCCGAGGGTCCGCTGTCGAAGATGATGAAGCCCGGCATCGGGACGTATCACCGCTTCAAGGAACTGTTCGACCGATTCTCGAAGGAGGCCGGCAAGGAGCAGTACCTGATTCCGTACTTCATCGCGGCGCATCCGGGCACGACGGACCAGGACATGCTCGAACTCGCGCTCTGGCTCAAGCAGAGCGGTTTCCGGGTGGATCAGGTACAGGCTTTCCTGCCCTCGCCCATGGCCACGGCCACGGCGATGTGGCACTCGCGCAGGAATCCCCTGCATCGTGTCACGCGCACGAGCGAGGTCGTCTACGTGCCGAAGACGGCCGCACAGCGACGCCTGCACAAGGCCTTCCTGCGTTACCACGACGCGGCCAACTGGCCGTTGCTGCGGGAGGCGCTGCGGCGCATGGGGAGAGCCGATCTGATCGGCAGCGGGCGCCATCACCTCGTGCCGGCGTGGCAGCCGGCAGGCAGGGGCTGCGGCAGGCCGGAATCCGGCCATCCGCGCTCCGGTCGTGCGTTGACCCAGCACACGGGACTGCCGCCACAGGCAGGAGGTGCTGCGGCGAGGCGTGGCAGCGGCGGCCGCTCGCCGGGCGGGGCTTCGACGTCTTCGCCGGGCAGGACACCGCCCCGGCCCGGGCGCCGGCCCGGCGGGCCCGCGAAGTGAGCGAAGACGGCGCAACGCTGGCGGCCGGTACCCGCGTCTGCGTGTACTGTGCATCGAGCAAGACCTGTGCGGCGCATTTCCACGAGGCGGCGTACGAACTCGGCCGGGACCTGGCCGGTGCGGGTCATACGGTCGTCTACGGAGGCGGCCGGGTCGGATCCATGGGGGCCCTCGCGGCCGGGGTGCTGGACGCGGGCGGTCGCATCGTCGGCGTGATCCCGCGCTTCATGCAGGATCTGGAATGGGGTCATGGCGGCCTTTCGGAGCTGCACGTCGTCGAGGACATGCGCACCCGGAAACACCAGATGCTCGCGCGCAGCGGCGCCGTCGTGGCACTGCCCGGCGGCACGGGAACGCTCGAGGAACTGCTCGAAGCGCTGACGCTCAAGAGGCTCGGCCTGTTCTCGGGACCGATCGTGCTGGTGAACACCGCGGGCTTCTATTCACACCTGGTCGCGCTGCTCGAGGCTGCGATCGAACAGCGCTTCATGGATCCGCGTCACCGCGCGATGTGGCAGATGGTGTCCGGGCCCGGTGAGGTCATCGACGCCCTCGCCGGTTCACCCGGATGGGGGCCGGAGGCCAGGGAGTTCGCGGCGCTGTGAGCGTGACCCGGGCCGGACCAGGCTCAGGCCCGGGCCAGGCGTCCTGGACGATCCTGTTTCAGGATGCAGTCCAGGGCCCGAGGCGTTACAGTCTCGGCCTGCTTTCCGGCCACCGATGTCGAGGACAGTCATGAGTTCTGCCCAGGACCCGCGTATGGACGCCACTCAGCTCTACCGCGAGGAGCTGATCACGGACCGCAAGATCGGCGCGATCCGGGTGCTCGTTCCGGTCACGGTGGATGGAGCCGTCGACCCCGCGCGGGAACAGCTCTTCGTCGGACAGGCGCAGGTGATGACGCCGATGGGTGCACTGCCCATCAGTTTCGAGATCCAGGCCAGGTCTCTCGGTGAGGCCGTCGCGGCCTATCCCGACGGACTTCGCAAGGCGATCGCCGAGACGGAGCGCGAATTGCAGGAGATGCGTCGTCAGGCCGCTTCGTCGATCGTGATCCCCGAGGGCGGCGCCGGTGCGCTGAAGGGCTTCGGCAGCAAGGGGCCGGGCGGCGGTCTGCAGATCCCGTAGTGCTGCCCGTTCGCGGCGCGCGCATCGTCGCGCCGCGAACAGTCCGGCATCCCCCGGGGCGCTACAGGACGCCGCGCTCCTCCAGCATGTGGATGACGCTGGCGGCCGCCTGGTCTGCGGTGATCTCGCCCGTGCGAATCGCGATTTCCGCGTGCTCCGGCGCTTCGTAGGGCGAGTCGATGCCCGTGAAGTTCTTGATCTGCCCCTTCACCGCACGCGCATACAGGCCCTTCGGGTCGCGTCGCACGCACTCCTCGATCGGTGTGTCGACGTAGACCTCGAGGAATTCGTTGTCGCCCACGAGTTCGCGCACCATGCGCCGCTCCGCACGGAACGGCGAAATGAACGAGCACAGCACGACCAGCCCGGCGTCGACGAAGAGCTTCGCGGCTTCGCCCACGCGTCGGATGTTCTCGACGCGGTCGGCATCCGTGAAACCGAGGTCCCGGTTGAGGCCGTGGCGGACGTTGTCGCCGTCCAGCATGTAGGTGTGCACGCCCCGCCGATGCAATGCCTGCTCGACGAGGTTCGCGATGGTCGACTTGCCGGAGCCCGACAGGCCGGTGAACCACAGGATCGCCGGGCGGTGTCCGTTCAGCCGCGCCCGCGCGGCCTTGTCGACGAGCAGGTCCTGGCGGTGGACATTGGTCGCCCGGCGCAGGCCGAACGAAACCATGCCGGCACCGGCCGTGGAGTTCGTGAAGCGGTCGATGACGATGAACGCGCCGGTCTCGCGGTTCTCCTCGTAGGGGTCGAAGGCCACCGGCAGCGATGTCGACACGTTGCAGAAGCCGATTTCGTTGAGCGCCAGCGTCCTTCCCGCCAGGTGTTCCAGCGTATTGACATCGACCTTGTGCTTGAGGGCCGTGATGCGCGCCGGCACGAATTTCGTGCCGATCCGGATCAGGTAGGAGCGGCCCGGCAGCATCGGCTCGTCGGACATCCACAGGATGTGGGCGGCGAACTGGTCCGTGACCTCGGGACGCTCCGTGTTGCGGCTCAGGACGTCGCCACGCGCCACGTCGATTTCGTCGGTGAGCGTGATCGTGACGGGGTCGCCGGGCCGGGCCTCCTGGAGGTCGCCGTCGTACGTCACGAGGCGCGCGACGGTGCTTTCCTTCCCGGACGCCGCGACCGTCACCCGGTCTCCGGGGCGGATCGTTCCCGACGCCACGGTGCCCGAGAAGCCGCGGAAGTCCAGATTCGGGCGGTTGACCCACTGCACCGGGAGGCGGAACGGCTTTGCGACGACGTCCCGGTCGATGTCGATCCCCTCGAGGTGCTCGAGCAGGGTCGGGCCCTCGTACCAGGGCATCTTCGTCGAGTGGCTCGTGACGTTGTCGCCGAAGCGCGCCGACATCGGTATCGCGGCGATCGACTGGAAGTTCAGGCCGCGCGCGAACTCGAGGTAATCCGCCAGGATGCGGTGGAACGTGGCGCCCGAATGATCGACGAGGTCGATCTTGTTGACAGCGACGACGACGTGCCGGATGCCGAGCAGCGAGCAGATGTAGCTGTGGCGCTTCGTCTGCGTCAGCACACCCTTGCGTGCGTCGATGAGGATGACGGCGAGATCCGAGTTGGAGGCGCCGGTCGCCATGTTGCGCGTGTACTGCTCGTGGCCGGGGGTGTCGGCGACGATGAACGAGCGCTTGTCCGTCGTGAAGAAGCGGTAGGCGACGTCGATGGTGATGCCCTGCTCGCGCTCCGCCTCGAGGCCGTCGACCAGCAGCGCGAAGTCGAAGTCGTCGCCGGTCGTGCCGTGCTTGCGGCTGTCCTTCTCGAGGGTGACGAGCTGGTCCTCGAAGATCAGCTTCGTGTCGTAGAGCAGGCGCCCGATCAGCGTCGACTTGCCGTCGTCGACGGAACCGCAGGTGAGGAATCGCAGGAGACCCTTGTCGTGGGCGACCGCCTGTTCGACGAGGGCGGTGGCATCGGGGTGATCGTGGGACATCAGAAGTACCCCTCGCGCTTCTTCTTTTCCATGGATGCCGCCTCGTCGGTGTCGATGAGTCGGCCCGACCGCTCCGATGTCCGGGTCACGAGCATCTCGGCGATGATGTCATCGAGCGAGGCCGCGTCGGATTCGATCGCCGCGGAGAGGGGGTAGCAGCCCAGGGAACGGAAGCGCACGACGCGGATCTCCTCCTTTTCGCCGGGCAGCAGCGGCATGCGGTCGTCGTCGCGCATGATCCACTGACCGCCGCGCTGGACGACCGGCCGGGGTGCGGCGAGGTACAACGGAACGATCGGGATTCCCTCGAAACGCGTGTACTCCCAGATGTCGAGTTCGGTCCAGTTCGAGAGCGGAAAGACCCGGATGGTCTCGCCCTTGTTGATGCGGGTGTTGTAGAGCGTCCAGAGCTCGGGCCGCTGGTTGCGCGGATCCCAGACGTGACCGGCCGAGCGGAACGAGAAGATGCGCTCCTTCGCGCGGCTCTTCTCCTCGTCGCGACGTGCGCCGCCGAACGCGGCATCGAAACCGTACTTGTCCAGTGCCTGCTTGAGCCCCTCGGTCTTCATGACCTGCGTGTGCAGCGACGATCCGGAGTCGATCGGGTTGACGCCGCGGCGGATACCGTCCTCGTTGACATAGACGATGAGCTTCACGCCATAGCGCTCCGCGATCGAATCGCGGTGCCGGATCATGTCGCGGAACTTCCACGTCGTATCGACGTGCAGCAGCGGGAAAGGAGGCTTCGACGGGAAGAACGCCTTCACGGCGAGGTGCAGCATCACGCCCGAGTCCTTGCCGATCGAATACAGCATGACCGGGTTCTCGAACTCGGCGGCGACTTCGCGGATGATGGCGATCGACTCCGCTTCCAGTCGCTTCAGGTGGGCCGGCAGAGGGCGGTGGGTGCCTGCAGGCCGGGTTTCTGTGGGGGTGGCTACCGACATCTGGTCTCTCTCGATGCTCGTCCTGAACCGGGGCCGAAAGGCCGACGCCGGGACTGTCCTGCAGGCAGGACGGTCCCGGGGAGGCGGCATATTGCCCGGCTCCGGCGCGGAACGGTAATCGTCGATCGCTCTTTATACATAGTCACGGCGTCGCAGAATGGCCGTGACGCCCGGAGCGGTCTAGAAACGCATGGTTCCCTGGATGGCGACGGTGCGCCCGGGCTCGACGTACCGCCAGGCGCTGAACGCACCGAAGGTCGAGCCGGCCAGCGGGGTGTCGTTCCCGTACGGCATGATGCGCTTGTCGGTCAGGTTCTTGCCCACGAGGGCCAGTTCCCAGCGTCCGTCGTCCCGGCCGAACGCCACCCGTCCGTTGACCTTGGCGTAGGCGCCCTGGACCTGCCGCGGGTCCAGCGTCGGGGCGACGTAGTACTTCGTCGTGTAATAGAGATCGAAAGCCGCACGGATCAGGTGGCCGGCGCCAACCGGCTGCGAATAGTCCGCCCCGAGGGTGGCTACCCAGTCTGCGACGAACTCGTTGGTCCGGCCGTCGTAGCTGCAGTTGATCCCGTCGGGTGCATCGGCGGGCTGTCCGAACGCGCACTGGCCGAAGTAGTCGCGGAACTCGAAATCCGTGAACGCCATGCTGCCCGTGAACAGCAGGTTGCGGGTCGCACGCCAGCGGGCGTCGATCTCGAGGCCCTTGATCTTCGCCTTGCCGGCGTTCTTGACGTTGAATCCGAGAGTACCGTCGTAGGTGCTCACCTGCAGGTCCTTGAAGTCCGTGTAGTAGGCGGCTGCGTTGACTTCGATGCTGCCGCCGAAAGTCGCCTTCACGCCGAGTTCGATGCTGGTCGCGCGCTCGTCCTGGAACTCGAAGCTGCCGACGCCGGCCGGCGGCAGGCAGCCGGCCGGTGTCCCGGGCGCCGTGCAGACCGCAGCCGGCGGTACGGTGGGGTTGTTCGACCGTGCATCGAAGCCGCCGGACTTGGCGCCCTTGCGGAAGCTCAGGTAGGCAAGGGCGTCGGCACCCACGTCGTATGCGAGGATCAGGGATGGCAGCAGCTTGCTTTCGCTGCGCTTGCCCGAGAGGCTGTGGCCGCGGGCATTGAAGACCGCGGCATACACGAGCGGCGCGATGGGTGCCTGTGCGGCGGGCAGGGGGTTGCCGTTGAAGTCGCGGATGGCGAACACGCGCGACGCATCCTTCTTCTCGTGCGTGTAGCGCAGGCCGCCGGTCAGGCGCAGCGCATCGGCGATCTTCCAGGTGGCCTGGGTGAAGGCGGCCCAGGTCTCGCTGTCCTGTTCGAACACACGCGGCGCCGAGGTGTTCGCTACCGCGTTGCCGAGCACGCCCGCGGGGATCAGCGGCGGGATCGAACGCGCGTTCAGCAGCGGGACCAGCACGGAGCCCGACGCGATCCGGATACTGTCGCGGTACTCGAGGTCGGCTGTCTCGAAGTAGCCGCCGACGAGGAACTCGATCGTTCCGCCGATGGGAGACGCGAGCCGGATCTCCTGGCTGGTCTGGTCGTACTTCTCCGCCAGCGGGCCGGTGAAGACGTTCCCGCCCGTGAAGTCGCAGTCGCAGACCTCGTCGAAGTCGTAGCGCGAATGGCCCGTGATCGCAGTCAGCGTGTAGTCGCCGAGCTGCCAGTCGATGTTCAGCAGGAACTCCTTAGAGTCATTGTTGCTCGAATCGCCATTCGCCGACCTGCGCGAGTCGGCAGTCGTGTTCAGGACGCTGGCGTCCTGCCCGAGCGCCCGCAGCACCTGCGAGTAGGTCAGTCCTGCGAACGGCCGGCCTGCCGGGATGGGGCGCTCGTCGATGATCTCGAGCTGCCTGCCGACACTGTCGAACTCGGCAATCTCCGCCTTGAGCGCGATCTTGAGGGATTCAGTGGCGTTCCACTCCAGCCACAGTCGCGCCATCTTGTCCTCGCGCGAGGGTTCCGAGCGCCCCCCGAGGGTCAGATTCTTCAGGTGACCGTCGGTGTCGTGGTAACGCGTGGCGAGGCGGGCGCGCAGCGTGTCGCTCAGCGGTCCGGACAGCGTGGCAGAGAGCTCGCGTTCGTCGTACTCCGGTTCGTAGAGCGCCGAGACGGTGGCTTCGAAGGCGGCCGTCGGGCGCGCGGTGGTCACGTTGAGTGCACCGCCCACGCTGTTCTTGCCGAACAGGATGCTCTGCGGGCCACGCAGCACCTCGACCCGCGCCAGATCGAGGAATGGTGCCCGGGTCTGCTGGGGGCGGCCGCGGTAGATGCCGTCGACGTAGGTGCCGACGGATTGCTCGAAGCCGGGATTGACCCCCGAGAAGATGCCACGCACCGAGATGTTGTTGCCGATGGCCGTCTCGGTCATGAACAGGCTGGGCACGTAGTTCTTCAGGTCCTCGATGCGACCGAGACCCGCCTCACCGAGCTTCTCACCGGAGAGTGCGCTGACCGCGACCGGAACGTCCTGAAGCGACTCCGTCCGCTTCTGCGCGGTAACGACGATCTCCTCGAGCGCCGCGACCTCGCTTTCCTGGGCCGCCACGGCCGTCGCGAGGGTCGCGCATACGGCACCGACGAGAAAACGATATCGCGATTGCATGACGAACATGGATCCCTCCCTTCGGGGCAATTGTGCGGCCCGGCCCGCGCATCGTTGATCTTGTCGGGATGGATGACACGCGCGCGCGCGCGGCTTGTCAACCGCCTCCGGCGACCGGCTGCGGGTGGGAGGAGGTCCTGCAGGGAGACCTGGCGATGGCCCCCGCCTTCTCCCGACGACCTGCCACCGGGTCCCGCGACCGCGCGGGCTGCCCGGCGCCATGCGTTTCGCGTGGTCGTGACTCGTGCACCACGGCACCAGTGAGGCACTCGAAACGGGGTGACCCGTCGAAGTTCGGCGTCGGTGACATATGAAAAATGGTGAGGGGCTCGACAGGAAGCGATGGATCTTGAGGGTGCGCGAGTGGAAATGAGAACTGGTGCAAGCATTCCGCACGATCCGCGCGAATACCGTTCGCCCCGCCGGGATGGTCCCGGCCCGCGCAAGCCCGGAGAGCGCCGACGGACAGGCGCCCTGGCCCGCGGTCAATGATTCGGAGGATCCGATGATCAAGCGTTTCCATGTACTGGCGGTCGCAGCAACGATGCTCGTCGCCGTGGGTGCCGCGCAGGCGGCCACCAAGACCACCACGTTCAATGTCACGGCGAACGTCCTGGCCAACTGTTCCGTCACTGCCAATGCGCTGAACTTCGGCGACTACACGCCGGCGGACGGAGCAAAGACCGGCTCGTCGACCATCAGCGTGCGCTGCACGAAGAACACGGGTTACAGCGTCGCGCTGAACGGCGGGTTGACCAGCGGCGGCACGATCGCACAGCGTCTCATGAAGCACGCGTCGGCCGCCGACACGCTGCAGTACAACCTGTACACGTCGGCAGCCCTGACGACCGTCTTCGGGGACGGTACCGGCGGTTCGGGCACGAGCAACGGCACCGGCAGCGGCCTCGGCACGGCGAGCACGATCACGGTGTACGGGTCGTTGCCCGACAGCACGGCGAACCAGGATGCGGCTCCCGGCGCATACAGCGACACCGTCACCGTCACTGTGACGTACTGAGCACCGGACACCGGATCCCATGTTCCACGTGGACATCTGCAGAACACTCGCTTCGTTCGCCCTGCGCGGGATGCTGCTCATGGCGCCGTGCGTGGCGACGGCCGGCGCGTTCACCATCGCGCCGGTCCGCGTGGAACTGGGTCCGGCCAGGCGCACGGAAGCGCTGACGGTCCGCAACGAGGCGGACCATCCGGTGCTCATCCAGGTGGAAACACACGCCTGGTCGCAGGTCGACGGCGAGGACCGGCTCGAGGCCACGACGGACGCGCTGGCCACGCCGCCGGTCTTCACGCTGCCCGCCGGCGGGCAGCAGATCGTGCGCGTCGCGCTGCGTCGTGCGGTGGCGTCCGATCGGGAACTGCAGTATCGCCTGGTGCTGCAGGAAGTCCCGCCCGAGGCTCCCGTCGATGCAACGGAACTCAGGATGGCGCTGCGCATCAGCCTGCCGATCTTCGTCAGCCCCTCCAGTGCCGCGGCGCCGGTGCTGCACTGGCAGGCGGTGCGCGAAGGTGTCGATCGTCTGACGCTGCTCGCCGAGAACACGGGGAATTCCCATGCGCAGATCGTCGACTTCCAGTTGTCCGGCGCCGGTCGGACGGGGAAGCGCATCGAAGGCATGGAGTCGCGCTACGTGCTCCCGGGCAGCCAGGTACGCTGGTCGCTCACGCCTTCCGGTGGCGTGCCCGACGCGACGGAACTGAACCTCCGCGCCAACAGCGATCGCGGACCCATCGCGGTCGCCGTACCCGTCGCGGCCCGCTGATTCCTGGTCGATGACCCATGCTGCGCGCCTGCATCGCCACGGTCGGATGGCTCGCGGCCACTGTCATATTCCCGGTCGACGCGTTCGGTGCGGCGCCGACAGTGCCGGCCGAAACAGGTCCGCGGGAGACCGTTCTCGAAGTCGAGGTCAATTCCGTCCCGGCTCCCGATGCACTCGTCGTACTGCGGGACGAGCACGATGATCTGTGGCTGGCCGTCACCGACTTCGAGGCCCTGCGGCTGCGGCCGCCTCAGGCGCCCGCGCTGGTGTTCGCAGGGCGCCACTACCTTCCGGTCCGTGCGATCGACGGCAGCCGCGTGCGCATCGATGCGGTCCTGCAGCGGGCGATCATCACGGTTCCGGCGCCGGCGCTCCTGACGACCCGCATGGACCTGGATGCCCAGGCTCCCCGGCGCGAAGTGCACACCGGTCGTGGCGCCTTCCTCAACTATGAAGTCATCGGCTCGAACATCGAGCATCGACGCAGCGCGGCCGGCAGCTCGGAACTGGGATTGTTCACGCAGCAGGGGGTCCTCACTCACTCCCTCGCGGCCGGGGATGCGTCCGGCTCGACGCGCGTCGTTCGCCTCGAGACGACCTGGCGGCACGATCGGCCCGCAGCCCTGCAGTCGCTGCGCCTCGGCGACGGCGTCTCGGTCGGGGGCGCGTGGGGCAGTGCGACACGCTTCGGCGGGCTGCAGTGGGGAACGGACTTCAGCCTGCGGCCCGATCTGATCACGACGCCGCTGCTCACGGTCGGTGGATCGGCGGCACTGCCTTCGTCCGTCGACGTTCTCATGAACGGCCAGAACGTCGGCAGCCAGGCCGTGCCGGCGGGACCCTTCGTCATCGACCGCCTGCCGGCCGTGACCGGCGCCGGCGACGTGCAACTCGTCGTGCGCGACGCGCTCGGCCGGGAGCAGGTGATCGCGGTGCCGTTCTATTCGAGCAGCGCCCTGCTGCAGCCCGGGCTCAGCGACTACTCCTTCGAAGTCGGCGCCGAGCGGCGCAATTTCACGCTGCGCGACAACGACTACGGTCGGCTGTTCGCGGCGGCGACCTGGCGTCGCGGTCTGACGGCTGGCCTCACGCTGGAAGCCCACGGCGAGTTCCTGCGGAGCGGGCCGCGGGCGCTCGGTGTCGATGTGTCCGCGCGCATCGCGAATCTCGGCGTTGCCCGCCTCACCACGGCCGTCGGCGGCGAGCCCGGTAGAGCGGGCGCGAGATTCGGGATCGGGCTCGAACGTTCGGCGCGCGGCTTGAGCTTCGCGCTGCGCAGCGAATGGTCCGGCAGTTCCTACCGCCAGATCAGTGACGCGGGCGACGGCGTCTTCGCCGGCCCCCGTCCCGAGCGGCGGACGATCGCACAGCTCGGGGCGTCACTGGGCGCCGCGGGCACGCTCTCGGTGGCGGTTGCGCAGGACGCCCTGCGTCACGCGCCCGACCGGCGCGTGCTGGCGATATCGCACAGCGTCTCCCTGGGCGGGGTCGGCTACCTGAGCCTCACCGCGAGTCGCCTGCGCGGAGAGAACCGCGGGACCAGCGCATTCCTCGCGCTCACCGTGCCGTTGGGGAAGGGGAGTTCGGCGAGCTTTGCGGCTCGCCGCGAACGGACCGGGGACCTGCACCAGAACCGCGCCGAGGCGACGCTGCAGCAGACGGCGCCCGTCGGGCGCGGCTTCGGGTACAGCGTGAATGCGGCGACGGGCGGCGATCTGCGCGCCGGCTGGACGGCGCACTTCGACGCGACGGCGGTGGAGTTCGAGGCCGTGCGCACGGATGGCGCCACGGCGCAGCGTGCGACGCTGACGGGCGGTCTGGTCTGGCTGGGTGGAGCCCTGCGGGCGACTCGACAGGTCGATGACAGCTTCGCGCTCGTGAATGTGGGCGGCATCCCGGACGTGCAGGTGTTCCTCGAGAACCAGCCTGTTGCGCGGACCGACGAACACGGTCTCGCACTGATCCGGAATCTGCGGCCGTACGAGACGAACCGTATCAGCGTCGATCCCGCGAAGCTGCCGATCGACACCTGGATCGACACCAGCACGGCCATGGTCTCGCCGGCGTTCCGCTCCGGGACGGAAATTGCCTTTGCGCTGCGCCGCGAGCGCGGCGTGGTCGTGCGCCTGCGTCGTGCCGATGGCAGCAGCGTGCCTTCCGGTGCGGTCGTCCGGCTCGGCGCACAGTCATATCCCGTCGCCCGGCAGGGCATGACCTATCTCGTTGCAGACGAGGCCCGGATCCGGGCGACTGCGGTCTGGTCGGGCGGAAGCTGCGTGTTCGAACTGCAGCGTCCGGAGGGCGATGACCCGCTGCCGGACCTCGGTATCATCACCTGCGGATCGGCCGGGGACACGCGATGAATCGAGAGCGGGCGCGTCACATCGTCCACGCGAGCGCGCCAGCGCGACACCGTGGCGCATGGTGGCTGGGCGCGCTCCTCGGTCTGGTGTGCGGCATGGCCGGAGCCGCGGACTGCTCCATCACGGCAGTCGGGGTGGCCTTCGGGGTCTACGACCCGCTGGCGGTCACGGCAGTCGATGCGACCGGTACGGTGAGTGTCCGCTGCGTCTGGACCAGCGGCAGCGGCACCGGTGCCCAGCGTGTTTCGCCCGTCATCAGTCTGAGCGCCGGACTCCCGCCGGGTACCCTGACGCAGCGGCGGCTGAGAACCGCCACTGGCGATCTTCTGAACTACAACCTCTTCCGCGACACGGCCCGCACGCAGATCTGGGGCGACGGATCCTCGGGAACGTTCACCGCGCCGACCAGCCCGGCGGCTCTGGTTCTGCCGAGTTCCGGGAATCCTCGCACGGGAACCCGGACCATCTACGGCCGTATGCCGGCGGGTCAGACGAACGCGGCGCCCGGCAGCTACGCCGACACGATCACTGTGACGGTGACGTTCTGAGGAATGGCGCGGTCACCGCTCACAGCGGCGTTGCGGCAATGTCCAGCGGCCAGGGATAGACACCCGGGGCGATGCCGGGCGGCAGGCGGAAGCGGTAGCTCAGCGTGAGAGCACTGGCGGCCGGAGCTGCGCCTCTTCGCACCAGTCGCACGGGTTCGCGCGTCATCCGGACGACACCGTCACCATACGCGATGTCGACGTCCGCGAAGTCGGGGTGCAGGGAGCGGATCTCGACTGCGTAGCCCTCGCGACTGTTCGTACGCACGCCGAGCGCCGTGGCGGAACGGACTTCCACGTATCCCGCGCGCACGTCAGCGGCGGAGATCGACAGCGCGCGCGGCGGGTTCAAGACGCGCAACTCGGC
This sequence comes from Steroidobacteraceae bacterium, assembly GCA_046352935.1. Lineage (GTDB taxonomy): Bacteria > Pseudomonadota > Gammaproteobacteria > Steroidobacterales > Steroidobacteraceae > CAYWMY01. Next base: position 124,616 of record JAXMGR010000011.1, read on the forward strand.
GCGCGGCTGCACGAATGCACCCACGGCCATCGTCGTGTGCTGTTCGGTCGCGAGGCCGGTCGATGCGGCTGCCAGGCCCAGCGATACGGTCAGCACGATTTGTTGTGCCACCATCCCCATGCCGGAATGGTCTCCTGTCCCTCGGTTTCTCACAACACGGGTTGCGGCCGCCGGCGGAAAAACTTGAGGAGCCGTAATATGTCGCATCAGTGCCCGATGCGGGCGACCCGGCGGAATGCATCGACATGAGCAGCGGTGGCGAAGTGCGGCTTCCCTGGTGGCGACGCCTCGTTCCGGACCCGTTCCTGCTGTCGCTGCTCGCGGCCGTCGCGCTCGCGCTGCTGCTCCCGTGCAGCGGCGAAGCAGCCCGCGGCCTTCGATATCTCGCGAATGCGCTGATCGTGCTGCTGTTCTTCGGCTACGGCCTGCGCCTGGCGCCCTCCGTGGTCGCGGCCGGCCTGTCCGACTGGCGACTGCAGTCCGCGGTTCTCGTCTGCACGTTCGTCGTGTTCCCGCTGGGTGGCTGGCTGCTGCACCGGCTCCTGCCGGGACTGTTGCCGGATTCCCTGTGGACAGGAGTCCTGTTCCTCTGCTTCCTGCCCTCGACCGTGCAGTCGGCCGTGTCGTTCACGTCGATGGCGCATGGCAACACCGCTGCCGCGGTCTGCGCGGCGACACTTTCGAATCTGCTGGGCGTGTTCCTCACGCCATTGCTCGTGGCGCTGGTGCTCACGAACCGGGACGGGGGGATCGGCGCGACGCAGGTGATCAGGATCGCGACCCAGCTCGTGCTGCCCTTCGTCGCGGGTCAGCTGCTGCGCCCGCGGCTCGCGGCCTGGGCGCATCGTCACGGTGGACTGCTGCGCGTCTCGGACCGCAGCGCGATCCTCCTGTCCATCTACACGGCCTTCAGCGCCGCCGTGGTCCAGGGGCTGTGGACGCAGATACCTGCACGACAGCTCTGGCTGCTGGTTGCCGTCTGCGGCGTGCTGATGACCGTCGTGCTGGCCGCCGCGTTTCTGGGCAGCCGGGTCCTCGGACTCCCGCGCGAGAACGCGATCGTCGTGCTGTTCTGTGGCTCGCACAAGTCACTGGCCACCGGCATCCCGACCGCGAACGTGTTGTTCGGCGCCGCCGCGCTGGGCCCCGTGCTGCTGCCGCTCATGATCTACCACCAGCTGGAGCTGATGATCGGCGCGTCGCTCGCGCGCCTTCACAGCAGGCGTCGCGAGCCCTGATGCGGCTCTTCGACGCCGGTCCGGGGCGCCCGTGCATGCGGCTGTCCTGCGGCGTCGCTGCACGCTGACGTTCGCGCAGTGCCCGTTGCGGGTGCGTTGAACCGCCCGCTGTCTTCCAGTGCCTCCCGTCGCGGCCGGGTCCGGCAGCGGCAGGAGTGGCAGACGGGCACGGCCCACGATCACCAGCATCATGCAAACGGACGATTCCGGAGGGCACGACCGCCAGTACTGTGCCCGCGAAACGGGACCTGCGGCGTCGAGGGGTGCCGGTGTCGCGGGATCTGGCTCGGGCTGCCAGGCACTGGCCACGGGCCGGATTCCCGCGGGGCCAAGGAGTTCGCCGGTGGAGAAGGTCGTTTACGTGCTCTGGCGGCGCCAGGACCAGGACAGCGCGTCATTGCGCGCGTACCTGTGTGGGGATGTGGCCGCGAGACTCGTCGATCTGGGGGCACGCGGCATACAGGTGAATGTCAGCGATGACGCTGTGGCTGCGGCCGACGGTCTGCGCCAGCGCAGCACTCGCCCGCAGATGGATGCGGTGCTGTCCGCGTGGGTGGACACGGCGATTGCACGGTACCGGCGCCCGTTCGACGATGTCGTCGAAGCCTCCGTCGGACGCATGGCGGCCTATCTGGTGACCGAGTCCCAGCCGCTGCGAAACACGCTGCATCCGCCGGTACCGGGCCAGCGCACCACCGGCTTCTCTCAGCTCGCGTTCCTTAAGCGTCCGCCGCGTCTCACCCACGAAGCCTGGCTGGACGTCTGGCACAACTCCCATACGCAGGTCGCCGTCGAGACGCAGAGTTCGTTCCTCTACGTACAGAACGTCGTCGTCCGCCCGCTCAGCCACGCGGCACCGGCACTCGATGCGATGGTCGAGGAATGCTTCCCGTCCGAGGCGATGTCCGATCCCCATGTGTTCTTCGATGCAGCAGGGGACGACCAGAAGCTCCATCGCAACCGTGCGGCGATGATGGAGAGCTGCCGCCGCTTCATCGATTTCGATGACGTCCGGCAACACTTCGTCATCGACGTCGTACCGACCAGCCAGTATGTCGTCGAGCCGCCGTCCGGCTGAGACTCGACGCGACTGCCCGTTCGCGCCAATGTCGTCGGAGACTCGAATGTCGGACCCGCTGTTTGCAGGAAGAGTTGCCCTTGTCACCGGCGCCGGCAGCGGGATCGGCCGCGCTGCCGCGCTCGCCTACGCTCGCGAAGGTGCGCGGGTCATGGTGTCGGATGTGAATGCGGAATCCGGCACCGCAACGGCGCGATCGATCGCCGAGTCGGGCGGTGATGCCCGTTTCCTCGCCTGCGACGTTGCCAGCGAAACGGCGGTCCAGGAACTGGTTGCGGCCACCGTCGCTGCCTTCGGTCGACTCGATTTCGCCTTCAACAACGCGGGGATCACCAATGCCGGACAGGATTTCGACCTCGACGTCTTCCGCCAGCTGATCGCGGTCAATCTTCTGGGTGTGGCCTACGGGATCAAGTTCGAGGTCGAGCAGATGCTGCGACAGGGCGGTGGCACGATCGTCAACACCGCGTCGATCGCCGGGCTGTCCGGGTCGGGCGGCCCGGACTATGTGGCGAGCAAGCATGGTGTGGTCGGGTTGACGCGTTCCGCGGCGCTCCGGTACGCCGCGAAGGGCATCCGTGTGAATGCCGTCTGCCCCGGGGTCGTGATCACCGGCATGACGGATCCGCTGCTGAAGAATCCGCAGATGAAGGCGCGTATCGAAGCCATGACCCCCATGGGGCGCATGGGAACTGCCGAGGAGATTGCCGAGGCGGTGATCTGGCTCAGTTCCGACAAGGCGAGTTTCGTGACCGGCCAGGCGCTGGCCGTCGATGGCGGCTGCCTGTGCCGCTGATGCTGCGAGGAGATGCGAGATGACCCGGGAAACACGTCCAGCCGTTGAGATCTCCGAACTGGTCCGCCGGCAGCGCCTGGCCTGCGCCGCTGAAGGACCGGTGAGCGAGGCGACGCGGGTGGCTCGCCTGCAGCGGGTCATCGATCTGCTGGTGAAGTACAGGAACCCGCTGCGCGATGCCATGGGAGAAGACTTCGGTGGCCGGCATCCGGGCTACTCGCTGATGAATGACGTCGTGGGCTCGCTGAGCTGCCTGAAGCACTCCCGGGACAAGTGCGGGGAGTGGATGCGCCCCGAGCCGCGGCCACCTTTCCCGCCTTACGACCAGATGGGCGCGGAAGCCTGGGTGATGTACCAGCCGAAGGGCTCGATCGGCATCATCGGCACGTGGAATGCGCCGTTGTTCACTCTCTTCAGTCCTCTTGCCGATGTGTTCGCCGCAGGCAACCGGGCGATCCTCAAGCCCTCGGAGATCGCCCCGCGTACCGCTTCGGTGGTTGCGTGCGCCGTGGCGGACCTGTTCGATCCGCTGGAACTCGCGGTGGTCACGGGAGATGCATCGGTGGCCCAGGTCTTCACACGTCAGCGCTTCGATCACCTGGTGTTCACCGGCAGCACGACCGTGGCGCGATCGGTGATGCGCAATGCCGCCGAGAACCTGGTCCCGCTGACCCTCGAACTCGGCGGCAAGTCGCCGACCATCGTCGGCCGCAGCGCGCATGTGCCGACAGTCGCGTTCCGTCTGGCCGCCGCGAAGGTCGCCAACGGCGGCCAGTTGTGCGTCAACCCCGATGTCACCTACGTGCCGCGCGAGATGCTCGAGCCCTTCATTGCAGGGCTGCGCAGCAGTTTCGAACAGATGCTGCCCAGGATACGCGGCAATCCGGAAGCGACGGCCGTCGTCAACACGCGTCATCTGGCGCGCATCGAAGAGTGCGTGGCAGACGCGGTCAGATCCGGTGCGCGTGTCGAGGTGCTGTCCGAAGATGTTCCTGCGTGTGACGACGACCGCCGGCGTCCGCTGCGCATCGTCGTCGATCCACCAGCGTCGACCCGGATCATGCGCGAGGAGATCTTCGGGCCGGCGATGGTCGTCGTCACCTACGACCGCATCGAGGACGCGATCGCCGACATCAACGGCCGGCCGCGGCCGCTCGCGCTCTACTATTTCGGTGAGGACGCTGCCGAGCAGCAGTTCGTGCTGGAACACACCGTGTCGGGCGGAGTCTCCATCAACGAAGCGATGTTCCACGCGGCGATGCTCGATGCGCCGTTCGGCGGTATCGGGGAGTCCGGCATGGGTCATTACCATGGGCGCGAAGGCTTCCTGGAGTTCAGTCACGCCCGCACCGTGTTCAAGGCGGGCGCTTACGACCCGCGCCGGGAATGGGGTGTGCTCCCACCGTACGGCGAGCACTTCCTCGCCGCGATCGACGCGCAGATCACGCCCTGATCCGGCAGCAGCCACTCGCCCCGGCGCCTTTCACCTTGGAACCCTCGACCATACCGCAGGTGTTGTTCGCGGCCGCGCGCGACCACGCGGCGCGCGCGGCCATCGAGCAGGACGGCGTGGTGACGACCTACGCCGGACTGCGCGAACGGGCCCTGCGCGCTGCGCGCGCTCTGCTGGCGCTCGGCATCAGGCCCGGTGACCGCGTCGGCATCTGGGCGCCGAACTGCCCGGAATGGGTGGTGGCGGCACTCGGCTGCCACTGTGCCGGTGCGGTCCTGGTACCGATCAATACGCGGATGAAGGGCAGCGAGGCGGGCGACATCCTGGCGCGCAGCGGCACGCGTGTGCTCTTCGTCGTCGGCAGCTTCCTCGGCAACGACTATCCGCAGATGCTAGCCGCGCATCGTCCCGCGACGCTCGAGTCGCTGGTGGTCATCGGCGCGTCGGGGACCGGGCATGATCTCGACTGGCAGGGCTTCCTCGCGGCGGCCGAGTCGGTCAGCGAGGCCGAGGCGCTGCGATCAGCACGCGCAGTCGCGGCTGGCGATCTCTCCGACCTGTTGTTCACGTCCGGTACGACCGGCAGACCGAAGGGAGTGATGTCAACGCACGGTGCCGCCGTGCGCGCCTTCCGTGAGTACGCGCGAGCGATCGGCCTGGGCGCCGGGGACCGTTATCTGATCGTCAATCCCTTCTTCCACTCCTTCGGATACAAGGCAGGCTGGCTCACGTGTCTGATTGCCGGCGCCACCATCCTGCCGGAGGCTGTCTTCGACGCAGAGAAGATCCTCGGGCGGATCGAGCGCGAGAGAATCACCGTGATGCCCGGACCGCCGACGCTGTACCTGAGCCTGCTGGCCCATCCGCGTCTGCGGGAAGCGGACCTCTCGAGCCTGCGGGTTGCGGTCACGGGCGCCGCGACGATTCCACCCGTCCTGATCGAGCGGATGCGGCGCGACCTCGGCATCGAGGTCGTGACCACGGCCTATGGTCTGACAGAGTGCGGCGGCCTGGCGACCATCTGCTCTCCCGAGGACGATGCCCGCACGATCGCCGGGACCTGCGGTCGTGCGATCCCCGGCACCGAACTGCGCATCGTCGATGCACGCAACCAGCCGCTGCCGGTCGGTCAGCCGGGCGAAGTCTGCCTGCGCGGCTACCACGTGATGAGGGGATATTTCGACGACGCCGGAGCAACCCGCGAGACGATCGACACGGCAGGCTGGCTCCACACCGGCGACATCGGCGTACTCGATGAACGCGGCTATCTGCAGATCACCGACCGTCTCAAGGACATGTTCATCGTCGGTGGCTTCAACTGCTATCCGGCGGAGATCGAGCGCGTGCTCAGTGAGCATCCCGCCGTCGCACAGGTCGCGGTGATCGGTGTGGCGGACGAGCGCATGGGCGAGGTGGGGTGCGCCTGCGTCGTGCTGCGAGCGGGCGCTGCCGTATCGGCCGAGGACATCATCAGCTGGGCACGTGAGCGGATGGCCAACTACAAGGTTCCGCGCTTCGTCCGTTTCTTCGCGACGCTCCCGGTCAACGCCTCCAACAAGGTCCTGAAGAACCAGCTGCGCGCCGAGTTCGTCGCGTAGGAGCCCGTTCGAACGCGAGGACATGCAGCGCGGCGGTTCACGCACTGCAAACCCGCCCTGATCCTGCCGGCCGTCTCGACGTGTGTTGCGCGCTGCAGACAGAAGTCCATGAACTCCGAGAGCTAGTTCATTCGGACGATGAAACCCTCGTCGCGTCGCTGCCAGCATGTGATCCGAAGAAGTACGGACGACAGCCCGGTACTGCGGTCTGCAGCGCGGACCTGCGGTGACGGACCCGAGGAGTGGTCGAGCAGACGAGACGGGGGCCATCGAACGCGTCGAATTCGATTCGCGTCGGAGCGGTCGGATGTATCGGCGCGTCCGGCAGCGGTACCGCGTCATCCGCAGATCGATCACTGCCTCGTCCGCACAGGACATTGCCGGTGCGGGCCGTCAGAAGAGGTCGTCCGATCAGACGATGTCTCGAGTGGCGACAGCCGAAGATGATCCGCAAAGAAACAGTGGGTGACCGGAGGGGGGCGACGTTGTCCTTTCGCGCCACCAGATGAAGTAGCGACGGACCTGCCGCTGCGCTGGAACAGCGTTCCGGAACAGCGGGCGGAGTCCTCAGAGAACAGCTTCCAAACGAATTCGAACGAAAGGGAACACCAGATGCGCAAGTCGACCCGGAACCATTCAATCCGCAACCTGTCGCTCCTGATCGCTGCGGCCTGCGCCGGTAGCGGCGCTGCTGAAGCGCAGCAGGTGCAGTTGGAGGAGGTCGTGGTCACGGCCCAGAAGCGACAGGAGAAGCTGCAGGACGTTCCGCTGTCCGTCACGGCGATCACCGGCGCGCAGCTGGAAACCCGCGGCATCGAGGGACTGGCGAACCTGAACTCGCTCGCGCCGACCTTGATGTTCCGTGGCAATCCCGGCACTGAACTGATTTCCACCGTCTCGCTGCGCGGCAGCGGCACCGGACAGCCGGCGATCTGGGTGGATCCGTCCGTCGGCATGTACGTCGACGGCGTTTACGTCGGCAAGGCCCAGGGTTCCGTCTTCGATGTCCTCGATCTGGAGCGCGTCGAGGTGTTGCGCGGTCCGCAGGGGACCCTGTTCGGTCGCAATACCGAGGGCGGTGCGGTCAACCTGGTCAGCCGCCGCCCGACGGGCGAGTGGGGCGGCTCGGTCGCGGCCGAGTTCGGCAATCGCGGCCAGAAGCTCGGGCGTGTCTCCCTCGACCTGCCGAAACTCGGCTTCGCCAGGATCAGTGTCGCCGGCCGCATGGAAGAGCGCGATGGCTGGGCGAAGAACCTGACGGGTGGGCAGGAACTGGGTGCCAAGGACAAGGAGGCCTGGCGAGTGGCTGTGACGCTCGACTTCACCGAGAATTTCAAGCTCGACTATACCTTCGACAAGTCGAAGATCGACAACGTCCCGACGGTGACCAGCCTCGAGTCCACCTGCGGCTGGTCGAGCTGCATCCGCACCGCCTTCGGCGCCTTCCTCGGGGGTGCGATGGACGCAGCCATGCGACCCTACGTGACGACCAAGAGGCCCGACGACGTCAGCGTCAACACTCCCTTCGGGCTCTGGGAACGGGCGAATGTCGAGGGCCACGCCGTGGCGCTCACCTTCGACCTGAACGACAGGCAGAGCTTCAAGTACATCTACGCCCATCGCGACATGATGTACAACGACCGGCAGGACATCGACGGCACGCCGGTCAATTCCATCACGCCGGCGCCCGGTTTCACCTGGGGCATGAACGCCTATTACGACCGGAAGACGACCTACAACATGGAATCCCACGAACTGCAGTGGCTCGGCAGCACCGAGCGCCTGCAGTGGGTGATCGGGTTCTATCACTTCGAGGACGACGGCGTCACCCGCGGTCCGCAGATGTTCGACATGTTCGGCCCGCGGGCGGGCTTCACCACGCGCTCCGACTACTCGGCGCGCTCCAACGCCGAGGCCATCTACGGGCAGATCGAATTCATGGTGACGGACAAGTTCACCGCAACGGTCGGCATGCGCCGCACCGAGGAGAAGCGGGGCGGCTGGACCCATCGCTTCATCACCAACGGCTTCGACGGGCCGTTCGTGGCGAACATCTTCGGTCGCGTCGACTACAGCGCCAAGTTCGACGGCAACACGCCGATGGTCGCGCTGTCCTTCAAGCCCAGCAGCACCACCAACATCTACGCCCGCGTCGCCAAGGGGTTCAAGAGCGGTGGTTTCAGCAGCGAGCTGACCAGCAACGCGGTGCTCACGCCCTACAAGCCACAGACTTCGTGGTCGGGCGAGCTGGGTGTGAAGCAGACCTTCCTGGACAACCGCGCGCAGGTCAACGCTGCGGTCTTCCGCACGAAGATCAAGGACCAGCACACCACGCAGCTGGTGCCCGGGACCACCGAGTCCTTCCTCACCAATGCCGGCAAGTCGACGTATCAGGGCATCGAGCTCGAAGCCGCGGTCGTGCCGGTCGATGGCTGGAAGGTTCAGGCGACCTACGGCTATCTGCACACCGAGTACGACAAGTACCTCGACAATGCGCTGAACGTCCCCGGGCGTCCGCTCATCGATACCGCCGACAACAAGCGGGCCGGCTATGCGCCGAAGCACACGCTCAGCCTGAACGTCGACGGCCGCCTGCTGACGACCCCCCTGGGTACGCTGCGCGCGATCGCGGACTACAGCTACACGGCATCGATGTACCTCTACGCCTGCAACAAGGACCTGCGCGCCCCGAACGCGGGCGGCAGCTACGATTGCGCCGGCGTCCGCCTGCCGGGCACCCAGATGCTCAACCTGCGCCTGATGCTGGCCGGCATGCCCATCGGTCCGGGCACGGCCGATATCTCGTTCTG
>JAXMGR010000012.1:0-133457 GCA_046352935.1 Steroidobacteraceae bacterium
ACTTGGCCTCGCCACCCGCGATGCCGACCGCACGGCAGCCCTGGATTTTCGCGATCTGCCCGACGAGGGAGCCGACGGCGCCGGCACCGCCGGAGACCAGCACGGTCTCACCGGGGTTCGGCTTGCCGACGTGCAGGAGACCGTTGTACGCGGTGAGCCCGTTCGCGCCGAGCACGCTCAGATGATTCGTCAGCGAGGGTGCCGCAGCCGGGTCGATCTTCCAGGTGAATCCACCGGGTTTCATGAGCGCGTAGTCGGATACGCTGCCGAGGCCCGTGATGTAGTCACCGGCCTCGAAGCCTTCGCAATGGCTGCGGACGACCCGGCCCACCACCAGGCAGGCAATGGCCCCCCCCAGCGGGATGGCGGTGCCATAGCTGTCCTCGTCCATCCAGCGCCGGACCGCGGGGTCCAGCGAGCAGTACAGCACACGTACCAGCATCTCGCCGGCGGCCGGTTCGGGAACCGGCGAATTCACGAGTTCGAAATCGGTCGCCCTGGGCAGGCCCTGCGGGCGAGCGCGCAGCACGATGCGGCGATTCGTTTCCATCAGAAAGCTTCCCCCCCGGGAATGCGACACAGGGCAGAGCCTGTATCCGGACACACGCTCATCGCCGGGGTGTAGAAGAGACGAATCACTCCGGGCGCCCGCAACGGGCCCGTCGCCGCCGGCACGTGTGATCTTCTCCGTTTGCGAACGGAAAAGAAACCCTGGGCAGGCGTCCGCGGATTCAGGGCCGGGTGGCAATGGCGGACGGGCGCGAGCCCGGCTGATCGGTCAGGGGTCAGACCGTCCGCAGGGCCTCACGGCCGACGCGGGCGTTGTCCACACAATCCGTGGAAAGACTGTGGGTAAGTCTGTGCAGGACGGACGCAGGGCGCTGATCAGGAAGGCATCGCGGCGGCTGCGCAGGAATCGGCCAGCGAGGTCGAGGCCGAGGTGTGGAGGCGTCGACTCATCGTGCTGGTATCCCTTTCAACGACCCAGAAGCTGACGTCGGCCAGCCACCGGTGCGGAAGGCCCGATCCGTGTACACCGAAGAGCCGCGAGAGCATGGCGTTCATCCTGATGGACATGCGCTCGGAGAGCACGCGGTGGCCGCTGATCCGGAACGGGCCGTAGCCGAGGCCGTGGAAATCGCGGACCCGGAGCCCGTGTCGTGCGAGGCTGGCGCGGAACTCGCGCGGATCCATGAACCGGCCGATCGTGTACGGCTCGGGCTTCAGCTGGCCCGTCAACGACTTCACGACGTGCCGCGCGAGCCGGACGGGATCCGAGAGGATCGGGTTGAACCGGTTCCGGAAGCTGATGATCGCATGGCCGCCGGGTCTCAGCAGACGCTGGATCTCCGCCAGCACCTGTCCGTAGTCCTCGACGTAGCTGACGACGCCGAGACACACGACAACATCGAACGAGGCATCCGCGAACGGCGTGCTGCGGCAATCGCCCTGATGCAGGTCCCCGTCGTCGAGGTTCATGGCGCGCAGGCGCTGGCGCGCATGCCTGAGCATGTCTTCGGTGAGGTCGAGCCCGGTGCAGGGGACGCCGAGGCGCCGAAGCTCGCTCAGCACGGGCGCTGCGCCGCAACCCAGGTCGAGCACCCGTCCACCGGGAGGAAGCAGGCGCAATGCGTGGTTCACGGTGAGGTCGCGGCGCTCCCGGAACTTGACCTGGTCGAGGCGGTCCGGCTCACCGGCGTACATGTCCGACCACTTCTGCGCCGAATCGTCATCGGAAAAGCGCCGTTCGGTGGCGGCGGTGTGCATGCATTTCGACATATGGCCGGATGCTATGTGACACGCTCCGGGAAGGGCCGAACGAAATCCCGGACTTGTGAGCCGCGTCACCCGGCAATGGCATCCGGGCGTCGTGAGCCGGGACTCGCGGGCCCGGATTGCAGAATGGATGCAGCTGGCCGGTGACCGTGGCGGTCGATCCGGCTGCTCGAGGCCCGCCCCCGGGCGGGCGTGAACCCCGTCAACGGGAGGGGTGCCTGTCAGTGGGGTTTCACGGCCTGCCGATCGTCGGGCAGAGCGAAAACCCAGACGCTGGAGCTGCGATTTGCGGGATTGCGGATTTCGGGTGTGAGGCCCGCGAACAGGCGCGAATGGTTGCCACCCATGCCGACCACGATCGCGACGTACTGCCGGCCGTCGACGACGTAGGTGATCGCATTCGAGTTCGGCACCTCGTTGAGCCGTACGCTCCACAGCTTCCTTCCGGATGTGTCGTCATAGGCGGCCAGTGTGCGATCGAGGAAGCCCGCGAACACGAGGCCGCCCGCAGTGGCGAGCACACCCGATACGAGTGGAGCGCGCTCCCGTGCGACCCAGACGGACCGGCGCGTGGCGAGATCGAACGCTTCGAGACGGCCATAGCGTCCGTCGCTGCCCGGACGCGGGCGCACGCCGAATTCGGCTCCGGTGGAGAGCAGTCCGCGTCCACCGGGGGCACCGGGCCGGATGTCCATGCACGTTTCGACCATGGCGACGTACAGCCGGTGGCTGCGCGGGTCATAGGAGGAAGGCGTCCAGTTCTTGCCGCCTTCGAAGTGGGGACAGACGAAATGGCTGCGTCCGTCGCCGGGTGCCTTGTCCCGGTCGATGGTCTTGGTCCCGGTGCGCGGATCGATGGCGGTCACGAGGTTCTGCAGCCCGGGATCCATCGAGAACAGATAGCGGCCGCTGCGCGCATCCAGCACATCGTGAATGCTGACCTTCCCGGCCGTGACCACCACCTTGCGATCGCGCCCCTCGAACGGCAGCGTGAGGATCTGGCGCTCGAAGGCCCAATCGAGGTCCCACTGGTCGTTGGGGAAGTGCGGGAAGTACCACGCGAGCCGGCCCGTGTCGGCCTGCAACGCCAGCGTGGTGTTCGTGAACAGCGCGTCGTTCGTGTAGCGGCGATCCGCGACGCGGTCACGCAGCGGCTTCGTGTCGTAGGTATTGCCGGGCCCGAAGTACACGAGGTTCAGCTCGGGGTCGTAGCTGCCCGGTGTCCATACGGCTCCACCGGAGCGCTGCTCCCGTGGCAGGCCGTTCCAGCTCTCGCCCCCGGGCTCACCCGGCGCCGGAATCGTCGCGAAGCGCCAGGCTTCGCGGCCGGTCGCCGCATCGAGCGCGATGATGAAGTTGCCGCCCGCGTGCAGACCGCTGGTGCCGACGATGACCTTGCCGTCCGCGATCAACGGCCCGCCGGACAGCCCGAACAGCGTGCTGGCGGGTTCCAGGGCCACGTCCCAGACCGTGCGGCCCGTGCGGAAGTCCAGCGCGACGACGTGACCGTCGATGGTCAGCGTGTACACGCGTTCGTCGTAGAGCGCGATGGCGCGGCGCCACTTCGGGTACACCGAGGCGCGCGTGTGGCGGCGCGTACTGCCACAGCAGGTCGCCGCTCGCGGCATCGAGGGCCTGGATCACGTCGTCGTAGCCGTACAGGAACATGACGCCGTCGTGCACGAGTGGCGTCACCTCGTTCTCGCCGTTCGGCAGTGCCCAGGACCAGGCGAGCTGCAGATCGGCGACATTGTCGCGGTTGACCTGCGTGAGCGGACTGAAGCCGCCCGCATCGCGGGTGCGGCGCCAGGACAGCCATTCGCCCGGCGGTGGGTCGCGCAGCAGTCGCTCCGTCACGGGTGTGATCGTCGCGAGCGGATTCGGTCGCGGCTCTGGCGGCGGCGGCAGCGCGACACCGGCGGCCACCTCGCCGAAGTCGTTCGTCGGCGCGGGCAGCATGATCGCCGCGAGCGCTTCCTGCGAGGAGGGCAGGGGTTCCGTACCCGGGCGGACGTGGTTGTTCTGCAGCAGGAGCGCCAGCAGGTCGACCGCGTCCCCGCGAGGCAGCGAGCCCGGCGCGTCGGGTGGCATGCGGGTCGTCATGAACTCGATCAAGGCGTCGGCACGCCGTCCGCTCCACTTCTGCATGAACGACTCGCCGGCGAGCGGCGGCGCGAACGGCCCGTCGTTCAGGTTCGGGCCGTGGCAGGACGCGCAGCGCGCGGTGTACACACGGGCACCCGCGTCGGCCTGCGACTGCACGTACGTGGGGCTCAACGGATAGGGGCTGTCGGCCGCGCGCGGCGGGGCGGCTGGCAGATGAGATGTGAACCCGACCAGCGCGACCAGACCGGCGGCGACGCGGCGCCGATAACCGCTTCCGAAGCGTACTGTCCCCGGCGACGCCGGCCCCCTCCGTCCCATGCCGCCTCAATCTCCTGCGGGCTTCGCACGCGCCTGGCGGATACCGCATCGGTCTGCATGCGAGCAATCGTCGAGGGGCCAGTACAAGGGAACTGCAGCGTCCGCGTCAAGAACTTCGGCGTGCCTGCAGTCCCCGGGACGCGTGCAGCGCCCGGGTGCCCCGAGGGTCGCGACGACCCATTGCCGGGTGTATGGTGGGGAGCAATCGACTGATTCTGCGTGACGACGATGGACTGAGTGTTCGGACAAGGGAGGGTCTATGACGCTTCATCTGCGCGCGAACCTGGTGTTTGTTGTGCTGCTGATCTGTCCGGTCGTGGTCGCCGCTTCCGACGTCCGCGGTGCGCAGGACCACCCGAAGATCAAGCGCTACGAAGGCGCGACGATCCTGCGCTATTCCTCGAAGGACTACGATGAATACCTGATGCCGCTGGGGCCGGTGAGCGGGCGAGGCGCAAATGCGGGATTTGCGAAGAGTCTGCGTCTCGAAGGGCGTCTGACGAGGATCACGTATGTCGCGCCACCCGGACGTTCCGTGCTCGAGATCATCCGCAACTATCAGAGCGAGTTGAAGAGTGCGGGTTTCGTGACGCTGTTTGAAGGGGCCCACCAGGCCATCGGTGAGGGTGATCACGACACGGCCTTCGCCGAGGCGCGCTATCACGACCTGCAACTGCCCTCGTTCAGCGCGCTGAACTTCAGCATGCTCGCCTCGAAGGACGATCGCTACCTCGCCGCACGGCTCGCGCGCCCGGAGGGCAGCGTCTACGTGGCGGTCTACGCCACCGCCATCGCCGAATCGTGGGGGCACTACCTGTCGGTCGATGCGGCGGACCGGAAGAAGGTGGCGCAGGACGGGCAGGTGGTCCTGCAGGTCGACATCCTCGAGGAAAAGGGGATGGAGTCCAGAATGGTCACCGTTTCCGCCGGTGAAATGGCGACCGCGCTGCAGAAGACGGGTAGCGTCGCGCTCTATGGCATCCTGTTCGACACCAACAGCACCGAGATCAAGGCCGCGTCCTCATCGACCATCGAGGAGATTGCGAAGCTCATGACATCCCAGCCCGGGCTCAAGCTGCTGGTTGTCGGGCATACGGATAACGTGGGGACGTTCGATTTCAACGTGGATCTGTCGCGGCGCCGTGCTGCGTCAGTGGTGCGAATGCTGACCGCCAGGTACGGGGTGGATGAAAGGCGCCTGACACCCTTTGGCGTGTCGTTTGCGAGCCCGGTGGCGTCCAACGCAACGGAAGAAGGAAGGGGCAGGAACCGTCGCGTGGAGCTGGTCGAGAACGTGTCGCGTTGAGGCGACCGGCGGCGCTCAACGACGGATCTCGATCCTCACGATGGCACCGTCCTCGTCGTGGTGAACGATGCTGATACGGCTGCCGCGCGCCCGCGTGATCACATCGGGTGTCAGGCTGAACCGGCCTGCATACTCGTCGAGGGTCACGGCGGCATGCGTCGTGTTCACGCGCCGCTTGGGCAGCAGCGTCCACAGCAGCAGCAGCGTGCAGGTGCCGATGAGCGCGATCAGCGAGTGGCTGATCGAAATCGGGTCGACGGCCTCCAGAACCTCGATCGCGGCCGGCTCGAAACTCAGCTTCAGCCGGATCACCTCCTGCAGCTTGTGGAACGCGGGCATCCACAGGTACAGCCAGACGACCCAGAGGATCACGGTGACGACATCCGACAGGAGTCGTCGCCACCAGTCGAGCTGGGGACGCGCGTTGATGATGAGACGATCAGTCATGCGCTTTCGCTCGCCGCGTTCCCGGCCCCTCGCGGTGCTGCATGCTCAGATGCGCGCCGCGGTCCGGGCTGGTCCAGCGCGCACGCCGGCCGCGGCGGTGCCGCAGGGCGCGCGGACAGCCGACGACGGTGGCGGCGGTCGTGATGAGCCAGAACACCAGCGGATACCACACCATCCAGTAGTAGTTGCGGCCGAGTCCGCTGTCGTAGTGACTGTCGAACCACTTGCTGATGGCGAACTGGAGCAGGCAGACGGCGCCCAGCAATGCGCTGCTCCACTCAGGCAGCAGCGGCGACCGGACCAGCGGCAACCAGCCGTGCGGCAGCAGCAACCCGCCCAGCCACAGCACGACCATCACGAGCAGTGCGTAGGCCCACAGGAGGCTCAGCAGTGCCTCGAACAGCAGCGGCCAGAGGTGGTTCTGGGTCGGATGCAGGATGACGCCTGCGTTCCGGCGCAGCACCTGGGCCCCGCCGGTCGCCCAGCGCAGGCGCTGCTTCCACAGCCCGCGCAGCGTTTCCGGCATGAGGATCCACACGAGCGCGCGCGGCTCGAACAGCACGTCCCAGCCGGCGCGCTGGAGCTTCCACGTGATGTCGATATCCTCCGTCAGTACATCGGGGCTCCAGTAGCCGACCTGGTGCACCGCGGAGCGGCGGAACGCGGTGATCACGCCGGAGACGGTGTACAGGGCACCGAAGCTGCGCTGCGCGCGCTTGATCATGCCGACGATCGAGGAGAACTCCCCGACCTGGACGCGCCCGAGCAGTGTCGAGCGGTTGCGGATGCGTGGATTGCCGGTGACCGCCGCGACGTCCGGGTCGTCGACGAAATGACGCACCATCCAGTGCCCGCAATGCGGGTCGAGGAGGGCGTCGCCATCGATGCACAGCAGGATCTCGTGCTGCGCCAGCAGCGCGCCGGCCCGCAGAGCCATCGCCTTGCCCTGATTGCGTGCGTGGTGAACGACGCGCAGGCGGGGATTCCGTGGAACCAGCGCGTCGAGAATGGCGCCGGTGTTGTCGTGGCTGCCGTCGTCGACGGCGATCACCTCGAAATCGGGGTACTGGAGGGCCAGCGCGTGGCGGATGGTCTCCTCGGCGTGCGGTCCTTCGTTGAAGCAGGGAATCACGACACTGATGGGCGGAGCACCCGGTCGCGGCGGCGGTTCGCTGAATGCGGGGTCGCGCCGTTCGAAGCGCCAGTAGAAGAGCGCCGCCCCCATCATCCACAGGCAGGACATGAACAGGGGGTAGTAGTACACGTACCCCTGCAGGGTGACCCAGACGACATGGAATACCGCGGCCGACATCGCCCTGCCTCAAGGCAACAGTTCGGAAAGGGGCTGCACGTTCGGCTGCAGGGCGAATACCGGCCGCAGCTGCGCCGGGTCTGGATTGTTGCGGAACAGGTTGTCGGGATAGTACGCCACGTTCTTCACGCCCTGGTCGTAGAGCCTGCGGATGGTATCCGCCAGTTCGGTGCCCGGCAGTGGTTCGTCGTTCCGGCGCCAGTTTACCGTCTGCAGCTCGATCACGACGTGCCGCATGGCGCCGGGGTGTTCCTTCACTCGATCCACGATCCGGCGCAGGAAGTCTTCCGGATCCGGCGCCTGCTCCATGTAGGGCATGGCCATGATCGCCGTGTAGTCGTAATGCGCGAGTGAGCTCTCGAGGGACTGCGAGTACCAGGTCTCCGAGTAGGGGTTGAGCACCACGCTGGCGTACAGGTTGCGCGCCGTCTTCAGCCCCGGCTGCTCCTCGCGGAGGATCGCGGCCAGTTCGCCAGCGAACGTGTCGAGGTACGCCGTCTTGCGCGCGGCCCATTTCCGGAGCAGCGCATCGTCGCTGCGCAGCGTGGTCATCGGCTGAGGGAACCCCCACTCGCGGTAGGTCCGCAGCGCCCAGCGGCTGCCGTCCTCGTAGTCGGAGAGGGTGATGTCGTCGTGGAACAGCACTCCCTCGATGGTCGTCGCCGAGCGGCCCAGGTCCTCGTAGATCTCGCGGATGGTCCGGCGCGCGCGCGGCGAGAACGGCGAGAGTCGTGGGTAGCCCATCGACAGGTGATCCGATGCGTTGGGCAGGGTCACGACCGTGTCGCGCGCCGCGGGGTCCCGCGCGGGCAGCTGCCATGCGAGCATGGGCATCCAGGCATAGACGTGAACCGCCGCCGTACGCGTGGCGATCTGCCAGGCCACGCGGTTGAAGAGATCCGCGCGCATCGGCAGGTGGCGGTTCGGGAAGTAGACCGCATCAGCTGCACCGTTCCCGTCCGGATCTGCATAGGCCTGCAGGTACACCGTGTTGACGCCCATCGCGTTGATCCGGTCGAGCAGGCGACCGAGGTTGTCTTCTTCCTGCGCGGGGTCCGGATCGAAGATGTAGTCGAGGTCGACGTGCATGACCTTCCGTGGCACGCCGTTGTCGAGCACTCCGTGATTGCGCAGCTCGATCTCCCGGTCGAGGCCGTCGAGCGTCAGGGTCGGCTGGACGAGCACCCGCCGCAGGGTCGACAGCGGAGTGCTGGCCGTGTTCGGGCCGTCGTCCAGGTTGAAGCCGACCTTCATGCCCAGCTGCGTGGCGATGCGACGGGTCACGCTGTTGTAGCGGCCGTACGGCCACACGATGATGCGCGGCCGCCTGCCGAGCTGTCGCTGCAGCAGATCGCTGCTGCGCCGGAGATCCGCTTCGACGCGCTTGCGGTAGGCGGGTTCGGATTCGTAGCGCGCGACGTCCGGGAGCCAGCGCCGGGCGATGGCGGGCGGCTCGCGGTTGCCCTGGGGATTTGCGACGACGCCCTCGTGCATTCCGTAGCTGTGGCTCGCGAACTCGACCAGTCCGCTGCGCGACAGCTCCCTCATCTCGTCCCACGACATCAGGGCGGAGCGCGGCACGCGGCGACCATCGAAGTCCACCGTGTCTCCCGTGCCGTCGAGCCAGCTCCCGACCAGCGCGACGACCGCGGGCGCGTGAAAGGACTTCAGGATCGGGAAGGCATGGGTGTAGAAGGAATGGTAGCCGTCGTCGAAGGACAGCAGCACCGCCTTCGCGGGCAACGGGCGGCGCCCCGCATCGTCCGCCAGCACATCATCCACGCTGACGAAGTGATATCCGGCATCCCGGAGCCACGCGAGCTGCTGCTCGAACTGGCCGGGCTTGACCGAGTATCCCGGGATCAGTGCATCTTCCCGGTCGTCGACCTCGTGGTAGCAGAGAATGGTGAGTTTCGCGGAAACGTCCGCGTGTGCGCCCGCGCTCGGCAGGCTCAGTGCGAGAACACAGCAGCTCAACAGGAGCAGCAGGGCGGATCTGGAGTGCACGGCTGTCGGGTCAGTCGACCGGGACACGGGCTGGGAATGGCTCCCCGGGTTGGACTCGAACCAACGACCAACGGATTAACAGTCCGTTGCTCTACCGACTGAGCTACCGGGGAACGGGGCCTCGAAGAGGGCGCGCATTGTCGGCCAACTGACGCGCGGGAGTCAAGAAAAAGGCCGGTCGAAACCGGCCTTTCCCGCGGGTCGAGACGGGCGCCCGACTCAGGCGCCGAGTACGAGGCCGATGCGCTTCAGCGCCTCCGTCAGCGTCTCCATGCTGCAGGCGAAGGAGATGCGCATGTGGCCCGGTGCACCGAACCCGGAGCCGGGCACGACGGCCACGTTCGCGTCGACGATGAGCTTCTCGGCGAACGCATTGTCATCGCTGCAGCCCAGCGACTGCATCGCACCGCTGACGTCGGACCATGCGTAGAACGTGCCCCAGCCCGGCCGCGCCTTCACGCCCGGCAGGCGGTTGAGGCCGTCGATGACGAAGTCGTGGCGGGCCTTGAAGGCTCTGTTCATTTCGTGGACACACGCCTGGTCGCCGTTCAGCGCGACGGTGGCGGCGCGCTGGCTGATCGACGATGCGTTCGACGTGCTCTGGCTCTGGATCGTCGTCATGGCGGTGACGACCTCGATCGGCCCTCCGCAGTAGCCGATGCGCCACCCGGTCATGGCGTAGCTCTTGGAGACGCCGTTGATGGTGACCGTGCGGTCGTAGAGGTCCGGGCAGGCGGTGACGAGGCTGCAGAAGGGCTCCGGGCCCCACCAGATGTGCTCGTACATGTCGTCGGTGGCGATGACGATGCCCGGGTGCTTCACCAGCACCTTACCCAGCGCGACCAGCTCGGCGCGCGAGTAGGCGGCGCCGGTCGGGTTCGACGGGCTGTTCAGGATGAACATGCGCGTCTTCGGGGTGATCGCCGCTTCGAGCTGGGCCGGACTGATCTTGTAGCCCTGTTCGGGACCGGCGTAGACGGTGACGGGGTTGCCGTCGGCCAGCATGACCATGTCCGGGTAGGACACCCAGTACGGCGCCGGGATGATGACCTCGTCACCCGCATCCAGCAGTGCCACGCACAGGTTGTAGATCGTCTGTTTGGCGCCGCTGGAAACGAGAATCTGTTGACGAGTGTACGTCAACCCATTGTCGCGTTTGAACTTAGCGATGATCGCGTCCTTGAGCTCGGGCGTGCCATCCACGTTCGTGTAGCGCGTGATGCCCTTGCGGATGGCCTCGCAGCCCGCATCGGCGATATGTTTGGGAGTGTCGAAATCGGGTTCGCCGGCCCCGAGGCCGATGATGTCCTTGCCCTCGGCCTTGAGCTTCGCGGCGCGCGCGGTGACGGCGAGGGTGGGCGACGGCTTGATGCGGGACAGACGCTGGGCGACTCTTATGGGCACGTTGGCAACCTGTACGGCTGGAAATTCCGGCCGCCAACGTTAGAGAAATCCCTTTTGCGTTGCAATTGATGGTGGCCGCGTGAGCGACAAGCCGGCGTTCGATCTTGTCTCGGACTATGCAGCTTCGGGGGATCAGCCCGAGGCCATCGCCCGGCTCTGCGAGGGCATCGAGTCGGGCCTCGCGCACCAGACGCTGCTCGGCGTGACCGGCTCGGGCAAGACCTTCACGATCGCCAACGTCATCGCCCGTGAGCAGCGGCCGACGCTCGTGCTCGCGCACAACAAGACCCTCGCAGCCCAGCTCTACGGCGAGTTCAGGGAGTTCTTCCCGCACAACGCGGTCGAGTACTTCGTCTCGTACTACGACTACTACCAGCCCGAGGCCTATGTGCCGTCCTCCGACACCTACATCGAGAAGGACGCCTCGGTGAACGAGCACATCGAGCAGATGCGCCTCTCGGCGACGAAGGCGCTGCTGGAACGGCCGGACTCGATCATCGTCGCGACCGTCTCCGCGATCTACGGCCTCGGCGACCCGGCCTCGTACCTGGAGATGGTGCTGCACCTCGTGCGCGGTGAGCGCATGGACCAGCGCAAGCTGCTGCGCCGGCTCGCCGACATGCAGTACACCCGCAACGAGATGGACCTGCGACAGGGCACGTTCCGCGTGCGCGGTGACGTGGTCGATGTGTTCCCGGCGGAGGCCGAGCGCGACGCGGTGCGAGTGCAGTTCTTCGACGAGGAGATCGAGTCGCTCGCGTTCTTCGATCCGCTGACGGGCGAGGTGCTGCGGAAGGTACCGCGGCTGACCATCTTCCCGTCGACGCACTACGTCACGCCACGTGAGCGCATCACTGCGGCGATCGAGGAGATCAAGGACGAGCTGAAGGGCCGGCTCGCCGAACTGCGCGCGGCGAACAAGCTCGTGGAGGCACAGCGCCTCGAGCAGCGGACGCTGTTCGACCTCGAGATGATGACCGAGCTCGGCTATTGCTCCGGCATCGAGAACTACTCCCGGTATCTGTCCGGCCGCGCCCCCGGCGAGCCGCCACCCTGCCTGTTCGACTACCTGCCCGGCGATGCACTGCTCGTGGTCGACGAGAGTCACGTCACCGTCCCGCAGCTGGGCGGAATGTACCGCGGAGACCGCTCGCGCAAGGAGACGCTGGTGGAGTACGGCTTCCGGCTGCCCTCGGCGCTCGACAACCGGCCGCTGCGTTTCGAGGAGTTCGAGGCCATGCAGCCGCAGACGATCTATGTCTCGGCGACACCGGGTCCGCACGAGCTGAAGAAGTCGGGCCAGGTGGTCGAGCAGCTGGTGCGGCCGACCGGGCTCGTGGATCCCGAGGTCGAGATCCGCCCCGTGCGTACGCAGGTCGACGACCTCATGTCGGAGGCGAAATTGCGCGTCGCACGCGGCGAGCGCGTGCTGGTGACGACCCTCACGAAGCGCATGGCGGAGGACCTGACCGATTACCTGCACGAGCACGGCGTGAAGGTGAGGTATCTCCACTCGGACATCGAGACGGTGGAGCGCACGGAGATCCTGCGCGACCTCAGGCTCGGGAAGTTCGACGTGCTGGTCGGTATCAACCTGCTGCGTGAGGGACTGGACCTGCCCGAGGTGTCACTGGTCGCGATCCTCGACGCCGACAAGGAGGGTTTCCTGCGCTCGGAGAACTCGCTGATCCAGACCATCGGTCGCGCCGCGCGCAACGTCAACGGCAAGGCGATCCTCTACGCCGATACGGTGACGGGCTCCATGCGACGCGCGCTCGACGAGACCGGGCGCCGCCGGCTCAGGCAGCTCGGCTACAACGAGGCGCATGGCATCACGCCGAAGGGCATCGTCAAGGCCGTGCGCGACATCATGGAGGGTGCGCACGCACCGGGCGAGGACCTGCGCGTCGAGAAGCCTGTGCGCGGCGTGAAGCTCACGCCGGAGCAGGCGCTGAAGCGCATCAGGAAGCTGGAACAGGAGATGTTCCGGCATGCGCGCGACCTCGAATTCGAGCAGGCCGCCAGGCTCCGCGACGAAATCGCCGAACTGCGCCAGATGGCGCTGGGGCCGGGCGCGGCGCGGCTCGCGGGCTGATTGCGGCGGGTACGGCACAGCTGCGCGCCGCGGTGCATCGGAGCCTGGCGCCCCGATCGCCTCCCGGGCCTTCGACCCGGGAGACTGTTCCACCGCCACGGAGGACGACCTCATCGGGCCCGGCGCGCTTTCCGATGTCTTCGTGGCGCAGCGCCAGGACTCGCGTGCGTCGTGTCTACAGCCCCACGAAGTCCGCGAACTCCGCGAGAGGGGCGCGCTTCGAGACCAGCCGGTTCACGGGGTGATCGGGGTTGCGGTAGCCGATGGCCATGCCGCAGAAGAGCATGCGCTCCGGCGGCAGGCCGATGAACCGTGCCACCGTCGCGTGATAGGCGGACCAGCATTCCTGCGGGCAGCTGTCGAGGCCGTGCTCGCGCAGCAGCAGCATGACCGACTGCAGGAACATGCCGAGATCGGACCATTGCGGCGGGCCCATCCGGCGGTCCACGGAGCAGAACAACGCGAGTGGCGCACCGAAGAACTGGTAGTTCCGCGCGAACCAGGCGCGCCGCGCGGGTTTGTCCTCGCGCGGGATGCCGAGCAGCCGGTACATGTCCTCTCCGACCTCGAAGCGCCGTTCGCGGTACGGCGAGTGCAGGCTCGTCGGATAGACGTCGTACTCGACGGGTTCGCCTTCGGGGCAGGCGACGACGCGGTCCTTCATCAGTGACTTCAGCCGGGTGAGCGGTTCGCCCGCGACGACGGCGACGTGCCAGGGCTGCAGATTGCCGCCGGACGGTGCGCGTGCGGCAGCAGTCAGGATCTCGCGGACGACCTCGCCGGAAACCGGGGTGGACAGGAAATCGCGAACCGACAGACGGGTCGAGAGGGCTTCGTGGACGTGCATGAGGGTGGACCTCCGCGGGTGATGCCGTGGTCGTGGCGTGTGAAAACAGTCTGCCATGGCCGGTGCGCGGGCGGGCCGTGCGGCCCGCGTTCATCCTCTGTTCAGCTTCGTTCCGCACAATCCGCGCGCGTTCGAGCCCCATCCCGGGGCGCAGACAGGAGGAAGCAGGATGCGTCATCTGGCAATGTGCGTGGCGGCGGTGATCGCCACGGGTTCCGCGGGCCTGGCGCGCGCGGACTGGAGCGGCAAGGGCGAGGCCGGAATCGTGTTCGCGCGGGGCAACAGCGATACGGAGACCGCCAACGTCAAGCTGGAGATGGCGCGCGAGATCGCGAGGTGGAAGCACGGCTTCGGCGGCAGCGTGCTGCGCGCAAAGAACGATGGCAACAAGACCGCCGACCGCTGGGGCCTGTTCTGGCAGTCGGACTACAAGTTCTCGGACCGCAACTACTGGTTCGGTGCGCTGCGTTACGAGGATGACCGCTTCAGTGGTTTCGACTACCAGTCCAGCGCCGCAACCGGTCTTGGACACCGGTTCATCGACACCGAAAGGACCAAGCTGACCGGCCAGGCCGGTGTCGGCTACAAGCGTCTGAAGAACGCCCTGACCGGCGCCACCTCGGACAACGCGATTGTCCGTGGCGACGTCAAGTACGAGCACGCCCTGACGGGGACCACGAAGATCATCGACACCTTCCTCGTCGAGACGGGGTCCGCAAACACTTTCGCGGTGAACGAGCTGGCGCTGCAGGTCAAGATGAGCGACGCCTTCGCGCTGGCCGTCGGGGTCGCCGTCCGCCACAACACCGATCCGCCGAACGGACTGAAGAAGACCGATACGCTCAGCACCGTGAATCTCGTCTACGGCTTCTGAGTCTGCGAGAGCTGGCCGGCGGCGGGAAGCCGCTGGCCTGCCTTGCGCTCCAGTGTCCCTGGTTGCTGCGGGGCAGGGAGTGGTACAAGGCGTGGGCGCAGCGCCTGAAGGAGTCCTGACGTTCCCGTCCCGCCGGACCCGGCTCCCGTGCGGGCGATCGGAGGTCGCGGCAGGCGGTGCCGCGGCATGGCCCGGATCGATCACCTTGCCCGCCGGGGATGCCGTCCTTTATCCTTCGCACCCCTCCCAGGGGCGCGTAGCTCAGCGGTAGAGCACTTCCTTGACATGGAAGGGGTCACAGGTTCGATCCCTGTCGCGCCCACCACTGTTCGCATTCGCCGGCGGAACGCTTGCCGAGCGTGACCCGGCGCGCGTCGCGCACGATCTGCGCGATGCTAGACTCGTCCGGGTCTGCTGTAGCTCCCGGGTGCTGCGAATTCCCATGTCCGGCCAGAGTCTGTCGATCGAAGTCAATCCTGTCCTGCCACCGGCGCTGTCGCGCCTCGTGGACCTCGCCACCAATCTCCGGTTCGCCTGGCATCACCCCACGCGCCGGCTGTTCGAGGCGCTGGATCCGGATCTCTGGATCTGCGTGGGTGGAAACCCGCTGCTGTTCCTGCGCAGCGTCGCGCAGGAGCGGCTGGACCGGGCGGCCGAGGATCCCGCGTTCGTGGAGGAATACCAGCGCGTGCTGGCCGGACTGGATGCCTATCTCAGCGAGGCGATCGTCGCGACGGGCCCGAACCAGCTGGCGAGCGGCGATCTCGTCGCCTACTTCTGCGCCGAGTACGGTTTTCACGAGAGCTTCCCGAACTACTCGGGCGGCCTCGGCGTCCTGGCGGGCGACCACTGCAAGACCGCCAGCGATCTCGGCCTCAGCTTCGTGGGCGTCGGCCTGCTGTACCGGCAAGGCTATTTCACCCAGCACGTGGATACTTACGGCAACCAGGTCGAGCACTACCGCGAGTTCGATCAGGAGGACCTGCCCGTCGAACCCGCACGCGACGCACAGGGCCGCGATCTCTTCACGACGGTGCGGCTGCCGGGCCGCGACGTCAGGGTGCGGCTGTGGAAGGTGCGCGCGGGCCGGGTGTTCGTGATCATGCTGGACACGAACCTGCCCGAGAACACCGAGGCCGACCGCGAGATCACACACAAGCTGTACGGTGGCAACCAGGAACACCGCATCCGCCAGGAGATCGTGCTCGGGATCGGTGGCGTGAAGGCGCTGCGTGCGCTCGGCCTCAAGCCGACGACCTGGCATCTGAACGAGGGACACGCCGCGTTCTCCGGCCTGGAGCTCGTCGCCGAATGTGTCGACCGCGGCCTGCCGTTCGATGCGGCCTGCGAAGCCGTCGCGGCGCAGACCGTGTTCACGACGCACACGCCGGTCGTCGCGGGCCACGATGCCTTCGACCGCGAACTGGCGCTGGCCTATTTTGCGGAGTTCCTGCCGCGCCTCGGTGTCGGAGTCGAGGAGTTCCTTGCGCTGGGCGGGGCGGAGGCCGGTGGGCGTTTCAACATGACGCAACTGGCGATCCGGCTGTCGCGGCGTCAGAACGGCGTGAGCCGCACGCACGGACGGGTGTCGCAGGAGATCTGCTCCCACCTCTGGCCCGAGGTGCCCGCGCGCGACAACCCGATCGGTTACATCACGAACGGCGTGCACGTGCCGACCTTCCTGTTCCAGCGCTGGAAGGACGTGTTCGAGATGCACTTCGGGCACAACTGGCAGAGCCGCCTCGGTGATGCGGCCTACTGGAAGCGGATCTACGACATCCCGGATCCGCTCTTCAACGACGTCCTCCGCTCGGTGAAGAGCAACATGATGCGTTTCGTGCGTGCGCGCCTGAAGCGCGGGTGCTCGCGCGAGAAGGTCAGCGACGCGCATTTCCACCGGCTGACGCGCTACCTGGATCCCGACAACCCCGACGTGCTGGTCATCGGATTCGCGCGTCGATTCGCGACCTACAAGCGCGCCACGCTGCTGTTCCGCGACCGCGGCTGGTTGAAGGCGCTGGTGTCCGATCCCGCGCGGCCGGTGGTGTTCATCTTCGCGGGCAAGGCGCACCCGGCCGACGAGCCGGGCAAGCAGATGATCCGCGAGCTGGTGGCCACGGCCGCGAGCCCGGAGTTCCTGGGCCGTGTGCTGTTCATCGAGGACTACGACGTCGGTCTGGCGCGCACCCTGATCGCGGGCGTCGACGTCTGGCTCAACAATCCGATTCCTCCCCTCGAGGCCAGCGGCACCAGCGGCATGAAGGCCGCCATCAACGGCACCATCAACCTGTCGGTTCTCGACGGCTGGTGGGCCGAGGCCTTCGATGGCGAGAACGGCTGGGCCATTCCGTCCTCGGTTGCCGACCAGGACGGGCGGCGCGACGACGAGGATGCGCGTTCCCTCTACGAGCTGCTGCAGGACGAGGTGATCCCGCTCTACTACCAGCGCGATGAGCACGGCCTGCCCTCCGCCTGGATCGCCAAGGCGAAGCATTCCATGGCGACCATCATTCCCGCGTTCAACACGCGACGCATGCTCGACAACTACATACAGGGGCTGTACCGGCCGGCTTCCGAACACGGCCGGCGGCTGACCGCGGACGACGGCCGCGCTGCTCTCGCGCTCGCGGAGTGGAAACGTCGCGTGCGCGCCTGCTGGGCAGGTGTTTCGGTGCAGCTCATCGACGTCGAGCGCCGGCGTCTGACGTACGGCGACCGCCTGCGCCTGCGTGGAGCGGTCGCGCTGAACGGTCTTGCTCCGGACGACGTACGCGTCGAGCTCGTCGTCTCGAAGGAGATCGGTGAGGGAGCCAGCGACTCCCACGCCCACCGGCTGACCTCGTTCGCACGCAACGGCGGAGCGGTGATGCACGACGGGCGCGAGGTCGCCATCGTCGCGCTCGAGCCCACCGGGGAGCGCGATGAGGAGGGCAGGCACCTGTTCGCGCTGGACCACGTGCCGGTCTGGTGCGGCAGGATGAACTGCCAGCTGCGCGTGGTGCCGCGACACGACCTGCTCGCGCACCCCTGCGAGATGGGACTCATGCGCGTGAGCTGAGGCCGCGGGGGCGGCACCCGCGGTGTGCCTCAGGTGGCCGGATCCGGCACCAGGACCAGCGCGGCGAGCGGCGGCAGCGTGATCGAAAGCGAATGATCGCGCTGCATGGCGCGGATGGTCTCGGCCGGCAGTGGCGACAGGTTGCCGCAATTCGACCCGCCGTAGAACACGGAGTCCGTGTTGAGCACCTCGCGCCACGCGCCGCCGTGTGGCAGTCCCACCCGATAGCCGGGCCTCGGGACGGGCGTGAAGTTGCAGACGACGACCGCGCACTCGGCGCCGGCCCGACGCACGAATGCGAGGGTCGAATGGTCGCGATCCCGGCATTCGAGCCAGTCGAAGCCCTGTTCCTCGAAGTCGAAGGCGTGCAGCGCCGGCCGGCTGCGGTACAGCCCGTTGAGGTCGCGGACGAGCCGCTGCACGCCGCCGCGCCGCGGATCATCGAGTTCGTGCCAGGGCAGCGGGCCGTCGTGGTCCCATTCCGTGCCCTGCGCGGCATCGCCCCCCATGAACAGCAGCTTCCTGCCGGGCCAGCACCACTGCCAGGCGAGCAGCAGTCTCAGGTTCGCGAACCGCTGCCACTCGTCGCCGGGCATCTTCCCGAGCAGCGAGCGCTTGAGGTGCACGACTTCGTCGTGGGACAGCGGCAGCACGAAATTCTCGGAGAAGGCATACATGCGCGCGAAGGTGAGCCGGTCGTGGTGATAGCGCCGGTACAGCGGATCCTCGCGGAAGTACGCCAGCGTGTCGTGCATCCACCCCATGTTCCATTTCATGCTGAAGCCGAGGCCGCCGGAGTCCGTCGGGCGGCTGACCAGCGGCCAGTCCGTCGACTCCTCGGCGATGGTCACCGTGCCGGGACAGCGCGCGTGAGTCAGTCGGTTCAGTTCACGGAGGAACGACGTCGCCTCGAGGTTCTCCCGGCCCCCGTACCGGTTCGGTGACCAGAAGCCGGGCGGCCGGCTGTAGTCGAGATAGATCATCGACGCGACCGCGTCGACGCGCAGCCCGTCGAGGTGGAATTCCTCGAGCCAGTAGCAGGCGCTCGAGAGCAGGAACGAACGGACCTCGTGACGCTCGTAGTTGAAGATCAGCGTGCCCCAGTCGAAGTGTTCCCCCTTGCCGGGATGGCCGTACTCGTACAGCGGGCTGCCGTCGTAACGTGCGAGTCCGTGAGCGTCCTTCGGGAAGTGTGCCGGTACCCAGTCGAGGATGACGCCGATGCCGCGACCGTGGAGATGGTCGACGAACGCGCGGAAGTCGTCGGGCGAACCATGCCGGCTCGTCGGCGCAAAGTATCCCGTGCACTGGTAGCCCCACGAACCGTCGAGCGGGTGCTCGGTCACCGGCAGCAGCTCGATGTGTGTATAGCCCAGGTTCGACACGTAGTCGGCGAGGCGCGCGGCCAGGTCGCGGTAGTCGAGGAATTCGCCCTGCGGGCCGCGCGCCCAGGAGCCCAGGTGGACCTCGTAGATCGACATCGGAGCCCGCAGCCAGTCGCGGGTCGCACGTTGCCGGAGCCAGTCCTCGTCGCGCCAGACGTGTGTCGCAGGGGCGGCCACGACCGATGCCGTCGCCGGGCGGTACTCGGACTGGCGCGCGTAGGGATCGGCCTTCAGGGACACGGCGCCGCTCGTACGGCTGCGCAGCTCGAACTTGTACAGCTCGCCGGGTTGCAGGCGGGGCACGAAGAGCTCCCAGACCCCGGTGGAGCCGCGTACCCGCAGCGGATGCATGCGTCCATCCCAGCGGTTGAACGGTCCGACGACGCTGACACGCTCGGCCTCCGGCGCCCACGTGGAGAACAGCACGCCGGGTACGCCATCGATCACGCGCGGATGTGCCCCGAGAAAGCGCCAGGCATCCGGGCACTCTCCGCTCGCGAAGCGATGCAGCTCGTCGTCCGTCAGTGCGGGCGCGAAGGAGCAGGGGTCCTCGCGCTCCACCCATGCGCCCCCCGCGTCGCGCCAGCGCACGCACGGGTGTCGAGGCAAGGCCCGGCCACCGACCTCGCAGAGGAACAGGTCGGACGTACCCAGCCGGTTCATCGGCAGGTCGCCGGCCAGCGTGACTTCCGAGGCGTGGGGCAGGTGCGCCAGATAGAGATCCCGGCCGGAGATCGTCTGGCGACCGAGCATCGAGTGAGGATCGTGATGGCGCGCCGCGAGGATGCGCGCCATGTCGTCGCGTCGTTCCGCCAGCAGTGCGCCGAATCCCTCGGGCTTCGTGGATTCCGTCATTGCACCCATGGGGTCGAACGGTAACATAGGATCGCAGTTCACCCAGCGTCAGCACGGATCGCACCGCATGCCAGTTTCCACACCCCGCAGCAGTTCGGGTCGGTATGTCAGCCGTCTCACGAGCGGCACGCTCGCGATCGTCATGGCCGGCGGGCGGGGCGAACGGCTGCGGCACCTGACGGCCCAGCGCTGCAAGCCCGCGACTCCGTTCGGTGGCAAGTTCCGGATCATCGACTTCGTGCTGTCGAACTGCGTGAATTCGGGCATCCGCCAGATCTGCGTGCTGACCCAGTACAAGGCGCAGTCCCTGATCCAGCACGTCCAGCGCGGCTGGGGCTTCCTGCGCGGCGAGTTCGGCGAATTCGTCGACGTGATCCCGGCGCAGCAGCAGGTCGGCGAGCACTGGTACCGTGGAACGGCGGACTCCGTGTACCAGAACCTCGAGTACATCCGCGCCCACCGTCCCGAACACGTGCTCATCCTCGCCGGCGATCACATCTACAAGATGGATTACGGTCCGATGATCGCCTTCCACGTCGAGAGGGGCGCGGACATCACCATCGGCGCGGTCGAAGTGCCCGTCGCCAAGGCGCGGGAATACGGCGT
Organism: Steroidobacteraceae bacterium; assembly: GCA_046352935.1. Taxonomy (GTDB): domain Bacteria; phylum Pseudomonadota; class Gammaproteobacteria; order Steroidobacterales; family Steroidobacteraceae; genus CAYWMY01. The sequence continues at coordinate 20,397 of JAXMGR010000012.1, forward strand.
GCTGTCGGTCGACGACCGCAGCCGGGTGACACGGTTCACCGAGAAGCCGCCGAGCCCGGACGGTCTGCCGGGAAGGCCGGACGTAGCGCTGGCCTCCATGGGGATCTATGTGTTCAACACGCGTCTGCTGGAGCGGCTGCTCGTCGACGACGCGGCCGATGCCGCGTCCCAGCACGATTTCGGCCGCAACGTGATCCCGACCTCGATCGGAACGCGCGCGGTCTACGCCTACCCGTTCCAGGACGTGAAGACGCGGGCCCAGAGCTACTGGCGCGACGTCGGCACGCTCGATGCCTACTACGAGGCGAATGTCGAACTCGTCTTCGTGCACCCCGAGCTCAACATCTATGACGAGAGCTGGCCCATCTGGACCTACCAGCTGCAGCGTCCGCCGGCCAAGTTCGTGCTCGACGACGGGGAGCGTCGCGGCAGCGCGGTGAATTCCATGGTCTCCGGCGGCTGCATCATCTCGGGTGCCTCGATCGACCAGTCACTGCTGTTCTCGGACGTGCGTGTCGAGGAACGTACCCGGGTGCTGCGCAGTGTCGTGCTGCCGAACGTCGAGATCGGGCGCGGCTGCGAGATCCGCAGGGCGATCATCGACGAGGGCACGGCGATCCCCGATGGGTTCCGCATCGGCGTGGACCGCGAGCTGGATGCCGAGCGCTTCGAGGTCACCGAGGGCGGCGTCGTTCTCGTCACCCAGGACATGATCCGGGACGTCTGGTAGATGGCTTCCCGGCTGCGGGTCGTGCTCTGCTGGCACATGCACCAGCCCGAGTACCGGGACGGGCTGACCGGCGAGGAGCTGCTGCCCTGGGTCGCGCTGCACGCGATCAAGGACTACGTGGACATGGTCGCGCACCTCGAGGCGGTGCCTGCCGCGCGCGCGGTCGTCAATTTCTCGCCGGTGCTGCTGGAGCAGATCGAAGCGACCGCCACCGGCCTGTCATCGCACCTCTCGGCGGGGACGCGTCTCGCGAGTCCGCTCCTGCGGCTCCTCACGCCGGGCGGAGTGCCGCGTGACCGTGGTGAATGGTCGGAGCTGGTGCGCGCCTGTCTGCGCGCACACCGCCAGCATCTCGTCGAACGCCATCCAGCCTATCGCGAGCTCGCCGATGAGGCCGGACGGCGGCTGCACGGGGGAACGGTCTCCACGCTCGGCGAGGGATTCATCGTCGACCTCGCGGTCTGGTATCACCTCGCCTGGCTCGGAGAGACCGTACGTCGCGCCGACCCGCGCGTCGCGGAGTTCGAGGCACGTGGCCAGGGATTCACGGCTGCCGACTGCCGCAGGGTGCTGGAGCTGGTGTCGGAACTCCTGTCCGGCGTGCTGCCGCGCTATCGGCGGCTCGCGGAGCAGGGCCGTCTCGAACTCGCGATGTCGCCCTGGATGCATCCCATCGTGCCGCTGCTGCTCGATTTCCAGTCTGTGCGGGAATCGCTGCCCGGTGCGCCGTTGCCGGGACCCGTGAGCTACCCGGGCGGGGCGGTGCGTGCGCGTCGGCACCTCGAGGAGGGACGTTCGATTTTTCGCCGGCTTCTCGGCGTGGAGCCTCGCGGCTGCTGGCCGTCGGAAGGAGCCGTTTCCACTGGTTGCGTCGAGCTTCTCGCGGAGTGCGGTTTCGAGTGGGCCGCGAGCGGCGAGGGCGTGCTGCGGGCGAGCCTCGAGCGCAGCGGCCGGGTTCCGGTGGTGGAACGGCTCAACCGGGGCTGGCGTGCCGGAGCCGGCGGAGTACCGTGCTTCTTCAGGTCCGACCATCTCTCGGACCTGATCGGCTTCAACTACGCGCACTGGCACGGCGACGACGCGGTGCGGGATCTCGTTCATCAGCTCGAGCGGCTGGCGGACGAACTCGCCCATGCGCCGCAATCGGTCGTGTCGATCATCCTCGACGGAGAGAATGCCTGGGAACACTATCCGTTCAACGGATACTACTTCCTGCGTGGGCTGTACGAGGCGCTCGCCGCCCATCCGCGTCTTGAGCTGGCGACGTTTCACGACGTCGTATCCGCCGGGGGCGTTGCCGACGAACTGCCGGTGCTGGTGGCCGGAAGCTGGGTGCACGGCACGCTCGCGACCTGGATCGGCGAACGCTCGAAGAATCGCTGCTGGGAACTGCTCGTCGATGCGAAGCGTGCGTTCGATGCGGCGCAGAGCGCGGGCCGGCTGGATGCGGCGGCACTCGCGCGTGCGGAGCGCCAGCTCGCCGTGTGCGAGGGCTCGGACTGGGCATGGTGGTACGGGGACTACAATCCGGCCGATGCCGTGACGTCGTTCGATCGACTCTACCGGCGGCATCTCGCCTCGCTGTACGAACTCCTGGACGAAGCGCCGCCGCCCGAAGCCGCGGTCGCCGTCGCCGTGGGCGGCGGCACGGCCGAGCACGGCGGCGTCATGCGGCGTGGCGCGGTGGTCGCGACGCGCGCGGTCGCGGAGCGCGCGCCACCCGTGCGGCTTCCCGTGTTCGACCGCCGGCGTGCCGGTGTGCTGCTGCACCCGTCGTCGCTGCCCGAGGCCGGGACCACCGGCGCGCTCGGCACCGGCGCGATCCGCTGGCTCGACACCATGGCGGCGTCCGGTTTCAGCGTCTGGCAGGTGCTGCCGCTCGGACCGGTGGGGCCGGACGGCTCTCCTTACCTCGCCCGCAGCAATCACGCGGGAAACGAATGTCTGGTCGACGTGTCCGAGCTGGTCCACAGCGGCCTGCTGCACGAAGCGGTCCTCGCCGAAGTGAGGGATCCGGACCGCCATGCGCATGCACTGGATGCCGCCTACGAGACGCTGTGTTCCCAGCCGTCCCATCCCTGGCGTGACGAACTCGCGGCGTTCGTCGACGGACAGTCGGCGTGGCTCGCGGACTACGCGCTGTTCGAGGCGCTCGCCCGCGATCGTCGGGCGCCGTGGTGGAGCTGGCCCTCTCCGCTGCGGGATCGTGATCCGGTGGCGCTCGCCGCATCCCGCCAGCACCTGGCCTACGGGTGTGGCCGGGTGTCGTTCGGCCAGTTCCTGTTCTTCCGCCAGTGGTCGGCGCTGCGGCAGGCCGCGGCCGAGCGCGGCATCGCGCTGTTCGGCGACCTGCCGATCTATGTCGCCGAGGACTCGGTCGAGGTCTGGACGCAGCGGGATCTCTTTCTTCTCGATGAATCCGGGCGGCCGCAGGTCGTCGCCGGTGTTCCGCCGGACTATTTTTCCGCCGAGGGGCAGCGCTGGGGCAACCCGCTCTATCGCTGGCCCCGTCACGTCGCCAACGGCTTCGGCTGGTGGCGCGGCCGGCTGCGTGCGCAGCTCGCGCTGTTCGACCTGGTGCGCATCGATCACTTCCGGGGCCTGGAAGCGTGCTGGGAGATTCCCGCGTCTTCGCCGCACGCCCGCGACGGCGCCTGGCGCAAGGTCCCGGGCGCGGCGCTGCTCGAGGCGCTCAAGCACGAGGCCGGTGGTCTGCCGGTGGTGGCGGAGGACCTCGGGATCATCACGCCCGAGGTGGATCAACTGCGGGAATCCTTCGACCTGCCCGGCATGCGCGTCCTGCAGTTCGGCTTCGACGGTTCATCGGGCAACCCGCATCTGCCTCACAACTACACACGCCGCACGGTCGCCTACAGCGGCACGCACGACAACGACACGACGGTGGGGTGGTATCGGTCGCTGGATCCGGGGACGGCCGGAGGCGTGTGCGAGTACCTGTCGGTCGGCTCGTCCACCAGCGCGGATTCCGGAGCCGTCGGAGTCGCCGCCGGAGCAGTCGCGGACGCGCTGGTGCGTGCGACGCTCGCTTCCGTTGCGCAGCTGGCCGTGGTGCCGCTGCAGGACCTGTTGCGGCTCGGCACCGAAGGCCGGATGAACACGCCCGGCACGGACCGCGGCAACTGGAGCTGGCGTTTCGCGTGGGGCGACGTCGCGGCGGGTGACGTCGCGCGCTGGCGGCGCTGGAACTCGATCTACGGCCGGACCTGACGCCCGCGATCCGGAAGGAGAGGGAACGCAGATCCCGCGCGGCGTCTCCGGCCCGGTCCCATCGGGACACAGGCTGCGGAATCGTCCGTCAGGACAGCAACCGCGCGTACTCGGCCTCGTAGAGACCGCACTGGTTCTCCCAGGAGAAGTCCTGCCGCATGCCGTTCCGCCTCAGGCGGTTCCAGGCCGTGCGGTCCCTGAACAGGTCCAGCGCGCGATGAATGGCCCAGCTCACGCCGTTGACATCGTAGTGTTCGAACACGATCCCCGTGCCGTCTCCGGTCGTCTCGTCGAAATTCCGGACCGAGTCCGCCAGGCCACCGGTGCGGCGCACGATCGGCACCGTGCCGTAGCGCAGGCTGTACATCTGGTTGAGCCCGCAGGGCTCGTAGAGGGACGGCATCAGGAACATGTCGCAGCCGGCTTCGATCCAGTGGGCGAGTTCCTCGCTGTAGCCGCGTTCGAAGGCGACCCGGCCGGGAAGAGTCCGTGCGAGATCGTGAAAGAACTCCTCGAAGCGTTCGTCACCGTTGCCCAGCACGACGAGGGCAGCATCATGCGCGGCGAGCAGCGGCGGCAGTGCGCCGATCAGCAGATCGATGCCCTTCTGGACGACGAGTCTCGACACCATGCCGATGAGCGGTGTCGATCGGTCGAGACGCACCCCGACCCGTCGCGCGAGCGCCTTCTTCACGAGCCGCTTGCCGTGCAGCCTGCGCAGCGTGTAGTGCTCCGGCAGATAGCGGTCGGTCTCGGGATTCCACTCGTGGACGTCGATGCCGTTGAGGATGCCGACGACCCCGGCGCCGCGGCTGCGGATCACGCCATCGAGTCCCATGCCCTGTTCGGGCGTGGCGATCTCACGCGCATAGCCGGGACTCACCGTCGTGACCAGGTCCGCGTAGCGGATCGCCTGCTTCATGACGTTGATGTGGCCGGCGACCAGATCCTGCCGGTCGAGCATGTCCACAGCCGGACCCAGCCCGAGGTCCGCGACGTGATCGGCGCCGATGTGTCCCTGGTAGCCGAGATTGTGGATCGTGAAAACGGTCCGCGTGGTCCGGAAGAGCCGGTCCCAGGCGTACACGGACTTGAGGTAGAGGGGAAGAAGTCCGGTGTGCCAGTCGTGGCAGTGGACGATCTCCGGCGCGAAGGCCATGCGCTGGCAGGCCTCGATCGCAGCGCGTGTCAGCACCAGGAACCGACGATGTTCGTCCGGTCCGCTGGAATACAGGGATGGCCGGTCGTAGAGCTCCGGGCACTCGACCAGGTACACCTGGAGGCGCGACTCCGGGACCTCGGCGTGGCTGATCGAGACCTCGTATCGATGGTGGCCGAGCACGATCGGGATCCGCTGCAGGAATTCGACGGGCCACCGCCGGACGATGCGCGCAAGAGCGCTGCGATACGCGGGCAGGAAGACACGCACGTCGTGGCCGCGCGCGTCCAGAGTGCGTGCCAGAGCGCCCGCGGCGTCGCCGAGTCCGCCGGCCTTGGCGAGTGGCGAGAATTCGGCGGTGACGTAACAGATCCGGTGGGGCATGGTATCGGCGGCGCGGAAGCGGTGGATCCCGGCAGCCGAATGTTAGCGGCCGCCGACCGGGATTAGTACGGTGCGTGCGGCTTGCTGCGCGCGACGACCATCGGGTATCGTGCGCCGGGTGAGGCGGGTGCCATGGTGGATCCGCCTTTTTTCATCGCCCAGCCTGGATGAATCATGCCGGTCGTCACGCTACCCGATGGCAGTCAGCGCCACTTCGATCACGAGGTCACCGTGGCGGAGGTCGCCGCCGGTATCGGTGCGGGGCTCGCGCGGGCGGCTCTCGCGGGAGAGGTCGACTCGCGCCTCGTGGACACATCCCACCGTATCGCGCGCGATGCACGACTGCGGATCATCACGGTGCGTGATGCCGAGGGGCTGGAGATCATCCGCCATTCCACGGCCCACCTGCTGGCCCAGGCCGTCAAGCAGCTCTTCCCGGAGGCGCAGATCACCATCGGCCCCGTGATCGAGGACGGCTTCTACTACGATTTCTCGTTCCATCGCGCGTTCACACCCGAGGACCTCGAGCGCATCGAGGCTCGCATGCACGAACTCGCGAAGGCCGACCAGCCCGTGGAACGGCGCGTGATGCCGCGCGACGCGGCCGTCGCCCATTTCAAGTCCCTGGGCGAGCACTACAAGGCCGAAATCATCTCCAGCATTCCTGGCGGCGAGGACATCTCTCTCTACGGACAGGGTGGCTGGGAGGATCTGTGCCGGGGGCCGCACGTCCCGTCGACGGGACGGCTCGGCGCATTCAAGCTCATGAAGGTCTCGGGCGCCTACTGGCGCGGCGACTCGCGCAACGAGATGCTGCAGCGGATCTACGGAACGGCGTGGCCCGACGAGAAGCAGCTCAAGGCCTATCTGCTGCGCATCGAGGAGGCGGAGAAGCGCGATCACCGCCGCGTGGGGCGTGAACTCGACCTGTTCCACCAGCAGGACGAGGCCGTCGGCAGCGTCTTCTGGCATCCGAAGGGCTACACGCTCTGGCGCTGCATCGAGCAGTACATGCGCGAGCGGCTGCTCGCCGCGGGCTATCAGGAAGTGCGCACGCCGCAGCTCCTCGACCGCACGCTGTGGGAGAAGACCGGCCACTGGGACAACTATCGCGAGAACATGTTCATCGCCGAGTCCGAGGAGCGCATGCTCGCGGTCAAGCCGATGAACTGCCCGGGCCACGTGCTGATCTACAAGCAGGGCATCAAGTCCTACCGCGATCTGCCGCTCAGGATCGCCGAGTTCGGGTCCTGTCATCGCAACGAACCGTCGGGTGCCCTGCACGGCCTCATGCGCGTGCGCGCGTTCACGCAGGACGACGCCCACATCTTCTGCACCGAGGACCAGATCAACGCGGAAACCGTCGCGTTCTGCGGCCTGCTGCGTTCGGTCTACCGCGACTTCGGCTTCGACGACGTCCACGTGAAGTTCTCGGACCGGCCCGCCAAGCGCGCCGGCAGCGATGCGACCTGGGACAAGGCCGAGTCGGCGCTGCGTTCTGCCGTGGAGGCGGCCGGTCTCGAATTCACTCTGAATCCCGGCGAGGGCGCGTTCTACGGCCCGAAGCTCGAGTTCGTGCTGCGTGACGCCATCGGCCGCGACTGGCAGTGCGGGACGCTGCAGGTCGATTTCGTGCTGCCGGAACGGCTCGGCGCCGAGTTCGTCGCAGAGGATGGCGGGCGTCCCCGGCCCGTGATGCTCCACCGCGCGATCCTCGGTTCCTTCGAGCGCTTCATCGGCATCCTGATCGAAAATCACGCGGGAAAGCTGCCCACCTGGCTCGCTCCGGTGCAGGCGGTGCTGATGAATATCACCGACCGTTCTGCCGATTTCATACGTGAATCTGCGGAAATCCTTAAGAATCAGGGATTTCGCGTGGAAATCGACTTGCGTAACGAAAAAGTCGGCTATAAGATTCGCGAACACACCTTGAAACGGGTCCCGTATCTGCTCGTTGCGGGCGATCGGGAAGTGCAAGCCAAGACGCTGGCCGTGCGCACGCGATCAGGCAAGGACTTGGGAAGCATGGCACTCGATGCCGTGGCTGCCCGACTCGCCGAAGACATCGCGGGCCGCGGCCGCGGCATTTCGGAGGACTGAAGTATTTCGACGACCAAACGCGTCCGGCGAAACGAGGAGATCCTTTCGCCCACCGTACGCGTCATCGGCCCCGACGGACAACAGGTCGGCGTGCTGACCCGCTTCGAAGCGCTGGACATGGCGCGCGCAGCGGAGATGGATCTCGTGGAAGTTTCGCCGACCGCCGAACCGCCGGTCTGCCGGGTGATGGACTTCGGCAAGTACTTGTTCGAGATGAACAAGAAGGCGCATTCGGCGAAGCGCAAGCAGAAGCAGATCCAGATCAAGGAAGTGAAGTTTCGTCCCGGTACGGAAGAGGGCGATTACCAGGTCAAGCTGCGTAATCTCCAGCGCTTCCTGACCGAGGGTGACAAGGCCAAGATAACCTTGCGTTTTCGAGGCCGGGAAATGGTGCATCAGGAGATCGGACGCCGACTCCTCGATCGGTTGGTGACGGACCTCGCCGGTCTGGCGGTGGTCGAACAGAACCCACTGATGGAGGGACGGCAGATGGTGATGATGATCGCACCGAAGAAGAAGTGACCGGCGGCAAGTCCGCCGGAACGCCTCCAGCCCGCGCTCGCGCGGTGCGAAGAGGTCAAAACAGGAGTCGAACCATGCCCAAGTTGAAGACCAACCGGGCCGCGGCGAAGCGTTTTCGCAAGACTGCGAAGGGTTTCAAACGCGGCCAGTCCCACCGTCGCCACATCCTCACCAAGAAGCCGAGCAAGCGGAAGCGCCAGCTCAGGACCGGCATGATGGTCCACGAGACCGACGTGAACCGCGTCGAGCAGATGCTGCCGAACCACTGACGCCCGAGCGACTGGGAGCGAGAAAATGGCACGAGTGAAGCGGGGCGTCATCGCTGGACGCCGCCACAAGAAAGTTCTGAAGAAGGCGAAGGGCTACTACGGGGCCCGCAGCAAGGTCTACCGCGTCGCGAAGCAGGCCGTCATCAAGGCGGGCCAGTATGCGTTTCGCGACCGACGCGCCAAGAAGCGTGAGTTCCGTGCACTCTGGGTGCAGCGGATCAACGCTGCGGCACGGGTGCACGGTCTGTCCTACAGCAGGCTGATATCCGGACTGAAGAAGGCCAGCATCGAGATCGACCGCAAGGCGCTCGCGGATCTCGCCGTACACGATGCGGCGGCATTCGGTGCCGTGGCCGAGAAGGCGAAGGCGGCCCTCGCGGCCTGACCGCGGGCTGCGGTCATCGGGTCGGTCTGCGTGGCGTCGGGTCCCCGACCGGGATCCGGCGCCCGTCCCGGCCTCAGCGCGGGGAGCCGGCCTTGCAGAATCTCGAATCCCTCATCGAGCAGACGCTCGCCGCCGTCGCTGCGGCGACGGACCTGCCCGCTCTCGATGCCGTGCGCGTTGGCATCCTCGGCAGGAAGGGTGCGATCACGGAACAGCTGAAGGCGCTCGGCGCCCTGCCACCGACCGAGCGACCGGGCGCTGGCGCGCGCATCAACGAAGCCCGTGATCGGCTCAGCGCCGCGATCGAAGCGCGTCGCGAGTCGCTCGAGGCGGCGGCCGTCGCGGCCGAACTCGCCGCTTCGGCCATCGACGTCACGCTGCCCGGCCGCGGACAGTCCTGCGGCGGCCTGCACCCGGTGACGCGCACGCGGCTGCGCATCGAGGCGATCTTCCGGCAGGCGGGTTTCGACGTTGCCGAGGGTCCGGAGGTGGAGGATGACTTCCACAACTTCGGCGCACTGAACATCCCGTCGGATCATCCGGCGCGGGCCATGCACGACACGTTCTATTTCCCGGACGGGCGCCTGCTCCGGACCCATACCTCGCCTGTCCAGATCCGCGCGATGTTGCGTGCGGGTGCGCCCATCCGCCTGATCGCTCCCGGGCGTGTGTTCCGCTGCGACTCGGACATGACCCACACGCCGATGTTCCATCAGGTCGAGGGCCTGGTCGTCGACGAGCATGTGAGTTTCGCGAACCTCAAGGCCGTCCTGTCGGGCTTCTTCGCGCAGTTCTTCGAGCGACCGCTCGCCATGCGTTTCCGTCCCTCGTACTTCCCCTTCACCGAACCGTCCGCCGAAGCCGACATCCAGTGCGTGTTCTGTTCGGGGAGCGGGTGCCGCGTCTGCAAGCAGACCGGCTGGCTCGAGGTGCTTGGCTGCGGCATGGTGCATCCGAACGTGCTGCGCGCCTGCGATGTCGACCCCGATCGCTACCAGGGATATGCGTTCGGCCTGGGGATCGATCGGCTGACGATGCTGCGTTACGCCGTGAACGATCTACGGCTGTTCTTCGAAAACGATCTGCGCTTCCTCGCGCAGTTCAATCAGGGGTAGCCATGCGCATCAGTGCCGACTGGCTGAACAGCATGGCGGCCGCGGGCTGGGATGCCGCCACCCTGGCTCGGCGCCTCACGATGGCCGGTCTCGAGGTCGAGGCACTGGAGCCCGCGGCCCCGGCGTTCCGCGGTGTCGTCGTGGGTGAGGTGCTCGAATGCGAGCGCCATCCGGATGCCGACAAGCTGAGCGTGTGCCGCGTCGCTGCCGGCGGCGAGGTACTGCAGGTCGTCTGTGGTGCCGCGAACGTGCGCAAGGGCCTGAAGGTCGCGCTGGCGCAGGTCGGGGCCACGTTGCCGGGTGGGCTCGGGATCAGGCGTGCGAAGCTGCGGGGCGTGGAGTCGCAGGGCATGCTCTGCTCGGCGCAGGAACTCGGCATCGGCGAAGGTGTTGCGGGAATCCTGGAACTGCCCCCGGAATTCGAACCCGGTGCGGACCTTCGCGTGGCGCTCGGACTCGACGACGCGGTGCTGACGATCAACCTCACACCGAACCGTGGCGACTGCCTGTCGGTGCTCGGTGTGGCGCGCGAGGTCGCGGCGCTCTCCGGGTGTACGTTGCGTGCGCCGGAGTGCCCGGTGGTGGGGCCGGTGCACGAGGACCGCCATGCGGTCCGGGTCGAGGCGCCGGCGGCGTGCCCGAAGTTCGTGGGTCGCGTGCTGCGTGGTATCGATCCGGCGGCGGTGACGCCGCTGTGGATTCAGGAGCGGCTGCGGCGGGCCGGGTTGCGCTGCATTTCCCCGGTCGTCGACGTCACGAACTACGTGATGCTGGAAGTGGGTCAGCCGATGCACGCCTACGACCTGCGGCGGCTCAGCGGCGACGTCGTCGTGCGGCAGGCGACGGTGCAGGAGCCGCTGACCCTGCTCGATGGTCGCGAACTGCGCCTGGATCCCGATGTTCTCGTGATCGCCGATGCGGCAGGGCCGCTCGGCCTCGCCGGCATCATGGGCGGCGAGAAGAGCGGCATCGTCGCCGACACCCGGGATGTGTTCCTGGAGGTCGCCTGGTTCGCGCCATCGGCAATCGCCGGCCGCGCGCGGCGCTACGGACTGCACACGGATGCGTCGCAGCGTTTCGAGCGCGGGGTCGACCCGACCTTGTCCGAACGGGCGATGGAGCGGGCAACTGATCTTCTGGTCGGGATCGCAGGCGCCAGCCCCGGGCCCACAGTCGTCACGGCGAGCGGCGAACTCGCCGGACGCGAGGCGCCGGTCGTGACGATGCGCAAGGGCCACGCCGCGAGCCTGCTGGGAATCGAGATTCCGGAGGACGAGATCCCAACGCTACTCCGCCGGCTCGGAATGGCGGTCGACGAGAAGGACGGGAGCTGGCTGGTCACCCCGCCGCCGTTCCGATTCGACATCGAGATCGCGCAGGATCTCGTCGAGGAGGTTGCGCGCCTGCGGGGTTACGACACCATCCCGATCGTCGACGCGCTGTCTCCGGAACGGCCGGGATGTGCGACGGAGCGGTCGGTGGTGCGTGAACGGGTCGCGATGCGTCTGGCCGATCGCGGCTACCAGGAGGCGATCACCTACAGTTTTGTTGATCCCGCGCTGCAGCGGCTGCTCTTCCCGGAATCGCAGGCACTTTCGCTGGCGAATCCCATTGCGTCGGATCTTTCGGAGATGAGGGTCTCGCTGTGGCCCGGGTTGCTTCGTGCGTTACGGGAGAATCTGCGCCGGCAGCAGGATCGGGTCCGGCTGTTCGAGTCAGGAATTCGTTTCGACTGTTCCGGGAACGCCTTGGTCGAGCGTCAGACGGTCGCGGGCGTTTGCTACGGAAAATCTGTGCCGGAACAGTGGGATGAAGATGATCGTGAATCTGATTTCTACGATCTGAAGGGCGACGTCGAGGCCGTGCTTGCTCTGGCAGGCGCGGGTGGACTGCGTTTCGTTGCCGGGGGGCCGCCCTGCCTGCATCCCGGGCGGAGCGCCTGGATCGAGCGCCGTGGTGAACGGATCGGCGTGCTCGGCGAGCTTCATCCTCAACTTGCCCGCGAGTTCGACCTGAAGGCGGCGACATTGCTGTTCGAGCTCGACTTCGACAGGAGTTTCTCGTCGCAACCCGCTGTGTACACGGAGATTTCGCGCTTTCCACACGTGCGGCGGGATCTGGCGGTCGTGGTCGATGAGCGCGTGGTTTTGGATGCACTCGTGGAAAGTGCTAGTGTTGCGGGCGCAGGCCTGCTGCGAGAAATAAGAATCTTCGACGTCTACCGGGGGGCGGGGATAGAATCCGGTAGAAAAAGCGTTGCTTTAGGCTTGATTTTGCAAGACTCTTCTCGCACTCTAACCGACACCGATGTCGATCAGGTGGTGGCTCTTGTCGCTGCGAGACTGAAGCAGGACCACGACGCGACGTTGCGGGAATAGGCGGATGGCACTGACGAAGGCAGAGATCGCCGAGGCGCTGTTCGATCAGCTGGGGCTCAACAAGCGGGAAGCGCGTGAGCTCGTGGAGCTGTTTTTCGAAGAGATCCGCGCGGCGCTGGCAAACGGGGAGCAGGTGAAGTTGTCCGGCTTCGGCAACTTCGACCTCAGGGACAAGAATCAGCGACCGGGACGGAATCCGAAGACAGGTGAGGAAATTCCCATCTGTGCGCGTCGCGTCGTGACGTTCCGTCCCGGCCAGAAGCTGAAGGCCAGGGTCGAGGCTTATGCTGGAACCGAGCAACAATAACGACCTTCCGGCGATTCCGGGAAAACGCTACTTCACGATCGGTGAGGTCAGCGAGCTGTGTGGTGTGAAGCCGCACGTGCTGCGTTACTGGGAGCAGGAGTTCCCGCAGCTCAAGCCGGTGAAGCGTCGCGGCAACCGTCGTTACTACCAGCGCCAGGACGTCATCGTCATCCGCCAGATCCGCAGCCTGCTGTACGACCAGGGCTTCACGATCGGCGGGGCGCGCAACAAGCTGGAGGGCGAGGAAGCCCGCGACGACCTCTCGCACAGCCAGCAGGTGATCCGCCAGGTACGGGCCGAGCTCGAGGACATACTGAGGCTCATGCGTCGTTGAAGGCGCCGGTTCGCGTTTCGGATATCATTGGCGGGTCTTCGGAGGCGCGGGTCGCGAACCCTGCCGCGCCTCGTCGGCAATACGGTCGGAGCGTGGCGCAGCCTGGTAGCGCACTTGCATGGGGTGCAAGGGGTCGCGAGTTCGAATCTCGCCGCTCCGACCAATCATCTCCCGGGCCATCCCGTGCGGTGTCCGATGCTGGGCTCTGTCGCCCGGCGGCCTGCGTTGCGAACCGCCAGCGGCGTCCTGGCGCGGATCTGGCGCCATGAGGACGATCACCAGCGTTTCCGACCTGCGCGAACGCGCGCGCCGTCGCGTGCCTCGCATGATGTTCGACTACGCGGACCGCGGCTCGTACGACGAGATCACGCTGCGTCGCAATCGCGAGGATCTTGCCGCCATCGAATTCCGCCAGCGCGTGATGGTGGATCTGTCGCGCCGCGAGCTGGCGACGACGCTGGCGGGCGAGGCGGCGATGCTGCCGGTCGCGATCGCTCCCACGGGTCTGGCCGGCATGTTCTGGCCCGACGGCGAGATCGTCGCCGCGCGGGCCGCCCGGGATTTCGGCGTTCCCTATACGTTGAGCACGCTGTCGATCTGCTCGATCGAGGACGTGCGCGCGGCTGTGGGTGGACCGTTCTGGTTCCAGCTGTATCTGATGAAGGATCGGGGCTTCAGCGCGGACCTGATCGCCCGCGCGCAGGCCGCAGGCTGCACGACGCTGATGCTGACCCTCGATCTGCAGGTCCAGGGGCTGCGCCGCCGGGATCCCAGGAACGGGCTCAGCATTCCGCCCCGGGTCACCTGGCGGAATGTCCTGGATGTGGCTCGCAGGCCCGGCTGGGTCGCGGGCGTGCTGCTCGGCCGGCGGCGGACCTTCGGCAATCTGGCCGGGCGCGTGGGTCGTCCCGAGGGACTCGGCTCGCTCGCGCAGTGGATCGCGGCACAGATGGATCCCTCGATGAACTGGAGCGACCTGGACTGGGTGCGTGCGCAGTGGCCCGGCAGGCTCATCGTCAAGGGTGTTCTCGACGCCGATGACGCACTGCGGGCGGTCCGGCACGGGGCCGATGCCGTCGTCGTGTCCAATCACGGTGGTCGACAGCTCGACGGCGCAGCGTCGACGATCTCGGTGCTGCCGGAAATCGTCGACGCGGCCGGGGATCGTGCCGAGATCCTGTTCGACGGCGGAGTGATGTGCGGTCAGGATGTGCTGAAGGCCCTGGCCCTCGGCGCGCGCGGCTGCCTGATCGGCAAGGCGCATCTCTACGGGCTCGCCGCGGCGGGTGGCCCCGGTGTGACGCGGGTGCTCGAACTCATCCGCGACGAGCTGAGCGTCAGCATGGCGTTGACCGGGTGCTGCGAGATATCCGCGGTAGACCGCGGTGTGATCCGCCGCGTGCCGTGGAGCCGTTCGCCCTAGGCAGGCCGCGGGCCGGGCGTCGCCCGCGGCGCTCAGGTGCGCCGCAAAATTGTCGTTTCGTGATCCCATTCAAACCGTTAGAATCGTTCACCCCGTAGCTGGCGTCACCGGGCAGATGCAGGGCCTTGCCTTCCACGAGGCACAGGTTGGCGTTGCCATGCCCGTCGCGCGATTGCCGGTGCCCCCGGGGCTTTGGGAATCAACGACTAAGGCGGAATTCGTCATGCAGAACGGCCTCGAGCAGAACGGCCACGGATCGGCGGCGGCAGGACAGACCAGCAGCGGTCTGCCCCCGAAGCAGGGTCTGTACGATCCGGCCTTCGAGCACGAGGCCTGCGGCGTCGGCTTCGTGGTCGACATCAAGGGCCGCCCCTCGCACCGGATCCTTCAGCAGGGCATCCAGGTACTGAAGAACCTCGATCACCGCGGCGCCTGCGGATGCGAGGTCAATACGGGCGACGGCGCGGGTGTGCTGCTGCAGATGCCCCACGGCTTCATGGTGGACGCCGCGAAGAAGGCCAGGGTCAAGCTGCCGGCGGCGGGCGAGTACGGCGCGGGACTCGTGTTCATGCCGCGCAATCCGACGCTCCGGCGCAGGCTGGAGGAAGTGTTCGGCCAGATCGTCCAGTCCGAGGGCCTGACGCTGCTCGGGTGGCGGACCGTGCCCACGAACAACTCCATGCTCGGCGAGACGGCGCGTTCCTGCGAGCCGTTCATGCGCCAGGTGTTCATCGGCAAGGGCGGTGCTGCGCTCGATCCGCTCGCTTTCGAGCGCCGGCTGTATGTCGTCCGCAAGCGCGCCTACAACGAGATCCGCACCTCGACGCTGCCCGGGGCCGAATTCTGGTACGTCTGCAGCCTGTCGCAGCGCACGCTCGTCTACAAGGGCATGCTGCTGACCACGCAGCTCGACGAGTACTTCCCCGACCTGCGGGATCCGTCGATGGAGACGGCGCTTGCGCTCGTCCACTCGCGTTTCAGCACCAACACCTTCCCGAGCTGGGAGCGGGCGCACCCGTACCGGTTCCTCGCGCACAACGGTGAGATCAACACGGTGCGCGGCAACACCAACTGGATGCATGCGCGCGAGGCGATGTTCGAGTCGGACGCCTTCGGTGCCGACATCAAGAAGATCCTGCCGGTGGTCAATCCCAACGGCAGCGACTCGGCGATGTTCGACAACACGCTCGAACTGCTCGTGCTCGCCGGACGGTCACTGCCGCACGCGATCATGATGATGATTCCCGAGCCGTGGTCGAATCACGCGACCATGGACGACGAACGCAAGGCCTTCTACCAGTTCCATTCGTCGCTGATGGAGCCCTGGGACGGTCCGGCGTCGATCGCCTTCACCGACGGCCGCATGATCGGAGCCGTGCTCGACCGCAACGGGCTGCGCCCGTCGCGCTACTACGTGACGAGCGACGACCTCGTGATCATGGCGTCGGAGGCGGGCGTCCTCGAGGTGCCGCCCGAGAAGGTGCTGCGCAAGGGACGCCTGCAGCCGGGCCGGATGTTCCTGGTCGATACCGAACAGGGTCGCATCGTCGACGACGAGGAGATCAAGCGCCGGATCGCCGCTGACCGCCCTTATCGCCAGTGGATCGATGCGCACCAGATCCACCTCGACGACCTGCCGCAGGCACCCGAGGTCGCGGCGCCGGACCACGACACGCTCCTGCAGCGCCAGATCGCTTTCGGCTACACCTTCGAGGACCAGCGCCTGCTGATGATGCCCATGGCGCGCGACGGCGTCGAAGCGGTCGGATCGATGGGCAACGACGCGCCGCTCGCGGTCCTGTCCGACAAGCCGCGGCTGCTCTACGACTACTTCAAGCAGCTGTTCGCCCAGGTCACGAACCCGCCGATCGACTGCATCCGCGAGGAGATCATCACCTCGGCCGAGACCCGCCTGGGCTCGGAGGGCAATCTCCTCCATCCGCAGCCTGCCGATTGCCGGCGCCTCGAGGTGAAGTGGCCGGTCCTGACCAACGAGGAGTTCGCCAAGGTCCGACGCATGGATCTGCCGGGTCTCCGGGTCGGTGTCCTGCCGACGCTGTTCCGTCGCTCGCGCGGCGCCCGCGGGCTCGCGAAGTCGGTCGAAGAACTGTGCCTGATGGCGCGGCGCATGATCGAGGAGGAGGAGATCAACATCCTGGTCCTCAGCGACCGGGGCGTGAACCGCGAGTTCGCCCCGGTGCCGGCACTGCTCGCGATCGCCGGGCTGCACCACTACCTGATCCGGGAGGGGCTGCGCACGCGCGTGAGCCTCGTCATCGAGACCGGAGAGGCGCGCGAGGTGCACCACTTCGCGCTGCTGATCGGCTACGGCGCCAGCGCGATCAATCCGTACCTCGCCTTCGAGACGATCGACGGCATGATCAGCGACGCACTGCTGGTCGGGGTCGATCACCGCAGTGCCTGCAAGAACTTCGTCAAGGCCGCGACGAAGGGCGTCATCAAGGTCATGGCGAAGATGGGCATCTCGGCGATCCAGAGCTACCGCGGCGCCCAGGTGTTCGAGGCGATCGGGCTGCGCCAGGACGTCGTCGACCAGTACTTCACCTGGACGCCGTCGCGCATCGGCGGCATCGGGCTCGACGTGATCGCCGAGGAGACCCTGGCGCGTCATGCCGCGGCGTTCCCCGAGCGGCGCACCGACGGCCACGTGCTGCCGGCCGGCGGCCAGTACCAGTGGCGTGCGGACGGCGAACACCACCTCTTCAATCCGGAATCCATCCACCGGCTGCAGAAGGCCGTTCGCACCGGTAGCTACGAGACCTACCGCAGCTTCGCGCAGCTCATCAACGACCAGTCGCGCCGCCTCGCGACCTTGCGCGGCCTGCTCGAGTTCAAGACCAACGATCCGGTGCCCGTGGAGGAAGTGGAGCCGATCGAGAGCATCGTCAGGCGCTTCAAGACGGGCGCGATGTCGTACGGGTCGATCAGCAAGGAGGCCCACGAGACGCTGGCGATCGCGATGAACCGCATCGGTGGCAAGAGCAACACCGGTGAGGGTGGCGAGGATCCCGAGCGCTTCAAGCCGCTGCCGAACGGGGATTCGCGGAATTCGGCGATCAAGCAGGTTGCCTCGGGTCGCTTCGGCGTGACCAGCGAGTACCTCGTGAACGCCCGCGAGATCCAGATCAAGATGGCGCAGGGCGCCAAGCCCGGCGAGGGCGGTCAGCTGCCCGGCGCCAAGGTGTATCCGTGGATCGCGAAGACGCGGCACACGACCGCCGGCGTCGGCCTGATCTCGCCGCCGCCGCACCACGACATCTATTCCATCGAGGATCTGGCCGAACTGATCCACGACCTCAAGAACGCGAATCACCACGCGCGCATCAGCGTGAAGCTGGTGGCGGAGGTCGGCGTCGGCACGGTTGCCGCGGGCGTCGCCAAGGCGCATGCGGACGTGATCCTCGTCAGCGGCTACGACGGAGGTACCGGCGCGTCGCCGCAGACGTCGATTGCCCATGCCGGCCTGCCGTGGGAACTCGGTCTCGCCGAGACGCACCAGACGCTGGTGCTCAACAACCTGCGCAGCCGCGTCGCGGTCGAGACCGACGGGCAGCTCAAGACCGGCCGCGACGTCGTCGTCGCCGCGCTGCTCGGTGCCGAGGAGTTCGGCTTCGCGACCGCGCCGCTCGTCGCGACGGGCTGCATCATGATGCGGGTCTGCCACCTCAACACCTGCCCGACGGGTGTGGCCACGCAGGATCCGAAGCTGCGCGAGAAGTTCGAGGGCAAGCCCGAGCACGTGGTCAACTATCTCCGCTTCGTGGCGATGGAGATGCGGGAGATCATGGCTCAGCTCGGCTTCCGCAGCGTGGAGGAGATGGTGGGGCGTGTTGATCGCCTCGAGCCGCGCAGAGCCATCGATCACTGGAAGGCGAAGGGCCTGGACTTCAGCAATCTGCTGTACCAGCCCGACGTCGGGCCGGAAGTCGGTCGCTACTGCCAGATGCCGCAGGATCACGGCATCGAACAGTCACTGGACATGACGCGTCTCCTCGAGATCTGCCGTCCGGCGATCGAGCGGCGCGAGAAGGTCGTGGCGGAGCTGCCCATCCGCAACATCAATCGTGTGACCGGCACCATCACGGGCAGCGAAATCACGCGCCGCTGGGGTGCTGCGGGACTCCCGGACGACACGATCCGCATCCACTTCAAGGGTTCGGCGGGCCAGAGCTTCGCGGCTTTCATGCCCCCGGGCATGACGTTCGTGCTCGAGGGCGACGCCAACGATTATGTGGGCAAGGGACTGTCCGGCGGGCGCGTGATCGTGCTGCCTCCGGTGCGTTCGACCTTCGTCGCCGAGGAGAACATCATCGTCGGCAACGTCGCACTCTACGGTGCAACGGGCGGTGAGGCCTACATACGCGGCATGGCGGGTGAACGTTTCGCGGTGCGCAACAGCGGCGTCACCGCGGTGGTCGAGGCCGTCGGTGACCACGGCTGCGAGTACATGACCGGTGGCAGGGTCGTGGTGCTCGGCGCCACGGGTCGCAACTTCGGCGCGGGCATGTCCGGTGGCGTGGCGTACGTGCTCGACGAGCACGACGAGTTCCGGCACAACGTGAACACGCAGATGGTCGACGTCGAGGGTGTGGAAGCTGCCGACGAGCAGGCGGAACTCCGCCGGCTGGTCGAGGACCACCTGCGGTACACGGGCAGCCAGCGCGCGCAGGCGGTGCTCGATGCCTGGGACCGGATGCTGCCGCGGTTCTTCAAGGTGATGCCGCGCGACTACCGACGCATGCTCGCGTGCATCACACGCGCGCACGATCAGGGTCTGACCGGCGACGAGGCGATCATGGTCGCGTTCGAGGAGAACGCCCGCGACCTGTCGCGCGTCGGCGGCAACTGACCGATTACCCATGAACAGAGCGCTGCGATTCCAGGACTGATATGGGAAAGCCCACGGGTTTCATCGAGTATCTGCGCGAGTTGCCGGTCGACCGCACCCCTGCGGAGCGGGTCAGGGACTGGAACGAGTTCCATGAACACATGGACGAGAAACGGCTGCGCAACCAGGCTGCGCGCTGCATGGACTGCGGCGTGCCCTTCTGCCACACGGGCCGCATCATCAACGGTGGGGCGTCCGGCTGCCCGGTCAACAACCTGATCCCGGAGTGGAACGATCTGGTCTACCGCGGATTGTGGCGCGAGGCGCTCGAGCGGCTGCTGCGTACCAACAATTTCCCGGAATTCACCGGGCGCGTCTGTCCGGCGCCCTGCGAAGGGTCCTGCGTGCTCGGCATCACGAGCCCGCCGGTGACCATCAAGAACATCGAGAACACCATCATCGAGCACGGCTGGGAGGAGGGCTGGGTCATGCCCGAGCCTCCGTCGGTGCGCACCGGAAAGAAGGTCGCGGTCATCGGTTCGGGTCCGGCCGGACTCGCCGCCGCGGCGCA
This sequence comes from Steroidobacteraceae bacterium, assembly GCA_046352935.1. GTDB lineage: Bacteria > Pseudomonadota > Gammaproteobacteria > Steroidobacterales > Steroidobacteraceae > CAYWMY01. The sequence continues at coordinate 40,151 of JAXMGR010000012.1, forward strand.
GCTCAACCGCGCCGGACACGAGGTCACGGTGCTGGAGCGCGAGGATCGCCCGGGTGGACTGCTGACTTACGGCATTCCGAACATGAAGCTCGACAAGCGCCTCGTGGTCGACCGACGCATACAGCTCATGGTGCAGGAAGGCATCAAGTTCGTCTGCAATGCGCACGTAGGCGAGAACGTCGAGCCGCAGTTCCTGCAGCAGGAGTTCGACGCGATCGTGCTCTGCACGGGCGCGACGGAGCCGCGGGATCTCCGGGTCCCGGGACGTGAACTCGGGGGCGTGCACTTCGCGATGGACTTCCTGACGGCGGCGACCAAGGCCCTGCTCGCCGGGAGTCCCGACTCGTCGTCGCTGCACGCCAGGGGGCGTGACGTGGTCGTGATCGGCGGTGGTGACACCGGTACGGACTGCGTCGCGACGTCGCTGCGCCACGGTTGCCGCAGCCTGACGCAACTCGAGATCCTGGATCAGCCTCCGGAGCAGCGTGCCGACGACAACCCCTGGCCGGAGTGGCCGCGGATCTACCGGCTGGACTACGGCCAGGAAGAGGCTGCGGCGCGGTTCGGCGCGGATCCGCGTGCGTACCGGACGACCGTGAAACGCCTTGAGGGTGATGCGTCCGGTGCAGTGAAAGCGGTCATCACAACGGCTGTCGACTGGCGGCGCAACGACAGCGGCAACCTCGTGCCGGTCGAGGTCCCGGGTACGGAACGCACGGTTCCGGCGGATCTCGTGCTGCTGGCGATGGGCTTCGTCGGGCCCGAGCAGCCGCTGCTGCGGGACTTCGGGGTCACGACCGATGCACGGGGCAACGCGCAGGCCGGTTATGGTGCCTATGCGACGAACGTGAAGGGAGTGTTCGCGGCGGGTGACTGCCGCAGGGGCCAGAGCCTGATCGTCTGGGCGATCCACGAAGGGCGGGGTGCCGCCCGCGAGTGCGATCGTTATCTCATGGGGTCGACGCAGTTGCCGTAGCAGGGCGACGGGGGCATCCGTTGCGGTTCACCGCGACGCCAGTGCAGGCGGCGTTGCAGGCTCGCCGTGCGTCGGGCGGGCCGCGGTGTCGATGCTCACGACGGCGCTCATGCCCGAGCGAAGTATCGGCTCGCCAGTGGACTGCTGCACGGTGATCCGGACGGGCACGCGCTGCACGATCTTGACCCAGTTGCCGGAAGCGTTCTGTGGTGGCAACACCGAGAACTCCGCACCCGTGGCCTGGGAGATGCTCTCCACGCGTCCGTGCCACCGATGATCGGGATAGGTGTCGATCCGGATGTCGACAGACTGCCCGACCTGCACGTGTGTCAGGTCCGTCTCCTTGAAGTTCGCCTCGATCCACGTCCGGGTGGCGTCCACGATGGCGAGGGCAGGCTTGCCCTCGGTCAGGTGGTCACCGACCTGGGGCAGGTGGCTCACGACCCCGGCACGCGGCGCACGCACGATGCCGTGGCCCAGGTCGACCTGGATCCTCGCGATCTCGGCGTCGACGGCGCGGACCTCCGGATGCTGGTCCACGTCGGCATCCGGTCGCCCGGCCAGGCGCGCCGCGATCGAATCGAGCTCCCGCCGCAGGATCATCACGCGACCGTTCGCGAGGTCCGCGGTCTGTTCCGCCGCATCCAGGCGTGTGGCAGCGACGAGCCGGCGCGCCGCGAGTTCCCGCTGGCGATCGAATTCGCGTTCCGCGAAGCGGGCATCACGCTCTGCAACCGCGAGCTCGGCCTGCTTCTCGGCGTAACCCGCCCGCAGTCCGGCGATCTGCACGCGCGTTGCCTCGCGGCGCGCCCGCGCGGCCTCGAGAGCGTGCCCGAGCTTGGCCGTGGTGAGTTCCAGCAGCGGCTGGCCCGGTGTCACCGGCTCGTTCTCACGAACCAGCACGCGCCGGACTTCGGCGTCGATCTGGCTGGCGACCACGGTCTTGTCGGACTTCACGTAGGCGTTGTCCGTGCTGACCTCGAATCGATGCGCGTAGTAGTACCAGGCTCCGCCGGCGGCGAGCAGCAAGGGGATGCCCCAGGTCAACAGGGTTCGCGTCGGACTCCGGCGGCCGCCTGCAGCGACCTTCGTTTCCGGTGTCGTCATCGGGCTGCGGCCCGCGCCGTGGCGCTGCGCTGCCTGCCGGCAAGATTCGTGCGCACGCGCGTGAGCAGATCGGTCAACAGGCGGCACTCGGCGGCGCTCAGACCCCTGACGGCATCCCGCGAGCAGTTCCGGCCGATCGAGCGCATCCTGCGGACCGCCAGACGGGCGCGCGGCGTCAGATAGACCCGCTGTGCGCGCCGGTCATTCGCATCACGCCGGCGCACGATGAGCTTCATCGACTGCATGCGTTCGAGCATCCTGCCGATCGTCATCGGACGGACCTCGACCACGTCGGCGAGTTCCCGCTGCAGGCAACCTTCCATCCGGGAGAGGTACGCGAGAACGCGCCACTGGACCGGCGTGAAGCGGCTGCGGCCCGCACGAGCGCCGAAGTCGGTGCGCAGCATGCGGGCGACATCGTGCACCAGGAAGGCCAGCGTCGGTGACTGGGTCATTCGAGGCCCCGGATTGATAAGCAAAGCTTATTATAGCGGCCGGCCGATCGCATGCCGCGATTTCGGCGCTGCTCGTGCGGAGGTGGACGATGCTGGGTCGGGTGCTGCTGTTGCTGCTGCTGGGCGCTGCCGTGATGTTGCTGTGGCGGGGCATGCGCCGCCGCGGCTGACACCCGGCCGGACGGGCCCGTGGCCCTTCAGTCGGTGGTCGCGACACCCGGCTGGAACGGGAGCGTGCTGCGCGCGAGCGCGGCGGTGACCGCCGCGAGCGGCGTGAAACCAGCGGCGAACTCCACCGGCATGCGCCGGGCGCGGCCGTCGTCCAGGTCGATGCACACGTAGTGGACGAGGGCGCGCAGCAGGTCGCGGCCGTCCTGCGCGCGCCGCAGCTGGAAACGTCGGTCCACCCGCAGCCGCGAGTCGCACAGCGTGAGCCAGGTGGCGACGGTCACGCGATCGCCCTGCAGCGCCGGTGCGATGTAGTGCAGCTGGCTTCTCCACACGGCCATGCCACGGCGCAGGGCGTGGTACCGCTCCACCGGCAGCCCGAGCCGGGTCGAATGTGCCCACGCCGCCTGATCGAGCCAGCGCACGTACACGGCATTGTTGACGTGCCGGTAGGTGTCGATGTCGGTCGGCTGGACCTCGATCTCGATGGTGAACGGTTCGGGCAGGTCCCAGTCGGTGGTGGTGCCGCAGCCGGTCGAGGGTGTGTTGCAGTCCATGGCGCGGGATTGTTGCGGAAGCGGTTTCCCGACCGCAACAGCACGCACGGCTCCGGCACCGGAGTGGAAGACGACACCGGACCGGCAGCCGCGCTATGGTGTGAGGATCAGCGGCGGCGGGACGGAGGCGCGATGCGAATCGGCGTGCCGAAGGAGATCAAGGTCCACGAATACCGTGTCGGGCTCGTGCCGGCAGGCGTACGCGAACTCGTCGCACGCGGCCACAGCGTCTGTGTGGAAGCGGGTGCCGGGCAAGGCGCCGGACTGTCCGACGAGACGTACCGTGGGGCCGGTGCGAGCCTGGTCGACGGTCCCGCGCAGGTGTTCGCAGCGAGCGATCTCATCGTGAAGGTGAAGGAGCCGCAGCCCTCCGAATGCGCGATGCTGCGTGCGGGGCAGACGGTCTTCGCCTATCTGCATCTCGCCGCCGACCCGGATCAGGCCGCTGCGCTGGTTGCGAGCGGCGCCACGGCCATTGCCTACGAAACGGTGACAGCCCCGGACGGCTCACTGCCGCTCCTGACCCCGATGAGCGAAGTAGCGGGCCGGATGGCCGTCCAGGTTGGTGCGCACTGCCTGCAGAAGGCCGAGGGTGGGCGCGGCGTGCTGCTGGGCGGTGTGCCGGGGGTGGATCCGGGACACGTTGTGATCCTGGGTGGTGGGTCAGCCGGGAGCCAGGCCGCGGACGCTGCGCTGGGCCTCGGCGCGGATGTGACGGTCGTGGACCGGTCGCTGGCGCGGCTGCGTGCTCTCGCCCGGTGGCATGGACCTCGGCTGAGGACGATCTGCTCGACACGGGACGAGATCGCCCGGCTCGTCGCGACCGCCGACCTCGTGATCGGTTGTGTCCTCGTCCCCGGTGCCGCGGCGCCGAAGCTCGTGACGCGCTCGATGCTGGGTACGATGCGGCCCGGAGCGGTGCTGGTGGACGTTGCCATCGATCAGGGAGGCTGCTTCGAGACCAGTCGCCCCACGACGCATCAGGCACCCAGTTTCGTGTTCGATGGAATCGTTCATTACTGTGTCACGAACATGCCCGGCGCGGTGCCACGCAGTTCGACCTTTGCCCTGACGAATGCCACGTTGCCGCATGTGCTGCGCCTCGCCGATCTCGGGGTGGACGAGGCTTCCCGGGTCGACCCGGGTCTCGCCGCCGGCATCAACGTGCGCGCCGGTCGGATCGTTCACGAAGTGGTGGCGAATGCCCTGCGGTCGGCGGTGGTGGGGCGGGGTGCAGGCACTGCCGGGTGAGCTGTTCAGCGCCGATTCAGCGATGGAGTGTGTTAATCACGCACATTGCCACCCGGCGCGCCTTTGACCTATAAAGACGTGAAGGGGCAGGATTCCGGAGGATGTCTCATGAAGAGGTTCGGTTTGAGCGAGGGACTTGCGGCCGTGGTCGTGATGCTCGGGCTGGCCGCGGGGGCCGCGACGCAGGCGGCTGACGTGACGCCCATGGCCGACGATGCCTGCGTGGCGCGCTGCGACGAGGATGCGGACAAGTGCATGTCCGATGCCGGCGGCGACGAGGCCAAGGAGAAGGCCTGCGACGAGCGTTACGACAAGTGCCTCGACAAGTGCGGCTGACCGCCTTGTGAGCCGGCCTGCCCCGTCCGGGTCGACCCCGGAGGGGCGGTCGGCGATTCATTCTCCTGCCTTCGCCGCGCCTTCGGTGGGTGCGGCGCCTCGATAGGACGCAGCAGGGCGATCTCCATTCTCCCCGGTGTGACCGCTCCGCCGCCGCCGTGTGGCAGCGGGCCGCCCGGTCCCGGTCGGCCCGTCCCGCGCCATCGTCTTCCCGCGGTTGAATTAGCGCGCTGTTCGTATATAGTTCGGGGCCCGCGGGATCTCGAAATCCAACGGATGTTGCTGATTTAGAAAGATTTTCGGTGGGATGATGGAACGCGACGAAGACCACTTCGATCTCGACGAGGACTTTCTCAGCGGTGACGAGGACGCGCAGGCGGCGGATCGTTTCCTGGACAAGAGGGTCAAGCCGGGTGCCAGCAAGAAGGGTCAGGCGGCGTGGAGCCGGCTCGAAGACCTGCTGGCGGAGCGTCGGTTGGAGCGGGAGCTCAGGGAACTGTTCGGCGACGAGGGTTGAGGCGGGCCCGGGCCTGCCGGCGTCCGCGAGGCGTGACCGTCCTGCGCAGCGCTGCCGCGAACGAGGCGGTCCATCTCTCACGCGCCGACGCGCCGCGATTCCGGGCAGGTCTCGCGGCGTTTTCGTTTTCGGGGACCGCAGTGTCCGCCGATGCCGTGGCACGGCGTTGACGGGCAGCGGTGCCGCACTCGGGAATTCGGGTTGTCACACATGAACAGCACAGCATCTTCGCCCTGGGTCGTCCTCAAGTTCGGTGGCACGAGCGTGTCCTCGGTCGCGAACTGGAAGAACATAGCGGCCGTTCTGCGGCGACGCCTCGCCGAAGACGTCAGGCCCGTGGTCGTGCACTCCGCGCTCTCGAAGATCACGGACCGGCTCGAGGCGCTGCTCGCTGGTGCCCTGCGCGGCGACTACGAGCCCGCGATGGCGGAGATCGAGAAGCGCCACCGCGACCTCGCGCGCGAGATGGGCATTCCCGTGCCCGCCGGCGTCGAGAAGCACCTCTCGGAGGTCCGGCAGATCGCGGCCGGGCTCGCGCTGGTCGGCGAGATCAGCGATCGCGTGCGCGCGCGTGTGATGTCGACCGGCGAACTGATGGCCACGGAGCTCGGCGCCGCGTTCCTGAACGCCGAAGGCGTCGCCACGACGCTCGTCGATGCGCGGACCCTGCTGCGCGCGGAAGAGCGCAAGGGCGCGACCGAGAAGGCGAGCACGCTGTCGGCCACCTGCCGCTTCGATCCGGATCCGGCGATTCAGCAGCGCCTCCTCGATCTCGGCACCGTGGTGCTGACGCAGGGATTCATCGCGAGTGACGGCGAGGGTCACACGGTGCTGCTCGGCCGCGGTGGATCGGACACCTCGGGCGCCTACATCGCGGGTCTGCTGGCCGCGCGTCGCCTGGAGATCTGGACCGACGTGCCCGGGATGTTCTCGGCGAACCCGCGCGATGTGCCGACGGCACGGCTGCTCAAGTCGCTCCACTACGACGAGGCCCAGGAGATCGCGAGCAACGGTGCGAAGGTGCTGCATCCGCGCTGCATACTGCCGGTGCGCCAGCACGGCATCCCGCTCTACGTCTACGCGACGCAGACACCCGATTACCCCGGCACCACCATCACGGCCCAGCCCGCGGATTCCGGCGCACGCGTCAAGGCGGTCGCGCTCAAGAAGGGCATCACCCTGGTCTCCATGGAGAGCCCCGGCATGTGGCACCAGGTCGGCTTCCTGGCCGACGCGTTCCAGGTGTTCAAGAGCCACGGTCTCTCGGTCGACCTCGTGTCGACGTCCGAGACCAACGTCACGGTGTCCCTGGACCCGGCCGCGAATACGCTCGACGCGGCCGCGGTGGACGCGCTCATCGCCGAACTCTCGCAGCTGTGCCGCGTGGAGGTCATCGGGCCCTGTGCGTCGCTGTCACTGGTCGGACGCAACATCCGCGCGATCCTGCACGAGCTCGGCGAGGCCTTCGAGCTCTTCGAGGAGCAGAAGATCTATCTCGTGAGCCAGGCTGCGAACGACCTGAACTTCACGCTGGTGCTCGACGAGGACCAGGGCGACCGCCTCGTGACGCAGCTCCACGACCTGCTGATCCGTGCCTCGTCCGTGGACCCGGTGATGGGCCCCACCTGGGAGCAGCTGTACGCGCCCCAGCGCGCGGCCAGCGACCGCGTGGCGTGGTGGCACGATCGCCGCGGCGACCTGCTCGAACTGATGCATGGCCGTGACTCGGCCTATGTCTACGACGCTGCCACGATCGACCGTCATGCCGCGGACCTCCGTGCATTGTCGTCCGTGTCGCGCGTGTTGTATGCGATGAAGGCCAATCCGCATGCGGAGGTGCTGCGCCACGCGGTGCGGGCCGGCCTCGGCATCGAGTGCGTATCGCGGGGCGAACTCGAGCATGCGCTCGCCAGCGTGCCGGGCCTGGCGCCGTCGGATCTGCTGTTCACGCCGAATTTCGCGCCGCGGTCCGAATACGCCTGGGCGCTCGAGCGCGGCGTACGCGTCACGGTGGACAACCTTTACGTGCTCCGGCAGTGGCCTGAACTGTTCCACGGCCGGGAGATCTTCGTACGCGTCGACACGGGTCGCGGGCACGGACATCACCAGCACGTCCGCACGGCGGGCATCCACGCCAAGTTCGGCGTGCCGCTCTTCGAGATGGGAGAGCTCGCGCGCGCCGCAGGCGCCTCGGGGGCGATCGTGACGGGCCTCCACGCGCACGCGGGCAGCGGTGTGTTCGACGTCGACACCTGGGTCGATACCGCCCGGGCGCTGGCGAAGGTCGCCAAGGACCTGCCGGACGTCCGCGTCCTCGATATCGGTGGCGGCATCGGCGTGCCCGAGCGCGCGGCACAGCCGTCCGTCGACCTCGCGGCGTTGAACCGGAATCTGGATCAGTTCCGGAGGGACGAAGCCCGCTTCGATCTGTGGATGGAGCCGGGCCGATACGTGGTCGCGTCGGCGGGCGTGCTGCTCGCGCGGGTCACCCAGGTCAAGGGCAAGGGCGACGTCCAGTATCTCGGTGTCGCGACCGGCATGAACTCGCTGATCCGGCCGGCGCTGTACGGGGCGTACCACGAGATCGTGAACCTGAGCCGCCTGGATGCGCCGGCGGACCGGGTCTTCAACATCGTCGGGCCGATCTGCGAATCCGCCGATGTGCTCGGCCACGATCGCCTGCTGCCGGAGACCTCCGAAGGCGATGTGCTGCTGATCGCGAACGCGGGAGCCTACGGACGCGCCATGAGCTCGCACTACAACCTGCGCGAGCCCGCCGGGGAAGTGTTCGTCTGAACCGGTGCGGCGCGCGGGCCGTGCAGACATCGCCACGGTCCACGCTCGCACTCGCGATCACCCGAGGTGTCGCGGCGCGCCGGACCCTGCACCCGGTTGCGGTGCGTCCCCGTCGTGCAACAGGCCCTATCGCGCCGTGCGGTCGGCGTGGCGCGCGGCGAGTTCGCGTGCCACGTCTGACAGGCGGAGATCCTGGTTCCTGAGCAGCAGCAGCAGGTGATAGACGAGATCGGCGGCTTCGGACACGACCTTCGGGGCATCGCCGGTGGCCGCCGCGAGCGCGACCTCCAGTCCTTCCTCGCCGACCTTCTGCGCGATGCGCGTGGTGCCCTGTGCGAACAGGCGCGCGGTGTAGCTGCCCTCCGGGCGTGTCGCCATGCGCTCGGCGATGATGTCCTCGAGGCTGGCCAGGAACGCGATGGCCTCGCTCTCGCTGGGGAGGGCCTCGGGGAAGCAGGTCGGTGTCCCGAGATGACAGACGGGACCCGACGGAACGACCTGCATGAGCAACGTGTCCGAGTCGCAGTCGACCGCGAGGTGCCGCAGCTCGAGGAAGTTGCCCGACGACTCCCCCTTGGTCCAGAGGCACTGCCGTGTCCGGCTCCAGAACGTGGCGCGCCGGGTCTGCAGCGTCGCCAGCAGTGCCTGGCGGTTCACGAACCCGACCATGAGTACGCGGCCGTCGCGCACGTCCTGCGCGATGGCCGGCAGCAGGCCGCCGGATTTCTGCCAGTCCAGTTCCTCGACGTCCGCGGGAGTCATGGTCGTACCTCGATGCCGTGGCTGCTCAGTTCGCGCTTCAGGTCCGGAATCGCGATGGCGCCCGAATGGAAGACGCTGGCCGCGAGCGCGCCGTCGACGCGCGCCTCGCGAAAGACGTCCGTGAAGTGCTGCGGCGTGCCGGCACCGCCCGACGCGATCAGCGGCACGCGGCAGGCGTGCCGGACGGCCCTGAGCTGCGCGATATCGTAGCCCTGCCGCACACCGTCGACGTTCATGCAGTTCAGCACGATCTCGCCCGCGCCCCGCTCCTGCACCTCGGCGACCCAGGCGAGGGTGCGGCGCCGGGTGTCCCTCGCGCGGTCCGGATCGCCGGTGTACTGGTGGACGCACCAGTCACCGCCGGACTCGTGGCTGTCGACGCCGACGACGACGCACTGGGCGCCGAAGCGGCGCGCGAGGGCATCGATGAGCGCGGGATTCTCGAGCGCCGGTGAATTGACCGAGATCTTCTCGGCCCCCGCGGCGAGCACGGCCTCGGCCTCCTCGACGCTGCGGATGCCACCGGCGACGCAGAACGGGATGTCCAGGACGCGCGCCACACGGCTGACCCAGCTGCGGTCGACCGACCGGCCCTGCGGGCTCGCGGTGATGTCGTAGAAGACGAGTTCGTCGGCGCCCTCGTCGCGATAGCGCGCCGCGAGATCGAGGATGTCGCCGACCACGCGGTGGTCGCGGAAGCGCACGCCCTTGACGACCTGGCCATCGCGGACGTCGAGACAGGGAATTATGCGGCGGGCAAGAATGGCTGCAATTCCTCCGCGGTCATGCGTCCCTCGAGCAGTGCCTTGCCGCTCACCGTCGCGGCCACGCCGATGCGGGCGAGCGCGTGCAGGTCGGCGGCGTCCCGGACGCCGCCGGACGCCTGCCATGCGATGGACGGAAAGCGTCGCACGGCCTCCGCGTACAGGTCGAGGTTGGGTCCCGAGAGCGCGCCGTCGCGGCCGACGTCGGTGCAGAGAACGTGCCGCAGTCCGGCGGGCAGGTAGCGGTCGACGGCGGACCACAGGTCGATCGAACTCTGCTGCCTCCATCCGTGGGTCGCGAGATGCGGCACACCCTCGGCATCGAGGCGCACGTCCAGTGCCAGCACGATGCGCTCGGCGCCGAAGCGGCCGAGCCAGTCGATGACCCGCGCGGGGTCGGTCACCGCGATGCTGCCGACCACGGCGCGCTCCACGCCCGCATCGAACAGGTTGCGGAGCGCCTCTTCGCTGCGCAGACCGCCGCCGGACTGCACCGCCATGCTCCCGGCCGCGAGCTGCCAGATGATGTCGAGGTTGGGCTGCGTGCCGTCGCGTGCGCCGTCGAGGTCGACGACGTGCAGGCGCCGGGCTCCGCACTTCAGATAGCGTATGTAGAGATCGACGGGTGTGACCTCGTAGCGTGTCTCGGCGTCGAAGTCGCCGTGCAGCAGGCGCACGACGCGACCTTCCTTGAGATCGATCGCAGGAATCAGTTCCATCAGGTCATGTCCAGGAAATTGGCAAGGAGCCTCGCTCCGGTCCGCGCGGAGCGTTCGGGGTGGAACTGGGCACCGTGGAAGTTGCGGTGGCTGACGACGGCGGAGAACTCGCCACCATAGTCCGCGGTCGCCACGGTCTCGGGTCCCGCCGGCAGGGCGTAGCTGTGGACGAAATAGGCGTGCTCCCCGTCGTCGATGCCCGCGAGCAGCGGCGAGCCGCGGCGGGCGCGCAGCTGGTTCCATCCCATGTGGGGGACCGGGCGATCGGGATGGTCGGCGAAGCGGCGGGCGGTACCCGGCAGGATGCCGAGGCAGCGCGCATCACCCTCTTCGCTGCGCTCGTAGAGCAGCTGCATGCCGAGGCAGATGCCGAGCAGCGGCTGACGCAGTTCGGGAATCAGCTGCGCGAGTCCCTGCGACTCCAGCCGCGCCATGGCGTCCACCGCGGCACCGACACCGGGGAGGATGACGTGCGTGGCCCGGGAGATGCTCCCGGCATCGGCCGAGAGCCGTGGCCGGCAACCGAGCCGCTCGAGCGCGAACTCGAGTGATGCGATGTTCGCGCCGCCGCTCGCGATGATCACGACGTCGCTCACAGCACTCCCTTGCTGCTCGGCAGCTCGCGGCCCTCGACGCGGAACGCCTGGCGCAGTGCGCGCCCGACTCCCTTGAAGCAGGCCTCGATCATGTGGTGCGTGTTGTCGCCGGTCACCGCGATGTGCAGGGCGGCGCCGAGCGCGTCCGCCAGCGAGTGGAAGAAATGCGGCACGAGTTCGGTGGGTAGCCCGCCGACGTGATCGCGGCCGAAGCGCCCCTCGAAGCGGAACAGTGCCCGGCCGGAGAGGTCGAGTGCGACCTTCGCCTCGGCCTCGTCCATCGGCAGCAGGAAGCCGTAGCGCGCGATGCCGATCTTGCCGCCGAGTGCCTGTCGCAGTGCCTGCCCCAGCGCGAGGGCACAGTCCTCGACGGTGTGGTGTTCGTCGACGTGCAGGTCGCCGCGGCAGGAGAGCGACAGCGAAAAGCCGCCGTGACGGGCGATCTGCTCGAGCATGTGATCGAAGAAGCCGATGCCCGTGTCGACCTGGATCGGGGATTCCCGATCGAGGTTCACGGTGACGGCAATGTCCGTTTCCTTGGTGCGGCGCTCCACCCGTGCCTCGCGGCGCAGGGCCGTGAGTTCGTCGGCGATCGACGACCAGGCTTCCGATGGATCTCCGGTGCGGATGCGCAGCGCGCGGCAGCCGAGGTTCTCCGCGAGCTGCACGTCGGTGTCGCGGTCGCCGATGACCACGCACGCCGCGAGGTCGACGCTGCGCCCGGTGAGGTACCGCTCGACCATCGTCGGCTTCGGCTTGCGGCAGTCGCAGCCATCCGCCGGCCGGTGCGGGCAGACCAGCACCGCATCGAAGTGGATGCCCTGCGATTCGAGGACGTGCAGCAGCAGATCCTGCGGCCCGCGGAAACTCTCCTCGGGGAAGGAGTCGGTGCCGAGGCCGTCCTGGTTCGTCACCATGACGAGCCGGAAGCCCGCATCGCAGAGCCGCAGGAGTGCAGGGATCACGCCGGGCAGCAGACGCAGTTTTTCGTAGCTGTCGATCTGCTCGTCGGGTGGCTCCTCGATCAGCGTGCCGTCCCGGTCGATGAACAGGATCTTCCCGCGCGCGGTCATGTCGCCTCCACCGCCGCGAGCAGGCGGTCGTTCTGTTCGCGGCTGCCGATGGTCACACGCATGCAGTCGCCGAGCCCCCTCTGCCGGCGTACATCCCGGACCAGCAGGCCGGCGCGGATGCCGCGATCGAGGAAATCCTGCGGGTCGTGGCAGGCGACCAGCAGGAAATTCGCGTCACTGGGCCAGACAATGCGTACGAGACGGGACCGGGGCAGCAGCGTCCGCATGCGCTCACGTTCGGCGACGAGCGCGGCAATCCGCGTCCGCGTCGCCGCGAGCGACTCGTCGACGAGAGCTCGCTGGACGGCTTCGATGCTGCTCTCCGCGATCGCGTAGGGCGGCAGCAGACGCTTGAGCAGGCCGATGACACCCGGATCGGCGAGAGCCGCACCGCAGCGCGCACCGGCGAGCGCATGGGCCTTCGACAGCGTGCGCAGCACGACGAGGTGTGGATGACTGTCGAGGCCGGCCGCGAGACTGCCGCGGTCGGCGAACTCGATGTAGGCCTCGTCGACCACCACGAGCGCCCGGCCTGCCAGCATCGCGACGACGTGTTCCACGGCGGCCGGGTCCAGCAGATTGCCCGTCGGATTGTTCGGCGAGCACAGGAACACGATCTTCACGCCGTCGCGGGCCGTCTCGACGACGCGTGCGGCATCGAGCGCGAAACCGCGGTCCGCCAGCAGCGGCACTTCCACGACGGGTGCGCCCTGGATCTGCGCGGCCACCTTGTACATGCCGAAGGTGGGCGGACAGGTCAGCACGGCATCCCGGCCCGCGCGGCAGAACGCGCGCACCAGCAGGTCGATGACCTCGTCGCTGCCGCGGCCGAGGACGAGCCGGTCGGGTGTGACGCCGTAGATCGCCGCCATGCGGTCGGCGAGAGCCTGCGGATAAGGCTCCGGATATCGGTTCAGTCCGAGATCGGTCACGTCGCCGGCGGGCCGCCACGGGTTCTCGTTCGCGTGCAGGCGCTCGAGACGCGGATCCCAGTGGGCGTGGCTGTAGGGCTCCAGCTCCAGGAGATCGGGCCGGGCGAGGGACAGCACGCCGGTCATGACCGCGGGCGCTCGATGGCGGCGAGCCGCACCGTCACGGCGTTCGCGTGGGCGTCGAGTCCTTCCAGCAGGGCCAGTGTCTGCGCCACAGGGCCGAGGCCCGCGAGGCCCTCGGGTGTGATCTCCTGCACGGTCATGCGGCGCATGAAGTCGGACAGGGACAGCCCGCTGAACGCGCGCGCATGGCCGTAGGTCGGCAGAACGTGGTTCGTACCGCTGCAGTAGTCCCCCATCGACTCGGGCGTCCAGCTCCCGAGGAACACGGAACCGGCATTGCGCACCCGGCCGAGCCATTGCCGCGGGGCCTCCGTCTCGATGATGAGGTGCTCGGGCGCATAGATGTTCGCGACGTCGATCGCGGTGTCGAGCCGGTCGACCACGATCAGCCGGCAGCTCTGCAGGGCGCTGCGAACGATGTCGCCGCGAATCAGCCGCGCGTGCTGCCGTTCCACGGCGGCATGGACCGCGACGGCGAGCGCGCGCGATGTCGTGACCAGCAGCGCCTGGGCATCCCGGCTGTGTTCCGCCTGCGCGAGGAGGTCGGCGGCGACGAATTCCGGGTTCGCGCGCTCGTCGGCGACGACCATGACCTCGGACGGTCCCGCCGGCATGTCGTAGGCCGCGCCATCCGCGTCGGCGGCGACCCGTTGCTTCGCCGCCGTGACCCAGGCGTTGCCGGGGCCGAAGATCTTGTCGACCTTCGGCACGCTCGCCGTGCCGAATGCCATCGCCGCGACCGCCTGTGCGCCGCCGACCTTGAAGACGTGGGTCACGCCACAGGCCTGCGCGGCGTACACGACCGCCGGGTCGGCGCGTCCATCGCGCCGGGGCGGCGTGCACAGCACGCGTACCTCGCAGCCGGCGATCGCCGCGGGCACGCCGATCATGATGGCGGTGGAGGGCAGGGGGGCGGTGCCGGCGGGCACGTACATGCCGACCGCGCCGATCGGCACCTCGAAGCGCTCGCAGACGACCCCGGGTGCGGTCTCGATGCGCAGCGGTGAACTGCGCTGTGCCTCGTGGAAGCTGCGGACCGTGCCGATCGCCCGGGCGATCGCATCCTTCTCGGTCGGGGTCAGCGCGGTCTGTGCAGCTGCGAACTCGTCATCCCCCACGCGCAGCGATTCCAGGCGTACGTGGTCGAACTGCTCGGTCAGCGCGAACAGTGCCTCGTCGCCGCCGCCGCGTACGCGCTCGATGATCCCGGCGACGGAGGCCTGGATCTCCGCACTGTCCCGCTGCGCGGGACGCGCGAGCAGGTCGCGCCGCTCCGCGGACGACAGCCTGGCCCATTCGACGATGCGCGGTGCGGCGGTCATGCGAGCATCTTCTCCACGGGCAGCACCAGCACGGCACTCGCGCCGGCCGCCTTGAGTCCCTCGAGCGTCTCCCAGAACACGTTCTCGCGGCACACGGCATGGATCGCGATCCTGTCGGGCGAGCCTTCGAGGGGGATCACGGTGGGGGACTCGCTGCCCGGAAGGAGTCTCTTGATCGCCGGCAGCGCGGAACGCGGTGCGTGCAGCATGATGTACTTGCTCTCCTTGACCTGCTGCACTCCATCGATGCGCTTGAGCAGACGCCCGAGCCAGGCGTCCTTGTCGGCCGGGAGTGGAACGGGCGTGCGGATCAGCACGGCCTGGCTCTCCAGCACGGTCTCGACCTCGCGGAGGTGATTCGCGACGAGCGTGTTGCCGGTGGACACGAGGTCACAGATGAGGTCCGCGCGCCCGAGCCGCGGCGCGATCTCGACGGCACCCGAGAGAGTGACGACCTCCGCGCGGATGCCGCGTGTGGCGAGCCAGCGTCCGAGGATGTTCGGATACGTCGTCGCGATGCGGGTGCCGTCGAGCGAGGACGGACCCGTGTAGCCGCGGCCCTCGGGCACCGCCAGCGACAGCCGGCAGCGCCCGTAGTCCAGGGTCATGACCTGATCGAAGAGCGGACGGACGCCGCGTGCCTCGAAGCCGATGCGCTTCTCCTCGACCACGTTGAGACCCACGATGCCGACGTCGCAGACGTCCTCCTGGACGAGATCCGGGATGTCGTCGTCCCGCACCAGGAGCACGTCGAGAGGCATGTTCTCGCCGTAGCACAGCAACTGGTCCTTGCCACGGCTGTACTTGAGGCCGCAGCGCACCAGCAGGTCGAGGGAGTTGTCGGTCAGGCGGCCGGACTTCTGCACCGCGACCTTGAGGCGTTCGTGTTTGTCCATGATGTCGGGCATCCTCAGCCGTGCCGGGTGTCGTGAAGGCGTTCTGCGGCCAGCGCGTAGCCGCCGTTGCCGGCGACGACGAATCTCGCCACGCGGCTGATGGTCGTGAGACTGACGCCGGTGAGCCGGTGGATCTCCCGGTAGGGCAGTCCGCGGCGCAGCAGTTCGACGACCGCCCAGCGGTCGGACAGCGCCTGCAGTTCCGCGGGCGTGCACAGGTCGCGGAAGAACGCGCGGCATTCGTCGGGTGCCTGCAGCGCGAGGATCGCCTGGTACAGCGACCGTTCGTGCTGGGCCTCCTGACGCCGGCTCAGAGGACGATGCAGCTTCATGCGCGTTCCTGTGTATTAATACGTTAATACACTAATACAGGGCCCCGCCGGGCGCAAGGGTCGCCTTGACCCTGCGCGGGGTGTGCCGATAAAATCCACTCGCTCATCCTGACCGGCCGAGGGATTAGGCCCCACGACGCCGGGGCAACCGCCGGGCCCAACCAGTCCGTAAAGGTGCCAAGTCCTGCGAACGCGGCGTTTCTTGCCGTGGGCGACAGATGAGTGGCAGCGTGACCCGCCGCATTCCTGGCGGGAGAGGACGCGCCGGACCCGCCCCTACGAGGGTGCTCCGCAGGAAATCGCCGGATCCTGAACCGGCACTGACGGAGAGCCCGATGCCCGAGTCCGCACGAGACCCCGATCCCATCGCCGGCAGCGAGGCGCCGCCTGGGGGCAGCGTGCCCGCGGCGGATGGTCTTCTGGTGCCGGGTACGCCGCTGCGTCTGCATCACGGTGGCGAAATCGTCGAGGTGGCCGTGGCCTGGCGCCTGCACGGGCACGAGCACCTGCCCGTCGTCGTCGCGCTGGGCGGGATCTCGGCCGGCCGGGATGTCTACAGGGACCCGGACGGCGGGGCAGGCTGGTGGCACGAGGTCGTCGGTCCCGGTCTCGCGATCGACACGAACCGGGTGCGTGTGCTCGGCATCGACTGGCTCGGCGGCAGCGGGCGCAGTACGGGTCCGCAGCCGGGGCAGCGCGACTTTCCCTCGATCTCGTCCTTCGACCAGGCGCAACTGCTCGAAGCGCTGCGCTGGCACCTCGGCATCGACCGCTTCGCGGCCATCATCGGCGCATCCTATGGCGGCATGGTGGCGCTCGCCTTCGCGCAGCGCTTCCCGGCCGCCGTACGGCACATCGCGGTGATCGGGGCCGCGCACCGATCTCATCCGCTCGCGACGGCCTGGCGCAGCCTGCAGCGTCACATCGTGCGCTTCGGCCTGGACAGGGGCGACGGTCCGGATGCCATGGTGCTGGCGCGTGCCCTCGCGATGGTGACCTACCGCACGCCGGCGGAGTTCGCGCAGCGGTTCTCGGGGCCGCCCGAGCGCAACGAGGTCGGACGCTTCGAGTTCCCCGTCGAGTCGTATCTGCTCCGTCAGGGCGGGAAATACAGGGGGCGCGTGGCCGAATCCTATCTCTGTCTCTCCGAGTCGATCGACCTGCACGTGGTGGATCCGGGCAGGATCACGACGCCGACGACGCTGATCGGCGTCGTCGATGACCAGCTCGTGCCGATCGACGACGTGCGCGCACTCGCGGGTGCACTCGCCGGGCCCTGCAGCCTTCACGAGATCTCTTCGGTCTACGGCCACGATGCTTTTCTCAAGGAGAACGACATGCTGAGACCGCTGCTGGCCGATGCCCAGAGGGTGGATGCACCATGAGCCGGCCGCGCAAGCCGCAGACCTGCCTGGTCCGCGCCGGTGTGGAGAGCGACTCCCAGTACGGCGCGGTCGTTCCGCCCGTGTATCTGAGCTCCACCTACGCCTTCGCCCGCTTCGGTGAGAAGCGCGGCTACGACTATTCCCGTTCGGGCAATCCCACGCGTGACCTGTTCGGAGCGGCGCTCGCCGAGCTCGAGGGCGGTGCCGGGTGCGTCGTCACCGGTACGGGCATGGGTGCGCTGACCCTGGTGCTGCTGCTGGTGCGTCCGGGCGAGCGGGTGATCGCGCCCCACGACTGCTATGGAGGTACGCACCGCCTGCTCGCCGCACTCGCGCGGACCGGCCGTCTGGAGGTCGATTTCGTCGACATGAGCGTCCCCGGCAACGTCGAGGCGGCGCTCGCGCGCCCGGCTCGCATGCTGTTGATCGAGACGCCGTCGAATCCGCTGCTCCGCATCACCGACATCGCCGCGGCCACGGCCGCGGCGCGGGCGCGCGGCACGCTGTCGGTGGTCGACAACACCTTCATGTCGCCGCTGTGGCAGCGGCCGCTCGCGCTCGGCGCCGACGTCGTCGTGCACTCGACCACCAAGTACATCAACGGCCACAGCGACATGATCGGTGGCGCGGTCATCGCGCGGGACGGGGCACTGCACGAGGAACTCGCGTGGTGGGCCAACTGCATCGGCGTGACGGCGGGCGCCTTCGACAGCTATCTGGCGCTGCGCGGGCTGCGCACGCTGAGCGTGCGCCTGGCCCAGCACGCCAGCAACGCCCAGGCGGTTGCCGAGGAGCTGGCTCGCCACGTGGCCGTCGCGGCGGTCTACTATCCGGGTCTGCCGGGCCACGCGGGACATGCGCTTGCTGCACGCCAGCAGTCCGGCTTCGGCTCGATCGTGAGTTTCGAGGTGCGGGGCGGGCTCGACGCCGTCCGCGCGATGGTCGAAGGAATGCGCTGCTTTTCGCTCGCGGAGAGCCTTGGTGGCATCGAGAGCCTCGTTGCGCATCCGGCGACGATGACTCATGCAGGCATGGCACCCGAGGCGCGTGCCACCGCGGGACTCGTGGACGGTCTGCTGCGGCTGTCGGTGGGTATCGAGGACACCGGCGACCTCATCGACGATCTGCGCGAAGCGTTGGGCCGCGCGGAGGTTGCCGGGGCAGGGCGTACCGGCTGAGGCAGCAGCGCGGGAAGGTGCTGCTCCGGCGTGCAGCCGGAGCGGGAACGGCGGCGTCGCCAGCGAGCGACGCCCCGAGCCACCTGCAGTAGAATCGCGACCTTAGAGTCCGCTCGCGGATTCCGTGCTCAATGACTGGAGAATGATTTCATGCGTCAGCTGGTTCGCAATACGCTCGTCAACGTCACGATGGCCTCTTTCCTCCTCGCGACCACGCCTCTGCCCGCCGTGGCCGGCATGATCGGAACTCCGGCAGTGGCGGATGCTGCTGCGCAGGCTCAGGATCTTGCGCGCGTGAATGCCGTACTGGCGCGCGCCGACGTGCAGCAGCGGCTGGCTGCGCTCGGGGTGAGCCCGAACGACGCGGCCGCGCGTGCCGCGGCACTGACGCCCGGAGAGCTGCGCGATTTCGCGCGGCAGCTCGAGCAGGCGCCGGCTGGCGGTGGCGGTGCGCTCGCCGTCATCGGGCTCGTGTTCGTCGTGCTGATCGTGCTCGAGTACACGGGCGTGATCGACATCTTCAAGAAAGTCCCCTGATGCCCATCCGCCTGCCGGCGGCGGCAGGATTGCTGCTGCTGCTGGCGGGCTGCGCCACGCCCGCGCAGCACGCGCGGGCATTCTGGAACGGGCGCGAGCCGGCCAGGGTCGAACTCACCGCGGTTCCGTTCCATCCACAGCGTGACTACCAGTGCGGGCCGGCGGCCCTGGCGACGGTGCTGGGCGCCGGTGGGGCGGACGTCGAACCCGACGAGCTCGCGCACGAGGTGTTCATCCCCGGGCGGCGCGGATCACTGCAGACCGAGCTGGCGGCGAGTGCGCGACGGCGCGGGTTCCTGCCGTATGTACTACGACCGGACAGCCGCTCACTGCTCGGGGAAGTCGCGTCCGGGAGACCCGTGCTGGTCCTGCAGAACCTTGGCGTGCGGCTGTGGCCGCGCTGGCACTACGCCGTCGTCGTGGGCTACGACGTCGAGAAGGACCGCCTTCTGCTGCGCTCCGGTGAGCGCGAGCGCGTCTCGCTGCCGCGCGCGCGCTTCGAGGGTACCTGGCAGAGGGCGGAGCGCTGGGCGATGGTCGTCGTGCAGCCCGGCGATATCCCCGCGAGCGCGGAGGCGGGCGACTATGCTGCAGCGGTCGCGGACCTCGAGAGCGCCGGTGGCGGATCCGCGTCGCTGCTGGCCGCGTATTCGGCCGGACATGCGCGCTGGCCGGACGATGCGCTGCTCACGCTCGGCGTTGCGAATCAGAAGGCGGCGCTCGCCGACGCGCCCGGTGCGGAGGCTCTGCTGCGCGGCCTCCTGCTCGCGGAGCCCGGGCACGTGCCGGCCCGCAACAACCTCGCCGTGGTGCTGATGCGCATGGGGCGTTTCGCCGAGGCCCTGCGGGAGGCGACCGCGGCGCTCGCCGCGGCGAAGGGTACCGCGTGGGAGCGCACGGTCATCGAGACAATCGACGAGATACGCGCCGCGCAGGATCCGGCGCAGGCGCGATAGCCCTCAGCGCGCGGCGGACCCGGCGGCGAGCAGCGCGGCGGCCTGTGCTGCGAGCGGTGTGAGACCCGAGCCGTCCCTCCGCTGGTAATCGGCGAGTTCGCGGCGCATCGCCGCGGGCCAGAACCGCTGCAGGTGAGCGACAACCGCGCGCGGCGCCTCCGCTTCGTCTTCTGCCGCGGCGAAGAAGGCGGCGATGTCGTTGGCCATGGTGACGAGTCGCTCGACGCTCACGGATCGACGACGCCCTGCAGGCGTTCCGGATGCGTGTAGATGACGTGCTGCTGCGGTCGCGCGAAGCCCACGAGCGTGAGGCGTGCCTCGCTCGCGATGCGGATCGCGAGCGCGGTCGGCGCGGAGATCGCCACGAGCATGGGGATGCCGGCGACGGCGGTCTTCTGCGCCATCTCGGCGCTGGCACGGCTCGTGACGACCAGGAATCCCTCGGCAAAGGCCCAGTGGCGGCGTGCGACGGCCCCGATGAGCTTGTCGAGGGCGTTGTGGCGCCCGACGTCCTCGCGCACGAGTTCGATGCGGCCGCCGGGCAGGATCCAGGCGGCGGCGTGCACGGCACCCGTGGCGGCGTTCATGGGCTGCTGCAGCGGCAGCGCATCCAGCGCGCGGTGCACGGCGAAGGCGGTGGTGACGAGCTGCGACGTGACGGGTCTGAGCGCCTGCAGGGCCTGGTCGAGTGACTCGAGGCCGCAGAGTCCGCAGCCGGAGCGCGATTCCATGTTGCGCCGCCGCTGGAGCAGCGCGGGCATGCGCTCGGCGTTGATCGCGATGCGCAGTTCGAATCCCTGGGTCGCCGGCGAGATGTCGATGGAGTGGATCTCGCCGATGCCGGCGACGATGCCCTCGGTGATGCTGAAACCGACGGCGAAGTCCTCGAGGTCGCACGGCGTCATCAGCATCACGACGTGGCGGATGCCGTTGTAGATCAGCGCGATCGGGACTTCCTCGACGACGTGCTCCGTGACCTGATCGACCACGTCTGCGCGCGCGCCGGCCCGCCACCTGGCGGCCGGAACCGGTGTCACGGTCTGTGCGTGGAGCGTGGATGCCGTCGGGTTCGTCATCTGGGGGCTCCCGGGGACGGAATCAGCGCAGTCGCGCCACCACGGCGTCGCCGGCCTGCCGGGTCGTCACGGCCTTCGACGACGACACGGCGATGTCCGCCGTGTGGATGCCTTCGTCGATGGCATCCGCGACAGCGGCCTCGATGGCGCGGGCTTCTTCGTGGAGGTCGAGGGAATGTCGCAGCAGCAGCGCGGCGCTGCGGATGGTCCCGTAGGGATTGGCGATCCCGCGCCCTGCGATGTCCGGCGCAGAACCATGGATCGGCTCATAGAGTCCCAGACGGCCTGCCCCGAAGGAGGCGGACGGCAGCAGGCCCAGCGATCCGGCGAGCATGGAGGCCTCGTCGGTCAGGATGTCGCCGAACATGTTCTCGGTGAACAGCACGTCGAAGTCACGCGGGCGGCGGATGAGGTGCATCGCCGCCGAATCGACCAGCATGTGCTCGAGCGTGCAGTCCGGGAACTCCGAGCGGATCACCCGCTCCACGACCGAGCGCCAGAGGCGCGAGGTCTCGAGGACGTTGGCCTTGTCCACGGACGTGATGCGACGCTGGCGCTGCCGGGCGAGCCGTCCCGCGACGCGCGCGATGCGCTCGATCTCCGCGACCGAGTAACGACACTCGTCTGTCGCGTCCTCCGCACTGCGCGTCTTGCGGCCGAAATAGATGCCGCCCGTGAGTTCGCGCACCACCATGATGTCGACACCCTCGAGCCGGTCGTTCTTGAGCGGCGAGGCGTCGTAGAGCGCGCGGTCGGTGATGACGGGTCGCAGGTTGGCATAGAGCTCGAGCGCCTTGCGCAGTCCGAGGATCGCCTGTTCCGGACGCACCTTGAGCGAAGGGTCGTTGAAGCGCGGGTCCCCGATCGCCCCGAAGAGGACCGCGTCACAGCCGCGGGCGAGTTCGATCGTCGCGGCGGGCAGCGCCTCACCCGTGGCGTCGATGGCGGCCGCACCGACGAGTGCCGTGGGCAGCTCGAACTGGTGTCCGTAGCGGGTGGCCACGACCTCCAGGCAGCGCACGGCCTCGGCCGTGACTTCCGGGCCGATGCCGTCACCGGCCAGGACGGCGATACGTGCCTTCATCGCGAGGTCCTCTGTTCGAATGCGTTGATCGCGGGCAGCTGATTGAGCAGGTATCCCATTTCGTCGATGCCGTTCATGAGGCAATAGCGGGCGAAGGACTCGATGGGGAACGCGACCTGCCGGCCATCGGGCAGTGTCAGCGTCCGGGTCGAGAGGTCGATCTCGATCTCGACGCCGGGGTTCGCGAGCAGCCAGCCATGGGTGTCGGCATCGACCACGACCGGCAGCAGGCCGTTCTTGAGGGAATTGTTGCGGAAGATATCGGCGATTTCGGTGCTCACGACGGCCTGGAAGCCGTAGTCCAGCAGTGCCCACGGCGCGTGCTCCCGCGACGAGCCGCAGCCGATGTTGGCGCCGGCCACCAGGATGCGGCAGCCCTGCGCTTCGGGCTGGTTCAGGACGAAGTCGGCGCGCGGCGCGCCTCCTGCGTCGTAGCGCCACTCGGAGAACAGCGCCTTGCCGAGGCCTTCCTTGACGGTCGTCGTCAGGAATCGCGCCGGGATGATCTGGTCCGTGTCGATGTTGGTCGCCGGCATGACGACCGTGCGGGAGCGGAGCGTGGTGATGGGTTCCATGGCGGGGGTCCTGGCGGTCAGGCGTGGGTGCGCGCGTCGGCGACCCGCCCCTCGATGGCGCTGGCGGCGGCCGTCGCGGGGCTCGCGAGCAGCGTGCGTGCACCGATGCCCTGGCGGCCCTCGAAATTGCGGTTGCTGGTGCTGACGCAGTACTGACCCTTGTCGACGAGATCGCCGTTCATGCCGAGGCACATCGAGCAGCCCGACTCGCGCCATTCGGCGCCCGCGTCCTCGAACACCTTGTGGAGGCCCTCGGCTTCGGCCTCGCGCTTGATCTGCTGCGAGCCCGGCACGACCAGCATGCGCACGCCGCGCGCGATCCTGTGGCCCTTCAGCACGGCAGCCGCCGCGCGCAGGTCGGACAGCCGCGAGTTCGTGCAGCTGCCGACGAACACCACCTGCACCTCGCGGCCGAGCAGCCTGCTGCCTGCCTCGAGGCCCATGTAGGCGAGTGCCTTGACGTCTGCGGGCCGGTCGCTCGACGGGATGATGCCGTCGATGGGCATCACCATCCCCGGGTTGGTGCCATAGGTGATCATCGGGCCCAGGGTCGTGGCGTCGATGTCGACTTCCCTGTCGAAGCGCGCGCCTGCATCGCTGTGCAGGTCTCGCCAACCGGCGACGGCGCGTTCGAAGGCCTCGTCCCGGGGCGCGAGCGGGCGGCCGCGCAGGTAGTCGAAGGTGGTGTCATCGGGCGCAACCATGCCGGCGCGGGCACCGGCTTCGATGGACATGTTGCAGATCGTCATGCGCTCGTCCATGGACAGCCCGCGCACGGTCGAGCCGCGATACTCCAGCGCATGGCCGGTGCCACCGGATACGCCGATACGGCCGATGATCGCGAGCACCAGGTCCTTCGCCGTGACGCCGGTGGAGAGCCGGCCCTCGACGTTGATCGCGAGTGTCTTCGGCTTGCGCTGCAACAGGCACTGCGTCGCCATGACGTGGCCGACCTCGGTCGTGCCGATCCCGAACGCCAGCGCGCCGAAGGCGCCGTGCGTGCTGGTGTGGCTGTCGCCGCAGACGATGGTCTTGCCGGGCTGCGTGGCGCCGAGTTCGGGTCCGATCACGTGCACGATGCCGCGCTGCGGGTGCCTGAGTCCGATGAGGTCGAGGTCGAACTCGCGGGCGTTCGTCTCGAGCTGGGCGACCTGCTTCGCGGCCGCCTCGAGCCTGATCGGCAGGCCGCCGAAGATCTGTGCGGTGTCGGTCGGCGTCGAGTGGTCCATGGTGACCAGCGTGCGGTCCCGGCGGCGCACCGGCAGGCCGCGGGCGCGCAGCTCCGCGAACGCCTGCGGCGACGTGACTTCGTGCACGAGGTGCAGGTCGATGTAGATCACGGCCGGGGTGTCGGCCGTCTCGGGCACGACCTCGTGTGCGTTCCAGAGCTTTTCGAACAGGGTTCTCGCTGTCATCGTCGGGTTTCCGGTCTTTCTGCGGCGTGGCACCCGATGAGGGCGCCACGGGGGCTCGATACGCTCAGGCGTTCGCGGCGGCATCCGGCCGCACGGACATGTCGACGTAATCGAGCCAGTCGTACTGGTCCGGGGTCGTGCCGTTGAACAGGCCGAAGAAGCGTTCCTGGACGGCCCGGGTCACGGGGCCGCGCCTGCCGGTGCCGATTTCGATGCGATCGACCGAGCGGATCGGCGTGACTTCCGCGGCCGTGCCGGTGAAGAAGATCTCGTCGGCGAGATAGAGCATCTCGCGCGGGATCGAGGTCTCCCGGACCTCGTAGCCCAGGTCCCGCGCGAGGCGGATCGCGGTATCGCGCGTGATGCCGCCGAGGACCGAGCTCGCGAACGACGGCGTGTGGATGACGCCGTTCCTGATCACGAAGATGTTCTCGCCGGCGCCCTCGCTGACCAGTCCGTCCGGAGAGAGGCCGATGCCCTCGGCGAAACCCAGTCTCTTGGCCTCGAGACTGATGAGCTGACTCGACAGGTAATTGCCGCCGGCCTTGGCCATGGCGGGCAGCGTGTTCGGCGCGACGCGCTGCCAGGACGAGATGCAGACATCCACGCCGTTCTCCAGTCCATCGGCGCCGAGGTAGGCACCCCATTCGATCGCAGCGACGGCCACGTCGATCGGCGGTTCGTTCTTCGGTGCGACGCCGATCTCGCCGTAGCCCCGGAACGCGATGGGCCGCAGGTAGGCGCCGCGTGAGAGGTCGTTGACCGCGACGACATCGCGGCATGCGGCATTGATGTCATCGGCCGAGTAGGGGATGCGGATGCGGTAGACCTTCGCGGAGTCGAACAGGCGCTGCGTGTGCTCCTTCAGGCGGAAGATCGCGACGCCCTTCGGCGTCGTGTAGGCGCGCACGCCCTCGAACACGGACGAGCCGTAGTGCAGCGCGTGCGTCATCACGTGGATCGTGGCTTTCTCCCACGGAACGAACCGGCCGTTGAACCAGATGTACTTCGACGCGTTGATGGCCATGTGCTGCTCCACGATCCGGCGGCCCGCCGTTTTCCCCGTGCCGGCCGCGCTCCTGTTCCCCGGTCCCCGATCAGGTCGCCAGCGGCGGGCGTGGCCGGTGTCCACGCCCGCCGATCCGGCTGTGCCTCAGCGCTGCGGGCCCAGCCAGGGCATGCGCTCGCGCAGCTTCAGGCCCACCTTCTCGATGCGGTGGTTGCCGTACTTCTTCAGCAGCTTCTCGTACTTCTTCTTGCCGGTCCTGTTCTCGCGGATCCACTGCCGCGCGAACTTGCCGGTCTGGATCTCGCCGAGGATCTTCTTCATCTCCTTCTTCGTGCCGCGGTCGGCGATTCGCGGGCCGCGCGTGACCGCGCCCCACTTGGCGGTCTCGGAGATGAACTTGTACATGCCGGCGAGCCCGCGCTCGTGCAGCAGGTCGACGATCAGTTTCAGCTCGTGCAGGCACTCGTAGTAGGCGACCTCGGGCTGGTAGCCGGCCTCGACCAGCGTCTCGAAGCCCTTGACCACCAGCTCGGGCGTGCCGCCGCAGAGCACGGCCTGCTCGCCGAACAGATCCGTCTCGGTCTCCTCGGCGAAGGTCGTCTCGAGTACGCCGCCGCGGGTGCCGCCGATGCCGTCGGCATAGGCCAGCGCCTTGGCATGCGCGCGCTTGGTCGCGTCCTGCGCCACCGCGATCAGACAGGGCACGCCGCGGCCTTCCTGGTACTGCCGGCGCACCAGCCCGCCCGGGCCCTTCGGCGCGATCAGCACGACGTCGAGGTCCTTGCGGGGCTTGATCTGCTTGAAGTGGATGTTGAAGCCGTGTGCGAACAGCAATGCGGCGCCCTTCGGGATGCCCGCGACGACATCCTTGTACAGCTGCGCCTGGGACATGTCCGGCGTCAGCATCGCGACCAGCGACGCGCCCTCGACCGCGGCCGCGGGCTCGGCGACCTTCAGGCCGTCCTTGCGCGCCGCCTTCCAGCTGTCGCCGTTCCTGCGGACGCCCACGACCACGTCGTAGCCGCTGTCCTTCAGGTTCAGCGCATGTGCACGACCCTGGCTGCCGTAGCCGAGGATGGCGATGCGCGCGCCCTTCAGCGCCTTCTTGTCGACATCCTTACGCGAGTAGATCCGCATTCTCGAGTGCTCCAGTCAATGTTGTCCAAGCGACCCGGCACCGGGTCGCGCGCTCAAAAAGAAACCCCGCCTCGGCTTGGCTCCGGTGCGGGGTTCCTTGGATTCAGTTCCGGCTGGATATCAGGCCGGGTTCCCGCACTTCCAGGCTGACAGCGCGAGTACGGGCTCCGCGAGCTGGCGCGGGATCCCGGCGGAGAAGCCGCCCGCTGCCGAATCGACGCGTGTTGAAGGCGATCGAGCCATGGTTGCCGGAAGATCGATTGACACTGGAATGACACCATAAACCGGTGTATTGCGTCAACGTCAAGGCCGCGCCGCAGAAGAGGAATTCGCCTCGCCGGGTGCGCGGATGCATGGATATCCGACGGGGACGGCACTAGCATTTCGAAGCTGCTTTCGAGGGAACTCAGGATGCACGACCCGCTGCGCGACCTGCCTGTTGCCGGATCGAGGCCACTGCATCTCGTCGGTGAGAGCGAACTCGACGCGTGGCTGGCAACCCTGCTCCCGTCGGAAGCGCAGTGGCTGCGCTCGATGGGCTTCCGTGCCGAGAGTCATCGCGTGGCGAGCTGGCCGGCGGCGGATGGTCGGCCGGCGGGCGCGGTGCTGGGACTCGGCCGCCTCGCGGCCGAGACACTGGCGGCGCCGTGGCCCGCCGCGGGCCTTTTCGACCGCCTGCCGGACGGCGACTGGGAAATCGTCACGAGTCTGGCACGCGAGGCCGCGACTCACGTGCTGCTGGGCTTCGGGCTCGGTGCCTATCGATTTGATCGATTCAGGAAGATCGAGACAACGCGACGGACGGTTACCCTGGCCGGCATTCCCGGCGTCGATCTCGGGCGAATCCGGAGACTGTTGCGCGCCGACGCCTGGGCGCGCGATCTCATCAATACGCCGGCGGGGGACCTCGGGCCCGCTGACCTCGCCGCGGCGGCACGTCAGCTCGCGGCGCAGCACGGGGCGTCCTTCCGCGAAGTGGTCGGCGATGACCTGATCGCGGCGGGTCTGCCGCTCGTACACGGTGTCGGTCGGGCGGGCAGCCAGCCGCCGCGGCTCGTCGATCTCGGCTGGGGCGACCCCGCGAAGCCGCTGGTCGGACTGGTTGGCAAGGGCGTCTGTTTCGACTCGGGTGGCCTGGACCTGAAGCCGGCCGCCGGCATGGCGCTGATGAAGAAGGACATGGGCGGGGCCGCGATCGCGCTCGCGCTCGCCGACCTGATCATGGGCGCCGGGTTGCCCGTCCGGCTGCGCGTGATCGTACCCGCCGTGGAGAACGCGATCGGTCCTGCCGCCGTGCGTCCGGGCGACGTGCTGCAGAGCCGCAAGGGCCTCAGTGTCGAGATCGGCAACACCGACGCCGAGGGGCGTCTGGTCCTCGCGGACGGCCTTGCCCTGGTGGACGCAGACGAACCCGATCTGCTCATCGATCTGGCGACACTCACCGGTGCCGCGCGGGTGGCTCTCGGTCCAGAACTGCCGGCGCTCTTCTGCGCCGACGATGATCTCTGTTGCGGGCTGCTTGCGGCGGGACGGGCGGCGGGTGATCCCCTGTGGCGCCTGCCGCTCTGGGCAGGATACGACGACGAGCTCTCGAGCAAGGTCGCCGATCTCGGCAACGTGAGCGCGACTCCGTTCGCAGGCGCCATCCTCGGAGCGCTGTTCCTGCAGCGTTTCGTGTCCCGAGCCCGGAACTGGGTCCACCTGGACCTGTACGCCTGGAACGGCAAGGATCGTCCGGGTCGGCCCGTCGGGGCGGAGGCGCAGACACTGCGCGCGCTGTTCACCTGGATCGAATCGCGTTACGCGGGCGGGTGAGCGCGGCGGGGCGGCAGATCGGAAGTGACGCCCACCCGTGTACCGGTAAAATGTCAGCCCCTTCATCACGGCAGGGCCCCGACCGTGGCACGCAGGAAGAGCGTCGATCCCCGGCAGTACTCGCGTCCTGTCGTCGACGGCGTCAGGCAGGCGCCGAGCCGCGCCATGCTGCGCGCGGTCGGCTACCAGGACGCCGACTTCACCAGGCCCGCGATCGGCGTGGTGTCGACCTGGAGCAACCTGACGCCCTGCAACATGCACATCGACGGGCTGGCCCGCCGGGCTGCCGCCGGCGTTGATGCAGCGGGTGGCAAGAGCACGATCTTCGGGACCATCACGGTCTCGGACGGCATCTCGAACGGAACTGCGGGCATGCGGTATTCGCTGGTGTCCCGCGAGGTGATCGCGGATTCCATCGAGGTCGTGGCCGGCGCGCAGGGCTTCGACGGGCTCGTGGCGATCGGCGGCTGCGACAAGAACATGCCCGGCTGCATGATCGCCATCGCGCGGCTCGACCGGCCGGCCGTGTTCGTCTACGGCGGGACCATCCGGCCGGGTGCGCAGCGGCGCGACATCATCTCGGTCTTCGAGGCCGTCGGCGGCCATGCGGCCGGCTTCGTCTCGGACGCCGAGCTCCACGAGGTGGAGTGCACGGCGATCCCGGGCCCCGGCAGTTGCGGCGGCATGTACACGGCGAACACCATGGCCTCTGCGATCGAGGCGCTCGGGTGCTCGCTGCCCGACAGCTCCGCGCAGGAAGCGGTGTCGCAGCAGAAGCAGGACGACTGCACGAGGGCGGGGCGGGCGGTCGTAGAACTCGCCAGGTCCGGCATCCGGCCGTCCGACATCCTCACGCGCAAGGCTTTCGAGAACGCGATCGTCACGACCATCGCACTGGGTGGCAGCACGAACGCCGTGCTCCACCTGCTGGCCATTGCCCATGCGGCCCGTGTGCGCCTGTCGCTCGACGATTTCACGCGCATCGGCAGGCGCGTGCCGGTGCTCGCGGACCTGCGTCCGAGCGGACGCTATGCCATGTCCGAGCTGGTCGCGATCGGCGGCATCCAGCCACTCATGAAGGTCCTGCTCGATGAAGGCCTGCTCTACGGGGACTGCCTGACCGTCACGGGCAGGACCCTTGCCGAGAACCTGCGTGGCGTGGGGTCTTATCCGGCATGCCAGGACATCATCCGGCCGTTCTCCGATCCCATCAAGAAGGACAGTCACCTCGTGGTGCTTCGCGGAAATGTCGCTCCCGAGGGCGCTGTCGCGAAGATCACAGGCAAGGAAGGCCTGTCGTTCACGGGGCGGGCGCGCGTGTTCGATGGGGAGGAGCGGGCGCTGCAGGCGATTCTCGACGGTGTCGTGAAGCCCGGGGACGTCGTGGTGATCCGGTACGAGGGACCGAAGGGCGGGCCGGGCATGCGCGAGATGCTCGCACCGACCAGCGCCATCATGGGCAGGGGACTCGGCGACAAGGTCGCGCTGATCACCGACGGGCGATTCTCGGGTGGGAGCCACGGCTTCGTGGTCGGTCATGTCACGCCCGAGGCGGCGGAGGGCGGGCCGATCGGCCTGCTCAGGAACGGCGACGTCGTGACCATCGACGCGCGCCGGCGCGAGATCTCGGTCGATGTTCCGGCGCGGGAGCTCGCGGCACGGCGACGGGCGTGGAAGCCGCGCAAACCCTACGCGACGCGCGGCGTGCTGGCGAAATACGTAATGACCGTAACCAGCGCGTCGTGCGGTGCAGTGACGGATCATGATCTCGGCAGGGCCGCGAAACGGGTGATTCGCCGCGGAAATCGCGGCTGAAACTGTCGCTGCGTGTCGGGGAATGCCGCGCGTGATGGTGCGGTGCGAACAGACGGGCCGCGGCGTGTCGACGCGTTGAAGGTGTTCGAATCGCAAAGTCTTGCAGTCCCTTGGACAAGCGGCTAAGGTTGCTCTGTTACCGATGCGGGGATCGGACGGCCGTGCGGGCATCGCACCGCACTGCATGAACATCGAGCGTGGCGCGCTGATTCGAACGAACAAGCGCCGCAGTCTTTGAGAGGGGTCAACGAAGGTCAGCTATGGCGAGCGCAGCAGCAGCATCCCGTCGAATGGTCGTGCTGGGTGTCATCATCGGCATGCACATCTTGATGTTCATCGCGCTCAAGACCGGCCTGGCCGCGCATGGTGTCGCGCTGATCCAGGACATCGTCGCGGTGGATCTGCCACCGCCGCCGAAGGAAGACGAGAAGAAGGAACCGCCGCCGCCGCCGCCGGTCGACCGGCTGCCGCCGACCGTACCGCCGCCGATGATCGACCTCGGGCCGGACACGGGCCCGAGCGAAGCGATTTCCAACGTCGTGATCACCGACAAGCCTCAGGCGGCTCCGCCGCCGAAGCCGGCCGCGCCTGCGGGTCCGACGCAGCAGGCATCGCTGGATGTGCGGAAGATGGGTGAACGCATCAAGCCGCCGTATCCGAGCGCGTCGCGCCGCCTCGGTGAGGAAGGCAAGGTCATCCTGCTGGTGCGTGTGGGTGTGGACGGGCGCGTGGTGGACGCGAGCGTCGACCAGTCCAGCGGCTTCCCGCGACTCGACGAGGCTGCGCAGCAGCACGTGATCAAGTACTACCGTTTCAAGCCTGCGATGTCGGCGGGTACGCCGGTCGAGACGCAGGTACGCGTTCCGATTTCGTTCAAGCTCGAGGAATGACGCTGGGTCGGGGCCGCGTCGCGGTTTCCGGGGGAAATTGGGGTTTATCAGAGGAAATTGAGAATGGCTGCTGAAACCGGCATGACGGACAATCCGTATGGTATTCAGGCTCTGTGGACGCAGAGCGACTACGTGGGCAAGGGCGTCTTCGTGATCCTGGCGTTCATGTCCCTGTATTCCTGGTACACGATCTTCACGAAGATCTGGGATCAGTATGCGCTGAACAAGGTCGTCAACCAGGCCGACAAGAACTTCTGGAATGCCTCCAGCATCCAGGAAGGCGTGGCGAAGCTGAAGGGCAAGGAGAATGCGATCCGTGACGTTGCCGAGGCAGGCCTGCGCGCGGTCGAGCACCACACGAAGAACCAGGGCCGCCTGGTCACGAGCCAGATCGCGCTGAACGACTGGATCGAAACGCACGTGCAGCGCCGCGTCGACATGCTGAACAGCGAGCTGCAGAACGGCATGGCGGTGCTGGCATCGGTCGGTTCCACCGCTCCCTTCGTCGGTCTGTTCGGTACGGTGTGGGGCATCTACCACGCGCTGATCAGCATCTCGATCGCCGGCCAGGCGTCGCTCGACAAGGTCGCGGGTCCCATCGGTGAGGCGCTGATCATGACCGCCATCGGTCTTGCGGTCGCGGTGCCTGCGGTGCTGGGCTACAACATCCTCCTGCGCCGTAACAAGGGCATTCTCGAGAAGACGGGCTATTTCTCGCACGATCTGCAGCAGGCGCTGCTGGCCGGTTCGCGCGTGGGCGGGGCCGAGCAGGCGGCTGCCGCCGGGAGAAAGTAAATGGCCGGCGGTGTAGCCAAGGACGATGGTGATTTCAACGCGGAACCGAACGTCATTCCGCTGGTCGACATCATGCTCGTGCTGATGATCATCTTCATCATCACGATCCCGGTGATGACCCATGCGGTGAAGCTCGATCTGCCGCGGGCGACCAACAAGCCGACCGAGACGAAGCCCGAGAACATCAACGTCTCGATCGACTTCGATGGTCAGGTGTATTGGAATGAGGTAGCCATCGGCGGTGATGAACTGTTGCAGTACATCCTCACCGAGGCCGTCAAGGACCCGCAGCCGGAAGTGCACATCCGTGCGGACAAGCGCGTCCGCTACGAGTATGTGGCGACGGTGCTGTTCGCGCTCCAGCGCGGTGGCATGCGCAAGGTCGGATTCATCAGCGAGCCCGTTCGCGCGCCGGCATCCTGAGGTCCGGATGGGCCGGTACTCCGGCTCATGACTGATCAGGGCCGGTGGGTCCCAGCGCCCACCGGCCTTTTTCCGTGCTGAGGCACGGGTCGTCGGGCCGTCGCGGCTTGACATCACGCGGGGCGGCGACCGGACTGTGGGAACGTCCGGGAACCACCCGGGCAGTGTTCCGATCTACTTTGGTGCATCCATCCGATCAGAGGTCGTCATGCGTTCATTCGTGCATCGATGCAGTGCGGTGGGTCTTGCCCTGTTGATGGCGGTCGGTGCGGCCGTCCTGCCTGCGGGTACGGCGCAGGCCGCCAAGGACAAGCCACCAGCCCCCCAGTACAGCAAGGCTTTCGTGGCAATTGCCAAGGATGTCGAGAAGGCCGTCAAGGGTGAACAGTGGGACAACGCGATCGTCGCGCTCGACAAGATGCTGGCGATGCCCGCGATGTCCGACGACGAGAAGCGGTACGCCTATGGCCAGAAGATCATGGTCACGCAGAAGAAGGGTGACAAGCCCGCTTTCGCGGCGACGATCGAGGCCTACCTGGGTACGGGAGTGGTGCCGGCTGACTTCGTCGGCCCCCTGAATCAGCAGCTGGCCGCGTACTACAGCGCACAGAAGGATCAGCCGAAGGCCATCCACTATTTCGAGCGGTACGTCGAGGCCACTCCGACCGCCGGAACCAGCGAGTTCGAGACTCTGGGTCGCCTGTACCTGCAGCAGAAGGATTGTGCGAACGGTCTGAAGTGGCTCGGCAAGGCGATCGATACAGCACAGGCAAAGGGTGCTCCGGTGCAGGAGTCCTGGCTGCAGTATCGCGATCGCTGCTACCTCGACCTGGGGGACAAGGACGGGCGCCTCGCAAACATCGAGGAGCTGGTGCGTCGTTACCCGAAGAAGGACTACTACAGCCGCCTCGTGGCGCTGTACACGCAGGGCGCCAAGGAGGACCGGGCCCTGCACGTGGCGGTATTCCGTCTGGCGCTGCGTGACACGGGGCTTGCGAGTGTGGGCGAGTACCTCACCGCGGCGGATACGCTGTTGATCGCCGGCAGCCCCGGGGAGTCGCTGCGTGCGCTCGAGAGGGGCATGAAGGAAGGCGTCGTCCCGTCGGGGGGCAGCAATGCCCAGCTGCTGCAGGATGCCCGCGACCGCATGACCGAGGATCGCAAGGCCCTCCCCAACGACGAGAAGACTGCCGCGAAGAACCCGAAGGGCGAGCTGGAGGTCAAGCTCGGGCTGGGCTACTACAGTCTCGGCGACTGGAACAAGGCGATCGAGCTCGTCGGCAGGGGGCTCGCGAAGGGCGGCGTCAAGCGTGTGGACGACGCGCAGATGCTGCTCGGTGCGTCCCTGGTCGAACTCGGGCGGTTTGCCGATGCCAGGGCAGCCTTCGGTCGTGCAGCCGAGGCTGCGGGGCAGGGAAGTTACATGTCGCGCCTCGCCGTGCTGTGGTCGGCCTACGTGGATCGCGTCGCGGCAGTCCAGGCTCCGGCGGCAGCGGCGACGCCCTCCACCTAGGTGCGACGGCTGTTTTTTCTGGTATAAGGAGCGCCCGTTTTTCGCCCGCGTCCGGAAAAACGGCTCACGGACTGGAGTGCCCGGGGCGCGTTCGATGAGGTGGTTATGCGGAAGTTTGCAGCTCAGTTGCGGGCGGTCGTGGTGGCGCTCGCGGTCGGCGGTGCCGTTGCGGCGACCCTGCCCATGGTGGCCGAAGCACAGCAGAAGAAGCTCGACGTGCGGCCGGAAGTCCGCAGCAAGGTCAAGTCGGCGCAGGACGCCATCGCCAAGGGAAACTACAGCGAGGCCATCCGCGATCTGAAGGACGCGAAGGCCGTCGGTGCGCTGAAGGGCGACGAGGAGTACGCGGTCAACGAACTGTTGATCTATGCCGCCAATGGTGCGCGCGACTATCGCCTGCTCGCGCAGACACTTGAGGAGCGGCTCTCTTCCGGGCGCGTGTCGGACCGTCTGCAGAAGCTCAACACCCTGGCGGGTACCTATTACTCGCTGAACGATCTGGGCAAGGCCGAGGAGGCCACCCAGCGGCTGATCCAGGCCCGTGGCAATGCCTCGGCGGATGACCTGGCGCTGCTCGGCCAGATCCAGTTCCTCCGCAAGAACTTCAAGGCGGCGGCTGGTACTCTGGACAAGGCGGCCACCGCCGCGGCGAATGCCGGCAAGCCGGCGAAGACACAGGGCCAGCTCCTGGAGATGCTGAACAACTCGTACTTCAACATCGGCGACAACGAGCGGCGTCTCGCCACGCTGAACCGGCTGTTTGTCGTGGCACCCAAGGCCGACGTGTTCAGCCAGCTCGTGAACGCATACGAAAAGGCCTCCGCGGGCGACCGCGTGGCGATGCTGAATCTGTACCGGCTGGGCGCCGCGAAGTCGGTCCTCGCCAAGGAGCACTACGCGAAGTTCGCGGACACCGCGCTCGACCTGTCGAGCCCGGGTGAAGCGGCGACGGTGCTCGACAAGGGCATGTCGACGGGTGCTATCAAGAAGGACGAGCGCAGCACGCGCATGCTGGCCGAGGTGAAGAAGCAGCTCGAGGCACTGAAGACCAGCCTGCCGCAGCGTGAGCGCGAGGCGAAGGCCCTGACGACGGGTGAGGCCGATGCGCGCCTCGCGACCGCCTATTTCACCGTGGGCGACAACGCGAAGGCGGTGGAGGCCGCGAAGCGCGCTCTGGGCAAGGGCAAGGTCAAGGCGCCGGATGAAGCCAACATGGTGCTCGGTATCGCGCTCGCGCGCCTGAAGAAGGCCGGCGACGCCCGGGCTGCATTCCAGGCGGCCGGTGTCGCGAACCCGAAGATCAAGGGCATTGCGGAACTCTGGGCGGCCGCCGGCACCTGATCCCGTCCCCCGGTCGGATGAGCGCGAAGGCCGCGACGAGAGTCGCGGCCTTCGTCATTTCAGGGGCCGCCAGCGACTCGAGCAGACGCAAGCCGTGGTTTCCGGCACTGGGTGCAGGGGACACGCGCGCGGTGCGTCACACATCGCGTAACCGGGTCAGATGATCCCTCGCGTGCGCAGGTCCTCGAGGCGCGCAGCATCGTAGCCCAGCAGGTCGCGGTAGACCTCTTCGTTGTGCTGACCCGGTTCCGGAGACGGCGACCGGATAGTCCCTGGCGTCGCCGAGAGCTTTGGCGCGACGTTCTGCATGCGCAGTGTGCCGAAGTCGGGATGAGGTACGCCGATGATGGATTCACGCGCCTGGAACTGGGGATCGGCGAGCATCTCGGGTGCCCGGTAGATCCGCCCCGCAGGTACGCCGTGGTGCTCCATGCGTTCCAGCACCTCATCCGAGCTGAGCCGACATGACCAGGCAGCGATCAGCTCGTCCAGCTCGTGCTGGTGTTCACCGCGCGCATGGTGGGTTGCATACCGTGGATCCCGAGCGAGCTCCGGGCGCTCCATGGCCATGGCCAGTCGCTGGAACACGGTGTCCTGGTTGCCGGCGATCAGCACACCGCCGTCGGTGGTGGGATAGACGCTCGATGGTGCGAGCTTCGGCAGGATTGCGCCGGTGCGCTCGCGGATGTAACCCGTCTTGTCGTACTCCGTGACCACCGACTCCATCATGTTCAGAACGGCCTCGTAGATGGCCGAGTCCACGACCTGGCCGCGCCCGGTTCGCTCACGGTGATGGAGGGCCGCAAGCGTGCCCACCAGTGCGAAGGTTGCAGCCAGGGAGTCGCCGATCGAGATGCCCACTCGTGCCGGCGGTGTGGCCGGGTCACCGACGATGTAGCGCAGTCCGCCCATGGCCTCGCCGATCCCGCCGTAACCGGCGCGGTGGGCGTAGGGACCGGTCTGGCCGTATCCCGAGACACGAACCATGATGAGACGGGGATTCACCGCCGCGAGCACGTCGTAACCGAGGTTCCACTTCTCGAGTGTGCCCGGTCTGAAGTTCTCGATCAGCACGTCGGACTTCGCCACGAGTCCGCGCAGGATCTCCTGACCCTCGGGCTGCCGGAGATCGAGTGTGACTGCTTTCTTGTTGCGCGCGATCACGGGCCACCACAGGGACTTCCCTCCCGGCAGGGCCCGTCCCCACTGGCGCATGGGATCCCCGTGACCGGGCGCCTCGACCTTGATCACTTCGGCGCCGAAGTCGCCCATGAGCTGGCCGCAGAAGGGGCCTGCGATCAGCGTCCCGAGTTCGATTACGCGCAGATCCGCCAGTGGTCCTGGCGTCTTCGAAGGCAGATCCATGTGATGACTCCCGATGGAAAACAGGTACCCGCGATCGCTCGGGCTGCCGAGCCGGGGCAGGCGTGTATACCAGATTCGACGCGAACGCAATTCGCTACAATCGCAGCGGTTGTTCCGTTGCCATTCCCTTACCCCCAGGAGGAGCAGTTCATGACCATCAAGGCAGGCGATCGCATTCCAACGGCCACGTTGCGTGTCATGGGTGCCGACGGTCCCCAGACCGTCAGTACCGACGACCTCTTCAAGGGGCGGGTGGTGCTGTTCTCCGTTCCCGGTGCGTTCACGCCGACCTGCAATGCCAAGCATCTCCCGGGCTTCGTGCAGCATGCGGACGCGATCCGGGCCAGGGGCGTCGACCGCATCGTCTGCCTTGCGGTGAACGACGTCTTCGTCATGTCGGCCTGGGGCAAGGCGGGCAACGTCGGCGACAAGGTCGTCATGGCGGCGGACGGCAACGGCGAGTTCACCAGGGCGCTGGGCCTTACACTCGATGCCACGGGATTCGGCATGGGTCTGCGGGGGCAGCGTTTCGCACTCGTCGCCGAGAACGGCGTCGTCAAGCAGGTGAATGTCGAGGCACCGGGCGAGTTCAAGGTGTCGGCCGCGGAGCACGTCCTGGGACAGCTCTGAGCCGGACGATCCGGGAGCGTGCCGCAGTCCCGGACTCGCGTGAGCGGGTCCGGGCGCTCCCGGAGCGCTGGGTCACAGGGCCGGCCTGGATGGCCATCCGTGTGAGGATTCGGCGAGAGGAGTGACGAGATGGGCGTGAAGACACCGGGTGCCCCGGAAGTGGCCGCGAGGGTCGCGATCACAGAGGTGCTGCACCGCTACTGCCGCGGCATGGATCGCATGGACCGCGAATTGACGCTGTCCTGCTGGCATCCGGGCGGCACGGATGAACATGCGCCACTGTATGCGGGTTCCGCCGCCGGCTTCGTCGATTGGCTGTGGCCCGTGCATGCGGCAATGCTGGGCACGCGACACGTGCTCACGAACATCATCATCGAGGTCGATGGTGACCGGGCCGTCAGCGAGAGCTACTGGAACGTGACGCTTCGGGTTCCGCGCGCTGATGGCGTCGTCGACATCTTCGGCGGTGGCCGCTATCTGGACCGGCTGGAGTGCATCGACGGCGTCTGGGCGTTCCGGCACCGCTGTTCGGTGCACGACTGGGACCGGGTCGAGCCGGTCATCGGCACGATGGCGAACTTCGCCGGTCCGGCACTGATCGAGCCGCACAACCCGGAGGCACCGATCCGCGCGTCGGCCCGGGACCGAAGCGATCACTCCTACTCGCTGCTCGGCATCCACGGCCGATGACGCGATGAGCGTCGTCGCGCTCTCGGGCGGGGTCGGCGGTGCCAAGCTGTCCCTCGGGCTGTATCACGCACTGCCGCCGGGGAAGCTGACCGTCATCGTCAACACGGGCGACGATTTCGAACACCTGGGTCTCAGGATCTGTCCCGATCTGGACACGACGCTCTACACGCTCGCGGGCATCGAACATCCGGAACAGGGCTGGGGGCGTCGCGACGAGACCTGGACGCTGATGCGTGTACTCGGCGATCTGGGTGAGGATCCCTGGTTCCGCCTCGGTGACGGCGACGTCGCGCTGCATGTGCTGCGTACGCTGCGTCTGCGGCGTGGTGAACGGCTGTCGACGGTGATGCAGGACTGCGCGAGCCGGCTCGGGATCACCGCCGGAGTCGTGCCCATGACCGACGACGTGGTCGCGACCCGCGTCGAGACGGATGCGGGTGAAATGGAGTTCCAGGAGTACTTCGTGCGCCGTCGCTGCGAACCGCGCGTGCGTGCCGTGCGCTTTGCGGGCGCAGCGATGGCGCAGCCCGCGGCACCCGCCCTCGATGCGCTCGGTGCCAGCACCCTCGAGGCGATCGTGCTGTGCCCGTCCAATCCGTTCCTGAGCATTGATCCGCTGCTCGCGATTCCCGGGCTGCGTGCCGCGCTCGAGAAGCGCCGCGTGCCGCTGGTCGCCGTCAGTCCGCTGATCGGGGGGAGGGCGGTCAAGGGTCCTACGGCGAAGATCATGGACGAGCTGGGCCTGGCCGCCACCGTGCCCGCGATCGCTGCGCACTATCGCGGGATCATCGATGCCCTGGTGATCGACGAGCAGGACGCTGCCGTGGCGGCAGACATCGATGTCCCGGTCTTCGCGACGCGTACACTGATGCGGTCGCGGGACGACCGCGTGCGACTGGCGCGTTTCGTGCTCGACTGCGCCGGGCGCCTGCGCGCGACGCCCACCCGCTGAGCGGGCGGGTGCCGTCTCACCGCAGGCGCAGGAGGTCGGGATCGACACCCATCGCCGCCGTGTTGATGGTGAGCGTTCGCTCGGTCGCGAAGCGCATTAGATAGTGCGGGCCGCCGGCCTTTGGCCCGGTTCCCGACAGGCCGGTACCGCCGAAGGGCTGCACGCCCACGACGGCGCCGATCATGCTGCGGTTGACGTAGGTATTGCCCACGACAGTTCCGCGGTAGGCGCGTCGCCAGGTTGCTTCCAGCCGGCTCTGCACGCCCAGCGTGAGTCCGTAACCGCTACCCCGCACCGCAGCGAGCAACGCGTCCAGATCCTGCGCGCGATACCGCACGACGTGCAGGATCGGGCCGAAGGGCTCGTGGTCCAGCCGCCCGACGCGATCGACTTCGACGAGGTGCGGCGCGAAGAAGGATCCGTGGGCGTGACGCGCGTCCAGGGTGCAGACCTTGCGAATCGTCGCGTGTGCCCGCAGGCGGTCGAGATGCGCCTCGAGCGATGCGACGGCCTCCGGCGAGATGACCGGTCCGATGTCGGTCGACGGATCGGCGGGGTCGCCGATGACGAGCTCGTCCATGGCGCCAGCCAGCAGGTCAATGACGCGTTCCGCGTTCTCCTCCTGCAGACACAGCACGCGCAGGGACGAGCAGCGCTGCCCGGCGCTGCCGAAGGCCGACAGCAGCGCGTCGTCGACCACCTGCTCG
Organism: Steroidobacteraceae bacterium; assembly: GCA_046352935.1. Taxonomy (GTDB): domain Bacteria; phylum Pseudomonadota; class Gammaproteobacteria; order Steroidobacterales; family Steroidobacteraceae; genus CAYWMY01. The sequence goes on from JAXMGR010000012.1 coordinate 79,121, forward strand.
GGCAGCGCGGTCGAATCGACGATCATCGCGTTGATTCCACCCGTCTCCGCAATCAGGGGCAGGATCGGACCGTCCCGGGCTGCGAGCCGGCGGTTGAGCCACAGGCCGGTCGACGTGGAACCCGTGAACGCGACGCCGGCGAGGGCGGGGTGGGCGAGGGCGACGTCACCGAATGAGCGCCCGCGCGCCGGCAGACAGGCGAGCGCCTCCCGCGGTACGCCGGCGACGTGCAGGAGCGCGACTGCCTCGCACGCCACGAGCGGCGTTGACTCGGCGGGCTTGGCGAGCACGGTGTTGCCGGCAGCCAGCGCCGCCGTGACCTGGCCCGTGAAGATCGCCAGCGGGAAATTCCATGGGCTGATACAGATCCATACGCCGCGTCCTGTGAGTTCGAGCTGATTGGTCTCGCCGGACGGTCCCGTGAGAAACGGGGGAGTCACGAACAGCCGGCGTGCCTCGGCCGCGTAGTACCGGCAGAGGTCCGCCGTCTCGCGGATCTCGGCGCTGGCGTCGGCCAGCGTCTTGCCGGCTTCGCGTACGAGCAGCGTCAGCAGGCGGTCGCGCGAGGCCTCGATTGCATCGGCGGCGCGATCGAGGATCCGTGCCCGTTCCTCCGCGGACCTGGCGTTCCAGTCGGGCCAGGCGGCCGCCGCGAGCGCGAAGGCTTGATCGATGTCGTGGGTCGTGGCCTCCGCGATCTCGCCGACCTGCTTGCGCCGATCCGCGGGGTTCAGGACACGCAGGGTGCCGGCGGGCGAGGTCCGGTGCGGAGCGTCCGGATCGGTGCCGCCGGTGATGCCGATTTCCAGCTTCACGCCGGCGCGCAGCGCCTCCAGCTCGCGCACCACGCCCAGGTCGGTGCCGCGGGAGTTGCGCCGCACGGGCTGGTAGAGATCGACCGGCAGGGGAATGTCCGGGTGCCGTGCGGACGGCAGCACCTCGAGTTCGGCGAGCGGATCTCTCACGACCTCCTCGATGGGTACGGCCTCGTCGAGGAATCGATTGATGAATGAGGTATTGGCGCCGTTCTCGAGCAGCCGGCGTACGAGGTACGCGAGCAGCTCTTCGTGGCGGCCGACCGGAGCGTAGACGCGTACCGGCGGAGCTTCGGGGATCTGGCGGCGCATCTCGTCGTACAGCAGCACGCCCATGCCGTGCAGGCGCTGGAACTCGAGCCGCCGCGCGGGACCGGCCAGCGCCAGCACGGCGCCGATCGTGTGTGCGTTGTGGGTGGCGAACTGCGGATGGATCGCCGCGCCCGCGGCGAGCAGTCGCCTTGCGCAGGCCAGATACGAAACATCCGTGACGACCTTGCGCGTGAACACCGGATAGCCCGCAAGGCCGCGCTCCTGCGCGCGCTTGATCTCCGTGTCCCAGTAGGCGCCTTTGACGAGACGCACGCTGATGCTGCGTCGGGTCGCGTGTGCGAGTTCGACGGCCCAGTCGATCACGGCCACCGCACGCCGGCCGTAGGCCTGCACGGCGAAGCCGAGGCCGGGCCAGCTCGCGGTCGAGGCGTCCTGTGCGAGGGCCGTGATCACCTCCAGCGAGATCTCGAGCCGGTCGGCTTCCTCGGCATCGATCGTGAGCGCCAGATCGTGTGCCGCGGCGAGGCGCGCGAGCTCGAGGGCCCTGGGCACGAGCCGCGCTCGCACGCGCGCCCGCTGACAGAGCGAGTAGCGCGGCTCGATCGCCGAGAGCTTGATGGACACCGACGATGCCGCGTGGATGTCCTTCGAACCGGATGGCGCCGGGAACTCACGTGCGATGGCCTGGATGGCTGCGGCGTACGCCTCGAAGTGGCGGCGAGCCTGGGCATCGGAACGCGCTCCCTCGCCGAGTACGTCGAAGGAACAGAGGCGCAGAGCCGATTCGCTCCGGCAACGCGCCAGCGCCTCGTCCATGTCGCGGCCGACGACGAATTCACTGCCGATCACCTGCATCGCGCGTCGCAGGGCCTGTCGCACGAACGGTTCGCCGAGGCGGCGCACGACACCGCGCAGCCACCCGGTGGCATCGCGTTCGATCGCGGCGGGCAGTGCAACGAGGCTGCCGGTGAGCATCAGCGCCCGGGTCGACGCATTGACGAAGATGGAGTCGGACGCTCCGGAGTGATCGGCCCAGTGGCCGGCGGCGAGCCTTTCAGCGATCAGCCGATCCGCCGTCGCGTCGTCGGGTACCCGCAGCAGGGCTTCCGCGACGCACAGCAGCGCGACGCCCTCGGCGTTCCCGAGGTCGTATTCCTGCAGGAACGCATCGAGGCGCGGGCGCTCCTGGGACCGCGCCCGCGCACCGACGACCAGCGCACGGCTCCGCGCGAGCGCCAGCAGCCGCTGCGCGGGATCGAGCGGCGCGCCGAGACCCGCGACGAGGCGGTCCTCGTCCTCATAGAGGGCGCTGCTGATCGACGCCCTCAGGGTTTCGAGCGGCGAGGATGCGGACATGCATCGCCCTCGGCGCATGGCGCGACACCGCTACATTAGCGATGCACCACCGTCGATGCCACCGGATCCGCATTCGCCGCAGACCGCGGCGACCGACGGGGCCGGAGCAGGGGAGAGGTCCCCGCTCCGGGCGCCGATGATGTCCGGTCAGGAGCCGAGTGCTTTCCTGAGTTCGGGGATGACGGCGAACAGGTCGGCGACGAGCCCGAGGTCGGCGACCTCGAAGATCGGCGCCTCGGGGTCCTTGTTCACCGCCACGATGGTGCGCGCGTCCTTGATCCCGGTGAGGTGCTGGATCGCCCCCGAGATGCCGAACGCGAAGTACACTTCCGGCGCGATGATCTTGCCCGTCTGCCCCACCTGCAGGTCCGACGGCGCATAGCCCGCGCATCCACCGCCGCGCGAGGCGCCCACCGCAGCGCCCAGCTGGTCGGCGAGCCCGTACAGCAGCTGGAAGTTCTCCCGCGCTGCCGCCGAACGCCCGGCCCCCGGACACCACCTTCGCCACCGACTGCAGGTCTGGCCAGTCGCTCGCCGCGCTCTTCTGCTCCACGAAGCGCGTGTGCCCGGCAGCTCCACGTTCAGGTTCACCGTCTCGATGGGCGCCGGCCCTCCGGACCACCGCCTGGAAGCTCGCAATCCGCACCGTCGCCACCACCGGACTCGCCACCGCCTCCACCGTCACGATCGCATTGCCCGCATACGTCGGCCGCTGGAACGTCTGCTCCCCAGCACCGCCTGCAGGTCGCTGATCTGGTCCACGCCCAGCAGCGCCTGCACCCGCGGCAGCAGGTCGCCACCATACGTCGTCGACGGCGCCAGCACGTGCGTGTAGCCCGGCGCCAGCGCCGCCACCTGCGGCGCCTGCACCGCCGCCAGCGCATGACCGTTCCCCGCGCATGCTCCAGAAGCAGCACCTTCGCCACCCCGGCCAGCCCCGCCGCCTGCGCCGCCACCTCGGCGCCGCCACTCGCCAGCACCGCCACCGTCACCTCGGCGCCCGGAATCTGACCCGCACAGCTCACGCCTTCGCCGTCGCCGCGTTCAGCTTCCCCGCCGCGTGCTCCGCAATCACCGACCTGCTCATGCCACCAGCCCCTTCTGCTTCAGCGCCGCCACCAGCTTAACCCACGTCCTTCACCACAATCACGACCGCGCCACCGGCGGCTCCGTCTTCAGCACCTTCAAGCCCGTCCCCAGCCGCCACACCCAGCGACCCCAGCTCCAGCACCTCCAACGGCTTCTTCTTCGCCGCTTCATGATGTCCGGCAGCTTCACGTACCTCGGCTCGTTCAAGCGCAGATCCGCGCTCACCACCGCCGGCAGATCCACCTCCAGCACCTCGAGCCGCATCCACCTCGCGCGTCACCCGCGCCACCTCACCCACAATCTCCACCTTCGATGCAAACGTCGCCTGCCCCCGGCCCCACAGCGCCGCCAGCATCTGCCCCGTCTGCCACCCAGTCGTCATCGATCGCCTGCTTGCCCACGATCACCAGCCGCGGCTGCTCCCGCTCCGCCAGCTTCAAAAACACCCGCGCCGCCGTCAGCGGACTCACCGCCGCGTCCGCCTTCACCAGCACCGCACGGTCCGCTCCCATCGCCAGGCCCGTCCGCAACTGCTGCTGCGCATCCTCCACCCCGATGCTCACCACCACCACCTCGTCCGCCTCGCCGCGCTCCTTCAGCCGCAGCGCCTCCTCCAGCGCAATCTCGTCAAACGGGTTCACTCCCATCTTCACCCCGTCCAGCACCACCCCGCTCCCGTCAGGCTTCACCCGCACTCGAACGTTGTAGTCCACCACCCGCTTCAGTCCCACCAGAATCTTTCGCATGAGAAGGCTCCGCACCGCGTGTTTCTGCCGCGGGCAAACTAAGCAATCAGGTCAGGGGTGTCAAACGAGCCGGGGGCGGGAATCTGCTGCGGCGTGATCGTCAAAGGGTGTCTCACGCGCGCTCGCGGACGGAACGGGCACGACCCGGAGTTGGACGGGGCGCGGTCACAGGCCGGTTCGATGCTCGCTGGATTGAATCCAGTCTTGCAGTGCAGGAACGATTTCCGTTGCGCCTGTCAAGAGAAGCCTTTACTTTCCGCCTCCAGTGAAGGGGAAGGTACCGACCCCGTGCGAGACCAAGAACGAGAAAACGGGGTTGCGAGGGGAGCATCCCGCCGAGGCTGAAAGGTCCGCAGGATGTCTGGCGAGAGCGGCTTCACGCGAAGCCGCTTTTTTTTCGCCCGGATTCCTGATCCCGCGTACGCGGGAGCGCAGGGGGAGCGTTGCTCCTTATACTCGCGCCGCATCGATCGCATGCGGAATACACGTGATGAACGACCTCGCGGGTGAGGCAGTCGTGCGGGAGGGATCGAAGATCGATCGAGCCGTGCGGCCGGATCTCCCCACATGCTGAATGCCTGCCTGCGACGCCTGTTCGCCGCAGTGCCGCTGCTCGCGATCATCGTGACGCTGTCGTTCTTCCTGATGCGGCTCGCGCCCGGCGGACCATTCGATGACGAGCAGCCCGTGCCGCCGGAGATCCGCCGCAATCTCGATGCAGCGTACGGATTCGATCAGCCCCTGCACGTCCAGTACTTTCAGTATGTCGCGGGACTCCTGCGTGGAGACTTCGGGCCGTCGCTCAAGCTGAAGGACTTCCCGGTCTCGGAACTCATCGCGGCCGGTCTGCCCGTCAGCCTGCAGCTCGGCGCCTGCGCCCTCGCTGTCGCAGTCCTGTGGGGCGTGCCGCTCGGCATCGCGGCTGCACTTCGACATGGCCGGTGGCTGGATCGGCTGGTGCGCGTGTTCACGGCACTCGCGATCGCGCTGCCCGCATTCGTCGTCGGCCCCCTGCTGGCTCTGTGGCTCGGTGTGCGCCACGACTGGCTGCCGATATCCGGCTGGGAGCCCGGCGACTGGCGCGACATGCCCCTGCCTGTGGTGACCCTCGCACTACCGGTCACCGCGTGGCTCGCGAGGCTCATGCGCGGCAGCCTGCTCGAGGTGCTGGATGCACCGTGGATCCGGGCGGCGCATGCCCGGGGACTCGATCCCGGATCGATCCTGCTGCGGCATGCGCTGCGTCCGGCGCTCGTGCCGGTCCTGAGCTATCTGGGTCCCGCTGCCGCCGCCGTGCTGACCGGCTCACTCGTCGTCGAGTCGATCTACGGTGTGCCTGGCATGGGCCGGTTCCTGGTTCAGGGTGCCCTCAACCGCGACTACACGCTCGTGCTCGGCATGGTGATCGTCTATGCCGTCGTGATGATCGTGCTCAGCCTGCTGGTGGATCTCGCCTACCTGTGGCTCGATCCCCGCCAGCGGACGGAGTCCGGCGCGTGACCGGCGCGAGCGGACCCTGGCACGATGCGTTCGCGCGCTTCATCCGTCGGCGCGACGCCGTCGCCGGCATGGTGCTGCTGGCCGCGGTGACCGCCATGGCTGTCCTCGGACCCGTGATGAGTTCCTACGCGGCCGATGTGCTCGACTGGGACCACATGGGCGTCGCGCCTCATGCGGCGAGCGGGCACTGGTTCGGGACCGATCGCCTCGGGCGTGATCTGTTCGTGCGCACGTTCGCCGGTACGCGCGTGTCGCTCGCGATCGGCCTGCTGGCGACCGGCGTGAGCCTCGTCATCGGTGTGACGTACGGTGCCGTCGCCGGCTATGCGGGCGGTCGCGCGGAGGAGTGGATGATGCGGGCCGTCGACGCGCTGTACGCGTTGCCCTATGTGTTCTTCGTCATCGTCGCGAACGTGGTGTTCGACCGTGATCCCGTGCTGGTCTTCCTGTCGGTGGGTGCGATCGGGTGGCTGACCATGGCACGCGTCGTGCGCGGCGAGGTGCGCCGCCTCGGGCACAGCACCTACGTCGAGGCGGCCCGCGTCGCCGGAGCGACGCCGCTCCGCATCCTCGCGCGGCACGTCCTGCCCAATCTCGCCGGGACCGTGGTCATCTACGCGACGCTCGCAGTACCGCAGATGATCCTGATCGAGAGCTTCCTCAGCTTCCTCGGCATCGGCGTGCAGGAGCCGCTCGCGAGCCTCGGCAACCTCGTGGCCGGCGGCGCGGCCGACATGGACACGACCCCCTGGATGCTGCTGTTCCCGGCCGGGGTGCTGGTCGTGCTGGTACTGAGCCTCAATATGGTCGGCGACGCGCTGCGCGATGCGCTCGATCCGCGGATGAGCTGATGTCGCTCCTGCTCGTCGAGGGTCTCGGCGTGCTCTTTCCCGGGCGGCTGGCGCCGCAGGCCGCTGTCGCGGACGTTTCGTTCTCGCTCGATCGCGGCGAATGCCTCGCGTTCGTCGGCGAATCCGGCTCGGGCAAGAGCCAGATCTGCCTCGCCACCGCCGGCCTGACGTTGCGTGCCGCCACGGTCCGTGGAACGATCCGGTATTCGGGACACGATCTGCTGCGATTGCCACCGGTCGAGCTCCGCCGGCTGCGCGGCCGGCGCATCGGCTTCGTGTTCCAGGACCCGGCATCGGCGCTGACGCCGCACCTCACCATCGGTGAACAGCTCACGGAGATCCGTCGCACCCATCACGGCGGTGACGCGGCGCAATTGCGCGACCGTGCCTGCGCTGCGCTGGAACAGGTTCGCATCGCCGATCCGCTGCGGCGTCTCGCGGCCTATCCACACGAGCTTTCCGGCGGGATGCGCCAGCGTGTGGCGCTGGCTGCCGCCCTCGTCGCGGAGCCGGAGATCCTCATCGCCGACGAGCCGACCACCGCGCTCGACGTCACGGTGCAGGCGGAGGTCGTCGCGCTGCTGCGCGAGCGGGTCTCGGCGGGGCTCGCGCTGCTGCTCGTGACCCACGACTTCGGAGTCGTGGCCGGTCTGGCGGACCGTGTCGTCGTGATGCGCGCGGGCCGCGTGATGGAGCAGGGCGCCGTGCGGGCGCTGCTCGCGTCGCCGCGGCACGAATACACCCGCGGTCTGCTCGCCGCGGTGCCCGTGCTCGAGGACACCGGATGAACGCACCGCTGCTCGAGGTGGTCGACGTGACCGTCCGTTACCGCCTGCGTCATGGCGGGCGCACGGTGACGCTCGATGCGCTGCGCGGGGTGTCGCTCGTCGTGCGTGCGGGTGAGTCGCTGGGCGTGGTCGGCGAGTCCGGCTCCGGCAAGTCGACGGTCGCGCGCGCCGCCCTCGGGCTCGTGCCGGCACACGGGGGATGCGTGCGATGGAGGGGGCAGTCGCTGGCGTCCCTGTCGCCACGCCGCCTTCGCGTTCTGCGCCGGGACTTTCAGCTCGTGTTCCAGGATCCCGCCGGATCGCTGAACCCGCGCTGGCCGGTGCTGCTCAGCGTGCGCGAACCGCTCGACGTGCACGAAACCCGGCAGCCCGCTGCGCTTCGCGACGAACAGGCTGTCGCCATGCTCGGACGCGTGGGGCTCGACGGACTCCGGGCGCGTTATCCGCACGAGCTTTCCGGCGGACAGTGCCAGCGGGCGGCCATCGCGCGCGCCATGGTGGCGAGACCCGCGCTGCTCGTCTGTGACGAGGCATTGAGCGCACTCGACGTGTCGGTCCAGCGTCAGGTCATGGACCTGCTGTCGTCGCTGCGTGCGGAGACCGGCGTCGCCTGCGTCTTCATCAGCCACAACCTCGCGGTCGTGCGACATCTCTGCACGCGCGTGGTCGTGATGTACCTCGGTCGCATCGTCGAGGCGGGGCCCGTCGAAGCGGTGTTCGGGGCGCCGTTGCATCCCTACACACGTGCGCTCCTCGACGCGGTGCCCACGCTGGACCCGGCGCGCGAACGGGCGCGCCGGCCGGCGCCCACGGCCGAAGGGCCGTCACCCATCGCTCCGCCGCGTGGCTGCGCCTTCAGCGGGCGGTGTCCGCGGGCGGTTGCGCGGTGCCACGAGGAGCGGCCCGGGCCCGACGGGGCCCCCGACGGCCGTGAGGTCTCCTGCCATCGGGCGTGGGAATGGCCCGAGGGGCTCCAATCGGCCCTCCCGGCCTGATCTGCGGTGCACCGGGACGGGCGGATGTGTAATGCGGGCACGCGACGGACGCGACGTGTGTCGCCGATGCCGGGGCTCGGCTGGCAGGGGACGGGCGCTCCGGTATGCTTGTCGCACCTGAACGAGGTGTCCGCATGACCCAGCCGAGATTCCGAGCCAGTTCCAGCCTGGAAAACGTCCGCTACGAGATCCGCGGGAGGCTGGCGCGCCGGGCTCACGAGATGGAGCGCATGGGCTACGAGATCCTGTCGCTGAACATCGGCAATCCCGGAGCCTTCGGTTTCCGCACGCCCGAGACCATGCGCCTCGCCATGATCGAGAACATGCCGGTGGCCGAGGGCTACTGCCACCAGAAGGGCATCTTCCCGGCCCGTGAGGCGGTGGTCATGCAGCAGCAGGACCGCGGTGTCCGCGGCGTGTCGGCCGACGATGTCTTCATCGGGAACGGTGTGTCCGAACTCATCGACCTCACGCTGCGTGCGCTGCTGGAGCCAGGTGACGAGGTGCTGGTGCCGAGCCCGGACTATCCCCTGTGGTCGGCGGCCGTCACCTTGAACGGTGGTCGGGTCGTGCACTATCCCTGCCGCCCGGATCGCGGCTTCGAGCCGGACGTGGAGGAGGTGGCATCCCTCGTCACACGCCGCACGCGCGCGATCGTCGTCATCAATCCCAACAACCCCACGGGTGCCGTGTATTCGCGCGAGACGCTCGCGGCACTCGCCCGGCTCGCCGAACGGCATGGCCTCGTCGTCTTCGCCGACGAGATCTACGACGGCATGACCTACGACGGAGCCGAGTTCGTGCCGATGGCCACGCTGGTCGGCGATACGCTGTGCTGCACGATGTCGGGCCTGTCGAAGGTCTATCGCGCCTGCGGATACCGGGTGGGCTGGGCCGTGTTCTCCGGCGCGCGGGAGCAGGCGCAGGAATACCTGCAGGGCGTGGAGCTGTTGAGCTCGCTGCGCCTGTGCAGCAACGTGCCGGGGCAGTGGGCCGTGCAGACCGCGCTCGGCGGGCACCAGAGCATCCGCGATCTCGTGGCACCGGGCGGGCGGCTGTACGAGTCGCGTCAGGCCATCATCGACGGCGTGCGTGCCAGCCGGTACCTGGAGGTCACGGCGCCGCGCGGGGCGCTCTACGCCTTCGTGCGCGTGCGCAGCGAACTGTTCGATGGCTTCGACGATCAGGCGTTCGCGATGGACCTGCTGGAACACAAGCACGTGCTCATCGCTCCGGGCGTGAGTTTCAACGTGCCTTACCGTGATCATTTCCGGGTCACGAATCTGCCGACGGCGGAGACGCTGCGTCTCGTGTTCGGCCGCATCGGGGAACTGCTGGATTCCTGGGCCGCCGGCGAGACGGAGCGTTCGCAATCGCTGCGCGCCGTGAAGTGAACGCCGCCGGGCTCACGCGCTGAGCCACCGGCTGCCCCAGAATCGGGACCCGTGAAATCGACTGGCGGGGCGACACTCCGCGGCGGCGCAACCGGCCGCCACGCTCGTTCCCCGGCCGGTCACCGTGATCCCGACACCGGACTGCGCCGCAGTGCCCCGACTCGATTCCGACACCGTTCAGTACCTCGATTCCGGCGGCACGCTGCTCACGGCCAACCGCCGTCAGGCGCGGTTTCTGTTCGCGCGTCACGCGGAATCGATGATCGCGGCAGGTCGTCGCGCCTGGGAGACGCCGGCGATCCTGCCGATCGATGCCTGGCTCGCGGAGGCATTCCGTGCCGCGTCGACCGCGGGCGAGCGCCCGGCCCGGCGGCTGCTCGACGACGATTCCGTGCTGTGGCTGTGGCGCGAGGCGCTCGCCGCGGACCTGTCGGACACGCTGCAGGATGCCGCGGACCTGGCCCCGCTCGCGCGGCACGCGTGGCTCGCGCTGCGCCTCCATGGTGGCAGCCGCCGGATGTTGTCGGCTGCGTCGTCGGCCGGAGACCAGCGCCTGTTCCTGCGCTGGATGTGCCACGTCGAGGACCGGCTGGAGGAAGTGGGGGCGGTGGATGCCGCACTGCTGCGGCTCGAGGCCGCGGCGCACGCCGGCGACCTCGCGGCCCGCCCCATCATGCTCTGCGGCCTCGATGAGGCGACACCCGGGCTTCGCGGCTTCGCCGCTGCACTGTCCGCGGGTGGCGGGCGCATCGCACCGCGCTGGCATCCGATGCCTGCGGTCGTTCACGAACTGGCGGCAGCGGATCCGGAATCCGAACTCGAGGCGGCGCTGGACTGGCTGCACGAGCGTCTCTGCGCCGATGCGGCAGGCCATTACGCCCTCGTCGTGCCGGACCTCCGGGCCCGGCGCTCCGAGGTCGAGCGACGACTCGCTGCGGCCCTGCAGCCCTCGCTGGAGCTGCCGGGCACCCTGGAACACGCCCGCGTCTTCGACATGGCGGGCGGCGAACCGCTCGCTGCGCAGGGCATCGTCGCCACGGCTCTCGGACTGCTGCGCCTCGGGCGTGCACCGATCCCGTTCGATGCCCTGACACAGCTGCTGCGCAGTCCTTTCATCGCGGGTGCGGAGGTCGAGGAAGCCGCCCGTGCCGCGCTCGACCACGGATTGCGTGCTGCCGGGCGCGCCGGGGTGACACCCGCCGAACTCATGCTGGCGGCGCGGGCCGGAGGCTGTGCGCAGCTGGTGTCCCTGCTCGAAACTCACCTCGGTCTGCTCGATTCAGTCACGCTTACGGCACTGCTGGACCGGCACGTCGACAGTGTCGGGCGCATCCTCGAGGCCTGGGGCTGGCCCGGGCCCGGTGTGGTGACGGGCGATGTCGTGCAGGCAGCCGAGGAGTGGCGTACACGCCTCCGCGCGCTGGCGTCGAATGCATCGCTCGCCGGCAGCCTCAGCTGGCCGGCGGCCGTCACCGAGGTCGCCCGGCGCTGCCGGGCACCGTTCCAGCCCGAGCGCGGCCTGCCCAGACTGCTCGTCCTCGACTCGCTCGAGGACGTGGGCGTTCCGCTCGAAGGCCTGTGCGTGCTGGGGCTGAATGCAGACACCTGGCCCCGGTCCTCGTCGCCGGACCCCTTCCTGCCGATCGACCTGCAGCGCAGGCTCGGCATGGAGGCCGCGACGCCTGCCGGAAGGCTGCTCCAGGCGCAGCGGGTCCAGGCCGCATGGCTGCGAGCGACGCGGGAACTGGTCGTCGCGTGGCCGCGCCGACGCGACGACAGCCCCGCGGCACGGTCACCACTGCTGCCCGTCGCGGCGTCACTCCCGCCGGTCACCGCCCTTATCCGACGCGCGGAATCGCGCTTCGCGGAGCGCCGGCTCGAGCGGCTGGCGCCGGACGCCGCTCCACCCCTGGAGCGGGTGCGGGTACGTGGCGGCGCGCGCCTCGTGGAACTGCAGGCGCAGTGTCCTTTTCGTGCATTCGCGGAATTGCGGCTCGGTGCAGTGCCCCTGGAGGAGCCCGAGGCCGGGGTATCGAAGACGCTCCGGGGGCGGCTCCTGCACGAGGCGCTGCGGTCCTTCTGGGAGACGGTACGCGCGAGCCGTCAACTGCGCGCACTCGGTGCAGCGGACGTCGAGGAATTGGTCCGGCGCGCCACGGACGGTGCCGCGGCGCGGCTCGACCTGCGGCGCGCGGGCACCCGTGCGGCCGCACTCGAGCTCGAATGGCAGCGTGCCGCCGTCACGCACCTGGTCGATGCCGATCTCGCGCGCCCGGATTTCGAAGTCGACGCGACCGAGCGTGCCTTCGATGCAACGGTCGCGGGGGTCACGCTGTCGCTGCGGGTCGATCGTGTCGATCGCGTCGGGGATCGGTGGGTACTCGTCGACTACAAGACGGCGCGGCGTGTCTCGGTGCGGCAATGGACAGGCCCGCGTCCGGAGGCGCCGCAACTGCCGCTTTACGCGCTGACTTACGCGCCGGATGTGGCCGGCATCGCATTTGCCGTCGCCGCGCGTGATGAGGGCCGGATCCGGGGCCTGGCGGCCGATGCGGCCCTGCTGGGCGCCGATGCCGACATCGCGCGGCTCGACGCGCGTGTCCCCGAAGCCGGCGACTGGAACGCCCTGCGCGAGCGCTGGCAGGACGTGCTCGCCGGACTCGTGGCGCGATATGCCGCGGGCGATGCGGAGGTGGCCCCCCTGAAGCATGCGACCTGCAGGAACTGCCATCTGGCCTCGCTGTGTCGCGTCCGGCAGGTATCGGACGACGTCCTTGCCGAGGTCGATGACGTGTCCGCGACGGAGCTCGACGATGGTTGATCACGACGCAGTGGCCGACTGGCGGGCCCGGCAGGTCGCCGTCGATCCGGATCGCTCGGTGATCGTCCAGGCTCCTGCGGGCTCCGGCAAGACGGCGCTGCTGGTCGAGCGCTTCCTGCGCCTGCTCGCGCGTGTCGACGAACCCGAGCAGATACTGGCGATCACTTTCACCCGCAAGGCTGCCGCCGAGATGCGCGAGCGGATCGCGGCCGCCATCGATGCGGCCGCGGCGCCGCCCGGCCCCGGGGCGACGTCCCACGAGTGCGAGTTGCGTGCTCTCGCGCGGAAAGCCCGCGAGCACGGCGAGGTGCGCGGCTGGTGCCTCGATCTGCAGCTCTCGAGGCTGCGCATCATGACCATCGATGCGCTGGGTCACTGGCTCGCGCGGCATCAGCCCGTCCACGCGCGGCTGGGATGCGATCCGGAGCTGGTGAAGGATCCGGCGCCGCTGTATCGGGAGGCGGCGCAGCGAACCGTCGCGGCGCTGGAATTCGATGCCGCGTTCGCGCCGGCGCTGGAATCCGTGATCCGGCTGCTCGACGGTGACATCGCGCGAACAGTGCAGCAGATCGCCGCGCTCCTCGCCCGGCGCGACCTGTGGTTGCCGCGGCTGCTCGCGGCCCGCGGCAGTGCAGACCGGCGTGCGGCCAGCGAGGACCTGCGGGCCGCGGTGATCGTCGATGAACTCCAGGCGGCGCGCGACGCGCTGCCGGAGATGGCTTTGCGTCGGCTGATCGGTGAGGTCATCGCCGGGGTGCTCGTCGACACGCCGGTGGGTGGCAGGCTGGAGGCCCTGCGCGGCTCGTCGGAGTTGCCGGCGGCCGCCGTCGAGGATCTATCGAAATGGCGGGCGCTCACCCGCCTGCTCCTGACGGGGGAGGGCACGCCACGCCGGAAGCTGACGGTCCGGGAGGGCTTTCCTCCCTCGGCCCGGTCGCTGAAGAGCGAGGCGCTCGATCTGATCGCAACGCTGACCGCGGACACCGACGCGCTCCTGGCGCTGCGGCGCATCGGCGACCTGCCGGCGCCGCGGTACCCGGACTCCGAGTGGCAGCAGATCGAAGCACTCGAAGAGGTGCTGATCCGTGCGGCGGCCGAGCTGCAGCAGGTGTTCGCGGCACAGGGGCGGATCGACCACGCTGCCGTCGCCGCTGCCGCGCGCGATGCTCTCGGGACGGAGGATGAACCCGCCGAGCTGATGCTGATGCTCGACTACCGAGTCCATCACCTGCTCGTCGACGAGTTCCAGGACACGTCCGCCGCCCAGTCGGCACTCCTGCGGCGGCTGGTCGGCGAGTGGAGCGGGCGAGACGGTCGCTCGCTGTTCTGCGTGGGTGATCCCATGCAGTCCATCTACGGATTCCGCGAGGCGGAGGTCGGGCTGTTCCTCGAGGCTCGTCGCCACGGTGTCGGCAGTGTGCGGCTGGAGAACGTGACGCTCGCCGCGAACTTCCGTTCGTCGCCGTCGGTGCTGGAGTGGATCAATGCCGGATTCTCGCGGCTGCTTCCGCCGCGGGATGATTTTGCGCGCGGAGCCGTCGCGCACGCGCCCTGCGTCGCAACGAGGTCCGACCGTGCGGGTGACGGGGTCCGTGTGCACGCGTTCGTGGACGCGGACGAGACGACAGCAGCACAGCGTGTCGTGGACGTGGTGCGGGAGTCCCTGCAGGGCGACGATGGAGGGGGGCGGTCGGTCGCGATCCTCGTGCGGTCGCGCGGATCTTTGCCGCCGATCCTCGAGGCACTGGGACGCGCCGGAATCGCCTGGCGCGGCGTCGACGTGGAGAGTCTCGCCGATCGCATGGCCGTGCGCGACGTGGTCGCGCTCGCGTGTGCGCTGCTGCACAGCGGCGACCGTACTGCATGGCTCTCCGTGCTGCGTGCGCCCTGGTGCGGAGTCGCGCTCGCGGACCTCGAGGTGATCGCCGACGCGGCGGTGCGGACGGTCCCGGACCTGCTCGGCGCGGAAGAACTCCCGGCGAGACTGTCGCCGGACGGTGCGCTGCGGGTGCAGAGACTCCGTGAGGCGCTCGAGCCCGTCGTCCGGGACCGCGGCCGGACGACGCTCGGCACCTGGTTGCAGAGCGCATGGCTCGCGCTGGATGGGCCGGCCACGGTGGAGGCCCCCGGGGATCTGCGCAACCTCCGCCTGTGTTTCGCGGCTTTCGACCAGCTCGAGCGCGAGTGTGGACCGCAGCCCGAGGCCTCCGAACTGGAGGCCGCGGTCCGGCGTGTGCAGGCATCCTCGGGCGAAGCCGCCGAGGCGTCGGTCGACGTCATGACGATCCACCGGGCGAAGGGGCTCGAGTTCGACGTCGTGATCATGCCGGATCTGGATCGCACGGCGAGGAAGGGCGAGGGGCCGCTTCTGCAATGGCAGGCCGTGACAGCGCGTGGAGGTGCTGCCGGCGTGCTGTTCGCGCCCCGCCCGTCGGTGCACGAACGCGAGAATCGGCGACGATCAGCCGAGGTCGGTCTTCATGCCTGGCTCGGCGGGCTCGACTCGGATCGCGGGCGCTACGAACTCGGCCGACTGGCGTATGTCGCCACCACGCGCGCGCGACGGCGGCTGCATCTCATTGGGCGCGTCGCGTCGCGCGGCGCCGGTGACGGTCGCCGGGAACTCGTGCCGCCGTCGGAGCGCTCCCTGCTGGGCGTGCTGTGGCCTGCCGTCGAGTGCGAGTTCTCGGCTGCCCTCGGCGCCATGGCCAGCAGTGCCTCGAACGCACCGGACACGGCGCAATCCCGGGCGCCGGGCGCTGACGCAATCGCGCGGCTGCGGCTTCCCGTGAACCCGCCGCCGGCACTGCCGGACGTACCGCGTCCGGTCCTGGCACTGCGCGCGATCGCGGGCGGTGTCGTGCAGCCCGCGTTCGACTGGGCCGGGGAACTGGCCGGCCGGATCGGCACGGTTCTCCATGCGGAGCTGCATCGGATCTGCCGCGGGGAACTCGGCATCGAGCAGTGTCGGCTGCCGGCGCGCAAGGAGATCTGGCGGCAGGAGCTGCTGGCTGCGGGTGTCGCATCCGCTGCCGTTCCCGAGGCGGTGGCGCGCGTCGGGAACGCGCTCGCGACGATGCAGAACGATCCTCTGGGCCGGCGACTACTGTCGCGTGACTGGTCCGAACAGGGGAGTGAGTTCGCGCTGTCGGGGGTCATAGAGGGGCGTCTCGTCAGTGTCCGGATCGATCGCACGTTCGTCGATGCCGACGGGTGCCGATGGATCGTCGACTGGAAGTCGAGCCGCCACGAGGGTGGCGAGCTCGATTCCTTCCTGCAGAACGAAATGTCGCGCCATGCGTCCCAGCTGCGGCTGTACGCCGAACTGCTCCGTGAGATCGACGGCCGTCCGCAGCGAATCGGGTTGTACTTTCCGGCGCTGGCCCGCTGGTGCGAGTACCGGTCCGACGCATGATGCCGATTCAGAACTCGTACTC
This sequence comes from Steroidobacteraceae bacterium, assembly GCA_046352935.1. Classification (GTDB taxonomy): domain Bacteria; phylum Pseudomonadota; class Gammaproteobacteria; order Steroidobacterales; family Steroidobacteraceae; genus CAYWMY01. Next base: position 95,186 of record JAXMGR010000012.1, read on the forward strand.
TGCCTGAAGTCGGAAGGTGACGTCCGGTGTCGCTGCGGTCAGGCCGAAGAGCATCGCCGCGTTGTAGGCGATGGTGTGGTGATCGCTCGTCGAGAACTTCCCGAACACGGCCGGGCCGACGCGATGCTCCTGCTCGCGTGCGGGAGCCCACTCGTCCCATCGGCCCAGGTCACCGAAGGCCTGCATGCCGTACTCGAACTCGCGCCGCCAGCGGTACTTGACCTGGAGCTGGTAGCCCAGCTCGGTCTCTTCGGGCTCGTCCGAATGGAACATCCGCTCGAACAGCAGGTTGGCATTCAGCTGGAAGCGACCCCAGTCGCGCTGGAACAGCGGACCCCACTTGGCCTCATAGCCTTCGGCACGATCGCGCGGGCGCTCGAGTTCGAGCAGGAACCCGATGTCGACCGGCAGCTGGCCGGACTCGGTCAGCTGGAACTTGTTCTCCCACTCGATCGCTTCGTAGCGCAGCTTCTCACCACTTTCCTTCTCGAACTTCACGTACAGCTCCGTGAACCAGCGCTTCGCGGCGCCGAGACCGAAGCCGATGCTGCCAGCGCTCCTGCTCTCGCCACCGGCGTCGTTGTCGCCGGCCGAGCCCATCTTGAGATCGAGCTCACGCTCACCGTACTCGACGTTCGGTGTGTAGACGTAGTCCGCCGGACCGGCATGGGCGGAGGCAGCGACGAGCAGCAGCGCGCACGCTGCCAGGGGAGCCGATCGATTCATGGATGACCTCAGGCGGATCGCCGGCGCACGAGTCGCGTGCCGGTGTAGACGACGGACAGGACGACACAGAAGAACAGGACCTGCATGCCGGGCGGCTGGGCCTCGTAACCCATGAGCGCGTGCAGGAACTCGCCGAGCGGCGAGTGGTCCGGCAGGACGGCGGAGGTGTCCCACAAGGGCTCGACGAGCGGCGGCAGCAGGCCCGCCTGGATCAGGAAATGCGCGGCCTGCCCGGCCATGCCGGCCGCGAGCGCGAGCACGAGCGTGCCGGTCACGGCGAAGAACCAGCGCAGCGGGATCCGCAGCAGCCCCGCATACATTGCGACACCGATGGCGACGCCACCCGCAAGCCCGGTCATGCCGCCTGCTGCGACACTGGCCGTGCTGTCGCCGCCGGCGTGCAGTCCATAGAGAAACAGAACGGTCTCGGAGCCCTCGCGCAGCACGGCGATGGCGATCACGAGCGCGATTGCCGAGAGTCCGCGCTGGCCTGTGCCGACGTCAGAAGCGACGCGGCGCGCATCGCCGACCACCTCCCGGGCGTGGGAAGCCATCCAGATGCTGTGCCAGGCGAGCATCAGCACCGCGATGCCGAGCACGATCGCGTTGAAGATTTCCTGTCCGAGACCGTCGGCCCATTCCGCGATCCGGCCAGCCGATGCCGCCACCAGCAGGGAACCGAGCACTCCTCCGGCGATGCCGACCGCCAGCCAGTGGCCACGGCGCGGGATATTGCGTGTGGCAGCCGCCACGACGCCGATGATCAGCGCGGCCTCGACCGATTCACGGAGCACGATGACAGCGGAACCGAGCATGAACGGATTACTCCGCGACGATGACGCCCTGGGCGGTCTTCTGGTTGAATTCTCCGAAGAACGGATACCGTCCCGGCCTGAGCGGGCCGATGAAGACGACGCCTTTGGAGAGGCCGGGTATGACCTTTTCGCGGTTCAGCTCGTAACTCTCGAATTCTTCGGGACTATTGTCCTGATTCTCGATGGTGATCCGAATGCGCTGACCGGCGGGGACCCGAAGCTCGGCCGGGACGAACCGGTGATCCTTCAACGCGAGAAGAACCGGGAGATCCGCTGCGTGGGCCAGGCTCGGCAGAGCCAGCAGCAGGAGCGGGAGGTGGCGCATGGTCGATGATCCTCGAATCGCTGTTTTGCAAACAATAACGATTCGCATTGATGAATTCAAGGACTCCGGCACGATGACGCCCGGTCATCGGCGGGTCACCGAACGGGATTCTGGAAGGATCCTTCGATGCTGAACGACCGGCGTCCGGAGGCATCGGGTGGTGCCAGAAAGCCGAGCGTATCGAGGACCTCGGCCGGCATCCCGGGGCGCGGCGCGACCTCGCCCTCAGCGAGATAGCCCGTCAGTGGGTCGATCCGCAGCGTGCCCCTCAGGAACAGCGGGGCGTCGAGATCGCGCAGCCGGCCCCCGATCACCCCCGGCGCGGAAAAGCCCTCGCCGAGTTCGAGTGCATAGCTGCCGAGCTTCGTCCCGGGGCGATCTGGCGCGCGCAGGTCCTGGGCGATGATCCTGCCGGACAGGCCCTGCGGCTTCCCGGACGCGACCTCCGCGCCGACGTCCTCGAAGCGCAGCCGGCCGCGCCAGCCGCGTGCAGCCCCGGTGGTCCCGGCCGACTCCAGCGGCAACTCGCCGCGCAGCCCGGTGACGCTCACGCGCGTACCCGGGCGCAGCGTGACGAGTGCCTGGAAGTGTCCACCGCCCAGATCGCTGTCGACGTCGCAGCGGACGCGACCGATCAGCAGTGGCAGTACCGCGCAGCGCCAATGCAGCTCATCGATGGTGGTCTGCCCGATCCTCAGCGAGAGGGCATGGCCGTCCCAGATCGTGCCCGTCAGTCGATCGACACGTATGGCAGCGGGCAGGAATCGCCCCACCGTCGACGCCGGCAGGAAAGCGATCGTGAATACGACGAACGTACCGAGCCCGAGGCCGAGCAGGAGCAGCGGCGTGCGGCGTCCCATTGCTCAGGAACGATGCAGCGTGATCGTGGCGTTGACGCTGCCTTCGCTTCCGACGCGCTCGATCGAGGCGCCACCCACGCCCACGCCGTACCGTGACTCGAGCGCCGCGATCCATGCGACGATGGCGTCGAACGACGCTGCGTTGAACCGCACGCGCAACCCGTCCGGCCCCGTGGGCTCGGATCCCGCCAGGGCCGACGCCAGCCCCGCCTCGCGCGCGGTTCTGTCGATGAGCAGCGGCAGGGACTCGGATCCGTCACGTACGACGGGTGCAGCCTGTACGGCCGGTGCGACGGACTGCATCCAGGCCAGATCCGCGGTCTTCGTCGCGATACGCTTCTCACCTGCCTGGATCGCATGATGCAGCCGCAGCCCGGCGCCCAGCAGGGCCAGCGCCACGCACCCTGCCGCCCCCCACAGCACGAAGCGTCGCTCGCGCGGGGCGAGGTGCTCCAGCCATTGCCGTGGATCGCGCTTCATCCGGCAGGCGTCCGCAGCTGGATCTTCCCTTCCACGGAGTCTCCCTGACTCGTCGTCGAACGAACGTCGACAGCCAGGCCGCGACGCCCGAGGGACTGGGACAGCATCGCGAGATCGTCGCCCGCCGGCACGCGCAGCCGGAGATCGAGAGCGCCGTCGCTCCAGCCGAGAGACTGGACGCTCGCACCCGGGACCTCCGGTACCGCCTGCGCGAGCGCGGCGAGCGGCACGAGGAAACCGCCAGACGCATGTCCGCCACCCAGTCGCGCCTGCATCTGAGCGCGCGCGTTCACGATGCGCTGCACGTCGGGCATTGCGCTGCGGAAGGTCTGCTCGATGGCGGCATCGAGGCGCCGCTCCGCGCGGTGCACCGATACCAGCCGCGCCGCCTCGAAACCGAGGTGAGCGACGACGAGGCCGGCCGCGAGCGCGGCGGCGAGGCGCCAGCGCTGCCATCGCCCGTTCGAGCCGCGGCGCGCCGCGAAGTCTCCCTGCAGCAGCGACCAGGGCGCATGACGCACTGCACCCGTGGCGAGCAGACGCAGAGGTCCGTCCGTCAGCAGGTGGACCTCGAGGCTGCCGCAGAGCTCACGCAGCGCCTCGATTGCGACCTGCGACTCGCGCCAGTCGCGCTCGCTCACATAACAGTGCAGATGACGGTCGGCGCCCTCGAGGCCCGCGACACCGAAGGTCTCGGAGAGCGGCTCGGCGTCCAGAACGAAAGGCAGCCCGGCGACGGGTCGGACGAACAGCCGCCGTGAATCGAGCAGCACGACGATCTTGCCCGGATTGTCGGGCAGGCAGGTCGTCTCCGGATACACGGCCGAAGGCTCGATGCCGGCGGCACGAAGCTCCTGCAGCCACGACTCCATCTGCGCGCGCTGGACGGCCGCGACGGGTACACGGCCGTCCGCAGCCTGGGGGCCGATCGCGAAGTGGAAGTTCTCCACGTCCTGCGCGAGCTGCTCCTCCATCGCATAGGCGACGACCTGCAGCCCCCTGCCGGCGCCTTTCAGCGGCAGCGTGGCCTCGGAGATCGTGACCTGCTCACCGGGAACGAGGACGACGACCTCGCGGTTGACGGCGAGCGCAGCCGCTGCCGGCAGATCGCCTGCCGTCACGGGCGCGAGCGTGGCACCAGCGGAATCCACGATGGTCCATGCGGGCTCGGGCGACAAACGCAGGACGAGAAACTGCGACATCTTCACTCGCTACCTATCGAGCGCAGAACGGCGCGCGGTGGCCCGTTCCCGCGTTCGAGGAGACTGTACAGGGTGAGTTCCATGGTGCCAATACGCACGACGGTGCGCAGCCGGAACCAGGCCGATGCCTGTGAGACCTGCGTCTCGATGCGACGGAACTCCGCGTCGGAGAGCGTGGCACGCAGGTCCTCGATCGAGGGGAAACAGCCGCCGCGCCGGTTCTGGGCGAGCGCCTCGGCGGCACCGAAATCCGCCGCCTCCGGCGAGAGCGACGCCAGCACGGGACCGGTCGCGGTGCAGAGGTTGATGCGCCGGACATCGACGGGCAGAGCGGCGACGTGCGGCGCCAGGACCCTGAACTCGGCGAGGCTGAAGCCCGGCAGGGCGAGCAGCTCCGAAGTGCTCGAGACCGGGCCGTTCGCCGTGCGGTACGGCGGGGTCTGTGCGAGATACACACCGTCCTCGGCACCACGCTGGAAGTCCGGGACCGTATCGGCATCGAGCCAGTCGGCGAGCATGCGTGCCCACTTGACGTCCAGATGCAGGCGCTCGAGCAGCCGCTCGAATGTCTCGACGGCCGCGGGGTCGGCGGTGCCATCCGCCTTCACGAGCGTGTTGATGTTGAACCGTCCCTGCATGTCCTCCATCTGGCCGGACAGCGTTCCACCCTCGATCGGCAGCGGCGGAACCGGTTTCGCCCAGTCCTCGCCGAAGTCGTCCTGATCGTTCCGCGTCGCGTCGTCCCGCAGGATCTCGGTAGCCCAGGCTTCCGCACCCATCGCGTACTGGCGGGCCTGCTCCAGCACGAGCGTCGCCGCCGTGCGCCGCTGATCGAGCGCGCCTTCCTTCGCGAGGCGCACTGCGAGAATCGTCGCGAGCGCGACCATGACGATGGCCGTGATGAGTGCGACGCCGCGCTGGTTCATCCGGGAACCTCGACGAGGCGTCTGATGCGACCGTAGTCCTCGAGCTCGATCAGGATCTCGATGGCGAGGGGCCGGGCGCGGAATCCTGTCGTCGCGACGGCGTCGCGCGATGGCCACTCGTCGACCCAGGCGCGCGCGGAGTTGAGGTAGCGCAGCTGGATGGAACGGACGCCTCCGAGCAGACGCCGCTCTGCCGGTTCCGACGCCAGCATTGCATCGGTGACGACCCAGTGGTCCCGCACGAGCGTGTCGCCGTCGAGGCGGTACCGTACCCGCTGCACGGTGCCCCGCGGCAGGCCTGCCGTGTTGCTCCAGCCGCCACGTGACAACTCGACGAGCGCGGTCGAATTGGGGTCGCGCAGCAGTGCCGGGCGGTAGCCGTCACCCACGGGCTCGCGAACCGGCCGCGGCGCGATCGCCGCGAAGTCGACGATCATCGTGCGCACGGCGTGCTGGACCTCGGCCAGACGCCGCGTCTGCGTGCGCGCGCGCTCGGCGAGCGAGGCCGCTTCGGCATAGCCCCGATAGGCCATGACGCCGACGACGGCGAAGATCGCGATCGCGACCAGCAGTTCCAGGAGCGTGAAGCCACGCGGGCGCCGGGTCATGGTCAGGGTCCCTGGCCGGAACCGGCACCTGCCCAGGGCGTCGCGGACGGCACCGAGGCGAGCTGCGCATCTCCGAGCACACCGACCATCTCGACGAGCGCGACGTCGTCGGCATCGGATGCCCGGCGTACGCTCATGCGGACCTGGCGCAGGCCGGAGACTTCCGTCTGCACGACTACGGAACGCCAGCGCCAGCGCTCGTTCGCGAAATCGACGGTGCCTTCGGTCTCGCCCACCGACGGCATCTGTCTTCGCAGACGCAGGTCGGTGATCAGGTCAGACGCGATCCATGATGCGAAAGTCCGGTCGCGCAGGTAGGCCGCGTTGCTCGCGGTGCTGGTCACGGCCCTGAATGCGGCCAGCATGCCGATTGCGACGATTGCCAGGGCGACCACCACTTCCAGCAGCGTGAAGCCACGTGCCCGGCGCCTGCCGGCGTACGGACTGCGCTGCGGACCTCGTCCGGACCCGCATCGGGCGGGACGCGGCCGGCTGCACGACCCGGCGCGGGTGCTGTGTGCCGCCGCCGGCCGGCATCGTGATGAACCGCTCATCGGCGGGCTTCGTCCGTGGCGCCGGCGATGATCTTCATCGTTCCGTCGGCCGCGCCCTCGATCAGCAGCCTGTCGCCGCCGCTGCGCTCGAGCGTGAGCCGGTACGGGGTGACGTCGCCGCCGGCGAAGAGCACGAGCTGCGGCTCGCGCTCCTTCGGCGCGTCGTTCACGCGCAGCAGCACGCGACGACCCTCGATCTCGAGTTCGATCACGACGCCGTCGGGCAACTCGTGCGGCTCGAAGTCGCGATCGCCGGCGTACGCGATCCAGCGCTGCTCGCGACCGTCGAAGCGCAGGACCTCGTAACCAGCGGGCTGGAGCCAGAAGCCGTAATCACGGCCTTCGAGTTCCGCCATCTCGTGCGCACTCGCCAGAACATCGGTGAAGCGGTCAGCCTCGTCCCGCAGTTCCCGGTCCCCGCCCAGCACACCCACGGCGATGGTGGTCATGCCGACGAGGATGCCGATGATGACGATGACGACCAGCAGTTCCAGCAGGGAGAAGCCGGCCGGACCCTGCACCACTCGCCTGCAACGCGAAGCGTGGTACGCCACCGCAGCGACCCTGGCGCGCGCCGGCCCTGCGACACCCGCCGTAACTGCTACTTCAGAGTCCAGTTGCCGATGTCCGCCGCTGCGTCCTCGCCGCCCTCCTGACCGTCGGCGCCGTGCGTCCAGAGGTCGAAGGCGAGTCCGTGCGTGCCGGGTTCCAGATAGAGGTAATCGTTGCCCCAGGGATCCTTCATGAGCTGCTTGATGTACCCGCCCGGTTTCCAGTTCCTGATGGCGGGGTCGGAGGGCCGGGTGACCAGTGCCTGCAGGCCCTGATCCGTCGTCGGGTAGCGGAAATTGTCGAGGCGATAGAGATCGAGCGCCGTCTCCAGTGCGCGGATGTCCTGCTGGGCCTTGGCGATGCGGGCCTCGTCGACCTTGCCGAGGATCGCAGGCGCCACGAGGGTGGCGAGGATCCCGAGGATCACGACGACCACCATGATCTCGATCAGCGTGAAACCACGGGCACGCGGGGCGATCGGCATGTTCAGACTCCGTGTTCGGCGGGGCGCGGCGATCATAACAAAGCGTCCGGGGCGGAGCGTTCACTGCAGCTATAATGCGCGGCCCTTTCCCCAGGAGATCGGCATGGCGCTCGGGATGGTTTTCCCCGGACAGGGCTCGCAGTCTATCGGGATGCTCGCGGACATCGCCGCGCGCGAGTCGCTGGTCGCCGACACGTTCGCAGAGGCTTCCGCCGTGCTGGGTTTCGACCTGTGGCGTCTGTGTCAGCAGGGTCCCGCGGAGGATCTGAATGCCACTGTGAACACCCAACCGGCGATGCTGGTCGCCGGCGTGGCGACCTGGCGCGTGTGGCAGCGGCGCGGGGCCTGCCCGCCCGCCATGACCGCGGGTCACAGCCTCGGCGAATTCACGGCGCTGGTCTGTGCAGGCGCGATGGACTTCCCGGCCACGGTGGCACTGGTGCGTCTGCGTGCAGAGGCCATGCAGCGCGCAGCACCGGCCGGCGTCGGCGCGATGGCGGCCGTGCTCGGACTCGACGATGACGCGGTGGAGGCGGCCTGTGTCGAGGCTGCGGCCGGGGAGATCGTGGAGCCCGCCAACTTCAACTCGCCGGGGCAGCTGGTCATCGCAGGCCACACTGGCGCGGTCACGCGCGCCGTCGAGGCCTGCAAGGCGCGCGGCGCCAAGCGCGCGGTCCTGCTGCCGGTGTCGGTCCCCTGTCACACGAGCCTGTTGCGCCCCGCGGCCGAAGAACTGAGGAAGCGCCTCGCCGACGTCGAGGTGCGCGCGCCGCGGGTTCCGGTCTACGCGTTCGACGGCAGCCTGCACGACTCGCCGGCAACGATCCGCGACGCCTTGTACCGGCAGCTCTACAGCCCGGTGCGCTGGTCGACCATTGCCGGGCGCATGATCGCCGCGGGCATGACCGTCGCCGTGGAGTGCGGCCCCGGCAAGGTGCTCGCGGGCCTCGTGCGGCGCGCCGAAGGTGGTCGGAACGTGAGTGTCCACGCGCTGGAAGATGCCGCATCGCTCGATGCCGCGGTCAGCGCCTGTCCGGGAGCAGCAGCATGACGGATCGCACCCTCCTGAATGGAGAAGTCGCCCTCGTGACAGGGGCCTCGCGCGGAATCGGTCGGGCCATCGCGCTCGATCTCGCGCGCCACGGCGCCCGGGTCATCGGCACCGCAACCTCGGCCGCGGGCGCGGAACAGATCTCGGCGATGCTCGCCGCGGAGGGCCTCGCCGGCCGGGGTGTGGTCCTCGACGTCGCGGATGCGGCGGCCACCGATGCGGTACTCGCAGACGTGGAGAGGAACGAGGGCACCATCGGGATACTCGTGAACAATGCCGGCATCACGCGCGACACTCTGCTCCTGCGCATGAAACAGGACGACTGGGACGCGGTCATCAACACCAACCTGTCGTCGGTCTTCCGGCTATGCAAGTCCGTCCTGCGCGGCATGATGAAGGCGCGGAAGGGACGCATCGTCAACATCGCCTCGGTCGTGGGGCTGATCGGGAACCCCGGGCAGGCGAATTACTGCGCGGCCAAGGCGGGCATCGTAGGGTTCACGCGGTCGCTCGCGCGCGAGGTCGGCTCGCGGGGCATCACGGCCAACGTGGTGGCGCCGGGTTTTGTCGACACCGACATGACCCGGGCGCTCCCCGAGGAGCAGCGGAACGCTCTCGCGACCCGGATTCCCCTCGGACGGCTGGGTTCACCGGAGGACATCGCGGCCGCCGTGACCTTCCTGGCCTCGCCGCGGGCATCGTGGATCACAGGCGATACGTTGAACGTCAACGGCGGGATGCACATGCCCTGACGGCCCGAAGATCGGGCCGAAGACGAGGATTTTTCAGGAAAAACAGTCACAAGAGGCGTTCTTCGCTGGCGGGGCGGGGTGGGTTCCCATAAAATACGCGCCCCTGCGGCCGGGAGGCTCGTAGTGGCTTCAATCCACTGAGGACAACAAGACGATGAGCACCGTTGAGGAACGAGTTAAGAAAATCGTTGCCGAGCAGTTGGGCGTCAAGGAAGGGGAAGTGACGAACGACGCATCTTTCGTCGACGATCTGGGAGCCGACTCGCTCGATACCGTCGAACTGGTGATGGCGCTCGAAGAGGAATTCGAGACCGAGATCCCGGACGAGGACGCCGAGAAGATCACCACCGTTCAGCAAGCCATCGACTACATCGTCGAGCACCAGAGCAAGGCTTGAGTCCCATGACCGCAGGTCCCCGGTGGTCAGCCGGGGATCGGCGGTCTGCTCACCGCCCGCGGTGAGCCGCGCCGGAGCCCCGCTTGTCCAAGCGTCGTGTCGTCGTCACCGGTCTGGGCCTCCTGTCTCCGGTGGGATCCACCGTCGAGAGTTCGTGGGCCGCGGTGCTGGCCGGCAGGAGCGGTATCGGGCCCGTCACGATGTTCGACGCGGGCGAGTTCCCGTGCCGGATCGCGGGCAGCGTCGCGCCGTTCAGCATCGATGAGTACCTGCCCGCTCGCGATGCCCGCCGCATGGATCCCTTCATGCAGTACGGGATCGTGGCGGCCCTCCAGGCGTTCCGGGATTCCGGGCTCGAGGTGACCGACGGGAACCGCGAGCGCATCGGCGTGAACATGGGCGCAGGCATCGGTGGTCTCCACACCATCGAACAGAGCGTCGAGAAATTTCTCGAGACGCGCTCGCCGAAGAAGGTCTCGCCGTTCTTCGTTCCGTCCACGATCATCAACCTGATCTCGGGGCACACCTCGATCATGCTGGGCCTGCAGGGTCCCAACCTGGCCGTGGTCACGGCCTGCACGACATCCACGCATGCCGTCGGCCTGGCGCTGCGCTGCATCCAGTACGGCGACGCGGACGTGATGATCGCCGGCGGTGCAGAGATGGGCCAGACGCCGATGTCCATGGGCAGTTTCGGCCAGGCGAAGGCGCTGTCGACGCGCAACGACGAACCCGCCCGGGCGAGCCGTCCCTGGGACCGGGATCGCGATGGTTTCGTGCTCGCCGATGGCGCGGGCGCCATGGTCCTCGAGGAGTACGAACATGCGCGGGCGCGTGGCGCGCGCATCATCGCCGAAGTCGCCGGTTTCGGCATGAGCGGGGATGCCCATCACATCACGGCACCGCCGGAGGACGGCGGCGGCGCCCGGCTCGCGATGCGCAATGCGCTGCGTGACGCGGCGCTCGATCCGTCGGCCATCCAGTACCTCAACGCGCATGCCACCTCGACGCCGCTCGGCGATCTCGCCGAGACGATCGCGATCAAGCGCGCCTTCGGCCCGCACGCTGCGGGACTGGCGGTGAGTTCCACGAAGTCCGTGACCGGGCACATGCTCGGTGCAGCCGGCGTTGCGGAGGCGATCTTCTCCGTGCTCGCCATCCGCGATCAGGTGGCACCGCCGACCATCAATCTGGACCATCCGGGCGACGGCTGCGATCTCGATTACGTGCCGCACACCGCCAGGTCCATGCGCATCGACACGGCGATGTCCAACTCCTTTGGTTTCGGCGGCACGAACGGTACGCTGATATTCCGCGCGCCGGCCTAGGTCCACGCCTGAGTCGGTCGAACTCGTGGTGTGTTCCGCACCTCGGCCGCATGCCTGCTGCATCCGGAGTCGGCGTTGAGCATCTGTCTCGTCAATGGTGAACCCTCGGAGGCCGTGTCCGTCATGGATCGCGGCCTGCAGTATGGGGACGGCCTCTTCGAGACGGTCGCGGTGCTGGACGGTCGTCCACGGTTCATCGAGAGACACCTGTCGAGGCTGCGGTGTGGTTGCGAACGCCTCGGCGTCCCGGCACCCGATCCGGAGCGCGTCGCCGGTGAAGTCACCCGGGTCGCGGGGTCGGGCCGTGCGGTCGTCAAGATCATCCTGACACGAGGCGAGGGAGGGCGCGGCTACCGTCCGGCAGGAGACGCGCGTGTCACGCGGATCTGCCGGCGCTTCGACTGGCCCGTGCACGAGCGCCCCTGGCACGACGTCGGCGTCGAGGTGCGCTGGTGCCTGACGCGCCTCGCGCTGCAGCCGCTGCTCGCGGGCCTGAAGCACCTGAACCGGCTGGAACAGGTGCTGGCGCGCGCCGAGTGGGACGATCAACAGGTGCCCGAGGGCCTGATGATGGATGCCGAGGGCTGCGTCGTGTCCGGCACCCAGAGCAACCTGTTCGTGATCCGCGGTGGTGAACTGCAGACGCCGGCCATCGATCGATGCGGCGTCGCCGGAGTCGTCCGAGACGCGGTGATCGACGCTGCGCGGCGCGAGGGCGTGGCGGTGCGCGAGTGCCGGCTTGGTGTGCAGGATGTGCTCGCTGCCGACGAGCTGTTCCTCACGAGTGCCGTCATCGGCGTCTGGCCCGTCGTCGCGCTCGCAACGCAGAACTGGGCCATCGGGCCACTCACGCGTCGCGCGGGCGAATGGGTGGCGCGATGCTGACGCGCCGTCGATGGCTGGGGGCATCCGTCGCGGCCGCGGTCCTGTTGCTGGTGCTGGTCGCGGCTCTCGGGTTCGAACACTGGCGCCGCGGACCCCTCGCGGGCCTGCGGGCCGACACCGTCGTCATCGTGCCCCAGGGGACCAGTCTCAATGCCGTCGCGCGCCTGCTGGAAGCCCGGGGCGTCCTGTCAGCATCGCTGCCGTTCGTGGTGCTCGGTCGCCTCGAGGCTGCCAGTTCGCGGCTGAAGGCCGGCGAATATGCGTTGCGTGCCGGCAGTTCTCCGCAGGACGTGCTCGAGCTGTTCGTGTCGGGCCAGGTCGTGGCGCACCGCGTGACGCTGCTCGAGGGCTGGACCTTCCAGCAGGCCGTGGCGGCGGTGCGGGCGCACGAGGCGGTCGAGAAGACGGCGGCGGGCGGGGACCCGGTCGCGCTCGCGGCGGCGCTCGGCCGCCCGGATGGCGGAGTGGAGGGACGCCTGTTCCCGGATACGTACACCTTTCCCCGCGGTACCACGGACGTCGAACTGCTGCGGCGGGCGGCGACGGCTCTCGATGACCGGCTGCAGCGTGCCTGGCGGGAGCGCGCCGAGGGACTGCCGCTGGCATCACCCGCCGAAGCGCTGGTGCTGGCCTCGCTCGTGGAGAAGGAAACCGCGGTGGACGACGAGCGGCCGCTGGTCGCTGGCGTCTTCGTGAACCGCCTGCGACTCGGCATGCGCCTGCAGACCGACCCGGCCGTGATCTACGGGATGGGGGCCGCGTTCGACGGGAATCTGCGGCGCCAGGACCTGCGGCGTGACACACCGTACAACACCTATACGCGCGCGGGCCTCCCGCCCACGCCGATCGCGCTGCCGGGTGCGGCTTCGATCGTCGCCGCCACGCGACCGGCCAGTACCGGTGCGCTGTATTTCGTGGCGAGCGGGCAGGGCGATGGCAGGCACCGATTCGCGTCGACGCTTGCGGAGCATAATCGCAATGTCGCGTCCTACCTCGCGACGCTGCGAAGTTCCGGGGAAGACAGGCCGTGAAGGGAAGGCTGATCACGATCGAGGGCATCGAAGGTGTCGGCAAGTCCACCCAGCGTGAGGCAATCGCCGCGTGGCTCACGGCCTCGGGTGCCGAGGTTGTCGCCACGCGGGAGCCCGGCGGGACGCCGCTCGCCGAACAGGTACGTCGCCTCGTGCTCGAACACGGCAGCGAGGTCGTGAGCGGCCGCAGCGAGCTGCTGCTGATGTTCGCCGCGCGCTCGATCCACCTGGACAACTGCATCCGTCCGGCGCTGCGACGCGGCGCGGTGGTGCTGTGCGACCGCTTCACGGACGCGACCTACGCCTACCAGGGCGCCGGCCGCGGGGTGCCGATGGATCACATCTCCGCGCTCGAACGCATCACGCAGGACGACCTGCGGCCGGACCTGACCCTCCTGTTCGACTGCCCCGTCGAAGTTGCCCTGCGGCGCATGCGGGACCGGGGTACGGGCAGCGACCGGTTCGAGACCGAGCAGGCCGGATTCTTCGAACGCGTACGACGGGAATACCTGAGGCGGGCCGCGGTCGACCCGGCGCGCTTCCGCGTGATCGACGCGGCGCCGGAAGCGGCAGTCGTGTACCAGTCGGTCGTACGGGTCCTGCAGGATGCCTGGGCCGGCTGGAGCGCTGGTTGATGGATGCGGGTGACTCCCTGTCCTGGCTCGCGACACCGCGGAGTCAGTTGCGTGCGGCGAGGGATGCGGATCGACTGCCGCATGCCGTCCTGCTCCTCGGGCCGCCGGGCATCGGCAAGCTCGAACTGGCGCGCTGGCTCGCGTCGCTCGTGCTCTGCACGGCGCCAGCAGGGCCCTGCGGTGGCTGTGCCGGCTGCGAACTGTTCGCGGCCGGCAACCATCCCGACCTGACGGTCTGCGGATTGCTCGAGGACGCTGCTTCGATCAAAGTGGAACAGATCCGTGCGCTGATCGAGGCCATGACGCTCAAGAGTTATCTGGGCGGCTACAAGGTCGCGATCCTCTCTCCTGCGGACCGGATGAATACCAGCTCCTTCAATGCCTTGCTGAAGCTTCTCGAGGAGCCACCCGATCAGACCCTGCTGATCCTCACCACCGTACGACTCGATGCCATCCCGGTCACCGTGGCCAGCCGCTGCCAACGGCTCCCCATCGCTGTGCCCGCACCACCACAGGCGCTGGCGTGGCTCGAGGCCCGCAAGCCGGGCACCGACTGGGCACTGCCGCTCGCCTTGGCCGCGGGTGTGCCAGCCCGCGCGCTTGTGCTCGAGGAACAGGGCGTCCGGCAGCTCTTCGACGAGGTCGCGGCGACCGTGGCGGGCCGCTCACTGGATGTCGTGGCGGCCGCCGCGCACTGGGTCGAAGACCGTCCCGCGGAGAGACTGCGGTGTCTCGAACAATGTCTCGTGGCGCTCGTGCGATCGGCATTCGGCAGTGATCCAGTTAACAATAGCCATCGCTTCGGCTTGCCAACTTCGGGTAGGCTTCCTGATATTAGGACGCTCATTCACCTGATCGACGCCACGCGTGAGGCGCTGGCCCGTCTGGAGGGCCAGCTCAACCTTCAGCTCATGCTGGAGGCCCTGCTGGTGCGGGTGAAGTCCGCTTTCACTTGAGCAGCGATGACTGAGGAGACCTTTCGGGTGAAGACGCGCGCGCCATCGGCCAAGCCCGGGCTGCTCACGCTCACCATCAAGGACAAGAGCGCTCTGTATCTCGCCTACATGCCGTTCGTCCGGAACGGCGGCCTCTTCATCCCGACCAATAGCAACTACCGGCTCGGTGACGAGGTGTTCATGCTGCTGAACCTGATGGGCGAGGACGAAAAGCTGCCCGTCGCCGGACGCGTCATCTGGGTGACGCCGAAGGGTGCGCAGGGCAAGCGGACCGCGGGTATCGGCGTACAGTTCAGCGATCAGGACCGCGGCATGACCCAGAAGAAGATCGAGGCCTACCTGGCCGGCGCGCTGGGTGGCGACAAACCGACCCACACCATGTAGCGGGCGCACGGGGCCGCCTGCCGGCCTCCGGGCCGCTCAGCTTCCCCTGATCCGGGCCGCTTCGTTGCCGGCGAGTCCGCCGCGCAGGACGTATGCGTCGAACCCGCGTTCCGACAGCAGGAACGCCCCCGCCGAACTCCGCCGCCCCGTGTCGCACACGACGACGTACGGAATGTTCCTGTCCAGGGTCTTGAGCTTCAGGCGGATGAAATACAGCGGGATGTTGACCGATCCCTCGATCCGCGAGTTCTCGAACTCGCTCGGCAGGCGCACGTCCAGCCACTGCCCCCCGCGGGCGACGGTCTCGGCGGCCTCTGCATAGTCCACCCAGTGGAGCATGGGCTCGTTGAACAGGCGGCGGAAGTCGTCCTTGCCGAGCCGCATCAGCGAGCCGTCGGTGAGCATGGTCACGGTGGCATTGCGCTTGGCCTCGGAGATCAGCGCTTCTTCGCCGAAGGTGTCGCCGACGCCGAGTTCGGCGAGCCGGATGCCCTCGCGGTTCAACGGTGTTTCGCGCGTCACCACGCAGCGACCGGAGGTGATGGCGTAGAAATAGTCGCCATCATCGCCCTGCTTGATGATGACCTCGCCGGCGCGCGTGTTCACACGCTGCATGCGCAGGAAGATCGCCTGCAGGTTGGCCGGTGGAATGCGGTGGAACGCCTTCGTCTGCAGCAGGGTCGTCATCCAGTCGTCGCCGGCCTGCGCACCCTCCTGCCCGAGTTCGCCGACCTCGTAGGTGCCGGTCTGGTCCCAGGTCAGCAGCACGTCGAGCAGGTCGCTGTCGATCGCGATGTAGTCGATGTCCGTGAGCGCGCGAGCCGTGAACCTGCGGGGCTGGCTGGGACCGATGGGATTGCGTGCCTCGCTGGAACCGGCTCGGACGATCGCGACGGTCTGTTCTCCAGCGCAGAGTTCCAGGTCGCCGGCGACGAGGTAATACGTCTTCTTGTCGGTGTCGCCCTCCTTGAACAGGATGCGGCCGGCCTCGAGCGTGCGCAGCACCGTCTTGCGCGCCAGCGCGTTGAGGTTCTCCGACTTGAGTCCGTCCAGAGGCGAGAAAGACCGCAGTACTGAGCGGTCCAGCGGCTTACCTTCCATGCGTCTTGTTCATCGAATGGCAGGAGGGCGGTGTTTCAGCAGTGTGTACTGCGCTCGAATCCTACCATGAGGCATTGATCGGCCGGCATGCCACATCGTGCCGTGGCTCACGTCCCGGTGCATCCGGGCGGTTCATCCGGCGGCAGCAGGACGATGCGTCCGTGCACCTGCCTCCCTTCCAGCGCACGCAGGGCGCGTGAGGCGTCGGCGAGCGGATGGCACTCCGAGACGACCGGCCGCAGATGGCCGGCCGCGGTCCAGACCGCGAGCTGGCGATCGGCCCGCCGGGCGACTTCGGGATCACGCCGCGCCGCCTCGCCGGCACGTACCCCGAGGATGCCGTAGCCCTTGATGAGCGGCAGATTTGCCCTGACGGTACCGATGCGTCCCGAGGCGAAGCCGACGACGAGTACCCGGCCGTTCCATGCCGGCAGTCTCAGTGCCTGTTCGAAGAGATCGCCTCCGACGGGATCAAAGATCACGTCGACGCCGTCGGGAGCGATGGCACGGACCTGCTCGACCAGCGGGCCGCGGCGATAGTCGACGGTGTGGGCGGCGCCGCGCGAATGCGCCGCCTCGAGTTTCCCGGGCGAGGAGGCGGCGGCGATGACGCGCGCGCCCAGCAGTCGCGCGATCTCGACCGCCGCGAGGCCGGTGCCGCCGCCTGCACCGAGCACGAGCACGGTCTCTCCGGCCTGCAGCCGGGCACGGTCCGTCAGCGCGTGCCAGGCGGTATAGGCAGCGATGCGATAACAGGCGCTCTCCGGCAGCGTGAAGCTTGCGGGTGCGCGGGTGACCGATGCCGCCGGTACGACGGCTTCCGACGCAAACAGGCCGTGATACTGGTTCGCGACGACCCGGTCTCCGTTGCGGAAACCCGTCGTGCCGGGACCCGTTTCCTCGACGATGCCCGCAGCCTCCATGCCGGGCACGAACGGTGCGGCCACGCGCAGCTGGTACTGACCGCGGGTCATCAGCACGTCGGGGAAGTTGACGCCGCTGGCCATGATCCGGAGCCTGAGCTCACCTGGCCCAAGGGCCTGTCGCGGCCAGCGGCGCAGCTTCACCGCGTCCGGTCCGGTGAGTTCTTCGCAGACGGCGGCCCAGCGCTGGCCGGTCACGGTCTCCGCTTCGTTCATGCTCCTCCCGTACTGTCAGCCCCGTCGACGCGGCCGCTGCTCTGCCATGAGCCCCTGCGCGGATCCTCGCTGCCGGCGGGACGATAACACCATCGGCGCGCCGGACGCCGCATCGTGCGGGCGGGCCCGGCGGGCACCCGTGAACGTTCCGCACAGTTGCGGTAAGGTGCCGGGCAGTTGCACGACCAAGGACCGAGTCATGGCGGACGCATTCATCTACGACCACGTAAGGACCCCGCGCGGCCGCGGCAAGCCGGACGGCGCGCTGCACGAGATCACACCGATCCAGCTCGCGGCGCAGACGCTCGATGCGCTGCGGCGGCGGACGGAACTCGACACCGCCCTCGTCGACGATGTCGTCTTGGGCTGCGTGTCCCCGGTCGGCGAGCAGGGCGGCAACATCGCACGCGTGGCGGCGCTGGTCGCGGGCTATGCCCAGACCGTGGCGGGCCAGCAGCTGAACCGCTTCTGCGCCTCGGGTCTGGAAGCCGTGAACAACGCGGCCGCTCAGGTGATGTCCGGGCAGAGCGACGCCGTGGTCGCCGGGGGTGTCGAGTCGATGTCGCGTGTCCCCATGGGTTCCGATGGCACGGCCTGGGCTTCCGACCCGGCGGTGGCCTGGCAGACCTTCGTCGTACCCCAGGGTATCGGCGCCGATCTGATCGCGACGCTCGACGGGTTCTCCCGCAGCGACGTCGACGCCTTTGCCGCCGAGAGCCAGCGGCGCGCGGCGCAGGCCTGGAACGCGGGCTGGTTCTCGCGCTCCGTGACGCCGGTTCGCGACGTGCTGGGCGAGATCGTGCTCGAGCGCGACGAGCACGTGCGCGGTGATGTCACCGTCGCGTCGCTCGGAGCACTCAAGGCCGCGTTCGAGATCCCGGGCGAGCAGGCGGGCTTCGACGCCGTTGCCCAGCTCCGCTACCCGCAGGTCGAGGCAATCCGGCACGTCCACACGGCGGGCAACTCGAGCGGCATCGTCGACGGTGCGGCCGCCGTGCTCGTCGGCAGCCGCCGCTTCGGTACGCGACTCGGGCGGCCGCCGCGTGCGCGGGTGCGCGCCTTCACATCGATCGGCAGCGAACCCACGATCATGCTCACGGGTCCGGCACTCGTCACCGAGAAGCTCCTCAAGCGGGCGCGCATGAACCTCGCCGACATCGATCTGTTCGAGGTGAACGAGGCCTTTGCATCCGTGGTCCTGCGTTTCATGCGGCGTTTCGATCTGCTGCCGGAGAAGGTCAACGTGAACGGCGGCGCGATCGCCATGGGGCACCCGCTCGGCGCGACGGGCGCCATGATCCTGGGCACGGTGCTCGACGAACTGGAGCGCAGGAACCTGTCCACGGCTCTGGTGACACTGTGCGTGGGTGCCGGCATGGGCACCGCCACGATCATCGAGCGCGTCTGATCCGCGCCGTTCCACGGGAGTAGCAGCGCATGCCCAAGAATCTGAGCCTCGTCGTCGACGGCGACGGCATCGCAACCATCCGCTTCGACGTGCCCGGTCGTTCCATGAACGTCCTGTCCTCGGCCGTGATCGATGAGTTCGCCGCGGCCGTCGATTCCGCCCTCGCGGATCCCGCGGTGCGCGGCATCCTCGTCACCTCCGGCAAGCCGAGCTTCATGCCCGGCGCCGATCTCACGGAACTCGCGCAGCAGTTCGAGCGGCAGCGCACGCCCACGCAGGCGCGTGACGACCACGCCGGCCTGTCGAAACTGCTCCGGCGTCTCGAGACGGGCGGCAAGCCCGTGGCCGCCGCCATCAATGGCGTCGCGCTCGGCGGTGGCTTCGAGATCTGCCTCGCCTGCCACTACCGGGTGCTGGCCGACGATCCGAAGGCCCAGGTCGGCCTGCCCGAGGTCAAGGTCGGGCTGCTCCCGGGCGCCGGTGGCACACAGCGCCTGCCGCGCCTCGTCGGCATCGAGAAGGCCCTGCCGCTCCTGCTCGAGGGCAACAACCTGAAGCCCGCAGAGGCACTCAAGCTCCGTGTCGTGCACGAGGTCGTGCCGCCGGACCAGGTGGTCGCCAACGCGCGTCGCTGGCTGCTGGGCACGCCGAATGCTCAGCAGCCCTGGGACCAGAAAGGCTTCCAGGTCCCGGGCGGCTCGAACATCGCGCTGCCTTCGATCGGGACGACCTTCTTCGTCGCGACGGCGCGCGTCGCAAAGGCGACGATGCGCAACTATCCCGCACCGCCCGCGATCCTCTCCGCCGTCTTCGAAGGCACGCAGGTGCCGATCGACCGCGGGCTCGCCATCGAGCTGAAGTATTTCTCGAAGCTCGTCACCGGACCGGTCGCGCGCAATCTCATGCGCACGATGTTCATCAACAAGGGTCTTGCCGACAAGCTCGACCGGCGCCCGCGCGATGTGCCGAAGAGCGAGGTGCGCAGGCTCGGTGTGCTGGGCGCGGGCATGATGGGGGCGGGCATCGCCTACGTGGCCGCTCAGGCCGGCATCGACTGTGTCCTGCTCGATGCGACGCAGGCGCAGGCCGACAAGGGCAAGGGCTATGCCGCGAACCAGCTGAAGAAGGATCTCGAGAAGGGTCGCGTCACCCAGGCGCAGGTCGATGCGCTGCTGTCGCGCATCCGGCCCACGACGGATTACGCGGACCTCACCGGCTGCGATCTGGTGGTCGAGGCCGTCTTCGAGAACCGGGGCATCAAGGCCGACGTCACCGCGAAGGCCGAGGCCGTGATCCCGTCCGCGGCCACGTTCGCGAGCAACACCTCGACGCTGCCGATCACGGGCCTCGCGAAGGCATCGAAGCGCCCGCAGCAGTTCATCGGCATCCACTTCTTCTCGCCGGTCGAGCGCATGCCGCTCGTGGAGATCATCGTCGGCAGACGCACGAGCCAGGAGACGATCGCGCGGGCGCTCGATTTCGTCGGCCAGCTGCGCAAGACGCCGATCGTGGTCAATGACAGCCGCAACTTCTACACCAGTCGCGTGTTCGGCACCTACACGCAGGAAGGGCAGAAGATGCTGGAGGAGGGCATCGATCCGGCGTTGATCGAGAATGCCGCGCGCGCGGTCGGCATGCCCGTGGGACCGCTCGCCGTGACCGACGAGGTCTCGCTCGAGCTGCAGTGGAACGTGCTGCAGCAGACCCGCGAGGACCTGGGACCGAAGTTCGTCGAGCCGGTCTCCTACGGGGTGCTGCGGCGCTTCGTCGTGGACCTCGAGCGCATGGGGCGCAAGTCCGGCGGCGGCTTCTACGATTATCCCGCCGGAGGGAAGAAGCAGCTCTGGCCCGGACTCGCGGAGCTGTACCCGCGTGCGGCGAAGCAGCCCACGGTCGAGGAAGTCGGTCGGCGGCTGCTGTACAGCCAGGCACTGGAGACGGCGCGCTGCCATGAGGAGGGCGTCGTGACCAGCGCGGCCGAGGCCGACCTGGGCTCGATCCTGGGCTGGGGCTTCCCCGCCTGGACCGGCGGTACGCTGTCGTTCATCGACACCGTCGGCCTGCCGGAGTTCGTGAAGGAGTGCCAGCGGCTCGCGAAAAGCTGCGGCCCGCGGTTCCGGCCGCCGCGCGGTCTCGTCGAACGCGCTGCCCGCGGAGAGACCTACCACGGCGGCCCGGGTGCGAAGGCTCGGGAGGCGTGAGACCACGGCGTGACGGGTCGCGCGTCCTCGGCATGACGACGCGGATGAGCCGATCCGGGAGCGGAGGCGCCGCGTGGGACCGCTAGCGGGCGTCAGGGTCATCGAGATGGCGGGCCTCGGTCCCGCACCGCTGTGCGGCATGCTGCTCGCCGACCTCGGCGCAGAGGTCGTGCTCGTGGATCGCTCGCGCGAGATGGTCGCGACGCGGCGCATCGATCCGATCTACCGCAACCGGCGGGGCATCGCGCTGAACCTGAAGAACCCCGCGGGCATCGAGGTCCTGCTCGGCCTGGCGGCAAAGGCCGACATCCTCATCGAGTGTTTCCGTCCCGGCGTGATGGAACGGCTCGGCGCGGGTCCCGATGCCTGCCTCGCCCGGAATCCACGGCTCGTCTACGGGCGCATGACGGGATGGGGCCAGGACGGTCCACTGGCCCGGAGCGCCGCCCACGACATCAATTACCTGGCGCTCACGGGCCTGCTGCACCAGATCGGCCCCGTGGGCGGCAGACCGGTGCCGCCCGAATACTTCGTCGGCGACTTCGGCGCCGGCGGTGCGATGCTGGCGATCGGCGTGCTCGCGGCGCTCACGGCGGCGCGGGTCTCCGGCCGCGGCCAGGTCGTCGATGCCGCGATCGTCGACGGTGCCATCGCGATGATGGGCGTGCTGTACGCATTGCGTGGCACGCCGCTGGTTCGCGATGCGACCGGCGAGAACTATCTCGCCGGAGCGGCGCCCTGGTACGACACTTATGCGACGAAGGACGGGCGCTACGTTTCGGTGGGGGCGCTCGAACCGCAGTTCTTCGGGCTGCTGCTCGACCGGCTCGGCCTCGACCGCGGTCGCTGGGCGCCGCTCGGATTCCCCAACGTCGGCGACGAGGCGCGACGCGAGTGGCCGGCGCTGCGCGCCGCGATGGCCGCCGCGTTCGCGTCGCGCACGCGTGATGAATGGTGCGGGATCCTGGAGGGTTCGGATGCGTGCTTCGCGCCGGTGCTGAGCATGGCGGAGGCACCGGGACATCCGCACAACGTCGCGCGCGGCAGTTTCATCGAGGTCGACGGCGTGCTGCAGCACGCGCCGGCGCCGCGGTTCAGCGGCACGCCACCGGGCCCCGTGCGCCCGCCGCCGGCCGCGGGTGCGGACACCGATGCCGTACTCCGGGACGGCGGCTGGCGCGACGATCAGATCGCTGCGCTGCGGGACGCGGGAGCGCTCGACTGAGAGCGAGTCTGACGATACCCGCGTGCAGTCGATGACGGCACGCGGCGATCAGGCGAGGGGGGGAATTGCAGGCGAACCATGATCCGGAACCGCGGGTCGCTCCGCGACGCGCGCTCTATGGCTGGGCCATCGTCGCGGTGCTGGTGCTCGCATCGGTGGTGTCCTACGTGGACCGCCAGGTGGTCGCGATCGTCGTCGCACCGATGAAGTCGGATCTCGGTGTCGGCGACACCGAGGTCGGGCTGCTCTACGGGATCTTCGCGCTGTTCTACGCGATCGCCGCCATTCCGATCGCGATGCTCGCCGACCGTCGTTCGCGTACGCGCCTCATCGCGGCCGGCATCGCGCTGTGGAGCCTCATGACCGCACTTTGCGGCCTTTCGCGCAGCTTCCTGCAGGTGCTGCTGGCGCGCATCGGTGTCGGTGTCGGCGAGGCGGTGCTGACGCCGGCTGCCAATTCGCTCATCGCCGACAGCTTCCCGCGCGAGAAAGTGCCGCTCGCGGTCGGTGTCTTCATGGTTGGCTCGACCCTGGGCAGCGGCCTGGGCTTCCTCGTCGGCGGTCTCGTGCTCGGACTCGTGGAGTCCGCCGGCCGCACGCGGATACCGCTGCTCGGTGAGCTGGCGGCGTGGCAGCAGGTGTTCGTCTACTGCGCTCTGCCGGGGCTCGCCATTGCGGTACTGTTCCTGCTGCTCCGGGAGCCGCCGCGGCGGCAGCTCGCCACCGGCACCCCGCGTGGCGCATCGCTCGCCGAGACGCTGGCCTTCTACCGTGAGAACCGCGCAACGCTGTTCCTGCACCACTCGGGGTTCCTCTGTCTCTCGCTGATGGGATTCGGCTTCGTTTTCTGGACCGTGTCGTTCTTCTCGCGCGTGCACGGCGTCGCTCCCGCACAGGCGGCGCAGATCTTCGGCGGCATCCAGATGGTCTGCGGATCGCTGGGCTCCGTCTGGGCGCCGCTGCTCGCGGCGCGGCTGACGCGCGGAGGACGCGGCGACGCCAACATCGTCGCCGGCATGGCGGGTGGTGCCTGCGCAATGGTCGTCATCATGCTCATCCAGACCATGCCGAACGCCTTCTGGGCGTTCCTGCTGTACCTGCCCGCGGCATTCTTCGCGGCTTCGCCGTTCGGGCTCGCCTACGGGTCGCTGCCGGTGATCGCACCCGCCCGCATGCGGGCCGTGGTCGCCGGTCTGTTCATGTGCATCGTGAATCTCGGCATGCTGCTCGGGCCACCGCTCGCGGGCTTCTGCAACGAACGCCTGTTCCCGCAGGCGGACGGCGTACGCTGGTCGCTGCTCACCGTCACGCCGGTCTTCGGCATCCTGGGCCTCGTGTTGCTGGCCCTCGGACGCCGGCACTACGCGCGGAGCCTCGCGGCTGCCGAGGCCCGGGAGGACGGGGAGGCGGCATCGTGACCACAGGCCGGGATCGTGGGGGGCGGGCCGAGTCGACGCCGGATACGGAACACGCCGTGGATGGCGAGGGAGCGGAAGTGACCTGGCCGGCCTCGCGGGTGGCGTGGGGCACGGTCGCCGTGCTCGCCTTCGTGCAGGGCATCAACGCCGTCGACCGCCACCTCATCAACCTGCTCGTCGGACCGATCAAGGCCGACCTCGGCATCAGCGACGCCGAGGTCGGCCTGCTGCTCGGACTTTCCTTCGCGGTCTTCTACACGACTGTGGGTGTGCCGATCGGCCGGCTCGCGGATGCCTGGAGCCGCCGTCTGATCATCGCGATCGGCACGGCCTTCTGGAGCGTCGCGACCGTCTGCTGCGGGCTGGCGCAGAACTTCGCGCAGCTCTTCTGGGCGCGGGTCGGTGTCGGCGCGGGGGAGGCGTCGCTGAACCCGTCGGGGTATTCGATGATCGCCGACCTGTTCCCGCCGGAGCGCCGCGCGAGGCCGATGGGCGTCTTCATCGCGGGGCACACGATCGGCCAGGCACTCACCCTGTTCGCGGGGGGAGTGCTGGTGCAGTACCTCGTCCGCAACGCCGTCACGCTCGAACTAACGACCGGGCTCGTGCTGAAGCCGTGGCAGATCGCGTTCCTGCTGGCCGGGCTGCCGGGTGTTTTCGTCGCGCTGCTGGTGCTCGTGATCCGCGAGCCGGCACGTCGCGAGACGGGCACCGGGGCCGGACCCGCGAGCATCCCGGTGCGTGAGGTCGCGCGCTACGTGGCGGAGCGGGCGACGCTGTATGTTCCATTGATCGGTGGTTTCGCATTCGTGCTCGTATGGCACATGGGCAACGTCGTCTGGGCGCCGACCTTCCTGATGCGGACGTTCGCGCTGGAGCCGGCGCAGGTGGGTCTGATCCTCGGCCTGATGACGCTGGTCTTCAATTCGAGCGGCGTCGTGCTGGCCGGCTCGCTGTCGGAGTACTTCGCGCGGCGGGGGCACGGCGACGCGCACCTGCGCGCTGCATTCGCCGGCGCGCTGTGCGCCCTCCCGTTCGGCGTGGCCGCGACCCTGATGCCCAACCAGTGGCTCGCGCTCGCGCTGCTGGGGCCGGCGTTCTTCTTCGGTTCGCTGCCGTTCACGCTGGCACCCGCGGCCATCGCGAGTATCACGCCGAACCGCATGCGGGCGCAGATCACGGCCGTCTATCTTCTCTGCGTCAACGCCTTCGGCTTCGGGCTCGGACCCTGGCTCATGGGGGCGCTGACCGACCGTGTCTTCGGTGATCCGCAGCTGCTGTGCTATTCGATCGCGCTGACCGCGGCGGTGGCACTGCCGCTCGCGCTGCTGTTGCTGTGGCGTACGCTGGTTCCGTATCGTCGTGCAGTGGAACGGACGACGGGAGGTGGGCGGACATGAACGGGCACGAGAGGACCGTGCTCCAGGGGCTGCTGGACCGGCAGGCGATCACGGATGTGCTGAACCGCTACGCGCGCGCCTGCGACCGGGCCGACGAAGTCCTGCTGCGGTCCTGCTTCCATGCGGACTCCCGGCACCGCCACGGCGGGTTCGACGGCTCCTCGGCGGATTTCTGCGCCTTCGCCATGAAGATCATCCTCGGCACGCGGCTCGAGAAGCACCTGATCACCAACGTGATGATCGAACTCGACGGCGACTTGGCGACGACCGAGTGTCACTATCTCGCGTATCACCGGCAGCCGGATGCGCAGACGGGAGCCGACGTCGACTACTTCAATGGTGGTCGGTTCATCGACCGCTTCGAGCGGCGAGCCGGCGAATGGCGCATCGCGGAGAGACTCGGGCTCATCGACTACGAGGCCTTCCACCCGGTGACCGAGCGCGGGGTCGCGCGGCTGCTGCCGTCACAGCGGAGCCAGCGCGTGCCGGACGACCCGCTCTACAGCCTGATGCCGTCGCTGCGCAACCGCGGCTGACCACGTCGGCGCGCGACCGGT
Organism: Steroidobacteraceae bacterium; assembly: GCA_046352935.1. Taxonomy (GTDB): domain Bacteria; phylum Pseudomonadota; class Gammaproteobacteria; order Steroidobacterales; family Steroidobacteraceae; genus CAYWMY01. Next base: position 120,586 of record JAXMGR010000012.1, read on the forward strand.
TCGCGGAGTCGTCGATGAGGCCGTCGATCAGGCCGCCGCGACAGACGCGCGCACGAGGGCGCGGAACTCGTCGTCGGTGAGCAGCCGTCCCGCCGCGGTCGCCTGGTCCTTCACGCGCGCCAGCACGTCGGCGAGGCGGCCTTCGGGCACCTGGAGGCCGAGTTCCTCGGCCTTGAGCTTGATGTTGGCGAGTCCGCTCTTCTTGCCGAGCACGATGCCGCGACGCGCGCCGACCAGATCGGCCGAGTACGGCTCGATGGCCTCGGGAATGTGGAACTGCGTCGCGACCGCGCCGCTCTCGCGGATGAACAGGTTGTCGCCCACGACCGGGCGCCAGCCATCGACGCGGTAGTCGCCGGCCTTCTGCACGAGCGCCGATACCTTGCGCGCCTGCCGCAGGTCGAGTTCCACGGGGACGTCATAGAGGCACTGGAGCGCAAGGGCGACCTCGCAGAGATCGGAATTGCCGGCGCGCTCGCCGATGCCGTTGATCGTGCCCTGGATCCAGTCGGCGCCGCCGCGCACGGCCGCGATGGCAGCCGCCGTGCCGAGACCGAAATCGTTGTGGCCATGGAAGTGCAGCGGCGTCTTCGGTCCGACCCAGCCGCGCACCGTGCGGATCATGGACTCGACCGCTTCGGGTGCGCAGGCGCCGATGGTGTCGACCACGGCGACCTCCGTGGCCCCGGCGGAGAGCGCGGCGTCATAGACCCGGTGCAGGAAATCGAGGTCGCTGCGCGTGCTGTCCACCGGGAAGAACAGCACGTTCTTCATGCCGTTCTGCAGCGCGTGGCGCACCGATGCGGTGACGCGGGACACGACCTTCTCGCGGTCGAAGCCGTAGGCCTTCATCTTGACCTCACTGGTGGAGATCTCGATGAGGGTGCGCGTGATGCCGATCTCGACGAGCGCGTCGAGATCGTCCAGCACGGCGCGCGAGAAGCCCCAGATCTCGGACCCCAGGCCCGCGCCGAGGATGCGCCTGACGGCCTGCGTATCGGCGTCAGAAACCCGCGGGAAACCAGCCTCGATGCGGCCGACGCCGAGATCCGCGAGTGCCGCGGCGATGGCGAACTTCTCGTCCGGGTCGAACACGACGCCCACCGCCTGCTCGCCGTCGCGCAGCGTCGTGTCATAGAAGCGGACCGGGCGCGAGCGATCGAATCCGGCGCGGACGTCGTCCAGCCTGTTCAGGTCACTGATCCAGATGTTGTCGGGCATTGCTGGCCTCGGTGTTGCAGGTCGTGAGGAGCGGCGCGCAGGTCCCCTACTGGGCGACCCCGCAGATCTCCAGGATGCACTGCACGTAGATTTTCGTCATGTCCACCATGTCGCCGATGTGGACGTGTTCGCCCTGGTGGGTCGAGAAGCCTCCGCCGCCCGTCCGCAGGCGCCCCGCGGAGCCGTAGTTCACGCACGGGATGCCGTAGCGGTTCATGTGCGCGGCATCGCTGTACCAGACCTCCATGCCGAACTCCGGCGGCTTGCCGAGCTGGTCGGTGTGCGCGCCCACGATCGTGCGGATGAGCTCGTGATCCTGCGGGATCGACGTGCCCGGTGCCGAGACGTAGATGTCGACTGTCGTGCCCGCGAGCGCCGGATTCCGGCCCGCGAGATCGCGGACGAGCTCGCGCACTTCCCGGTAGACCTCGACGGGCAGGACATCGGGTGCGGTGCGCACGTCGAGATAGATGCAGCAGTTGTCCGGAGTGCGCGCGCCGCGCCACGGCCAGCCGCCCTCGATCGCGGCGATGTTGACCTTCGGGCTGAAGCTGCCGACGGTGTGACGAGCGATGTACTCCGGCATCCACTTGTGCAGCGCGTCGAGCACCTGGGTCGCATTGCTGATCGCGTTCTTGCGTGGATCGGACCATGCCGTGTGGATCAGCACGCCCGGGACCGTGATCTTGAGCCAGGTCGTGCCGCAATGGCTCGGGATCACCATCATGTTGGTGGGCTCGCCGAGGATGCAGTAGTCGGCGACGGCACCGTGGCTGATGGCGTACTTCGTGCCGACGCCATAGCCCTGGTACTTGGGACCGTCGAAATCGTTGACCGGCGCTTTCTCGATCTCGCCGCAGACGCCCGCGACGACCACGTCGCCGGCGAGCCTGATGCCGGCGGCGCGGATCGCCTCCGTCGCGACCACGTAGGTCGCGAGCGCGCTCTTCATGTTGAACGAGCCCATCCCGTAGATCCACTCGTCGTCGACGACCGTGCCCTCGCAGCGGTAGCCGATGCCGCGATGCGCCTGTTCCGGCCCGAACGAGGTGTCCATGTGGCCATTGAACATGAGGCTCTTGCCCTTGCCGGCACCTTCGAGCAGGCCGACCGCGTTGTAGCGGTTGTCGCCGATGGGCTGCAGCGTAGAGCGGAAGCCGGCGCCGCGCAGCACCTCGTGCAGTGCGCGGGCCATGTCGCCCTCGAAGCCGGTGGGGCTCGGTACGTTGACGAGCTGCACCACGAGATCCACCAGCCGGTCCCGGTTGATCTCGGCCACTGCGCGGCTCACCAGCGCTGCGTCTGTTTTCCTCGGCATGTCATTCCCCCGTCTGTGCGGAAGCGGCGGCTCAGGAGCCGGCCACGATGTGGGTCGTCAGTGTTCCGAGCCGGTCGATCTTCGCCTCGACCAGGTCTCCGGGCTCGAGCCACTCCGGGTTCGCCATGCCGGCGGCCACGCCCGGAGGGCTGCCGCTCGTGATGATGTCTCCGGGCTCCAGCGTGGTGTTCGACCACCACGAGACCAGCTCGGCGGTCTTGTAGTGCATCTGCGAGGTGTTCGAGTCCTGGCGCAGCCGGCCGTTGACGTAGAGCTTCATCGCGAGCTCGTGCGGATCGCCGAGTTCGTCGGGTGTGACGAGGTGCGGGCCGAACGGACAGGAGCCGTCGAAGCTCTTGCCGAGGAGGATCACCTTGTTCGAGTGCTCGCGCGCCTGGATGTCACGCGCCGACAGATCGTTGAAGATCGTGTAGCCGGCCACGTATTTCATCGCATCGGCCGCCGGCACGCGGAATGCCGGGCGCCCGATGATGATCGCGATCTCGATCTCGTAGTCGAGCTGGCGCGTGAAGTGCGGGATGGCCACCTTCGCACCCGAGGCCACGACGGAGGAAGGTGCCTCGAGGAAGCCCGTCGGGTGCTCGAAGTGGAAGTCCTTCCAGTTGTGGGACTGCCATTCGGGTTCCTTCCAGGTCGTCAGCTCGGCGAGGTGCGAGCGGAAGTTGCACGAGGTGTGCAGGATCTTCCCGGGCCTCGGCACCGGCGCGCACAGCTCGATCTCCTCGGGAGCGTAGGCAACGCGGGCATTGCCGGGCCCCGTCAGCTTCGAGAGGTCGCCGGACCCGAGCCGGCCCGCCACGGCGTCGAGCGCCGCACGCGCCCTGCGCATGCCGTCATCGCCCAGGCTCAGGAACGCGAGCATGTCCGGGGGCAGACCGCCGTCGGTGAGCGCCGGCAGGTCGATGTAACGGTCCTGCAGGAAGCCGCCGATGGTGCGGTGCTTGCCGCGGACGATGAATGTGGCGAGTCTCATGTCGTGATCCTGGTGATGGATGGGGAAGGGGCGGCGCCCGCGCTCAGACCGGTGCCGGCCGGAGGCGCGGCACGACTTCCTCGCCGATGAGGCGGATGGTCTCGAGGTTGTCGGCCTCGTTCGCGCCGACCACCTCCATGAGCGGCAGGTTGAGCCCGGCGTCGACCAGCTTCTGCAGCAGGTCGAGGCACTCGTCCGGGTTGCCCGAGATCACGGTGAAGGCGCGCATCATGTCGTCGTTGACGAGATGCGTGACCTTGTCCTCGGTGCCGGCGGCGATGGCCGCGCGGAACGGCTCCCAGGTGGAGTCGGGCAGTCCGGAGGAACTCAGGATCACGTCGTTCTTGATGTTGCGGAGCTTGTTGATGACGTAGGTCCCGGTGTAGCTGCGGGTCGCGTTCTTCGCCTTGGCGCTGTCGCGCGAGCAGGCCGCGAGGATCACGCCGCCCACGGGGAAGTCCGCGGGCATCGTGCGGCCGCTGGCCTGGAAGCCCTGCGCGCAGTGCTCGCGCGCGTAGCGCGTGAAACCGGGCGAGGTCAGGCCGGGCAGCAGCAGGCCGTCGGCGATGCGGCCCGCGAGTTTCTGCATGAGCGGACCGGTCGCGCCGATGTACACGGGAATCGACGTCCGGAGGCCGCGGGCCGCGCGGTCCATGGCCGGCATGTCGCACTTGTAGAGATCACCGTTGTAGGTGAAGCGCTTGCCGCCGGTGATGCCGCGGATCATCTCGACCGACTCGGTGTGCACGCGCACCGAGTTGAACTTCTTCATGTCGAGGCCCAGGTACTCGGTGCCGACCTTGCCGGCGCCGAGGCCCATGATGAACCGCCCCCCCGAGAGCTCGTCGATGGCGGCGGCCTCGGCGGCCTGGGTCGTCGGGTGTCGCATGTAGGGCGAGGTGATGCCGAGTCCGATCGGGATCTTCTTCGTCGCCAGCGTCGCTGCCGCCAGCGTCGTGAAGCAGCCGCGGGCCTCATGACCGTACTTGCGGAACCAGTGGTAGGCCTCCGCGATCCAGAAACCACCCGAGAGGCCTGAATCCTCCGTCTGGCGCGCGTACTTCTGGATGGACGACAACGGTTCGTATGACTTGAAGATCACTCCGACGGTCGCTTTCTTGCCGCTCATTTCGGGCTCCTTGTCCTGTGTATCTGTGGCTGTTGCTGTTCGGGGTCAGAGAGCGGCTTCGCCGCCCCTGTAGAACTTGACGGGAACGCCGGACAGCGGCTCGCCGCCGTCCGTGCCGACACGGAAGGTCTCCTGGAAGTACAGACAGGCCTTGCGGTCCTCGGTCATCACGTGGGGGTGCATCGAGCACACCATGTTCTCGGGCAGCTCGAACTCCGAGCCTTCGCCGATGCGGGGGTACTCGATCATGGTCATGCCGATCGAGTGGCCGGAGACGTGGCCGAGCCGCCAGCCTTTGCCCTCGAAGGGCTTCTGGCACTTCCGGTGCACATCCTCCGCGGAGGCGCCGGCCCTGAGGTTCGTCTTCACGAGCTCGTGGAACTCGCGATAGGCGTCGAGCAGGCGCTCGGTCTCGGCGCTGACGCCCGCCGGCGCGAGCAGCCGCGAGAACTCCACCCAGTGACCGCCCCGGCCGGCGACCTCGAGCCCGTAGAGCATGGCGTCGGAATCCTGCACGGTGCGATCGGTCCGCGGGAAGACCATCTGTGGCAGCAGCGTCCCGCCGGCCCCCATCAGCACCATGTCCATCGTGCAGCGCGCGGTGCCGAGTGTCGCGAAGCTGCGCTCGGCCACGCCCATGAGCTCGGCCTCGGTCTTCCCGGCGCGGTATGCCTGGAACACCGCGAGCACGCCGGCCTTGTTGACCGCCATGGAGTGGCGCACCGAGGCGATTTCCTCGGCGCTCTTCTGGGCGCGCGAATGATCGAACGCGACGTCGAAGTCGACGATGTCGAGTCCGGTGGCCGCGAGCGCCTGGTAGTCGCGCACGGGCATGACGTACTCGAGCCCGTAGATGCCGATGCGCTTCCAGTTGCGGGACTTGCAGTGCTCCGCCATCCACTCGCCGCAGTGCGGCGGGATCGCGCGCTGCTCGACGAACGTCTGGCCGTGGTCACCGACCCAGGTGGCCTCGCGCGGGAACACGGCGATCGGGTCACCCTCCATGGGGACGACGACGTACGCGTAGCGGTGCAGGATCTGGAAGCCGCACATGTACCGCACGGCGCCCTCGAAACCGGTGTAGGCGCTGCCGCTGATGATGGCCGCGTCCAGGCCCAGCCGGGCCATGGCACTGCGGGTGTTGCGGTAGCGCCGGGCGATTTCCTCTGCACTCGGCTTGAAGGGGTCTCGATCCGTCATGTCGTGGTTCCTCGGGTCGTAAGTTCCGCCTGCCATCAGTCCTTGCGGGTCCAGGAATGCTCGAGCCCCTGGACGAGCGCCTGGATGGCGCGGTTCAGTGGCGTCGCAACGCCGGTCTCCTCGCCGAAACGCACGATGCCGCCGTTCAGGGCCGCGATCTCCGTCGGGCGGCGCGCGAGCACGTCCTGCAGCATGCTGGCCTTGTGGTGGTAGGCCACTTCGCGCGCGTGGTCGATGAGCTTCTCGGGATCGCTGTCGGGCGTGATGCCGAGTGCCTTCGCGACCGCGACGCCCTCGGCCGCGAGTCCCGAGATCAGCTTGCGCAGATGCGGCTGGTCGCAGGCCACGCCGTGCGGCAGTCCGGTCAGCGCGCCGATGGGATTCGTGGCCGCGTTGAAGATCAGCTTGGTCCACTGCGCGCCGCGGGCATCCGCCATCGCGAGCGTTTCCATGCCGGACTCGGTCAGCCTGGCAGCGAGCGCCCGGACCTCGTCCATGCTGGCCGGCTTCGGCTCGAAGGGACCGATCCAGGTCTTGCCGCCCGTATCCTGCTGCACATGGCCGGGTTCGACGATGCGCCCGGCCGGGAACGTCGTTCCGCGCATCACGCGGGGTGCGAACTCCGCGATGATCTCTTCGTTGCCGACGCCGTTCTGCACCGAGCAGACGGCTCCGTTGCGGAAGACGCCCGCCGTCGCCTCCATGGCCGCGCGCGTGTGCTGCGACTTGGTGGCAACGATGCCGAAATCGCAGGGCGGGATTTTCGACGCGTCAGAGCTGGCCTTCGGATGGCTGTGGACCTGCGAGAAGCCCGAGAGGCGCAGGCCGCCCGCATTGATCGCATCGACATGCGCCTTGTTGACCTCGTAGGCCCAGACTTCCACGTCCTTCAGGCGCGCCAGGTGCGCGGCGAACAGGCTCCCGATGGCGCCACAACCCACGATGCAGACTTTCATGCCGATCTCCGTTTCCCCGGTTCCTTCGTGCCTGATCAGCGCTTCCAGGCGAGTTCGCGCGCCTTGACCAGGCGGTACAGTGTCTCGTGTATGGGCGCGGGCACGCCCACGCGCCGCGCCTCGCGGACGACCGAGCCCGTCAGCCAGTCGATCTCGGTGGGCCGGCGCGCGCGGACGTCCTCGAGCATCGAGAAGACGTGCGCATATTCGTCGTTGCCCGTCTGGCCGTGGCTGACGGCCTTGACGTTCATCTCCCACGGATCCTCGTAGAGGGTCGTGCCCACCGCGGCCGCGACGCGCTTGCCCTCGTCCATCATCGCGAATACCAGGTGGCCGAGGTCCGCGACTTCGCCGCGCGCCGCGAAGGCGCGCACGTGCGGCAGGTCAGTGAGCGCACCGATGCTGTTGACGGACGAATTGAACAGCAGCTTCGACCACTGCGCCGGCAGGAGGTCCTCGAAGGCCTTGGCCTTCAGGCCCGACTTCTGCACGAGCGCCGCGACCTTCTGCACCTGTGCATAGGTCGCGCGGCCGCGGGCCCAGGGACCCATCCAGGTCTCGGTGTCGAGTTCGTACTCCACGTGCGCATCGCTGTGCCGCACGCCGCTCATGAACGTCACGGCCGAGATGATCGGCCAGTCCCCGTGGCGCGCCACGACTTCCTCGCAGCCGAGCCCATTCTGCACGGTCATGACCATTGCCGAAGGGAAGTGGCCGGAGATCGCGCGGGCGCTCTCCTCGACGGCCGTCGCCTTGGTCGCGATGATCACGAGATCGACGTCGCCGAGCGACGCGGCATCGTCGGAGGCGACGAGCGGCGCGTGCAGCGTCGACTTGCCGCTCACGCGAAGTCCCTCGGCGTTGAGCCGTGCAGCATGGTCGGCGCGGCGCGTCAGCACCCGGCCGCGCACGATCGCACCGAGGTGGCCCGCGAACAGGCTGCCGATGGCACCGGCGCCGACGACACACACGGACTCGATGGGCTTCATGCTCGGGCCTCCATGACGGGCCGCAACACCCGCAGGCGCAGCAGCGGGTAGAGCAGGCACACACAGGCGACGGCGCTCAGCACCTCGATCGGCATCCAGCGGCGCAGCAGGAAATGCGCCGCGCCCACCGCCACGACCAGCGCCAGCACGCCCGACCAGTTCACGGCGCCCGCGCGGCTCCCCTCGTACAGCCGCGGCGCGGTCACGTAGTAATCCGCGATGATGACCGCGGCCAGCGCCGCGAGCATCACGCCGAGCAGGCTGATCCAGGCTTCCACGAAGTGGAGGATCCGGCCATAGAGCATGGCGAGCGCGATGAGGTTCGCGAGCACCACGAACGCCAGCCGGCCGGGCCGCCAGCCCGACAGCGCGTCCGAGAGATTCGCGATGCACAGCGAGGAGCTGTAGGTGTTGAGCACCTGGGCCTTGCCCTGGGCGAGCAGCATCAGCAGGAATCCGCCGGCGCCGCCGAAGACCATGAACGTCGCGGCGATGCTGTCGGGACTGCGGAGCACCTGCGCCTGCGCCGCGGCCTCCGGGATTCCGTCGACACGCATGAAGTACTCGACCATGACGGGCGCGGCAGCCTTCATCAGCACCGCGCCCAGCAGCATCATGACGAGCGACTGCATGAAGATCGCGATCGTCGCGGCCGCGCCGATGTGCGCGACCGAGCGGCCGTAGCGGCCGAAGTCGGCGGTGTTGAGCGCGAGCGCGCAGGCCGGTCCCACGAGGATGTTCAGCGCGAAGACGAACCGGTCGAACCCGGAGACGATGCCCATGCCCGCCAGCACGGAGGGCGGCATCTGGCTGCCGAAGTCGACGAGTTCGGCCGCGCTCGACGCGGAGCGGCCCATCACGCTCGCGACCATCCAGCCGAGCGCGAGCAGGAAGCCGATCAGCATGACCGACGAGGCGCGCGTGACCGCCCGGAAGCCGAAGGTCGTGAGCCCGATCCAGGCGAGGCTGAAGGCGCCGTAGACCAGCAACCGGGTCGACCAGTTGTCCACGAGACCGAAGAAATAGACGACGCCGCGATAGAGCAGGGCGTTCTCCAGCGCCAGGAATCCCACGATCAGGAAGCCGAAGATCAGCGAGGCCAGCGCCGATCCGCGCTCGCCGAGACCGTGGGCCCGCGTGATCATCGTGTTCGAGCACCCCGTTTCGAAGGTGACCCGGGCGAGGAGCCAGGCGAGGGTGGTGCCGATCCCGAAGGACACGACTCCGGCCAGCAGCGCGATGCGCGTGCCGGCCACGAAGCACACCAGCGCGCCGAAGAACATGATCACCAGCGTGGTGATCAGCCCGGCCGTGTTCCAGGTGAGCGCGAGCCAGTCCTCGCGCTCCGCGGACGGAACGCGCTCGAGGGCATGATCCTCGATGGTGGCGATGAGATCGGCACGTGACATGGCCGGGCGATTAGAGCAGGAACGGCCCCGCGACCGCTGGCCGCTTCGAGCAGCCCGCTTGGCAAAAGAGGCCCCTCTCCGGGACGCACGGCCGGGCGCTTGCGAGCGGCGTCAGGCCGGCGTCGGCCAGTGTCGCAGCAGGTGGTCGGCGGCCCGCGCGGCGAGCGCGTGCACGGTGAAGGTCGGATTGACTCCACCACTCGTGGGAAACAGTCCGGGACCCGCGATCACGAGATTCGGGATGCCGTGGACCTGGCCGTAGCCATTCGTCACGGACTCGTCCGGCGAACGACCCATCGCGGTGCCACCCATGATGTGCATCGGACCGCGAGGCCCGGTCCAGACCTCGCGCGCGCCCGCGGCCTCGAACACCCTGCGGCCCTCGGCCAGCGAGGCGGCCCACAGTGCGGCCGATTCCGGATGCAGATCGTGGCGCACCCGCGCGAGCGGAATGCCGCGGGCGTCGCGCGCCTCGGCGAGCGTGACCCGGTTGTCGGGAACGGGCAGGTCCTCGCAGACCGCCTGCATGCCCGCGAAGCCGCGCGCGGCGCGCCGCATGAAGGTGTCGACCTCCGCGCCGATGAGGTCCGCACGGGTCGTCGAGATGCCGAGCAGGTCGTTGGGCTTGACGGCCTGCGCGATCATCCACTGGTAGCTGCCGAAGGCGCCCGCCGCGGCGTGGGTCGTCTTGGGGTAGCTGTCCTGGTTCAGGAGCTGGCCGCCGAAGGCGCCCATGTGGGGTTCGGTGTCCTCGTCGAACAGCCCGAACACGAGTCCGGCCGAATGGGACATGACGCGCCGGCCCACCTGGTCCCGGGCGTTACCGAGGCCGGCGGGATGCCCGCGGCTGGCCGAGGCAAGGAGGAGTCGCGGGTTCTCGATGGTGAAGGCGGCCAGCACGACGAGACCGGCCTGCACGGTCCGCCGTCCGCCGTCCGGCGTCGCGACCTCCACACCCGTGGCCCCGCCACCGCCGTCGTCGGTCAGGACGCGGACCACCGGCGCGTCATTGACGAGCAGGGCTCCCGCCGCGAGCGCGCGCGGCAGGTAGACCGTCAACGGGTTCGCGAGGGCACCGATCGGACAGCCGGCGTCGCACCAGCCGTCCCAGATGCAGGCCACACGTCCCCTGTACTCGCGCGAGGTGACCGCGAGCGGCAGCGGAGCGGTGCGGCGACCGAGCCTGTGGAAGCCGCGGGCGATGGCGTGCCCCTGCCGGAACACGGGCACGGGTGGCAGTGGATAGGGCGCCCCCGCCGGGCGCCAGACTTCCTGGCGCGCGTCGCCCGAGATGCCGCACTCGTCCTGGATGCGGTCGTACCAGGGCGCGAGTTCGTCGTAGCCGAAGGGCCAGTCCGCCCCGCGCCCGAAGCGCGAGCGGACCGCGAAGTCCTCGGGATGCAGCCGCGGCCAGACGGCATAGTGATGCAGTGCCGCGCCGCCGGTGCCGTACGCGGCGTTGAAGACATGGCCGACGGGATGCGCACCTTCCTCGATGACCGTCGGGCCGGACCACTTCATGCGACGCGCATGCAGCGTCGAGCTGATCATCTGCCCCTGATGCCGCACCGGGCCGGCCTCGAGGATCAGGACGCGGCGCCCCGCCTCGGCGAAGCGGGCGGCGATCACCGAACCGGCCGCACCCGACCCGACGACGATGACGTCGACGGGACCCGTCGGCAGTTCGGGCGCGCTCATCCGCCCCATCCCGAAGGCGGCTGGATGTGCGCCATGTAAGGAACGCCCAGGCGTTCGAAGCCCTCCGGCGTGCCGTAGACAACGTCGATGGCGTCACTGCGCAGCACGAAGTAGACGAAGCCGGCCGGCGGTCCGTCCCAGCCCGCGAATGCCTTGCCCGTGAACGCGCCCTGCAGCGAGGTGGCGAGTGAGCTCGCCCGCGCGGAGGCTGTCTCGCCGATCGCCGCAGCGAGTGCCGTGCGGACGGCCCCCAGGGCGGCGCGATAGAACGGACCGAATGGCGGCTGCAGGCCCAGGTACCGGCCCATGAGCATGCAGTCGGCCGGTGCGCCGCCGCACTGCTGGTCGACGTAATGCGCGAGACCGGCCCGGGCGCTGCCCGGCACCAGCGCCTCGCCGATGGCCTCGAGGACGGCGGCTTCCCCGGCGGTCAGGAAGCGCAGCGGCGCTGCGGCGGCGCGGGCCTCCGCGGGCGAGGCCAGTACCTTGCGCCCCGCGATCGTGAAGGGCAGGAGAATGCCCCCCACGATCGCGGTCCGGCGCAGGAACCCGCGTCGCGAGACGGCGGCCTCGTCGGCCGCAGTGACGTCCGACACAGCCCGCGAGCCTGTCTCAGAACGAGCGCTTCAGCGACACGCCCACCCAGCGCGGCGGCAGGTACGACACCTCGTTGCAGCCGCAGAGCGAGGCAAGGTCGTAGCCCATGCCACCGGCCTTTTCCTGCGTGAGATTGCGCACGTCGAGCGACACCTGCCACTCCTCGTTCTCCGACGTCCAGCCGAATCCGGCGTTCACGAGCAGGTACGAGGGGAACTTGTCGGCGTCGAAGTTGCGCAGGTTGTAGTACACGCTGCCGACGTAGGCGGCGTCCGAGCGCACGTGCAGCCGGCCACCCAGCGCGGGCCAGGAATAGCGAACCATGCCCGTGACCTGCGCCTCCGGCGTATAGGTCGGGCGCACGTTGCGCGGCGGCAGCGGCGAATTCGCGCGCAGCAGCACGTCCTTGACCTTGGCGTCGAGCAGCGAGGCCGACAGCGTGATGTCGAGCCCGTCGACCGGGTTGGTCTGGAGTTCCAGCTCGGCGCCATAGGTCCTCTGGTCGGCGTTGATGACGAGGCCGCCCACGCCCACGAACATGAAGGCCTGCGCGTCCTTGTAGTCGTAGTAGTACACGGCGCCGTTCAGGCGGGTGCGCTCGCCGAGCGAGGCCTTGAAGCCGGCCTCGTAGGACCACAGCGTTTCGTCCTTGTACGGCAGCGCGGCATCACCGCCGCCGCCCAGGTAGCCACCGAGCAGCGGTGCGTTGTAGCTGCCGGCCTTCGAGCCGCGGCTGATGCCGGCGTAGACCAGCAGTCCGTCGTAGGGCCGGAAGTCGAGCTGGGCCTTGCCGGTCCAGAGCGTCTTCGAACTCTTGTCGGCATAACTGAACGGCGCGCCCGGTGCCGGCACGTTGGGCAGTGCCGTGCCCTGGTTGATGTTGTAGTTGCTGGTGGAGATGAAGAAGCCGTTCGCGATCATCGCGTAGTCCTTCTTCTCCTTGATGATGCGGCCGCCGAGGGTTCCCGTGAGCTTCTCGGTGAAGTCGAACTCGAGCTGGCCGAACGCCGAGTAGGACTTGGTCTTCAGCTTCGCCTTCACGCCGATGTCGAAGGGCGTGTTGCCGAACAGGGTGTAGATGAGGCTGTTGACCGGCGCCTTCAGCGCATTGTCCGAGTTGTTGTCGATGTCCAGGTAGTAGCCGCCCGCGACCCAGCGCGTGTTGCCGGTGGCGCCGCTCAGACGCAGCTCCTGCGACAGGCTGTCCGCGTCGACCGCGCCCGAGTTCGCGAGCTGGTTCATCGGCGCCGAGTCGACATCGATGAACAGCGACTTCTCGTACTTCTTCCAGTCGGTGATCGACACGAGCTGGACGCTGTCCGTGAGGTTCCATTCGATACGGCCGTTGATGCCGGTCGCCT
>JAXMGR010000013.1:0-124795 GCA_046352935.1 Steroidobacteraceae bacterium
CGTCGAGGAGCAGGACCGGAACCTTGAGTCCATGGCGGCGCTGGAGGACGGCATCGGCGTCCACGTCGCGGACTTCGACTGCGGCCGCCAGGGCCGGATCGATCCCGGCCAGGACCTCGCCGAGTTCCAGGATCATGTCCTCGCACAAAGGACAGTCATGGCGACTGACCACCACGATCGCCGGCGGAACAGCTGCGCTCAACGGCCCGATGCCTTTGTCACGGGCTGCAGCCCCGATGCGATCGCCTGCACGGTCGCGGACGGCACCTCGCCGACCGCCGTGACGCGATGCCCCTCGATGCTGGTGGTGAACGTGTTCGAAGCTCCCACGCGCTGCATCCGCTGCAGCCGCGAGCGGCCCGGCGACTCGCCGCCACGCGGTTCGACGAACACCGAGACTGTCGCGAGTCCGTCGGAAACGACCAGATGAGGCACGGGCGCCGCCGAACCCTGGAAGCTCTGGTACTGCGCAGCCGAGACCCGGAAACCCGGTGGCGCACCCGCGACCCGCCACGGCAGGTCATTGCGGGCCGGCTCGCGCGCCTGCCGGACCCAGCGGAAACCGCTGGCATCGACCGCCGGTTCGAACTCGGCGTCGGAGATGTCGGAGCGCAGTTCGAGCGCGCTGAATTCCACGCGCTCGATCGCGCGGCCGGCCGCGTCACAGAGTTCCGTCCGCACCGGGAGATACGTGCGTTCGTCGATCCACAGCCGGTACCCGAAGCGGTACTGGTCGCGGGGCCGGACGGCGACGACCCGGGCATTCCCGCCCAGCACCTTGGTGTCGCGGTCGACGATGTCGAGCTCGTACCACTTCTCGACGTCGGCGCCGAACTGCGGCAGCGTCCCGAGCAGCGGCTGGCCCGTCGCCCGCCGCTCGATCAGCGCGACGCGCCGATCGGGCAGGTAGCAGATGACCTCGTCGCCCTCGCGCACGACCTCGCGTCCGTTGCCTTCCAGGGCGACGAGCCGCTCGCTGACGCGCCCGTCCCGGACGCGATGCACGATGCGCATGCGCTCCTGGTGCGAGCCATTCGAGTGGAGGAACTCCCCGCTGTAGCTGCCACGGGCGAGCGCCTCGCTCATGCGCGCGAGGAGCTGCCGCGCCGATTCATCGGCGATCGCGGGAGCAGCGAGACAGAAGGCAGCCAGTGCGCCGGCGATACGTCGGACCCGCACTGCCTCACTCCGTGATGGTGACCGAGGCCGGCACGGCCTCGACGCCTGCGATGTCCGCGCCGTCCGCGGACACCAGGGACGACACGACGCTGCGACGCGCGAGCGGCGTCGCATAGTCGGCATGCGCGATCATGTAGCGCGCCATCTGCGGGTCGCGCGTGATCGGATCGGACTCGCCCGGCACGGCCGCCGGCGTCGTATAGCCGGGCGGCAGCGGCTCGAGCGCGATCGGAGCGGCGGTCGCCGGCGGCAGCACGACGGGCTGCCCGGGCGATGTCGCGGCCAGCTGCTGTACCTGCGGCGGTGCGTCCCGGGAAATTGCGGCGACCCGGGCCGGGCCCGCGCCGAACATCACCGAGACCGCGGCCACCGAAGCCGCGACGGACAGGCCAGCCGCGAACTTCGTCCACCGTCCCCACGATGCCGCAGCGGGCGCAAGGGGCGGCTCGCTCGCGAGCGCGGCACTGACACGGGCCGCGACGGCACGCGCCGCCGGGATCTGGCCATCCGTGCGCAGCGCGGCACCGATCAGCGAATAGCGCGACAGCGTCCGGCGCAGTTCCGGATCCCGATCGAGCCTCTTCAGCAGCAGCTCGGTCTCCCCGTCCGGCAATTCACCGTCGAGCAGCGCCGAGAGCTGTTCCTTCACCGTATCCGTCATCGTCATTCCTCGATTCGGCCCAGGCCGCCGTCGAACACCTGCCGCAGGCGGCTGTCGATCGCCTCGCGGGCACGGAAGATGCGCGAGCGCACCGTACCGACGGGGCAGTCCATGGTCTTCGCGATCTCTTCGTAGGAGAGCCCGTCGAGTTCCCTGAGCACGATCGCCGTGCGCAGGTCCTCGGGCAGGCCCGCGATGGCGCCGTTGACCGTCTCGCGGATCTCCTCCGTGAGCAGCATCGCCTCCGGTGTCGCGGTGTCCTTCATGCGGGCCTGCATGTCGTACTGTTCCGGGTCCTGCAGATCCAGGTCGTAGTCCACGGGGCGGCGGGCCGTCGACACCAGCGCGTTCTTCGCGGTGTTGATCGCGATGCGGTAGAGCCAGGTGTAGAAGGCGCTGTCGCCCCGGAACGCGGGCAGCGCACGATAGGCCTTGATGAAGGCCTCCTGGGTCACGTCCTCGGCTTCCTGTACATCGCGCACGTAGCGCTGCACCAGCTTCAGCACACGGTGCTGGTACTTGAGCACGAGCGCGTCGAAGGCCGACTTGTCGCCCTTCTGCACGCGCCGGACGAGCGCGAGATCGCCGGCGTCAGCCACCATGGATTCCGGAGTCAGCATTGCGCCCGACGTAGTCACGTCCCGATAGACCGGCCGCTGCCGCGAAAGTTCTCACCTGCGGCGGCAGATTGGGCAATGCCGCACACCTCTTGCGGAAAATACTGGACGCATTCTAGCAAAAGGCGCCGCCGGGACCGCCTGCACCACGCAGCAGGACCTTGAGCCTCCGGAAATCGGTCGCACCGAGGCTCGCGCGCGTCAGCAGCACCTCCATCGGCCCCGCGGCCGTGGCGAGGCGCAGGTAAACCAGCCCCGCCCAGGTGCGGCTGCCTGCATCGAGCGTCGCGGGCCACCAGCCCGACGCGTCGCGGCAGGCAACGCTGCCGGCCTCCATCGCGAGCCCGCGCACGCGACCGCGGCCCGGCAGTCGCCGCCACGACAGCGGCAGCATCGCCAGCGCCGCGACGCAGAGCGGGATCGCCGCCAGCGCATCGACGCGGCACGCCCAGGGCAGTGCGGCCGCCACGACGTGCAGGGCCATGAGCGCCATGGCCGTCCCCGACGAGGGGCGAAGATCAGCGGCGATCTGCCAGGATTTCATCGACGAGCGCCGCGAGTTCCGGATCCGCGGGACGCGAGCGGCCGAGGAACCAGCCGGCGATGTCGGGATCGGGGAGATCGAGCAGTCTCTCGAATGCGGCGCGGCGCTCGAGCGCTGCCTCGCCGTGGTGTTCGTCGAGCCAGCGCGTGAGCAGCACGTCGAGTTCCTTCATGCCGCGCCGGCAGCGCCAGCGCAGTCTGCCGAGGTCGTGCTGAGCGGTGTCGGTCACTTGCCCTCCCTGAATTGGCACCCGAACTCGCGGTCTCTCTGCGTGGAGAAACGTGGACATGCACGATTTCCAGAGCCGCTGGCTGAAGGCGCGGGCTGCAACGGGAGTGATCGGCTCGTCTCGCGGGAAATCCTCACGCTCGCTCGCCGACCCTCCCTGCGCGCCCGCGCCTGCATGCGTTCACGCCTGGAAATCGTGCATGTCCCTGCTCCCCCCGGCTCCATGGCAACCGCTGGTGCGCCGACACGCCACAAACGATCAGCCGGTCACGCCGTCGGCCTCGGCGAAGGTCCCGGGCCGAAAGCGTGCGAGGCAGGATGCCGAGCCCGAGCCACAGGGACGTGTTCCTGGCGTCTTTCGGCCCGGGATCCTTCGCGCAAGCAGGCCGACGGCCCATTGGCTGCGCAGTCGTCGCTGTCCCCGGAGGTCCCGACCATCCCTGCGTGCCACCGCAGCGCTGACTCCGCCGGCGGCGCTCAGTGCCGCCGTTCGGCCATCAGCTTCTTGATCTCCGCGATCGCCTTCGCCGGATTCAGGTCCTTCGGACAGGCCTCGGTGCAGTTCATGATCGTGTGGCAGCGGTACAGCCGGAACGGATCCTCGAGCTGGTCCAGCCGCTCGCCCGTCGCCTCGTCGCGCGTGTCCACGATCCAACGATACGCCGCCAGCAGCGCCGCGGGGCCCAGATAACGATCGCTGTTCCACCAGTAACTCGGACACGAGGTCGAACAGCAGGCGCACAGGATGCACGCCGAGGGCCGGTCGATCTTCTCCTGGTCCTCGGGCGACTGCGGCCGCTCGCGGTCCGGCGGTGCCGGCGTACGCGTCTGCAGCCACGGCTTGATCGAGGCGTACTGCGCGTAGAAGTTCGTCAGGTCGGGGACCAGGTCCTTCACGACGGGCATGTGCGGCAACGGGAAGATCTTCACGTCACCCCTGATCTCGTCGATGCCCTTCGTGCAGGCCAGCGTGTTCGTGCCGTCGATGTTCATCGCGCACGAGCCGCAGATGCCTTCGCGGCAGGAGCGACGGAACGTCAGCGAGGAATCGACCTCGTTCTTGATCTTGATCAGCGCGTCCAGGACCATCGGGCCGCAACTGTCGAGATCGACCTCGAAGTTGTCGACGCGCGGCTTCTCGCCCGAGTCGGGATCGAAGCGGTAGATCCGGAACGTGCGCACGTTCTTCGCCGCGGACGGCGCCTTGTGCGTGCGCCCCGGCACGTCCTTGAAACGCGAATTGGCGGGCAGGCGGAACTCGGCCATCGTCTGCTCTCTCTTCTCAGTAGGTCCGCGCCTTCGGCGGAATGGACTCGACTTCGTTGCTCAGCGTGTTCAGGTGCACCGGCCGGTAATCGAAGCGCACACGGCCTGCGGAATCCACCCAGACCAGCGTGTGCTTGAGCCAGCCGGCGTCGTCGCGTTCGGCGAAGTCCTCGCGCGCGTGCGCGCCGCGGCTCTCCTTGCGGTTCTCCGCCGAATGGATCGTCGCCGTCGCCTGCAGCAGCAGGTTGTCGAGCTCGAGCGTCTCCAGCAGGTCCGTGTTGAACACGAGCGAGCGGTCGGCCACGCGCACGTCGCCGAAGGACGCGAAGGTCCGCGCCAGCTTGTCCATGCCCTCGCGCAGCACCTCGCCGGTGCGGAACACGGCGGCGTGGTTCTGCATGACGCGCTGCATCTCGAGGCGCACGTCCGCGGTCGGACGCGACCCGCTGGCGTTGCGATAGCGGTCCAGGCGCGACACGGCCAGGTCGCCCGCATCCTTCGGCAGCGGCCGGTGGCCGGTGCCCCGCTTCAGCGTGCCGGCGCAGTGCTTCGCCGCGGCGCGGCCGAAGACCACGAGGTCGAGCAGGGAGTTCGAGCCCAGCCGGTTCGCGCCGTGCACCGAAACGCAGGCGGCCTCGCCCACGGCCATGAGGCCCGGCACGACGGCCTCGGGGTCGCCGTTCCTCGGAGCGATCACCTGACCGTTCACGTTGCAGGGGATGCCGCCCATGTTGTAGTGGACGGTCGGCAGCACCGGGATCGGCTCCTTCGTGACATCGACGCCCGCGAAGATGCGCGACGTCTCGGCGATGCCCGGCAGGCGCTTGTGGATGACCTCGGGACCGAGGTGCTCGAGATGCAGGTGGATGTGATCCTTGTGGGCGCCGACGCCGCGGCCCTCACGGATCTCGACGGTCATCGAGCGGCTGACCACGTCGCGTGACGCGAGATCCTTCGCGTTCGGCGCGTAGCGCTCCATGAAGCGCTCGCCCTTCGAATTGGTGAGATACCCGCCCTCGCCGCGCGACCCCTCGGTGATCAGACATCCCGAGCCGTAGATGCCGGTCGGGTGGAACTGCACGAACTCCATGTCGGACATCGGCAGTCCGGCGCGCAGCACCATGCCGCCACCGTCGCCCGTGCAGGTGTGCGCGGACGTGCAGGAGAAGTAGGCGCGGCCGTAGCCACCCGTCGCCAGGACGACCTGGTGGGCGCGGAAGCGGTGCAGCGTGCCCTCCGCCATGTCGAGCGCCACGACGCCGCGGCACTCGCCGTTCTCCATGATCAGGTCGATCGCGAAGAACTCGATGAAGAAGTTCGCGCTGTACTTGAGCGACTGCTGGTACAGCGTGTGCAGCATCGCATGACCCGTGCGGTCGGCCGCCGCGCAGGTGCGCTGCGCGATGCCCTTGCCGTAGTGCGTGGTCATGCCACCGAACGGGCGCTGGTAGATCCGGCCCTCCTCGGTGCGCGAGAACGGCAGGCCGTAGTGCTCGAGTTCGAGGATGGCCGCCGGGGCCTCCTTGCACATGAACTCGATGGCGTCCTGGTCGCCCAGCCAGTCGGAGCCCTTGATGGTGTCGTAGAAGTGGAAGCGCCAGTCGTCCTCGCCCATGTTGCCGAGCGCGGCGCTGATGCCGCCCTGCGCCGCCACGGTGTGGCTGCGGGTCGGGAACACCTTCGTCAGGCACGCGGTCGAGAGGCCGGCCTCCGCGAGTCCCATGGTCGCGCGCAGACCGGCACCGCCGGCACCCACGACCACGACATCGTAGGTATGGTCGACGAACGGATACGCACTCATGCCTGGACTCCAAAACCGAGCTTCAGCGCGGCGACCACGCCGGCCGCGCCGGCGACGACGTGCGCGAACTTCACGAACAGCAGGGTCAGCAGCTTCGCACCGGGCGCGTGCACGTAGTCCTCGACGACGACCTGCACACCGAGCGCGGAATGCCACGCGGACACGCCGACGAACAGCGCGATGAGCACCGCGCGCCACGGCGAGGCCGCGAACGCGACGACGGTCCCGTACGAGAGGTCGGGCAGGGTCACGAGGGAGCACAGGAACCAGATGCCCAGCATCGTGAGCGCGACGGCGCTGACCCGCTGGTCCCACCAGTGGGCCGGGCCCTCTTTCGCCGCGCCGAGGCCCAGCACGCGCGACAGCGGGGAACGCAGGCTCATGCGCCACCTCCGAACAGATGCGCCGCGAGGCCGAGCGTCACCGCGACGGCCACGAGGGTCGCCACCACCACGATCGCGCCACTGCGCCGCGCGACGGCCTTCTCGAAGCCGAAGCCCAGGTCCCAGGCCAGGTGCCGCAGGCCCGCGAAGAAGTGATACCAGAACGCGACGACCCAGCCGATCAGCGCGATCTGCAGCACGGGATGGCCGAGGAACGCCGCGACGCGGGCGTAATGCTCCGGACCGTCCGCCGCGGCCAGCAGCCAGCAGCTCAGGATCAGCAGGCCCGCGAACAGCGCAATGCCGGTCGCGCGGTGCAGGATGGACAGGGACATGGTGTACGCGAAGCGGTACACCTGCAGGTGGGGCGAGAGCGGTCGTTCTCGTGTGGCCATGGGGCCTGTTCTCCTCGCGTCGAATGCAGGGCCAAGCGCATCCCCTGCCGTCAGGGAATGCACGACGGCCCCGTCTGGGTCAGAAGTCGATGCAGCGGCCGGCCTTCTCCCAATCGCCGTAGCGCGTCGGCTCGGGACCGCGGGGCCCCCCGATCTCGCGCGCCGCGGGGACCACCTTCATTGCCGGTGGACCTTCCGACTCTCCCTGCGGGCTGGGCTGTCCTTGCGGCTGGCCGTCGGTTTCTTGCATTGCCGCAAGTTTGCCAGAAACCCAGGGTCGGCCCCAAGCCCGAACACTCGCGAGCGCCTCTCCGGCAACACGGAACCGCGACGCGATGTTTCGATCGAACATCAAATGAGAGGCTTTGACATCAGCACAGATACCCCGGTAAATACCTATATCCCGACTCTTTCACGGTCACCATGGCTCACGCACCCCGCGAATCGCTGATCGACACCGGGACAGCGGTCGTCCCCCTGCCCGCCGCACCCTGGGCCGCGATCCGCGTACAGGGACGCGACGCCCGCGGTTTCCTGCAGGGGCAGCTCACCCAGGACCTGCGCACACTGACGCCGGTCGCGGGACTCCGCGCGGCGCTGTGCACGGCCCAGGGTCGCGTCATCGCGTGCACGTGGCTCGTCGAGACCACGCCGGCGGCCGGCGAACCCGGTGTCTGGATCCTGCTGCCGGACGAGCTCGCGGACACTGTCGCGGCGGTTCTGCGGCGCTATGTGCTGCGCGCAAAGCTCACGATCTCCACGACACACGGGCACGCAGCCGCGCGCGCCTGGCTCGCGGACGATGCGACGGTCCTCGACGCCATCTTCCCGGACGACGCGGCACGGGACGGGGTGCTGGCCGTGTGCCGCCGCGCCGGCCGGACGTGGCTCCGTGCCGGCGCGAAGCGTGTGCTGGAAATTCCCGACGATGCCGCGACGCCTGCGGACGGTGCGGCACCGTTCGCGGACCTGCGGCCGGCTGACGCGCCGAGCTTCGAACTCGCTGCCATCCGCGATGGCGAGCCGATGGTCTTCGCGGCGACGAGCGGTCACTGGGTGGCGCAGATGCTCAACCTCGATCTCATCGACGGCATCAGCTTCTCGAAGGGCTGCTACACCGGGCAGGAGATCGTGACGCGCACGCAGCACCGCGGGCAGATCAAGCGCCGCATGCTGTGTTTCGCGGTACGCGGCGTGGAGCCGCCGGCACCGGGCAGCGCGCTGCTGTCCGCGACGGGCAGGGCCGGCGAAGTGGTGCGGTCCGCCGCCGACGGCGCGGACGCGGAACTCCTGGCCGTGGTCCCGCTGGAGCAGGCGGACACGGCACTGCGGCTCGAGAACGGCGCCGCCCTGGAGCCGCGGCCGCTGCCCTATCCGGTCACCGGCGGGTGAGCACGGGCGAAGCCCGGTTCAGAGATCGACGATCTCGACGTCGCCGGCCCTGAGCGGAGCGCCGGCGAACACGCCACCGACGCGCGCGAAGCGCTGCGCACCGTCCGTCGCGAGCATCTCGAGCCGTGCGACCGGCTCGTCCGTCTCCAGGCCCCGTGCGAGCAGGAGTTCGTGCACGGCCTCGGCCGTGGTCAGTGCCGAGTCGACGATGCGCACGTCGTCACCGACCACGCCTGCCAGCGCGTCCTTCAGCACCGGGAAGTGCGTGCAGCCGAGCACCAGCGTATCGGGTCGCCCCGCCCCGGGCAGGAAGATGTCGTCGAGATAACGATGCGCGATCGATTCGACGATCGCCCCTTCCGTCCAGCCTTCCTCGGCGAGCGCGACGAACAGCGGACAGGCGCGCGCGACGATGCGCACCTCGAAGCGCAGCTGCGAGATCGCCCGCTGGTAGGCACCGCCCTGCACCGTGCCCTCGGTCGCGATCACGGCGATGGAACCCGAGCGCGTTGCCGCGACGGCGGCGCGCGCGCCCGGCTCGACGACGCCGATCACCGGCAGCGGCGCGAAACGCTCGCGCAGTGCCTCCAGCGCGACCGCGGAGGCCGTGTTGCAGGCGACGACCAGCGCCTTGATGTCGCGCTCGACGAGCCGGGCCGCGCACTGCAGCGAGTAACGCACGACCGTCTCGCGGCTCTTCGTGCCGTAGGGCAGCCGCGCCGTGTCGCCGAGATACACGAAGCGCTCGCCCGGCAGCCGTTCGCGCAGCGCGCGCAGCACGGTGAGCCCGCCGACCCCGGAGTCGAACACGCCGATCGCGTGGCGGCGGAGATCCCCGCTCACGCGCACCCTCCGCGGATCGCCGCCGACGGGACACGCCGGCACCGCGCTGGCCGGTTCACGGGCTCAGGACTCCGGCCGCAGGTGCGGGAACAGCAGCACGTCGCGGATGCTCGGCGCATCGGTGAACAGCATGACGAGGCGATCAACGCCGATGCCGAGACCAGCGGCCGGCGGCATGCCGTACTCGAGCGCGCGCACGTAGTCGCCGTCGTAGAACATCGCCTCCTCGTCGCCGGCGGTCTTGCGCGCGGCCTGATCGCGGAAGCGCTGCGCCTGGTCCTCGGCGTCGTTCAGCTCCGAGAAGCCGTTGGCGAGTTCGCGGCCGCCGACGAAGAACTCGAAGCGGTCGGTGAGGAACGGGTCGGCGTCGTTGCGCCGCGCCAGCGGCGAGACCTCGGCCGGGTACGAGTGCACGAACGTCGGCTGTTCCAGCGTGTGCTCGCCGGTCTTCTCGAAGATCTCGATCTGCAGCTTGCCGGGCCCGTCGTGCGGCTTCGCCTCGATGCCGAGTCTTTCGCACACCTGCACGAGGTAGTCGCGGTCGCGCAGGCGCGCGGCGTCGAGACCCGGGTTGTGCTCCAGGATCGACTCCTCGATGGACACGCGGCGGAACGGCGCCGAGAGATCGAACGTGCGCCCCTGGTACGGCACGTCGCGCGTGCCGAGCAGCGTGTCGGCGAGACCCTGGAACAGCCGTTCGACCAGTTCCATGAGGTCGCGGAAGTCCGCGTAGGCCTGGTACAGCTCCAGCATCGTGAACTCGGGGTTGTGCTGCGTGGACAGCCCCTCGTTGCGGAAGTTGCGGTTGATCTCGTAGACGCGCTCGAAGCCGCCGACGACGAGCCGCTTCAGGAACAGCTCCGGCGCGATGCGCAGGTACATGTCGAGGCCGAGCGCGTTGTGATGCGTACGGAACGGCCGCGCGGCGGCACCGCCCGGGATCACCTGCATCATCGGCGTCTCGACTTCCATGTAGTCCTGCGCGTCGAGGAAGCCCCGAAGGAAGCGCACGATCTGCGTACGACGCTCGAAGATGCGGCGGCTGTCCTCGTTGACGATGAGGTCGACGTAGCGCTGCCGGTAGCGCGTCTCGGTGTCGGCGAGACCGTGCCACTTGTCCGGCAGCGGACGCAGTGCCTTGACCAGCAGCACGACCTCCTCGGCCTTCACCGACAGCTCACCCGCGCGCGTGCGCATGAGCGGACCCTCGACGCCGAGGATGTCGCCGACGTCCCAGCCCTTGAAGGCCTCGTAGGCTTCGCCCAGCGCGTTCGACTGCAGGTAGGCCTGGATCTGCCCCGAGGAGTCCTGCAGCTTGGCGAACGACGCCTTGCCCATGACGCGCTTGAACATCATGCGGCCGGCCACGCGCACCCGCACCGGCTCCGCTTCGAGCGACTCGTTGCTGCGCTCCGCGAAGGTGTTGTGCAGGTCCCGCGCCAGCGCGTCGCGCCGGAAATCGTTCGGGAACGCAGTGCCGGCCCCGCGCAGCGCGGCGAGCTTGGCGCGGCGCTCGGCGATGAGCAGGTTCTCGTCGGTCGTTGGCGTCGTTTCGGTCATCGCTGTGCTTCGTGTCCTTCGAACGGTCCGACGCAGCCCGGGATCCGCGTGTCGCGTGCGCCCCCGGGGGCCGTCGCGACACCGGCTGCGACTACAACCCCTGCTTCAGGCTCGCTTCCATGAAGGGATCGAGGTCACCGTCGAGCACGGCCTGCGTGTTGCCGATCTCGACGTTGGTGCGCAGGTCCTTGATGCGCGACTGGTCCAGCACGTAGCTGCGGATCTGGTTGCCCCAGCTGACGTCGGACTTGGAGTCCTCCAGCACACGCGCCGCGGCGTTGCGCTTGTTGACCTCGAGCTCGTAGAGCTTGGCCTTCAGCATCTTCATCGCGGTCGAGCGGTTCTTGTGCTGGCTGCGTTCGCTCTGGCAGGCGACGACGATCCCCGACGGCGCGTGCGTGATGCGCACCGCCGACTCGGTCTTGTTGACGTGCTGCCCGCCGGCGCCGCTGGAACGGTAGACGTCCATCTTCAGGTCGGCCGGATTGATGTCGATGGCGATGTCGTCGTCGACCTCGGGCGAGACGAACACCGACGCGAAGGACGTGTGGCGGCGGTTGCCCGAGTCGAACGGCGACTTGCGTACGAGCCGGTGCACGCCCGTCTCGGTGCGCAGCCAGCCGTAGGCGTAGGAACCCTCGAAACGCAGGGTCGCGCTCTTGATGCCGGCGACTTCGCCGGCGTTCTCGTCGACGACCTCGACCGTGAAGCGGCGCGAGTCGCCCCAGCGCAGGTACATGCGTTCGAGCATCTGCGCCCAGTCCTGGGCCTCGGTGCCGCCGGCACCGGCCTGGATGTCGAGGAAGGCGTTGTGCGAGTCCATCTCGCCCGGGAACATGCGCTGGAACTCGAGTTCCTTCACCGCCTGCTCGACCCGCGCGGTGTCGGCCTCGAGGTCGCGGAAGCCGTGCTCGTCGTTCTCGGCCTCGACCAGTTCGAGGAGCTCGTTGACGTCCTTCAGGCCGGTTGCGATGCGATCCAGCGTGCCGACGGCGGCATCGAGCTTGGCGCGTTCGCGGCCGAGTTCCTGCGCCCGTTCGGGGTTGTCCCAGATCTTCGGGTCCTCCAGCTCGCGGTTGATTTCTTCGAGTCGCTCACGCTTGGTGGCGTACTCAAAGATACCCCCTGAGACCGTCGCTGCGGTCCTCGAGATCCTTGAGCTGGCGCTTGAGCTGGGAGACTTCCATCGTTCGACCGCGCGGTGTTTGAAGGCGCGCGATCTTAGCAAAAACCCGCGCCGGCCGCGGACAGGATCGCCGCGCCGCCGGGGACCACGACAGCCGCGAGAGCCTGGCTCCGGTCGCGCGGGCTGCAACGGCGGGCTCGCCTCGTCTCGCGCCAGATCCTTACGCTCGACTCGGCGACCCGCCTGCGCGCCCGCGCGACTGAAGGGTGGTGCCGCACCGCGGACACCGTGACTTCCGTCAACAGCCCGCGCGTCCAGCCAGCTGCGCATCAGGAAACGCCGTGCTCCCGCCCTGGCAGTGCGCTGCTCAGCGCGCCACGGGCTCGAGGTACTCGACGCGCAGCTCGGGCCGCGGCGTGCCGCCGAAGTCCGTGCGGCCGAGCCGGTACGCGACGCGCAGGCGGTCGCCTGCGGCGACGGGGGCCGCGCCGGCCTCGTTGAAATAGCCGAAGGCGATCGACTCCACGGGCGGCGAGGCCGTCGCGGCGCGCAGCCACAGCTTCAGGTGCCTGCCCGCGACGGTGCGCGCCTCGATGACGTCGAACTCGTTGTCGAACAGCGGCTCCGGGAAGGCCTGCCCCCAGGGACCGCCGCGTTCGATCACGTCGGCCGTCGCGAGCGAGAATTCGGTGACCGCGAGCGGACCATCGCTGTCGACGATGCCCTGCATGTCCGCGGGTGCGAGCCAGCGCGCCACTTCCTCGGCGAATGCAGTCTCGAACCGGTCGAGATGGCCGCGCTGCAGGCTGAGCCCGGCGGCCATGGCGTGGCCGCCGAAGCGGTCCATGAGCCCGGGGTGGCGCACGTCGACGGCCTCCAGCACGTCCCGGATGTGCACGCCCGCGACCGAACGCACCGAGCCGCGCAGCGACCCGCCGTCCGCGGGCGCGAACGCCGCGACCGGCCGGTGGATGCGATCCTTGATGCGCGTGGCGACGAGGCCCACCACGCCGGCATGCCAACCCGGGTCGAAGAGCGTGAGTCCCGCGGGCAGCCGCCCCTCCTCGATGCGCACGCGGCGCACGGCCTCCTGCGCCTCCTCGCGCATCCGCGTCTCGAGTTCGCGGCGCTCGCCGTTCAGGCGATCGAGTTCGGCGGCGAGCCGTCGCGCCTCGTCCGCGTCGTCGCTGAGCAGGCAGCGGATGCCGATCGCCATGTCGTCGATGCGACCCGCCGCGTTCACGCGCGGCGCGAGCGCGAAGCCGAGATCGCGCGCGCCGAGATCGCCTGCGCGGCGCCCCGCGACTTCCGCGAGCGCGAGCACGCCTGCGACGGCGCGGCCGGCGCGCATGCGCCGGAGCCCCTCGGAGACCAGGATGCGATTGTTCCGGTCGAGCGGCACGAGGTCGGCGACGGTACCGAGCGCGACGAGGTCCAGCAGGTCCGTCACGGGCGGCTGCTTCGCGCCGCGCAGCTCCTCGAGACGCCGCGTCAGCGCCGCCATGACGTAGAAGGCCACGCCCACGCCCGCGAGTGCGCGGCTGCCGAAAGCCGCGTCCGGAAGGTTCGGGTTGACCATCGCCGCGCACGCGGGCAGCTCCGCGCCGGGCAGATGATGATCCGTCACGAGCACGTCGATGCCGTGGCGCCGCGCGGCCTCGACGCCCGTCAGCGCCGCGACACCGTTGTCGACCGTGATCAGCAGCGAAGGCCGGTCGGGAGCGATCTCCTCGACGAGCAGCGGCGAGAGCCCGTAGCCGTGGCGCATGCGGTCCGGCACCCTGAAACCCACGTCGGCGAAGCCGAGGCGCCGCAGCTGCCGGACGACCAGCGCCGTGCTCGTGGCGCCGTCGGCGTCGAAATCACCGACGACCACGATGCGCGAGCCGCGCTGGAGGTGATCCATGAGCAGCGCGGTCGCCGCCCCGACGCCGTCGAGGGAACTCACGGGCAGGAGGCGGCGGAGTTCCAGCGAGAGCTCGTCGGGTGAACGCACGCCGCGCGCCGCATAGAGACGACGCAGCAGTGGGTGCAGCGATCCGGGCAGACCGTCGGCACCGTCGCCGGCACGACGGCGGATGATCCGTCGCATCAGCCGAGGACCTCGTACCACGGTCGGGCGCGCCGCCAGACACGCCACCGGTCGGCGCGGGACAGCAGCACCGAACGGCCCGCGATCCACAATTCCATTTCCTCGAGGCGCTTCATCCCGAACGCGTGCACGAGCGGCTCGAACCAGTCGCCGTCGACTTCTGCGAGCCCCGCGGCCGTGGTCCCCAGCGTCGCGAGCGACAGCGTCGCCGCGGTGCGGCGCGCACCACGCCCGAGCCACAGGCTGACGGCTTCACCGGGACCTTCGGCGGCTTCGCCCGCGGCACGCCACAGTCCGATGAGATAGGCATCGGTGCTCCACAGCGCGGGGAGGCTCGCGGGCAGCGCCACGACGGGCTCCTCGCGTACGGCACCCCAGAGCCACAGCGCGTTGACCGGCAACCGCCCCGCGGCCTCGCGCGCCGCATTCAGCGGCAGGCCGTGCAGCCACATCTGGATCTCGGTCATGAGCCGCTGGAGCGCGCCCGCGTCGGGCCCCGCGGGCAGGTGTTCGTCGACGACCCTGCCCTGCACGCCGGCCGGATCGTGCGTCACGGCATCGACGCCGTGTGGCATCTCGATGAAGCCTTCACCGCGCTCGTCGAACTCGAGCCGCATGCCGGACTCGCCGAACGTCGCGGTGAACGACCGCTCCAGCTCCGCACGCTCGCCGGCGTCCAGCGCGAGCGCGCCCTCCGGGTGCATGTGCACGCGCTCCATCCCCGCGACGAGATGCACGGGTGTGGCGAGCAGCCAGTGCCCCTCGCGACCGCGCGCGATGCGCGCGATCGGCAGTGCGGGCCCGTCGATGCGGACGCCGAGCCGCTCCTGCACCCAGCGCCGCCACTCGGGCGCGGCCGCGGGCGGCAGTGCGGCGCGCGCGAGCAGACGCTCGAGCGCGGGCAGCCGCGGAGGCTCGGCGATCCCGCCGGGGCGCGGGAAATCGATGACGGCGACGAGGGCGAAGGACATGTGCGTGGCATGATAGCGGCTGCCACCGCTTCACACTAACCCGCCGGACCTGCGCCCGGACGCAGACGGGCTGTCACAGCGATCATGAAATTCAGCCTCGACGACTCGACACGCGTGAATCTCGTCCGCGGCTACGCCGCGGGCGAGGTCCAGGTCGGTGGCGTCGTGTACCGGCGGAGCCTCATCGTCGCCGGCGACGCGCTGGTCACGGACTGGCCCGTCCATGATGCCGCGCTGCTCGACGTGCGGGACCTCGGCGCGATCGAGGCGCTCGCACCCGAGGTCGTGCTGCTCGGCACCGGCGAACACCAGGTGTTCCCGCCGCCGCGCCTGTTCGCGCATTTCGCGGGCCGCGGCATCGGCTTCGAGGTCATGGACAATGGCGCGGCCTGCCGCACCTACAACGTGCTCGTGACCGAAGGGCGGCGCGCGGTCTGCGCGCTGATCCTGTCCGCGGCCTCATGACCCCGGGCAGACGGCTCGAACCCGGCATCGCAGGTCACGACCTGCGGCGCGGCGCAGGCTTCATGATCACCGCGACCCTGCTGTTCGCGACCATGGCGGCCTGCATCAAGCACGCCTCCGCCGATCTGCCCACGGGCATGATCGTGTTCTTCCGCAACGCGATCAGTCTCGCAACACTGCTGCCCTGGCTCGCGCGTCAGGGAGTCTCGACCCTGCGGACGACGCGCTGGCGCACCCATCTGTTCCGTGCCGGCACGGGACTCGCGAGCATGTATGCCATGTTCCATGCCATCGGCGGCATGCCGCTCGCCGAGGCCATGCTGCTCAATTACGCTGCGCCACTCTACATTCCGCTGCTCGCCGCGCTCGGCTTCGACGACCGGCCGCCTGCACGACTCTGGGGCCCGATCCTGCTCGGCTTCGCCGGCATCGCGCTCATCCTCAAGCCCGGCGCCGCGATGTTCACACCCGTCGCGATGGTCGCCATGGCGGCGGGCGTGCTGGCGGCCATGTCGTGGGTCAGCGTCCGCCGGCTCGCGCGCACCGAACCCGCCACGCGCGTCGTGTTCTACCTGACGGTGCTCGGTACGGGATTGTCGGCAGCCCCCCTGCCGTTCGTCTGGCAGACGCCCACCCTCGGCGAGTGGCTGCTGCTCTGCCTGATCGGTGCCATCGGCACGGTCGGTCAGCTCGCGCTCACCCGCGCCTATGCCTGCGCACCCGCCGCGCAGATCGGACCCTTCACCTACACGGCCGTGCTGTTCTCGGGCATCTTCGGCTGGCTGTTCTGGCGCGAGATGCCCGACGGCCTGTCGCTCGCAGGCGCGACCATCGTCTGTATCGCGGGAATCTGGACCCTGCGCATCGGCACGGCTCCGGCGCCACGTTGAAGCCCGCTTTCAGACCTTGCCCGCGATCAGCGGCACGAAGCTCACGAAGCCCAGGCGCTCGCGGTGCAGCTGCTCGCCGCGGCGCGTGAAGCGCAGCAGTTCCTGCTGGCCCTCGCGCCCCACCGGTGCCACCAGGCGACCACCGTCCGCGAGCTGTTTGAACAGCGCCTCGGGCACGGCGTGCGGCGCGGCCGCGAGCAGGATCCCGTTGAACGGCGCATGCGCCTCCCAGCCTTCGAAGCCGTCGCCGTGGCGGAAGCGCACGTTGCGGATGCCGAGATCCCGGATGCGCTGCTTCGCCTTCGCGAGCAGCGGCTCGACGCGTTCGATGGAATAGAGCTCACCCACGAGCGGCGCGAGCACTGCGGTCTGGTAGCCGCAGCCCGTGCCGATCTCGAGCACGCGCGCGGGCGTCGTCCCCAGAGTCACGGCCTCGGTCATGCGCGCGACCACGTAGGGCTGGGAGATGGTCTGGTTGTGCCCGATCGGCAGCGCCGTGTCCTCGTAGGCGCGGCTCGCGAGCGCTTCGTCGACGAACAGGTGCCGCGGCACGCTGCGGATGCGGTCGAGCACGCGCGGGTCGCGGATGCCCTGCTCCATCAGGCGCTGGATCAGCCGCTCGCGCGTGCGCGCGGAGGTCATGCCGATGCCGGCGTGGGTGAGATTGCGCCGCTCGCCGCTCATGAGCCGGGACCGTCACCCTCGAGCCAGCGGCCGAGCGCGGCGATGGCGCTGTGGCGCGTCAGGTCGATCTGCAGCGGTGTCACGGAGACACGGCCCGCAGCAACCGCATGGAAATCCGTACCGGGCCCCGCGTCCTGCTCCGCCCCGGCGGGTCCGACCCAGTACACGGTGCGGCCGCGGGGATCCCGGGACTTCACGACGGGTTCGGAACGGTGCCGGTATCCCAGCCGCGTCACCTCGATGCCTCTCAAATCATCGTAAGGACGGTTCGGCACATTGACGTTCAGGATCATCGAACTGTCGAGCGGGCGCTCCAGGACCCGCCCGACCAGTTCACGCGCAACACGAGCTGCGGTATCGAAGTGATTGATCTGACTGGATCCATTTTCCCCATCGATCACGAGCGATACCGCGACGGTCGGCAGACCGAGGAACCGGCCCTCGATCGCGGCCGCCACCGTGCCGGAGTAGAGCACGTCGTCGCCGAGGTTCGAGCCATCGTTGATGCCCGAGACGACCATGTCGAACTCGACATCGAACAGGCCCGAGATGGCGAGATGCACGCAATCGGTCGGCGTGCCGTTGATGACATACCAGACGCCGTCGCCCGCATCCTGCACGCGCAGCGGCATATCGAGCGTCAGCGAGTTGCTGGCGCCGCTGCGATTTCGGTCCGGCGCGACGACCGTGATCGCACCGAAGTCCCTCAATGCTTCCCTGAGGCGACCGAGGCCTTCCGCCCGGTACCCGTCGTCATTGGCTAGCAGGATGTTCACAACCGGATGCGGGCCCGGGTCGTGGAGCGGGCGCGCGCGGCACTATACTCGATCCCGGCGATCACGAGGCAGCCTCATGCAAGCCGATGACGACGACCGGCAGGCCCTGATCGAGGCGCTGCGCGGCGTGCGCCCGCTCACACACGCCGGGCCGCGCCCCGCGCCGCCGCCGCGCCACCCCCGCGCGGGCCAGCGGCGCGCCGACGAGCGCGAGGTGCTGCGCGAATCGCTCACCACCTCGCCGGTCGCTCTCGACGTCGAAACAGGTGAGGAACTGCTGTTCCGTCGCGCGGGCGTTCCGGCCGACGTGCTGCGCGGGCTGCGCCGCGGGCGATACACGGTGGCGGCCGAACTCGACCTCCACGGCCTGACGGAACGCGAAGCGAAGCAGGTGCTGCGCGACTTCCTCGCCGAAGCGCTGGACCACGACCACCGCTGCGTGCGCATCGTCCACGGCAAGGGCCGCGGGTCGGGCCCGCGCGGCCCGGTGCTGAAGCGCGCGGTCAACCACTGGCTGCGGCAGACCGCAGCGGTGCAGGCATTCGCCTCCGCACGCAGCGCGGATGGTGGCACCGGCGCCGTGTACGTGCTGCTGTCACCCTGAAACGCGCGCCGAGGGACACGGCATCAGCCATGCAGGCGAGCAACCGCCGCCTGGAGCGCGGCGCGCGTCTCGGGGGCGAACCACCCGCGGATCAGCACCTCGATCGCCGACTGATCGAGGTCCTCGAAGATCTCGACGAGGTCGGCGCGTGCCAGCGCCCGGGTCCGCGCGAGCGGTTCGCGCGGCAGCGAGGCAAGGCGGTCGAGCCAGGCGAGCGCGGCCGGCACGACGTCCTCGACCGGCGCCACCGCATCGACGAGACCGATGCGCAGCGCCTCGTCCGGCGGCAGCAGCATGCCGCTGGTCAGCAGGCTCTCCGCCTGCCGCGGCCCCACCTGCCGCACGACGGCCCGGTGCACCAGGGGTCCGGGGAAGATGCCGACCTCCATTTCGTTGAAACCGATGCGCCCCTCGCCGGCTGCGAGCACGCGGTAGTCGGCGAAGTTCGCGATCACGGCACCGCCGGCGGCGGTGTAGCCGGTCAGCGCCGCCGCGACGGGCACCGGCGAAGACGCCACCTGCTGCAGCACGCCGAAGAAGACGGAACACAGGCCGCGCATGCCATGCGCGTCGAGTTCGATCGCGCGCACGATGTCGAGCCCCGCGGAGAACATGCCCGGCTGGCCCGAGAGCACGATGCCGCGTGCTCCGGACTCCACCGCACCCGCGAGGGCATCGAGCAGGTCGTCGAGCATTTCGATGTCGAGTGCGTTGACCGGCGGCCGCTCGAGCCGCAGTTCGACCAGCGGGCCGTGCCGCAGCGTCTCGATCATGATTCCTCCGTGACGTCGCCCGTCGTGGTGATCATCTCACGCAGCACCGTGGTCGCGTACGCGCCGCGCGGCAGCGCGAAACGGACGATCGCGTCGGGACCGTCGAACACGATGCCGGGATCCCGGGGCCGCAGGCGCAGCGCGCGGCGCTCGGCCTCGACACCCGCCGCCTCCAGCAGGGCCACCAGGTCCGCATCGGCCCCGAGTGCCCGCGTCTCGACGTCGAGCGCCCGCGTCTCCGGCAGCGCCGCGCGCGCCCCGGGCAGCGGTCCCGTCGGATGCACGTCGCCGGCCGCGAGCCGGGCTTCCAGCGTGGCATCGATGTCCCGCGCGGCGAAGAAGCTGCCGGTGCCGTCGAGGTTCACGAGTTCCCCGGGCAGCAGCCGCTCCCAGCTGCCATCGCCCACGCGCGCCGCGAGCACCTGGTTGAACAGCAGGCCGCGCGCGGCGGAGAACAGGAACGCACGCGCATCGCGTCCGCGCGGCACGGCGCCTCCCGCGAGCCAGCGCGCCACGTCGTCGAGATTGGATCCCCCGCGGCCGAAGCGCTGCGCGCCGAACCAGTTGGGCACGCCGCGAACGGCCACGGTCTGCACGCGCGCCGCGAGGAGCGCGGCATCGCCGCTGAACCCGCGCAGGCGCAGTTCGAAGCGGTTGCCCGCGAGCGCGCCGCGGCGCAGCTTGCGGGAGTGTGCCGCCGCGTGGAGCACGCGGAACCCCTCTCCCTCCACGCCGGCAGCGGGCACCGTCGCGGTCGCCGGAACCGAGAACCACTGACGGGTGAGTGCGTGACGGTCCTTGAGGCCGGCGAAGCCGACGTCGTCGGACCGCACCCCGGCGAGTCGCGCGAGCGAGCGCGCCACGAAAAGGGTGTTCGCCCCGCGCTTCTCGACCCACAGCAGCCGGTGTGCACCACCGCCGTCGGGCGCGAAGCCGAGTTCCTCCTCGACGACGAAGTCCTCGGGCGCCGCTCGCAGCGTCGCCGAACCACAAGGCGGCCCTAGCGCCGCCGGCGGATCGAGGGCAACGTGCCGCCAGCGCGCCCCGCGCGCGGGATCGAGTGTCATGCCGGGACCAGCAGGGCGACGGCCTGCGCCGCGATGCCCTCGCGCCGACCCATCGCGCCCAGGCCCTCCGTGGTCGTCGCCTTGACGCTCACACAGTCGGTTGCGATGCCGAGATCGGCGGCCAGGTTGGCCCGCATCGCGTCGCGGAACGGGCCGATGCGCGGAGTCTCGGCGAGCACCGTGAGGTCGACGTTGCCGACGCGCCAGCCGCGTGCCGTCGCCAGCACGACGACCTCACGCAGCAGCGTACGGCTGTCGACGCCACGGTACCGCGGGTCGGAATCGGGAAAGTGCTGGCCGATGTCGCCGAGGGCGAGTGCCCCCAGGATCGCGTCGCAGAGCGCGTGGATCGCCACGTCACCGTCCGAGTGGGCCACGAGGCCGCGCTCGTGCGGAATGCGCACGCCGCACAGCGTGACCTGGTCGCCGGGCCCGAAGGCGTGCACGTCGATGCCGCTGCCGATCTTCATCCGCCTTCTCCGCGTGCCGCGAACCACCGCCGGACGGCCTCGATGTCGGCGGGCCGGGTCACCTTGATGTTGTCCGGCGACCCGGCGACGAGCCGGGGCCTGAGGCCCATGTGTTCGATCGCGGCGGCCTCGTCCGTGGGAGTCACGCCGTCCCTGCGACAGGAATCGAGCGCCTCGGCGAGAGGGCCGAGCCGGAACATCTGCGGGGTCAGCGCCCGCCACAGGCCGGTGCGCTCCACGGTTGCCGCGACCCGATCGTCCGCATCCGCGCGCTTCAGGGTGTCCGCGAGCGGTGTCGCCAGCAGGCCACCCACGGGATCGCCCTCACAGGTCTCGATCAGACGCTGCAGGTCGGCCGGTTCCAGGCAGGGCCGCGCGGCATCGTGCACGAGCACCCAGTCGTCCGTCGCGCCGAGCGAGCCGAGGAGCCCGAGCGCCGAGCGCACGGAATCGGCACGCTCGGCGCCGCCCACGCAGGTGCGCACCCGTGGGTCGGCGGCCGGCGCGAGTGCCGCGAACACCATGTCGTCGCCGGCGAGTGCCACGACGCCACCGGCGATCCGCGACGATGCGAGGAGCGGCGCCAGGGCATGCTCGACGAGCGTGCGCCCGGCGATCCCGAGATACTGCTTGGGAGCCGCGCCACCCATGCGGCGCGATCGACCTGCCGCCGGTACGACGAACCACACCTGCGCGGACATCGAAGGGGATCTACGGCTGCAGCGAGGCGCGCGTCGTCGGCAGGGGCTGCGGCGCGGGCGGCAGCAGCCGCGCGTCCACGACCTGGTAGAAAGTCTCGCGGCTTCCGACCATGCCGAGTTCGTGACGCGCGCGCTCCTCGAGAGCGACCAGGCCTTCCTTGAGATCCTTGACCTCGGCCTTGAGCTGGGCGTTGCGCTCGGAGAGGCCCTCGTTCTCGTGCTTCTGCCCGGCAACCGCCGAACGCAGCTGCCAGACGGCACGGGCACCCTCGGGCGATGCCCAGAGCCGGTACTGCAACAGCACCAGACAGACTCCGAGCACGATGGCGGCCACTCTCATGGGGGCGTCAATTTACCACGTTCTGTCAAACGTGGAAGACGCCCCGAAGACTTTTTGCGTCAGAGCTTTACCGGAAATGCCTCGCGACCCGCATAGCTCGCCCGCGCACCCAGCTCGGCCTCGATTCGAAGCAGCTGGTTGTACTTGGCGATGCGGTCCGAACGGGACATCGAGCCCGTCTTGATCTGGGTCGCCGGCGTCGCCACGGCGATGTCCGCGATGGTGGAGTCCTCGGTCTCGCCCGAGCGATGCGACACGACCGCCGAGTAACCGGCCTTCGTCGCCATGTCGATCGCTTCCAGCGTCTCCGTCAGGGTGCCGATCTGGTTCGGCTTGATGAGGATCGAGTTCGCGATCTTCTTCGCGATGCCCTCGCGCAGGATCTTCGTGTTCGTCACGAAAAGGTCGTCCCCGACCAGCTGCACCTTCGGCCCGAGCAGCTTCGTCAGACCCGCCCAGCCGTCCCAGTCGCCCTCCGCCATGCCGTCCTCGACGGTGATGATCGGATAGCGCGCGACGAGGTCGGCGAGATAGTCCGCGAACCCGGCGCTCGTGAACTTCCGGCCCTCGGACTCGAGGTCGTACTTGCCGTCGTGGAAGAACTCGCTGCTCGCGACGTCGAGGCCGAGCCAGATGTCCTTGCCGGGCTTGTAGCCCGCGCGTTCGATCGCCTCGAGGATGGTCGCGAGCGCCGCCTCGTTCGACGGCAGGTTCGGCGCGAAGCCACCCTCGTCGCCGACCGCGGTGTTGAGCCCGCGCTCGTGCAGCAGCTTCTTCAGGGTGTGGAACACCTCGGCACCGTAGCGCAGCGCTTCGGAGAACGACGGCGCACCGGCCGGAAGGATCATGAACTCCTGGATGTCGAGGCTGTTGTCGGCATGCGCGCCGCCGTTGATGATGTTCATCATCGGCACGGGCATGCCGCAGGCCTGCTCGCCGCCGAGATGACGATAGAGCGACAGCCTGCGCTCGCGTGCGGCGGCGTGCGCGTTCGCGAGCGAGATCGCGAGCAATGCATTGGCGCCGAGCCGGCCCTTGGTCTCGGTCGCATCGAGTTGAATCATGCGGGCATCGATCCCGCGCTGGTCCTGCGCATCGCGTCCGACGAGCGCGGCCTTGAGTTCGCCG
This sequence comes from Steroidobacteraceae bacterium, assembly GCA_046352935.1. Taxonomy (GTDB): domain Bacteria; phylum Pseudomonadota; class Gammaproteobacteria; order Steroidobacterales; family Steroidobacteraceae; genus CAYWMY01. The sequence goes on from JAXMGR010000013.1 coordinate 22,957, forward strand.
TTCACGTTGGCCACGGCCTTGCGCACGCCCTTGCCGAGGAAGCGCGCCTTGTCGCCGTCGCGCAGCTCCACGGCCTCGCGCGTGCCGGTGGACGCCCCCGAGGGCACGGCCGCCCGGCCGGCGCTGCCGGACTCCAGGATCACGTCCGCCTCGACGGTCGGATTGCCTCGCGAGTCGATGATCTCGCGCCCGATGATGTCGACGATTCTGCTCACTTACTTCATCTCCTCGAAAGACTTCTTCTTCACGACCGAGTCGATCTCGACCAGGGTTTCCAGCAAGGCGCCCATGCGATCGAGCGGCCATGCATTGGGACCGTCCGAAAGCGCCTGCGCAGGGTCCGGATGCGTCTCCATGAACAGGCCCGCCACACCCGCGGCGACCGCGGCCCGTGCCAGCACCGGCACGAACTCGCGCTGGCCACCGGAGGACCCGCCCTGCGCGCCCGGCAGCTGCACGGAATGGGTTGCGTCGAACACGACCGGCGCGCCGGTCGCACGCATGACCGAGAGGGCGCGCATGTCCGACACGAGGTTGTTGTACCCGAAACTGAAACCGCGCTCGCAGACCAGGATCGCGGAATTGCCGGTCGAGCGCGCCTTGTCGACGACGTTCGACATCTCCCAGGGGCTCAGGAACTGCCCCTTCTTGATGTTCACGGGCCGGCCCTGCGAGCACACCTTCACGATGAAGTTCGTCTGGCGGCACAGGAACGCCGGTGTCTGCAGCACGTCGACGACCGCCGCCACCTCGCCGAGCGGCGTGTCCTCGTGCACGTCGGTGAGCACCGGCACGCCGAGCGACGCGCGCACATCCGTCAGGATCTTCAGGCCGGCCTCCAGGCCGGGACCGCGGGACGAGGTCACTGACGACCGGTTCGCCTTGTCGAAGCTGGCCTTGAAGACGAACGGGACGCCGAGCTCCGCCGTGATCTCCCGGAGGCGGCCCGCCACCTCGAAGACGAGGTCACGGCTCTCGATGACGCAGGGTCCCGCGATCAGGAACAGTCTGTGCCCGATGCCGGCATCGAAGCCGCACAGCCTCATGCGCTGGCGGCCTCCGGCAGCTGCGCGGCGGCGTGCTGGCGCGCCGCGCGCACGAACCCCGTGAACAGCGGGTGGCCGTGGCGCGGGTTCGACTTGAACTCCGGGTGGAACTGCACGGCGACGAACCAGGGATGCGATGGCAGCTCGACGATCTCGACGAGCCCGTCCCGCGAACGCCCGGACACGCGCAGGCCCGCGCTCTCGATGCGTTCGAGGTAGTTGTTGTTGAACTCGTAGCGGTGGCGATGACGCTCCTGGATGGCGTCCGAGCCGTAGAGCTGGCGCGCCAGGGAGCCGGTCTGCAGCAGGCACTCCTGCGTCCCGAGGCGCATGGTCCCGCCCAGGTCCGAGCGATCGTCGCGCTTCTCGACGCCGCCCTTGCGGTCCTCCCACTCCGTGATCAGGGCGATGACCGGGTCAGGCGTGCCGCGGTTGAACTCCGTCGAATGGGCGGCATCCAGGCCCATGACGTCGCGCGCGTATTCGATCACGGCCACCTGCATGCCGAGGCAGATGCCGAGATAGGGGATCCCGCTCTCGCGGGCATAGCGCACGGCCTGGATCTTGCCCTCGATGCCGCGCTCGCCGAAGCCGCCCGGCACGAGGATCGCGTCCATGCCCGCGAGGCAGCCCACCCCGGTCTTCTCGATGTCGGTCGACTCGATGTAGTGCACCCTCACACGCGTGCGCGTGCGGATGCCGGCGTGCTGCAGCGCCTCGTTCAGCGAGATGTACGAGTCGCGGATCTGCACGTACTTGCCGACCATGGCGATGTCGACCGTCGACTCGTGGTTCTGGCGCGCATCGACGATGGCGTGCCAGACCTTCAGGTCGGCGGGCGGCGCCGTGATCCGGAGCTTGTCGAGCACGATGTCGTCGAGGCCCTGCTCGCGCAGCAGCAGCGGGATCCGGTAGATGTCGTCGGCGTCCACGGCCGAGATGACCGCGCGTTCCTCGACGTTCGTGAACAGCGCGATCTTGCGCCGCTGCTCGTCCGGCAGCGGATCCTTGCAGCGGCAGAGCAGCACGTCCGGCTGGATGCCGATGGCCCGCAGCTCCTTGACCGAGTGCTGCGTCGGCTTGGTCTTGATCTCGCCCGAGCCGCCCACGACCGGCACCAGGGTCAGGTGCATGTAGATGCAGTTGTTGCGGCCGAGCTCGACGCCCATCTGGCGGATGGCCTCGATGAACGGCAGGGACTCGATGTCGCCGACCGTGCCGCCGATCTCGACCATGCAGACGTCCGCGTCGCCGGCGCCGAGCTTGATGCAGCGGCGGATCTCGTCGGTGATGTGCGGGATGACCTGCACGGTGGCGCCGAGATAATCGCCGCGGCGCTCCTTGGCGATCACGCTCTCGTAGATGCGTCCCGTCGTGAAATTGCTGTTGCGCCCCGTGGTCGTGTCCACGAAGCGCTCGTAGTGGCCGAGGTCCAGGTCGGTCTCCGTGCCGTCGTCCGTGACGAACACCTCGCCATGCTGGAACGGGCTCATCGTGCCCGGATCGACGTTGATGTACGGATCCAGCTTGACCATGCTGATCCGGAGGCCCCGCGCCTCGAGGATGGCGCCCAGCGAGGCCGAGGCGATGCCCTTGCCCAGCGAGGACACCACACCGCCGGTCACGAATACGAAACGCGTCATGGAGCGGGCTCCCGTCACAGCCTGGAGGGGTCAGAAAACAGAAAGGGCCTTCAGGTGCGCTGTGCACTCAAGGCCCTGTCGCGACGGGCCACGACTCTAACCGAGGCCGCGCGAAGGTGCCAGACGAAGTGTGAGGAGCGTCACACGAAGTCGCCCGCAAGTGACTGAGCCGACACACAAAGCCGCCGCTCGTCGGTCGATCGCGTACGCCCGTCGGATCGCCCTCCCGGAGGCGCGTCGCGCTCTTTAGAGTCGCGACCTATGCACAAGCGGAACTCCGGTTTCACCCTGCTCGAGCTGCTGACGGTGGTCACCATCGCCGGGCTGCTCCTCGCGGTCGCCGTACCGGGCATGCGCGCGTTCATCCAGAACGCCGAGATGACCCGGGCGGCGAACGACTTCGTCCATGCGGTGCAGACGGCGCGGACGGAGGCGATCAAGCGCCGCCGCAACGTGGTCATGTGCACCGCAGCCGACCCGCTGGAAGCGGACCCGACCTGCGACGACGACTCGACGCTGAATGGCTGGATCGTGTTCGTCGACAGCAACTCCAATGGCGACCGCGATGCTGCCGGCTTCGACGATATCGATGGAGACGAGCACCAGGACATCGACGAGGACGCGAACGACAACGGGATCCTGGACGGCGGCGAGGACGACGACGGTGACGGCCATCTCGATGTCGCGGAAGACGACATCGAGGCGGAGGAGATCCTCCTGCAGCACGCCCCGCTGGACCCCGGCGTCACGGCCGTCTCGCGGGACACCGACGACGACGAGACCGACTTCATCGTGACCTACAACTCCACCGGCTTCACGACCGCGACCAATGTTTCCGCGGTGGTCCTGTGCGATGCCCGCGGCAACAAGGCATCGTTCGGCGACCTGTCCGCGGCGCGCGGGATCACGGTCTCCGCCACGGGCCGTGTCGCCACGACGCGCGGCATCGAGGAAATCGAAGACCTCGGCGGTTGCTGAACCTCCGGCCAGCCACCATGAACAACAGACTCCGCAACCGATCCGTTCCTCCCCGCTCCCGCCGGCAGCGCGGCTTCAACCTCGTCGAGGTGCTGGTCGCGCTCGTGATCCTCGCCGTCGGCCTCCTCGGCATCGCGGCGCTCTACCTCGACAGCCTGCGTGCGGGCCGCACCGCGATCTACCGCACCCAGGCGATCAACCTCGCCGCGGACATGGGTGACCGCATCCGCAGCAACCGTACGGCCGTTGCCGGCTACGCGACCACCTACGCCGCCGCGGCACCGGCCGCGGTCGCGACCTGCGAGACCGATGCCGGCTGCTCGGCCGCGCAGATGGCGCAGAACGACCTGAACCGCTGGAAGGCACTGGTCGCAATGCTGCTGCCGGGCGGCCAGGGCCAGATCACCGTGACGGCCGGCATCCCGAATGCCTACGTGATCGAGCTGCGCTGGACCGAGGCGGGCGCCGACCAGCTCGCGACCCTGCAGCTGCGGGTGGAAACATGAGCACACGGCGCAGGCAGCGGGGTCTGACCCTCATCGAGATGATGGTGGCGCTCGCCATCGGCACGTTCCTCATGGCGGGCACACTCACGGTCTTCGCCAAGACGCGCGACCTGTACCGCACGAACGAGGCGGCGGCGCGCCTGCAGGAGAACGCCCGTTACGCGATGAGCACCATCGAGGCGGACCTCCGGCTCGCGAGCAACTGGGGTCTCGTCAACCGCGCCGACCTCATCGAGAACGCGGTCCCGCCGGACGAGCCGATCCCGGCGGCACTCGCGGGCCAGGCGGATGCGATCGATGCCTGCGGCGACCGCTGGGGCATCGACCTCGGCCACTACGTGGAGGCCGCCGACGGCGACTACCGCCTCGACGACAGCACGTCCGACTGCGATGCCTTCGGAACCGCGAGCGACGATGCGGACGTCCTCACCATCCGGCACGCCACCTTCAACCCGATCCCGCTCGCCGGCCTCGGCGCCACCAACGGCATGATCAAGATCCAGACCTCGCGCGCGATGGGCAGCCTGTTCACGGGCACGACGAGGCCCTCCGGACTCGCCACGAGCGACACGCAGACGAACGGGCTGGTCGTGAACTCCTATTACATCGACGAGGACTCGGAGACGCGCGAAGGCCTGCCCTCGCTGCGCCGCAAGTCGCTGGGCGCCGCGGGCGGTGCCGCGGTGGTCCGCGACGAGGAGATCATCCAGGGCGTCGAGGACCTGCAGGTGCAATTCGGCGTCGACAGCAGCGGCGACCAGAACGCTGATTTCTACCTGAACCCCGACGCCGACCTGGGTGCGGCTGTCGATGCCGGCGGGACCATCGTCTCGGCGCGCGTCTGGCTGCTCGTGCGCGGCGAGGACCCCGAGGTCGGTTTCACGGACGACCGCACGTACAACATCGCCAACCACGCCGCATACAGCCCGGCGGATGCCTTCCGGCGAGTACTCGTGGTCAAGACGGTCATGCTGAGGAATGCAAGGCGATGAACGGCAGGCGCAGGAACATTCCCGAGCGGAACGCGCCGGCCCGCGGCCAGCGTGGCGCCGCCCTCGTCATGGGCCTGATCCTGCTGCTGGTGCTCACGATCCTCGCGGTCTCGGGCGTCATGAGCTCGACGCTGGAACTGCGCATGGTCGGCAACCAGCAGCAGCAGGAACGCGCGTTCCAGGCCGCGGAGCTCGGGATCGAACAGGCGCTGGCCGACGCGCTCCTGAGCGAGACTCCGCAGGTCCAGCCCGTCACGACGGTGCCCGACTCCACGGACGAGTACGAATACGAGATCCGCAAGAGCGGGCAGACCGGCGCCCCGCCCGGATACAGCCTCGACGCCGGATTCGCCTCGCATCACTTCGTGATCACCGCGAACGGCTACTCCGCCGCCGGTGCGGAATCGACGAACACCCAGGGTTTCTACGTCGTCGGACCCGGCGGCTGAGCGCCCGGATCCACAGACATGGAGTCGACACCGATGAACACCACCTCCCCCGCCTCCCAGAGCCTCCGGAACCTCCGCCGGCCGGCCGCCACGGTCGCCGCCGCCCTGTCGCTGCTGCTGCTCGCGAGCGCGCCGGCGCTGGCCGTGAAGCCCGGCCAGTTCAAACTGACCGGTGCGAGCCTGGAGACTTCCTCGGACTTCGTGTCGCTGCCCGCCCCGGGCGGCACGCTCGTCCTCGCACGCGACTGCGAGGCCTGCGAGTCGAAGGAGCTCCGCCTCACGCCGGAAACGCAGTTCCACATCAACGGCAAGGCCGTCGGCTACGCCGATTTCCGCAAGGCAGCGACCGCGAGTGCGCAACCGCTCTACGTCTACTACCGGCGCGCAGACTTCGCGCTGCTGAAGCTGAACCTGGAGATCTACGACTGAGCCCAGCCGATCGAAGGCGCCATCGCGGCGCCCGAGGCCCCTCACGAGTGAGCACCCCATGAACATACGAATCCTTGCGCTGGCCTCCCGGATCCTGTCGGTCGCGGTCTTCACGGCCTGCACCGCCGGCGTGGCCGTCTCCGACGACACCGAGATCTTCACGGGCGACTACAGCACGCCGATCGCCGAGGAACGGCCGAACGTGCTGTTCATCATCGACACCTCGGGGTCCATGGGCGATCCGGGCGAAGCGGCACCTCCCTACGACCCGAACACGACCTACAGCGGCGACTGTCAGGCGGACCGCATCTACTTCACCGCCTACCAGACCGACCCGAGCTGGCCGGACAACGTGCCCGACTGCAACGGCAGCAGCGGCAACGACTGGGTACCCGCCGCCTGGTTCAAGTGCAATGCGGCGATGAGCGCGCTCAACACCACGGGCTACTACATCGTCGACCCGCCGGGCACGGCGATGGCGCAGTGGCGCAACTCCGGGAGCAGCGGCACGCGGCGATGGCGCGACCTGGTATCAGGCAGCACCAACAACAACGACGGCAGCCACCGCTGGGTGGAGTGCAAGGCCGACGCCGGTGTCCACGGCGACGGCTCGGACGCCACGAAGCTCTACGCCGCCGACAACGGCGCCAGCAACAGCCCCGTGCGCGGCCCGTGGAACGCCTCATCGGCGAACAAGATCAGCTGGACCAGCAACAACGCCGACCGTGAATACATCATCTGGTCGCCCAACTACGTCAATTACTACAACAACGCCGGCTCGCTCACGAAGACCAAGCTCGAGGTCGTGCAGGACGCCGCGGTCGCGCTGGTCAACTCGCTGGCCGCGACCGACCAGGTGAACATCGCGCTCATGCGCTACAGCTCGAATGTCGGAGGCGGCGGCGGCTGCACGGACGACAAGGCGCAGGGCGGCATGGTGCTGGTCGCCATGGACACGGCGGCGAACAACCAGACCGCCATGGTCAACGCCATCAACGCGCTGAACGCGAGCGGCTGCACGCCGCTGTCCGAGACCCTGTGGGAGGCCTACAGCTACCTCGCCGGTGCGGCCGTGGACTACGGCAACTCGTCCAGGTCATCGCCCGGCACCCCCCTGCTGAGCGTCGCCGCTTCGCGCTCCGCGTCGAACAGCAACGTCTACAAGAGCCCGCTGCTGACCTCCTGCCAGAACAACTTCATCGTCTACCTGACGGACGGCATGCCGACGGCGGACACCAACGCGGAATCGAAGATCGAGTCACTGATCGGCGCGCAGTGCACGAACAACAGCGACTCCAACGGCAACGGCCGCTGCCTCGACGACCTGGCGAAGTACATGTACGAGCACGACCTGCGCTCGACGGTCCCTGGCACGCAGAACGTCGTGACCTACACCATCGGCTTCGGCGAGGACGTCGACGGGGCCATTGCGCAGCTGCAGGAGACCGCGAACAATTCCGGCGGCGCGTTCTACGAGGCCGCGAACTCGATCGCGCTCACGAATGCGCTGACGGCGATCACAACCGACATCTTCACGTCGACGCCGACCTCGTTCACGGCACCCGCGGTGTCCATCAACGCGTTCAACCGCACCCAGAACCTCAACGACCTCTACGTCAGCATCTTCAAGCCCGAGCAGACACCGCTGTGGCCGGGCAACCTGAAGAAATACCGCCTCGATCCGGCGACGGGCAACATCGTCGACGCCGCGACACCGACGCCGCAGGCAGCCGTCGACCCGACGACGGGCTTCTTCAAGGAGACCGCGCGCAGCTACTGGTCCGACGAGGTCGACGGCTCCGATGTCGAGAAGGGCGGTGCGGCCCACGAACAGCCCGTGCCCGCCTCGCGCAAGGTCTACAGCGACCTCAACACGGGTTCCGGTGCAGGCCTGAGCAACGACCTGACCAATTCCACGAACGCCGTGGCCGATGCCAATGCCCTCGTCACCCAGACGATGCTGGGCCTCGCGGCCGGCGCCGCCGACGCGGACCGCACCAAGCTGATCAACTGGCTGCGGGGCGGCGACGTGGATGACGACGCCACCCAGCCCCGTCACGAGATGGGCGATCCGCTCCACGGCCGTCCGGCGACGGTGATCTACGGCGGCACCGTCGCGAGCCCCGACGTCGACGACGGCGTGGTCTACTCGGTCACCAACGCGGGCTACCTGCACGCCATCGACGTCAAGGAAGGCACGGAGCTCTGGGCCTTCGTTCCGAAGGCGCTGCTCCCGCATACGGACACGATCTACCACAACGAGAAGGACGCTTCGAAGATCTACGGCCTCGACGGCGACGTGAAGTCGTTCAAGTACGACGCCAACAACAACGGCATCGTGGAACCCGCCGACGGCGACAAGGTGTACCTGTACTTCGGCATGGGCCGCGGCGGCAGCGACTACTACGCCCTCGACGTCACGGACAAGGACGCCCCGGTGTTCCTGTGGAAGGTCGGTCCGGACGAGTCCGGCAGCAAGCAGCTGCCGGGCGCGGGGCAGTCCTGGTCCACACCCGCGCTCGCCCGCGTGCAGGTGGGCGACGGCACCAGCCAGAACGCCCAGAAGCTGGTGCTGATCATGGGCGGCGGCTACGACCCCGCGGAGGACGCGAGCAACGGAGCCTGGGTGTCGGTCGACACCATCGGCAACCAGATCTTCATGGTCGACGCGGTGAGCGGCAACCGGCTCTGGTACGCGAGCAGCGGCACCAGCGGCGATCTCGATCTCGCGAAGATGGACCACGCGATCCCGGCCGACGTGCGTGTCGTCGATCTCACGGGCGATGGTCTCGCCGACCGCATGTACGCGGCCGACCTCGCGGGGCGCATCTGGCGCTTCGACATCTTCAACGGCGAGCCGGCCGCCTCGCTGGTCACGGGTGGCGTGCTCGCTTCGCTCGGCAACGCCGACGAGGACTCGCACCCGACGGCCACGACTCGCAAGTTCTACAATGCGCCGGACGTCGCGCTGCTGACCTCCGGCGGCAAGACCTGGATCAACATCGCCATCGGGTCCGGCTATCGCGGCCACCCGCTGAACACCGACATCCAGGACCGCATCTACAGCCTGCGCGACCACCTGCCGCTGCGCCACCTCACGCAGACGGAATACAACGACGAGGACGTGTTCCAGACCATCACGCACGACACGGACACGCTCGTCGACGTGACCTCCTTCGAGGACGGCGCACCGGTCGCCGTCGAGGCCGGCGCCGCGGGCTGGTACATCGACCTGAAGCAGGGTGGCGCCTGGACGGGCGAGAAGGCGCTGTCGGAATCGCGTACGGTCGCGAACATGATCCAGATCCCGACCTGGGAACCGTCCTCGGGTGAGGCCGACGCCGATGCCGTCGCCTGCGAACAGCCCGCGGCGGGCCTCAACCGCCTGTACACGGTCAGCGCCTTTGACGGCTCGCCGGTCATCGAGCAGAACAGCGCCGCGGGCCTGACGGAGGGCGACCGCTCGACGGCACTCGAGCAGTCCGGCATCGCGCCCGAGGTCGTGTGGCTGTTCCCGAGCCCCGACAACCCCGAGGACTGCGAGGGCGCGGAATGCCGACCGCCGCCGCGCTGCCTGATCGGCATCGAGCGCTGCCCCGGCGACATCACGTTCAACACGACGCGCACGTTCTGGACGCAGAACAGCGTGAACTGAGGCGGCTACAACGAGGCGTGCGGGGGCCCGGTCGGCGACGGCCGCGGCCCCCGCCGACCGAGAGACAGGAACTGCACGATGAATCAACGGCACGGAGCTGCAAGCATGGCAAGGGCGGCCCGGCAGGACGGCGTGACGCTGATCGAGCTCATGATCGTGGTGCTGATCCTCGGCATCATCATCGGCGTCGGCGTGCCTTCGTATCGCGGCTACATGGTGCGCAGCCAGCGCACCGACGCGACCTCCGCGCTGCTGCGCATCGCGACCGCGCAGGAGAAGTTCTACCTGCAGAACAACACCTACGCCGGCAATGCGCTGCTCGATGACGACCCGCCCGCGGGCCTCGGCATCGATGGAACCGAGCACGGCTGGTACACGCTGTCCATCGTCGACGCGGATGCCGAGGGCTGGACGGCCCAGGCGGTCGCCACCGGCTCGGGCCCGCAGGCCGGCGACCACGACTGCCAGACCTTCACCTTGAACGATCGCGGCGTGCGCAGCGCCGAGAACGCGGGCAGCGGTAGTACGACGGACACCTGCTGGCGCTGACCCGGGTCGCAGCGCGCCCCCTGAGCACTTCCCGGGCGCGGCAAGGCGCCTGGGCGGCGCGCTCCCTTCGCGGACTCAGGTCAGTGGCGGAACCCCGTCCCACGCCGGCACATAGCCCTGCTCGCCTGCAGCGGCCGCGTGATCGGCGCTGATCCAGCGGTCCGCGACAGCGACGAGATCCCCACCCGACCACAGCAGCGGCAATGACGCGCGCCGCCAGGGCACGATGCCGGCCTCCTGCAGCAGCAGCCGCAGCGGCCGGCGCGGACCCTCGCGGTGCAGCCGGATCTCCTCGCCACCGCGTCGCGCCGCAACCCGGAGGCCGCGCTCGCAGCAGGCCGCGCGCAACCCCGCGCCGGCAACAGGCGGGAGCGACAGCGTGCCGAGACCGGGCCCGAGAGCCAGCGTCTCGCCGGGCCGCAGCAGCCGTTCGCCCGCGAGCGCCGCGGGCGGCTCCCGGAGCGCATGCAGCACGCCGCGATAGCGCCGCAGTTCCCCGCCCCGCCAACTCACGACCGGCAGCGCCTCCGGCGCCGCTCCCCACATCTGGCGGACGATCTCGTCGAGGCGCGAGGTCGACGGCGCGTCCAGCCCCTCGCGCACGATCCACCAGCGCAGTACGTTCGCGCGACGCGCGGCGTCGAGGCCACCGAGCGATCCGAGCCGCAATCGCGATCCGTTGAGCGCATCGCTGGCATCCTCCGCGGCGACACTCCCGAGCAGCGCCTGTGCGGTCGCGCAATGCGCCGCACTGCGGCCCACGGTCGCCGCCGCGGCCGGCCAGCGCTCCAGCAGCGAGGGCAGGACGCGCGCGCGCAGCCAGCCGCGATCGAAGCGCAGGTCGTCGTTCATGGGGTCGGCGATGACCCGCACGCCGGACTCGGCGACGAAGACGGCGAGATCGGAGCGCCGCAGGCCGAGCAGCGGCCGCCCGAGCCAGCCCGGTCCGAAGCGCGCGACCGCGGGCATCGCCGCGAGTCCCGCGATACCGGCGCCGCGCAGCAGCTGGATCAGCACGGTCTCCAGCTGATCGTCCGCCTGATGCGCCGCAAGCAGCCACTCGCCCTCGCGGAGGCCGTCCTGCAGGGCGTCGTAGCGCGCGGTTCGCGCAGCGGCCTCCACACCGTGCTCCCGGATGGCCGTGACGTCGACATTCAGGACCGTCAGCGGAACCCGGAGTGCGGCGCACAGATCAGCGCAGTGCGTACGCCAGTCGTCCGCGCGAGAGTGCAGGCCGTGGTGGACGTGCACGGCGCGGAGACGGACGGGCGCGGACGAGACCGGCGGCGCGTCATCCGGCGCCCTGGCAACACCCGCAACGACGGGAGGCCGGGCTCCGGCATCGCGCAGCCCGACGGCCGCCAGCAGCAGCGCGGTCGAATCCACGCCGCCGGAGAAGGCGATGCAGAGATCGACGCCCGGCGCGTCGGCAACGTGTCGTCGGAGGAACTCGGCGAGCGCGGCGCCGGGCAGGCTCATGCCTCGCTGTAGACCCCGAAGGCACGGATGCGCCGTTCGCGTTCGGCGAGCAGCCGCTCGGGCGGGAGCTGTTCGAGCGCACCCAGGTGCCGCGCGAGCGCCTCGCGCAGCGAATCGGCGATCGCCTGCGGATCGCGGTGCGCGCCACCCAGCGGCTCGCGCACGATCTCGTCCACGAGGCCGAGCTTCGAGAGCCGGTCGGCCGTGATGCCCATCTGCTCGGCCGCGGCCTCGCGCTTGTCCTGGCTCTTCCATAGGATGGAGGCACAGCCCTCGGGCGAGATGACCGAATAGACGCTGTACTGGAGCATCAGGAGTCGATCGCAGACACCGATCGCCAGCGCGCCGCCCGAGCCGCCCTCACCCACCACGCAGCTCACGATCGGCGTGGTGAGGCTCACCATCTCGAACAGGTTGCGGGCGATGGCCTCGCTCTGGTTGCGCTCCTCGGAGCCGATGCCCGGGTACGCGCCCGCCGTGTCGATCAGCGTGACGATCGGCATTCGGAACCGCTCGGCCGTCCTCATGAGTCGCAGCGCCTTGCGATAGCCCTCGGGCTTCGGCATGCCGTAGTTGCGGCGCACGCGCTCCTTGGTGTCGCGACCCTTCTGGTGGCCGATGACCATGACCGGCCGGCCCTCGAGCCGCGCGGGGCCGCCGACGATGGCGGCGTCGTCGGCATACATGCGGTCGCCGTGGAGTTCCTCGAACTCGGTGAACAGCAGCGGGATGTAGTCGAGCGTATAGGGCCGCTGCGGGTGCCGCGCGAGCTGGGCGATCTGCCAGGGCGTGAGGTTCGCGAAGATGCTCGTGGTCAGCGCTCGGCTCTTGGCGCGCAGGCGGTTCACTTCCTCGCCGATGTTGATCTCACCGTCCTTGCCGAGGAAACGAAGCTCGTCGATCTTCGCTTCCAGCTCGGCGATCGGCCTTTCGAAATCAAGGAATTGCAGCGCCATGCCCTGCCCCGTCCGCGGACCCGGGCGGCATCATAGCGGGAAACCGCCGGTGGGCGACACGTGTCGGCGGAAAAGAAGAACATGGATGACGGTGACCTAGCAGCAGGCGCGCGGGTTGTCGGCGAAGGCCCCGCTGGGCTCGCCCGAAATCCTCAGGCGAGCTACGCGGACCCTCGACGCGCCCGCGCGCGTCGGAGAGCGGAGTCGCAAACGGCCCATCGTCCCGAGCGTCGATGCTGACTCGATGGAGCACCAGGTGTCACCCGCGCGGGCGCGCAGGCGGGTCGCCGAGTCGAGCGTAAGGATTTGGCGCGAGACGCGGCGAGCCCGCCGTTGCAGCCCGCGCGACGGGCGCGGTGCCGGCTGCCACCAACCCCGGAGGAAACCGCGCATCGCCCGGCGGCTGCCGATCGGCGCAGATCAACCGTCGAGGCGCGGCCCGTAGACGAGCCTCACGGCGTCGCGGCCCGCGAGCGCCGTCAGGCGTTCGACGAGCTCCCGCGTGGGCCGCACGCTCCAGGCCTCGCCGAGCGCGATCGCCGCACGCGCATCGCTGCCGCTGTAGTGCAGCATCACGGCGCAGCTGCCGCTGCGGAACGGCTGCAGCGCCGACTCCAGTCCGCGCAGGAACGAGCCGCCGTCGCCCCGCGCCTGCCAGCGGATCACGATACGGCGCGCGTTCTGCTCGCGCGCCTGGTCCACGGGAGTGATCCGCTTCGCGTTCAGGCGCCAGTCCTCGATGAAATCGTCGAAGCGGAGCTGGCCCTCGACGATGACGATCGCGTCCTTCGCGAGGATCTCGCGATGCTGCTGGTACAGCTCCTCGAACAGCGACACCTCCAGCCGGCCGCTGCGATCGTCGAGCAGCAGCGTCACGCGCGTGCCGCGGCGACGCACCTCCAGCACGAGTCCGCCGACGGTGACGCTGCGGCCGCCGCCGAAGCCGCGCTGCTCACCCACCGGCTTCGCGCCCGCGATGTCCGCGATGCGCCCGGACACGAGGTGCTTCATCTCCTCGGCGTACTCGGCGATCGGGTGCCCCGTCAGGTAGAGCCCGAGCGTCTCGCGCTCTCCGGCCAGGCGCACGGCCTCGTTCCACTCGGGGATGGTCTCGCCCGGCAGCTCGGGCGTGGACCCCGCGTCGGCCGCCGGCGCGGCGAGGCCGAACAGGTCGTTCTGCCCCGCGGCGATCGCGCGCGTGTTCTGCTCGCCGAGCTGCATGGCCGCCGGGAGCTGGTGCATGAGCGTCGCGCGGTTGACACCGATGCGGTCGAGGCAACCCGCGCGGATCAGTGCCTCCAGCGTGCGCCGGTTGATCCGCTGCAAGTCCAGGCGCCGACAGAAGTCGGCGAGTGAGCGGAAAGGGCCTCCCCGCTCGCGCTCGGCGATCAGCGCCTCGACGGCGCCCTCGCCCACGCCCTTCACGGCGCCGAGGCCATAGCGGATGGTGCGGTCGTCGGCCACCGTGAAGCGGTACACCGACTCGTTGACGTCCGGTGGCTGCACCACGAGCCCCAGGCTCGCGCACTCGTCGATGAAGGTCACGACCTTGTCGGTCTTGTCCATGTCCGAGGACAGCACCGCGGCCATGAACGCGGCGGGATGGTGCGCCTTCAGCCAGGCGGTCTGGTAGGACAGCAGCGCGTAGGCGGCGGAGTGCGACTTGTTGAAGCCGTATCCCGCGAACTTCTCCATGAGGTCGAAGATGTGCGCGGCCTGCGCTTCGCGTACGCCCTGCGCCACCGCGCCCTGGACGAACACCGAGCGCTGCTTGGCCATCTCCTCGGGCTTCTTCTTGCCCATGGCGCGGCGGAGCAGGTCGGCGCCGCCCAGCGTGTAACCCGCGAGCACCTGCGCGATCTGCATGACCTGTTCCTGGTACAGGATCACGCCGTAGGTCGGCTTGAGCACTGGCTCGAGCCTCGGATGCAGGTAGTCGACGGGGCGGTCGCTGCGACCATGCTTGCGGTCGATGAAGTCGTCCACCATGCCCGACTGCAGCGGGCCGGGGCGGAAGAGCGCCACGAGGGCCACGATGTCCTCGAAGCAGTCCGGCTGCAGCCGCCGGACCAGGTCCTTCATGCCGCGTGATTCGAGCTGGAACACGGCGGTCGTGCGGCAGGCCTTCAGCAGCTGGAAGGTGCGCGCGTCGTCGAGCGGCAGCCGGTTGACGTCGAGCGGCTCCTCGCCGCGTGCGGTGCTTCCCGCGTTGATGATGGCGAGCGCCCAGTCGATGATGGTCAGCGTGCGCAGGCCGAGGAAGTCGAACTTGACGAGGCCTGCCTGTTCGACGTCGTCCTTGTCGAACTGCGTGACCACGCCGCTGCCGCCCTCTTCGCAGTAGAGCGGTGCGAAATCGGTCAGCTCCGAGGGTGCTATGACGACGCCGCCCGCGTGCGTGCCGGCGCTGCGTGCGAGCCCCTCGAGCGAGAGCGCGAGGTCGATGATCTCCCGGACCTCCTCCTCGCCCTCGTAGCGGCGCTCGAGTTCCGGCTCCTTCTCCAGCGCGTCCTTCAGTTCGATACCGAGCTCGAAGGGGATCAGCTTGGCGATGCCGTCCACGAAACCGTAGGGATGACCGAGCACGCGCCCCACGTCGCGCACCACCGCCTTCGCCGCCATGGTGCCGAAGGTGATGATCTGCGAGACCTTCTCGCGGCCGTACTTGTGCGCGACATAGTCGATGACGCGGTCGCGACCGACCACGCAGAAGTCGATGTCGAAGTCCGGCATCGACACGCGCTCGGGATTCAGGAAACGCTCGAACAGCAGGTCGTGCTGCAGGGGGTCCAGGTCCGTGATGCCGAGTGCCCAGGCGACCAGCGATCCGGCACCGGAGCCGCGGCCGGGCCCGACGGGCACGCCGTTGCCGCGCGCCCAGCGGATGAAGTCGGCGACGATGAGGAAGTAGCCCTCGAAGCCCATCTTGCAGACGACCTCGAGTTCGATGGCGAGGCGCGCGAGGTACTCCTCCCGCGGCAGGACCCGCACCTGCAGCGCCGGCGCCGCCTCGATGGCAGCGAGCCTGTTCTCCAGCCCCACCGCGGCCTCCGCGCGCAGGAAGTCCGCCGTGCTCCGCGCGCCGGGCACCGGATACGCGGGCAGGAACGACTTGCCGAGCCGCACCTCGACCGAACATCGCTTCGCGATCTCGACCGTCTGCTCCAGCGCCGCGGGCATGTCGGCGAAGAGCTGCGCCATGTCCGCGGGCGTGCGCAGGAACTGCTGCTCGCTGTAGCGGCGCGCGCGACCCGCGTCCGCGAGCTGGGTGCCGTCGTGGATGCACACCCGTGCCTCGTGCGCCTCGAACTCACCGGGCGTGAGGAACCGGACATCGTTCGTCGCGACGATGGGCGCCGGCGCGCCGTCGAGGAACTGCGCCAGCCGCCGCAGGTACTCCTCCTCGCCCGCGCGGCCGGTGCGCTGGACCTCGAGGTAGAACCGGTCGCCGAAGAGCGCGGTCCAGTGCCCGAGCAACCGGCGCGCCTCGTCATCGCGACCCGCCAGCAGCGCCCGACCGATGCCGCCCTCGCGCGCACCGGACAGGCACAGCAGTCCCGCCGCCGACTGTGCGTCGAGCCACCCGGGATCGACCGTCGGCACGCCACGCTGCCAGCCCTGCGTGTAGGCACGCGAGACGAGCCGCGTGAGATTGCGGTATCCCGGCAGGTTCTGCGCGAGCAGCGTGAGCCGCGATGCCTCGACACGTTCACCGGCCTCGCGCAGCCACAGGTCGACCCCGATGACCGGCTTCACGCCCCGCTCCATCGCGGCGCGATAGAACTTCACCATCGCGAAGAGATTCGCCTGGTCGGTCAGCGCGACGGCCGGCATGCCGGCCGCAGCCACGGCTTCCATCAGCTCCGGCACGCGCACGAGTCCGTCGGCGAGCGAGTACTCGGTGTGGACGCGCAGGTGGACGAAGCCTGGAACGCTCATGACGTGACGGAGAACCTCGCGAAGGAATGCGCCGCGCACAGAGCCGCGCGCCGCCAGGGACCGCATCGCCGGCGACGCGGCCGGTCAGGGCTGAGCGTCGGGAAGCGCCGGGCCAGCGGCGGATTTTACCGGCGCGAAGGAGCGCCTGTGCAGCGGCGTGGGGCCGAGTCGCCGGAGTGCCTCGAGATGCGCGGGCGTCGGATAGCCCTTGTGGCGCGCGAACCCGTAACCGGGGTAGCGCGCATCGACGGCAGACATCCAGGCATCGCGCGTCGTCTTGGCGAGGATCGAGGCGGCGCTGATGGCCGGAATCTTCGCATCACCCTTGATGATGACTTCGAAGCTGCACGAAAAGCCGAGCCTCGCGAGCGACGGGGCGCGATTGCCGTCGAACTGCACATGGCCGGGTGGAACACGCAGCGCGAGCAATGCGCGTCGCATGGCGAGCCAGGTCGCTTCGAGAATATTAAGGACGTCGATCTCGGCGTGATCCGCGAAACCCAGGCCGAACGCGAGCGCCCGCGCGCGGATCTCGGGCGCCAGGCGGTCGCGCTCCGCCTCTTCGAGCGTCTTGGAATCGGCGAGACCGGCGATGGGACGGGCGGGGTCGAGGATCACCGCCGCAGCCACGACGGGACCCGCGAGCGGTCCCCGGCCGGCCTCGTCCACTCCCGCGACGAACCCCGGCAGCGCGCCCGTCATCGCCGCCCCGCCGCGCGGTCCGCGAGCGCCAGCACGGCCTCCGCCGCCCGCTCGCTCGCATGCCGACGCAGTGTCCCGTGGATCTCCCGGAACAGCGCCTCGAGTTCCCGCCGGTGACCCTCGTCATCGAGCGAACGCAGCACCGCGGGAGCCAGCACCTCCGGCTGCACCTCGTCCTGGATGAATTCGTCGACCACCCGCCTTCCCGCCAGCAGGTTGGGCTGGGCGATGAACGGCGCCTTCACGAGCCGGAACAATCGCAGCAGACCCGCGGTCGGCGCGGCCACGCGATACGCCACGACCATCGGGCGCTTGCAGAGCAGCGCCTCCAGCGTCGCGGTCCCGGAAGCGACCAGAGCCGCATCGGCCGCGGTCAGTACGGTCTCGGCCCCGCCGTCGTGCAGCCGGACCGGGACCCCGGCGGCGTGCTGCGCCAGCGCCCGCGCGAAGACATCGCTCAATGCGGGCCGCGTCATCGCCGCGACAAACTGCAGCGTGGGGCGTTCCTGCGCGAGCCGGCGGATGCTGCGCGCGAACGGCACGGCGAGGCGCTGCACCTCGGACTGCCGGCTGCCGGGCAGCACCGCCAGCACCTGCGCGCCATCACCGAGCCCCAGCGCCGATCGCGCGGCGGCACGATCGGGCTCGAGCGGAATGCGGTCCGCGAGCGGATGCCCGACGAACTCCGCCGCGAGCCCGTGGCCTTCATAGAAGGCCGGTTCGAACGGCAGCAGACAGAGCACCCGGTCGAGGCTCTGCGCCATGTGGCGGACCCGCCCCCGCCGCCAGGCCCAGACCTGCGGACTCACGTACTGCACGGTGCGCATGCCCGCCGCATGCAGCTCGCGTGCAAGGCCCAGGTTGAACTCCGGCGCGTCGATGCCGACGAAGACGTCGGGCCGACGGCCCATGAATTCCGCGAGGATCCGGCGCCGCAGTCCCAGGATGCGCGGCAGGTGCCGCAGCACCTCGAACAGGCCCATCACCGCCAGGCTCTCCGCGCTCGCGAGCACCTCGCAGCCCGCGGCTGTCATCTGCGGTCCCGCGACGCCGAAGAAACGCGTGTCCGGGCGGCGCGCGAGCACGGCACGCATGAGCTCGGCGCCCAGCCGGTCCCCCGAAGCCTCTCCCGCGACGACGGCGATGGACAGCATCGCGGCCCCGTCCGTTCAGCGCACGATGCTGCGGGTCGAACGCTGCAGGAACTCGACGAACGGCTGCACCTCGGAACGTTCCGCCGCAAGCTTCCCGAGTTCGGCCGTGGCCTCGGTCAGCCTCAGCCCCGAGCGGTACAGCACGCGGTAGGCGAGCTTGATGCCCGCGATCTGCCCGGGCGGGAATCCGCGGCGCCGCAGCCCCTCCGTGTTGATGCCGAAGGGCCCGGCCGGATGGCCCGACACCATGAGATACGGCGGCACGTCCTTCGTCACCGAGCTGTTGTTGCCGATGAAGGCGTGTGCGCCGACCCGGCAGTACTGGTGGACTCCCGAGAAGCCCGCGACGATGACCCAGTCGCCGAGCTCCACGTGCCCTCCCAGCGTCGCGAGGTTCGCCATGATGACGTTGTCGCCGATCCGGCAGTCGTGCGCGATGTGCGTCGTCGCCATGAACCAGCCGTCGTTGCCGATGCGCGTGACGCCCCGGTCCTGCACGGTGCCGCGATTGACCGTGCAGCCCTCGCGGAACACGTTGCGGTCGCCGATCTCGAGACGCGTGGGTTCGCCGCGGTACTTCCTGTCCTGGGGCGCGTCGCCGATGGACGCGAACTGGTAGACGACGTTGTCGCGTCCCATGACCGTCGGTCCGTTGACGACCGCGTGCGGTCCGATGCGGCAGCCCGGCCCCAGCCGCACGCCGGCGCCGACGACGGCATACGGCCCCACGACCACATCCTCCGCGAGCTCCGCCTCGCCCGAGACGACCGCGCGCGGGTCGATGGTCACTTGACCTCCGGCGCCACCATGATCGATGCGCTCGCCGCGACCTCGCCGCCGACGGACGCGCGGGCGTCGAATTTCCAGATGCCGCGGAGCTGCCGCGTGATCTTCGCCTCGAGCAGCAGCTGGTCACCCGGCACGACCGGGCGGCGGAACCGCGCCTCGTCGATGCCGACGAAATAGAGCTTGGTGTCCTCGTTCGGCACCACGCCGGCGGAGCGGTAGGCGAGCACGCCCGCCGACTGCGCCAGCGCCTCCAGGATCAGCACGCCGGGCATCACGGGACGCGACGGGAAATGCCCGTTGAAGAACGGCTCGTTGTAGCTCACGTTCTTGATCGCGCGGATCGATTCGCCGGGGACGCATTCCAGCACGCGATCGACCAGCAGCATCGGATAGCGATGCGGCAGCTGCCTGAGGATGTCCTGGATGTCGAGCTGCTGCGCTTCGGCGCTCATGTCTGCTGGCCTCCCCGTGATTCCCGGCCACGCTCCCCGCCCTCGAGGCGAGCGACGCGGTCGAACAACTCGTCCAGATGCTTCAGGCGCGCGACGAGCCGGCGCCACAGCGAAACGTCCATGGCCGGCATCGTCGACGAATACATGCCGGGTCCCTTCAGTGTCCGCGTCACCGAACTCTGCCCCGTGATCACGACCCCGTCGCCGACCTCGATGTGTCCTGCGAAACCGACGTTACCCGCGATCATGCAGTTGCGCCCGATGCGCGTCGAGCCGGAGATCCCCGACAGGGCAGCGATCACCGTGTGCGCCCCGACATGCACGTTGTGCGCGACCATCACCAGGTTGTCGATGCGCACGCCGTCCTCGATGACGGTGTCGTCGATGGCGCCGCGGTCGACGGTCGTGTTGGCGCCGATGTCGACATCGTCGCCGACGACGACGCCGCCCACCTGCGGCACACGCACCCAGCCGCCGCGGTCCGGCGCGAACCCGAACCCGTCCGCGCCGAGCACGGCGCCGGCGTGCACGACGCAGCGCCGGCCGATGCGGACCCCGGGGTAGACGGTCACGCGGGCGATGAGGCGTGTGTCGTCACCGACCCGCGCGCCCGATCCGACGACGCAGCCGGGCCCGACGAGCACACGCTCCCCGATCACTGCACCGTCGTCGACGACCGCGCCGGCCGCGACGCAGGCGGTCGACGCGACGCGCGCGCCCGCGGCCACGACGGCCGTGACATGCACGCCGGGTGACGGCGGCGGTGCCGGATGCAGCAGCGTCGCGATGCGCGCGTAGTCGGCGTAGGGATTGGTCGAGAGGAGGCTCGCGACCGGACACTCCGCTGCGGAAGCGGCGTCGAGGACGACGGCCGTCGCCGCCGTCCCGACGAGCTGGCGCCGGTACTTCGGATTCGCGAGGAAGCCGAGACAGCCGGGACCGGCGGCAGCCAGCGAACCCACCCGATCGACGATCAGGTCCGGGTCGCCCTCGAGCTCGAGCCCAAAGCGGACCGCGAGTTCGCCGAGCGTTACCGCCATGCCGGCCCCAGCGTGGAGTTACTTCTTCGGTGTCGGGCTCGCGGGAGCCGCAGCCGGAGCGGGAGCCGCCGGAGCCTTCGCCTTGAGTGCCGAGATGACCTGCGCCGTCACGTCGATGCCCTCGCCCGCGTACACGACGCCGTCCGAGAGCACGAGATCGTAGCCATTGGCCTTGGCGTAGGCCTGCACTTCGCCGAGCAGCAGACGGTTGATCTTCCCGATCTCCTCGTTGCGACGCAGGTTGATGTCCTCCTGCATGTCGTTCGCGCGGCGCTGCAGCTCGCGCTGTCCCTCACCGACCTCACGCTCGACCTTCGCGCGCTCGGCCTCGGCCATCACCGCGCCGTCGCGCTGCAGCTTGTCCGCCTTGTCCTTCAGCGACTTCTGCAGGTTCACGAGTTCCCGCTGCTTCGGACCGAACTCGTTCTCCAGCGTCGAGGCCGCGACCTTCGCCTGCGGCGACTCCTCCAGCAGCTTCTGGTAGTTCACATAACCGATCTTGAGATCGGCGGCCTGGGTCGCCGATGCGAACGCCAGCGCGAACGCGGCACCCAGCAGACAGGTCTTGATCGTCTTCATTGCAGCCCTTCTCGTTAGAACGCCGAACCCACCGTGAACTGGAAGCCCTCGGTCTCGTCCGCGAAATGCACCGCGTCGCCGCGCTTCTTGTTCAGCGGGAAGCCGAAGCTGAAGCGGAAGATGCCGAGGGGTGCGAGCCACTGGACCGCGAAGCCGGCCGATTGCCGCAGTTCACTGAACTTGAATTTGTAGTCTACCGGCGTCACCCCGTCCTTGCCGGTGAAATTGACACCGCCCGTCGAGAACACGTTGCCCATGTCGAAGAAGGCGCTGATGCGCGCGCTGGAACGCCACTTCTCGGGCACCGGGAACAGGATCTCGGCACGGCCCAGGACCTTGAGGTTGCCGCCGTACGGGTTGCCGTTGCTGTCCTTCGGGCCGAGCCGGCTCTCCGAGAATCCGCGCACCGACTCGGGGCCGCCCGCGAAGAACAGCCGGAACGGCGGCAGCGCACTGGTGCTCCCGAAGGAGTCGCCATAGCCCACCTCGGCCGTGGTCGCGAGCGTCCAGCGTCCCCACAGGGGCACCAGTTTCAGGAACTCGTAGTTCGCCGTGTAGTACTTGACGTCGCTGCCGGGCACCGTGACCGAAAGGCTGAGTGCGTGGCGCATGCCGCGGTCGGCGAAGATCGCGCGGTTGCGCGTGTCGTAGGCCCAGCCCGCGACCAGCTCGAACGCCTTGAACTTCGTGCCGTAGACGGAATACGCGGGAACGAGCTGGTTGCCCGCATCGTCGAGCCGCGGCGGCACCGTGCGCTCGTAGCTCTTGCCATTCTCCCGCACCCAGTCGACCGCCTCGCGGGCGCTGTAGAGGCTCGTCACGATGAGGTCGGAGGTCTGCAGCACGCCGCCGAAGCGCAGCGACTGGTATTCGCTGATCGGATAGCCGTACTCGAGCGACGCCGAGCCGCTCTTCGTCTTGAAGTCCGACGAAGCCGACGTGAACTGCGTGATGTCGCGGTACTGCAGGCCGATCGTGCGCGCCACACCGTTGATGGAGGTGTACGGGTCCGTGTGCGAGAAGCTGTAGATCGTCGCGTAGCGGCCGGTCTGCAGCTCGAGCGCGATGCGCTCGCCGCGGCCCATGAAATTCGAGTGCACGAAGCTGCCGTTCAGGATCAGGGACTGCGACTCGGAGTAGCCCAGGCCGCCGCTGAACTGGCCCGGCAGGCCGTCCTTGATCGTGTAGTCGACGTCGACCAGGTCCGGCGTGCCCGGCACGGGCTTCGTCTCGAACTCGACCTTCTCGATGTAGGGCAGACGCTGGATACGCTCCTTCGAGCGCTCCAGCGCGTTGTTCGAGAGCCAGGAACCCTCGAGCTGGCGCATCTCGCGGCGCAGCACCTCGTCGTTGACGGCGTCGGTGCCGAGGAAGTTCACGCGGCGCACGTAGGCGCGGTGGCCCGGATCGACGTAGAACGTCAGCGCGATCGTCTTCTTCTCCTCGTCGGGCTGCGGAACCGGCTCGACCTTGGCGAAGGCATAGCCGTCGGCGCCGAGACGCAGGTTGAAGAGCTCCTGCGTCTGCGTCACGAGTTTGCGCGAGAAGGTCTGCCCGGGTTTCACCTGGATCAGCGCCTGCAGTTCCGACTCGGGTACGACCATCGTGCCCGCGATCTTGACCTCGCTGATCTTGTAGACGTCGCCCTCCTTCACGTTGACCGTGATGAAGATGCGGTCCTTCTCCGGCGCGATCGCGACCTGGGTCGACTCGATCTCGAAATTCGCATAGCCGCGGTCCTGGTAGTACGAGCGGAGCTTCTCGAGGTCGCCCTGCAGCGACTCGCGCGAATAGCGGTCGTTCTGCTTGTACCAGGAGTTCCAGCGCGGCGTGTTGAGCTCGAAACCCTCGCGCAGCTCCTTGTCCTTGTACTTCGTGTTGCCGACGATGTTGATCTGGCGGATCTGCGCGCGCTTGCCCTCGACGACGTCGATGTTGACCTTGACCTTGTTGCCGGGCACGTCCTCGACCTTCGTGTCGATCTTCACCGCGTACTTGCCGCGGCTGAAGTACTGGTCGGTCATGTAGCCCTTGACCTCCTCCAGCACGCTGCGATCGAAGGTCTTGCCGGTCGCGAGGCCGACGTTGCGAAGGGACTTCTGCAGGTCCTCCGTCTTGATGTCCTTGTTGCCCTTGATCTCGAGGCTCTCGATGGAGGGCCGCTCGAGCACCGCGATGACGAGCGTGTCGCCGTCGCGCCGCATCTCGATGTCGCGGAAGAAGCCGGTCCCGAACAGCGCGCGCAGCGCCTCGCCGACGCGCCGCTGGTCGACCTGGTCGCCGATGTTCACGGGCAGGTAGTTGTAGACGGTGCCCTCGGAAATGCGCTGCAGGCCCTCGATCCTGATGTCGCGTACCGTGAAAGAGCCGTCGTCCTGCTGGGCGAGGGCGGCATGGGCATTGACGAGCAGAATGCTGCCGACGAGCTTGCGAAGCATGCGGGATGGATTCCTAGCCGAACAGGCGCGAGAGATCGTTGTAGAAGGCAAGCCCCATCAGCGCCACGAGCACGGCGATGCCGAGCTTCTGTCCGAGCAGCTGGACTTCGTCGGACAGCGGTCTCCCCTTCAGAAGTTCCGCGAGCTGGTAGAGGATCTGGCCGCCGTCGAGGACGGGAACGGGCAGCAGGTTCAGGACGCCGAGCGAAATGCTGATCAGCGCGAGGAAGCCGAGGAAGTATCCGGGTCCCTCGGTGGCGGTCACGCCCGCGTACTGCGCGATGTTGATCGGACCGGAGATGTTCTTGACCGAGACGTCGCCCGTGATCATGCGGACGAGGAAGCGGATCGTGAGTACGCTCTTCTCCCAGGTCTCCCGCACGGCCGGTGCGACGGCCGCGAGCGGACCGAAGCGTTCCTCGGTGAGCATCTCGTCCGGGAAACGCGCCTCGCCGCGGGGCGTGATGCCGATCCGGCCGATGCGCCTGCCGTCCTCCTCGTCGCTGCGCGCGACGACGACGACCTCGCGCCGCGTCTCGCCGCGCACCACACCGAGCCGCAGCGCGGCGCCGGGGCGCGCGCGCACCTGGTGCAGGAATTCGGTGAAATCGCCGATCGCCACGCCGTCGATCGCGACGATGCGGTCGTCGACCGCGAGTCCCGCGCGCGCCGCCGGACCGTCCGGTTCCAGCCGCCCGACGACCACGGGCATGGGCGGCATCCAGAAGGAGAAGCCCAGCCCGCGCAGCAGCTCACCCGGCTCGGTGAGCTGCAGGCGCCGCTCCTCGGGAACCGCGAGCGAGACATGTCGTCGCCCCCCGTCCGGTCGCGCGACCACGATCGGGATCCCGCCCTCGTCCAGCATCGCATCGAGGATCGTGATGACGGCGGCCTCGCGCGTCGGCACCGGCCGGCCCGCAACGGACACGAGCGTGTCGTCCGCCACGAGCCCCGCCCGCGCAGCCGGCGAGTCCGCGGTGACCGTACCGATCACGGGCCTGAGCCCGGGGACGCCGTACATGAACAGCGCCCAGAACGCGACGATGGCGAAGACGAAGTTGGCGGCCGGCCCCGCGACCAGCACCGCGATCCGGTGCAGGACCGGACGACGCGCGAAAGCCCGGTCCGCCTCCGCCTCGGGCACCGGCCCCTCGCGCTCGTCCAGCAGCTTCACGTAGCCGCCGAGCGGGATGGCGGCGAGGACGTACTCGATGTCGTCGGGCCCCGCACGGCGCGACCACAGTGCACGTCCGAAACCGATCGAGAAACGCAGCACCCTGAAGCCGAGGCGGCGGGCAACCCAGAAATGCCCGAACTCGTGCACGGCGACCAGCAGGCCGATGGCGACGACGAAGGCAACGACGGAAACGAGGACGGCGCTCATGCTGCCGTCACCGCGTGGCGCGCGAGCAACGCCGACGCGGCATCGCGCGCCCGTGCATCTGCTGACAGCACGTCATCGATACTCGTGACCGGTGTCGTCTCATGCACGTCGAGCACGCCCTCAATGACCGCCGGAATGCCGGGAAAGTTCAGCTGCCCGGCCAGAAATGCCGCGACCGCCACCTCGTTCGCCGCATTGAGGGCGGCCGGTGCGGTCCCGCCCGTCAGCGCCGCGGTCCGCGCCAGCCGCAGGCACGGGAACCGTTCCAGGTCCGGGGTTTCGAAATCGAGCCGCCCCAGCCCGACCAGATCGAGTGATTCTACACCGGAGTCGATCCGGTCCGGCCAAGCCAGCGCCTGGGCGATCGGCGTGCGCATGTCGGGATTGCCGAGTTCCGCCAGCACGGAGCCGTCGACGTACTCGACCAGTGAATGGACGACGCTCTGCGGATGCACGACCACCTCGACCCGCGCGGGGGGCACCGCGAAGAGGTGGCAGGCCTCGATGATCTCGAGCCCCTTGTTCATGAGCGTGGCGGAATCCACGGAGATCTTCCGGCCCATGTTCCAGCGCGGATGCGCGACGGCCTGAGCCGGAGTCACCCGTGCGAGATCGGCCGCAGGGGTCGTGCGGAACGGCCCTCCCGATGCCGTGAGCAGGATGCGTCGCACACCGGGAGCGGTCTCCCCCGCGCGCGCGTCCGCCGGCATGCACTGGAAGATGGCGTTGTGTTCGCTGTCGATCGGCAGCAGCGTCGCCCCGCCCGCCCGGACCGCTTCCAGCAGCAGGTGACCGGCGCAGACCAGCGCTTCCTTGTTCGCGAGCAGCACGCGCTTGCCGGCGTGCGCAGCAGCCAGCGTGGGCAGCAGCCCGGCGGCGCCGACGATCGCCGCCATGACGATGTCGACGTCCTCGCGTGCGGCAACCTCTTCCAGCGCGCGCGTGCCGCAGAGCACACGCGTCGGCAGGCCCGCATCCGCGACCGTCCGGGCGAGGCGTCCGGCCGCGTCCGCATCGACCATGACCGCGCATTCCGGACGATGGATCAGGCACTGGGCGGCGAGGCCGCGATCGTCGCTCGCGCCCGTCAGCGCCACGACGCGGTAGCGGTCCGGATGTCGCCCGATCACATCGAGCGTGCTGCGGCCGATGGACCCGGTCGCGCCGAGGATCGTCACCGATTTCATCGCAGTTCCCCGAGCAGCGCGAGGCCGAGCGTCAGCAGCGGGACGGCCGCGGTGAGGCTGTCGATGCGGTCCAGCACGCCGCCGTGGCCCGGCAGCAGGCTGCCCGAATCCTTGAGGCCGGCGTGGCGCTTGAAGAGGCTCTCGGCCAGGTCGCCGACGACGGACACCACGATCGTCGCGGCACTGAGTGCGAGGAAGGCCGCCTGCGGCAGACCGAAGTGGCGATTCGCGAGCCAGGCGACCAGCATCGCTGCGAGGAAGCCACCGAAGACACCCTCCCACGTCTTCTTCGGACTGACCCGCGGCGCGAGCGGCACGCGCCCGAAACGACGGCCGGCGAAGTAGGCGCCCGTGTCGGCTGCGGCGACCAGTCCTATCGCGAACAGCAGCAGCCAGGGTCCGCGCGGACTGCCGGCGTAGAGGCACGCCGTCGCGAGCCATGCGGGTGCCAGCGTCACGAGCCCCGCCGCAGCGGCGGCCAGGCGACCGCCACGCTCCGGCGCCAGGACGATCCACAACAGCGCCACGAACCACCACAGCATCGCGGCCCCGAGGACGGCGACGAGCCCGGCGGGTGTCGCTGCGACGACATGGAGCAGCAGGCAGGTCGCGGCGACCAGCAGCGCATAGCCCGCCTTCGCCGGCGCCGCCGCGAGCCCTGCGAAACCGGCCCACTCGATCGCCGCGAGACCGAACACGAACGCGAGCACCACCGCGGCCCAGACGGCCGGCAGCCACAGCAGTGCGGCGAGGAGCGCGGCGAGCAGGGCAATGCCCGTCAGTATGCGTTCGCGCAGCATCAGCGGACCTGCTCGGAGGTCATGCCGTAGCGGCGCTCGCGCGCCGCAAAGTGGCCGATGGCGCGGTCGAACTCGGCCGCATCGAAATCGGGCCAGAGCGTCGGAGTGAAATACAGCTCGGCATAAGCGAGATTCCACAGCAGGAAATTGCTGATGCGCTGCTCGCCGCCCGTGCGGATGAAGAGGTCCGGATCCGGCCGCTCGCCGAGCGCGAGCCCGGCGGCGAAGATCCGCTCGTCGATCGACGCGGGATCCAGGCGGCCCGCGCCCGCCTCGACCGCCAGACGACGCGCGGCCTCGACGATGTCCCAGCGCCCTCCGTAACCGATGGCGACGACGAGTTCGAGCCGCGTGTTCGCCACCGTGCGCTCCTCGGCGGCCGACATGCGCTCGCGCAGCTCGCGGGCGAGACCGCCGCGGTCCCCGATGAAGCACAGGCGCACACCGCTGGCATCGAGCTCGGCGACCTCGGCATCGAGCAGATCGAGGAACAGCCGCATGAGCGCGCCGACCTCGTCGGGCGGGCGGCGCCAGTTCTCGCTCGAGAACGCGAACAGCGTCAGGTAGCGGATGCCGGCCCCTGCGGCGTGGCGCACCGCCGCGCGCACGGCGCCGGCGCCGGCGCGATGCCCTGCGGCCCGCGGCAGCAGCCGCCGGCGCGCCCAGCGACCGTTGCCGTCCATGACGATCGCCACGTGGAGCGGCACGTCCCGCGTCATGGCGACACCGCACCCGCGGGTCCGCGTACCCGCCGCACCCCGGAGCACCGGCCTCGCCGGATCGCGTCTGTTTGCCTGGCGTCGCGACTCATGGGCGGCAACCGGACTAGGGCCTGTTCGCACGACAGGCGTCGTGCGGACCGGCGCTAGACGTGCATCATTTCCTTCTCTTTCTCGGCCAGGACCGCTTCGACCTCGGCGACGAAACGGTCCGTGAGCTTCTGCACGTCTTCCTGCGCCCGCCGCTCGTCGTCCTGCGGGATCATCTTTTCCTTGAGCATGTCCTTGAGGTCGTTCATGACGTCGCGACGCACGTTGCGCACCGCGACACGCGCGTGCTCCGCCTCCCCGCGTGCGTGTTTCGTCAGGTCGCGGCGGCGCTCCTCCGTCATCGGCGGCATCGGCAGACGGATCACCTGACCCGCGGTGTTCGGCGTCAGGCCGAGATCCGACTTGAAGATGGCCTTCTCGACGGCGCCGACCATGGACTTGTCCCACGGCGTGATCACCAGCGTGCGGGCGTCCTCGACGGTCACGCTCGCCACCTGGTTGATGGGCATCTCCGACCCGTAGTACTCCACCTTCAGCGCGTCCAGCAGGCCGACGTTGGCCCGTCCCGTGCGCATCTTGCGCAGGGACTCGCGGAATGCCGCCACGCACTTCGCCATGCGGTCGGCCGCGTCCTTCTTGAGTTCCTCGAGCATCGTCTCTCCCCCCGGGACGGCCTCAGCCGCCGTTCGTCACCAGAGTGCCGACGTCCTCGCCATCGATGATGCGGATCAGGTCGCCGGGATTGAACAGATTGAACACGCGCAGCGGCAGGTTGTTGTCGCGGCACATCACGATCGCCGTCGCATCCATCACGTTGAGGCGGTCGGTCAGCACGCGGTCGAACGACAGCCGCGCATAGCGCTCGGCCCGCGGGTTGCGCATCGGATCGTCCGTGTAGACGCCGTTGACCTTGGTCGCCTTCAGCAGCAGATCCGCGCCGATCTCGATCGCGCGCAGCGATGCGGCGGTGTCCGTCGTGAAGAACGGGTTGCCGGTGCCGGCCGCGAAGATCACGACCCTGCCCTTCTCGAGGTGCCGGAGCGCACGACGACGGATGAAGTCCTCGCAGACCTGCTGGATGCGCAGCGCCGACTGCACGCGCGTCCACACCCCGAGCGACTCGAGCGCGTCCTGCAGCGCCAGCGCGTTCATGATCGTCGCGAGCATGCCCATGTGGTCGCCGGTGACGCGGTCCATGCCCGCACGGGCGAGCCCCGCACCGCGGAAGATGTTGCCGCCACCGATGACGACGGCGACCTGCACACCCTTGGCCATGACGTCGCGGATCTCGCCCGCGACGCGCTTGAGCATGGCGGGGTCGATGCCGTAATCCTCGCCCCCGAGCAGCGCCTCGCCGCTCAGCTTGAGCAGGATGCGCCTCGCCGGCCGTGCCGGCTCGCTGTCGCTCATGCTGTCTCCCGCCTCGTTCCTGTCCACGGTGCCCCCGACGGGCCGCGATTATACGGGATGCCCTGCCGGTCTCCCGCACCGGCCGCCCCGCACGAAAAGAACCCCGCCTGAGCGGGGTTCCTGTCGTCGCGGCACGCGGTCCGGAATCCTCCGGCTCAGTGCCTGGCCTCGGCGGCCTTGACCTGCGCCATGACCTCGTCGGCGAAATTCTCCTGCTTCTTCTCGATGCCCTCGCCGACCTCGAAACGCACGAAACCCGTGACCTGGGCGTCGGCGGCCTTCAGCAGCTTCTCGACGCTGGTGTCCGGATCCTTCACGAACGGCTGCCCCACGAGGCAGATCTCGTCGAGGAACTTGCGTACGCGGCCCTCGCTGATCTTCGCGAGGATCTCGATCGGCTTGCCCTTGTTCTTCTCGTCCTGTGCGGCCTGCGCGACCAGGATCTCCCGCTCCTTGGCGACCACCTCGGCCGGCACGTTCGCGGGTGCGACGTAGGCCGGGTTCGACGCCGCGACGTGCATGGCGAGGTCGCGCGCCAGCGGCTCGTCACCGCCCTTCAGCGCCACGAGCGTTGCGATGCGCGTGCCGTGCACGTAGCTGCCGAGCACCGTCGGTGCATCGAGAAGGGCCGCGCGGCGCACGGCGATGTTCTCGCCGATGCGCGCCACGAGCGCGCGGCGGCATTCCTCGACGGTCTCGCCGGAGGACAGCTTCAGCGTGCCGATGGCCGCGACGTCGGTGCAGCGCGCGGCGAGCGCGGCGCGGGCGACGTCGGTGGCGAAACCACGGAAATCGTTCTCGCGCGCGACGAAGTCGGTCTCGCAGTTCACCTCGACCATCACCGCGGAACGTCCGTCGGCGGCACGCTCGATCACGAGCGTACCCTCGGCGGCGACGCGCGCGGCCTTCTTGTCCGCCTTGGCGAGGCCCGCCTTGCGCATGAGTTCGGCGGCGGCATCCAGATCGCCGTTCGTCTCGGTCAGCGCGCGCTTGCACTCCATCATGCCGGCGCCCGTGCGCTCACGCAGCTGTTTGACGGCATCAGCCGTAATCGCCATGGGAACATCTCCTGCTGTCGAATGGTCCCGGGACGCGACGGCGTCCCGGGAACCCTGTGATCGGAACGGCGGCAGCCCGTGCGCCGCCGGATTCGAGTCCGTGCGACCGCGCTCTAGCGCGAGCCGCGCCGGTCGCCCGCCTCGCCCGCCTCGTCGTCCGCGTCGTCGTCGGCGGCAACCGCGGCCTTGGCGGGCGCGCGCCCCGGGGGCTTGCGCCGGACGGCGGCGGACTTCTTCGGAGCACGCGACGGCTGCGCCTTGCGGCGGGGATTGCCCTGCTCGTCGAGTTCGACGAACTCGTCCTCGCCCACCGGCACCTGCGGCACGGACTCACGGCCCTCGAGCACGGAATCGGCGATACCGGCGGCGTACAGCTGGATGGCGCGCATGGCGTCGTCGTTGCCCGGGATCACGTAGTCGATGCCGTCGGGCGAGCAGTTGGTGTCGACCACGGCGACGACGGCGATGCCGAGCTTCTTCGCCTCGTGGATCGCGATGTTCTCGTGTCCGACGTCGACGACGAACATCACGTCCGGCAGGGATCCCATGTCCTTGATGCCGCCGAGGCTCTTCTGCAGCTTGTCCATCTCGCGACGGAGCATCTGCGCTTCCTTCTTGCCGCGCCGGTCCAGCGCGCCGGTATCGCGCAGTTCCTCGAGCTCCTGGAGACGCTTGATCGACTGGCGGATGGTCTTGAAGTTCGTGAGCATCCCGCCCAGCCAGCGCTGGTTCACGTAGGGCATGCCGCAGCGCGACGCCTCCTTCTGGATCGCGTCGCGGGCGCTCCGCTTCGTGCCGACGAACAGCAGCCGGCCGCCGTCCGCGACGACGCCCTTCACGAAGGCAGCCGCCTCGAGGTACCTCGGCAGCGTCTTCTCGAGATTGATGATGTGGATCTTGTTGCGCTCGCCGAAAATGAACTGCGCCATCTTCGGGTTCCAGAAGCGGGTCTGGTGTCCGAAATGGACACCCGCTTCCAGCATCTGTCGCATCGACACGCTGGGCATGATTGACTCCCGGGTTGGTCCTCCGCGCATCCGCATGCGGCAACCCCGATCACCGGATCAGGGCACCCAGCCGCACGTGACGATGACGCGTGTGGATTTGGTTGAGAAAAAACGCGGCGCTTTATACCATGAACATCGCGTCCGAACAATGCCTTACATGCGCCGGCGCCGCGTTCCGGCGACTCGCCGCCCACCCGTCCCCGAGGTCGCTCCCGACATGCTGATGGCCCGTCATCCCACGATTCCCCTGAAGACCCCCGAGGAACAGCAGAAGATGCGGATCGCCGGGCGCCTGACGGCCGACGTGCTCGACATGATCGGGCCGCACGTACGCCCGGGCGTCACCACGGACGAACTGGACCGCATCTGCCACGACTACATCGTGGGCATCCAGGGAACCATCCCGGCGCCGCTGAACTACCGCGGCTTCCCGAAGTCGATCTGCACCTCGGTGAACCACGTGGTCTGCCATGGCATCCCGGGCGACCGGCGGCTGAAGGCCGGCGACATCGTCAACGTGGACATCACGATCATCAAGGACGGCTTCCACGGCGACTCGAGCCGCATGTTCCCGGTCGGCAAGGCGCCGGTCCAGGCGGAGCGGCTGTGCCGGATCGCCTTCGAGGCGCTGTGGGCGGGCATCCGCGCGGTCCGCCCCGGCGCACGCCTCGGCGACATCGGGCACGTCATCCAGACCTTCGCCGAGGGCGAGGGCTGCTCCATCGTGCGCGAGTACTGCGGCCACGGCATCGGCCGCGGTTTCCACGAGGATCCGCAGGTCCTCCACTACGGCGAGCCCGGCACCGGCGTCGAGCTGGTCCCCGGCATGACCTTCACCATCGAACCCATGGTCAACGCGGGCAAGCGACACGTGAAGCTGCTGCCCGACGGCTGGACGGTGGTGACCAAGGACCACTCGCTCTCGGCGCAGTGGGAGCACACCGTACTGGTCACGGAAACGGGCGTGGAAGTCCTGACCCTCGGCGCCGCCGACCGGGCCGGGGCATGAACATCGACCGGCAGGCCATCATGACCGGCGCGACGGGCGGCGACTGGCCGTTCCTCGCGACCGCGCGCGCCCGGCTCACGGGCGCCGCCGGCGCCGTCGAGGTCTTCCGGGCGCTCATTGCCGAGGGCGATGCGCTCCTGCGCGGGCGGTTCGACGCCGAGCAGCCCATCGAGGATCTGGTCCACGATCGTGCGCGGCTCATCGACACGATCCTGCTGCAGGCCTGGCAGCTGCACGCGGGGCCGCACGCACCGGAACTCGCCCTGATCGCGGTCGGCGGCTACGGTCGCGGCGAGCTGAACCCGCACTCCGACATCGACGTGATGGTGCTGCTGCCGAAATCCGAGTCTGCCCCCTGGCAGCACGACCTCGAACGCTTCGTCACTTTCCTGTGGGACATCGGGCTCGAGGTCGGCCACAGCGTGCGCACCATCGACGACTGCCAGCGCGAGTCGCTGGCGGACGTCAGCGTGGCGACCACGCTCATGGAGGCGCGCCTCCTCGCCGGGCCGGAGCCGCTGTTCTCGGCGATGCGGCGCGCGCTCGCGCCGGACCGCATCTGGTCGTCGCGGGACTTCTTCGAGGCCAAGGTCGCGGAGCAGTCGCAGCGCCATCACCGCTATCACGACACGGCCTACAACCTCGAGCCGAACGTCAAGCAGAGTCCGGGCGGCCTGCGCGACATCCAGACGATCGGCTGGGTCGCCAAGCGCCACTTCGGTGCCGACACGCTCGACGAGCTCGTCGACCACGGGTTCCTCACCGAGCGCGAGCTCACGCGGCTCAAGGCCGCGCAGAGCTACCTCTGGCGCGTGCGCTTCGGGCTGCACGCCGTCACGGGCCGCCGCGAGGACCGGCTGCTGTTCGACCACCAGAGCAAGCTCGCGACACTCTTCGGCTACGAGGACGCGACCTACACACTCGCGGTCGAGCAGTTCATGCAGCGGTACTACCGCACGGTCATGGACGTCAGCCTGCTGAACGAGATGCTGCTGCAGCTCTTCCGCGAGGCGATCCTCGACCAGGGCGACAACCCCGCGATCCCGATCAACACGCGCTTCCAGGAACGCAACGAGTACATCGAGGTCACCTCGGACGACGTGTTCGTGCGCCATCCGTCGGCGCTGCTCGAGATCTTCTCGCTGCTCCAGCAGCACCCGCACCTGCGCGGCGTGCGCGCGCAGACGATGCGGCTCATCGGCCGGCACCTCTGGCTCATCGACGAGGAGTTCCGCCAGAACCCGCGCCACCACCGGCTGTTCCTGGAGATCGTGAAGGCGCCGGAGGGTGTCACGCACCAGCTGCGACGCATGAACCTCTACGGCGTGCTGGGACGCTACATCCCGGCTTTCGGCCGCATCGTCGGCCGCATGCAGTACGACCTGTTCCATGCCTACACGGTCGACGAGCACACGCTCTTCGTGGTCAGCAACCTGAGGCGCCTCGCGCTGCCGCGCTTCGACCACGAGCTGCCGAAACTCTCGCAGATCTTCCAGCTCCTGCCGCGCCAGGAGATCGCCTACCTCGCGGCCATCTTCCACGACATCGCCAAGGGCCGCGGCGGCGACCACTCCGAGCTCGGTTCCGTCGACGCCGAGGCCTTCTGCCTGGAGCTCGGCCTGTCGCGCTACGACGCGCGCCTCGTCGCGTGGCTGGTCCGCAGCCACCTGATCTTCTCGGTCACGGCGCAGAAGAAGGACATCATGGACCCCGAGGTCATCACGGAGTTCGCGCGCCGCGTGGGCGACCAGGTGCACCTCGACTACCTGTACGTACTGACGGTCTCGGACGTACGCGGCACCAACCCGAAGCTGTGGAACTCCTGGAAGGCCTCCCTGTTCGACGAGTTCTACGAGCGCGTGAAGAAGGCGCTGCGGCGCGGCCTGGAGATGCCGATCGACCCGGAGGAACTCATCGCGGGTGCGCAGCAGGAGGCGCGCGCGCTGCTCGCGGAGGAGAACGTCCCGGCCGAGGCGGTCGACCGCGTGTGGGCCACGCTGACGGAGGCCTACTTCCAACGCCACTCCCCCGCCGAGATCTCCTGGCACACGCGGCTGCTGCTCGAGCGTACGGTGGGCGACGGGGCACCGCTCGTCGGCATCATGCCTTCGAGCGGCCGCACGGGCCCGACTGCCATCGCGATCCACACCTCGCAGCAGCACCACAGCTTCGCGATCGCGACGACCACGCTGGACCAGATGGGGCTCAACATCGTCGATGCGCGCCTCACACCGACCAACGACGGCTTCAGCCTGGACACCTATCTGGTGCTCGAGGACGACGGCAGCATCATCACGGACCGCGACCGGCTCACCAAGATCGAGCGCAGCCTGCGCCGCGCGCTCGGCGAGCCCGAAGTCCGCCCCGCGGCCGTCACACGCCGCGTAGCGCGCCAGGCCCGTTCGTTCTCGACGCCCACGCAGGTGAGTTTCAGCACGGCCCCGCGCAACCAGAGCACGATCCTCGAACTCGTCGCGAGCGACCGTCCGGGTCTGCTCTCGGAGATCAGCAAGGTGTTCTGGCAGGAGAACGTCGACCTGCACGGCGCCAAGATCGTCACCGTGGGTGAGCGCGCCGAGGACGTCTTCTACGTCACCGACGAGAACAACCGGCCGCTCGACGAAGCGGCGCAGGAACGCCTGCGCGAGGCGCTGATGCGCGCACTCGACCGGCGACCACCCGCGGCCTGAGCCGAGCCTGCCCTCCGACCGGATGAACCGTCATCTCACCCTGCTGCAGCCGTATCCTTTCGAACGGCTGGCCGTCCTCAAGCGTGGCGCCGTGCCGCCTGCCGGCCTGCCGCACATCGCGATGTCCATCGGGGAGCCGAAGCACCCCGCGCCGCCATTCGTGCTCGAAGCGCTGACCGGGGCACTCGGAGCGCTCGGCACCTACCCGGCGTCCGCGGGCCTGCCCGAGTTCCGCGAGGCCTGTGCGCGATGGCTGATCCGGCGCTTCGGGCTCCGGCCGGGATCCGTCGATCCGGAGACGATGGTCCTGCCCGTGAACGGCACGCGCGAGGCGCTGTTCGCGTTCGCGCAGGTCATCGTCGACTCGACGACGCCCGCGGTCGTACTGATGCCCAATCCCTTCTATCAGATCTACGAAGGCGCGGCCCTGCTCGCCGGCGCCGAGCCCGTGTTCATGAATACCACGGCCGCGACGGGCTATCTGCCCGACCTCGACGCGGTTCCGGTCGCAACCTGGCGCCGCTGCCAGCTCCTCTACCTCTGCTCACCGGGCAATCCGACGGGCGCCGTCATGGACCCGGGCTACCTGCGCCGCGTACTCGATCTCTCCGACCGCTACGGCTTCGTGATCGCCGCCGACGAGTGCTACTCGGACCTCTACGACGACGAGGCGAATCCGCCGCCGGGGCTGCTCGCCGCCTGCGAGGCCACCGGCCGCACCGGCTACGAGCGCTGCGTCGTGTTCCACTCGCTGTCGAAGCGCTCGAGCGTGCCGGGCCTGCGCTCAGGTTTTGTCGCCGGCGATCCGGCCATCCTCGCGCAGTTCCGTCTCTACCGCACCTACCACGGCTGCGCGCTGCCCGTGCACGTGCAGCTGGCCAGCATCCCGGCCTGGGACGACGACGCGCACGCCGCGGAGAACCGCCGTCTGTACCGCGCCAAGTTCGACGCCGTGATGCCCGTACTGCGCGAAGTGCTCGACGTCGCGCGGCCGCCCGCCTCCTTCTATCTCTGGCCGCGTGTCGCGGGCTCCGACGAGGAGTTCGCACGCGATCTGTTCACGTACCAGAACCTCACCGTGCTGCCGGGCAGCTACCTCGCACGCGACACCGCCGCCGGCAATCCGGGGCGACACCACCTGCGCATCTCGCTGGTGGCGCCGCTCGCCGAATGCATCGAGGCCGCGAACCGCATCCGCGAGTTCGTGCGCACGCGCTGAAGCCCCCGGCACCGCCCCCGGGCCTGGACCTTCCCTCCACCACACCCAACGACGACGCATCCTCATGAACACACTGCAGCAGCTGATCGAAGCCGCTTTCGAAGACCGTGCCTCGCTGACACCGAAGACCCTGTCGAAGGAACTCGACCAGGCCCTCGAGGAAGCCATGAACCTCCTCGACAGCGGCCGTGCCCGCGTCGCCGAACCGAAGGACGGTGGCTGGGCCGTGAACCAGTGGTTGAAGAAGGCGGTGCTGCTGTACTTCCGTGCGCACGACAACACCGTGATCGAGGGTGCCTTCACGCGCTTCTTCGACAAGGTGCCGCTCAAGTACGCCGCGCAGGACGATGCGGCCTTCCGCGCCGGCGGCACGCGCGTGGTGCCGGGCGCCATCGCGCGCCGCGGCGCCTACATCGCGCCCAACGTCATCCTCATGCCGAGCTATGTGAATCTCGGCGCCTATGTCGATTCCGGCACCATGGTCGACACCTGGGCGACGGTGGGTTCCTGCGCGCAGATCGGCCGCAACGTGCACCTCTCGGGCGGGGCGGGCATCGGTGGCGTGCTGGAGCCGCTGCAGGCCGCGCCCACCATCATCGAGGACGACTGCTTCATCGGCGCACGCTCCGAGATCGTCGAGGGCGTCATCGTCGAACGCGGCGCGGTGATCTCCATGGGCGTCTACATCGGCGCCAGCACGAAGATCTACGACCGTGCAACCGGCGAGGTCAGCTATGGCCGCATCCCCGCGGGCTCCGTGGTCGTCTCGGGCAACCTGCCCTCCGCCGACGGCCGCTACTCGCTCTACTGCGCCGTGATCGTCAAGCGCGTCGACGCGCAGACGCGCGCCAAGACCTCGATCAACGAGCTGCTGCGCAGCGACTGAGGCTGCACCTCATCGGGCCGTTCGATCGACGAGGGCGCGTGCGGAAGGACCCGCAGGAACAACGGCTCGAAGTCGGCGCCGCCAGACGGCACCCGAGGTCCGCCGCGCCGGGTGCAACCGGAATGTCGCATTCATCAAAGCACTCGTGCCAGCGCCTCGACCATGCGCGTCTGCCAGCCGGGTCCGGTGGCCTTCCAGCGGGCCAGGACATCCGGAGGGATGCGCAGCGAAATCGAAGTCCGCGCTCGACCCGTCTTCGGACGACCTCGTGGCCGCAGCAGTTCACCTGCGGCACGGACACCAACGAGATCCGGCAGCAGTTCCCTTGCCGGACGCGCGTTCGCAAACGTCTCCTGCTTCCACTCCGGGTTCTCGCGCGTCGGTCTGTTACCCGGCGGCTTGCGTTTCATAGCGTTTCGTCTCGCGTGCATTGGCTCTGCGCAGGCTGATCACACGAATCACCCTGTCCCTCGGCGTGAAGACGAGCACGTGCAGCCGCAGATCGATGAAGCCGATGGCCCGGAATCGGCGCTCGCCGTAGTCCTGTCGCAGGTCCTCTGCGATCCAGGCGCTCGACCACTCGAAGTCCATGGCGGCCAGCAGGCCAATCCCGTGCCGGCCCCGATTACGATCATCCTTGCCCCCGTCGAACTCGACGATGGCGCCTTTATTGTATATGCGTTTATTCACGCCGGGAAGGTCGCGATCACGGCCGCCCTGCTGGCGACACCCCGCGACCATGGTCTGCCGACTCCCGTCCGTCATGCGGCGCCATTTCTGTCGTGACCGACGACATTCCCCGCGGCGCTACGGCTTCGAGCGCCTCAGGCGTGATGTCCAGCCGTGTCTCTCGGACAACGCAAGCGCATGGATGCGGCCGTCAGCTCACCGCCAGTCCAGCGTCCAGCGCAGTGCGCGCAGGTGGTCCGCCTCCTGCTCCAGGTCCGCCCGGGTCAGCGGATGACGGCGCAGCCAGCCCGCGGGAAACACCAGCTTCAGCCTCCGTCCGCGCAGCACCAGCCGCGGAGCCGGAACGGGGCCACGGGTCCGGGCGCGATGCAGGAGGACCGCGAGCCGCAGGGCGACGATCAGCCGTGGCGCGCGCCGGTCCCAGGGAGGCACCAGTCCGGCGACTCCTTCGATGTGCAGCCGACGTCGGTGCGACCCGACGAGCAGTGCCAGCAGCCGCTGGTCCTCGCGGGAAAAGCCCGGCAGATCACTGTGCTCGAGGAGGTAGGCGCCGTGGCGGTGATACTGGGCATGGGATACTTCGAGGCCGATCTCGTGCAGGCGCGCGGCCCAGCCGAGGACCGTGCACTCGTCGGTTGCCGTGGCATCACGGTCCGCCTGCATCCGCCGAAGCAGCGCGACGGCGGTTCGCTCGACCTGGCGGGCCTGCGCCACGTCCACGCCATACCGCCGCTGCAGTCCGGACACCGTCGCTTCGCGCACGTCACGGTGTGTGCGGCGTCCAATGAGATCCTGCAGGACGCCTTCGCGCAGCGCGCCTTCGGCGACCTGCATCGACGAGATCCGCAGCGATTCGAAGAGCTGCGAGGCAATCGCGACGCCGCCGGCGAATACCGGCGCCCGCTCGGCGGTGACTCCCTCGAGTTCAGCCCGGGCGACGCTGCCGGCCCTCTCGAGGTGTCGTATCAGACGATCGAGGCCACGCCGGGTGATCATGGTTTCTGCGGGACAGAGGCCGCGGATCGCCTCCAGAATGGCCTTGAAGCTGCCGGAACTGCCGACCGCCTGGCTCCAGCCCACGCGCCGGTACCGGGACGCGATGGTCTCGAACTCGATGCCGGCCGCGAGCCGTGCAGCCTCGAGGCGCCGGCCCGAGAACCGCCCGCCGGGGAAGTACTCCCGGCTGATAGCGACACAGCCGATGTACAGGCTTTCCA
Source organism: Steroidobacteraceae bacterium (assembly GCA_046352935.1). Classification (GTDB taxonomy): domain Bacteria; phylum Pseudomonadota; class Gammaproteobacteria; order Steroidobacterales; family Steroidobacteraceae; genus CAYWMY01. The sequence goes on from JAXMGR010000013.1 coordinate 62,059, forward strand.
TCGCCTGCGGAACCGTGCCCCGGCCGATGATCAGTTCCGTACTGCCGCCACCGATGTCGACCACGAGGCGCCGCCCGGCACAGGGCGCGAGCGACTGCGTGACGCCCGCGTAGATCAGGCGTGCTTCCTCGATGCCACTGATGATCTCGATGGGGTGTCCCAGGCAGAGGCGCGCGCGCTCGAGGAACGCCTGCTTGTGATGCGCCTTGCGCAGGGTGTTGGTGCCGACGACGCGAACGCGGTCCGCGCGGATCTCCCGCAGGCGCTGCCCGAAGCGCCCGAGACAGGCCAGCGCCCGCGCCACGTAGGCGGGATCGAGGCGACCGTCACGCCGCAGACCTGCGGCCAGCCGGACCATCTCCCGCAACCGGTCGACGACCACCAGCCTGCCGTCGACGTGCCGCGCCACCACCATGCGGAAGCTGTTGGAACCGAGATCGACGGCGGCGACGACCTCGGGTCGCCGTCCTGCGGCGGAACGATCTGCCGTGCCAGCCATCGTCTCCCTCAGGGGCCCGGAACGGTGCCGCAAGCCGCGGCGATGCCTGAACATACCGGGAGAATCCCTGCAGCGGCAAACCGATCGCCGATGCGCTCCAGCGAGCGGATCAGAAACACCGCCTCGATGACGCTGGACAGATGGCGAGCGTCTTCCATCACGACCGTCACCCTGCGGCGCGGCACCGGCGTGCCGGCCTCAACCGAACCGCCCGGTGATGTAGTCCTCGGTCAGCTTGTGGCGCGGATTCGTGAAGATCAGATCCGTCGGTCCGACCTCGATGAGATCCCCGAGATGGAAGTAGGCGGTGCGCTGCGAAACGCGCGCTGCCTGCTGCATCGAGTGCGTGACGATGCAGATGGCGTAGTTCTGCCGGAGCTCGTCGATCAGGTCCTCGATGCGCGCCGTCGCGATCGGGTCGAGCGCCGAGCAGGGCTCGTCCATGAGGATGACCTCCGGGTTCACGGCGATCGTCCGCGCGATGCACAGCCGCTGCTGCTGGCCGCCCGAGAGACTGGTACCGGGGTGGTGCATGCGGTCCTTCACCTCGTCCCAGAGGCCCGCGCGCTGCAGACCGTCGTGCACGATCTCGTCGAGTTCGGTGCGATCGGCCGCGAGCCCGTGGATGCGCGGCCCGTAGGCGACGTTCTCGTAGATCGACTTCGGGAACGGATTCGGCTTCTGGAACACGATGCCGACGCGCGCGCGCAGCTGCACGACGTCCTGACGCCGGTCGTGGATCTCCTGGCCGTCCAGCGTGATGGTGCCCGTGACGCGCGCCGATTCGATGGTGTCGTTCATGCGGTTCAGGCAGCGCAGGAAGGTGCTCTTGCCGCAGCCGGAGGGGCCGATCATGGCGATCACCTCGTTGCGCGCGAGGTCGAGGTCGACGTTCCTGATCGCGTGCTTGTCGCCGTAGTGGACGTTCACGTCGCGCGCCACCATGATCGGATCCGGCACCGTGACATCGCCCACCGTCGCGCGCGACCGGGTACCGCCGGAAGCGGTCTCCGTACGCGAAGCCGCGCGTGGTGCGGCAGCCTGTTCATCGACCGTGATCGCCATCCTCGCTACCTCCCGTCCATCACCAGCGGCGCTCGAAGCGGCTCCGCAGGATCACCGCCGCGGCGTTCATCACGAGCAGGAATGCCAGCAGCACCAGGATCGCGCCGGAGGTGCGCTCGAGGAACGCCTGCTCGGGACTGTCCGCCCAGATGTAGACCTGCACCGGCAGCACCGTCGCGGGGTCCGTGAGCGAACCCGGCAGGTCGACGATGAACGCGACCATGCCGATCATGAGCAGCGGCGCCGACTCGCCGAGTGCGCGCGCCATGCCGATGATCGCGCCGGTGAGCATGCCGGGCATCGCGAGCGGCAGCACGTGGTGCAGGACCATCTGCACCTGCGAGGCCCCCATGCCGAGTGCAGCCTCGCGGATCGACGGCGGCACGGCCTTGAGCGACGCGCGACCGGCGATGATGATCGTGGGCAGGGTCATCAGCGTCAGCACGAGGCCGCCCACCAGCGGCGCCGAGCGCGGCAGCCCGAAGAACTGGATGAAGGCCGCCAGACCGAGGAGTCCGAAGACGATGGACGGCACCGCCGCGAGGTTGTTGATGTTGACCTCGATGATGTCGGTGAAGCGGTTCCTCGACGCGAACTCCTCCAGATAGACGGCCGCAGCCACCCCGATCGGGAACGACAGCAGCAGCGTCACCAGCAGCGTGAACAGCGAGCCGAGCACGGCCCCCCGGACGCCGGCCTGTTCCGGCTCGCGCGAGTCGCCCTTCGCGAAGAATGCGCGGTTGAAGCGCAGCTCCAGCTGATCGGCAGCCTGCAGCCGGGCGATCCAGGCGAGCTGCTGGTCGGAGATGCTGCGCTCGGACTCCGGCTGGTCCGCCCTGACGCGGCCCTTCAGCACCAGATCGGCCTCGTCGGAGGCGAGCACCCACAGGCCCGTCCGGGAGCCGATGAGCGCCGGGGTCTCCATGACGCGGTTGCGCAGCTCGACGGCCGCGGCATCGCTGACCAGTTCGTAGAGCTGCTTCAGGTTGCGCCGTCCCTCGACCTCCGGGAAACGCTGGCGCATGGCTGCCTTCACGAGCGCCATGTAGTCCGCCGTACGCAGGTCCTGTGGGTGCCTCGTGCCCGCCGGGTCGATCACGTCGGCGGAATACTCGACGTCGAGGTGCAGATACGCCTGCCGGAATATGCTGTGGCCGGAGGCGATGATCGAAGAGAACACGAAGACGACGAAGGAAATTCCGATCGCGACGGCCGCGGCACCGTACATGCGGAACCGGCGTTCGGCGCGGTAGCGGCGCTTCAGGCCTGCCTCGACCAGCGCCCGCGTGCGCGCGGCGCGATCCCGGGTGGCGGGCTCACTCATACTGTTCACGGTACCTGCGCACGACGTGCAGGGCGATGATGTTGAGCACCAGCGTGACGACGAACAGCATCAGGCCGAGTGCGAAGGCCGCCAGTGTCTTCGGGCTGTCGAATTCCTGGTCGCCCACCAGCAGCGTGACGATCTGCACCGTGACGGTCGTGACGGCCTCGAAGGGATTCGCGGTGAGATTTGCCGACAGCCCGGCGGCCATGACGACGATCATCGTCTCGCCGATGGCGCGCGACACCGCGAGCAGCACACCGCCGACGATGCCCGGCAGCGCGGCCGGCAGGACGACGCGCTTGATCGTCTCCGAGCGCGTGGCGCCGAGCCCGTAGGAACCGTCGCGCATCGACTGCGGGACGGCCGTGATCATGTCGTCCGCGAGCGAAGAGATGAACGGGATGATCATGATGCCCATGACGAGGCCCGCGGCCAGCGCGCTCTCCGAAGCGACGTCGAGCCCGATGCGTCCGCCGTACTCGCGCAGCAGCGGGCCCACGACCAGCACTGCGAAGAAGCCGTAGACCACGGTCGGAATACCCGCCAGTACCTCCAGGGCGGGCTTGGCGACCGCCCGGACGCGGCGGTCCGCGTACTCGGCGAGATAGATCGCGGCGAACAACCCGATCGGCACGGCGATCAGCATCGCGATCGTGGAGATGAGCAGCGTGCCCGTGAACAGCGGCACGGCACCGAACGCCCCCGACGAACCGGCCTGGTCGGCGCGGATGGCCATCTGCGGGCTCCACTCCAGGCCGAACAGGAAGGAATGCAGCGGCACGAACTGGAAGAAGCGCATCGCCTCGTACAGCACCGACAGCACGATGCCGATGGTCGTCAGGATCGCGATCATCGAACAGCCGACCAGACCGGCGTGCACGATGGCCTCGACGCTGTTCCGCGCCCGCAGGGTAGGCGCGATCCGCCGCCACACGAGTCCGCCGCCCAGGAGGGCCGCGCACAGTGCGAGCAGCGCGGCGGAGAGCCGGCTGGTGTTCTCGAGCCGCTGCCAGTGCGCCGCGGCCGCACGGACCTCGGACGAGGCATTCGCCGCGGGTACGTTGCCGAGCACCACGTTCCGGATGTCGTTGAGCACCAGCGACCGCCGGCTCTCTTCGAGCCCGGCCGTACTGGAGGGCATGGCACCGAGGACGGTGTCCGCGATGATGCGGTTGTCGCCGAGATTCCACAGGACCAGCACGACGAGTGCCGGCAATGCGCACCACAGTGCCGTCAGCACGCCGTAGTACCCGGGCAGGGAATGCAGGTGACGCACCTGCCGCGGCCCACCGACCACCGCGACGGCCCGGGCACGACCCAGCCAGTACGCGCCGCAGCTCAGCGTGCCGAGCAGCAGGATCACTGTCGATGTACTGATCACGACCTGCCCGGCCTCGCTCGAATCGTTCCCGCACCGGAAGACACGTTATACGGAGGCCGCATGACACTTTTGTTGCAGGCGGACGAGTCCGGCACGGCGGTTGCCCGGCCGGCACGAGCACCCCTCGTCCGGGGTGCCGGCGGCGCTTGATGCGTCGCGGTGTTGTCCGTATAAAGGGCCGCCCTTTCGGTCTGCACGGATTGTCATTGCACGAGGGAGGACCACCCGCCGATGACCGCGACGCTGGAACTGACCCGGGATCTCATTCGCCGCCCTTCCGTGAGCCCCGAGGACGGGGGCTGCCAGGCCGTGATGATCGCGAGGCTCGAAGCGCTGGGATTCAGGATCGAGAGGCTGCGCTTCGGCAACGTCGACAATTTCTGGGCGCGCCGCGGCAGCGACGACGGTCCCGTGCTCTGCCTCGCCGGGCACACCGACGTGGTGCCCACCGGCCCGCTGGAGGAGTGGCATACCGATCCCTTCGAACCCGTGATCCGCGACGGGTTGCTGTTCGGGCGGGGCGCCGCGGACATGAAGAGCGGGCTCGCGGCCATGATCACGGCGACCGAGGCGTTCGTCACCGCCCATCCCGACCATCGGGGGGCCATCACCTGGCTCATCACCAGTGACGAGGAAGGGCCCTCCGTGGACGGCACGCGGCGTGTCGTCGAGCACCTGAAGGCCCGCCGCGAGCGCATCGACTGGTGCCTGGTGGGCGAGCCCTCGAGCGAGCAGGAATTCGGAGACACCGTGAAGATCGGCCGGCGCGGCTCGCTGAGCGGCCGGCTCACCGTGCACGGCATCCAGGGCCATGTCGCCTATCCGCAGCTGGCGGACAACCCCGTGCACAGCTTCGCCCCCGCCCTCGCCGAACTCGTCGCCCGCACCTGGGACGAGGGCAACGAGCACTTCGAGCCGACGACCTTCCAGATCTCGAACCTGAGCGCCGGCACGGGCGCCCCGAACGTGATCCCCGGCGAACTCAAGGCCCGCTTCAACCTGCGCTGGTCGCCCGTGCAGACGCTCGACGGACTCAAGCACACCATCACGTCGATCCTGGACCGCTACAAAGTCCGCTATTCTCTGGAGTGGTTCCTGTCGGGTGAGCCGTTCTACACCCCGCCCGGAGCACTGTCCGACGCAGTCGTCGAAGCCGTCCGCGACGTGACCGGCCGGGCACCCGTGCTGTCGACGGGCGGTGGCACCTCCGACGGACGGTTCATCGCGCCGATGGGCGCCCAGGTCGTGGAACTCGGCGTCGTGAACCGCACGATCCACAAGGTCAACGAGTTCGTCCGCATCGAGGACATCGACCGGCTGAAGCAGTGCTATCTCGGCGTGATGGAACGCCTGCTGGCACGCTGAGCGGTCAGCGCTGCGGTTCCCGCCGCAGGTTGTTCCACAGGCCGAACGCACCCACACCGACGGCGAACATCAGCACCCAGGCCGGCATCGACAGGCCGAGGAAGGTCCAGTCGATCTTCTGGCACTCGCCGCCGGCCCGGAACACCTTCAGCACGACCTCGTACAGCGGGAAGATCTCGAGCATGAAGTCGAGATCGGCGCCGCACCCGGGCACCGCGCCCGGCGGCTGGAGCTGGATCCACACGTGCCTTCCCGCCGTCGCGGCCAGCGATCCGGCCGCGAGCGCGACCAGCAGCGCGTAGAACCGGGCCCCGGTGCGGCCCGGGCCGTGCAGGGCTGCCACCAGGAACACCGCCGTCGTCGCGGCCAGCGTGACGCGCTGGAAGATGCACAGGTGGCAGGGCACGAAACCCTGCCAGTACTGCGCGTAGAACGCATAGGCCAATGCACCCGCGCAGGCCGCGAACGCCGCGGCATTCCCCTGCCGACGCGTCAGCATCCGCGCACTCCCCGGAACATGGCTGCCTGCGGCATCAGGCACTGCGCCGCCCGGCCTCCGCCTTGATCTGGCGCTCGGCCTCGTCGAGCGAGGTGTGCCGGATGTCCTTGCCGTGCACCATGTACACGACGTACTCGCAGATGTTCTTCGCGTGATCGCCGATGCGCTCGAGCGCCCGCACGACCCACATGACGTCGAGCGAGCGACGGATCTGCCGCGGATCCTCCATCATGAAGGTGATGGTCTGCCGCTGGATGGCTTCGTACTCCTCGTCGATGACGCGGTCCCCGCGCGCCACGCGGATGGCCGCATCGGCGTCCAGGCGTGCGAATGCGTCCAGCGACTCGTGGACCATCTGGCCGACCGCCCTGGCGAGGTGCTTGACCTCGCGGTACTTGTCGGCCGGGCGTTCCATGCCCGCGAGCCGCGACGCGATGGAAGCGATCTTCTCGACCTCGTCGCCGATGCGCTCGAGATCCGTGATGGTCTTGATGATCGCGACGACCAGTCGCAGGTCGGACGCGGTCGGGCTGCGGGTCGCGAGGATGCGGCCACACTCCTCGTCGATCGAAACCTCCATGTCGTTGACGCGGTGGTCCTCGCGCGCCACGGCGTCGCCGAGCCGGCTGTCACCCTCGATCAGCGCCGTCGTGGCGCTCTCGAGCTGCTGTTCGATGAAGCCGCCCATCTGCAGCACGCGCGTGCGCACCCGCTCCAGGTCCTCGTTGAAGCGCCGCGAGATGTGATGCCCCAGGTCCGCCGGTTCCATACCCTGCCCCCTTGGTGACGGATGATCATAGCCCAATGGCGCCCGACGGGTCCGGTCGCCGGAAACACCGAGGCCCCCGCAGTCGGGGGGCCCCCGTGAGGCACCGGGTCGGCCCGCGACGGCCGGCCCGGTCCCGCTGCGTGCCCGGTGGCCGGCTGCTCCCCTCGCGCCACGTGACACGAGGGAGCCATATCAGAACTTGAAGTTCAGATCGACTTGCAGGCGCTTGTAGTCGAGTTCGGGACTCGTCGCCGAGTTCACGTCCTTGCGCAGCGTGTTGTCGAAGTACGTGGCGTTGAGCGTCCAGTTCTTCGCCACTGCATAGCCGGCGCGGAACACCAGGCCCTTGGCGTCGGTATTGCCGTCGCCGAAGTCCGAATCGATGAACTGTCCGAACTGCGCGTCCTTGTCGCTGTCCTCGTACATCACGGCGATTTCCCAGGTCCTCGGGTCGCTGGCCTTGCCGAGCATCAGGCCCACGGACCAGGCGGTGTCCAGCTTCCTGCCCAGCGCGGCATTGCGGACCGCATCCGCGTTCTGCAGGTAGTCCGCGAACGCCATGAACGGCAGCGCACCGATCTTCGTGTCGAACTGCACACCCAGCTGCCAGATGCTGAAGTCGCTGGCGAGCTGCAGGTTGCCGGTCGTCGTCGCACCCGTGGTCGTGTTGCCGTTCGCGCCGTTGTTGTAGACCGGCGCAGGCACGAAGCTCCCGACATTGCTGTACTTCGAGTAGCTGGCCGCAGCGGTCAGCGACGAAACCGGGCCCAGCGTGAACCGGCCGCCCGCCTGCGCGCCGAAGGTCGCCGAGTCGGCGACCGCCGAGTTCTCCCGGAGGTAAAGTCCCCAGGCGTTCACGAACAGCGTCCGCCCGGTCCAGCGGATCGCACCGCCCTCGGGATTGATGTCACCGTCGTACATCATGCTCATGCCGGGCCGGAACCACGGCTGCGGCATCTTGCCGAGGACCACCGACGTCCCGGACAGCGCAGCGGGCTTCCATGCCACGTAGGCCTGATCGAGCCGGAACTCACGGCGAACGTTCGGTCCGCCATCACCCAGCGTCTGGTTGGTCGATCGCGGATCGTCGCCACCGGTGGCGAGCTGAAGGCCAGCGCTCACCGTGTCGTTGACCCTGGCATCGAGGCCGAGCCGTACGCGCAGCCGCTGCCGGTTGCGCTGGTTCGCGCCCTCACGGTCGATCAGCTCGTGGCGATAACGGGTATCGCCCTTGAGCTTGATGCCACGCGCCCACGACGCGCCCGCGTCCTTCGCCAGGCTGTCGCTCTGGAGGTCGTTCGTCTCCTCGGCGCTCGCGATGCGCGCCTCGATCGCCTTGCTCCGGACCTCGACGGCCTCGAGCCGCTCGGCGACGGGCGCCTGTCCAGCCGCCGCCTGCTGCTGCTGCTGCACGGTCTGCTCGAGCTGGGTGTTGCGCGCCTCGAGCTGCTCGACGCGCGTGAGCAGTGCGCTGATCTGACGCTGCAGCTCGTCGTTGCCCGTGGCCCTCGGCGTGGCGGCATCGGCCGCCACGGGCAGCGCGATCGCGACGGCGAGGGCGCTGGCGTTGATGATCTTCCGCATGTTCCTGCTCCCTTGTTGCATCGTTGTCTGCAAGATCCTGATGTCCCGCATCAGAGCGCCTTGATGACCGTGAGTGCCTTCGCCGCCGCGATCGCCTTCGCGCGGTCGGCCTTCGGCATCGGCACGAGCCCCTTGTCAGCGAGATAGCCGTCCTCGCCCAGCGCCTTCTCGCTCGCGTACTCGGCGATGAATTCCTTCAATCCGGGGATCACGCCGACGTGTGCCTTCTTGAAGTAGATGTAGAGCGGGCGCGACACGACGTACTGGCCCGAGGAGATCGTCTCGAACTCCGGCGCCACGCCCTCGATCAGCGAGCCCTGCACGACGCTGGTGTTCTCCTCGAGGAAGCTGTAGCCGAAGATGCCCACCGCACCCGGGTTCGCGCCGAGCTTCTGTACGATCAGGTTGTCGTTCTCGCCCGCCTCGATGAAGGCGCCGTCCTCGCGCATGGAACCGCAGACACGCTTGTAGCGCTTCTCGTCGACTTCCTTCAGCGCCTTCAGCCACGAGAAGCTGTCGCAGCCCTTCTCCATCACCAGTTCGACGAAGGAATCGCGTGTCCCTGACGTCGGTGGAGGTCCGTAGACTTCGATCTTCGTGCCGGGCAGCGAGGGGTTGACCTGCTTCCAGGTGGTGTAGGGGTTGGCGATCAGGTTGCTGGTGTTCGCCGGATCGGGAACCTGCCTGGCCAGCGCGAGGTACAGGTCCTTGCGCGTCAGCTTGAAGCGCGGCGCCTTCTTCGAGTTGGCGATCGCGATGCCGTCGAAGCCGACCTTCATCTCGACGACCTCGGTGACGCCGTTGCGCCTGCAGGTATCGAACTCCGCGGGCTTGATGCGGCGCGAAGCATTGCTTGCGTCCGGGTGCTGCACGCCGACCCCGTTGCAGAAGAGCTTCATCCCGCCGCCCGTGCCCGTGCTCTCGACCTTCGGCGTCTTGAAGCCTGACGCCTTGCCGAACTTCTCGGCGACCGTGGACGTGAACGGGAACACCGTGGACGAGCCGACGATGCTGACGTAGTCGCGCGCCGACTGCGCCATCGCCACCGGCGACGTCATGACGAGACCCGCGACCGCGGCCGCGACGAGTGATTTCCTGAGCACGTTGACCTCCATGAGCGATATCGGAGAACCCGGGAACCTGCGCCGCAGGGTCACTGGACCGTCGCGGCGACAGCGACGTTATACGGGGCGTGTGTTACAGAAATGCGACGCGGGAACACCCACCGGACGACGCGTCGGGTGCGTCCTTGGGCTCAGCGAGACTCAGGAGCTGCCGCCGCGGTGAATACGCGACGGGAGGGAAAATGACAGGTGAAAGTCGAGCCCTGGCCTTCGACACTCTCGATGGTCAGGTGGCCCCCGTGGCGCTGCAGCGCGTGCTTGACGATCGAGAGACCGAGACCCGAGCCGCCGTGCTGACGCGCACGACCCTGATCGACGCGATAGAAGCGCTCCGTCAGACGTGGCAGGTGCACCCGTGCGATGCCGACACCCGTGTCGGCCACGCTGAGAAGCGCACCGCCCTGCTCGTCCAGCCAGTAGCTCAGCGCGATGCGCCCGTCGGGCGGCGTGAACTTGACGGCGTTGGAGACGAGGTTCGAGACGATGGAATGCAGCTCGTTCTCGGCGCCGAGCAGCCAGGCGTCTGTCTCGAGCGCGAGATCGACCCGCCGCACGACACCGGCCGCGAGGGCGTCCTTCCGCGCGAGCGCGAGCACCGCGCCGATGTCGACCGGAACCATGGGCGCAGCCTCTCCAGAGGCTTCCATGCGCGACAACTCCAGCAGGTCGTCGACGATGGCGCGCATGCGCAGCGCCTGACGGCGCATCTCCTCGACGGGCTCGCGCCAGGCGGAATCCAGCGCGGGATCCTCCACGAGCTGGTCGAGATAGCCGCTGACGATGGTCAGCGGTGAGCGCAGCTCATGGGACGCATTCGCCACGAAGTCCTTGCGCATCGCCTCGACCCGTGCCTCGCGGGTCACGTCGCGCGCGAGCAGCACGAACTGGTCGTCCGCACGAATGAGCCGCAGCGACAGGTGAAGGTCGTCACGATCTGGCAGTCGCAGGACGATCGGCCCGCCCTCGCCGCCACGGCGTGCGAAGGCGACGAATTCCGGATGACGGAGAAAGTTGTCGATGCGCACCCCGTAGTCGATCTTGCGTCGAAGACCCAGCAGGCGCGCGGCCTTGCGGTTGAACCATTGCAGCTCGAGATCACGCGAAAGCAGCACCACGCCATCCGGCATTGCCGCCACCAGGCGCCGGAACTCACGCAGCAGCTCGAACGTCCGACGCTTGTGGTACTGCTTGCGCCGGTAGATGCGCCCGATCAGCGCGACCACGTCGCCCCAGACGCCACCGAGATCGGGCGGCAGTTCGTAGGAGCGGTGACGCAGCCAGCGGTGCACGCGATAGAGCGCCGCGAGCTGCACGACGAGGTATGCCGACAGCACACCGACGAGCCACCACTGGATCGCACCGAACACGAGCCCCAGCACTGTGGCCAGGCCCAGCGCGCCGGCGAGCCGCACCACCGCGAACGACCAGGGCCGCTTCACGCTCTACTCGGGACGGATGGAGAAACGGTAGCCGCTGCCGCGCACCGTCTGCACGTACGCGTCGCAGCCGGACTCCTCCAGCGCCTTGCGCAGCCGGCGGATGTGCACATCGACCGTGCGCTCTTCGACATAGACGTCGCCACCCCAGACGCGGTCGAGCAGCTGGCCGCGCGAGTACACGCGTTCCGGGTGCGTCATGAAGAACTGCAGCAACCGGTACTCCGTCGGCCCCAGCGGGACGGGCCGCCCGTCCACGGTCACGCGGTGGCTTCCCTGATCGAGTTCGAGCCGGTCGGCCTTGACGACATCCTCGCCGCCCGCGGGTGCGGCACGCCTCAATACGGCCTGGATGCGCGCCTGCAGCTCGCGCGGCGAGAACGGCTTGGTGAGATAGTCATCGGCACCGCCCTCGAGACCCGCGACCTTGTCGTGCTCCTCCGCCCGCGCCGTGAGCATGATGATCGGTATCTCCTGGAGGTCGCGATCCCGCTTCAGCTGCCGCGTCAGTTCGAGACCCGACATGTCGGGCAGCATCCAGTCGACCAGGACCAGGTCGGGACGGCGGTCGGCGATGCGGGACCGCGCGGACGCACAGTCCTCCGCCTCGTCGATGTCGAAGCCGGCGCGCCGCAGGCCGAAGGCGATCATGTCGCGTATCGGCTTCTCGTCCTCGACGATCAGGATCCGTCTCGATGACATGCGACCAGCAGGGTCCTTCGTGACAACGGCCGTGAGTCGGTGACGAACACTACCGACAAATTATGACATTTCGTTGACACGACCGATCCCGCTATCCGTCCCACGGGCCGGATTCGTCATCGAACGGCAATACGACGGGAGCGTCGCCGCTCAGCGGGAGGAGTGCCGCGCCGTACTCGCGACGTCGTTGCGCAGGTAGACCGGCAGTGCCTCCTCGGCCGGCCGCGCACGACCCGCACGCAGCGCCTCCACCGCGATGCGCGCGACGTCACCCGCCGCCGGCAGGAGGCCGGAGAGCAGCCGGTCCGCAGGCAAGGCGAGCCCCGCCGCGAGACCGGCGTGGGCCGCGAAGCCGTGCCCTGCGCCGAACCAGTCCCCGCCACCCGGCAGTCGGACGTCTTCGGGCGCCATCACGCGCTCCGCCTCGAGAGCCACCGGTGCGCCGCCCTCCGGCACCTCGAACGCGCCGACATAGACCTCCTGCATGCGGGCATCCATGCAGACGAGCACCCTCCGGGCGTCGTGCTCGCGATGCGCCCTCAGCGCAACGGCCGCGAGATCGGAGACCGGCACGACGGGGCGGTCGAGCCCGAACGCGAGCGCCTGCGTGACGCTGGCGGCGATCCGCACGCCCGTGAACGCGCCGGGCCCCCGTCCGAAGGCGATGGCATCGAGGTCGCGCAGCGACGTGCCCGCCTCGGCGAGGAGCGCACGAACCATCGGCAGGAGCAGCTCGGCATGGCCGCGCACGGGCACGGAACCCTGTTGCAGCACATCACCGTCGTGCCACAGCGCCACGGAGCAGGCCTCGGTCGCCGTGTCGAGTGCCAGGATCCTCATGCACCGGCCTCCGTGATGCGCGTCCGGTCCGCCGCGGCCCCGAGATGCCGCATCAGGAACGCGAGAGCTTCGCCGCGATCCTGCGTCACTGGCGCAGGCGGCAGTGAATGCAGGAAGCTGCGGCCGTAGCCCTTCGTACGCAATCGCGGGTCGCACAGCAAGACGACACCGAAATCGCCGTGATCGCGGATCAGCCGGCCGAAACCCTGCTTGAGTGCCAGTATCGCCTGCGGCACCTGGTACTCGAAGAACGGATTGCCGCCCCGCGCGCGGATCGCCTCGAGTCGCGCCTTGAGCAAGGGATCGTCCGGTGGGGCGAACGGCAGCTTGTCGATCACGACCACCGCGAGCGCATCACCGCGCACGTCCACTCCCTCCCAGAAACTCGAAGTGCCGAGCAGCACCGAGCGGCCCGTGGCCCGGAAACGCGCCAGCAGCTGCTCGCGCGGCACCTCCCCCTGGACCAGGAGCGTGTACTCCCCGGCGACACGGCTGCTCGCACGCAGGAGCCGCGCGGCCTCGGCCAGCGCGCGGTGACTCGTGAAGAGCATGAATGTCCTGCCCTCGGCCGCCTCGATGAACGGCAAGGCCTCGGCGACGACGGCCGCCGTGTGGCCGCGATCCGCGGGATCAGGAAGGCCGGGCGGCAGGTAGATGCGCGCCTGGGCCGGGAAATCGAAGGGACTCTCGATTCGCAGCGTGCGTGCCCCCTCGGCGCCGATGCGCTCGATGAAATGGCCGAAGTCCTCGCCAACCGCGAGCGTCGCGGAGGTGAACACCCAGGCGCAGGACCGCGCGCGCATCAGCTCGCGCAGACGGCCTGCAACCTCGAGCGGCGTGAACTGCAGTGTGAAGGAGCGCGTGTGAATCTCGACCCATCGCACACCGGTCGCGGGATCGATGTCCTGGACCGTTCGCAGCGTCGCGGCGAGCTCGATGGCGCGACGTTCGCACTGACGGACGCCGGCCAGATCGACATCGAGTGCCCGCAGGTCGGCCTGCAGTGCGTCGAGCTTCGCCAGCGCCACGTCGAGTGACTCGATGAAGGCGGCGGGCAGCTGCTCCCAGGGAACGCGTTCGGCATCGCGCGGCAGCTCGGCCCGGGCATGCGCAAAGGCGTCTTCCAGCGCAAGCAGCACGGCGCGAGTCGTGCTGTTGGCGAGGCCGGCGCGCGTGAGTTCGGCGAGCACGTCGCGCGCCAGCGAAACGGCCTGCCGGCTGCCCGCCGCGAGTCCGAAGAACTGCGCCGCCGTTTCCGGCACCTGGTGCGCCTCATCGAGAATGACCGCATCGGTCCCGGGCAGGAGGTCACCGAATCCTTCCTCCCGGAGCGCGAGATCCGCGAGCAGCAGGTGGTGATTCACGACGACAACGTCGGCGGCCTGGGCCTCGCGCCGCGCGGCGACCACGTGACAACGCGAGAACTCGGCGCAGGCCTGGCCCAGACAGCTCTCGCGGGTCGAAGTCACCTGCGCCCACAGCGGGTCGGTGTCCGACAGGAATTCCAGTTCCGCGAGGTCGCCCGAACGGGTCCGCTGGCTCCAGGCCCGGATGGTCGCGAGCCGGCGCGACGGACCGCGCTCGAGCCCGGGCAGCGACGGATTCGCGGTCGCGAGCTGGAGCCGGTGGCGACAGAGGTAGTTCGTCCGCCCCTTCAGGAGGGCCACGCGGACGGGACGGCCCAGCGCGCGCGACAGCACAGGAAGGTCGCGGTGATACAGCTGGTCCTGCAGCGTCCGGGTGCCCGTCGAGATGATCACGTGACAGCCCGACAGCAGTGCCGGCACGAGGTAGGCAAACGTCTTCCCGGTTCCGGTGCCCGCCTCCACGACCAGGCTCTGGCGCCTGGTGATGGCCTCACCGACCCACTCCGCCATCAGTTGCTGCTCGCGCCGCGGCTCGAAGTTCTCGAGGGTCTGGGCCAGCGGACCGCGGTGGCCCAGCAACTCGGCGAAATCCGCCGTCACGGCAGCCGCCTGCCACGGGCCCGGCCGACCTCGGCCGGACCCGGCAATTCACCCGCACCGTCTACTGGTGTGACCATCGAAGGGAAGCGCCTCGCCGAAAGCCCGTACCCGATGCGGCGCGAGTGTAATCACCCGCACGGATCCGCGAGCAGGGACTTCGCACCAACAGCGTCCGACTGGCGGCAATTGCCGCCTCTTCGGCGGAAACACGCGGCCTGCCAGCACTTGCACACGCTGCCTCATGGGGGCCTTGTGATAGCGGCCTTCAAGCCAGCCCAAAGGACCTCGCGCCGACATTTTTCGAAATGATCACAGCCAAAGCTGGCAACGAGAATAAGGCCTGCCTCTTCAGACAATAAAAGCATTTAGATTCATATTGTTACGCATATTATGTCGCGCAACACAAGAGAAGGCGGCTACCTAACAGAGGTGGCTTGGGGGCACAGGCCGGTTGCCACGCTTCATTGCGTGGCGGCTCGAGCTGAAGCCCGTCCCTGGGTCTTCGTCCCGAAGCCATCACCAGCCCATCCCTCGCCCGCCGCGGCATCCCTCGCGGCCGTCCCGGAACGGGACACTGACCATAATGCGGAGCGAACATTACCTAATGTGACAGGCGGGCCGCGTGATCCCGTTCACACAAGACAACTCCCGTCGGAGCCGAGGATGCAAACACGCTGACAAGGTCGAAGCGGCCAGTGACGCGAGAAGCGCCGGTCCCGGTCAGCACGATACTTGAGCCGCGTAGCGCTTCGGGCGGCCCCCGGGTCGCCCCCGGCCGCTATAATTCCGCGCTTCGGCGCACCGGCCAGGTGGCCCGCGCCGGGATATTTCTGAACAGGACAGGATCAGCGCGAGGATTTCATGGCAGCTTCCCTACCACAGTCGAAATCGGCACCTCCGGCATTCGTCCGCCAGTGGGTGGACGAAGTGGCACGACTCACCCAGCCAGACCGCATTCACTGGTGCGATGGCTCGGAGGCCGAAGCTGCATCGCTGCGCGACACGATGCTGGCGCGGGGCGATCTCGTACGTCTCAATCAGGAAACCCATCCGGACTGCTACCTTCACCGCTCGAACCCTTCGGACGTCGCACGCGTCGAGCATCTGACCTTTGTCTGCACCCCGCAGAAGGACGATGCCGGCCCGAACAACAACTGGATGGCGCCGGATGAGGCGCACCGGCTCATGGACGGCCTGTTCGCCGGCTGCATGCGCAGTCGCACCCTGTACGTCGTGCCCTATTGCATGGGTCCCGTAGACTCGCCGTACTCGCGCTGCGGCATCGAGATCACCGACAGCGCCTACGTCGCACTCAGCATGCACATCATGACGCGCATGGGCGATGCGGCCATGGCGCGCATCGCGCGGGAAGGCCGTTTCGTCAAGGGACTCCACTCCACCGGCGAACTGGATCCCGCGAGGCGCTACATCGTGCACTTCCCGGACGAGCTGTCGATCCAGAGCTACGGATCCGGCTACGGTGGCAACGCCCTGCTCGGCAAGAAGTGCCACGCCCTGCGCATCGCGAGCTGGCAGGCGCGCACGGAGGGCTGGCTGGCGGAACACATGCTGCTGCTCGGCGCCGAGAGCCCTGCGGGCGAGACGCACTACATCGCCTGCGCGTTTCCCTCGGCCTGCGGCAAGACCAATCTCGCGATGCTCATTCCGCCGGAGACCATGCCGGGCTGGAAGATCTGGACCATCGGTGACGACATTGCCTGGCTGCATCCGGGCCCGGATGGCCGGCTCTGGGCCATCAATCCCGAGGACGGCTACTTCGGCGTCGTGCCGGGCACGAACGAAAAGACCAATCGCCACGCCTACGAGATGATCCGCCACAACACGATCTTCACGAACGTGGCGGTGACCGCGGACAACCAGCCCTGGTGGGAAGGCCTGGAGACCGGCGCTCCGGCGCTCGACTGGCAGGGTCGCCCTTACATCACCGCGAATGGCCCGGCCGCCCACCCCAATTCGCGCTTCACCGTGTCCGCACACCAGAATCCGAGCTACACGCCGGTGGCCGATGCCGCGAGCGGGGTGCCTATCTCGGCGATCGTGTTCGGCGGCCGCCGCCGCGAACTCGCGCCGCTGGTCTTCCAGGCGCGCAGCTGGCGGCACGGGGTGCTGGTCGGCGCGGCGATGGCATCCGAGACAACCGCCGCCGCGACGGGCAAGGTCGGTGTGGTGCGCCGCGATCCCATGGCGATGCAGCCATTCGCCGGATACAACTTCGGTGACTACTGGAACCACTGGCTGTCCGTAGGCGGGCGACTCGCATCGCCACCTGCCGTCTTCCACGTCAACTGGTTCCGGCGCGATGCCGACGGCCGTTTCCTGTGGCCGGGTTATGGCGAGAACCTGCGTGTGCTGCGGTGGATGATCGACCGCTGCACCGGTCGGGTGGGCTCGCAGGAAACAGCAATCGGGCACCTGCCGCTTCCTGCCGACCTCGACCTGCAGGGCCTCGACATCAGCGGTTCCACGGTTACGGAATTGCTGGCCGTCCGTCCGGAGGCATGGCGGGAGGAACTGAAGGCCGTGAGTGAGTACCTCGACGGCTTCGGTGCGCGAGTGCCGCCGCCGCTGCGTCAGGAACTCGCGGACGTCGTCACCCGACTCGGGTGACGAAGCCTCACTCCTCGCACTCGAATTCGATCGTGTGCGGGGAACCGGGCTCGGGAATCTGACCGAGCCCGAGGGTTCCGCTGCCACGCAGCGACATCGAGTCGCGACGCAGGAAGGACTCTTCGCCGGCATCGGCGTGCACGAACGTGCCGTTGGTGCTCTGGTCGAGCAGCACGAATTTGTTCTTGGCCGCCTCGATACGCGCATGGATGCGCGACACGAGCCCGCCCCGGACGACGAGGTCATTCTCCTCGGCACGGCCCAGCGTTGCTGACAGGCGGTCACGGCCGTCCAGCACGAGCTCACGACCCTGACAGCGCAGGTGCAGGCGGATGGGCCTGTGTTCGCCCGGCATCGCGATCGAGGGCACCATGCTCGTGGCGTCCTCGGGCTTCCAGAGCACGTCGAACAGCCCCACCTCGCCGTGAAGGCCGCGCGGCACGGCGACGTCCACCTGCCGGACGGCCCCTCGCCACTCCTCCCCGAGCTCTGCAACGACAGCGTCGGTCACGATGATCTGGCCGGCCTTGGCCTGGCTCGTCATGCGGTTGGCCGTGTGCACGGCCGCGCCGAATACATCGCGGTTCTCGATCACGACCGGTCCGTAGTGACAGCCGATGCGGATCATGATCGGCTGGCCGTCGACGGCCAGATCCTTGCGGGCGCCTATGCGGGTCTGCATCGCGGAAGCGGCCGCGAGTGCGTCGTCGCACTGTTCGAAGGTCGACATGACCTCGTCGCCCATGGTCTTCACGACGCGGCCACGATGGTCCTCGGTCGCACGCCGCATCAGGTCGACGCAGTCCGCCACGAGTTCGCTGGCGCGCTCGTCGCCCAGAGCCTCGAAGAGTCGGGAACTGCCGACGACATCGGCGAAGAGGATGGCCAGTTCGGCGTCGGATCCCATGCTACCCCGCAACAGGAAACCTGTCGGGTTCGACAAGACGCTCCATGCGCCTCACGCCCCGGGTCGAGCCAGATTATATCAAGTCGCCCTCCGTGGCCCTTCGCAGGACGAGCCCCGGCACGTCCGGCGCAGATGCTCAGGTCGCTGCGACCAGAGCGTCCGACAGCAGCTTGGGACCGGCGCGCGGGTTCCGCACCCCTTCCGACAGCACCCGGCGCCAGTTGCGCGCACCGGGGCGGCCGGCCATCAGACCGAGCATGTGACGGCTGATGGCATGCAGGCGCCCTCCCCGAACGAGTTCCCGCTCGGCATAGTTCTGCATGCATGCGACCACCCTCTGCGGCGAGGGCGCTTCGAAACCATCACTCCAGGCCGCCTGGTGCAGCGCCGCGAGCACATAGGGGTTGTGGTACGCCTCCCGGCCCACCATGACCCCGTCGGCGTGCCGCCACTGGTCCGACGCCTGCAGCACGGACCGCAGCCCTCCGTTGACCACCACGAAGACATCGGGAAAGTCGCGTTTGACCTGCCATACACGCTCGTGGTCGAGGGGTGGGATCTCCCGGTTCTGCTTCGGGCTGAGGCCGCTCAGCAGAGCCTTGCGTGCGTGCACGACGAGCAGCCGACAGCCGGCGTCGACGACGGCCCCGACGAAGTCCCGCAGGAACCCGTAGTCATCGCGATCATCGATCCCGATGCGTGTCTTCACGGTCACCAGAGCGTCCGTCTCGGCACGCATGGCACGGACGCAGTCCGCGACCAGCCCCGGCTTCGCCATGAGGCAGGCGCCGAAACTTGCGTTCTGGACCCGATCGCTCGGGCAGCCGACGTTGAGGTTGATCTCGCGATAGCCGCGGGCCACCGCGACACGGGCCGCGCTGGCCAGCATCCCCGGATCCGAGCCGCCGAGCTGCAGAGCGAGCGGCTGCTCGGCGGCATCGAAAGCCAGCAGGTCATCGCGACGTCCGCGGACGAGGGCGTGCGTCGTGACCATTTCCGTGTAGAGCCACATGCGCGGCGAGAACAGCCGCAGGAAGTAGCGGCAGTGTCGATCAGTCCAGTCCAGCATCGGAGCGACGCAGAGACGATGGTCGTCACATCGACGATCGACATCGACGCTCATACGGCCGAGCTCACGAGACCCGCGATGATCGGCGCCAGAGCATCGTGGAGGATCTCGACCCAGCCGGCGACACCCGCCTGGTTGCCGAGCAGGTCCTGCCGTACTTCGATGCCGACATGGGGCAGACCGACCGACGCCGCATGCACGTGCACCGTGTGGTTCGCGGGGTGACGGCCGGAATACGGCTGGTTGTCGCCGACGACCAGCCCTTCACGGTCCCGCAGCGCCGCGAGCAGCGGCGTCGCGATTCGATCATCGAAATCCCAGAGAACGCCGACGTGCCACGGCCGGACGAACCCATCCATCCGGGGCGTGAAGCTGTGGACCGAGACGAGCGCGGGCGTCGCGCCGGCCCGCCTAGCAGTATCGAGGCGGTCACGGATGGCTGCATGGTACGGCCAGTAGCACCGGTCTGCGCGCCACTGGCGGGCCGCGGGATCGAGCGACTGGTTGCCCGGCACGACCACGCGATCCGTGACGGCCGGGAACGCACTGGGTTCGTCCAGTCGCCGGTTGCAGTCCACCACGAGCCGCGAATGCCGCGAGAGCACGGCCGGAAGGTTCAGTGCAGTCGAGAGACCACGCACGAGTTCCGCGGCACCGATGTCCCAGGCGATGTGCTCCTCCAGCATCGACGGGTCGAGCCCCAGAGTGCCCAGTTCCGCAGGAATATCGTTCGCGGCATGGTCGCAGACCAGCAGTCCCCACGGACGCCCTGAGGCATTGACGATTTCGTGAGCCTTGTGCACCTGGGACGATTCGGCCGGCCACCTGCTGACAGCAGCGGGATTCTACCGTCTCTGGATCGAGTCGCGCCGCCCCTGATCAGGACTACGGCGGCGGCGTCTGCAGGAACTCCCGGTGCGGGAAATCCTCGTAGGGCGCGGGTCGTGCCACATGATAACCCTGCGCAAGATCGACTTTGAGATGCCGCAGTGTGTCGAGTACCGCCTGGTTCTCGACGCGCTCCGCCACGGTCTTCAGGCCCATCGCACGCCCGACCTGCGCAATCGCCTCCACCATGCTTCGATCGACGACATCGTGGGCGATGTTCTGCACGAACTGCCCGTCGATCTTGATGAGGTCCACCGGGAGTGTCTTCAGGTAGTTGAACGACGAAAGACCACTGCCGAAGTCGTCCAGCGCGACCAGACAACCACGGGTACGGAGTTCACGCATGAAATAGCCGACGTTGGCGAGATTGGCGATCGCCGCCGTTTCCGTGATCTCGAAACACAATGCCCCGGGGGCCGGATCATGGGCCTCGAGCCTTTCGATGAGATACTCGAGAAACCCCTGGTCCGACAGCGTCGTGCCCGACAGGTTCACCGCCACGGTGAAGGGTGCGGTGCGGCAGCCATGGCGCTGCGAGGGGACCCAGCGGGTCAACGCCCGTTCCACAACCCAGCGATCGAGTGCCGGCATGATGTTGTAACGCTCTGCCGCAGGGATGAACTCGCCCGGATAGACGATGCTGCCCTGTTCATCGCTCAGGCGGAGCAGGAGTTCGTAACGCGGACGATCGACAGCCTGCGGCTGGACGGGGACGATGGGCTGAAACACCAGCTGCAGCTTGTCCTCGTCCGCCGCGCGGGTCAGGCGCGAGACCCAGCGCATCTCCTTGTGACGGGCAGTCGCACTCACATCGTCGTAGACGAACACACGGTTGCGTCCACCATCCTTGGCCGAGTAACACGCGACGTCAGCGGCGGACAGCAGTGTAGCCACGCTCTCCGTTTCCTGGCTGACCTCGACCACACCGATCGAGGCCCCGATCTGCAGGGAATGGTCCTGCCACTGGAACCGGAAGTCGCGGATGGACTGCCGCAGGTGATCCGCGAGGCGCAGCGCCTGATCCACGCTCGTGTTCTCGAGCAGAATGCCGAATTCGTCGCCACCGAGACGCGCGAGCACATCGCATGGTCGGACGCTGGTGTGCAGTATTCCCGTGACCTGCCGCAGCAACTGGTCTCCCGCGGGGTGGCCGCAGGTATCGTTGACGACCTTGAACTGGTCCAGGTCCACATAGACGACCGCATGGCGTACCGATGGGTCCGCACGCGCGGTCGCAAGCGCATCCCGCAGCCGGCTCTCGAACTCGCGGCGGTTGATCAGGCCAGTGAGTGCGTCGTGGCAGGCCTGGTACGACAGCACGCGTCGGAGCCGGCGCTCGCGGCTCACGTCCCTGAGCACCATGACCGTGCCGACGACACCACCGTCGCGGTCCCGGATCGGTGCCGCAGAAGTCTGGATCGCGACTTCCTGTCCCCTCCGGCCGACCAGCACCGTCTGGTCCGACAGGGCGACCACCCGCCCCTGCCGCAGACACCGTGCCACGGGATTCTCGACCGCGTCACGTGAGGTCTCGTTGACGATCTGCACGACGCGCACGATGCCAAGTCCCTTGGCATCCGTCTCCCGCCAACCCGTGAGTTCCTCGGCAACGGGATTCAGGTATTCGATCTCACCCTGCGCATTGGTCGTTATGACCCCGTCGGCGATCGCCTGCAAGGTCACGAGAGCGCGCTCCTTCTCGGCAAACAGTCGCTGCTCGGCGCGCCTGCGTTCCGTGACGTCTCCAATGGTGCCTTCGTAGCCGGTGATCCTGCCCTGGCCGTCACGCGTGACCCTTACATTCTCCCGGACGGTGATCGCGGTGCCGTCTGCGCGAAGCATCTCGAATTCGGCACCTACGATCTCGCCCGCCCTCACGAGACGCGAGATCATGGCCTCACGTGCACCCGGATCCACGAACAGGCGACCGTCCCGCCACGCGTCACGCACCGGGTTCAACGCAGCATGGCCGAGCATGGTGACGAGCGCGGGGTTCGCGTCGATGAGATCCCCGTCGAGGGTGGCCTGGTACACGCCCTCCACGACGTTCTCGAACAGGCCCCGGAATCGCTGTTCGCTCGCACGCACGGCGTCCTCGGTGCGGCGCTTCTCGATCGCGATCCGCGCCAGTTGCGTCATACGACCGATGACCTCGAGATCACGGCGCGATGGCAGGCCGCAACGGCGACAATACGTTGCGAAGGTACCGAGCAGACGCCCATCGGACGCGATGATCGGTGTGGACCAGCAGGCATGAAGACCAACCGTCAGCGCCGCCTCGCGACGGTACTCCCAGAAGGGATCGCTGGCGATGTCAGGCACGACGACCTGGCGCTCCAGCACCACGGCGGCGGCACAGGAACCGAAGCGGATCTCCGCCGGCACCTCCTCCATCTGGGCGAGATACGATCGCGGCAGCCGCGGCCCCGCCGCGTGGACGAGAATCCGGCGCACCGGGTCGTAGAGCCGGATGCAGCAGACAGCATCGGGATTCACACTCTCGATGACCTCGGTGATGGCGTCCAGCGCGGCCACCAGCGTCGAGGAAGATGCGATCTTCTCGAACACACGCCGCTCTCCAGCGGCAATCGACTCGATGCGTTTCCGGCCTGCGATGTCGATGATGCTCGCACGCAGCAGCCGCCGCCCCGCGCTGGGAAGCCGCACGAATCGGACTTCCGATGCGATGTCCTGGCCGGTTGCATCGCAGTGCAACCATTCGAATGCCGGAGAGGCACAGGACAATGCGGCGTCGATGTTTTCCCTGAGCACCGCCGCGGAGGGATTACCGTCCGGCTGCAGCTGGGGACTGACCTGCTCCGGCCCGATCGCCATCAGGTCGTTGCGCGGCATGCGGAAGTACCGGACCGCATTCTCGTTGCAGTCGACGAACCGGCCCGAGTCGACATCCAGGACGAGTATCGCTTCCGGAGCGTTCTCGACCAGGACACGGTATCGCGCCTCGCTGTCCCGCAATGCGAGGTCAGTGCGGGACCTCTCGGTGTCGTCGCGGATGTACACCACGTAACCCGCTGCACCCGAGACCTGCGTCCGGCTGACGAGGATCTCGCCGGGCATCGGTGCCCCGTTGCGGTGACGAAGGACGACGTTGTGCCCCGCAAGTTCACGGTGCGACACTGCCTGCCGCATCGCGAGCCGGTCCAGGCTGCTCGTGAGGTCCTGCGGGCCGAAGTCAGGCAACACGACGTCGAGTCGCGCACCGAGCAGCTGCGACTCGGCATAACCGAAGATGCGCTCGGCCGCTGCATTCATGCCGTCGACGCGCCCGTGCGCATCACAGGTCAGGATGCCTTCCGGGATGTAATCGAGGATGACTCGCAGACGCGACCGGTCCACGAGCACGGACCCACTGACGCCCAGCTGCAGCTGCACGATGTTTCTCGATTCACCTGACGGGGGCATCCGCGGGGTCCTTCGCGCCATTCCGTGGCGCCTGGCGACGGTGACAACCTCATGTTAGGGACCCGGAGAGGAGGTGGAACGTGTGCGGCATCACGCTTCGCTCCCCCGCGTCGGGAAGCGGCGACAGGACACCGATCGACGGGAGCCGGCGGGCCGCACGGGCGTTGCAGCAACGCAACCCCTGCGAGGCCCTGCCCGGCCGGGATGACGGGCGGGTTCAGCCGGCTGCGCGGTCCGCCTTCTTGCGGTCGGCCTCCGTGAGGTGCCTCTTGCGAAGGCGGACGGAGAGCGGCGTCACCTCGACCAGTTCATCGTCCGTGATGAACTCCATGGCCTGCTCGAGAGACATCCGCACCGGTGGCGTCAGCAGCACATTGTCGTCCTTGCCCGCGGCACGGATGTTCGTGAGCTTCTTGCCCTTGAGCGGGTTGACCACCATGTCGTTGTCGCGGGCACAGACGCCGATGACCTGTCCTTCGTAGACCTCGTCACCATGTCCGATGAACAGCCTGCCACGCTCCTGAAGGTTGAACAGGGCATAGGCGAGTGCGGTCCCCCGGGCATTGGAGATCAGAACTCCCTCGAGCCGCGGCGCCAGTTCACGGTCCACGACCGGACCGAAGTGATCGAACACGTGGTAGAGCAGCCCGGTGCCCGAAGTCAGGGTGCGGAATTCCGTCTGGAAGCCGATGAGGCCGCGTGACGGAATCATGTAGTCCAGACGCACGCGTCCCCGCCCATCCGGCACCATGTCCTTGAGTTGTCCGCCGCGTTCCCCGAGCGCCTTCATGACGGCCCCCTGGGCCGTGTCCTCGACGTCGACCGCCAACTGCTCCCAGGGCTCGCAGCGCTGCCCGTCGATCTCCTTGACGACCACGTGGGGCCGCGAAACGGCAACCTCATAGCCCTCGCGGCGCATGTTCTCGATCAGGACACCGAGGTGCAGTTCGCCACGACCGTAGACGGTGAACCTGTCCGGATCCTCGGTCTCCTCGACGCGCAATGCGACATTGTGCAGCGTCTCGCGCAGCAGTCGTTCGCGCAGCTGGCGACTCGTGACGAACTTGCCTTCACGTCCGTAGAACGGCGAGGTGTTGGTCTCGAAACTCATGCTGATCGTCGGCTCGTCGACGACCAGTGCCGGCAGGAGCTCCACGTTCGCGGGATCGCAGAGAGTGTCGGAGATCTTCGGTTCGGCGATGCCGGCGAACGCGATGATGTCGCCCGCGCGCGCCTCGTCGACCTCGACGCGGTTGAGTCCCAGGAACCCGAATACCTGCGCGATGCGCTCGTTGCGCGTGCGCCCGTCGCGGTCCACGACCGTGACGGGCATGTTCCGCCGGAGAGTGCCGCGCTTGATGCGGCCGATGCCGATCGCGCCGACATAGCTCGAATAATCGAGCTGTGAAACCTGCATCTGCAGCGGACCGTCCACATCGACGTCGGGCGCAGGGCAGTGCCTGACGATGGTCTCGAACAGCGGCGTCATGTCCACTCCGGGCGTCCCGGGGTCCAGGGTCGCGATTCCCTGGATCGCCGAAGCGTAGACAATCGGAAAATCGAGTTGCTGGTCGGTGGCACCGAGTCGATCAAACAGGTCAAAGGTCGCGGAAATGACCCAGTCCGGTCGCGCCTCCGGCCGGTCGATCTTGTTCACGACGACGATCGGCTTCAGGCCGTGCGCAAACGCCTTCTGCGTGACGAAACGTGTCTGCGGCATGGGACCGTCGACCGCATCGACCAGCAGCAGAACACAGTCGACCATCGACAGCACGCGTTCGACCTCGCCGCCGAAATCGGCGTGTCCCGGTGTGTCAACGATGTTGATCCGGTAATCACCCCAGCGGATGGCCGTGTTCTTCGCGAGGATGGTGATGCCACGCTCGCGCTCCAGAGCATTCGAATCCATGACCCGCTCTGGCTGCACCTTGCGCGCGTCGAGCGTACCCGACTGCTTCAGCAGCTGGTCGACCAGCGTCGTCTTGCCATGGTCGACGTGCGCGATGATCGCGATGTTGCGGAGGTTCTGTATCACGGGGGAGTGGCCGGTAGCGAGGGAGCCGCGCATTATACGTTCGGCCCGTGGCAACGCCATCTCTTTGATTTTTCTGACGCCCCCGCTGAGCGGCCGACCCTGCCAGGGGGACCGCCCCAGCCCGTGGACCTCCGGACGAACGACGCCCGGCCGATCCGGGATCAAAGGTATGTCGTCGCCTCCAGCCTTTCGGCCTGCTCGATCAGATCCCGGGTGAGGCGCTCCCAGTGCACGGCTTCCGCGAACCACGGGAACGCCGCCGGGAACGCCGGGTCAGTCCAGCGCCGCGCGAGCCACGCGTTGTAGTGGATCAGCCGCAGCGCGCGCAAAGCCTCGATCAACCGGGTCTGCCGGGAGTCGAAGCTTGCGAAACGCGTGTACCCGCGCAGCATGTCCTGCAGCTGTTCCTGCATTTCGTCGGCACTGCCCGCGAGCAGCATCCAGAGATCCTGCACCGCCGGCCCCGTCAGGGCGTCATCCAGGTCCACGAAGTGCGGGCCGGCGTCGGTCCAGAGGACGTTGCCGCGATGACAGTCGCCGTGCAGCCGAAGCTGACGATAGGCCCCGACATCGTGGAATCGGCGCTCGACGAGCGGCAGCAACTGCTCGACCGCGTCCTCGAAACGCTGTTCAACGTGTACCGCGACGAATCCGCCGCCGAGTAGATACCGTGCCGGCTCGACCGCCCAGGCCTCCATGGTGAGCGTCGGTCGATGCTCGAAACGGCCGCGCGCGGCGACCGCATGCATGCGACCGATGAAGCGGCCCATCCACTCCCGATCGTCGGACGTCGCCAGCTCCGGCCAATGCCCGCCACGTCGAGGAAAGATGGCGAACCGGAATCCGCCGTCACTGAACAGGGTCTGACCATCGACCAGCAGGGGTGCCACGACCGGCACCTCGGCAGCGGCCAGTTCCAGTGAAAACGCGTGTTCCTCCAGAATCGCAGCGTCCGACCAGCGACCCGGGCGATAGAACTTGACGACGACCGGCTCGTCGTCGTCCCGGCCGACCTGGTAGACGCGGTTCTCGTAGCTGCCGAGCGCCAGCACGCGTCCGTCGCAGGGCAGACCCACCGTCTCGACCGCACCGATGACGCGCTCGGGGGAGAGCCCGTCGAAGGGACGCGGCGCACCCGCGTCCTGTGATGCTCTTCGCGTGGAGGACATCAGCAGGCTGATATCATGCTTCGAGTCGCGTGGGAACCCGATTTCATGTCAACGATCCTCGTCACAGGCGGTGCCGGCTACATCGGCAGCCATGTAGTACGGCAGCTGGGCGAACGCGGCGAGCGAATCGTCGTGCTCGACAACCTTTCCACGGGCTTCCGCTCCGCGGTCCTGCACGGCGAGCTCGTCGTCGGTGACACCGGGGACGAGGCACTGGTCACGCGCCTGCTCGAGCAGCACGGAATCGATGCGGTGCTGCACTTCGCCGCGCACATCGTGGTGCCGGAATCCGTCGCCAACCCGCTCAAGTACTACCGCAACAATACGGCCAACACGCGCACCCTGCTCGAATGTGCGGTCCGCGCCGGCGTCCGGCACTTCATCTTCTCGTCCACGGCGGCCGTTTACGGCATGCCGGCCGGCGGCGTCGCCGGTGAGGATTCGCCGACACAGCCGATCAATCCGTACGGCCTGTCGAAACTCATGAGCGAATGGATGCTGAGGGACGTAGCTGCCGTGACACCGCTGCGATACGTCGCGCTGCGTTACTTCAACGTGGCAGGCGCCGACCCGGAAGCCCGGATCGGACAGTCGACTCCGGAAGCAACGCACCTGATCAAAGTGGCTTGCGAGGCCGTGACCGGCAAGCGTGCGCATGTCGCCATCTTTGGAACCGACTACGACACCCCGGACGGAACCTGCATCCGTGACTATATTCATGTCGAAGATCTCGCAGCCGCCCACCTGCGGGCGCTCGATCACCTGCGCTCGGGAGGCGCCTCCACCACACTCAACTGCGGCTACGGCAGGGGCTTCAGCGTGCGCGAGGTACTCGACGCCGTCGATCGCGTTTCGGGAACCACGCTGGTCCGTCGCGAGGAGACGCGCCGAGCCGGGGATCCGCCGCGGCTGGTCGCCAGGGCCGACGCGATTCGCCAGGTGCTCGGCTGGGCACCACGCCACGACGACCTCGACCACATCGTGCGGACTGCTCTGGCCTGGGAGAGACAGATCGTCGGCTCGAACCGGCACTGAGGCGCGGACACCAGCGCCCGTACCTCAGCGGACTTCGGAACGAGCGGGAATCAGACGTCAGTAACCCGGCGTCCGCGCCCGGCCCGCCGCTCTCCCGAATGCCGATCGCGCGACGGCAGTCCCTGGTCCTGCTCCCGGCGGTTGTGATGCCGCCGGTCCTCATGATGCCTGTAACGACAGGTGCACTGTGTGGCATCACAGAGGTCCAGCGGGAACGCCGGGGCTTCAGCAGAAAGGTAGCGGCGCTCCTTCAGGAGCTTTGCCTGCGCGCAGGCGCTCTGACCCGGCACCACGCTCACCGCGTGGTATGGGTTCGCAACGCGGTGAACGGCAACGTTTTCCCGATCCAGGACGACGCGCGCCTGAAGCTTCTTGCGAAAGAACCACGTCGAAAAATCGAAACCCACGGCACGCATCCCCTGTCGCAACGTCCATGCAGCCCGTGCACGACCCGGAACCTCCTGAAGTTCCCGGAAAGCTCGGTGTGGGGCCTTCAGGTTTTCCCTGAGTCTACCTCGACGGAAGTCGTTCAGGCCAGAACCATCGCCGCGATGCCATCCTGGCCATCAACGGATGGCGTCCCCACGGGGATTCGAACCCCGGTCGCAACCGTGAAAGGGTTGTGTCCTAGGCCTCTAGACGATGGGGACCCGGAACAGTGCAAGTGATTGGTGGAGCTAGCCGGGATCGAACCGGCGACCTCTTGCATGCCATGCAAGCGCTCTCCCAGCTGAGCTATAGCCCCACACGAGGGCGGGCATTCTCCAAGACAGTTCGAGGAGTGTCAACGCCGAAAATCCCCCGCCTCGGGCAACGATCGGGACGTGCGCCGTCTTCAAACCACGATATAGGCGATCGCCCGGTCCAGACGCTTGAGCGTCGTTTCGCGTCCGAGCACCTCCAGCGTCCGATCAATCGGCGGAGAGACACTACCTCCTGAAACGGCGACGCGCAGAGGCTGGGCAATCTTCCCCAGGCCCACGCCCCGTTCCTCGGCGAGGCGCTGCAGAACACCGTGGATCGCGGCCGCCGACCACTCGCCGACGGTACCGAGCCGATGCCGCAGGTCCACGAGCGCCGGCCGGGACTCGGCCGTGAGGAACTTCGATGCCGCCTTTTCTTCATACCAGGCCGGCTCGTGAAAAAAGAATACGCATCCCTGGGCCATTTCCGCCAGCGTCTTCGACCGTTCGCGCAGGGTCTCGACGACGGCGGTGAGCGGCGGCCCCCTCGTCACGTCGATGTCCATGGCCTTCAGGTGCCACTCCAGCTCTGCGGCGAGCCGGTCTGCGCCTGCGCGCATCATGTGCTGCTGGCTGATCCACGAAAGCTTGTCGGGATTGATCGCCGAGGCGGACTTGTTGACGGCGCCCAGATCGAAGACCTGTCTGAGCTCCTCGAGACTGAAGAGCTCCTGGTCACCGTGTGACCACCCGAGTCGCACGAGATAGTTGAGCAGCGCCTCCGGCAGAAAGCCCTGCTCTCGATACTGCAACACGCTGACTGCGCCATGTCGTTTCGACAGCTTTGCACCGTCCGGCCCGAGAATCATCGGAACATGAGCGTAGACCGGCGGGTCCGCACCCATGGCCTTCAGCATGTTGATCTGGCGCGGCGTGTTGTTCAGATGGTCATCGCCACGGATGACATGGGTGATCCGCATGTCGTAATCATCGACGACGACGCAGAAGTTGTACGTCGGATTGCCGTCGGATCGCTGGATGATGAGATCGTCCAGTTCGGTGTTCTGGAACGTGACCCGGCCATGGACGACGTCGTCGACGACGACCACACCTTCCCGCGGATTTGCAAAACGCACGACCGGAGCGACCCCGGGCCGCACCGCGCCATGGTCCCGGCAACGACCGTCGTACCGTGGCTTCTCCTTGCGCGCGAGCTGCGCCGTGCGCATTTCCTCCAGCTCTTCCTTGCTGCAATAGCAGTGATAGGCGCGTCCGTCAGCGAGCCATTCCCGGATCACCGCCCGGTATCGATCGTAGCGTCGTGTCTGGTAATAGGGCCCCTCGTCGATATCCAACCCCAGCCACTGGAGGCCGTCGAGAATCACGCGGACGGCTTCGTCCGTGGACCGTTCCCGATCGGTGTCCTCTACGCGCAGGACGAACGTCCCGCCGTGGCGTCGAGCGTACAGCCAGGAAAACAGCGCCGTGCGGACGCCGCCGATGTGTAGCAGCCCGGTCGGGCTGGGCGCAAACCGGGTTCGTACCTGCATACCGGGGACGGATTCCACATGGCCGAAGGGCCGCGGATTCTAGCAGAGCGCCGGCTTACCGCCGGTTTGCGTTGACCCTCGAATGCGGGCGCCCTTAGACTACGCGCCCCCACGGGCGGTTAGCTCAGCGGTAGAGCACTGCTTTCACACGGCAGGGGTCACAGGTTCAAATCCTGTACCGCCCACCATCCCCGACCATGGCCCGCGTGCCCCGGCTCGGTGATTCCAGACACTACGCACGGTCCGGATCGCGCCGCCCTCGTCCCTTGCGGCGTTCCTCTCCGGAATTGACCATGCCCAGCTTCCACAGGTCGCGCAGCCGCCGGTCCGCCTCGACCCGCCGATCGACGTGGTGCACATACCGGCAGCCGCAGTTCCTGACATCGCACCCGGCGAGCGGTAGTTTCGGCGCCTCGGCCGCCAGGAAACGCGCGCCGATCAAGGCCTCGACCTGTCTGCAGCAGTCGCGGCCCACGGCGAGGCTTACGGCGTGATAGGGGCTTTCCTGCTTCCTGCGGACGGTAGAAGACGCTGGCGCGACCACGCGACCGCGCGAGGAGCCACCAAGGCGCCCGAAAAGGCGCGAAAGCCAGGAAGTTGAATCACGAGCCATCGCGCCCCCCCTCAGGACTTGAACTCCTCGGTTGAGATTCCGTGCCGGGACAGCAGCTTGTAGAAGTCCGTGCGATTCCTGCGCGCGAGCCGAGCGGCCTGTGTGACATTGCCGCGCGTCACGCGCAACAACTGTTCGAGATAGCCGCGCGTGAATTCGTCCCGCGCTTCGTCGAAGGACGGCACACGGCTGCCGCCACCGATCGCGCCGTGCACGAGTTCCGCGCTGATGACCGGCCCGCGCGCCACCGACGCCGCCTGCTGCACGGTCGCGGCAAGCTGCTGGACGTTACCCGGCCACTCCGTCGTCATCAGCAACTCGATGGCTTCAGGTGCAAAGATCTTGCGGTCGCCATCGCTGCCCAGCAGATCCAGGAAGTGAGCGACCAGCAACGGAATGTCTTCCCGACGCCGCGCCAGGGGCGGCAGGTCGATGTGTACCGTGGACAGGCGGTACAGGAGGTCTTCGCGGAACTGACCGCGGGAGGCAGCAGCCTGCAGGTCGCGGCAGCTCGTAGCGATGATGCGTACTGCGGCCGGCTGACCACCGACCGCCGTACAACTCGCATCCATCAGACTCATCAGGCTCGCCTGCGCCGGGGCCGCGAGCTCCGCAACCTCATCGAGCAGCAACGTTCCACCACCGGCTGCAGCGAACGCCGCCGCGAGGTCGCTGTCGGCCGATCTGGCCGCCGACTCGGCTCCCTCGGAATAGATGCGGGACACCTGAAGAGTGCCGCAATCGAAGACGATCAACGGTGCCGAGCACCGGCCGCTGGCCCGGTGGACGGCGCGCGCGAGGAGGTGCTTGCCGGTACCCGGCTGGCCGGTGATCAGAATGCAGACATCGCCGGCAGCGGCCGTCTGCGCCTGGGCGAGGCGCTCCTCCATCGCAGGGCTGCGGGTGACGATGTCCGACCGCCAGTCATCATCGCTGTCCTTGAATCCAGACACGGACATGGCGCGCGTCAGCTGCTCGAACAGCTGATCCTTGTCGATCGGCTTGGTCAGGAACGCGAAGGCCCCGCTCCTGGTCGCCGAAACGGCATCGGGGATGGTGCCGTGCGCTGTCATGATGATGACGGGCAATGTTGGATAACGGCGTTGCAGCTCCTTGAGCAGGGCGAGCCCGTCCATTTCGGCCATGCGGAGATCAGACAGCACGACGTCGGGTCGGAACTTCGGCAGGGAAGTGAGCGACTGGGCGGCGTTCTCGCAGGCGGCAACGACATAGCCTTCAGCTCGCAGGCGGATCGTCAGCAGTCGCAACAGCCCCGGATCGTCGTCGACAACGAGGACACGGGCACGCCGATTTCCGGATTCCTTCATGGCTTCGCACCCGATGGTGCGGGGCGGCGATCGCTCATGTTGCGCTCCAGATTCGCAATTGCGTCGAGTTTGGCCCGGGCGTCGGCGAGATCCTTCCTGGCCTGCTCGTTCTCCTCGGTGAGCACCTGAATGCGGCGATTGAGGGCAGCGATTCTCTCGCGGTCCAGGCGCCCGCTGCGATCGCGCTGCCGCTGTGTTTCAACCTCCCTCGCAGTGACGGCATTCAGGTTTGCGAGCATGATCGATACGAGCGCGCGCTCCTGCGGCAGCAACTGCTCCGGAACCGCGAGGAGTTCGAGAAGCATCTTGCGCCCGGCAACTGGATCGCTGCCGCTGTGTCCCGGCAGGCTGAGGATCATCGCGTACTTGAGGCGAACGGCAATCGTCGAATCGACCAGTGCAGCCGCCTTCGCCGCAGCCACGATCTCGGCCTGCTCGGACGCCGGGGCGGCGTTCAGAGCCGCAAGAGCGTTGAGGTAGTCCGCGACCACCTCCGACTCATGGGAGACGACCGCTGCGGGGACCGGCACGGGATGGGCACGCGAGCGCATCGACCCCGGCCAGCCGCAGCCTGCGAGGGTCGAAGCCAGCCCCAGACAAACCATCAATCCCGTCGCTCTGGACCGCTCAAATCGCATCAGCACGCTCACCTCTAACCGTCTGCCGCAGGGGCAGGGTCAACCGGAAGTGAGCCCCCTGAAACTCGCCATCGACGATCTCGACCGTGCCGCCGTGGACCTGCAGGAATTCCAGCACCACCGACAACCCTATGCCCGTACCCTTGAGCGGACCGGAGTGCAATGCATTTCCGGTCTGAAAAGCCTCGAAGATCCGCTCGCGCTCCTTGACCGGAATCCCGGGTCCGGAATCCGCGAAATCGACGACAGCCCGATCATCCGAACACCGCGCATGGATATGGATAACCCCGTTGCGCGGAGTGTAATTCAATGCGTTCGACAGCAGGTTGTCGAAAACCAGACGCAGCTTCCCGCGGTCCGCATAGAGCAGGATGTCTTCGATGTTGAGGTCCAGCCGCAGCCGGTGAGCGACGATCGCCAGCCGCTGCGTATCAATGACACTCTTCACGACAGCTCGCAGCTGAAATTCCGATAATTCCAGTCCAACGGAACTCGACTGCCAGGCACTGAACGACAACAGGTTTTCGATGAGTCGCTGCAGAGACAGCGCGTTCTCCCGGAGAATGCCAACGACCTCCCGTTGCGGCTCACCCAGGTCACCCACGGCCCCCTCGAGCAGCAGATCCGTGCCCTCCCGAATGTTCGCCAGCGGGGTCTTGAGCTCGTGCGACATGTGTCTGAGGAACCGGTTCTTTTCCTGCGCAAGTTCCAGCAGACGCGTACGAAGCCATTCCAGCTGCCCACCCAGTGCCTCGAGGTCCCGCGGACCCGCGATCGCAATCGCCCGGGAGAACGTGCCGCGCCCGAGCTCCGCGATGGCCCGATCGATCGCCCGTAACGGCCGGAGCACATGAAGCACCAGGAACAACGCGAACAGCACGCTCGCAGGCACCAGCAGCGAAATGGTCCAGAGCAGGCGCCGGCGGTGGGTATTCGCCCTGGACTCCAGCGCCGCCAGCCGATCATCGATGTGTCGTCGGGTCGCCAGAGACAATTGCGTCGCAGCCACCGTCAGTCGATCGAAAGAGGCCTGCATCGCTGCGATGTCCGAGACTCCCCCCGGGGCCGTGACAATCCGCAGCGTCTCACCGGCCACGAGGCCCACCTTCTGGAGTTCCCGGCCCACAGCACCGTCATCAAGTGCACGCCCCACACCGGCAATGCTCGCCATGAACCTCTGTTGATTGCTCGCGAACGCCTCGACGAGCCGTGGATCCTTCAGGACGCTGTAGAGGTTCGCCGATCGCTCCATGGCAGAAATGTGCTCGAAAAGGCTCTGGTTCTGACGGGTGACTTCAACGCTGCGTCGAACCAGGTTCTGGCTCTCGGTCGACAGTCTCTGCAGCTGAATGCCCCCGTACAGCACAGCAGTGACGAGCGGCACGGCAATCAGCAGCAGCCCCAGTACCAGCAGGTCGGTCAGCGATCTTGGTCGGAAGAAGCGCATGTATGCGGTTTCGACAGTAAACCGAACGATTCCCTGTTCGACATAATACGCGGCCGGTAGTACTGCCGCCCCGCTTCTGCCGGAGAAATCGTGCGAGCCGGATTCGATGCAATCCGCAGTTTTGAAGCGGATCACCAGGCACGTTTACAGAATGGCGGGATTCGTCGCCATGCTGCGACAGCCGCTCCGTAGCGAAAGCGCGGATCGCGGGTAGATTTGCCCCCGCCGCAAATCGGGTGCGGCGGTCCGTCGAAGAGAGCGTCTGTCCTATGTCGAAGCACTCCCTGACCAGCCTCGTCGGCTCGCTGGCATTCAGCGCGGCCCTACTGTTCGGAAGCAGCGCGTTCGCGCAGACCACCAACTCACCGCCGGTCATCTCATTGCCCGATCCTCCGGCGAGCACCATCTGGCCCGGCAACTGGCTCCACGTTCATCCCGTGGCGACGGATGCGGACAAGGACCGTCTGACGTACTCGATCGTCAACAAGCCTGCGTGGGCGACCTTCGAACCCAGCAACGGATACCTCGACGGGGTGCCCGGACAGGCCGGCATCGGTACCTACTCCAATATCGTGATCTCGGTGAGCGACGGCAAGACGAGCGTGTCGCTGCCGCCGATCGGTTTCCGCGTCCCGGCTTCCAACACGCCGCCCACGATTTCGGGCACGCCACCGGCCACCGCCACTGTGGGCGTGCGATACACGTTCAGGCCCACCGCTTCGGACATCGACGGACAGACGCTGACCTTCTACCGTTCGAACGCACCGACGTGGGCTGCATTCAACACCGCCACCGGGGAACTCACCGGTGTACCGACGTCGAGCAACGTCGGCACCTACTCCGGCATCACGGTTGGGGTCAGCGACGGCGTCTCCAAGACTGCGCTGCCCATGTTCGCGATCAACGTGGTTGCATCGTCGACATCGACGTCGTCTACGACCACCACATCGCCAACGACCTCGACCACGTCGCCGACCACAACGACCTCCACGACGACGACCACCACCACCTCGGCTGCTGCGACCACGACGAGCTCGACAACCACTTCGACGAGCTCGACCGGCAACGTCGCGCCGACGATCACCGCAGTGGCGCCACCGTCCACCATATGGCCGGGCAACTGGCTGCACTACCACCCGGTCGCCTCGGATGCGAACGGCGATCGCCTGACGTTCTCGATCGTCAACAAGCCGTCGTGGGCCAGCTTCGACTCAAGTAACGGATACCTTGACGGAATTCCGGGGCAGGCCGGTGTCGGCACCTACTCGAACATCCAGGTCTCCGTCAGCGACGGCAAGACCACGGTTTCGCTGCCGGCCTTCGGCTTCCGCGTCCCGGCGTCGAACACGCCGCCGACCATCTCGGGTACACCGCCGGCCACTGCGAAGGTTGGCGTGCCCTACTACTTCAAGCCCACGGTATCGGACATCGACGGCCAGACGCTGCGCTTCTATCTGACGGGCCGTCCGGTGTGGGCGACGTTCAACATCAATACCGGCGAGCTGTCGGGAACACCGACCTCGGGTGATGTCGGGACGTACGCCAACATCCTGATCCAGGTCGGCGACGGCATGGTCAAGACCTCGCTGCCGGTGTTCTCGATCAGTGTCTCCACCTCATCGACAGCGGCGACCAACACGGCTCCCGTCATTTCCGGAATTCCGTCGACGAGTGTGGTGCAGGGCACGACCTACACCTTCCAGCCGACGGCTTCGGATGCGAACGGCGACCCGCTGACCTTCTCGGTCGTCAACAAGCCGGCTTGGCTCACGTTCAGCACGTCGACGGGTCGTCTCTCAGGCATCCCGTCGCCCAGCGATGTGGCTCAGTACCAGAGCATCCAGATCACGGTTTCGGACGGCAAATCGTCGGTGAGCCTGGCGCCGTTCAGCCTGAATGTCATCCAGGCCGGGACGAAGTCGATCACCGTGTCCTGGCTGCCGCCGACGACCAACACCGACGGATCGACGCTGACGAATCTGGCCGGACATAGAATCTACTACGGCACCGCATCGAGCACCCTGGACCGAAGTGCGTCAGTGACGGGCACCGGCATCACGTCCTACGTCATCAGCAACCTGGCCGCAGGCACGTACTACGTGTCCGTGGCCGCGGTGAACAGCAGCGGCATCGAAGGTCCGCGCAGTGCGGTAGTCGGTCGCACGGTCAACTGACCCGCGATCCGACTCGTCAGCAGACTCATCAGGAACAGCGGCCGGTCACAGGAGTGACCGGCCGCTGCCGTTTCCGGACCCAGCCAGCCTCCGAGTCCACCCGATTTCGGGCCGCGCGCGGCCGGGGAGCGTCACGAAGGGCGAACCCGAACCGCGGGCGGTCCCTCATGGGACCAAGGTAGCTGGCTACTGGAAAGTCCCGACCCCGTTCTGGTTCGCGATACCCGCAACCGGAGTCCAGGTCGACTCGATCAGGGACTTCTCGCCCTTGCGCCAGGCTTCGAGGTGGATGCGGTACGCATCCACGAATTCAGGCGGACATCCCGTCATGTCCATGGCCGCCGCACGTTCAACGTAGCGGGCATTCACACTGACGGCCTTGTCGACACCGCCCCCGACCTCCCGGAGGATGCGCGTGTCCTCACGCAGAACGCGGAGGATGCTGCGGCCGGCCGCGCGCCGATCCGGCGGTGTGGCGGGGTTCTGGAAGTTCTGCAACGCCGTCGCGACGACGTCCTGCTCGTCGGGTGAAAAATGCCGGTCCTCCACAGGCGTACTTCCAGCGGGAGAGGTTGCCCACACGACTGCGCCACTTTTCTTGCGCCGGAGGTAGACCTCCATCACCGCGACCGGACCGGCACCCTCGACCCAGTCGGACACCCCCGCGCCAGCGAGATCATCTGCGAATCGATGCCGCCGGGCATGAAAAGTCACCCTGCCCTTCCACTCGCCACTTCCAGAGCCACCGGCTCCGCGGACCGGGATCAACTCGAACACCGGCCGTAATTCCTCCACCGTGATGTAGCGCTCGCGATCACCGTCGGGCGCCCAGTACGCGCTGATCCATGCATGCCCCTCGACCGTACCCCGGGCCTGGATCGCGGTCCTCAGTCGATCCTCGACCCACGGCCTTGCGAGTTCGCCCGTAGCAGGAGTGGCCTCGCCTTTCACGGCCCGGTCGTGGCCGGATCGACCGCAGGACAGCAGCATCGGAGCCGCGACAGTCATGAGGAGCAGCAGGCTCCGGCGCGTCGCCATTCCCGCGCCCGCGTCGGCGGGATCCCGCTCCCGATTTTCACCCGGTCGAACCGGCATCGCCGTTTTCATCCTGGATCCCCTCCTGTCACACGTTGCCTGCAGTTCTGATCGACTGCGGACTTCATTCGCCCTCCACCGAAGCGCGATCCGCCGGCTGGCGGGTTTCCGGGCCGGAGAGTCGCTGCCTGATCGAACGGCGCAGGGCCTTCATGTCCTCGACGAGCTGACCCTTGCGAACCCCGAGACCGTGTTTCCACCGCCCGTACCAGGCTCCAGGCCTGAACGCGAGCAGGCTCCAGGTCGTGGAATCGGTGGCTCCGAGCGTGTACTTGTACGGCTCGGTCCCACGAAGAAAGTCGTAGTCGCCGATACCTTCCTGAATCATGGCCTGCATGCAATAGACGTGGATGACGACGCCCGGTGAGTACTTGACGAATTCGTCTGTCTCGCTGCGGCCACTCAGATAGAACTGCAACGACCTTCCGGCCTTGAATCCGTACAACGATGCTGCCACCTTGCCGTTGATGCGCAGGAAGGCGAGCACGAGTCCCCCTCTTGCGAGGAAGGCTCGCGCGGTCTCGAGATGAAAGCGCTGGCTGTCCGCGCTGTTGAATGCGCCGGCGAACCCCGTTCCGACCCAATGCTGCTGATGCATGCTCATCATCGTGCGCATCGCATCATCCAGCTCGGCCGGATCCGCGATCCGCTGGAACTCGACCTCGAACTCGCGCTCGAGGCGACGCTGCATGTACGACAGACGCTTGCGGTGACTCGCCGAAAACTGCTTCAGCGTATCGTCCCAGGTCGCACTCAGCGGGGTGTGAGGGCAGGTCTCGCCCGGTTGCCGTTGCACGGTCCAGCGTGCCTGCCCGAGCCTGTCGAGCAACAGTTCGGACACTCCACTCAGATCACGAAGGTCTCTGAGGACGAGAACATCGAACGACACGTCACGAAGATGACCTGCGATGGCCGCGGCGACGGTAGGAGCATGGCGCGTCTCGCACAGGATCCCGAGGTAGTCGGAAATACCCGAGGCAAGGAACTGCAGGGTCTCGAGACGAACAGGACCGAGGACCGGCTCCGAACGGATCATCAGCGGCGCTATGCCGACGACGACCCCAACCACCTCAACGACCACCAGGTGCAGGACACATCCGCGTTCGGCACCACCGAAATGGCGCCACCAGTTGCGCTGCCAGTCGAATGACTTGAACGCCGAGACGCTCGTCGCGTCCTGCAACCGTCTCCAGTCGCTCTCGAGCCGGTCGAACCCTTCGTCATCCGCGACGACGCGCACGCAGATCTGGCGTTCACCTGCCGGGACCTGATCCGCGATCTCAGGCGAGGGCGGGCATGTCATGGCTCATCCATCCCTGAACTCCCGACACAGAGCGGCATACTCGGCGAGTGGCAGCGCACAGAAAGCTTCAGCGTATCTCCGGCCATGCCTTGGACGCATCATCGCCCGATACGCGTTGAGTCCGAGGATGCCATGCTCGAAATCGGCCTCGGCGAGCTGGCTGCGATAATGCGCGAGTGCGGCCCGCTTGATGTCGACCACCGCATCGATGGACACCAGGCAATTGGGATGCTGCGGGGTCCACACCTCGTAGGCGTGGACAGCGAACTCCGACCAGGAACCCGACGCCGCTGTCAGAAGAACGGCACTGGCCGCACGATGGTCCGGGTGCTGCTCGAGAAAGGATGGCACGTAGACGATCTGCGGCCTCGTGCGGGAGAGTTCAGCGGCCAGCCGTCCGGCGATCACCTTGTCTTCATCGAGTCGTCCATCGACCGCATCGAGGAAGACCGCATCCGTCACACCCAGCGTCCTGAGCGCCGCATCCGCTTCGGCCTTTCGCACGCCGACCAGCCGCTGCTGTGCTTCCTGCAGCGCCGCTCCACCGAGCCCGTGCAACGCCGAACTGCCCTGTCGCCCGTCCGTCAGGAAAACGACCGTCACCGGTCCGCCCGCCCTCCGGTGCAGGGCAACGGCACCACCGCACCCCAGCACTTCATCGTCCATGTGCGGCGCCAGGACCATGACGCGTTCACAACCCGGCGTCCAGTCCAGGTCCATCCCATGGAAGCTGTTCGCAGCCCGGAGCAGGCCACGGTAGTTCCTGCTCGAAGGAGCCAGGAGTCCCGTCAGACCCGGCAGACGCATGAGCCGACTCAGCACGCGCTGTGCCCCTTCGCCGGGAGTTCGGCAGGAAGTCCCCACCTCTTCCCGGCGGCAATGCTGTACCAAAGCCTCACGGCTCCG
Organism: Steroidobacteraceae bacterium; assembly: GCA_046352935.1. GTDB lineage: Bacteria > Pseudomonadota > Gammaproteobacteria > Steroidobacterales > Steroidobacteraceae > CAYWMY01. The sequence continues at coordinate 101,508 of JAXMGR010000013.1, forward strand.
TCCCCGAACGGTGCGTCATACAGTACTCGCGGAATCGCTCGCCGGCCGGGCGCACCTCGCGCCGCTGACTCTCGAAGTCTACGGCGGCAAGACCGAATCTGGCATTGAATCCCTCGGTCCATTCGAAATTGTCCATCAACGACCAGTAGAAGTAACCGCAGACCGGCAACCCGTCGCTCCGCGCCTCGTCGAGGGCCCGGAGGTGCTCCGCAACGAACCAGTCGCGCAGGTGCTCGTCATCAGTGGCGATGCCGTTCTCCGTGACCATCAGCGGGAGTCCGTACCGGGCAAAGCGACGCAGGACGAAGCGCAGACCCGCGGGATATACCTCCCATCCCAGCGAATTGAAGGTTCGATGTCGCGAACCGCTCTGCTCCTTGCACTCGGCACCGAAGAGCATCGCTGCGCCGTGCGGATGCCAGGCAACGCGCTGTCTCGTGTAGTAGTTCAGCCCGATGAAGTCGAGGACACGCCGCGGCCTCCGCCCGAGGAGCGCGAACGGCAGACCGTTCATCGCAAAATCGCGCAGGGCGGCGACCATCCTGTCCGAGGCCCGACCCGGATCCTTCGCCTCGACGTGAGGTGCGCTGTGCGCGAATCCGACCATCGCATCGGGACGGTGTGCGTGCAGCGCGTCGTATGCGACCACGTGCGCCCGGCACTGATTGCGCATCGCCAGCAGACCACCGAACCAGGAACCCGGGCGGCACGGCGGCCAGTCTCCGGTAACGTACGCGCGCTTGACGTACACGGTGGGCTCGTTGATGGTCAGGAAATACCGCACCCGACCGCACAGTTGCGGCGCTACGAAGTCGACGTAGCGCCGGAACCGGTCGACGCTGCTGCGCTTCGTCCAGCCTCCGGTGCGCGTGAACCAGGCTGGATTGGTGAAATGGTGAAGCGTGACGACCGGCTCGATGCCTCGCTCGAGCAAAGCGTCGATGACCCTGAGGTAATGCGAGAGCGCCGACTGGCTCCACTGCCCTTCATCAGGTTCGATGCGACTCCACTCGATCGAGAATCGGTGCGCATTGTGGCCGAGAGACCGCGCCAGGTCGAAGTCCTCTTCATAGAGATCGAAGTGACGGCACGCATCGCCGGACTGGAACGGGAGTCGCCCGGCCTGCTCGAAGTCCCACCAGTCGTTGTAGCGGTTGCCTCCCTCGACCTGGTGGCTCGCCGTTGATGCTCCGCACAGGAACCGGCCCGCCGCCGGTTCACGACCCGCTGCCGGGCAACTGCGTTCCCGTGGACCCTCGTGCATGGTCACTCAATGCCGTTCGGATCTGGTCAACGGCACACTCACCGTGTGGTATCGCGCCATGGCGACCAGCCGGGCGAGGCCGTCAGGCCACGATCTCATTGCCAGCCGGGCGGCCAGCCATCACATCGTTGAACAGGTCGATCATCTCGCGCGCCGCCCTCTCCCACGTGAACATCCTGGAACGTTCCAGACCCGCGTCCCGACAGCGCTGACGCAGCCCTTCGTCGGTCAGCAACTGCAGGAACGTGCCAGCCATCTCGTCGATGTCGTCCGGATCGTAGTAGCGCGCCGCTTCGCCCAGCACCTCCGGCAGCGCTCCGGCCCGCGCGGCGGCGACCGGACAACCGCTCGCCATGGCCTCCACGCCGACGAGGCCGAAGGCCTCGTAGTAGGACGGGAAAGCGAAGCAGTCGGCCATGTTGTAGAGATACGGCAGATCATCGTTCGGCACCTGGTCGAGGAACCGTATACGGTCCTTCACACCGAGCTCGGCGATGAGATCGATTTCCGCCGAATACTTCCATCGTGGCTGGCCGGCGACGACGATGTCGTGCGGCACCTTCGCGGCGATCCGCGCGAAGGCACGCGCGAAGTTGGCGAAGTTCTTCTGCGGGAACAGCATACCGACGAAGAGCAGGAACCGATCCGGCAGACCATAGCGCCTGCGAGCATCCGCGAGCGCCGTCCGATCATCGATCGGCCGGAACTTCGGGTGGCAGCCGTGGTAGACACGCCGGATCCGCGTCGGCGGCAGGTGGTCGAAGCGGACCAGGTCACGCTTCATCATGTCCGAGATCGAAACCACGGCGTCAGCCCGGTGCACCCAGAGATGAGCGTGCAGGAACCACTCGAACCGGTGCCGCCACGTCAGAGACTCGGGCACGACGTGCGAATCGACGCCGTGGACGATCAGCACTTTCCTGTAGCGTCCGAAAACGGGCACCGACCAGAATGGATTGAAGAACAGGTCCAGCTTCAGCCGCCTCGCGACAGGTGGCAGAACGACCTGCTCCCAGTAGATCGTCCAGCCCAGAGACTTGCGGGTGGCGACTTCAGTGCAGTTCGGATAGTGAGGCTGGTACTGGCCCATGCCGTTCCGCTCGGCACAGAAGCCCGGATAGATCAGGACATACTCGTTGGTCCGGTCGACTTCCAGCAGGTTGCGCACGATCTCGTGCGTATAGATCCCCGGACCGCCCCAGGACCTGTCGTGGCTCAACATGGAAATGCCGATTCGCACCGTCGACCTCGTCAGCGACCGCCGGCCGCTTTGTACTCGAGCGCCGCAATGCGCTCATCGACCGACGCGACGGACTCGCCACGCATGTGGATCCTCCCCCAGATCTCCAGGGTCAGCAGGCCGAAGAATCCGAAGACGCGCGATCGCCAGTTCGCCAGGAGCCGATCGATGGCGCGGGAACTGATCCCGAGGGTCTGCTGGCAGAAGCCGTCACGGAAGAGACTCGCATCGGCGAGCGGCGCGATGTAGGCATCCAGCGGCAGCGGGAAGCCCGCCTTCTTTCGATCGACGAGGAAATCCGGCATGTACTTCCGGGCGACCTGCTTGAGCACCCACTTGTCCGCGTACTTGCCGACCTTGTAGTCGAGCGGCATGTTGATGGCCCTGTGCACCAGCCGATGGTCGAGGAAGGGCACCCGTGTCTCGACCGAGGTTCCCATGCTGGCGCGATCCAGGCGCCTGAGCAGTGGCGTCAGGAAATCCGACAGGTCCGCGAGCATGTTCCCGAGCACGGCCCGATCGATCTCGCCCGGAACGAATCCATAGGACTCGGCACATCTTTCCTGCCAGTCAAGGCGCGCATAACGATCGACGAAATCGATGGTCGGCGCGAGAGCCTCCCGGAAGCGGTGGCCGGTCACAGGCAGGCCCGCGTCGGAGTAGATGAGCAGTGCGGCGAAATCCATGAGGCGATCAGGAATCAGGTCCAGCCACTTCTTGAGGCGCATGAGGTTGCGCTTGCGCCGATAGTTCCAGAGATAGCCGCCGAACAGCTCGTCCGCCCCCTCGCCCGACAGCAGCACGATCACGCCATTCTCGCGCGCCGTCCGGCTGATGAGGTAATACGCGATCGTGTTGGGGTGTGTGAGCGGCAGATCGGACAGGTAGATCGCCGTCGGCAGCGCCTGGCGGAACATGCGGCCGGTCAGTGACAGCGGGATGAACGGGATCCTGAGCCGTTCCGCCAGATGTTCCGCATAGCGCCGTTCGTCGAGCTTCGGAAAGCCCTCGATGGAAACGTGAAAGGCGCTCAGGTGCTGCGTGTACTGCGCGGCGATGGAAGTCACCAGACTCGAGTCAAGGCCGCCGCTCAGCAGCGTACCCACCGGTACGTCGCTGATCAGGCGCAGGCGTACTGCGTCGTTGAGCGTCTTGTCGACCTCGGCAACGACTTCCTCCGGCCGCGCCGCCGCGAAGCGCCGGAACTCCTGTTCGCCGACAAAATCGAGCGGCGAGTACCAGGGTGCGATCTCGACGGAACCGTCGACGATGCGGACCACATGGCCCGGCAGCACCGACGACACCCCCTGCACGAGGGTCTCCGGCGTCAGCGAATCGACGTTCCGATAGAGCATCCACTCGACGAGGCTGTGGCGATCCACGCTCTGCGGGCCCATGACCTGCATGAGCGACTTCATCTCGGAGGCGAACAGGATGGCCTCGCCCTGCCGCGCGAAGTAGAGCGGCTTGATGCCGTAGCGGTCCCGAACCAGCGTGACGTTGCCCGTTGAGGTATCGGCGATCGCGAAGGCGAACATGCCGATGAACCGGTGCATGCACGCCTCGCCCCACTGCATGAACGCGTGCAGGATGACTTCGGTGTCCGTCCGCGAACGAAAGACGTGACCCAGCGCCTCCAGTTCCGTGCGGATGTCCGCGAAGTTGAACACTTCCCCGTTGTAGGCGATCCACCAGCGCCCCGCGGCATCGCTCATCGGCATGTGGCCGGCCGGGGAAAGATCGATGATCGCCAGGCGCCGCGAACCGAGCACCACGCGGTCGAGCACGATCGTTCCACTGTCGTCGGGTCCGCGATGCGCCTGGATGTCGCACATGCGACGAACCATCGCCTCGTGTTCCGCGCCCGCCCTTTGTGAGCCCGTCAACACGAGCCCCGCCAGTCCACACATCAGCTCAACCTCCCGCCGCAGCGAATGCCGCCCAGGGCCGACCCTCGAAGTATCCGGGCGCATCGACCCCGAGCGCCGCCAACAGAGTCGGGGCAAGATCGAGGATGTGGCCGCCGTCGCCCCACCGGGAGTGACGGATGTCCGGGCCGCGCGCAAGCAGGAACGCAGTCGGGCGATGGTTGCCCGTATAGAACGGCGATATGGCGTGACCCGGCTGCTTCCGGATCCGGCCGATCGACGGCGCCTCGATCTCGTCCAGTACGCGTGCACCGAGGTCCCAGCTGATGACCGCATCCGGCAGGTCCTGGCGCCTCGCACCGCGATAGGTCTCGTCCATCAACACCACGCGCTCCGCCGCCTTCTTCGAGTTCGCCGGATTTCGCAGCGACTGCAGCGTCTCCTGCAGCGAGCCCAGCAGCTCGTCGTATTCCATTCCGGGAGTCACGATCCCGAGAGGCTCGCGCCCCTGCAGGTTGACGCGGAAGTAGCCCTCGTTCGAGTTCGGGATGCAGAACAGTTTCGAGCGCGACCAGTCGATACCCGAGTTGACCCACTTCATGCTCAGGCGATAACGCATCGAGCGCGGCATGCAGCGCGTCACCGACTGGCGCCAGCCGAGCGGAATGGACTGACGGATCGCGGCGAGCACACCCTTCTTCGGCGCCTTCTGCGCGCCGTCTCCACCGACGCCTCCGGCATGGAAATGACCCATCCGGTGGAGCATCTCCGGCATCAGGTGACAACCCGAATAGTTCGGACCCATGCCATCGCCGGATGTGATCAGCACCGTCGTCCGGTCGTCCGCGGCATCCACGATCGAACCGACAGCCGCATCCAGCGCCGCATACACGTCGCGTACCGGATGCAATGACGAGAGCGCGCCCGCTGCGGGATGCGTCGGGTACTCCCGGTCACCGATGTGCCAGAGATAGTGGCCCGCGCCATGCGGTTCGCCGAAGGTCGCGAACAGCAGGTCCCATTCCTGTTCGCGCATGAGCGCCTGCACGACCCGCGCCTTGACCTGCGTGCCCGCGACGAGCTGGTCGCGGAAACGCGCAGGGTCGTCCGGCACCCGCACGAGATTGCTGTGCTCGGGCGCCGGATACGGCCCGAAGCGTCGCTTGATGTCCTTCAGCATGCCCGCAGGCGACGAGCCCGGCTCGCCGAACCAGGTCCAGGTGCCGTACTCGAGGATCTGGATGCCACCGAAGTGCGGCAGCGGATGGTCCATGAACGCGTCGAGCACGATGCATCGGCGCCCGGCGTCGTCCAGCAGCTTCCAGAACGGCGGCAGACCGATGCGGCCTGGCTCGGTGCGGTGGATCACCTGCTCGCCGGCACGGATCTGGTACGCGTGGTACATGCCGTGGTGGCCAGGCGTCGCACCCGTGTACATCGAGGGCCAGGCCGAGACGTGCATGATCTCCGCGGTCGTTCCGAGGCGCGAGTACAGACCCTGCTGCCGCAGCCGGGCGAAGTTCGGCATCGTGCCATCCGCCATCCACGCCTCGATGAGCCCGGCGTCGGCACTGTCGAGACCGATGACGAGCAGGCGACGGCTGTTGCTCCCCTTTGTCATGCGTCAGCCCGAACGGACTTCGGACGCGGGCGCATACACTTCGGACAGTTGCACGGTGCGCCGCTCCCGGTCCGACATCTGACCCGCCTCGACCATCGCCACGGTCCAGATGTTGTCGTCGCCGCGCGTCTCCGCGGACTTTCCGTGCAGCACCGCATCGCGCAGGCTGTTGAGCAGCGACGTCGTGCCTCCCTGCGGATACGGGCGCTCGTCACCCTTCGGGACCTTGTCGTTGCGCATCGGGCGGAACCAGCGGCTGCCCCGCGGCCGGAACGCGACGAACTTCCGGTTGGTCCAGAGCGCGCCCTTCTCGCCCTCGATCCACATCGAGAAGCCGTAGCGATGCGACAGCAGCGTGCCGACGTACTGCACACGCACGTGCGCGAAGTCGATGAAAGCCTCCGTATGCGCGCCGTGCTTGTAGTCCGTCCATGGCGGATTCCAGACGCGCACCGTGATGCTGTCGGGACGGCTGCCGAAGAAGCCGCGCAGGCTGTCGAAATGATGCGTCGCGATCTCCTGCAGCTGCGGATAGTCGATCTTGCCGAACCAGGGCCCCTCGACGGTGCTCGGCTGGTTGCGACGGTCGATCATCATGGCGTTGTCGATGCGCCCGAGGAACCCCTCCTCGAGCAGCCGCTTGATGGTCCGCTCGGCCGGCCAGAACCGGTAGTTCTCCGCGACGATGACCTGTTTGCCGACGGCACGTGCGCGATCGAGCACGCGGCGCCCTTCGGCGATCGTGGTCGCGAGCGGCTTCTCGACCATCGCCGTGAGGCCCGCATCCAGGCAACGCACCGTCAGGTCCGCATGCAGGATCGAAGGCGAAACGATCAGGGCCGCATCCGGGCGTACGCTCCCGAGTGCCGAATCCAGATCCGCGAAGTAGCCGCATCCGCTGCCGAGCATCTTCTCGGCCGCAGTACGTGCGGCGGCGTCGGGGTCCACGATGCCGACACAGTCCGCGTCGGGATAACCCTTGATGAACTGCGCCCAGTGCCGACCGCGGATTCCCGCGCCGATCTGCAGAATCTTGATGCTCACCGCGGCTCGCTCCCCATTTGCTGATCCTTGATGAATTCCGGCCAGGCCCGGCCCCGCAGATGCGGCGGCGCCGCGACTCCCATGCGGGCGAGCACTGTCGGTGCGAAATCGTAGATGTGCCCGCCTTCGAACGCGCTGCTGCGCGGAATGCCGGGCCCCGCGCCGAGCACGAATCCCGGGCCCTGATGCGTACCGGTTCTCCTGTCGGGCGACTCGACCTCGACGACGCCGACACGCTCCGATGTCACGCGCCCGTGCTGCCGCTCGCCCACCCACCGGACCACCAGATCCGGCAGGAAGCCCCGCTTGTCGCCGGGACATTCCCGATCGATGCGCCAGACCTCACGAACGACGGCTGCACCCGTATCGGCATCGCGAAGCTCCAGCAGGGCCGCTTCGAGATCGGCGAGCACCGCTTCGTATTCGGCGCCCGGCTCGACGCAGCCTGCCGGCTCACGGCCGCGCAGATTCACCCGGATGTAGCCTTCGAGATCCGTGGGCAGGCAGAAGGCGCGCGTCCGTCCCCAGTCGATGTCGGCCGTATCGACCCTCTGGGCAAGCTTGTCGCGCAGCGCCGTGGGCAGTTTTCGCGCGAGATTCTTGCGGAACTCCTTGGGCAGGAGATCCCGCAGCGCCTTGACCGGATCGAACCGCCTGGGGCCGTCCGAAGCATCCGGACTCCCGGCGCCTTCGCCCGGGAGCCCCAGGTAACCCAGCCGCGACAGGATCTCGGGAAGCATCGGCCAGGCGCCGTGGTTGGCACCCACGCTGTCGCCCGACACGAGGACCACGGCGCAGTCGGCGCCTGCATGGGCCCGAATCTCTCCGATCGCCCGATCCAGCGCGCGGTACACGCGGAACATCGACGTCGCGTGCGATTCCGGCCCCTCCCGCGAGGCCTCCGGCGTCCAGCAGTAGTGGCCGGCGACGTGCGTTTCACCGAAAACAGCGAACACGACATCCGCAGCGGTCTGGTCCATGACCCAGTTGACGGCGCGCGCCTTGGAAGCGATCGCGGCGACCAGGCGTGGCTCGATGTCGTCCGCGGCAATGGGCGTGAAGCCGAGATCATTCGCCTCGGCGCCGAGCGGATATCGGCCGCAGGCCGCCTCGAGACGGCGCAGGAACTGCGGCGGAACCGAGCCTGGCTTGAGGTAATGGGCCCAGGTGCCCCAGTCGTAGACAAAGGTGCCGCTGTAACCCGCCTCCGGATGCGAGTACGGCGGATCCAGCACGGCGCAACGGCGGCCGGCCCGGTCGAGCATCGCCCAGAACGTCGGCCTGCCGTACAGGCCTTCATGGAACCGCTGGTAGCCCTGGAGCCCGGGTGCCGGCTGGAAGGTGAAGTAGACGCCGTGCTCACCAGGCCCGACACCCGTGTACAGCGAGGGCCAGGCCGAGATGTGCAGATGATCAGCGGTGGTCTCGAGCCAGCCCCAGCATCCCTCGTCCAGCAGCCTCTGCACCGCGGGCAGCTGGCCGTCGGCGGCCCAGCGGCGGAGAAGCCGTCCGTCGCCCAGTTCGAGACCGAGAACCACGAGTTCAGGCATACGCGAGCCCGCGCTAGGCCAGCCAGCCACGCACCAGCACGGTCGAAGCCGCGAGGATCACGAGGGCAGCGAGCATGTTGAAGTAGATCGCAATGGGCGCACGCCCATGCGCGAAAACCGCCTGGTAGAAGACCATGCAGGCCACGAGCGCCAGTTTGACCACGAGGATCGTGCCCTGGGTGCCAGCGAAGGCGGCGCCGGAGACCAGGTCGGCGATCCCGATACCGCGAACCCCCAGCTGATAGACACCGGTGATCACGAGCACCGCGAGCGCCGGCCATCCCAGGCCGCCGCGGAACAGGCTGCGCTCGCGCAGGATCTCCGCATCCCCGGCAGGCTGCACCCCTTTGAGCGCGGGCCCGATGATCAGCGACCAGACGAACATGTGCCCGAGCCACAGCGCCATCGCGGTCAGGTGCAGACCGATGCTGAGATGGAAGAGGCTCATGGGACCATCCTCGTACTGAGGCCCGACACGACGATCGTGGCCAGCGTGACCCAGAATCCGGCGTGGATGAAGGCCGCCGATGGCCGGCGGGACATCGGCACCTGGATCACGATCAGCGCCACGACCAGGGCCTGCTTCACCGTCCAGGCTGTCCCCGACGGCGCACCATGCACGCGTGCGATGAGGACACCGGTCACCGCAAGTGCCGCAAGGAGCGCCCATGAAATCACTGGCAAGGGCAGCCGGAGGCTCCACGGCACGATCACATGCGGCCATCGCGCCCGGTTCGCCGTCCCCAGCCAGCGATCAGCCTCGTCCCGCGGGAACTTCTGTCTCAGCGCCACCAGCATGATGAGCCAGAACAGGGCCATGCCCATGGTCAGGATCGCGAGTACGAGGTGCGCCCAGGCCAGAATTCGATAAAGATCCATGCATCACTTCCGTGCAAGCGCACCGTCGGGTGCCAGGCACCGGGTGCAGAGTTCGAAATACTGTCGCGCAGTATCTTCCCAGGACTGCAGTCGCGTGCGCCCCGCAGCCTCGCCCATGGCACGCAAGCGGTCTCGTGACGGCAACTGCGCCAGGAAATCCCGCCAGGCCGAGCGTGTGTTGGTGAACAGGAAACCCGTGTCACCCTCGACGATCAGGGACCGGATGCGCCCGCTCGGCACACTCACCACCGGACGGCCGACCGCAAGGTACTCGGGGATCTTCATGGTCGAATAGCCGAGTTCCCCGGACGAGAACGCGCGAGGATCGTAGGGGGCAAGGCACAGGTCCCCTGCGGCGATGTAGTCCGGCACCTCGTGGTGAGGCACGCGTCCGTGAAACACGACGCGTACGGCGCCCGGAACGACCATCGACTCGTACTCGGCTCGCCGGGCGCCGTCGCCGATGATGTGAAGTTCGAGATCCTCGGCGCCACACGAGCCCAGTTCGCGGAGCACCGGCTCCAGATCGTGCGTCTGGTCCAGCACACCGACGTAGAGCAGCACCTTGCGTTCGGGCGCAATGCCAAGACGGCGACGGACCTCGACCTGGTCACGGGGACGGAAAAGGGATCGGTCCACGCCCAGATCCACGACGGCGATGCGCGTCGATTCGACCCCCCAGTACTTCGCGATCTCCCGCTTCAGGAACTCGGTCTCGGCGATGACCAGCGGCGCCCCGCGCAGGCAGCGGCCGGCGATCCAGCGGCCCACGCGCAGCCGCATGAGCTTCATGAAACTGCCCCCGGCCGCGTGCTGGGGATTGGGCACGATGTTCTCGATCGGGACCCCGAGCTGCCCGCGGTCACGGCAGATGGACGACAGATAGCCCGACAGCAGCCAGCTCTTCTCGAGAACGATGTCGAACTTCGTGAGCGGCCCGGCCGCGAAGCGGCGGAGATCCATCAGGTACCGGGCGAACTCGCCGTAACCGATGCCGCGCGTCGCCGCATCGTCGATGGTCGCCACCTCGTCGCCGGGCTGGATTTCCAGCACCCGTACGTCGTCCGGCACACGGTCATCCGCCACCCGTCGGAACGCAACCGTGACATCGGCCCAGGGCTCGAGCGCGCGCGCCAGATTCAGCACGTTGCGCGACGGTCCGATGGACGACATGAGATCATGCCCCGGGACGACGTAGCAGACCGAAAGGCGCTTGCCGCCCCCTGCGTTCAACGGCGCGCTCCGATCATGTTGCGGTACAGAGTCTCGCAGCGTTCAGCAACGATCGCCCAGCTCACATTGTTCACGACGTAGGTCCTCGCGGCCTGTCCAAGCCGGCTGGCGAGTTCCGGATCGTCGAGCACCCGGCGCAGGCCGTCCGCGAGCGCCTTGACATCTCCGGCCGGAGCCAGCCAGCCAGTCTTTTCGTGTACGACCCCTGGTGCCGACGAGTCGAAGGAAACGACGGCCCGCCCCGCCGCCATGTAGTTCAGCAGCTTGACGGGAATGCCATCGCACTCGACACGTGGATTCACCGTGACATCCGCGCCCGCGAGCAGCACCGGAAGATCGTCGAACGTGGGGGACGAGATGATATCGATCCGGTCCCGGATCGCCAGCTCGCGCGCGAGCGCCTCGTACGGATCGAACGCGGAATCGGTGGCGATCACGAGCCGTACGTCCGCCCGTTCCGCCGCGACGGGCGCGAACGCCTCGAGCATCAGGTCGATGCCTTGATAGCTGGCGAGATTGCCGGTGAACATGACGGTTCTGCCCGCACGTCTCGCCTGCACGCCGGCACGCGCCGGGTCGAAATGATCGACCTCGACACCGTTGGAAATCACGGACACCCGCTGCCGATCCATCCCGATGTCGCCGACCAGTCGATCGCGGATCACATCGGTCACGCAGACCGTGTGATCGGCGAGCCGCGGGATCAGACCATCGAGCACGGCGCCGATGCGACGCAGGGCCCCGGCGGGCAGTCCCATGCGGTAGTACGGCAGCTCTGACATGAGCATGGTGTGAGCATCGTAGACCGTGGGCACCGCGCGCCCGAAACGCGCGGCGCGAGCCACCAGCAGCCCCTCGAAATGGTGCGCATGAATCACGTCGAACCGGTGCTGGGCCAGCAGGCGACGCGTCAGGCCGGCCAGCAGAGGATCGACGCGAACCAGCTTGCCGTAGGTCGGACCCGGATTCAGCTTGCGGTAGGACGGCACATCCCTGATGCGGTGCACTGTCACTCCCGGGCCCACGGGCCCCTCCCCGAGGTGGTAGGTGGCGACGTGCACGTCATGGCCGCGTACGGCCAGAGCCTCCGCCATGCGCAGGATGCGTACCGGCGTTCCGCGGGCGAGCGGGAACGGACACGCCGCAATCACCAGGATTCGCAACGGCTCAGCCACGGCCCGCCCCGGTCACGATACGCCGTCCCATCAGATGAGCTTCCCGGCCATGGCCCAGTAGGACCGGGCCACCCCGTCGAGGAACCCGCGCGCGAAGCGCTCGGTCCGGCTCGCGGTCAGTTCCTGGCGAAACGGCAAACGCCCGCCCACGAGGATGTCCCGGTCCGCAACGACCCGGCGACTCTGGATGCGCCGGCGCTCGTGTCGAATCGACGAGCGGTTCTCCACGATCCAGACCACTGACCGCCACCACTCACGGAGCCATCCCTTCTTCGCAGCGACCAGGAGCTGCGCAGTCTCGTAGAACAGGAAGAGCGGCGCGAGCACCAGAAGGGTGCGACCCGAGAAGTTCTTGAGCACGAACAGCCAGCGATTGCGGATCAGGTAATACACACGACGACTCGAATATTCGCCCAGCTGCCGGATCGACAACCCTTCCGTTCCCTTGCCGTGGTAGCACCAGGCCTCCGGCACCGATAGCACCTCGACGCCGAGCGCCCGCAGGCGGGTTCCGAAATCGTGATCCTCGAACATGTAGAAGAAGGACTCGTCGAAGGTCTCGTCAGGAGGGAGACGGCTGCGATCGGCGAGGAAACAACAGGTCACGATGGAGCCGACCTTGCGGATCCGCGTATCGACGGCAGTGACCGGGACATCCTCGTCGAGCAGGGTCTGGGCGCCGAGGAAATGGCACTCGGCCCCGTCGTACTGCATGGTGTCGCGCTGATGTGCATAGATGACTGCGGCTGCCGCAAGCCCCGCCCGGGGGTTGCCGTCCATGGCTTCCCGCAATTTATCGATGCATCGGGCCGTCAGCGAAACATCGTTGTCGATGAACAGGATACGGTCGGTCCTGGCCTCGCGGAGCCCCGCGTTCCGTGCCCCGCCGGCACCGAGGTTCACCGGCAGCCGGTGAACGCGGACACCCGGGAAATCACGCTCGGCGTCCTCCGGACTACCATCGCTGGAGCCGTTGTCGACGACCAGGATCTCGGCGAACCGGTCGCGCAGCGGATATGCGGCGGCGAGCGCCATCGGCAACACATTCTTGCCGTTGAAATTGATGATGCACAGTGTCTGTCCCGGCGACACATCGGCCGCCGGCGATGAATTCGACATGGGATCGTGTCTATCCAACCTGCTCAGCGGGTAGGATACACGGTGGCAATATGTGAAGACGCGCACCTGTTCGCATCTCTGGTGCGTGTTAAGGTCATTTCAAGCTTGGAGGGCCGGTCTGCAGATGCTGGTTGCCGGCCTCGGGACAGCCTCCGGCACCCGGCGGGCAGCCCATCCAGCGCAGAACGGTGCTGCGACGGCTCAACTCGAGCGATCGCACCAAGGGCGGAAGCAGTGAAGGCCCCGTATGCGGGTCGGTTTACAGGGTCTATTTCCGATTGGACGAATAATGGCAAAGCCGAATCACGAAATCGTACTTCCCAGCGACCGGTCCTTCGGGCTGACGTTCGCCGCGGTCTTCGCCCTGATCGGAATCTGGACGTGGTGGCGCGGCACCGGTTGGTGGTACTGGCCGCTGGCCGGGGGAGCCGGATTTGCCGCACTGGCATTCGTCGCCCCCGCGCTGCTGCATCCGCTGAACGTGGTGTGGATGCGCCTCGGCGCCCTGCTGAACCGCATCGTCAGCCCCGTCGTACTGGGCGTGATCTACTTCCTGCTGCTGACCCCGATTGCCGCCTTCATGCGCGCGCGAGGTCGCGACGTGCTGCAGCGTCGCTTCGACCGCAGTCTGCCGACCTACTGGACAAGGCGCGATCCGCCCGGCCCGAAGGTCGAAAATTTCCCGCGCCAGTTCTGACGAGGACATCACCATGGGATTCATCTCCGAACTCTGGGCCTTCCTGCGTGAACGCAAGAAGTTCTGGCTCCTGCCCATCATCGTCGTGATGCTGCTGCTGGGCGGCCTCCTGATCCTCGCCCACGGCTCGGCGCTGGCGCCGTTCATCTACACCCTGTTCTGAAGGCGCGACGCGCAGATGAAGATTCTCGGCATTTCAGCCTACTACCACGATTCCGCCGCAGCCCTCGTCGTCGACGGCGAGATCATTGCGGCGGCACAGGAAGAGCGCTTCACTCGCGTGAAGCATGACTCCAGCTTTCCCGCCCACGCAGCACGCTTCTGCCTCGATCAGGCGAAGCTGAGGCCCGCGGACCTGGACTACGTGGCCTTCTACGACAAGCCCTTCGTGAAGTTCGAGCGGCTGCTCGAAACCTACCTGGCGTTCGCCCCGAAGGGCTTCGAGTCCTTCCGGCAGGCGCTGCCGCTGTGGATCAAGGAGAAGCTGTTCCAGAAGGACATGCTCATCCGCACTCTCGGCGATTGCCTCGGCAAGGACGTCGCCTGGCCGGACAAGCTGCTGTTCTCCGAGCATCACCTGAGCCATGCGGCCAGCGCCTTCTTCCCCTCGCCCTTCGAGAGCGCCGCGATCCTGACGATGGACGGGGTGGGCGAATGGGCCACGACTTCGCTGGCGGTCGGCCGCGGCAACGACATCTCCGTACTCAGGGAGATCCACTTCCCGCATTCCCTCGGCCTGCTCTACTCGGCATTCACTTACTACACGGGGTTCAAGGTCAATTCCGGCGAGTACAAGGTCATGGGACTCGCCCCCTATGGTGAACCGAAATACGCGGCCGCCATCCGCGAGAATCTCATCGACATCAAGGAAGACGGCAGCTTCCGGCTCAATCTCGACTACTTCGACTACTGCACCGGCCTCCGGATGACGAACAGCCGCTTCGACGCCCTTTTCGGCGGTCCACCGCGGACGAGCGAGGCCCGCCTCGGCCAGCGCGAGATGGACCTCGCGGCCAGCATCCAGGTCATCACCGAGGAGGTGGTCCTGAAGCTGGCGCGCAGCATCCGGAAAGAGACCGGCGAGCGCAATCTCTGTCTCGCGGGCGGTGTCGCGCTCAACTGCGTCGCAAACGGCAAGCTGCTGCGCGCCGGCGTCTACGATGGCCTCTGGATCCAGCCCGCCGCGGGTGATGCAGGCGGCGCGCTGGGCGCCGCGCTGGCCAGCCACCACATCTTCCAGAAGCAGCCGCGTCCGCCCACGACGGCGCGCGACCGCATGAAGGGCAGCTATCTCGGCCCCGTCGACGACATCGAGACGATCAAGGCGCAGCTCACTGCTGCCGGCGCGAAGTTCGAGGTCCTCAGTGACCAGGAACTGATCTCCCGGACCGCACAGGCCCTTGCCTCGGGCCAGGCGGTCGGCTGGCATCAGGGCCGCATGGAATTCGGGCCGCGCGCGCTCGGCGGGCGATCCATCCTCGGCGATGCACGCTCACCCACGATGCAGAAGCTGCTGAACCTCAAGGTCAAGTTCCGCGAGTCGTTCCGGCCTTTTGCACCTTCGGTCTTGCGGGAGCACGTCGCCGACTGGTTCGAACTCGACGGGGACAGCCCGTACATGCTGCTGGTCGCCGACGTGAAGCCGGAGCACCGGATCGCGATGACCCCGGAGCAGCAGGCACTGTTCGGCATCGACAAGCTGAACGTCGCGCGATCGACGATTCCCGCGGTCACGCACGTCGATCACTCCGCGCGCATCCAGACGGTCCATGAGGACACGAACCCGCGCTACCACGCGCTGATCAAGGCCTTCCGGGACCTGACCGGCTGTCCCGTCGTCGTCAACACCAGCTTCAACGTACGCGGCGAGCCGATCGTGTGCACGCCCGACGACAGCTTCCGGTGCTTCATGGGCACCGACATCGAGATCCTCGCCGTCGGCAATGCGTTCCTGGAAAAGAAGTACCAGCCGGAGAACCTCAAGCAGCGCTACGAGCTGAAGTTCGAGCTGGACTGACCGTCGCGCACCGGCTTGAGAGCGGTCAACTGATGCTGACGGACCGGAGCTGAGGGTGAATTCGAGTCGACGATCCATCTGGGTCCGCCTGGCGCCAGTCTGGCTCCTGGCCCTGAGCATGCTGTTCGCCGCCGGTGTCGCGGAGGTCGCGCTGCGGCTGTTTCCGGGCTTGCTCCCCGAGGAAGCACAACTGCGCCTGCTCTGGAGCGGAGAGCGGGACGACATGCTGACCGTGGGTCACCCACAGGTCGGCGTGCTGTACAAGCCACTGCAGCACAAGCGCATGCAGAACCGGGACTTCGACATCGAGGTCTCCACGGACGAGTACGGGTTCCGCAACAAGAGCCCGTGGCCTGCCCGGGCGGAGATCGTGGCCGTCGGCGACTCTCTGGTATTCGGGTACGGGGTCGACCATGCAGTCACCTGGACCAGCCTGCTGGAAGCGAGGGTCGGGAAGCGCGTGATCAACCTCGGCATGGCAGGATCGGGCCCCGGCCAGTACACGCGCTATTTCGAGCACTTCGGGATGAGAGTACGGCCGCGTGTGCTGCTGTACGGCCTCTATCCCAACAACGACATCCAGGACGTCGAGGACTTCGATCGCTGGATCGAGGCTGGATCACCCGGAAACTACGATGAGTTCCGGCTGTTCTCCGGTGACATTCCCTCGACGATGAAGACTTTCATGGACGAGAGCTACCTCGCAGTCGCGCTGCGGATTGCGCTCAAGAACCTGCGCGACAATTCTCGCTTCAAGGCACAGACGATCGAACTCCGGGACGGAAAACGCGTCCGGCTCGTCCCTCGCCTCGACGACATCAACACACCGAGGATGACGGAGTCCAACCCGGCGTTCACGAGCATGCTCCGCTCGATCGATCGCGCACGCGAGCTCGCGCGCGGTATCGACGCCCGCATGATCTGCGTCATCTTCCCGAGTAAGTCGCGCGTGTATCTCTCGACGAATGGCGAAGATTTCCGGGGCCCTGCTGACCCGCTGATCACCAGCCTCCGGGCGAGGGGCTACGAGGTCCTCGACCTGACCGACGTGCTCCGTGAGCACGCCGCGCGCGGTGAACAGGTCTACTTCGAGACCGACGGCCATCCGAACGAACTCGGCAACCGGATCATCGCCGACCGCGTCTACGAGTACCTGCAGGCGTCTCCGCCCGTCCCCGCAGGCCTCTGACCTGCCATCCAGCGACTCCGCTCAGCGCGGCGCCGCCTTGAGGTGTTCAGCAAGTCGCAGCGCCAGGGCCACGATGGTCCAGGTGGGATTGGCGTGCCCGGCGCTCGGGAACACGGCGCTGCTCGCCACGTACAGATTCGACATGCCGTGCACTCGACAATGGGGATCGACCACGCCATCGCGGGCGTCGCGGCCCATGCGGGTCGTGCCCATGTGGTGTGACGCATCCGTGAACGACGGCCGGCCGCTGCCGGGCTCGAGACGTCCCAGGCCAGCCTCCTCGAGCCGCCGCGCAAGCAGGCCCTGGAGCCGATCGATGCTCCGATACACGGCCTCGTCGATCTGCCAGTCCAGCACGAGCCTTGGCGTACCGAGAGCATCCCGTTCCGCCCCAAGAGTCACGCGACTGGCAGCCATCGGCGGCTGCTCGCAGAAGTACACGGCCACGAAGGTCTGCGGCGCGGGACGTCGCGGCACGGCATCACGCAGGGCGACGTACAGCCTGTAGAGCGGGTGCGGCATCAGCTCCTTCGGGCTCAGCAGATAGATCATTTCCGGCAGCTGTCCGAGATGCCGCTTGGCGAAGTCGAAACGACTCCCGGAGTGTCCCCGGCGCAGCAGGACCTTCATGGTCTGCACGAAGGACTGATAGCGGGCCTCGGTGTACCCGGACGTCTGCATCTCGAGGGTCACATAGTGATTGAGGAGGCCCTCGCGCCGCTGCAGGTCCGGCGAGAAGCCGAGCCCGACCTGCAGCTTGCCATCCGGCGTCGGCCTGCCTCTCAGGCCGCGAAGGCGAGATCGCGGCTGCAGATGCACCTTGCCATGAACGGCGCGCGGATGGTCCATGAAGAACCGTCCCACGAGGTCGTGACCATTGCCGATGCCGTCAGGGTGACGATCGCGGGACGCGAGCAGCAGGCGGGCCGTCTCGAGCCCCCCGCAGGCCACCACGAATCGGCCGGCACGGATAAATCCATCGTTCCCGCCCAGGGTTCGGATGCGCGCCGCGGCAACTCGATCCCCAGCCTCAGAGGTCATGAGTTCGGTCACGGAGGCCGAGATCACAACCGTGGCGCCGGGTCCTGCACCGAGTTTTCGACCCTCGACGGGCCCGAAGCGACGTGCACGCCGCGCCCAGAGCGACACCGTGGGCAGAATGTCCGGCGAATCGAGCAGCCGCCGTTCGTCGTCCGACAGGTAGGACCCGAGTTCCGCCTCCGAAAGTCCGGTCCGTGCCGGCAGACCCAGCACAGTGGCGGCACGCGGATAGAACTGCTCGATCTCCTCGAATGGGATCGGCCACGCGCCCCCCGGGACCCAGGGCCGATCGGCCACGTCGAGCGGCGCAAGTGCCATGCTGCGACCCGCCCACAGGTTGCAGCTTCCTCCGAAGTATCGCGCCCGGGACATGAAGTTCGGACGCTGGGGGTAGCCCACGGAATCGAGGTCGTAGAGCGACTGGGTCTCCGGGTCCGGCTCGAAACCGCCGCTTTCGACGAGACAGACGCGGCGCCCGGCCGCAGCGAGTTCCTGCGCCACGGTGACGCCTGCCGCGCCCGCTCCGATCACGCAGATGTCAGTCTCGAGCTCCGTACCAGACGCCAGCGTTCGCGCATCGATGATCGACACTTCAGTGCACCGCCCTGTCCTGCGCCCGATCGGCCTCGATTGCGGCAGCGCATCTTACATGGGCTTCCCTTTTCGAGCGTGACGGCCATCGCCGGCTCTGCCACCCGCAGGGAACATCCAGCCTCGCCGTCAGCCGGACCGCGGGCTGCCTCCCGACCGACGGATGGACGGACGATCCGCGGCCCGAGAGCAAGCACCCGCGATCCGCGACCTGTGTCGCGACTTACCAGATTCTGGCTGGGTATCATGTCGCGCGACTGGCCGATCGTTTATTGTTAAGCGCGTGGACTGCGGTCGACCCGACCGCGGCAGCTGCGCCTCCTCCAGGGACATGCAACCGAAACTCTCCATCATCGTGCCCTTCTACAACGAGCAGGAGAGCATCCGGCCCCTGCACGCAGCAATCGTCTCGGCGGTCGAACCCATCGGCGTGCCCTTCGAGATGGTGTTCGTCAACGACGGGAGCAAGGACCGGACTTTCGAGATCGCTGACGAGATCGCCCGGTCGGATCCGCGGGTGCGCGTGGTTCAGTTCCGGCGCAACTACGGCCAGACGCCAGCCATGGCCGCAGGTATCGAACATGCGCGTGGCGAGATCCTGATCACCATGGATGGCGACCTGCAGAACGACCCCGGCGACATCCGTCACTTCCTCGACAAGATCGACGAAGGCAACGATATCGTCGTCGGCTGGCGGCACAACCGCCAGGACAAGCTGGTATCCCGCAAGATCCCCTCGAAGATCGCCAACTGGCTGATCGGCAAGGTGACCGGGGTTCCGATCAAGGACAACGGCTGCTCGCTGAAGGCGTTCCGCGCGTCACTCATCAAGGAAGTGCCGCTGTACTCGGAAATGCACCGGTTCATCCCGGCCATGGCCTCGATCGCAGGGCCGCGCATCGCCGAGATCAAGGTCCGGCATCACGCCCGTCAGTTCGGCACCTCGAAGTACGGCCTCTCGCGCGTCTACAAGGTCCTGCTCGACCTGATGGTCATCAAGACCATCGCCTCGTTCACGTCGCGACCACTGCTGTGGTTCTGCCTGCTCGCCCTGCTGCCGGGAATGATTGGCACGGCAGCTCTCGTCGCCGGCGTATGGCCATTGATGACCCGTGGTGCCGGTGTCTCGCTGCCGATCGCGGGCTCCGGCGTGATCTTCCTCATGTGCACCGGAATACTCGTGCTCTCGGGCGCACTGGGTGAGATGGTGTATCGACTCGGCGACGTGCGCGAGCAGCATTTCTCGCGCCTGACCCAGCGCGTCTGGGGCCAATCATGCAAAGACTCCTGAAGGATCCGAAGATGGCGCAGCCTTCTGCGATTGCGAAAGTGTCGATCATCGTGCCCGTGGGGGGCCGCCAGGACGACCTCGATGCGCTCTACGCGGACTACAGGGCCGGAGCGAACCTGCTCGGCGTGCCCTGTGAGTTCATCTTCGTGCTGGACGGTCCGCGACCGGCAGCCGCCCGGGCCCTGCACGGAATGCTGGACCGCGGCGAGGCCATCACGGTCGTCAACCTGACACGCCCGTTCGGCGAAGCGACGGCACTGCAGGCCGGATTCGAGCAGTCGTCGGGCGACGTCATCGTCACGCTGCCTGCCTACTTCCAGATCCAGGGCCGGGAACTCCCGAAACTCGTCGATGCGCTGCAGTCCTGTGATCTGGCGATCGGGCGCCGATGGCCACGTGCCGGCGGCTGGTTCGAGCGCGTACGGCGCAGTGCCTTCCACAGCCTGCTGGCCACCGTCACGAAGGTCCAGTTCCGCGACCTCGGGTGCGGCGCTCGCGCCATGCGTCGCATCGTGCTCGACGAGGTGACTCTGTACGGCGACCAGCACCGCTTCCTCGGCGTCCTTGCAGACCGCCAGGGCTTCCGGGTTCTCGAGGTCGACGTGCTGCAGGCACAGCAGGACCGCTTCACCGGCTTCTACGGGCCGCGCGAGTATGCGCGCAGCTTCCTGGACATCTTCTCGATCTTCTTCCTCGCGCGGTTCACGAAGAGGCCGCTGCGTTTCTTCGGCATGATCGGCGTGGGGATGTTCGGCACCGGATCGCTGCTGGTACTGACTCTGGTCGTGCAGAAGCTCGCGTTCGGCCAGGGACTCGCTGACCGGCCTGCGTTGCTGTTGTCGTCGCTGCTCGTCGTACTGGGCATGCAGATCTTCGCCCTGGGTCTCCTCGGAGAATTGATCATCTTCACGCACGCACGGGAGATGAAGGACTACCAGGTCGACCGCATCGTGCAATATCCGGGCGCGGAAGGCTCTGGCGCCGGGGACGCGACGACTCCGGCAGCGCGCTCGGCCTGACGGACGGGGCGACGACCATGCCGGAGCAGGCGACTGGCTCCGCGGAGGCCGCGGCTCCGCCATCGGCAGCCTGCTGGCTGGCCGCAGGCGTCGCGGTGGTCGTCGGCATCTGGCTGCGTTTCAACGGACTGACCCAGCCTGCGCTGGCCGATGACGAGTACTACGTCGTCCGGTCCATCGAAAACATCCTTCGGAGCGGTCTGCCGGAGTACGCCTGCGGCGGATACTACCCGCGAGGCCTCCTGTTCCAGTACCTGAGCGCCGCCCTGGTGCTCGCGGGTGCGCCGATCGAGTTCGTACCCCGTTATCTCGCGGTCCTGTCTAGCCTCATCGTCCTGCCCGGCGCCTGGTTGATCGCGCGCCGCATCGACGGAACGAAGCTGGCACTGGTGGTACTCGCATGGCTGTCGCTCTCCGCCTGGCAGATCGACGGCGCCCAGTTCGGGCGCATGTATGCGCCATTCCAGGCAGTGTTCACCTGGTACGCCTGGTTCTTCCTGCGTGCCGCGGTAGACGACAACCGCGGCGCGCGCTGGGGTCTCGCGGCACTGACGGTCGTCGGCATCCTGACATGGGAGGGCGGCGTCCTGCTGGCGGCAACCAATCTGCTGTTGCCGTTCGTCGGCCGACACGGCAGTGTCGCAGTCCGGCGTGACTGGATCTATCTCGGTGCGATGACGCTGCTGGCGCTCGTATCCCTCAAGTTTGCGACGACCGACTTCCGTCACCTGGATCCGGCCGCCGTGTACCCGGAAGGCTTCGAGTCGGTCGAGACGACGCTCACGCCCGGGTGGCGTGAAGTGGCGACGATGATCGGCCCGGTCGAACAGCGCCAGTGGCTGTGGATCGGAGCCGCCATCCTGCCCATGGCCGCCTCGGTACTCGCACTGCTGTCGCTGTGGCCCATTCTTCGCGAGCGCTGGATGACTGCGATCGGCATGGCGGTCGCGATCTCCGCCGCCGTCGTGCATCAGTTCGCCGTGACCGGCCTCGTCATCGCCTTGCTGGTCTGTCTCGGACAGCTTCAGTGGCAGGACTTCGGCAGACGACCTGCCCGCACCTGCATCATCGCCATGGGTCTGTGGCTCATCGCATGGCTGTCCTACGGCCTGCTGGCTGCCGGGTGGAACTTGGGCAGTGACACCACGATCGTAAGCCGTATTCCACTGCTCACACTCGCCTACAATCTGCTCTCGTTCCCCGACTTCCTGCTCGAGATCGCGAAGCCCTGGGGCGGCGCGGTTCCACGGCTTTCTGCGGCATTGGCGCTGGCTGTGGCTGGCGCCCTCGTGCTCGCCGGCAGGGAACCGGACCGCCTGAGGCCGGACCTGCGTCTCGGGTTGTTCCTGCTGTTTCTGCTGCTGGGCGGGGCGGCGGCGAGCGATCCTCCGCGCCACGAGACCCGCTATGTCTTCTTCCTGTATCCGCTGGCCATCGTTGTCCTGCTCGCGATGCTGGATCGCCTGGCTGGCGCATTCACCCGGACACCGGCACACACGGCCTTCGTTCTCCCCGTCGCAGCTACCCTGTTCGTGGTGACCGAGGACAGTGGAGCACGGGAACCACCTGTACCTGCATGGCTGCAACAAGTCCCGACCGTACTATTGCCACCGACCGGAAAGGGTCATCTGATCCGGCAGGCGGACAGCCGCAACGCCGGGCAATGGCTCCAGAGCCGCGCGCGGCCGGGTGTAGACCTCGTCATCAATGCCTCTCCCGGTGTCGACTTCTATTATCGAAGCTTTGACTTCGCGTACATCGACTGGACCCAGCAGCGCTTTCTCGCCTATGCGTGCGACCACGGCCGCCACGAGCGATGGGGCAACCAGCCGCTTCTGTATACACCCGGAACATTGCGCGCTGCCGTCCGGACCAGGACACGGACCTTCATCGTGGCGGGGACCGAACAGACGCAGGAGCTCCTGGACGGTGCACTGCGCGGGCTTCCGTCCAGAATCGTCCATGCATCGCCGGATGCCAGGCTGCAGATCATCGAGATCGACGGATCATCGTCATGAGCGACAACACCTCGACCCTTCGCACCGATGGCCCGCGACCGGCGCCGCCGCTGTGGCGCGTCCTGGCGCTCGGCGTCCTGGGTGCCATTGCGGTCGTCGGCCTCGGCGCGGTCCGTCTCAAGAAGCCGCTGTGGAACCTCGATGCGCGGACCACCATGGTCTTCGCGATCATCGGAGGCCTTTACCTCGCGACTGCCGTGGCGCTGGCCCTGCGCGACCGCCGCACGCGTGTGTCACTGCCGGGCATCCTGCTCGCTGTCGGCGCGGCAACGGCGGTGCTGTTCGGCGTAGTCCTGCTTCTGTGTCCCGATTTTCCACGGACGCCGCTGATTGCCGCGCCGATGATCATGGCACTGCTGGCGTGGCTGACGGTCTCCGTGCGGCACCGATGGGCCGGCGCCGGCATGATCGTGGCACTGGCGCTCGTCGGAG